>NZ_ATWL01000010.1 GCF_000421225.1 Ruania albidiflava DSM 18029 | reverse complement strand
TGGACCACAGCATCGGCGACTGGAAGGTGAGCTTCCCGCGCCACATGGTGCCCACCCAGTTGAAGAACTTCACCCCGGTCGGCACCGCGATCAGCATCGTCATCACCGAGAAGAACGGCAGCAGCACCTGGCCGGTGGCGAACATGTGGTGCGCCCACACCGTGGTGGACAGCCCGGCGATGGAGATGGTGGCGATCACCAGCCCCAGGTAGCCGAACACCGGCTTGCGGGAGAACACCGGCAAGATCTCGGTGATGATGCCGAAGAACGGCAGCGCGATGATGTACACCTCGGGGTGGCCGAAGAACCAGAACAGGTGCTGCCAGAGCATCACCCCACCGTTCTCCGGGGCGAACACCTGAGAGCCGAGGATCCGGTCCGCGGCCAGTCCGAACAGCGCCGAGGCCAGCACCGGGAACGCCATCAGCACCAGCACCGCGGTGAGCAGGACGTTCCAGGTGAAGATCGGCATCCGGAACATCGTCATCCCCGGCATGCGCATGCACACGATCGTGGTGATGAAGTTGACCGCCCCGAAGATGGTGCCGAACCCGGACATGATCAGGCCCACGACCCACAGGTCCCCACCGGTGCCCGCAGTGAACGTCGCATCGGAGAGCGGGGCGTACCCCGTCCAGCCGAAGCTGGCCGCACCGCGCGGGGTGAGGAAACCAGCCAGCGTGATCAGCCCGCCGAACAGGAACAGCCAGTAGGCAAACATGTTCAGCCGCGGGAAGGCCACGTCCGGTGCCCCGATCTGCAGCGGCACCAGCACGTTGCCGAAGCCGATGAACAGCGGGGTGGCGAACAGCAGCAGCATGATCGTGCCGTGCATCGTGAACAGCTGGTTGTACTGCTCGGCACTGTTGACGATCTGCACGCCCGGCTCGAACAGCTCCGCCCGGATCAGCACGGCGAACACACCCGCCAGGCAGAAGAACAGGAACGAGGTGATCAGGTACAGGTAGCCGACGACCTTGTGGTCGGTGGTGGTGACCCAGGAGACCACGGTCTTGCCTAGCGACCGGTGCTCCTCGCCCAGCCCTGGCAGGGTGGGCTGCTCAGCTGTCGCCCCCGGCGTGGACTTGTCCTGGATCGCCATCGTCCGCTCCTCGACATCGCCGGGTCACCGCCACACCAGTGAGGTACCCAGAGCTGGGAGCGGTAAACCTCTGCCCCACCCCGTCTCTGCTGCGATGGCCACGAGCCGGGGCCAGCGCCCATCCGGCTACGCCTGGCCGGCGTCCTGCAGTGCGGGCTGCCCGCGCGGGCTCCGGCGTGGTCGGTGCACTGCCAGCAGCACCAGCGCCGCGGCGACCAGCACCATGCCGGCCCACCCCAGCCAGGGCAGCCGCTCGCCGACCACCAGCACGGCCAGCACCGTGGCCACCGCTGGTTCGGCGAGGGTGATCGTGGTGGCCGTGGCCGCCGGCACGCGAGCCAGCCCGAACCCGAACAGCAGGTAGCCGGCGAACATCGGCACGACGGCCATGTACCCGGCCACCAGGGTGGCCTGCCCGTTCGCCAGCAGCGGAGCGCCGGTGAGCAGCAGCACGGGCACCAGCAGCGCCCCGCCGGCCCCGAACACCGCCCCCATTGCGGCGGCCCGGCTCACCCCGGCCCCGATCAGCTGGCCCACTGCCCAGGAGTAGGTGGCATAGGTGCTGCCGGCGACCAGACCGAGCAGCACACCGGCCACGACGGCCGGTGCCGTGCGTCCCGAGGCGACAGGTGCGGACGCCGCTGCCAGGCACAGCACCGTGCTCCCGGCGATGCCGAGCGCAGCGGCCAGCGCCCATGGCCGGCCCAGCGGACGCCGCTGCACGAAGTGCTGCAGGAGGCCGGAGGCGAGCGGCGCCGAGGCCAACGAGACCACCGAGCCGATCGCCACCCCGGCCAGGTGCATCGAGGAGTAGAACGCCAGCGGGTAGACCCCGACCGCTCCCGCACCGACAGCGACCAGCCGTGCGTGCGCGCGCAGGCCGGTCCGGGCCGCACGCAGCGCCGGGACGGCGATCACCGCCTGCGCCAGCCCACCCAGGCCGAGCGCCGCTGCCCCGATCGCCAGCGGCCCGGCCTCCGGGGCGAACGTCGCAGCGGTGCCGGTCGTGCCCCACAGCACGGCCGTGATGATGATCGCCAGCACGCCGACGCGGTAGCCGTGGATCATCTGCGGCTGACCAGGGCCGCAGCGATCTGCCGCGCGCGGACGAGACGCTCGTCGCTGCACTCCAGCCCGGCCCGGACCATCGCACCTTCCAGCAGGAACGCCAGGTGCTCGGCCATGCCCTGCGGGTCGGTGGCGCCCGCTTCGGTCAGGTGGGTGGCCAGCAACGCTTCTACCTGCTCCTTGTGCCGGCGCACAGCCTCCCGCCCAGGGGCACCGGTCGGCAGCTCGGCAGCGGCGTTCAGCAGGCCGCACCCTCGGAAGCCGCGGGGGTAGGGGAGGCGTGCGTGGTCCAGGTAGGCGTCGACGACGGCGAGCACCCGTTGCTCAGGTGCGCTCGCCTGGGCCAGGCGGTGGGAGTAGAGGTCCAGCCACTCGGCGTGCCGGGTCTCGAGGTAGGCGAGCACGAGCTCGTCCTTGGAGGCAAAGTTGTTGTACAGGCTCTTCTTCGCCACCCCGGCCGCAGCGGTGATGGCATCGATACCGGTGGCTGTCGTGCCGCTGGCGTAGAACAGCTGACCGGCGGCGTCCAGCAACTTCTCGCGTGCCGGGGTAGGCCGGCTCCTCGTCGTCATCAGCGCCTCCTCGAGTAGGTAGACCAGTCTACCTACTGCCGCGGTGCTGCCGCTGTGCCGACGCCGGTGACCGGTGCACCTGCTCGCTCAGGGCAGGTCGACTGCGCGTGCAGCGGCCAGGCCGGCCCGGATCACCCCCTCGACGTGCCCGGCGTAGGCGGTAGCTGTCTCGGTGGACGCCCAGTGCACCCGGTCGTGGACCGGGCGCTGATACTCCGGCGCCCCGAACGTCGCCGAGCTGCGTGCCCCGGCGCGCCGCGGTTGGGTGCACGGCTCCCGGCTCCAGTCCACCACGTGCACAGAGCTCACCTCCCGGCCGCGGTGGCCGAACAGGCGGACCAGCTGGTCGGTGAACAGCGTCGCCACCCGGTCGTCGCCGGCGCCGGCGAGCGTGGCGGCCGGCGCGAAGCCGAACACCGCGGCCGGGATACCGCCTGGGCCGCAGTGGTCGGATAGTAATGAGGAAAGAGGTGCGATGAGCCGAGCTCCTCGTCTCCGCCTCCGCTGGGCGGTGCTGGCTGCTGCCGGGGCCGGGTTCCTGCTCGACGCCGCTTTCCCGGCGCTGGGGTGGTGGCCGCTCGCCTTTCCCGCGATCATGCTCGTGCTGCTGTCCTTGGTCGGCCGACGGTTCTGGTCCGCAGTGCTCGTCGGCGGTGTCTTCGGGCTGGCGTTCTACCTCCCGCACGTGTCCTGGGCCGGGCAGTTCCTCGGCGACCATCCACTCGCCTGGGTGCCCTGGGTGGCCTTGGCCGGAGCGGAGGCGATGTTGGGGGCCCTGCTGGCGCCGATGATCACCCTGGCCTACCGCTGGGCGCCACGGTGGCGGGAAACTGCGGCGGTCCGCCTGGTCGTCCTGCCTGGCCTGGTCGCCGGTGCGTGGACGACCCGTGAGCTGATCCTCAGCGCCTGGCCCTACGGCGGCTTCCCGTGGGGGCGGTTGGCGATGAGCCAGGCGGACAGCCCGATCGCACCGGTCGCCTCATGGACCGGTGTGACGGGTCTGGGACTGCTGATGGTCCTGCTGTGCGCCGCAGTGCTGGAGGCGGTGGGCTGGTGGCATCGCAGCACGCGCCGACAGCAAGCCAGCAGGGGTCGACCCACCCAGGCGACTGCGGCGTTGGGCGCCGTGCTGGTGCTGGTCGTCGTCGCGCTCACCGTGCCAGCCTTCCCGACCAGTCCCGCTGGCAGCCTTCGGGTCGGTGCGGTGCAGGGGGACGGTCCGGCGGCCTATGTGGACCGCGCTGGCCCGCTCGCCGTCCTGGAGTCGCAGCTGGTGGCATCGGAGCCGCTGCAGCGCGAGTCGCTGGACCTGGTGCTCTGGCCCGAGGGCAGCGTCGACCGTGACCCGATCACCGACCCGGAGACCGCGGACCTCCTCGATGCCGCTGTCCGACAGTACGGTGCGCCGATCCTGATGAACGCCGCCTCGGCCTCAGGCGGGAGCATCTACAACACCTCGTTCCTGTGGACCGAGCGCGGCCCGGTCGCCAGCCACGCCAAGCACCATCCGGTGCCGTTCGGCGAGTACGTCCCGCACCGCTGGTTCTACGAGGCGATCGCCCCCGACCTGGTCAACCTGCTGGAGCGGGAGTATGCCCACGGCACCGACCCGCCGTTGCTGGAGGTCGACGGCGGGCAGGTCGGCCTGGCGATCTGCTTCGACGTCGCCTTCGACGACGTCCTCCTGGCGGCGATCCGCAGCCAGGCGCAGGTGTTCATGTTCCAGACGAACAACGCGGACTTCCGGGGCACCGACGAGAACCTGCAACAGCTGGACATCGCCCGGATGCGCGCGATCGAGACCGGACGCAGCGTGCTCAACCTGTCCACGACCGGCACCAGCCAGGCCTTCGCCCCCGACGGCAGCGTGCTCGCGGCGCTCCCAGCCGACCAGCCAGGGTTGATCGTCGTCGAGGTCGAGCTCCGCGACGGGCGCACCCCGGGTACTGTGCTCAGCCCCTGGTTGCGCTGGTTCCTGCCGCTAGGCACTGTGACCGCACTGGCCGGCCTGGGCATCGCCGCTCGGCTCGGCCGGTAGCCGCACGAGGGCCCTGAGGCCGCGATGGTCAGCGCCGGGATCAGGAGTCCTCGCCGGTGGTGGGAGCCTCCTCGTCAGCGCCGGGGTCGGCGGGCCGGGTGGTGGCGAGCACGGCTGCCTCCCCTGCGGAGAGCAGCACGGCGCCGGTGGGAGCGATGAGCTCCGGGATCGCGAGCTCGCCGGAGTCCATCGGGTCATAGGCGGTCGCGACCTCCCCGGTGAGCACGTTGTGCACGCGGATCTCGCCGTCGTCGACCAGGTAGACCAGCGCACCACCCACGGACTGGATCTCCGCCTCTGGCCCGGTGCCTGCCGACCAGAGGTCCGCACCGTCGGCGTCGACGCCGCGCAGGCCCTGCTCCTCCAGCAGCACCACGGTGCCGGTCGCCGCATCGGTGGCCGCGTCCCGGATGCCCTCGGCGAGCACCGCGCCGTCGGCGAGGCTGACCAGCACGTGCCCGTCGGTGCCGACATCCAGCAGGGCCACCGCCGCTCCGGGACGGGTGCCCGCGGCCGCGGCGACCTCCTCGGCCGACCAGCCCTGCTCGGTCAGCGGCACCTGCCAGCGCACCTCCAGGTCCTCCCCGCCGGTGGCTGCCAGCGCGGTCAGCTGGGTGTCATCGACGGTGAGCACGGTGCCGCCGTACTCGCCGACGACCCGGTCGTCGTCGGGTACCGGGAGCGGCTCGCCGGTATCCGCGTCCAGCGCCACGGCACCGGTCGGCTGCCCGAACTGGGCCGGCATCTCTGCGAAGACGAGCCCTGGGCCCAGGTGCGGTCCCGGAACGTCGACCGGCCCCCACACAGGCTCACCGGTGTGCAGGCCGTACCCGCTGACCGTCGTGGACACCCCCTCCGAGGAGCCCTCCAGGTCGGCCAGCACGGCCACGTCCTGGTCGTCGCTGGTGGAGGTCAGCACGAACCCGGTGCAGCTGGGTGGCCGCTCGGCCCACCAGAGCATCGTCCCCTCGGCGTCGACCGTGCGGAACTCCAGCGCCGCCTCCGACTCCGCCGGCGCGACGAACACACCGCCCAGCTCCTGGACCGACTCGGCCGGCCAGGGTGGGTCCACCAGGGCGCGCTGGTCGACCTGGTAGGGCAGCCACAGGTCCTCCGCCATGGCTTCGGGGAGCCGATCCCCATCCGGTTGCGGCTCCCGTTGCAGATCGAGCTGCTCGGCCGGTGTGCCGGACTCGGTCTGCTCCGGCGGCGCGGAGCAGGCCGCCAGCACCGTAGCGAGCGCCGCCATCCCGGCGACGGCTGCCCAGCGGCGCCGCATCACCGGCTGCCCCTTCCCTCGGTCCTGCCGGCCCGCTCCGGCGCACCACGGGACTGCTCCGCCGTCGGTCGCCGGGTCCGGCCCCGGCGCGCCCACACGGCCAGGATCGCTCCGGCCGCGACCACGATCACCACGATGTCGACCACTGGCCCGCTGAGCAGTGCGCTACGTTCCTGCAGCCACATCTGCACACCGGTCGGCACCAGGGCCGGTGCGGTGAGGAGCCCGTTCGTGGCCCAGAACAGCACCCCGACCCCGATCAGCAGCAGCCCGGTGACCACCGAGGTGGTGTGCAGCTGCCGGCCGAGCACGGTGAACGTGCGACCACGCAGCCTGCTCCGCGCCCGGTCGCTCATCCGGGTCCAGGCCCAGGCGAGGCCCAGCAGCGGTACCACCATCCCGGCTGCGTACACGGCCAGCAGCGCGCCCGCGAGCAGCAGGTCGCCCTGCGCGGCAGCCAGCGTGAGCACCGCCCCGAGGATCGGGCCGGAGCAGAACCCGGCCAGGCCGCTGGCCGCACCCAGGAGCAGGGTCTTGGTCAGCCCGGTCCGCCGTGCCGCGCGGTCGTGCAGTCCGCTCGCGCCCGGCACCAGCCGGGACGCATCGAACCCGAAGCCGAGCAGCTGCAGCACACCGAAGCCGATCAGCAGCAGAGAGGAGACCACCACGATCGCCGTGCGGTAGGTGACGAAGAAGGCGCCCACCGCACCTGCGCCCAGGCCGAGCGGCACCAGCACCAGGAACAGCCCGACGTAGAAGACTGCCCCGTGCATGCCCAGCCGGAGACCGCCGCCCACGGACGAGGCGAAGAACGCGGGGAGCAGCAGCGCGCCGCACGGGCTGAGCAGTGCCAGCACGCCGCCGAGGAACGCCGCGATCAGGCCGACCTCCATCAGCCTGCCTCCGTCAGCGCCTGCTCGTAGGCGGAGACGAACACGTCCGTGGGCTGGGCGCCGAGGATCGGCTCGCCGCCGATCAGGAATGCGGGGGTGTTGTACACCCCGAGGCTGTACCCGACCTCAGCGTTCTCCTCCACTGCGGTGGTGGTCTCCTCCGAGCCCAGGTCGGTGGTGAACTGGTCGACGTCCAGCCCCAGCTCCGCCGCGAGATCCACCAGGCTGCCCTCGCTCAGACCGCTGCCCGAGCGCGTCTCGCCCCCGGCGAACAAGGCATCGTGGTAGGCGGAGAACTCCCCCTGCTGTGCGGCGGCGTAGGCGGCGCGGGAAGCGCGCTCCGAGTCCTCTCCGTACACCTGCACGTCCCGCCACTCGATCCGCAGGTCACCGGCCTCGACATAGGGGAGCAGCGCAGGCAGGGTGTCGGCGTTCCAGCTCGCGCAGAACGGGCACTGATAGTCGGAGAAGACCACCAGGGTCACCGGGGCCTCCACCGGTCCAGCGGCGAGCGGGTCGTCCGGATCTCGGCGCTCCACCATGGTCAGGTCTGGTTCGTCCGGATTGTCGACGGCGGTGGGCGCCTCGCCGCTGTCCTCGCCGCTGTCGGCGGTGCTGGCCGCCTCCTCGAACGTGCGGGGCGAGGAGCCCTCACCGCTGCGCAGGGCCAGCACCAGGACGATCAGTGCGATCGCCACTCCGCTGACCAGGATGGGCAGGAGGAGGGAACGGCGTTCGGGCTTGTCGGTCATGAGACCTCCACAGAACGACTATGAATGATAGTAACTATGGGCCATAGTAGAACATGGCATACTGGTTCGATGACCGCTCCTGACCGACCTGATGCCCTTGACCGCTCGCCGGTCCGTGCCGGACGGCCCACCTTCGGGCAGGTGGTGCTCGCGTTACGCAGCTGGACCCGCAAGCAGGTGCTGACCGCAGCAGTGGCGACCGTGGTGATCGCGCTGCTGATGGGGGTGGCCACTGTGCTCATCCCGAACTCCTTGTTCATGCGGGACATCCCGCCGGTGTGGTGGGACTACCCCGTCTGGCTGCTCACCTCGCTGCTCGCCGGCATGCTGGTCGGCACCTACGTGCGTACCGAGGAAGAAGAGGAGAAGGAGGACCGGCGCAGCAGCCGGTTCGGCGTCATCGGTGCCGTGCTGGGCTGGTTCGCCGTCGGCTGCCCGGTGTGCAACAAGATTGCGCTGATCGCTCTGGGCTACACCGGCGCACTGACCTGGTTCGCGCCGTTCCAGCCCGTGCTGGCCGCGGGTGCGCTGCTGCTCACCGGTCTGGCGCTGTACTGGCGGCTGCGCGGGCAGGTGGCCTGCCCGGTCGCGCCGCGCACGGCGCAGGTGGCCCGATGAGCGCCGGGCCCGGGCGGCCAGCTGGGTCCGCCGGCTATGGCCCTGAGCCGCCGCGCCTGGGTGCCCTGGAGGCGAAGGTGATGGACGCGCTCTGGGACGAGGCCGGTCTGAGCGTCCGGGAGCTGATCGAGCGTCTCGGCGGTACGTCCGCCTACACCACGATCGCAACAGTGCTGTCCAACCTCAGCCGCAAGGAGCTGGTGGTGGCCGAGCGGTCGGGACACTCCACCCGGTACCACCCGGCGCTGACCAGGGCGGAGCACACGGCTGCGGTGATGGGCCACGCCCTGGCTGCCAGCAAGGACCGGGAGGCTTCGATCCTGCACTTCGTAGAGACCATGCCGGCTGGCGATCTCGAGCTGCTCCGGGCCTACCTCGACCAGCACGAGCAGCGGGACCAGTCGTGACGGCGCTGCTGCTCGTGCTGCTGCTCGGCCTGGGGCTGGTCGCCGTGGGTGCCGGTGGGTCCTGGGTGGTGCGCCGGTCCGCACCGGTGCTGGTGCGGGTGCCGCGCCTGGCGGCCGGCCTGCTCCTGGCCACGGCCACGCTCTGGGTGCTCACCCTGCTCGCGCTGGGTCCGATGCTCTCCTGGGTGAACGACGGTCCGGCAGTGCTGACCGGTGCGGCGGGCGAGGTGTGCCAGCGCTGCCTCGCCTCGGCCAACCCGTTCGGGGGGACCACGATGACCACGGTCGTGCCTACGGTGGCGCTGCTCGGCATCCCGCTGCTCGGTGGTGTGGCGCTGGTGGCTGCCGGGGTGGCCGAGGCGCGCCGTCGCCGCCGCCGCACGAAAGCGGTCGCCGCCGGGATCACCGGGGTGCCCGCCACTGTGCTCGGGCACCAGGTGCTGCTGGTGCCCGACGACCGTGCGCAGGTGTTCGCCCTGCCCGCGCGGCACGGTGGCATCATCCTCTCCGAAGGCTGCCGCACCGCGCTGGCACCCGAGGAGCTCGCGGCCGTGCTCGCGCACGAGCAGGCACACCTGCGTCAGCACCACCACCTGATCACCTTGCTCACCGCCGCGCTCGTGCGCGGCCTGGGCTGGGTGCCCCTGCTGGCCGCGGTCCGCACCGCGCTGCCGCTGTACCTGGAGATCGCCGCCGACGACGCTGCGCGACGCAGCGTCGGCACGCCCGCGCTGGCGAGCGCTCTGCTGCGGCTGGGGAATCGGGAGGACTCGGCGCCCTTCGGCGGCAGCACCGCGGAGGCTCTGCACGCTGCCGGTCCGGACCGGATCCGGCACCTGGTCTGCCCACCGGAAGCGGGAGGGCGCGGGCCCGCTGTGGCAGTGGCAGCGCTGCTGGCCGGTCTGGCGGTCGTGAACGCGGCTGTCCACCTGCCGCTGCTGCTGGCCGCCTGGGACGGTTGCCTCTGAGGGGCCGGTGAGTCTGGCAGAGCGCTCCGGCACTGTCTGGTCAGGGCACGATCGAGACCAGCGCCAGCACACTCTCGCCGGCGGTGATCTCCAGGTCCGGGGTGCGGTTGGCGAAGTAGGCGCGCGGCGCCACGGCGAGCAGCACGGTGCCCGGCCGCAGGTCCGTCGCCGACTCCAGGTGCAGCTGGCTACGCAGGTCATCCACCGGGATGTAGACGTCCTCACCGACGATGTTGCTCGCCCACGGGTTCAGCGTGACCGCCTCACCTGGAGACCAGGTGGTCTCGTCGGTGGAGACTATGGCGACCGCATGTTCCCCGAGGGCGTCGCCGTCGCCGTGGTCGAGCACCCGCACCTGCAGGTCCTCAGGCAGCTCTAGCCCCTCAGGCACGCTGATCTCGTACGCCCCGGCACTGGTCTCGGTGATGGTGAGGTTGTCGATCTCCGCTCCGGTGAAGTGCGGGTCGCGGGCGACGTTGATCAACCAGCTTGCCCCGACCACCACACCCACCACCACGAACACCACGGCAGCGACGAGGCCCACGCGCTCTGCCCGCCGAGAGCGCTCCGAGCGTGCTGGCGCGGGCATCGGCCCCGGAGCCATGGACACCAGACCAGGGGGCTGCGGGACGGCGGCCGCCGGCGGCGGAAGCGTGCCTGGGGGAGGAGGCAGCGGCAGCCGCTCGGCCGGGACCGGCGGTGCCAGCTCGTCCCCCCTCAGCGTGAACTGGCTGGCCGCCTGCGGGGCCTCGGTGCTGGTCGGTGCGAGACCGGTCTGACCGGTCGGCAGCCAGGTCGCCTCCCCGGGCTGCGGCGCTGGGCTCACGGACACACCTGCCGTCGCTGCTCCCGCCCCGGGCGAGCTGCCTGAAGCTGGACCCGGACCGACCGAGGAGGCTCCGCCGTCCAGATCCTCCAGGTCTTCCACACCCGGCACCTCGACCGGAGTGACCTCCAGGCTCAGCTCGCGCTGCACCTGCTGCAGGGCGCGGGCCATCGCCAAGCAGCTGTCGAAGCGGCTGGCCGGGTCATAGGCCATCCCACGGCGCAACAGCTCCTGCAGCGACTCCGGGGCATCCGGACGCTGCATCTGCGCGATGAAACCGGTACGTATCCGAGCCCGGATCGCGGTCGCACCGTTCGGCCCGTCCGGCACCTCGCGCGGTGACCTGCCCTCGAGCAGGGAGTACAGCGTAGCCGCCAGGCTGAACCGGTCCGACCGGGTGTCTGCCACCGGCGGCGAGGCGAGGGACTCCGGTGCCGCCCACGGCAGGCTCATCCCGACCGTGGTGGAGTCCTCGATGCCTTCGGAGTACACCTGGGCGCGGGCCAGCGTGGCCTCCGGGAACTCCTCGTCGATGGTGGAGATGCCGAAGTCGGTGAGCACGGCTACGCCGTACTCGGTGAGCAGGATGTTGGACGGCTTCACGTCCCGGTGCACGATGCCCGCCCGGTGCGCCGACTCCAGGGCGCTGGCTAGCCGCACCCCCAGCCGCAACGTCCGCGGCACCGACAGCGGCGAGCTGCGGAACTCCTCGCCCAGGCTGCCGCCCGGGCAGTACTCCATCACCAGGTAGGGCTCACCTTCGTCGTCGACGTCAGCGGTGAAGATCGAGGCGATCGCAGTATGGCTGGACACCCGGGCCATCAGGTTCGCCTCCGCTGCGAACTGGGTGCGGCCCACCTCCTCGACGGCCTCGGTGCGCAGCACCTTGATCGCGACGTCCCGGCCCGGCATGTGCTGGCGGTACAGGTAGACGTCGGAGAACCCACCCCGACCGATCAGTCGCTGGAAGGTGAAGCCCTCGATGTCCGGGGGCACGTGCTCCGGCATCCACCCTCCTCTTCGCTCCGGGGTCATGGTCTACCATCAGGACCGACATGCTCAGGCTGCCACCGATCCTAGGGGGAAGGACGACGATGCCACGCCGCCGCCCCCGGACAGCGGCCCTGTTCGGTGCTGCCCTGCTCTCTGCCGCCCTCACCGGCTGCTCCATGCAGGCCTACCGGGCGTTGGACCCACCACCGGAGCCGGTGCCCTCGGTCGCCGCCCCCACGGCACAGCTGACCGAGATGCTCAGCGAGGTCGCGACGGCGTTCGGTACGCAGGAGCCGCGCGGCAACCAGCTGATCGACCCGGACTCCACAGTGCAGGTGGCAGTGGCCGACCTGCGGTCCCAGCTCCAGCTCAGCGACCAGGTGGCCGCGGTCGCAGCAGCATGGGCGCAGGACTGGGCGGACCGCGAGCCGGTGACCTCCGTGGCGGTGGAAGCCGGCGACGCAGAGGTGGTCGGTACCTGGCACGGTGACCCGCTGGCGCAGGTGACCATCGACGTGGCGGTGACCCAGGACCACGGACCGACCACGCAGCAGCAGTACGAGTACGTGCTCACCTGGGCCGACGGTACCCTGCAGTACCTCGCCCCGCTCGTCACATCCGACGGTGAGGTGGTCATCGACTCTGGTGTCGGCCTGGACTCGACCACCGGGTCGGTGCAGCGATACCTCGAGCTGGTGCGCCAGTCGCAGTGGTCGGCGCTGGCGCGGTTCTCCGACGGACAGAACACCGACCGTACCGAGCTGGAGGTGCTCCGGTCGGTGATCGAGGCGTCCCCTGACCTGACCTTGGTGGAGATGCCGGTGCCTGCTGACGACGGCACTCGCCGGGTCTACGCGGTCACCGCGATCAACCAGGTGGTGGCGCAGTTCAGCGTGGACACTACCGAGCGTCTCGTGGTCTTCCAGCGGACCGTGTGAGCCCATGGCGGCCGAGGGTGCCGACCCGTGGCCGCGCGAGGCCGGCTGGTCAGCGTGCAGGCTGGCCCAGCGGAGAGGTGCGCAGGTCGAGCACGAGCGTGGTGGCCTTCTCCTGCTCGGAGTACGTGGTGAACCCTAGCGAGGTGTAGAGGTCCTTGGCCGGGTTGCCATGCTCCACGCTCAGGCTGATCCGCTCGATACCCTGCTCGCGGGCCTTGGTCGCCAGCGAGCGGAGCAGCCCAGCGCCGATGCCGCGGCCCCGCTGGTGCGGGGCGACCGCCATGGCGAGCTCGGGCACGTCCTCGGCGACGAACCCGAAGCCGGGGTTACGGGCGGGGAACCGGCGCAGCCAGGCAGCGCCGATCGGGATCTGCAGCCCGCTCGGACCGGCGAGGTCGACGGCGATCAGGCCGAGGTCCCCCTCACGTTGCCAGCCGGCGACGTACAACGAGGTGGCCTTGTCCTTGAGCACCTGCTTGCGGGTGTAGCGCTCCTCACCGGACCAGTTCACACACTGCAGGAGCATGTCGACGAGGAACTCGGCGTCCTCCGGGCCGGCAGGCCGGACGCCGACGGGTCCCTGGCGGACCTGCTCAGCCAATTCATGCCCTTCCCGGTGCGCGTGCACCATGCGACTACGCGGGGCGGATCACTCCGGTCTCGTAGGCGTACACCACTGCCTGGACGCGGTCTCGCAACCCCAGTTTTGCCAGCACCTTACCCACATGAGTCTTTACTGTCGCCTCGGACACGTACAAGCGGGCGGCGATTTCTGAGTTCGACAGGCCCTCGGCGATCGCCAGGAGCACCTCGTGCTCGCGTGTGGTGAGGCCCGCGGCAGGCTCCGCGAGCGCTGCTGTGCTGCCCGCAGCAGCACTCTGCGCCGGCAGCCGGTCGGCGAACATCTCCAGCATCCTCCGCGTGATCCTGGGCGAAACCACGGCATCGCCGCTGTGCACGGTGCGGATCGCAGCGACCAGCTCGGTCGGCTCGGAGTCTTTCAGCTGGAACCCAGAGGCGCCGGCGCGCAGCCCGGAGAATGCGTACTCGTCCAGGTCGAAGGTGGTGAGGATTATCACTTTGCAGTCGGGCAGGTCCGTGGTGATCTGCGCGGTCGCTTCGATGCCGTTGGTACCCGGCATGCGCACGTCCATGAGCACCACGTCCGGATGCAGCTCGCGGGCCATGCGCACCGCGGTGGCTCCGTCCGCTGCCTCGCCGACCACGTGCAGGTCGTCCTCGGCCTCGAGGACCATCCGGAAACCGAGGCGCAGCAGCGACTGGTCGTCGACCAGCAGCACAGAGATCATCAGCTGCCTTCCTGGGCGTCGTCGGGAACGTTCAGACGTGCGGTCATCGTCCATCCGCCCCCGTCCGGTCCGGCCTCCACCGTGCCATCGTAGACGGCGGCACGTTGGCGCATCCCGACCAGCCCCTGGCCGCTGCCCGCCCGAGCGTCCGCTGGCCGGGTCGGTGGGTCGTTGCGCACCGTGATCGTGACCGTGCCGGGATCGCCGGTAACTCGACCGACCCGGCGGGTCACTGCCACCCCGATCCCGCTGGCGCCCGGGGCGTGCCGGAGCACGTTGGTCAACCCCTCCTGCACCACCCGGTAGGCGGTCAGCTGCAACCCGGTGTCCTCCGGCAGCGGCGGTCCGGTGTGGCTGTAGGCGACCTCCAGGCCGGCGGCGCGGAACCGGTCGATCAGGTCCTCCAGCGCGGGAGCACCGGGTTGCGGGCTGAGCGCCGCCTCGGCCTCGGTGGGCTCGGCCCGGAGCACGCCGAGGATGCGGCGCATGTCGGTCAGCGCCGAGCGACCGGTGCGGGACAGCTCGGTGAGTGCCGTGGCCGACCGGTCCGGGGTCTTCGCCAGGCTGGCCTGGGCACCGTCGGCCAGGGCGATCATCACCGACAGGCTGTGTGCCACGACGTCGTGCATCTCCCGGGCGATCCGAGCACGCTCGGAGGCCGCGGCGAGCAGCTCCCGCTGGTCGCGCTCCAGCCGGAACTGGTTCGCCTGGTCCACCAGCCGCTGGATCTGTTCCCGGCGGTTGCGCACGTTCAGCCCGATCGCCACGGCGATCAGCCAGATCACCAGCAGCGAGGCGATGTTGCTCACCAGGAACTGGGTGCGTCCCATCGGCGCCATGTCCACGACGCCGAGCACTGCCGGATCCGCCCACAGCACCAGGCCGAGAGTGTAGACGGCAGTCGCACCGGCCAGGCTGAGCCAGCCGGCCCGGGTCCCGCGCACGGTGACCACCGCATACAGGGTGAACGCGATCCCCAGGTCGACGTCCCCGATCGACCTGAGGAGCGCCATCCCGACGAGCCCGAGCACCAGCAGCAGGCCGAGCAGGATGATCGGGTACTTGCGGCGCCACATCAGCCCGGCTGCCGTGAGCAGGGTGAGGACCACCTGGGGCCAGCCGTAGCCCACCACAGAGCTGCTGAACACCGCCGGCAGCAGGAAGAAGAACACCACCACCAGGTCCATCACCCAGGGGTGGGCGCGCACGAACCGTCGGATAGGCCCGCGGCGGGCGAAGTCCTGCTCGACCGCTCGCGGCGGGGGAGGAGCAATGCCCGGGTGCGGGGTGCCGTCGCTCGCGACCTGAGCGGTAGGTGTCGGGGCGGTGCCCGGGTGCGCACCGCCGTCGTGCTGGGTGGGCACACCAGACGCCGGCGAGCTGCTGCTCGCCGGCGTCTGCCCTCCGTGTGTGCTCAGGCGTCCCTCCGGCGCAGGAGCACGGCAGCGGCCGCCATGATGACGACCACGTAGATGGCCAGCACCCCGAATCCCTCCCAGGGGGAGAGGTGCGGCCCGTCGGTGGCATAGGTGGTGATCATGCTGCCGGCGGACATCGGGAAGTACTCCGCGATGTCCTGGAACCACTCGACGGTGATGAACTGTCCCAACAGCGGCAGCATGAGCAACAGGCCGAGCACAGCGCTGATACCGGCGGCCGCGTGCCGCAGCAGCGCGCCGATGCCCAGGGCGAACAGCGCGATCATCGTCAGGTACAGCGGCACGCCGAGCAGCACCCGGATCGTCTCGCCGTCGCCGAGGTCCGGGACAGCGCCGTGCGGGTCGAGGATCGGCAGCGTGGCAGCGTAGGAGATGGCCACGCTCACCAGGCCGGTGACGAACGCCACCACGGCCACCAGCAGCGCCTTTGCCCACAGCACCGGCAGCCGGGTCGGCACAGCGGCGAGCGTGGAGCGGATCTGCCCGGTGGAGTACTCCCCGGTGATGGTCAGCACGCCCAGCACGGTGATCACGATCTGCCCGAAGATCCAGCCGAGGTTGAGCATCTCGGTGCCGTCGCGCGGACCGAAGTCGGGGACGCCGGCGTCGGCGGGGATCTCCCCGGAGGCGACCATGTCAGCCGTGGCGGCGAGGCTGATCGCACCGAGCAGCGCGATTCCGACCATCGCCAGGATGGTCACCCCGATGGTCCACGGTGTGGAGCGCACAGTGGTGAACTTGATCCACTCTGACCGCAGCACCCGGGCGAAGCTGAGGTGGGCGCTCTCCAGCGGGTCGGCGCGGTGGGAGGTGGCGGCGGCAGTCACTGCAGGGCTCCTTCGGAGTGGGCGACATCGGCGGAGTGGTACTCCACCTCGTCCGCGGTCAGGGTCATGAATGCGTCCTCCAGCGAGGCGCGCTGCGGGGTGAGCTCGTGCAGCACGATCCCAGCAGAGGCCGCCGCCTCGCCGATCTCCGGGGCGGTCAGGCCGGCGATGTCCAGCAGGGACTCCTCCACGGACGTGACGGTCACACCGTCGCGCTGCAGTCGAGCAGCCAGGTCGCTCGCCTGCGGGGAGCGCACGCGCACACTGGCGCGGGTGGAGGAGTCGATGATCTCCTGCACCGGGCCCTGGGTGAGGATCTTGCCTCGGCCGATCACGATCAGCTCGTCGGCGGTGATCGCCATCTCGCTCATCAGGTGGGAGGAGAGGAAGATCGTGCGCCCCTCGTCGGCCAGGTAGCGCACCAGCGTGCGCACCCACTTCACGCCCTCGGGGTCCAGACCGTTGACCGGCTCGTCCAGGATCAGTGTGCGTGGGTCGCCGAGCATCGCCGCAGCGATGCCCAGGCGCTGGCCCATACCCAGGGAGAACCCGCCCACCCGCTTACCGGCGACGGCGTGCAGGCCGGTCATCTCGATCACCTCGTCCACCCGTTTGCGGCTGATGCCGTGGGTGGCGGCCAGTCCGCGCAGGTGGTTGGTGGCGCTGCGGCCGGTGTGCACTGCCTTGGCCTCCAGCAACGCCCCGACCTCGCGAAGCGGAGCCGTGTGCTCGGCGAACGGCTTGCCGTTCACGGTGATGGTGCCACCGGTGGGGTGGTCCAGGCCGACCGCCATCCGCATCGTGGTCGACTTCCCGGCACCGTTCGGCCCCAGGAAGCCGGTGACCCGGCCGGGCTGGACAGTGAAGGACACGTTGTCGACGGCGAGCTTGTCGCCGTATCTCTTCGTCAGGCCTTGCGCCTCGATCATGGATCTGCTCGCTCTCTTCTCGCCGATCGTGTCCCACGCTATTGCGGTCGGCCGGGGCCGAACACCTGCTACGGGTGGATTCTGCGGCCGCGGCACCCTCGGCCCGGCGGGGGAGGACTCATCCTGAAGGTGGAGGTCCGATGCCGCAGGCAGCACCCGGGTGGGCCCGTGGGAACACCGGCGGCTGGTCAGTCGTTGCACCGGTAGACGCACCTGCTGTGGCGTCGACGGTCCAGACGGGGAGATATCCCCGCCGGGTCTGCTCGGGTCGCGCGGGTGATGCACATAGGATGGGGCTGTCGGAACGCCCCCGTCAGTCCGCGACCGCGGCCTGGCTGCCGCGACCAGGAGGCACGATGAGCAATCCGTACTTCAGCAACAGCAAGATCTTCGGCGAGCAACGAAGGCCCGCCAACCCGTACCCGAACCGTGCTCAGGCCCCGAACCAGGCGCAGGGCCCGTGGGGTCCGCAGCCGGGCGCCGGGCAGGCCACGGCACCAGCCCCGGGCTACGACCAGCAGTTCGCCGGTGTGGAGCAGTCCTTCTACGGCCCGTCAGCCGGCTCGATGCAGACCGGGCGGATGACGTATGACGACGTGATCATGAAGAGCGTCGGCGTGCTCGCCGTGGTGGTCGGCGTGGCTGTCGCCTCCTGGTTCATCGTGCCGGACGGGCTGAAGATGGGCGCGATGATCGTCGGGCTCATCGGTGGGTTCGTGCTCGGCTTGGTGAACGCGTTCAAGCGGGAGCCCAGCCCCGGTCTGATCCTCACCTATGCGGCGCTCGAGGGTGTGTTCCTTGGGATGATCTCGGGAGTCTTCGAGACGATCTTCTCCGGGATCGTGGTGCAGGCGGTGCTGGCGACGTTCATCACCTTCGGGGTGACGCTGGCGCTGTTCAAGTCCGGCAAGGTGCGGGTCACCCCGAAGTTCACCAAGGTCCTGATGATCGGCATGATCAGCTACGGCATCTTCTGCCTGATCAATCTGGGCATCATGTGGTTCACGCCGTACGGCGGAGCTTTCGGTGTGCGCAGCTACGAGATCATGGGGCTACCGATCGGTGTCGTGATCGGTCTGGTGGCCGTGGTGCTGGCCGCGATGAGCCTGATCATGGACTTCGACGCGATCCAGCGCGGTGTGCAGTCCGGCGCCCCGCGCAAGTACGCCTGGGCGGCGGCGTTCGGTCTCACCGTCACCCTGATCTGGCTGTACATCGAGTTCCTGCGCATCCTGGCCATCCTGCGCGGCGACTGACGGCCCGACTCATCGAAGCCTCCCAGCAGGGGCGTCCGGCACCAGCCGGGCGCCCCTGCTGCTGTGTCCGCCCCGACAGCTGAAGCTGCTCGTCGAAGTGGGTAGCCAGATCGACGAGGAATTTCCGGGCTGGGGTTGGTGGCTGGCGCGGGCAGGACCGTAGGGTAGGGCGGGTCTGCCCCCGACCAGGAACGGAACCCGCCATGACCGATCTGCCCACCGCCTCCGGCTCCTTCGGCGACAAGCCGACCCTCACCTTCCCGGACAGCCAGGCGCCGGCCGAGCTCGCCGTGCAGGTGCTCAGCCCCGGTGACGGCCCGCTCGTCGAGGCCGGTCAGACCATCGAGGTGAACTACTACGGTCAGGTATGGGGCGGGTCGATGTTCGACAACTCCTACGACCGCGGCTCCTCCATCGAGTTCCCGATCGGCGTGGGCACTGTGATCGCCGGTTGGGACAACAGCCTGGTCGGGCAGCCGATCGGCTCCCGCGTGCTCGTGGCCATCCCGCCGCACGAGGGCTACGGTCCGCGCGGTGTGCCGCAGGCGGGCATCGGCGGCGAGGACACCCTGGTGTTCGTCGTCGACATCCTCGGCGCCCGCTGAACCACGCCCGTCTCTCGGGTGAACACTCCTCTGAGGGCACGCAGGCGGTCTGAGGTCGTCGCGGACTACCTCAGATCGCCGCGGGTGCCTCAGGTGCGCTGAGGCCGCCCCCCGGTACCGGACCCCTCCCTGCTACCCGGTCAAGGGTCGTCGGCCAGCCGCTGCTCCCATTCGGCATGGTCGGCCCAGGTGTCCACGTCGCCCACGTGCGCGGCGCCGTCGGTCACCTCCACCATCCGCAGCCCGTCGGCCACCCGAGCCACCGGCACGCCGTGCCCGCTGCCCACTCCGGCGAGCACGGCGTGCAGCGCAGCGGACCGGTAGGCGCCGAGCAGCCACTGCGGGTGCCCGGTGCTGTCCCGCTGGCAGAGCAGGTCCGCCTCCGGGTCGGCGGCCAGCGCGGCCAGCAGCGCCGGGGTGGCCCGGGCGGCGTCCGGCTGGTCCACTGCGAGCACCAGCGCCCACGGGCTGACCACCTGAGTCATCGCGGCCACCATCCCGGCCACCGGCCCACCACCGGGCGGGTCCTCCTGGACCCGCAGCACGCCGTCGGGCACCGGCGCGGGGCCGGCGACCACCACCCGCCGGGCACCGGTGCAGCCGGCCAGCACCCGCTCGAGCAGAGGGCGCCCGGCCACCGGCAGCGCGGCCTTGTCCCGGCCGCCGAGCCGCGTCCCCCGTCCACCAGTGAGGATCACTGCGTCAAACTCCGGCCCAGACGTGCGGGTGTCGCGCGGCTGCTGCGGCGCGGCGCCCGACCGGTCGGCAGCGGTCACTGCACCTTTTCCCAGCCGCGTTTCGGGGCGCGGCTGCCGGTGCCGGCACCCGGGCGGACATCCCGGCTGCGGTAGACGATGTAGGGCCGGGTGAGGTAGCCGATCGGTGCGCTGAACACGTGCACCAGCCGGGTGAACGGCCACATCGCGAACAGCAGGAACGCGGTCAGTGCGTGCAGCTGGAAGCCGAGCGGGGCGTTCTCGATCAGTGACACGTCCGGTTGGAAGTAGAAGATCGACCGCCAGTACGGGGAGACCCCTTCCCGGTAGTTGTACTCGCCACCGATCTCGAAGATGCCACCCGCGATGGTGTTCCAGATCCCCAGCACCATCACCAGGGCGAGCATCAGGTACATCACCTTGTCGTTGACCGTGGTGGCACGGAAGACCGGCCCGACCGTCCGCCGCCTGTAGATCAACAGCGCCAGCCCGATCAGCGCTGCGACCCCCGCTGGGATACCGCCAGCCATGGCGATGATGTGGTAGGCCGCGGGGCTGATGCCCAACCAGTCGGTGAACGACTGCGGGATCACCAGGCCGATGACGTGCCCGACGAAGACGCCGAGCATGCCGAAGTGGAACAACGGGCTGGCGATCCGCAGCAGCTTGCGCTCATACAGCTGGGACGAGCGGGTGGTCCAGCCGAACTTGTCGTACTGGTATCGCCAGACGTGCCCGCCGATGAACACGGCCAGACAGACGTAGGGAAACATGATCCACAACAGGGTGCTCATCGCCAGGCTCCGATCGGGCAAGGTCGGCAACGGGGCGCCGGTCGGCGTGGGCGCATCGACCGGCTGGGGGTCCTCGGACGGCTCGACCTCATCGCGGTGCTCCCACGCGGATCGTGGCACCCAGGTCGGCCACCTGCCCGGTGGCGTGCACCCCGGCAGGCGGGGCCATCCCGGGCGGCAGCGCCAACGGGTGCCGCTGCGCGGGCTCGTCCAGCGCTGGGTCGAAGGCAGCGTACGGTGCCGAGTCCAGGCCCACCTGCTCGGTCGGCGGACCCTCGGCGATCAGCCGCCGCAGCGCCTGCTCGTCGTCTCCGGCAAGCTCAGGCAGCGTGGCCCGCAACGCTTGGATGGCGTACCGCCACAGCGACTCCCGTTGCTCCAGGGCCCGGTACAGCAGCTCGATACCGACCCGGTGGTCGTTCAGCAGCCGCCAGGCCCCGTCCGGATCGTGCACGGCACCGAACTCCAGCAGCACGCACAGGTGGTCCGGCAGCTCGGCCTGCTCGTCGGCCAGGTCCACCCCGCCCCGCCGGTAGGCCTGCTTGAACTGCACCAGGGACACCCCACGCTTGCGGGTGTCGCCGTCGGTGAAGTAGGTCAGGTGCAGGCTGCACTTGCGGGTCACGTCGAAGGTGTCCACGTACTGCGTCTGCAGCTCGCGCAGGTCCCGGTGCTGCATCTCGGTCACGAGCGCGGCGAGTGGATCCGCGGCCGGGGCCGGAAGCTCCGTGGCTACCCGCGCGAGCAGGTCGAGCCGGTCCATCAGCTCCGGTTCGGGGTACTCCAGCAGCAAGGAGACGCTCTGCCAGATCGCCGACTGCTGCTGCGGGTCCATCGCCGGTCGGGCGCGCCGGTGTCGGCGCCAGATGCGCATCATGGTTGTTCCGGACCGTCAGCGGCGCCCGAGCCGGCAGTGTCGCCGTTGCGCTCGGGGAACAGCCCAGGGGGCATGCCCTTGCCGTCCCAGTTCAGCAGGTTGACCCGACCGGCCTTGGAACCTCCGCCCACCAGCTGGTCGGAGGTCTGCCGGTTCTGCAGCATCTGGAAGTTCTCCACGGCCACGGTGGAGTACCCGCCCGACCCTTCGCCGAAGGGGCCGGAGCCGCGGGTGAGCTCCTCGTCGAAGCCGCTGACCGGGCAGTCGGTGGCAAGCTCCTCCAGTGCGTGCGCCTCCTCCCCGTGCGCGCTGGGGATGACGTAGCGCTCGTCGTACTTGGCCAGCGCGAGCAGCCGGTACATCGCGTACATCTCCTCCTCGGTCATCCCGACCGAGGCGGGGATCTCCGGCTGCGGGTCGTTGCCCAGGTTGAGGTCGCGCATGTAGGAACGCATCGCCGCCATCGTGCGCAGCACCCGTTCGATCGGGGCGGTGTCCCCGGCGGTGAACAGGTTCGCCAGGTACTCCATCGGGATACGCATCTTCTCGATCGCCGCGAACAGGGTGTCGGCGTCCTCAGCGTCGGCACCGGTCTCGGCGACCACGTCCACCACCGGCGACAGCGGCGGGATGTACCAGACCATCGGCATGGTGCGGTACTCCGGGTGCAGCGGCAGGGCGACCTTGTACTTGTTGATCAGCGTGTAGATCGGGGACCGCTGGGCGGCCTCGATCCAGTCGACGGGGATACCGGCCGCCTCCGCCTCGCGCTGCACCTGCGGGTCGTGCGGGTCCAGGAACACCTCCCGCTGAGCGTCGTACAGGTCGTGCTCGTTGGCCACCGAGGCGGCCTCGAGCACCTTGTCGGCGTCGTAGAGGATCAGGCCGATGTACCGCAGCCGGCCCACACAGGTCTCGGCGCACACCGTGGGGATGCCGACCTCGATCCGTGGGTAGCAGAACGTGCACTTCTCCGCCTTGCCGGTCTTGTGGTTGAAGTAGACCTTCTTGTACGGGCAGCCGGTCACGCACATCCGCCAGCCGCGGCACCTGTCCTGGTCCACCAGCACGATGCCGTCCTCGCTGCGCTTGTAGATCGCGCCGGACGGGCAGGCAGCGGCACAGCTGGGGTTCAGGCAGTGCTCGCAGATGCGCGGCAGGTAGAACATGAACGTCTGCTCGAACTCGAGCTTGACCTTGTCCTCCAGGCCTTTGAGCATGACGTCGTGGGCGGCGTGCTCCTGGCTGCCGCCCAGGTCGTCGTCCCAGTTCGCCGACCAGGTGATCTGGTGCTTCTTGCCGGAGATCAGCGAGTACGGCTGGGCGACCGGCACCTGGTCCTGGGCGGGAGCGTTCAGCAGCGTCTCGTAGTCGTACGTCCAGGGCTCGTAGTAGTCCTGCATGGACGGCATCTTCGGGTTGGAGAAGATCGTCAGCAGCTTCTTCAGCCGCCCACCAGCACGCAGCTGGAGCCGGCCGTCCTTGCCGCGCACCCACCCGCCCTGCCACTTCTCCTGGTCCTCATACCCACGCGGGTAGCCCAGACCCGGCCGGGTCTCGACGTTGTTGAACCAGACGTACTCCATACCCGACCGGTTCGTCCACGCTTGCTTGCAGGTCACCGAACAGGTGTGGCAGCCGATGCACTTGTCCAGGTTCATCACCATGGCCATCTGCGCCATGACCTTCATGCTGACTCCCTCCCGAGCTGCGCGGCCACGTCAGTACTCCACCGGGGTGGTGCGCTTGCGGATCATCGTGACCTCGTCGCGGTTGTTGCCGGTCGGGCCGATGTAGTTGAACTGGTAGGCGAGCTGGGCGTAGCCGCCGATGATGTGGCTGGGCTTGACCATGATCCGGGTCATCGAGTTGTGGATCCCACCACGTTTGCGGTCCCGCTCAGTCAGCGGCACGTCGATCAACCGGTCCTGGGCGTGGTGCATGTACACCGTGCCCTCCGGCATCCGGTGGCTGACCACCGCCCGGGCGGCGACCACCCCGTTGCGGTTGGTCAGCTCGATCCAGTCGTTGTCGGCGATGCCGACCTTGGCTGCGTCCCGGTCGGACATCCACACGGTCTGCCCGCCCCGGGACAGGCTCAGCATGAACAGGTTGTCCTGGTACTCGGAGTGGATCGACCACTTGTTGTGCGGGGTGAGGTAGCGCACCGAGACGCCCAGCTCGTTCTGCTCGCCGATCTTCGCCTCGCCGAACAGCTCGGTCATGTTCAACGGCGGCCGGTACACCGGTAGCGCCTCACCCATCGCCTGCATCCAGTCGTGGTCGAGGTAGAAGTGCTGCCGGCCGGTGAGGGTGTGGAACGGCTTGAGGTGCTCGATGTTGATGGTGAACGGGGAGTACCGTCTGCCCCCGCTCTCCGAACCGGACCACTCCGGGGAGGTGATCACCGGTACCGGTGCGGCCTGGATGTCGGCGAAGCTGATCTGCTTGCCCTCGTGCTCGCCCGCCAGGTGGTGCAGGTCGTCCCGGCCCACCCGCTTCTGCAGGTTCTTGAAGCCTTCGGTGGCCAGCCGACCGTTCGTGGTGCCAGACAGCATCATGATCATCTCGGCCATCTGCACGTCGGTGTCCAGCGCGGGCCGCCCGTCCGCTGGTCCGCCGTGCCGGCGCCCGTTGCGCACCGCCAGTCGCTCGATCTCCGGCTTCACGTCGCAGGTGACGCCCTTCGTGGTGGTGCCCAAGGTGTCCAGCAGCGGCCCGACCGAGGTCATCTTGTCGTAGACGGCGGTGTAGTCCCGTTCCACCGGGACCAGCACCGGCATGGTCTTGCCGGGTACGGGTTCGCACTCCCCGGCGCGCCAGTCCTTGACCTGCCCGCGCGGGGTGGCCATCGCTTCGGGGGTGTCGTGCCAGAGCGGTTTGGCGACCAGGTCGGTACGGGTGCCCAGGTGGGTGCGGGCAAGAGAGGAGAACTCCTTGGCGATCGCCTTCCACGCATCCCAGTCGGTCTTCGACTGCCACGGCGGGTCGATCGCCGGGTTGAAGGAGTGGATGAACGGGTGCATGTCCGTGGTGTTGATGTCGTGCTTCTCGTACCAGGTGGCTGCGGGCAGCACCACGTCGGACAGGATCGTCGAGCTGGTCATCCGGAAGTCGATGGTCATCAGCAGGTCGAGCTTGCCCTGCTGGGCCTCGTCCGGCCACTCGATGCTGGTCGGACGCTGCCCCTCCGGCGCCTCGGTGGCAGCGACCGCGTGGTCGGTGCCGAGGAGGTGCTTGAGGAAGTACTCGCTGCCCTTGGCGCTGGAGCCGAACAGGTTCGAACGCCACAGCGTGAGCACCCGCGGGAAGTTCTCCTCCGCTTCGGGGTTCTCCACGGCGAAGCGCATCCGTCCGCTCTTCAGCTCCTCGACGGCGTAGCTCACCGGGTCCGTGCCCGCCTCGGCTGCCTCGTCCGCGATCGCCAGCGAGCTCCGGTCGAACGTGGGGTAGGAGGGGGTCCAGCCCAGCCGCACCGACAGGGACAGCAGGTCCATCACAGACTGGCCGGCGAAGGCGCCGGTGCCTGCGCCGACAGTGTCGGCACTGTAGGTGTCGTACCGGTACTGGCTGGTGTTCACGTACCAGTAGGCGGTCTGGTTCATGTGCCGGGGCGGGCGGCTCCAGTCCAGGGCGAAGGCCCCATGCTGGAAACCGGTCAGCGGCCGCACCTTCTCCTGGCCCACGTAGTGCGCCCACCCGCCACCGTTGCGGCCCTGGCAGCCGGTGATCGTGGTGAGCATCAGCATCGCCCGGTAGATCAGGTCGGAGTGGTACCAGTGGTTCGTCCCGGCGCCCATGAGGATCATCGAGCGACCGCCCGAGTCCTCGGAGTTCTGCGCGAACTCCCGGCCCAGCCGGACGATCTTGGCCATCGGCACCGACGTGATCTCCGAGGCCCACGCGGGGGTGCAGGCCGTGGACGGGTCGTCGTACCCAGTCGGCCACGTGCCGCCGAGCCCGGGCCGGGACACCCCGTACTGGGCGAGCATCAGGTCGAACACCGTGGTCACCAGGTGCTCCCCGACCTGCCGCACCGGGACTCCGCGCGGCTCGTAGACCACCTTCCCGTCCGGGGCGTCGAACCGGGGCAGCAGCACCTCCTCGCTCGGCCCGCCCTCGGTGTACAGGCTCAGCATCGGGTCGATCTCGCCGAGGTCGAGGTTCCAGCGGCCTTCACCCTCCTCGCCGAACCGGTGGCCCAGGGTGCCGTTCGGGACCGCGGGGGAATCGGTCGCGCGGTCGAGCACAGCGGGCTTGAATTCTGCATTCTGCGAACCCGACTCGGGATTCTCGAAGTCGTCAGCAACGAGGAATTTTCCGGTACGCCACGTACCATCGTCACTGCGGTCCAGCCGGACCAGGAATGGTAGGTCAGTGAACGTCTTCACGTAATCGTCGAAGAATGGTGTGCTGCGGTCCACGAAGAACTCTTTCAGCACCACATGACCCATGGCGAGGGCCAAGGCTGCATCGGTGCCAGGTGCTGGTGAGATCCACTCGTCGGCGAACTTCACGTTCTCGGCATAGTCCGGTGCGACCGCCACGACCTTCTGACCGCGGTACCGGGCCTCGATCATCCAGTGCGCGTCCGGGGTGCGGGTCAGGGGCACGTTCGAGCCCCACATCATCAGCAGCGCCGCGTCCCACCAGTCTCCGGACTCGGGCACGTCGGTCTGGTCGCCGAACACCTGGGGAGAGGCGACTGGCAGGTCCGCGTACCAGTCGTAGAAGCTGAGCATCGGGGCACCGATGAGCTCGTTGAAGCGGGCGCCGGAGGCGTAGCTGACCATCGACATCGCCGGGATCGGGGAGAAGCCGGCGATCCGGTCCGGGCCCCAGCGCTTGATCGTGTACACGTGCGCGGCGGCGATCATCTCCACCGTCTCCGCCCAGGTGGAACGCACCAGTCCGCCCTTGCCGCGCCCGGACTTGTACCGCTTGGTCTTCTCCGGGTCCTGCACGATCTCCGCCCAGGCCAGCACCGGGTCGCCCAGGCGTTGGCGTGCCTCCCGGAACATCGACAGCAGCGTGCCCCGCACGTACGGGTAGCGCACCCGGGTGGGGGAGTAGGTGTACCAGGAGAACGCCGCCCCACGCGGGCAGCCGCGGGGCTCGTACTCGGGCCGGTCGTCACCGACCGAGGGGTAGTCGGTCTGCTGCGCCTCCCAGGTGATGATCCCGTCCTTGACGTACACCTTCCAGGAGCAGGAGCCGGTGCAGTTCACTCCGTGCGTGGAGCGGACCACCTTGTCGTGGCTCCACCGGTCCCGGTAGAAGGAGTCGCCAGACCGGCCGCCCTGCAGGTTCAGCGTCCGGTTGTCGGCGGAGACCTCGGCGTGCGGCACGAAGAACCGCCGGGTGGACACCAGTGCGGACTCCAGCGGCCCCTCGATGGAGACCTTGCTGGGGGTCATCGCCGGCTCCGTGTGCTCTGGCCGGTGCGCCCGGCTGGTAGACCGGTTGCGGCCCTGCCCCTGTCGGTGCGACCGGAACCTGTCGGGTTCGGCGGGTCAGCCAATGCTGAGGTGAGCATGTGCCCTCCTGAGGAGCTGCAATGGGGCAGGAATTTGCTCCTAACATAACCCCACTCAAATGGGCCAGCAACTACGACGGGGCGCCATTTTTGCGACGGAATTTCCGCACGCTCATGTGCGCTAATACGGGCGCATATGGTGGGAAACTTTGGGGCGGGAATCATTGGTCACGAACTGTTTGGCTCACGCTCCTGGGCGCACCGGCGGGCGTGGTCGCGGACCGTGCGGCGACCGCTGTCCCACCGGTTGCGGCAGCGGGCGTCTCGACCTGCTGCGCCCCCTCGGCGGGGGTGCCGTGCAGGTGCAGGCGGCAGGCACCGACCTCGGCGAACGGCAGCAGCTCCACCCCGTCGCTCGGCGTGCCGTAGTGGTCCATCGCGCCCTCCACCAGTCCCCGGTGCACCTGGCAGATCACCTCCGGCATCTCCTCGGCCAGCGCCAGCAGCGGGCAGGTGCGCAGGGCGATGCCGTCACCGTCCAGGTCTGGGCCGAAGCCGAGCTCGGCCAGCAGGTCCACGATCGCGGCATCGGCATCGGCATCGGCATCGGCTGTGGTCCCAGTGTCGGTTGAGGACCGGCCCTCGGCGGCTGCGGTGCTGCGGTCTGGTTCGTCGCTCCCTGTCGGCCGCCCCGGATGCTCACCGGCCAGGGACGCTCCCCAGGTGCGCCCGATCGATCGGGCCTCCTCGCTGGGGTCGCCGGACCGGCTGGCCAGGTGGGCGGCGAATGCCTCGGTGAGGCTGCGGTACTCGCGGAACGCGCGACCGCTGGGCCGCGCGTGACGGCCTGCCTGAGTGAGAGAGTAGTCGTAGCTGGGTCGCCCTCGGCCGGTGGCCGGGGCTCGGCGGCGCTGCACCAGGCCCGCGGTTCGCAGCTCGGCCAGTGCTGTGCGCACCGTGTTCGCGTGCACGCCCAGCGCTGCGCTGAGCTCGGTGACGGACCGTGCACCGCCCGGCCTGCCCAGAGCGGACAGGATCCGTTGCGCCGGGCCGGGGGTGAGCGACGGCTCAGGGGTCGGCACCGGCCCCAGACGAGTCGTTTTATTCACAATGCGGAGTGTAATATTGGCGGTGGTGCGACCGCCACCGAGACACGGCGGCAGGCCGGCCACAGCACCCACCTATGAGCGCCGTGCGCGCCCGAAAGCCTGGAGGAACGATGACCGAGTCCCAGCCGCTGCCCGCCGGTGCCGAAGAGCTGCCCGTCACCGATGTGAGCGGGTCCGGGTGCGCCTGTGGGTGCACCGACGAGGGGGTGCCGGTGCTCGACGTCCGGGAGATCCCGCACGCCATCCGGCACGCCACGGTCTTCGGGGCGCTCGGCGCGGTGCCCGCCGGCGGCTCGCTGGACCTGGTCGCGCCGCACGACCCGAAGCCGCTGCTTGCGCAGATCGCCGACCGGGACCCGGTGCAGGTGTCCTACCTGCAGTCCGGTCCTCAGGCCTGGACGCTGCGCCTGACCCGCCAGGCCTGAGGCTGCGGGGCAGGTCAGCAAGGACGGTCCGGAGGAGGGACGAGCGGTGAACCGCCCGGTGCGTGCTGCCCTGATCGCCGGTGGCGGCCTGTGCATGCTGGCCGGGCTGGACGCTGCTCTGCTGCTGCTCGGCCTGCCGGCACCGATCCGCACCGACCGGCTCGGGCAGATGCACGGCATCCTCATGGTGCTCGGCTTCCTCGGCACCGTGATCTCCCTGGAACGCTCGGTCGCGCTGCGCCGCCGGTGGGGGTACCTGTCCCCGGCGGCGCTGGGTGTCGGCGCGCTGCTGACCCTCAGCCCGGCCCCGGTGCTCCTCGGCCAGCTCGTGCTGCTGGCCGGAGCGGTGCTGCTGGTCGCCGTGTACGCGGCGCTGTGGCAGCGGGCGCACGACTCGGTGGTGCTCGCCCAGCTGGTCGGCGCTGTGCTGGCCGCAGCGGCGGTGGCGGTATGGATCCGCACCGACGTGCCCACCGTGCTGGTGCTGCTCAGCGGTTTCATCGTGGTCACGATCGCCGCCGAACGGGTCGAGCTCGCCCGGCTGACCCTGCCGGCCGCCTCGGGTGACCTGCTGCTGGCTGGCACTGCCGCGATCGGCGCCGCCGGCGCCGTGTCGTTGGTCTGGCCCGCTGTCGGTGGGCGGATGTTCGGTGTGCTGCTCGCGGTCTGCGCGCTCTGGCTGGCCACGCACGACGTCGCAGTGCGTACCATCCGGGCCCGCGGCCTGCCGCGGTTCGCTGCAGCCGCCATGCTCACCGGCTACGCCTGGTTGCTGGTCGCCGCCTGCACCTGGGTGGCCGCCGGCACGGCCGGCACCGGCTGGGCCTACGACACGGTGGTGCACGCCGTCTTCGTCGGCTTCGCGATGTCCATGGTGATGGCGCACGCCCCGGTGATCCTGCCCTCGGTGCTGCGGGTGAGGCTGCCCTACCACCCAGTGCTGTGGCTGCCGCTGGTGGCGCTGCACGTCACACTGGCCGTACGGGTGGCCGGGTCGCTCGCCCAGGCGCCGTTCTACCGGGTCGGTGCCGTGGGCACGATCGTGGCCATGCTGCTGCTCGTGCTCGGCGTGGTCACCTCCTCCCGGCTGCCCGCGCACCGTGTGGTCACCGGTGTGCCGGCCACGACCAGCGAGCCGACCACCGCCGGCCAGCAGAGCACCGCCGGGGAGGCACGGTGAAGGTCTCCACCGGAACCCCACCGCCAGCACCCAGCCGCCCGAACGCGTCCCGTGGCCGGTGGCCGCTGCGGGACTACCCGGCCGTGGTCTGGCTGCTGGCCGCCGTGGTGGTCGCCATCGCCCACCAGGCGGTGCCCTCGGCCCGGTGGCTCATGGTGCACCTGGTGCTGCTCGGTGCGATCACCCACTCGATCATGGTGTGGAGCACCTATTTCACCCAGGCGCTGCTGAAGACCCCGCCCACGCTGGACGACCGGAGGGTGCAGGCCAGGCGGCTCTGGTTGCTGCTGCTGGGCGTCCTGGCCGTGCTCGTCGGAGTGCCGACGGCGCAGCTCGCCCTGGTCGTCGCCGGTGCGGCGGCCGTGGTGGTCGCTGTGGTCTGGCACGCGGTGCAGCTCGTGCGCCGGCTGCGCCGGGCGCTGCCCGGCCGGTTCCGCATCACCATCCGCTACTACCTCGCCGCCTGCGCCTTCCTCCCGGTGGGCATCACCGCCGGGGTGCTGCTCGCGCGCGGCCTGCCTGGTGACTGGCACGGGCGGCTGCTGGTGGCGCACACCATGGTCAACCTGCTCGGCTGGGTGGGGCTGACGGTGACCGGCACGCTGCTCACCCTGTGGCCGACCATCCTGCGCACCCGGATCGACGAGCGCGCCGAACGGTGGGCCAAGCAAGCGCTGCCGGTGCTGGCCGGCGCCCTGCTGCTCACCCTCGCCGGCACCCTGGTGGACCAGCGCCCGCTGGCTCTTGCCGGCATCGTGGTCTACGCGCTCGGGATCTGCTGGTGGGGCCGGGCGTTGCTGCGTCCGGCGCGCACCCGCCCGCCGCGCTCCTTCGCTGCTGCCTCGGTGGCGGCCGGGCTGGTCTGGCTGCTCGTCGGGCTGGTGGTGGTGGCCATCACCGTGGCGCGAGCCGATTCCTGGGCCGAGGTGGCCAACGCCTTCACTCCGGCGACTGCGATCTTCGTGGTCGGGGTGGCCGCACAGGTGCTCCTGGGTGCGTTGTCCTACCTGCTGCCGGTGGCCATCGGCGGCGGCCCGGCGAAGGTGAAGGCCGCCACGGCCGCGTTCGACTCCTACGGTGCGCTGCGGATCATGATGGCCAACGCGGCTCTCGTGCTGTGCCTGCTACCGGTGCCCAGCTGGGTGCTGGTGGTCTGCTCCGTGCTCGTGCTGGTGGCCCTCGCCTGGTTCCTGCCGCTGGTGGGGGTGGCGCTCGCCGCCCGCCGCAAGGCCGGTGAGCCAGGCACGCTGGCCCCACCGCCGCGCGCCGCGGAGCAGGAGACGACGTTCTGGCGACGCGGGCAGCTGATGGGCGCCCTGGTGGCGGTGCTGCTCGCGGTCAGCGTCGGGGTGGCGGTAGACCCGGCGGCGGCCGGGCTGGGCACCACCTCGGACAGCGGCGCGGACTCGGCCGCGGTGGCCGCCACCGGGGAGACCACCACCGTGCAGGTCTCCGCCCAGGACATGCGCTTCGTCCCGGACACCGTCACCGTGCCGGCCGGAGACCGGCTGGTGATCGAGCTCACCAACGACGACCCCACCACCGTGCACGACCTGACCGTCGGTGGGGTGACCTCCGACCGGCTCGCCCCCGGGGAGAGCCAGACCCTCGACGTCGGCGTGGTCGGCGAGGACCTGGACGGCTGGTGCACCGTGGCCGGGCACCGGCAGATGGGCATGGTCTTCACCGTGCTCGCCGAAGGCGGCGCAGCCGCCGCACCGGAACCGACCGCGGGCACCGGCGATGCAGCCGGGACGAGCCCCGACCACGGTGACGCACAGGACCAAGGGCCTTCCGCCGTCGACACCCCGATCGAAGCGGTGGTGCCCGCTGAGCTGCCGCCGCTGACCGACGAGACCACCCACCGCCTCACCCTGGCGGTGGAAGAGGTAGAGCTCGAGGTGGCCCCCGGGGTGTGGCAGCGGCGGTGGACGTTCGGCGGTACGGTCCCCGGGCCCACGCTGCACGGCCGGGTGGGGGACACCTTCGAGATCACCCTGGTCAACGACGGGTCGATGGGCCACTCCATCGACTTCCACGCCGGTGCGCTGGCCCCGGACGAACCGATGCGCACCATCGCGCCGGGGGAGTCGCTCACCTATACCTTCACCGCCGAACGTGCCGGGATCTGGATGTACCACTGCGCCACCGAGCCGATGTCGGTGCACATCGGGGCCGGCATGTTCGGCGCGGTGGTGATCGAACCGGACGACCTGCCCGAGGTAGACCGCAGCTACGTGCTGGTGCAGTCCGAGACGTTCCTGGGGGCGGATCATGAGGCCGGGGAGGCCTCGGAGGTGGATGCGGACAAGGTGCTCGCCGAGGACCCGGACTACGTGACCTTCAACGGCATCGCCGGCCAGTACGACCAGGAACCGCTGACCGCCCGCACCGGTGAGACGGTGCGCTTCTGGGTGCTGGACGCCGGTCCGAACCGGCCGAGCAGCTTCCACGTGGTCGGTGGACAGTTCGACACCGTCTACTCCGAGGGCGCCTATCTGCTCAAGGACGGGCAGGGCCCGCTCGACGGCGCAGGTCACGGGGGCGCGCAGGCGCTCGCCCTGGCAGCCGCCCAGGGTGGGTTCGTGGAGCTGACCCTGCCCGAGGCCGGGCACTACCCGTTCATCTCGCACGTGATGGTCGACGCCGAGCGCGGGGCGCACGGAATCCTGGCGGTCACCGACTGAGCAGGCCAGCGCCGCGTAGGGTGCCAGAGGACATGCGCGGACCCCAGCACGAGAACCAGACGAACCGAGCCAGCCGGACCTGGTCGCGGGTGCGGTTGGTGCTCACGGTGGTCGTCGCAAGCGCGGGCACCATCGGTGCCCTGCTGCTGGTGTACGTAGTGCTCGCGCCGCTCTACCTAGGTGTGCTCGCCCGCCTGTTCGCCGTGGACGAGCGGCTGCATGCCAGGACCGGGGTGGCGCTGGTGCACGGCGTGCTCGCGTTCCTGTTCGCCGCACCGCTGGTGGTGGGGGTGATGCTCACGGTGCGCGGCGGTGCCACCGTGCGGCGCCGGGTGCCGCGGCCCGGCACGCGCCGGCCGCAGGTGGCGCGCTGGCGGTGGGTGCTGCTCGGCCTGGCCGGCGCCTACACGATCATGGTGGCGTTCGGGACGATCGGCGGGCGGCGGGCCCGCCTGCTGCCCGCCGAGCTGGCCGACCGGATCGGCGACGTGTCCCCCGCAGGTGCCGAGCTGCTGCAGCAGGCCGCCTACCCCACGCTGGCGCTGCTGGTGTACTCCTTCGCCTACCTGCGCTGGATGACCTGGCTGGTGCGCGGCGGCCCGCGCCGCCGGGGCTGGGTGTACCTGACCGGTGCCGCGGTGGTGGTCGGGCTGGTGGCTGCGATCACCGGTGCGCAGTACCGCTGAGCCGCTCGTCGCCGGGACGTGTTGGGAGCTCATGACACGGTGTGGCTATGATCGGAGCAGTGACACGGGGTGCCGGGAGACCGGCTGAGATGACACCCGTCGAACCTGATCCAGTTCGTACTGGCGAAGGGATGGTCCAGATCCTCGCGGTGTGCACCGGAACGGTCACTCGTTCCCACGGTGAGCGATGCAGCGGGATGTCCCTCCGCCGTGGAGGGAAGCACCGAGATGGCCGTACCTGACGTCGCAACACTGCTCGAGCAGCTGCACGAGTCCGCTCCGCTGGTGCACTGCATCACGAACTCCGTGGTGACGAACTTCTCCGCCAACGTCCTGCTCGCAGCCGGGGCGGCCCCCGCGATGGTCGACATCGTGGGGGAAGCGGGGGCCTTCGCCCAGGTTGCCGGCGGGCTGCTGGTGAACCTGGGCACACCCAACCCGGAGCAGCGGGAGGCCGCGCGGGAGGCGGTGGGCGCCGCGGTCCGCGCCGGTACGCCGTGGGTGCTGGACCCGGTAGCGATCGGTTCGCTGCCCATCCGCACCTCGCTAGCCATGGAGCTCGCCGGTCGGCAGCCTGCCGCGGTGCGCGGCAACGCCTCGGAGATCCTCGCCCTGGCCGGGGCCGGAGCCGGCGGCAGGGGCGTGGAGGCGACCGACTCCACCGACCGTGCAGTCCGCGTCGCCGCACGACTGGCACGCGAGCTGGGCACTGTCATCGCCGTCTCCGGGCCAGAGGACTTCATCACCGACGGGCACAGCGGTCACCGGGTGACCAACGGGCACCTGCTGCTGACGAAGGTCACCGGTGGTGGCTGCGCCCTGGGGGCGCTGGTCGCTGCGTTCCTCGCGGTCCGCGGCGAGCACTCCGTCCTGGCCGCGGTCACCGCTGCGCACACGGTCTACGGCATCGCTGCCGAGAACGCCGCCGACGGCGCCTCCGGCCCGGGCACGTTCGCAGCACGGCTCCTCGACCGGCTGTCCACGGTGACCCCGGCCGACGTCACGGCCCTCGCCCGGGTCCGGGAGGCCGACGCGGGGGACGATCTCGCGTGACCGACGGTATCTACCTGGTGACCGACGCTGCGCTGTGCGGCGAGCGCGGCGTGGTGGAGACGGTGCGCGCCGCGGTCGACGGCGGCGTCCGTACGGTGCAGCTGCGGGACAAGACCTCAGATGCAGCAAGCCAGCTGCGGCAGGTGGAGCAGCTGGCGGAGGTGATCGCCGGGCGGGCGCTGCTGCTGGTCAACGACCGGTTGGACGTCGTCGTCAAGGCCCGAAGCTGCGGTATCCCGGTGGACGGCGTCCACCTCGGGCAGGGCGACGCTACGGCCGCAGCGGCACGAGCAGCGCTCGGTCCGGAGGCCACCATCGGGATCACTGCCAACACCAAGGAGCACCTGGACCGGCTCGCTCGCCTCCCTGCCGGCACCGTCGACTATCTCGGCGTGGGGGTGATCCGCCCCACGAGCACGAAGCCTGATCATCCGTCGGCTCTCGGTGTGGACGGGTTCGCGCGGCTGACCACCGCCACGCAGCTGCCCTGCGTCGCCATCGGCGGCATCCGTGCACCGGACGTGCCGGGTCTGCGCAGGGCCGGTGCGGCAGGTGTCGCAGTGGTCTCGGCGATCTGCGCCGCCCCTGACCCGGCTGCGGCCGCACGCACCCTCGTCCGGGCGTGGGAGGCCAGCGCTCGGCAAGAAAACCATACTGAGAGGAAATCGCCAGCATGACCGCACACACCGCGCCCATCGCGGACACTGCAGCTGCACCGTCCTCGGGGCATGTCGCACCGCCGCTTGCTGAGCAGGTGGTCCTGGTCACCGGGGGAGCGCGCGGTCTGGGCCGCGCCATCACCGAGGCCTTCCTGCGCGAAGGGGCAAGGGTGGTCGTCGACTACGTCACCAGCGCAGCTGCGGCGGAGGAGATCACGGCGGCACATCCGGACCGTGCGACCGCGGTACCGGCCGATGTCCGCGACCGTGATCAGGTCCAGACGCTGTTCACCGCTGCCCAGGCCGCGTTCGGCACGCCGGTCTGCACCGTGGTGAACAACGCGCTGGTGAACTTCTCCTTCGACGGCGACGCGCGGGCGAAGGCCGACGAGATCGGCTATGCCGCGTTCGCCGGGCAGTTCTCCGGAGCGGTGCAGGGTGCGCTCAACGTCATCCAGGCGGCCCTGCCCGGGTTCGCCAGAGCAGGGTCGGGGCGTGTGATCAACATCGGGACGAACCTGTTCCAGCACCCGGTGGTGCCCTACCACGACTACACCGCCGCGAAGGCAGCGCTGCTGTCGCTGACCCGCACGTTCGCCGCCGACCTCGGCCCGCGCGGGATCACCGTGAACATGGTCAGCGGCGGGCTGCTGCGCACGACCGACGCGAGCGCCGCGACCCCGGACGCGGTCTTCGAGGGTATCGCCGCGGGCACCCCGCTGCGTTCGGTGACCACTCCGGCCGAGCTCGCCGACGCGGTGCTGTTCTTCGCCTCCCCGTGGTCGAGGGCGATCACCGGCCAGAATCTTCTCGTCGACGGTGGTCTGGTCGCGAACTGATGAGCACGGCTGCCGGACCCGCACAGTTGCACCTGAACCTGTTCGCCCACGGCGCCGGTCACCACGCGGCCGCGTGGCGGGCGCCTGGCTCCAGCTCGTCCCGGCACGGTGACATCGGCTACTGGGAGGAGCTCGCCAGGACCGCTGAGCGCGGACGGCTGGATGCGATCTTCCTCGCTGACGGCCAGTCCATCGGCGGTGGGATCGCACGTGGTCCGACCTGGTACCTCGAGCCGATCACCGTGCTGACCGCGCTGGCCCGCGCCACCTCGCGGATCGGGCTGGTCACGACGGTCTCGAGCACGTTCTGGGACCCGTTCCACGCCGCCCGGCTGATCGCCAGCCTGGACCACATCTCCGCCGGCCGCGCCGGTATGAACATCGTCACCTCCATGACCGACGAGGAGGCGCGCAACCACGGTATGCCCGCGTTGCCGGGACACGAGGAACGTTATGCGAATGCCGCAGAGTTCGTGCACGTGCTGCAGGGCCTGTGGGACTCGTGGCCGCCGGAGTCGATCGTTGCCGACCCCGCGGGGGCGTACGTGGACGTGACGCGGCTGCGGCCGTTGAACCACCAGGGGCGGTTCTTCGACGTCGCCGGACCGCTGAACATCCCGAGCCCGCCGCAGGGGCGACCAGTCCTGTTCCAGGCTGGTGCCTCCGAACCAGGTCGGGACCTCGCGGCGCAGTGTGCCGAGGGCATCTACGCGGTCGCCTGGGACCTCGCGTCCGCCCGCAGCTATCGTCGCGACATCCGGGCACGGGCTGCCGCCGCCGGTCGTAACCCCGACCAGGTCGTCGTCATGCCGGGCCTGGTCCCCTATGTTGCCGCCACGCACGCCGAGGCACGACGTGCCCAACAGGCGCTGGACGCCCGCCTCCCGGTGGCGGACGCGTTGCGCCAGCTGGCGTTCTTCGTCGGCCGCGACACCTCCGGGTGGGACCTCGACGCGCCGGTGCCGCCACTACCACCGCTGGCGGAGTTCCCCGGGCCGAAAGGGCGCTACGCGACGGTGCTGCAGATCATCCACAGCCAGCAGCCCACCGTCCGGCAGCTGCTCGGGCTGCTCACCGCCGGCGGCGGACATGCCACCGTCGTCGGCACACCGGAGACAGTGGCCGACGAGATGTTGCGCTGGGTAGACGCCGGGGCCGCCGACGGCTTCAACCTCATGCCGCCGACCCTCCCGGGCGGGCTGGAGGACTTCGTCGACCAGGTCGTCCCGATCCTGCAGGCCCGGGGCCGGTTCCGCCGTGACTACCAGGGCACGACCCTCCGTTCCCACCTCGCCGAGTCCGCGGCCTGACGCCGTCGCTCACCGCTGTGGGTCGGCCCAGAGCTCGTGGAAGTGGTGCACCGGTCCGTGGCCGGAACCCACGTCGAGCTCGTCCGCGTGCTGCAGCGCCGCGGTGAGATAGTCCTTGGCGCGCTGGACGCTCGTGACCAGATCGTGCCTGGGCAGCAGCGCCGCGATCGTCGCCGACAGCGTGCACCCGGTGCCATGGTCGTTGACCGTGGACACCCGCGCTGCGGTCAGCTCCACCCTGGTCTCGCCGTCGAGGATGTCGGTGCTGTCCGCGCCGCCCAGGTGTCCGCCCTTGAGCAGCACCCATGCGGGACCGAGCGCGCGGAGGTCCGGGACGAGACGCCGCATCTCCTCGATGCTCTGCGCCTCACCGCCCGAGCCGAGGAGCACTGCGGCCTCCGGGAGATTCGGGGTGATGATCGTCGAGCGTGGGATCAGCAGCTCCCGGACCGCGTCGACAGCGTCCGGCTCCAGCAGGTGGTGTCCGCTCTTGGCAACCATCACCGGGTCGAGCACCACCGGCCCGTGCGGGTAGGCGTCCAGCGCGTGTGCGACCGCCTCGGCGATCGCGGCATCGGCGACCATCCCGATCTTCACCGCATCCACCCGTACGTCCTCGCACACCGCAGCCAGCTGGTCGGCCACGAACCCGGCCTCGAGCGGGACGAACCCCCGGACCCCGCGGGTGTTCTGCGCGACCACGGCGGTGATCACGCTCATCCCGTAGGCGCCGTGTGCGGAGAACGCCTTCAGGTCCGCCTGGATGCCGGCCCCGCCGGTCGGGTCGGTTCCCGCGATCGTCAGCACGTTCGGGATGGTCCTCATCTGCCTCGCCTCGTCATCTCGGAGAATCCGGATCGCGAGGAGGCGTGCAGCCGGCGGCGGGCGCACCAGGCACCACCTCGGGTCGACATCCCTCCGCGAGTCCGAACTCGTTCAGGTTCTCGGGTGTGCTCTCAGCCCCGTCGGGGCACCCCGTGTCTCGAGAGAGTCTACTGCGGCAGGTCGGGGATCAGGGCAGCAGGTCCGGCCGGAACCGCAGGCCCTCCCGTGGCATCGCCAGCAGGTCACCGAGCATGCGGGTGAGGACCTCGAGGTCCGCATCCGAGTAGCGGCCGAGGAACGCAGAGACGCTGCTGCCCACCTGCTCGTGCAGTCCCCGTTGCGCGCGCTGGATCTCCACGCCGACCTCGGTGAGGCGCAGGTGCACCTCCTTGCAGTTGCCCGGCAGCCGGTGCCGGGAGACGGTCCGGCGGACTCCAGCCGCTGCACGGTCTTGGACACTGTGCCCTTGGCCACCCCGCTGATCTGGGACAGCCCGACGATGTTCACCGTCTCCGCTGAGCCGGGACCGGGGATCTGGTCGAGCAGATGAAGCCCAGCCACGCTCAGCTCGTCCAGTGCTCGCTGGGCGGCGGGGGCGTCCAGCTGCTCGGCCAGGGAGCGGGCAGCGTGCCCAAGGAGGCGTTCGCCCGCGTGCTGCCAGAGATCCTGCCCGCCGTGTTCGGCCTGCTGGAGCGCGGTGTGCTCAGCGTGGAGACCGTGGTGCGGCCGCTGGCTGGGGTAGCCGAGGCGTGGGTGGAGCCGACCAGCTCAGGGGTGCGCACCGTCCTGGTGCCCTGACCGGCCGCTGCTGTGCCCGGACTCGCCGGGGGCGGCAGTGCGCCGGCCAGCCCGCCCAGACGACTGCTCCCAGCCGACCAGTGGGCCTGATGACCGGGCTGGAGTACCGCTGAACAGAGCTGGTGCGTTGCGCCCACGCGTCACGAGCGGCTGGCAGGGTTCAGCGGGCCGCTGGTTGAGGAGATTGCGATGGCTAGGCAGGCCAGGGCGACGAGGATCGCATACACGAGGGTGAAGGAGATGCTGGCGGAGAGTGCGGAGGTGAGTACGACCGCCGTCAGTGCGGTCGTTGCACCCACGCTCATGCTCTCGCCTGCTTGCAGGGCAGAGCTGTACGCGCCCTGCTCGTCGGCGCTGGCCAGGGCCAGAGTCGCGCTGGACAGGCGCGGGTAGGCCATTCCCATCCCGGTGCCCATCGCGATGCACCCTGCGACAACTGGCCAGAGCGGCAGCCCAGCGGCTGTGTACAGCAGAACACTGACTGGCCCGACCCCGACAAGGGGTGCTGCAAGCAGGATCAGTCTTCGGTGTATCGCGTGCTCGCTGGTGAACCGTGCTTGTACCCATGCGCCGAAGGCCCAGCCGAGCGCGCCGATGGCAATCACCAGCCCGGCCTTGGTAGGAGGGAGTCCACGTTCAGTTTGAAGGTAGAGGGTGAGGTAGAGGTCCGTAGCGGTGACAGTGGCGCCAAGGATGGCTCGCAGCGCGACAAGCCGCTGGGCAGCTCCGCGCAGTCGGAGCGTGCCCGAGGGAAGGATGCCCTGCGCGACGACGACCAGGCCGATCGATGCTGCAATGACGGCCAGGATCGATGCTGGGGGGGTCGAGCTGTCCACCCAGGTGCAGGAGAACCAGCAGCAGTGCCGCGACGAGCGACAGAGTGCCGTTGCGGCCGATGATGGGGCGTGCTGGGCCATCGCCCACGGGCTCGGTGCTGTGCATCCCGGGATCTCGCGTGACGTGGAGCAGGCCACCTAGGGAGATCGCGGCACCGGCCAGGACGATCCCGAAGACCACGCGCCAGGTCATCAGATCGGTGAGTGCCCCGGCGAGGACCGGGCCAACCAGGGAAGGGACGAGCCAGGCTGTGGTGAGCAGGCCGAACATCCGTGGACGGGGCCGTTCGGGAATGCGTCGCGCGATGAGGACGTAGAGGACGACGGAGTCGATCCCGCCGCCGATGCCCTGCAGGAGTCGGCCAAGGACGAATGTCGACGGCTCCGGTGCGACCATGCACAGAGCCAGGCCGCCGAGAAACAGGCTTCCACCGGCGACGAGAGGCCTGCGCGGACCAGAGCGGTCGGACCAGTTGCCCCCGATGACCATGCCGACCAGGGCCGCGGTGATGGTGGCGGCATAGGCGAGTGAGTACCACTGGGCACCGTCGAGATCGGTCATCGCGACCGGCAGAACGGTGGTGACCGCGAAGGACTCGAAGGCGATGGACGTCATCAGCACCAGGACGCTGGCGATGAATGGCCAGGTTCTCGACGTCCAGAGCTTCTCCCGAGTAGCTGACGAGATGGCCGTCACTGCGCCGGCCGGACGTCGAGGACGACCTTGCCGCGCCCGTGCCCCGACTCGACGTCTCGGTGGGCGTCCGCGACCTGGTCCAGCAGGTAGCGGTCGCGGACGTGGACATGGAGGTCTCCGCGGGCCAGCAGACCCATGAGATCGGCCAGGCGGCGCCCGGAGCGACGGCTTCTCACGATCCGGCAGCCCAGCTCTTGCGCGAGAGGCATGTCCACGATGGTCGCGATCCGGCCGCGATCGGCGACCAGCTCCACCGCCGTGCGCAGGTTCTCGTGTCCGGCTGCGTCGAAGGCGACGTCCACGCGGGGGCTGATATCCCGGATCCTGTCGGTCTGCCCGGGGCCGTACGTGACAGCGGTAGCGCCCAAGCTCTCGAGGTAGCCGTGGTTGGCTTCGCTGGCGGTGCCGATGACGCTCGCGCCGGTGCGGACGGCGAGCTGGGTGAAGATGGTGCCCACCCCGCCGGCGGCACCGTGGACCAGCACCACGTCGCCCGCTCCCACCGCAAGATCCTCGAAGGCCGTGTGTGCGGTCTGTCCGGACGCGGAGAGGGCGCCGGCGGCCTGCCACGAGACCGCCTGCGGTTTGGCGACGATCTGCGCTTGCGGCACTGCCACGTACTCCGCGTAGCAGCCCAGCAGATTGAAGCCCGCCACCGGGTCGCCAGGGCTGAACCCTCGGACCTCGTCTCCCACCTGGTCGATGATGCCGGAGAACTCGTTGCCAAGAATCTGCGGGAATTCGATGGTGGCTCCTGGCGGTGCCCACCCGGCACGGATGGCGGCGTCCGTGACCTGAACTCCCGCGTTCATGACCTGCACCAGCACCTCATCGGCGCTGATCGTCGGCCGGGGTAGTTCTCGAACCCGCAGGACGTCCGCCGGCCCGAACTCGTCGATCGCTGCGGCTCGCATCATCTTGCTCATCACAGAGCTCCTGCCCTGAGGAACTGAGCGAGCTCAGCGGTGGGTGCATGGCCCCGCATGCGCCGACCGTCGGCTGCGACCACCGTGGGGACGGAGCTGACCGACAGTCGTCGGGCTTCGTCAAGATCGTGAGCGATCTCGTCGGTAAAGCGCTCCCGGAGCAGGGCCCGCCGAACATCTGCCTCTTCCAAGCCCCACTGTGATGCCAGCTGGTGCAGGACGTCAGGATCGCCGAGATCCTCGTTACGTTCGAAGTGCGCAGCGAAAGCAGACTCCCAAGCGTCCTCGGCGCGATCGTCGTCCATGGTTTCGGCAGCGAGCTTGAGCAACCGGTGCAACGGGCTGGAGTCGAACATGAGGGCGCTGTCCATCCGGATGCGCAGACCTTCGCTGCGAGCTTCGGCCTCGATGGCCTGCCGCCTGCTGTTCCACTGCTCGTTCGACATCCCCCACTCAGTGGTCGCCACCTGTGCCGTGGGACGCCCTGGGCTCGCCGGTCCCTGTGGTTCGAGGAGGAAGCTGCGCCGACGTACTGTCACTGGTTCGTCGATCATGCTTCTGGCTCGCTGCAGACGCCGCAGTCCGATCCAGCACCACGGGCAGCGTACGTCGGCCCACACATCAACTGTGAGCATGCATCTTCTCCCATCTCATGAAGTTCCCTTGATGTAGAGTCGACTACATCAAGGGAACTTCATGTCAAGAGGTCGTGGGAGGGCGCACTGGTGGCTCAGATTCACGAGGACGTCGTCTGGTTGAAGCCCGGCCAGGTCGCTGAGCGAGCGGGTCTGGCTGTCTCCACGCTGCACTACTACGAGTCGCTGGGCCTCATCCGTAGCCGACGAACGGCAGGAAATCGCCGCGAGTACCGTCGCGACACCCTCAGAGTGCTTGCCTTCATCCGAGCGTCACAACGGGTGGGCATCTCCCTGGACCGCATCAAGGATGCGCTCGATCAGCTTCCCGAAGAAGGGCTGCCCACCAAGAAGGACTGGGCTCGGATCTCGCGTCAGTGGCGCGAGGATCTCAACGACCGGATCGAATATCTCACCGCACTGCGCGACCGGTTCTCGAACTGCATCGGCTGCGGTTGCCTCTCTCTGAAGTCTTGCCCCTACTCCAACCCCGACGACATCCTTGGCACCCAGGGCCAAGGAGCGCTCCGATTCCCCTGACGAGTTCGGCAGTGTTGCCATGCGAGCCGCATCAGTCGTGTTATGAGCTACGTGCGCAATGCGGGCTGAGCTGCTCGCCAGCTGTGGCGCGCCCTCGCGCGTGCTCCTACTCCCGGCCGAGCACCGACTCCTGGCTGGGCAGCTCGTCCTGGCGCAGCACGCCGACCGGGCAGGTCATCCCGTTCGGTCCGTGGTTGCAGTAGCCGCCCGGGTTCTTGTGCAGGTACTGCTGGTGGTAGTCCTCGGCGTAGTAGAACTCTCCGGCCGGGGCCAGCTCGGTGGTGATCTCACCGAAGCCGCTGTCGTGAGCGACGGCGTTCATCGCCTCCCGGGTGGCCCGCACCAGCTCCTCGTCCGCCGGGTCGCTCCAGTAGATCGCCGAGCGGTACTGGGTGCCGCGGTCGTTGCCCTGCCGGAACCCCTGGGTCGGGTCGTGGTTCTCCCAGAACTCCTTGAGCAGGTGCTCCAGGTCGGTCGCCTGCGGGTCGTAGACCACCTGCACCGCCTCGGTGTGCCCGGTCAGGCCCGTGCACACCTCCTCGTAGGCGGGGTTCGGGGTGTAGCCCCCCATGTACCCCACTGCTGTGCTGATCACCCCGGGGGCGCGCCAGAAGATCCGCTCCGCACCCCAGAAGCAGCCCATCGCCACGTACACCGTGCGGCTGCCCTCCGGCCACGGTCCCTGCATCGGGGTGCCGAGCACCGCGTGCGTGGCTGGTACGGGCATCGGCTCCTCCCGGCCGGGGAGCGCATCCTCGGCGGCGACCATCGCGTGACTCATCCTCATGCCGAACATCTGCCTGACTCCCTGGCGCTGGTAGAACGGTGACGGTCCTGCGCGAGACGCGCTCCGCCGTCATCGACAACGCTACGCCTGGTTGTGGTGTTCCGGCCGCGCCAGAGCGCTCAGCCGTGGACGGCGTGCCTGGCCAGGAACTGCGCAGGCTTCAGCAGCAGGCGTGGTTCGGCCACGCGCAGCAGCCGGACGGCCTCGACCTCCGAGACCGGGCCCGGACGCCCGGCGAGCACCTCGCGCGCCCAGGCCAGCGCCGGCTCTGGTGGCTGGCCACCGCGTGGCACCTCGCCACCGAACAGCGCCGCCAGCCTCAGCCGCGGGTCCTCCCGATCGCCGAGCAGCAACGCAGCGAAGCGGCTCTGCACGAGTGCCTCCTGATAGTTGCGTGCCCTTGAGCGTAGGCGCCCACGATGCCCCGGACCTCCTCGGCGCGGGGGATTCCGCAGCGTCAGCGCCAGCCGAGCTCAGGTGCCACGTGCTGCAGCACGCTCGCGAGCACGTGCGCGTTGTAGTCCACGCCCAGCTGGTTCGGCACGGTGAGCAGCAGGCTGTCCGCCGCTGCCACCGCCTCGTCCTTGGCCAGCTCGGCGACCAGCTGGTCCGGCTCACCGGCGTAGGACTTGCCGAACCGGGCCAGACCGCCCTCCAGCTGGCCGACCTGGTCGCTGCTGTGCTGGTCGCGCCAGAACAGCTGCCGGTCGAGATCGGTGACCAGCGGGAAGATCGACCGGCTCACCGAGACCCGCGGCTGCCAGTCGTGCCCGGCTGCCGCCCACGCATCGCGGAACCGCTGGATCTGCTCGGCCTGCAGCTGGTGGAACGGTCTGCCGGTGTCCTCGGTGAGCAGTGTGGAGCTCATCAGGTTCAGCCCCTGCTGGGCGGTCCACTCGGCGGTCGCACGTGAGCCGGCACCCCACCAGATGCGCCGCCGCAGGCCGGGGGAGTGCGGTTCGATGCGCAGCTTGCCCGGCGGGTTGGGGAACATCGGCCGCGGGTTCGGCTCGGCGAACTTCTCGCCCTCGATCACCTCGAGGAACCGGGCAGCGTGCCGGCGGGCCAGGTCCGCGTCTGTCTCGCCCTCGGCCGGCACATGGCCGAAGTACTCATAACCCCGGACCACCTGCTCCGGTGAGCCGCGGCTGATGCCCAGCTGCAGCCGTCCGCCGGCGATCACGTCCGCTGCGCCGGCATCCTCGGCCATGTACAGCGGGTTCTCGTACCGCATGTCGATCACACCGGTGCCGATCTCGATCCGCTCGGTACGTGCACCGATCGCGGCCAGCAGCGGGAACGGGGAGCCGAGCTGACGGGCGAAGTGGTGCACCCGGAAGTAGGCACCGTCCGCGCCCAGCTCCTCGGCCGCCACCGCGAGCTCGATCGACTGCACCAGGGCGTCCCGGGCGGAGCGCACCATCGACTGCGGGTGGTCCGTCCAGTGCCCGAAGGACAGGAAACCGATGTTCTTCACCTCTGCCTCAACGCTTCCTCCGGTGGCGTATTCCAGATCCAGCGGCGAGCTGCTGGCCCCGCTCGTCCGGCAAGCGCGACCTGAGCCCCGGGCGTCGCCTGGTGAAACCGCCTGCGCCAGGTACGCTGAACCCAGTCCAGGGAGGGTGGTGCGATGCGCAGGGACGAGTCAGCACCGGACGAGGGCCACGGCTCCGGCCGGGCCCGGCCGGAGCAGCCGGAGGCAGGCCCCGACGAGGCCGTTCGCAGCGACGGTGCGACTGCCGCCGGGCAGGAGCGGACCGGGCCGGCCGGTGGCGCCGGCACCGATGCCGACGACGTCACCCTCAGCGCCGCTGCGGCGCTCGCCGCCGAACAGCAGGGCGACGAGGACGGTGAGCTGATCGCCGTGGTCGAGTCCGACCAGCAGCGGTCACCGGTCACCCCGGCAGTGCGCGGGATGGCGGCGTGGTCCTGGCGCTTCCTGGTGATCGTGCTGGCGGCCGCAGTGGCGATCGTCGGGCTGATCCAGATCAAGACCGTGGTGGTGCCGATCCTGGTCGCAGCGCTGCTCACTGCGCTCCTGGTGCCCGTGGTGAACTGGTTGCAGCGGCATCGCATCCCCCGAGCTGCCGGAGCGGGGCTCACGATGCTCGGTTCGATCATCCTGCTCAGCGGGCTGCTCACCCTGGCTGGTGCCTCGATCGGGTCGGGGATCAAGGACCTGGCCGACACCGCCTGGCAAGGCTTCCAGGAACTGCTCAGCTGGCTGTCCACCGGTCCGCTGCAGCTCAGCCAGGATGACATCGACACCTACGTGCAGCAGATCCAGCAGCAGCTGGAGTCCAACGCGGAGACGATCGCCGCCGGAGCATTGTCCGTGGGCACCTCGGTGGGCCATGTGTTCGCCGGCTCGCTGATCACCTTGTTCTGCTTGTTCTTCTTCCTCAAGGACGGCTCGCTGATCTGGCACTGGCTGGTGGGCTTGTTCCCGCTGACCGCCAGGAACCGGGTGGACGTGGCCGGACAGAAGGCCTGGACCAGCCTCGGCAGCTACGCGCGCACCCAGGTGATGGTGGCCTTCATCGACGGTCTGGGCATCGGCGTCGGCGCCTGGCTGCTCGGTGTACCGCTTGCGCTGCCGCTCGGGGTGCTGGTGTTCGTCGGTTCGTTCATCCCGATCGTGGGTGCCGTGGTCACCGGGTCGGTGGCGGTAGCCGTGGCACTGGTCGACCAGGGCGTGTGGATCGCGGTGGCGATGCTCGGCGTGGTGCTGCTGGTGCAGCAGGCGGAGAGCCACCTGCTGCAGCCGCTGCTGATGAGCCGTGCGCTGAAGCTGCACCCGGTGGCGGTCCTCTTGGCCGTGGCGACCGGCACGATCGTCGGCGGGATCGTAGGTGCCCTGTTCGCAGTGCCGGTGATCGCCGTGGCGAATACGGTGCTGCACTACCTCAACGGCGGGCGAGACCCGCACCGCGAGGTGCCCCGGCTGATCCAACGCGTGCGAGCCAGACGTACATGAGCCTGACCCTCGAGGCTGTGCAGGCGGCAGCCGACGCGCTGCGCGGGGTGGTGCAGCGCACGCCGGTGCAGTACAGCCGCGCCCTCAGCGAGATCGCCGGGGCGGAGGTGTGGCTCAAGTGCGAGAACCTGCAGACCGGCGGGTCGTTCAAGATCCGCGGCTCCTACACCCGGATGTCCCGGCTCAGCCAGGAGCAGCAACGCGCCGGGGTGCTCGCCGCCAGCGCCGGAAACCACGCCCAGGGTGTGGCGTTGGCCGCTCGGATGCTCGGCATCTCCGCCACCATCTACATGCCCGAGGGTGCTGCGTTGCCCAAGCTGGCCGCCACCCGCGGATATGGCGCCCAGGTGCGACTGCACGGGCGCACTGTCGACGAAGCGCTCGCCGAGGCCCGCGCCGAGGCGGAGCGCACCGGGCAGGTGGTGATCCACCCGTTCGACCACGAGGACATCGTGATCGGACAGGCCACGCTCGCGCTCGAGGTGGCCGAGCAGGTGCCCACAGCGCGCACTGTGGTGGTGCCCACCGGTGGCGGTGGCCTGCTCGCCGGCGTCGCCGCCGCGACGCACGCCACGCTCGGCCCGCACGTGCAGGTGGTCGGCGTGCAGGCGGAGGGCGCGGCCGCCTACCCGGCCTCCCTGGCCGCCGGGCGTCCGGTGCCGTTGACGACGATGCACACCATGGCCGACGGGATCGCCATCGGCAGGCCCGGAGTCGTGCCACTGCAGCTCGTGCGCGAGCACGTGCACCGGGTGGACACGGTCAGCGAGGAGGACCTCTCCCGGGCGCTGCTGGTGCTCACCGAACGCGCCAAGCTCGTGGTCGAACCCTCCGGCGCCGCCGGGGTGGCCGAGCTGATGCGCCGCCCCGGCGGCTGGGACGGGCCGGTGGTGGTGATCCTCTCCGGTGGGAACGTGGACCCGCTGGTGCTGATGAAGGTGCTCCGCCATGGCATGTCCGCCGCCGGCCGGTACCTGCAGTTCAAGGTGCGGGTACCGGACACCCCGGGCAACCTTGCCGCACTGCTGGCCCGCCTGGCCGACCTGGATGCCAACGTGCTGGAGATCGCCCACGCACGCACCGCCGTCGAGCTGGCCGTGGACGAGGTGGACATCGCCGTGCAGTGCGAGACGAAGGGACCGGAGCACTGCTCCGAGGTGCTCGCCGCACTGGAGCAGGCCGACTACTGCGTGCTGCCCGCCTGAACGTGCCCGTCTGCGGGTGCGCCCAGACGCCGGTGCCCGCCGGACCGAGGGTCAGGCGGGCACCGCGAAGCGTGCGGGTCAGCCGTCGTAGGGCGTGGCCTTGAGGATCTTCGCCTGGAGCGACTTCCCGTTCGGGGTGGTGTACTCGGCGGTCTCGCCGACCTTGCGGTCCAGGATGGCGGCACCGAGCGGCGAACCGGAGGAGTAGACGTCCAGGTCGGTGTCCCCGGCGACCTCGCGGGAACCGAGCAGGAAGGTGATCTCCTCGCCGGCCAGCGAGACCGTCACCACCATGCCAGGCTCGACCACACCGTCGTCGGCCGGCGGTTCCCCCACCTGCGCGTTGCGCAGCAGCTCGTCCAGCTGCCGGATCCGGGCCTCCTGCTTGGCCTGCTCCTCGCGGGCCGCGTGGTAACCGCCGTTCTCCTTCAGGTCGCCTTCCTCACGGGCAGCCTCGATCTTGTCGGCGATGTCGGTCCGGCCCACACCGACGAGGTGGTCGTACTCGGCCTTCAGGCGGTCATAGGAATCCTGAGTGAGCCATGTGGTTTCGGACACGAGTCCTCCTTCGTTTCGTCATGCCGCCCGCCGGCTGCGACGGCGCAAGCTCGGGTGGGTGCGGGAAAGTTCCGGTCCCCGGGCTGGCTACCGATGCGGCCGCGCCGGGGCGGCGGAAACAGCCATCATACCGATCGAGCGACGCTGATGGTCAACGTCATTCCTCGCTGAGCGCAATTCTACGCTCCGCACGATGGTTATGCTCACCTGGGCGAGAATGCTCAGGTGAGGACACGATGACGGGTGAGGAACCGGCGGCGCTGCCCCGCCCGCGGTGGCGCCGGGTGGCTGCAACCGCGCTCGTGGTGCTCGCCGTGGCTGCGGTCGTGCTCGGTGGGCTGCGCTACCTGCCCGTGCTGATCAGCGGCAGCACGGAGGCTCACCCAGTGCCCACTCCCGTGGTCACCCAGGTTCCGCAACCGACCGCGAGCACGCCAGAGGTCAGCGGAGGGGACGCACCCTTCACCGCCGACAGGTTCCTGGCCACGTTGAACCAGGCACTGGCCGAGGTGGACCGGCAGGCCTTCTTCGCCCAGGTGGGCCCCGGTGCCGCGGACGGGGCGAACCTGTGGTGGGACAACATGATGGCCCTGGGGATGAGCGGCGGCGGTCTCTCCGTGGAGTCCGGGACGCTGGAGAGCCTCGGACCCGGTGGATCGGCTGACCTGACCATCCGGCTCGGTGCCATCACGCCGGGTACCCCGCAGGCGGGAGCGACCACCGACTACGCCGAAGCCGGCGACTACCTGCTCGCCGCCGCCCAGTACCGGATCACGGTCTCGGTGACCCCGGGCGGCGAAGGCCAGATCACCGGGTGGCAGACCACAGAGCCGGTCAAGCCCTGGGATGCCGGCCCGCTGCGGGCCAGCCACACCGACCACGTGCTGGTGGCGGTGGCTGACTCCGAGGCGCACCTGCTGGAGGAGCTGGGCGGGGAGCTGGAGGAACCAGCATCCTGGGTGCTGCAGCGGTACGCGGATGCCACCGGCAGGGCACCGGTGGACCGGTTCACCGTCTTCCTCACCGAGGACGAGGACCGCGCCGGTACCTGGTTCGACACCGGCGGCAGCAACGAGCAGCTCGCCGGCTTCACCATCCCGCTGCTGCGCCTCGAGCCCGCCCCCGGTCTGGACCCGCAGATCGCCACCGAGCCCGCCACCGGTGCGGCCACCCCCTGGGGCTCCAGCGTGGTCACGGTCGGACCGGAGGGGCTCACCTCCACCGAGGCGTTACGGTCCCTGGCCGCCCACGAGCTCACCCACGCCGTAGCCTTCGCCTGGCTGCCCGTCCCGGAGAACCGCTCCCGGGTGGTCAGCGAGGGGTGGGCCGAGTACAGCCAGGAGCTGTGGGACTCCGACGGCTCCTTCGCCCCACCTGGCTCCTGGCGGGCCGAACGGATCACCGAGTGCCTGGCCGACGGCTGGGACTATCCCACCGACGCCGACTTCGACACTCCCGGTGAGGAGATCCTCTGTGCCTACGCACTCAGCGCCAGCGTATACGGCTACGCCGAGACGATCGGGCTGGACCCGTTCGAGCTCGCCCGCCGTGCCCGGAGCACGGGAGCGTCCCTGGGTGAGGTGAGCCGGCAGCTCGACGGGCGGCCCCTGACGCAGGAGGGCTGGGCGGACTGGGTGGGTTCGACCTACGGGTGAGTCTGGTCACCACCCACCTGACCGAGGCAGACGGCGTGAGCTACGCGCCCCCGCAGATCATCCCGGGCCTGCCGGTTCAGTCGACCAGGCGGCACTCGCGGATCACTCCCGTGGTGGCCAGCTCAGTGGTAGCGATGTCGGCGGAGATCCGGGTGGTGTGGCGGTCCTGCGGGCCGATGGTCACGTCGACGATGCCGGCCTGCCCGTAGCCCTCGGTCAGCGCTTCCAGCGTGCAGGTGGCGGTGGCCTCCTCCGGCTTGGTGACGTCGAAGATCACGTGCACCCGGGAGTCGTCTACCACGTCGAAGCCCACCTGGCTGGCGGTCGCGTCCGGTTCGAAGAACCCGATGCCGATCATCACCAGCGCGGCCACCCCGACCGCTGCGAGCCCGCCGGCAGTGAACCAGAGGGCGCGGCGGCGCCGCCGCGCGGGGACAGGGGCGCCGTACCGCTCGGCGAGCACCTGGGCCGTGCGGTCGGAGGGGGTCGTCGAGTCCACCACGCGTGACATCCTTAGACTGGACCTGTCTGACGGACGCGATCTGCCTCGTCGGCGAGCGTCCGTCCCTATTGTCACACTCCCACGATCCCCAGGAGATCCTCAGTGGCCGGCGCACAGGAACTGCGGCTGATGGCCGTGCACGCCCACCCCGACGACGAGTCGAGCAAGGGAGCGGCAACGATGGCCCGGTACGCCGCCGAAGGCGTCCAGGTACTGGTGGTCACCTGCACCGGCGGTGAGCGCGGCGACATCCTCAACCCCCGGTTGCAGGGCGACCCGGAGGTGCTGCGGGACATGCCCGGGTTCCGGCGCCGAGAGATGGCTGCTGCTGCCGATGCGCTCGGCATCTCCCAGCAGTGGCTCGGGTTCGTGGACTCCGGGCTGCCCGAAGGTGACCCGCTGCCGCCGCTGCCCCCCGGCTGCTTCGCTCTGGAACCGTTGGAGGTGGCCACCGAGGCGCTGGTGCGGGTGGTGCGCGAGTTCCGCCCGCAGGTGATGACCACCTACAACGAGAACGGTGGCTACCCACACCCGGACCACGTGATGACGCACAAGGTGTCGGTGGCAGCGTTCGACGCTGCTGCCGATCCCGACGCCTTCCCCACGGCCGGCCCGGCCTGGGAGGTGTCCAAGCTGTACTACGACCACGGCTTCTCCCGCAGCCGCATCCGGGCGCTGCACGAGGCGTTGGTCGAGGCGGGCAGGCAGTCGCCGTACGCTGACTGGATGGACCGCTGGGACCGCGACGACCGGGCGGAGAAGGTGACCACCCGGATCGAGTGCGCCGACTACTTCGACCAGCGGGACCGGGCGTTGCTGGCGCATGCCACCCAGATCGACCCGGACGGCTTCTTCTTCGCCGTGCCTCGGGACATCGAGAAGGTCGCCTGGCCGGTGGAGGAGTTCGAGCTGGCCCAGTCCCGGGTGGACGTGCAGACTCCGGAGGACGACCTGTTCCACGGGGTCCGGCGATGAGCGCGGCGGTGCTGCTCACCCGGCCGCTGGTCCTGGCCGGCGGTATCGACCCGGAGGACGCCAGCCCCGGCATCGGTGCGTTCATCGCCTTCCTCGTCCTGGCGGTGATGATCGTGCTGCTCGCCTGGTCCTTCACCCGGCACCAGCGCAGGATCCAGGCGAACGCCGCGGCCCGTGAGCAGCAGCGGCAGGAGGCCGAGACCGAGCACGGGGCGTCCGACGCCAGCGGTGCCGGGTCGACCGCCACCGGTACGGAGCCGGGCGACCCGCCCCCGGCAGGGTCCCCGGAGGTGCCGGATCGCTCCACGACCGACGAGGGCGGCGGGAGAACGCGATGAGGCTCCCGGTCGCTGTCGTGCAGCTAGCCGCCGGAGCTGACGCCGCCGCGGCCGCCGAGCGCAGCGCGGCCGCCGTGCGGGACGCTGCCCGTGGAGGTGCCCACCTGGTGGTGCTGCCCGAGTATGCCTCCGGCTGGGCGCCGCGCCTCACCCGCGAGCTCGCACAACCGCGGGACGGGCTGTTCCTGACCGCTGTGCGCGCCGCAGCGGCCGAGGTCGGCGTCTGGGTGGTCGCCGGCACGATGGTGCCCACCGGTGCCCAGGGACGGTGCGAGAACCTCGCCGTGCTGGTCGGCCCGGACGGGCAGGTGGTGGGGGAGTATCGCAAGGTGCACCTGTTCGATGCCTTCGGGGTCCGTGAGTCAGACCTGCTCGACGGCGGTCCTCCCGGGGCGGGCAACCTGCTCACCGCCGAGGTCGGCGGGCTGCGCATCGGGGTGGCTACGTGTTACGACCTGCGCTTCCCCGAGATCTTCCGGCTCCTCGCCGACTCCGGCGTGCAGGTGCTGGTGGTGATCGCCGCCTGGGCGGACGGGCCGGGCAAGGTCGAGCAGCTCGAGGTGCTCGCCCGCTCCCGTGCGCTGGAGAACACCAGCTACCTGCTGCTGGCTAGCCAGCCCGGCGAGGGGCGGGTCGGCCGGTCTGCAGTGATCAGCCCGTGGGGAACAGTGATCGACCAGGGTGCCGCCAACGATGCGGTGATCCTGCACTCGGAGCTGGATGCGGATGCTGTGGCCCAGGCACGCACCACCCTGCCCAGCCTCATCCACCGTCAGTTCCACGTGGTGCCCGGGGCGCCGGGGTCGCTCGAGCCGCTCGAGCGCTGAGCGGCGTGCGGCAGGCTAGGCGGGGCTAGGTGCTGAACGCGGCCAGGTAGATCGCCGCTGCATGGCAGCCGTAGCCGATCACCGTGCCGGTGTGGAAGATCTCGTGGAACCCGAACCAGCCCGGCACCGGGTTGGGCCGCTTGACCCCGTAGGCCACCGCCCCGAGGGTGTATCCGAGGCCGCCGATGATCACCAGCAGCGCGATCGCTGGTCCGCCGGAGGACCAGAACGCCGGCAGGAAGCCGACCGCCACCCACCCGAGGGCGATGTAGATCGGCACGTACAGCCACCGCGGTGCGGACAACCAGAAGACCCTGGCCAGCAGCCCGAGCACCGCCCCGCCCCAGACCAGCCAGAGCAGCAGCCGCGCCGTGCCCTCGGGCAGCAGCAGTGCTGCCAGCGGTGTGTAGGTGCCGGCGATCACCAGGAAGATGTTCGAGTGGTCCAGGCGCCGGAGCACGGCGGTCGCCTGCGGGGACCAAGTACCCCGGTGGTACACGGCGCTGGTGCCGAACAGGATGATCGTCGCGGCTCCGAAGATCGCCGTGGTGACCTTCCCGGTCAGCGTCGGTGCACCGATCACCAGCACCAGGGCGACCATCAGCGACAGCGGCGCCATCACGGCGTGGATCCAGCCGCGCAGTCGGGGTTTCGGCGGCGTCTGGGCCACCGCCTCGTCCACCGCATCGGCGCTGGCTACGGCAGTGTGCGGGCGGGGGTTGGGCATGACGCCTCCTGTGCTGAGACCCGGCTACGGGATGCTGGCCCGGCGACGGGATTCCTACGCCATCGTAAGTTACGCACTCGTAGGTGTGCCACCGTTCGTGTAGAGAAGATGTGTGGGCTCGGTGCAACCGGCCCGAACGCTGCCGTGGCCGTGGCTCTGGGGACTACGGTGGCAACCGACCCGCGCGCACCCGCGGGCCGCTGTTGCTGCTCGCACCACCCCAGGAGGCTCGATGCGCCCACCCGCGTTCCTGTACGGGTTGTACGAGCGACGGCTCACCCGGGCACTGCAGGGTGCACAGCTCCCGCACCACGTGGGTCTGATGCTGGACGGCAACCGGCGCTGGGCACGCTCGGCCGGTCTGGCCACGGCCCAGGGTCACCAGGCCGGAGCAGACCGGATCGCCGACCTGCTCGGCTGGTGCGAGGACGTGGGCATCGAACGGGTGACGTTGTGGATGCTCTCCACCGACAACCTGCGCCGGGACGAGCGCGAGGTCGCCGACCTGCTGGAGATCATCGCAGCCACGGTCGCCAAGCTGGCCACCACCCGGCGGTGGCGGCTGCAGCTGGTCGGCGAGCTGCACCTGCTGCCGGCCGAGATCGCCGACCGGCTGCGCGCCGCAGAGGAGCTCACCAGCGACGTGGCCGGACTGCACGTGAACATCGCCGTAGGCTACGGCGGTCGGCACGAGATCGCTGGGGCAGTGCGCTCCCTGATCGCCGAGTACGTCGCTGCGGGCAGGACGCTCGAGGAGATCGGCGAGTCGATCACGGTGGAGCACATCGCCGAGCACCTGTACACCAAGGGGCAGCCCGACCCGGACCTGGTGATCCGCACCTCGGGGGAGCAGCGCTTGGGCGGGTTCCTGCTCTGGCAGAGCGCGCACAGCGAGTTCTACTTCTGCGAAGCGTTCTGGCCGGACTTCCGCCGCGTGGACTTCCTGCGCGCCCTGCGCGACTACGCCGGCCGAGAACGCCGCATGGGCCGCTGACGGCGAAGCTCACCGTGGTCGGCCCGCGCACCGGGGTCTTGGGGGTGAACGGGCGATGAACATCTCGTGTGATCTGCGCCACGCCCGAGCGCGTGCGCGCCAACGCGCTCTGCGCGTCGTACGTTGAGGCCATCGGGTGGCAGCCCTGCCACCCACCGGAAGGCCAGCCCATGGAACTCGACTTGTGGGTGAGGGGCCGCCGGCCCCTCGGGCCGACGGTCCGCACCCCGCACTCACCGCGGCCCCGCCGCCGGCGAGTGCGGCCGACCAGCAGGAGCTAGCCGTGCGTCGTGAGTCCCTCACCACCTCCACGCCGTCCGACGTCGGGACGGGGACCGGTCCGGGAGGTGAGGAGCTCACCGGCCCCGCTCCTGGTGCCCCCGACGGTCGCCGCACCTATGTGCTGGACACCTCGGTGCTGCTGTCCGACCCGCGGGCGATGTTCCGGTTCGCCGAGCACGACGTGGTGCTGCCGATCGTGGTGATCACCGAGCTGGAGGCCAAGCGTCACCACCCCGAGCTCGGTTACTTCGCCCGCAGCTCGCTGCGGCTCTTGGACGACCTGCGGTGCCAGCATGGCTTCCTGGACCAGCCGGTACCGCTGGAGGCCGGCGGCACCCTCCGGGTGGAGCTGAACCACTCCGACCCGGCAGTGCTGCCCTCGGGGATGCGGCTGGCGGACAACGACACCCGCATCCTGTCCGTGGCCGCGAACCTGCGCGCCGAGGGCGAAGCGGTGGTGGTGGTCTCCAAGGACCTGCCGATGCGGGTGAAGGCCTCCGCCGTGGGCATCAGCGCTCAGGAGTACCGCGCCCAGCTCGCGGTAGAGTCCGGCTGGTCAGGCATGGCCGAGGGTCAGCTGACCGAGGCGGAGATGGGTCGGCTGTTCGCTACGGAGCACCTTGCGGTGGCGGACCTGACCAGCGGGGAGATGCTGCGCGACCTGCCCTGCCACACCGGGCTGGTGCTCTCCTCCCCACGAGGATCGGCGCTCGGGCGGACCACCCCGGACAAGCAGGTCCAGCTGGTGCGCGGCGACCGGGAGGTGTTCGGCATGCACGGGCGCAGCGCCGAGCAGCGGATCGCCATCGATCTGCTCACCGATACCGATATCGGCATCGTCTCCCTGGGCGGCCGGGCCGGCACCGGCAAGTCCGCTCTGGCGCTGTCCGCCGGTCTGGAGGCGGTGCTGGAACGCCGAGAGCACCGCAAGGTGGTGGTGTTCCGGCCGCTGTACGCCGTCGGCGGCCAGGAGCTGGGCTACCTGCCCGGCAACGAGTCGGAGAAGATGAACCCCTGGGCCCAGGCGGTGTTCGACACCCTCGGCGCGGTGGTCTCCTCGCACGTGGTGGACGAGGTGATGGACCGCGGCATGCTCGAGGTGCTCCCGTTGACGCACATCCGCGGCCGGTCGCTGCACGATGCGTTCGTGATCGTGGACGAGGCGCAGTCCCTGGAGCGGAACGTGCTGCTCACCGTGCTGTCCCGGATCGGGCAGAAGTCCAAGGTGGTGCTCACCCACGACGTCGCCCAACGGGACAACCTGCGCGTCGGGCGGCACGACGGGATCGCCGCAGTGATCGAGTCGCTCAAGGGGCACCCGCTGTTCGCGCACCTGACCCTCACCCGTTCGGAGCGGTCCCCGGTCGCTGCGTTGGTCACCGAGCTCCTCGAGGGTGCGTAGAGTAGACCGAAAAGTCACCATCCGCATGTTCGGCACGAATGAGTGGCCAAGATTACGATCATGGTCGCCTCGCCAGCTTCGCCGTATCTCAGATGTGAGATACGGTGCTGATATGACGACGGTGATTGAGGATCCGAAGACCACGATCGCGCAGATCGGCAGCCTGATCCGGGGGGCCCGCCAGAACCGGGGCTTCACCCAGACCCAGCTCGCCGAGGTGCTCGGCACCAGCCAGAGCGCGATCGCACGGATCGAGCAGGGCAGCCAGAACCTGTCCGTGGAGATGCTCTCCCGTATCAACGAGGCCCTGGACGCCGACCTGCTGTCCATCGGTGCCCCACGGCCTACCCACCTGCGCGTCACCGGCGGGCAGCAGCTGTCCGGCACCATCCGGGTGAACACCTCCAAGAACGGGGCGGTGGCGCTGCTGTGCGCCTCGCTGCTGAACCGGGGCCGCACCACGCTGCGACAGGTGGCCCGGATCGTGGAGGTGGACCGGATCGTGGACGTGCTGCGCTCCATCGGGGTACGCGCCACCTGGTCCGAGGATGGCAAGGACCTGGAGATCGTGCCGCCGGCGGAGCTGAACTTGGCCGGTATCGACGAGGACGCCGCGCGCCGCACCCGCAGCATCATCATGTTCCTGGGACCGCTGCTCGGCCGGGAGACCTCGTTCCAGCTGCCCTACGCTGGCGGCTGCGACCTGGGCACCCGCACGGTCGAGCCGCACATGATCGCGCTCCGGCCGTTCGGACTGGAGGTGCTCGCCACCGGCGGCTGGTACCAGGCCGCAGTCACCACCGGCCAGCCGCAGGAGCTGTCCGTGGTGCTCACCGAGCGGGGCGACACGGTCACCGAGAACGCCCTGATGGCCGCCGCCCGGCACCCCGGCGTGACCGTGATCCGCAACGCCAGCCCGAACTACATGGTCCAGGACCTGTGCTTCTACCTGGAGCTGCTCGGTGTGCGCGTCGAGGGCATCGGCACCACCACGCTGCGCGTGCACGGCCTGGCGGAGATCGACGCCGACGTCACCTACTCCTTGGGTGAGGATCCGGTGGAGGCGATGAGCCTGCTCACCGCCGGTATCGTGACCGGCTCGGAGATCACCGTCACCCGGGTGCCGATCGAGTTCATGGAGATCGAGCTGGCGACCCTGGCCGAGATGGGGCTGCGGTACACGACCTCCCCGGAGTACCCGGCCGCCAACGGCCGCACCCGGCTGGTGGACGTCACTGTGCATCCCAGCGAGCTGCGGGCGCCGATCGACAAGATCCACCCGATGCCGTTCCCAGGCTTGAACATCGACAACCTGCCGTTCTTCGCGGTGATCGCCGCCTGTGCTGCCGGCACCTCTACGATCCACGACTGGGTGTACGACAACCGGGCGATCCACTTGACCGACCTGACCCGGCTCGGTGCGGACGTGCGCCTGCTGGACCAGCACCGCCTGGACGTCACCGGACCGACCCGCTGGTCCGGCGCCGAGGTGAGCTGCCCGCCGGCGCTGCGCCCTGCGGTGGTGATCCTGCTGGCGATGCTCGCCGCCAAGGGCACCTCTGTGCTGCGCGGTGTGGACATCATCTCCCGCGGCTACGAGCAGCTGCAGGAGCGGCTGATCGAGCTTGGCGCGCAGATCGAGACGTTCCGGGACTGACCGGCTACCGGCGCAGGCGGGTCTCGTGGTCGTCCGCCATCGTGACCGGCTCGCGGTCGAGGAACACCGCGACCGGTGGCGGCGGTGGTTGGTCCGGTGCCCGCCCGTGGGGCTGCTGCCCGCTCCGGACGGGCCGGTGCTGCCCGTCCTCAGCCTTGCGGCTCGATGTTGCCGATCACCTCGACCGTGCGCGCGGTGCCGTCGGCCAGGTCGTACTCCATGCCCACGATCGCGCACCGGCCGGCCGCCACGGCCTCTTCCAGCACTGCGGAGTAGTCGTGCAGCATCCGCACCGTGGAGCGCACGTGCTCGGTGAGCAGATGACGCTGGTCCACCAGGTGCAGGGTGAGCGAGTCCTTGTTCACCGTGCCGTCGGCGCCGTCGCGCTCCGCCGTCCCGGTGACCAGGCTGGGGATCACCCGGTCGACGATGGCGCGCACGAAGTTGTTCGGCAGCGTGCCGGTGGCGAGCGCCTCAGCAGCCGCCCCCACCGCACCACAGCCCTGGTGCCCGAGGACCACCACCAGCGGGGTGTGCAGCAGGTCCACGCCGAACTCGATCGACCCGGTGACCGTGGTGTCCACCACGTGCCCGGCAGTGCGGACCACGAACAGGTCCCCCAGCCCGCGGTCGAAGATGATCTCGGCAGCCACACGGGAGTCCGAGCAGCCGAACAGCACCGCGAACGGAGCCTGGGCGGAGGACAGCTCGGCGCGCCGTTCCACGTTCTGGTTCGGGTGGTCGGAAGCCCCGGCGACGAACCGGGTGTTACCTTCCATCAGCGCGGCATAGGCCTCGGCAGGGGTGAGGGTGCTGGTCACTCGGGCTCCTCCAGCTCGTTGCGGGTGGGTGGGTTGGCTCCCGCGCGGGAGACGACGATCGCCGCGATCCGGGCAGCATGGCTCATCGCCGTCTGCACCGTCTCGGCCTGCATGGCGTGCAGCTGCTCCCGGCGGTCGGCGCCGAGCAGGTCGGCGGACCAGAGCCCGTCGATGAGCCCGGCCATGTAGGCGTCCCCAGCACCGACGGTATCCACCACCCGCACCAGCGGTGCCGGCACGATCACCTCGACCCCGCCGGAGGTGAACCCCAGGGACCCGGATGCGCCCCGGGTGAGCACCACCAGCGCAGGGCCCGCGGCGGCCCACCGGCGCACCGCATCGGTCACGTCCTGACCGGGGTAGAGCCAGGCGATGTCCTCGTCGGAGACCTTCACCACATCTGCCCCGGCTACCAGCCGCTCGATCCTGCGGCGCACCGCATCGGGCTCGCCCATGATCGTGGGTCGGACGTTCGGGTCGTAGCTGATCGTGGCATGGGGGCGGGCGGCGGCGCACAGGTTGGTGATCTCGTCCGCACTCGGCTGCAAGGTTGCGGCGATCGAGCCGGTGTGCAGCACGGCGATGGAGTCGTCCAGCACCACCTCCGGTACGTGCGAGGTGAGGTCGAAGACATAGGAGGCTCCGCCGTCCGCGGCAAGGGTGGCCACTGCCGAGGAGGTGCGCTCGGCACCGTCCGAGCCGGGCACCAGGTGCACCCTGCTGGAGGTCAGGTGCTCCCGGAGCAGCTCGCCATGGGCGTCGTCGGCGAACCAGGTAGCCAGCTCGGCGGTGCGCGCCAGCCGCGCCAGACCGAGGGCCACGTTCGCCGGCGACCCGCCCGGGTGCTCGACCACGGTGCCGTCCGCGGCGTGCACCACGTCCACCAGCGCCTCACCGATCACCAGCGCGCGCTGGTTCACGAGGCCGGCTCGCGCTCGCTGGGCTCCGCCGTGCCGCCCGCCTCGGTCTCCTCAGCGGTGACCACCGAGTCGCCTTTCGCGGCGGCCAGCCGGTCCCGGGCGGCATCCAGCCAGCCCTGGCACCGGTCCGCCAGCGCCTCACCCCGCTCCCACAGGGCGAGGGAGTCCTCCAGCGAGGCGGCGCCGCTCTCCAGCCTGCCGACCACGTCCACCAGCTCGTCGCGGGCCTGCTCATAGCTGAGCGTGGCCACGTCGGGTGCCTGTTCGTTCACGGTGCTCATCCAACCACGTCCTTCTGCTCGTTCCGCCCGGGGCGGACCTCTACGTCGAACCTGCCCTGGGCCACCAGGGCCTCCAGGTGCTGTCCGTCGGTGACCTCGCCAGGATCCCGCACGACGGCGCCATCCTCGGTGCGCAGCACGGCGTACCCGCGCCGGAGGGTGGCCTCCGGGGAGAGTGTGCGCAGGGCGGTGCGCAACGCATTCACCTCACCGTGGGCACGCTCTAGCCGGGTGCCGAACGCGGTCCGGGCCGCCTCGCGCAGCCGGTCGACCTGCTCGGTGCGGGTAGTGACCATCGTCATCGGGTCGGCCAGCACCGGGCGGGTGCGCAGTGCGGTGAGCCGGTCCTGCTCCACGTGCAGCCGCCGAGTCAGCGCCTCAGCCATGCGGGTGCGGGCCGCAGCGATGTTGGTCAGCTCACCGGCCACGTCCGGCACGATCCGCTTCGCCGCATCGGTGGGGGTGGAGGCCCGGTAGTCAGCGACCAGGTCCAGCAGCGGGCAGTCGGTCTCGTGCCCGATCGCCGCCACCAGCGGGGTGCTGCACGCGGCGGCCGCCCGGACCATCGTCTCGTTGGAGAACGGCAGCAGGTCCTCCACCGACCCGCCGCCGCGGGCCACCACGATCACCTCCACGTCCTCATCGGCGTCCAGCTCGGCGATCGCGCGGCTGACCTGCGGCACACAGCTGGGTCCCTGCACCGCCACCTCGCGGATCTCGAAGTGCACGTGCGGCCAGCGGGCGCGGGCGTTGACCAGCACGTCGTGCTTGGCCTTGGCGTCCCGGCCGCAGATGAGCCCGACCCGCCCGGGCAGGAACGGCAACGGCCGTTTCCGGTCGACGTCGAAGAGCCCCTCCGCGGCGAGCACCTTCTTCAGCTCCTCGATCCGGGCGAGCAGCTCCCCGATGCCGATCGCACGCAGGTCGGTGGCGCGCAGGCTGAGCGTGCCGCGCTTGGTCCAGAACGAGGGCTTGGCGTGCACCACCACGTGCGCGCCCTCGGTCAGGGCCGGTGCAGCCTGCAGCAGTCGCTTCAGCATGGTCACGTTCAGCGACATGTCCACATCGGTGTCCCGCAGGGTGAGGAACGCGGTGGCCGACGCGTTGTGGGTGTTCAGCTGCACCAGCTGCCCCTCCACCCACACCGGGGCCATCCGGTTCACGTACTCGGCGATCTTCGTGCTCAGCAACCGCACCGGCCACGGCCGCTCGGCAGTGGTCTCGATGGCCTTGGCCGGCAGGTCGGCGCTGGTGGGCTCGGCGGTCATGACCTCTACTGTGCCGCACACCGGGGACATCGCGGCACCGCTGTCCACGTCCGCTGCCTTCGACCGGCTCTGGCCTGTCAGCCGGCTCGGTACGCCTACGGTGGTGGCCATGACCACCGCCCTCGTGCGCACCGAGGAGCTCACCCGCGCCCTGGCACTGCTGGAGTCGGGGGAGAACCTGTTCCTCACCGGCCGGGCCGGCACCGGCAAGTCCACGCTGGTGCGGCAGTTCCTGGCCAGCACCCGGCGGTCCGTGGTGGTCGCCGCCCCCACCGGGATCGCCGCACTGAACGTCGGCGGCTACACCCTGCACCGGCTGCTCAGCCTGAGTCCGACCACCACCCTGGAGGACGTGCGGCACGGGCGCTACCGCCCCGGCCGGTTCGCCAAGGCGATCGCCTCCCTGGACACGCTGGTGGTGGACGAGGCCTCGATGGTCCGCGCCGACCTGTTCGACATGCTCACCGCCGCCCTGGAACGCTTCGGCCCCCACCCCGGCAGCCCGTTCGGCGGTGTGCAGCTGGTGCTGGTCGGGGACCTGCACCAGCTGCCGCCGGTGGTCACCCCCCGCGACGCCACCTACTTCGCCACCCGGTATGAGACCCCGTACTTCTTCTCCGCGGACAGCTACCGGGCTGAGGCGTTCCCGACTGTCGAGCTGACCACGGTGTTCCGCCAGGCCGGTGACGACCGGCTCACCGCGATCCTCAACTCGCTGCGCGAGGGTGCGCTGCTCGGCCACGCGATGGCGGAGCTGAACGCCCGCACCGACCCCGACTTCCAGCCCCCACCCGACCAGCTCTGGCTCACCCTGACCCCTACCAACCGGCTCGCCACCTCCCGGAACAAGCAGCGCCTGGCCCAGCTGGACACCCCGGAACACCTGAGCACCGCCGTCCGCACCGGTGACCTGTCGGCGCTGGAGGAGCCCGCCGACGCCGTGCTGCACCTGAAGGTCGGTGCGCAGGTGATGATGCTCACCAACGACCCGGCGGACCGGTGGGTGAACGGCACTCTCGGCCGGATCGAGCACATCGCCGAGGACGAGGGTGAGCTGGTGGTGACCGTCACCTTCACCGACGGTTCCGCGGCCGAGGTGGCCCCGCACACCTGGGAGGCGACCCGCCCGATGGTCGACGGCGGCCGGCTGCGGCACGAGGTGGTCGGCACCTTCACCCAGCTCCCGCTGCGCCTCGCCTGGGCGATCACCATCCACAAGAGCCAGGGGCAGACCCTGGAGAACGTGGTGGTGGACCTGACCGGTGGCACCTTCTCCGCCGGGCAGGTGTACGTGGCGCTCAGCCGGTGCACGTCGATGGCCGGGCTGGTGCTGCGCCGCCCGGTGCTGCCCAGGGACCTGAAGTCCGACCGGCGCATCCTGCGGTTCCTCGCCTCCGCACGCGGGTCGACGGCGCAGACCCGGTTCTGCGGGATCGCCGCCCTGGTCGTGGGCCAGGAAGGGCGCAGGAGCCGCCCACGTCCGGTGGAGATCGCCGTCGCCTTCGATGACGGGACCGCGCTGAGCACCCTGGTCAACCCGCAGCGTGACCTCGCCGACGCGCGCAGCCGGTTCGGTCTCACGACGGCGGACGTCGCCCTGGCCCCGACTCTCGCCGAGGCGTGGACGGTGCTCGCCCCGGTGCTCCAGGGGTGCACACCGGTCGGTCCGGACGTGGAGGAGGTCCTGGCGCTGGTCGACTTCGAGCTGAAACGCCTCGGTGTGGTCGCCCCGCTGCCGCTCGGTGTCCCGGTGCGGACCGGGGACGGTGGTGCTGGTGCGGCTGGTGCTGGCGCGCCGCGCGGTGGTGCTTCCGCCCTGGCGCGCGCGCAGGCGGCGCTGACCGCGTTCCAGACCCATGGCGGCAGCGCCCCGGCGGTGGACGCTTTCTTGGACCCGGGCGAGACCGACCTGGCCACCGGCGGTCCGGGCTACCTGCTCACCCGGGACCCTGCGGCGCGCGCCCAGGCCGGAGCACCTGCCGGCGCTCGCGGACCTGCTGGCGATCAGCGGCCAGATCTCGGCGGCACTGCTCGGCGGTGACGGCCGGGATGCTGGCGGGGCGCCGCAGCCGGACGGACCGACGGCAGCGCTCGCTCGGTCCCAGGTGCTCACCGCTGCTGGGCGCGTGCCGGCGACCGCAGCGGTGCTGGACCGGTTGCGCGGGCTGGAGGAGCTGGTGGGTGCCGGCCTGGCCGAGGAGGCCGCGATGCGTGCGCCCGAGCCGGTCGGGGCGGACGAGGTGCTGTACCCCGGCGCCCGGGTGTGCTTCACGGGAGAGGTGCTCACGCCGTCGGGACGATCCCTGGGCCGCCCGCAGATGGAGGACCTCGCCCGGGCGGGCGGGCTGCACCCGGTGCCGTCGATGACCAAGACCCGTACCGATGTGCTGGTCACCGCGGAGGCCGGCACCCAGTCCGGGAAGGCCCGCAAGGCCCGCGAGTACGGCAAGCCGGTGCTCGATGCCGGTCAGCTCCTGGCCTGGCTGGCCGCCCGGGAGGTGCCGGTCCCGGACTGATCCGGCGGACCCGCGCCCCGATGGTGCCGGACACCTACACTGGAGCGCGTGGCCACCTCGACCAAGCAGATCCTGCTCGCCGCCCCGCGCGGCTACTGCGCCGGGGTCGACCGGGCGATCGAGGCGGTCGAGCGTGCCCTGGAGCACTACGGCCCGCCGGTGTACGTGCGCAACGAGATCGTGCACAACAAGCATGTGGTGGCCACGCTGGCCGAGCGGGGTGCGGTGTTCGTCTCCGAGACCGAGCAGGTCCCCGAGGGTGCCCGGGTGATCTTCTCCGCGCACGGGGTCTCCCCGGCAGTGCGCGCCGAGGCGGCCTCGCGCGGCCTGGACACGATCGACGCCACCTGCCCGCTGGTCACCAAGGTGCACAAGGAGGCCGTCCGGTTCGCCCGGGACGACTACGACATCCTGCTCATCGGCCACGACGGGCACGAAGAGGTGGAGGGCACCGCCGGGGAGGCGCCTGAGCACGTGCAGCTCGTGGACGGCCCCGACGCCGTGGACCAGGTCACCGTGCGCGACCCGGCAAAGGTGGTGTGGCTGTCTCAGACCACGCTGTCGGTGGACGAGACGATGACCACGGTGCACCGGTTGCGGGAGAAGTTCCCGCAGCTGCAGGACCCGCCCAGCGACGACATCTGCTACGCCACCCAGAACCGACAGGTCGCGGTGAAGAAGATCGCCCCGGAGGTCGACGTGATGATCGTGGTCGGCTCGGCGAACTCCTCCAACTCCGTGCGGCTGGTGGAGGTGGCCCTGGAGGCGGGCGCTGGCTCCGCCCACCGGGTGGACGCCGCCGGTGAGCTGGACCGCGCATGGTTCGACGGCGCCACCCGGGTGGGCCTGAGCTCGGGCGCGTCGGTCCCGGAGATCCTGGTGCGCGAGGTGGTCGAGCGCCTCGGTGGGTGGGGTTTCGGTGAGGTGGTGGAGGTGCGCACCGCCACTGAGGACCTGATGTTCTCCCTGCCCAAGGAGCTGCGTGGGGAGCTGAAGAAGGCGGGCCAGAGCGCCCGGCCCGGCGGCCGACGCACCTTGGACGTCACCCCGGTCTGAGTCACTCTCGCTCGCGCAGCATCATCGACCCGTCCTGGCTGTTGAAGATGCGGGCACGGTCCGGGTGATCCTCGCCGTCGACATAGTCAGGCAGCGTGATCGACGTACCAGCGGGGCAGAAGCTGCCGAGCGGGAACCCGGCACCCGGGTCGTCGCCGGTCGGTTCGTACTCCACCGAGAGCGGGAGGCAGCCCTCGGCTGTGGGGTCCTCGGCGCGAAGGTCGTAGACATCCCCGCCGGCATAGGTGAGGGTGGGGAAGTCGATGGTGTAGCACTCGGCGTCGACGCCATCAGGAGCGGCACAGTAGGTGCCGTTGGTGCTCTCCGCGGTCAGCTCGGTGGGCTGGCGGTCTGCGGACATCGACGCCGGGAGCCCGGTGAGCTCGCCCTCGGCCACGACGTCGAGCCGCAACGGCTCGCTCTGCACGATGCCGCCGTCGCGGTACACCTGCACCAGGCGCGGCCAGGCGACATCGTGCGCGACGGGCGCGTCCGAGCCTGCCCACTCCTGGATCGTCTCCTCGGTGCAGAAGTCGGCAGCAGCCACCCCGTCGGTGCACTCCCAGGCAGCGCCCGGCGGGTAGTAGCGCAGCTCGATGGTCTGTGCGGCGGACTCGCACGGACCATCCACGCACAGCGTCGTGGTCGCCACGGTGGAGGACCGGCCGGTCGCATCGACCGGCGTGAGAGCGTCCGACTCCAGCTCGGCATCCGGGTGCGCCTCGAGGAACTGCTCGAGGTCCAGGCAGGCCTCTGCGGTGGCATCGGCCTGCGAGGCCGGGCACCAGGCGCCACGCAGCTGCGCCGGGAACGGCCAGTCGAGGAGATCGACGACCTCCGCGTCCAGCGAACGCACGGAGACCAGCAGTGCTGCGGCCGCATCGAGCACCGGGGTCCCGGGGGACTCCGAGCGGTCTGCGCCCAGGTCGACGACGAGCTCCTGGGTGCTGTTGGCCGTGCCGATGATGACGCTCTTCAGCTCACCGGCGGTCAGGTCCGGGTTGACCCCGCGCAGCACAGCAGCCACCCCGGCCACGTACGGGGCCGCCATCGAGGTGCCGGTCATGTACCCGTAGCCCTCCTGGCAGTCGATGTCCTCGTCCGCGCAGCTTGCCGTGGACAGGATCTGCGTGCCTGGTGCCAGCACGTCCGCACCCCACTGCGAGGTGCCGTGGATCTCGAAGCCGGTTCTTGTGTCGTCGGTGTCGAAGAGTGCGTCGAGGTTGCCGACGGTGAGGACGTGGTCGGCCAGCTCGGGGAACTGCTCCCTCGCCTGCGCGAACATCCCCCACTGTGCCTCGGTGCGCAGGAGCTGGCTGCTCGCATCGTTCTCCTCCAGCAGCTCCTTCGTCGCATCGAAACAGGCACTCGGGGTGCAGGCAGAGTTCCCCGCGGCTGCGACGATCAGCGTGTCCGGGTAGACCTCGACGAGTCTGGTCAGCGCATGGCCGACCGTCTCGCCGAGGCGTCGAGCCGACTCCTGCGCGCCGTCGACGTCCAGCTGAGCAGCTGCCGACGGCGCACCTTGGGAGACGTTGATCACGCTGGCCCCGCTCTCGGCAAGCACAGTGATTCCGCCGCGCAGCGCGTTGTCGTCGGTGACCTCGATCATCTCCTCGGGGTCGGTGTTGTACCCGGGACGGATGACCGGCCACCATTCGGCCGGCAGCAAGGTCGCCGGCCAGCCCGCCAGCACCAGGTCGGCCTCGGATGCGACGCCGCGGATGGTCCCTCTGGCGCCCACGGTGCCGGCGACGTGCAGACCATGAGCGGACGGTGTCGCAGTGGCGGTACCAGCAGGGATGTGTCGCTCGGCGTGCGCAAGGTCGCCCGGGAGGTCGAAGTACCGGAAGGTGTCGAACACGCCCACGGTCGTGGCCCCCAGCCCGACAGTGTCGGCGTAGTCCCAGAGCACGGGTACTCCGGCGGCCTGCATGCCCCAGCTGCCCTCCTGCAACGTGGCACTCCCAGCAGCCTCGTCGAAGGCGTCCTGGGCGCCGGTCACCCGCGGTGGCCGGGTGGCGGCCGGTTCCAGCGGGATGAGTGCGTTCTGCCCGGCGGCACGGATACCCGCGCGGGATGCCGTCTCCTCGCCGAGCGCTTCCAGCTGGTCGGCATCGAGAGCCTCCGGCAGCAGCAGCTGGTAGTCGGAGAGGAGCTCGTTGACGCCCACGATCATTGCATCGAGGTCCTCGGCCAGAGCCTGGACCGCGGTGAGGCCGCCTTCCTCGGTCGGTGTCACCAGCAGCTGGTTGGCGATGATCGGTGCCTGGCCGTCGGTGGTGAGCACGTCCTCCGCGGTGAACTGGTAGCTGAACAGCTGCGGGCCTTCGACGTGCTGCTGTGCAGCGATCTCGGGCCGGTCCCCGGCGAGATCTGCTGCACGGTCCTCGCCCGCTGCCACGGCCTCGGGCGACCCCAGGGGTTGTGCCGCGCCACCGCCGTCCTGGCGCGCGACGATGCCCCAGGCGATCAGACCGGCGACCAGCGCGCCCACGCACGCGCCCGCGACCAGGAGGGTGCGACGCCTGCGCCGAGAACGCTCAGCTGCTGGTGGTGGAGGTGCAGGCGACGGGGGCTCAGGTGGTTCGGCAGGCACGGCGGCAACCTACCAACAGGCGTGCGGTGGTCGCCGCAGCGTGCCTGGGGCTGACCGTTCAGCGTTCCAGGTAGTAGATGTTCGAACGTCGGTCGCCGACCACGCCGGAGGCGAAGCCCAGGTAGAGCCGAGGCGGACGGTGACGTGAATACTCGATCGCCAGGCCCTCGGGCTCGCGGAAGTCCAGATCGAGGGCGGTCCGGTTGTGCACCCGCTCCACCAGCTCGCCACTCCGCCAGTCGATGCGTCCCAGATAGGTGTTGCCGGGGGTGGGATTGGTGTCGCTGTAGCTGTTTCCGTCCAGGGTGTAGAGCGCGTCACCATCGAGGGCGTACCCCTGGAAGGTACCCAGGCCCTCTGGTCGGGAGAAGTCGGCAATCGGGTCCGGTGCGCGACCGCGGAGAACTTCCTCCAGCGGCAGCACGGCCACCCGCTTGTCCACACCGCTCCAGTAGGCGATCGCCATCCGACCGTGCTGATGGTCGATCGCGCAGGTGTACTCCCTGGCGCCCGGAACGGGCAGGTGGTCGCAGGCCCGCGGGTCCTCCTGGTCCAGGGTCGTCCCGTGTCGCCAGGGCACCTGCTTCAGCACAGTGCCATAGCCGTTGTCGTTGACGCGACCTTCGATCCACAGGTCGAGGCCCCGGGGACCGCGATGCACGCCGAAGGAGACCGCGTGGCCGTACCCCAGCAGGGTCATCCATCCGAGGATGCGACCACGCCGGTCCATCTCTGTGACTCGCAGGTCTCCGGCCTTCCCAGGGGAGCCAGCCAGCAGCTGGGCTACGAAGAGCCGGCCGCGGTCTGGGTCGAAGGCGAACGACTGTTGGATGGTCTCCGACGACAACGGCGCGCCCGTGTACAGGGTGCGCGCGTCGGTGCGGAGATCGAAGAACCGCGGCCGTGCTGATGCCGGCAGTGCGCCGGCGCCGAGGACACCTGCCGCCAGGCCGCCCAGCGCACCCAGGCGCAGGGCATTTCGACGGTCCCACAACTTCGTGTTCATCTCACTCTCCCGATCGTGCGTCTGCCCTTCGGCAGCCACCAGTGCGTCACGCTACGGTCACGGACGAGGTGGCGGGGAGGTGCGCTCGGACGAGCGGTGAGGAGGATGGTGCCAGGGTCCGTCCGTTCGGCCTCACGCGGCAAGAGCTGCCTTCGCACAGCGGATGTCGGTGATCAGGTGGTCTGGTATGCCCGAGCGCAGGGCCGCCAGCACCGCACGTTCCTTGCCCGGGCCCCCACCGATGGCCACTCGCAGCGCGACGCGTCGCAGCTGTTCTTCTGAGATGCCCACGAACCGGTCTTCCAGCCCCGAGACCATGCCGCCCTCGGCGTCCAGCAGCATGGTGCCCATCTCCGCTATCACACCCTTGGCCTCATACTCCGACCGTTCGCCCAGATCGGACAGCTGGCTGGCCATCATCGAAGCCTCCGGCCACCCACCGATGGTCAGGAAAGCTTTGTCGATGTGATCGAACTTGCGCAGAGTTCGCTGGATCGATGGGTGCCGGAGGATGACACGGGCTTCTGGGTCCTTCATCAGCACCGCTGGTAGGTACAGCGGGTGAGTTGCACCACCGCTCAGTCGGCCGATGTTCGAGATGACCTCGACCCCGTCCTCAAGCCGCGGCGCCCCCACACCACTGAGCTGCACCACATCGGCGCGGGGCAGCGCCTCGATAATGCGGGAGGCCAGCACCAGCGTTCGCCCTGGGGCGAACCCCAGGATGTCGTCCTCTTCGACGATGTCGACGATGAACCGCGCTGCGATCCTGGCGATCGCCTCCCGGGCCGCGGCTGCATCGGGGCTGTGCGTGGCCACCACCAACGCTGTACGCAGTCCGTACCGCTGAGCTAACTCGGTTGACAAGCCGACATCGACCGGTGCGGACACCGTGGCCCGGACCTCGATGAGACCGAGAGCGCGAGCGCGCTTGACCATCCGCGCGGTGGCGAATCGTGACTTGCCGATGTCTTCTGCGATCTCGTTCACCGGTCTGCCGTGCGCGAGGTTCTGCAGTGCGACATACACGTGCAGGACCTGTTGATCGATCGTCATCGGTTTGCTCATAAGTGCGCGCCGTTCCACTAATGAGCGAGATAACTACGCTCGTCCCGGTACCTGACCAACCAACCTGGAGGAACCCATGCACCTCGGCACTCGCCGCCTCGGCGATCGACTCGCAGCCCACAGCCCTGAGGTGATGGTGTGAACGTGTCATCGACCACGGGCGGGCAGCTCGCTGAGCATGCTGCCATGCTGGGTGACGGGGGTGAGGTTCGGGTTGCCGGTGTGCTCTTCGACATGGATGGCACGCTCGTGGACTCGGTTCCCGCGGTGGAAGAGTCCTGGAGGTTGATGGCTGAGGAGTTCGGTGTGCCGGCCCTGCCGGCTACTCTGCACGGGCAGACCGCTGAGGCGGTGGTTGCCGCTGCCGGGGTCCGCGGGGACCAGCACGCGCACGCGATCGCACGGCTGGTCGAGATCGAGTCCCGACCTGGCCAGCGGCTGAAGGCGCTCCCTGGGGTGCAGGTCTTCGTCGAGTCGCTGCCCGCCGGCTGCTGGGGTGTGGTCACCTCGGCGCCGCGGCCGGTTGCACGAGCGCGGTACGGGGCGACTGGGCTGACACCGCCAGCATTCTTCGTGACCGGAGATGACGTCACTGCCAGCAAACCGGACCCGGAGCCGTTCAGCAAGGGGATGGCCGAGCTGGGCCGGCGTGGTGTCTCCGGTGTGGTCGTGGCTGTGGAAGACACAGTGGCCGGAGTGCGCTCTGCGCGCGCTGCCGGCTGTCTCACGGTCGGTGTGACCGGCACCTGCACGATGGCGGAGCTGGCACCCGAGGCCCACCTGGTGATCCGGTCCTTCGACCAGCTCTGCACCATGACCACGAGCCCGGGTGTCGGCCTGGCACTGGCGCCATCCTGACCGGGTGCCCGGCGGCACGGGGTGGGCCTGACGCAGCCGGAGGTCGTGACGTGGGGTTCATTCATGATCTCGCGTCCCAGCGGGGGCAGGCGGTGCGGAGTTCATGCTCCCGCGTGCTCGTTGAGCACCTGCCGGAGCCACTGCTGTGCCTGTGCGGGGTCGTCGGAGGTGGTGCCGTCGACAGCAAGGCTGATCGCGGTACGCATGTCGTCCAGGGTGCGCATCGGCCACACGTGCAGCTCAAGGCCACGAGCATGGATGGCTTGCACCAACTCGGCATCCAGCCCCGGGAAGCCGCAAGCGAACCGGGTCGAGCGGGTGTAGTCCACCAAGCCCTGCCAGCCTCCGTCGAATCTCTGTGCGTCGGCGATCGTCTTCACGATGATGCACCGTGGGATACCGGGCATCAGCTCTGCGGCCTGCCGGAGAGCGTTCGCGTCGAAGCCGGTGAGGATCGTGCGGGCAGCATCTTTCGTGCGCTGGGCGAAGAAGTCCGCCAAGAACGGTACGGTTGCCGGGTCCTTCACCTCGAGCTGGATGGCGGTGGTGGTCGCGTCGTACATCTCCGCCAGGCTGACCACCCCTCGCCCGGAGTCCAGCACCACGGCCTGCAGCTCTGCCAGCGTGAGCCCGGCCGCCGGTCCCCGGTTGCGGGCGGAGTCGTCCCCGGCGGTGCGATCTAGAGTCGAATCGTGCAGCAGGAAGAGCTGGCGATCCTTGCTCAGCCGCACGTCGAGCTCGATCTCGTCGACCCCGATCTCTTCGGCGAGCGCATACGAGGCGAGGCTGTTCTCGGGCTTGTGGGCCATCGCTCCGCGGTGGCCGACGATCAGCAGGGACATGTCAGCCTTCCACCCGCTCTTCGTAAAGTGGCCGGATCCGGTCGATGGCTGGCTCGAGTGTCTCCTGCATGGCTGTCAGTGTGGACTCCGCGTCGCTGCCGCCCGAGTAGACCGCCTCGATCGCGGTGATCGCCTCGGGTACGCACTCCGGCACGTATCGGCGCACGATGTCCGGGCCCTGGGCGATCTCCAGCTGGTCGAGAGCCACCTGGTAGTTGGGGTTCTCCTCGGCGCGATGTCGGACCTCGTCCGACTCCAGGGCGTCGGTCGTCGTGGGCAGATAGCCGGTACCGAGCGTCCAGTCGACTGTTGCGTCGCCGGTGCAGAGGAACTTCAGCACCTCCCAGGCGGCTTGCTTCCGCTGCTCGGAGGCATAGCGGAGGATGGAGAGCCCGCCGCCACCGGTGGGCACGCCGGTGGTGACCTGCTGCGGCAAGAAGCCGCAACCGTACTCGAACTCGGCGGCCTCGTCGATGCCGGTCAGTGATCCGGTCGACTGGGTGAGCGTCGCGGCCACGCCGGAGATGAAGTCGCCGGAGGTGTCGGAGGCGAGGTAGCCGAGCCCGTCTTCATGGATGAACTTTCGGTCGTACTCCAGGGCGGCAATGGTCTCCTCCGCGGTCAGGAGCAGGTCCAGGCCGTCAGAGTATCCGCCGCCGAATGCCCAGGTGGAGCCCTGGAAGTACCAGTCGTCGGTACCCGCATAGGCACGCATCGCGACGTCGGTACCGTTCGCCCGGTAGCCCTTGAGCTCCAAGCCCCACTCGCGGAGCTCCTCGTAGGTCTCCGGTGCCCGGTCTGGCAGGCCAACGTCGGCGAAGATGTCTCGGTTGAAGTAGAACAACGGCGTGGACCGGCCGAACGGAACCCACCAGACGTCGCCCTTCACCGTGCCCTCGGTGATGAACTGTTCATGGAAGGCCTCGGTGCTGAAGGAGTCGTCGAAGTAGCCGGTGAGCGGTTCCAGGGCCTCGTTGAGGTAGAACCGGTTCCAGACCACGTCGCTGAGTACAGCGATGTCGGGAACCTGCTGGGCCTGCAGGCTCGCGGCGAGCTTGGACTCGACGTTGTCGTAGCCCTCGAAGATCTGGATCTCGCAGAAGATGTCGTCTTGTGCCTCGTGAAAGGCGTCCACGTTGCGCTGCAGGACCTCCGCATTGTGCGAGGTCCAGTTGCTCCAGAAGACGACTCGCTGACGGTCCTTGAACTCGTCCGGGATGTCACCGCTGGGTTGGTCGTACACGGCGTCCTCGTCGGCACCGGTGCCGCCGTTGAAGCACGCTGCGAGGGCTGGTGAGGACGCGGCAAGCAGGCCCGCACCCAGGGCCTGTCGGCGAGTGAGTCGCCTCCGGTCGTGACGGAGCGGTCGTTCGCGTGTCATGTCTCTCCTTGAGTGTCTGCTGTGGATGGTGGCTAGGAGATCTGCGTCGCTTCCTGTCACCGGCCGCCGCCGGCTGCGGCCCCGGTGAGTCCGGTGACGATGTAGCGCTGGGCGAAGAGGAAGACGAGCAGCATCGGCAGGACGACGATCAGCGTCCCGGACATGAGCACGCCCCAGGAGGTGAGGCCGTCGTTTGCCTTGAGGTACATCAGTCCGATCGGCAGCGTGCGCATGTTCACCGAGTTGGTGATGATCAAGGGCCACACAAAGTTGTTCCACTCGTCGATGACGGCGACCAGGCCGACGGTGGCGATGGCGGGAACGGACATCGGCGCCACGAAGGAAGCAAGCTTGCGGAAGTGACCGGCGCCGTCGAGCTCAGCTGCCTCGAACACCTCCCCGGGCAACGTCAGGAAGTGCTGTCTGAGCAGGAAAGTGCCGAATGCGGATGCGACGCCGGGGAGGATGAGGCCGGCGTAGGTGTTGATCAGGCCCATATTGCCGATCGTGATGTAGTTGACCAGGAGGGTGACGTGGCCGGGCACCATCAGTGCGCCGAGCATCACGAGAAATAGGCCCTTCTTCCCCGGGAAGGGCAAGAACGCGAACGCGTAGGCGGTGAACACGGCGAGCACGACCTTGGCGGCCGCACCGACGGCCGTGACGAGGAGCGAGTTCTTGATGAAGGCGCCGAACGGTGCAAGCTCCCAGGCCGTGGACAAGTTGGCCCAGGTCAGCTCTGAAGGAAGGAACTTCATCGGCCAGGCGTAGATCTCGCCGTTGGTCTTGAAGGCGGTGGTGACCAGCATGTAGAGGGGAACGATGAAGACCAGCGCGGTGGCGACCAGCAGCAGGAAGGCCCACCAGGTGCGGCGCAGCCTGATCTTCGGCCGGCCGGCACGCGCACCGGTGCTCGGAGGCGACGCGGCTGGGCTGTCTGTGGGTCGCGGGCGGACCGTGGTGGTGGACATCAGTAGTGCACCCTCCTCTCCACGAATCGAAACTGCAGGACGGTGATGCACATGAGGATCACGAACATCACCGTGCCGGCCGCTGCTGAGTAGCCCACGTTGGAGCGGTTGAAGGCTTGGTCGTAGATGAACCAGCTCAGTGTGGTGGTAGCGGAAGCGGGGCCGCCCCCGGTCATCACCGCGATGATGTCGAATGCTTGGAATGCGCTGATCGTCTGCGTGATCACCAGGAAGAATGTGGTCGGGGACAGCAGCGGCAGAATGATTCGGCGAAAGAGCTGCCAGCGATTTGCGCCGTCCAGGCGGGCAGCCTCAAGCACGTCTGAGGGCATTCCCTGCATCCCAGCCAGGTAGACGATCGAGACAAACCCGACGCCTTTCCAGATCGAGACGATGATCAGGGCAGGCAGCGCCCAGCTGGCATCGGTCGTCCAGGCCGGCGACGAAAGGCCGACAGCGTTGAAGACTACCCGCGCAAGGCCGTAGTTCTGATCGAAGATGAACAGCCAGACGGCTGCGATGGCCGCACCGGCGATGACGTGCGGCGTGAACACGATGCCGGTGACCACTGTGGTGCCCGGAAGCTTCATCGAGAACAGTGAAGCCAGGGCGATGCCGAGCACGAGGCAGACGCCAACGACTACGACAACCCAGATGAGGGTGATTCTCAGGACACCGAGGAAGGTGCCGGAGGTGAACATCTGGATGTAGTTCTCCAGCCCGATGAACAGAGGTGCCGGACTGATGAAGTCCCAGCTGGTCAGGCTGAGGTAGACGTTCTCCAGCACCGGCCAGTAGGCGAAGACCGCAATGAGCGCCAGGTTTGGGAAGGCAAACAGCGCGAACAGGGCTACACCGCGCCGGTACCGCCGGCGGTAAGCCGTCGACACACGCTGGTGCGAACGTCCCTGGGAAACGACGAGATCTGGCACGCGGACCCTCCTTCCACACAGCACCGTTGCCCTAGAGCGAGCCAGCAGCGGCAGACGTCAAGCACGCTAACCATGGCGAGGAGGGGGCAGGTGAAGGTGCTCTTAAGAGCGCGCTTTGGTCAAGAAGGGAGCAGTTGTGCAGCCCGGGACCGGCTGGACACAGGCGCCGGATCGCTCCCGCGCAGGTTCAGCTTCCGGTACCGCGCTCCGGCCCGACGTCGCTGTCGCCGCCACCTGCCCAGTGCGCGTCCCGCGCTGCCCGGTCCGCGTCCTGCGCCGCCCGGTCCACCAGGGTCGCCAGCTCCACACCGTGCACGTCCTCCTTCTGCGCCGACACGGCCAGCACCTCCAGCGGCGGGGGAGCAGCCAGGTTCGGCTCCAGACCCTGCAGCGCGGAGAACCGCCGCGCCTGGGTGACCAGCTGGGAGTCCAACGAGGCGTTGAACGCGTTGTATGCCTCGACGGTGGAGTTCAGCCGCTTGCCCAGCGTGGTCAGGTGCTTGCCGAGCGTGCCGAGCCGCTTGTGCAGCTCTCGACCGACGGTGAACACCTGCTGGGCGTCCTCGGCGAGCCGCTCCTGACGCCAGGTGTAGGCCACAGTACGCAGCAGCGCCACCAGGGTCGCCGGCGTGGCCAGCACCACGTCCTGGGCGAAGGCACGCTCCAGCAGGCTCGGGTCCTCCTCCAGCGCCGCGTTCAGGAACACCTCGGCCGGCAGGAACATCACCACGAACTCCGGCGTGTGCGGCACGTGCTCCCAGTACGACTTCGAGCCCAGGGAGTCGATGTGCTCGCGCACGTGCCGGGCGTGTGCTGCCAGCCGCTTCGCACGGACCTGCTCGTCGGTGGCCTCCATCGCCTCCAGGTAGCCGTTGAACGCCACCTTCGCGTCCACCACCACGTGCTTCTGACCGGGCAGGGTGACGACCAGGTCCGGGCGGAGCGGGCCGTCGTCGCTCTGGTAGGTGGCCTGCTCCACGAAGTCCACGTGCTCGACCATCCCCGCCGACTCCACCACGTTGCGCAGCTGCAGCTCGCCCCACCGGCCCCGCACCTGCGGTGCACGCAGTGCGCTGACCAGCTGGCTGGTCTCGGTGCGCAGGTGCTCGGAGGTGGACCGCATCGCCTGCACCTGCTCGGACAGCGCCGCATGCGCGGAGAGGCGCTCCTTCTCCGCTGTGGTCATCTCCTGCTTGACCTCCCCGAGCGTTCGGGTCAACGGTTCCACCAGGTGCCGCACCGCCTCCTCCCGCTTGGCCAGCTCGGCCTCCGACTGCTGGCGTGCCAGCGCCCAGCGCTGCTCTGCTTGTTCCAGGAACGACGTGCTGGTGCGCTCCAGCAGCTTCGCCGAGAGCGCCTCGAACTCGTCGCTGAGCCGCTGGGTGTCCGACTTCAGCTCGGCGACCCGCTCGGCCGCTCGGCGCTGCTCGGCCGCCAGCTCCCGTTCGTGCGCGGCCTGCTGCAGGTCGGCGCGCTCGTCCGCAGCCCGCTCCGCAGCGACCAGCTCGCGCTGGTGCGCCTCTGCCTCGGCGGCAAGCCGTTCGGACAACCGCGCGGCCTCCGCCCGGGCCGCCGCCACCTGCTGCGCGCTCGGACCACCGGTGGCGTGACTACCGCGCCGGGTGAGCACGACCCCGCCGACCCCGCCCAGAGCAAGGCCCAGCAGCAGTCCGCAGATCAGCCAGATGATGTCCATGGCCACAGCGTGCCAGCCAGCACTGACAGTGAGCCGCGGGCCTTCGTGGGTTTCGCTCGTGTGCTCAGCGCCCTGCTGAGGTTCTCCGAGGACGTCGACGCGCTCGGTCATGACTGACCAGCGGGCCGTCCATCTCCTCCGACCGGGGGAGACGGACAGCACCACGATCTCCCTCCCGAGGCCGATCCGGCCTGACCCAGCCCCCGCATAGGGTGACGCACATGAGTGAACTGCAAGGCCCGCCGTCGCCGGCCGGCATGCCCCAGCAGCCCGCGCCGGCTCCGGTGAGTCCGCAGCCGCCCGACCTGGATGCGGCGATCTCCATCCGCAGCCTGTGGAAGCGGTTCGGGCAGAAGACCGCGGTGGCCGGTATCGACCTGGACGTGCCGCGGGGCAGCTTCTTCGGCTTCGTCGGCCCGAACGGCGCCGGCAAGACGACCACGCTGTCGATGGCCACCGGGCTGCTCCGACCCGACTACGGCACCGTCGCCGTGAACGGCAAGGACTTCTGGGCCGACCCGGCCGCCGGCAAGGCCCAGCTCGGCATCCTCCCGGACGGGGTGCGCCTGTTCGACCGGCTCACCGGCGCCCAGCTGCTCACCTACGCCGGACTGCTGCGCGGGATGGACCGGGAGACGGTCACCACCCGCACCCAGGACCTGCTCCGTGCGCTGGACCTGACCGCGGACGCGAAGACGTTCGTGGTCGACTACTCCGCCGGGATGACGAAGAAGGTCGCCCTGGGCTGTGCGATGATCCACGCCCCGCGGGTGCTGGTGCTGGACGAGCCGTTCGAGGCGGTCGACCCGGTCTCCGCAGCGAACATCCGCGACATCCTCGCCGGGTACGTCCGCTCCGGGGGCACCGTGATCGTCTCCTCGCACGTGATGGACCTGGTGCAGCGGATGTGCGACCACGTGGCCATCATCGCCGCCGGACAGATCCGCGCCGCCGGCACAGTGGACGAGGTCCGCGCCGGGGCCAGCCTGGAGGACCGGTTCGTCGAGCTCGTCGGCGGCCGTCAGCACACGGAGGGACTGGAATGGTTGCGCACCTCGTCCGACTCCGCCTGACGCTGCTGGCCAACACGTTCCGCAAGAGCGTGTGGCAGGCGATCGGGTTCATCCTCGGCGCCCTGTATGCGCTGTTCGTGGTCTCGATGGCGGTCATCGGTGCGGTCGCCGGGGGTGGCGTGGATGCGGTGGTCGCCGGGCAGGTGATCATCGTGGTCGGTGCGCTGGTGGTGCTCGCCTGGTGGCTGGTGCCGGTGTTCGCCTTCGGCGTGGACGCCACCCTGGACCCGCAACGGTTCGTCACCTTCGGTATCCCTCGCCGCTCGCTGCTGGCCGGCCTGGCCGCCGCAGGGCTGACCTCCATCCCCGGGGCGGCCACGCTGCTGGCCGGCGCCGGGGTGGCGCTGGCCTGGTGGCGCACGCCGCTGGTGCTGCCGTTCGCGCTGCTCGGCTCGGCGCTGGCGGTGGCGCTGTGCGTGGTCGGTTCCCGCGCGCTGACCACGGCCCTGGTGCCGCTGCTGGACTCGCGCCGCTCCCGCGAGGTGCTCACCGTGGCGGCGCTGGTGCCGATCGTGATGATCGGGCCGATGATCTCCACCGTCGCGCAGCGGTTCGACGGCGGCACGATCGATGCCGAGGAGGTGCGGGCTGCGCTGGCGTCGATCGGCGGTGTGCTCGCCTGGACCCCGTTCGGGGCTCCCTGGGCCATCCCGGCCGCAGTGCACGACGGCGCCTGGCTGCTGGCTCTGGCCCGTCTCGCTGTCGCTGTGGTCGCCCTGGGCGTGGCGTGGCGGGTGTGGGACGTGACCCTCGCCCGGTCGCTGGTCACCCCGCCGACTTCCACCGCGCGGGGCGGCAAGGCCAAGGGTCTCGGCTGGTTCGACCGCGTCCCCTCCACCTCGACCGGGGCTGTCACCGCCCGCTGCCTGACGTACTGGTTCCGCGACCCGCGCTACTCTGCCTCGATCGCGATCATCCCGCTGCTGCCGATCGTGCTGGCCGTGGCCGGTGGCGGGATCGGTGGTGGCGAAGGAGGGTCCAGGTTGCTGCTCGTCCTGGCGCCGTTGACCGGGTGGATCCTGGGCTTCGTCATCTCCGCCGACATCGCCTACGACCACACTGCGTTCGCACTGCACGTGGCCACCGGGGTGTCCGGGCGGGCGGACCGGACCGGCAGGGTGGTGGCACTGAGCGTGCTGTCGGTACCGGTGCTGGCGATCTTCCTGGTCGGGTCTCTCGCAGTGAGTGGGCGATGGGACCTGGCGCCGATGCTCGTGGGCCTGACCGCCGGGCTGTTCGGGATCACTGCCGGGGTGTCCTCGGTGACCTCAGCACGGCTCATCTACCCGGCGGTCAAGCCTGGCGACAGCCCGCTGCGCCAGCCCCAGGGTGCGGTGCTGCCGACGATGATCGCGCAGGGCATCGGTTTCGCGGCCGTCGTGGTGCTGGCGCTGCCGGTGATCGTGACCGCGATCCTGACGATCGCCGTCTCACCTGTGTTCGGCTGGGTGACGTTGCTGCTCGGTCTGGCCTGGGGCGTGGCGGTGTGCCTGCTGGGGATCCGGTACGGGGGCCGGTGGTATGACCGGCGCACGCCCGAGCTGTTGCAGCAGGTGGTGGCCCAGGACTGAGCGGCGTGCGTCGGGTGGCGCCGTAGACTCATCCGGATGGAGTGGGAGCTCGACGGCGAGATCATCGAGTGGCGCGGCCCGGCGCCGTTCTACTTCGTCGACATCGATCCGGACACCTCCGCCGAGATCAAGGATGCGGCCCGGGGTCTGGAGTACTGGGGCCAGGTCGCAGTGGAGGCGCGGATCGGGCGGACCCGGTTCGCCACCGCGCTGTTCCCGAAGGACGGACGGTATCTGCTTCCGGTGAAGGCGATGGTGCAGCGTGCGGAGGGAATCGGTGCGGGTGACGTGGTGGGGGTCTGGCTGGCGCTGCTGCAGCGCTGAGCGGGACCCGCCGGGGGAGGGCCGGCGCGTCCGGACCGGTCCGTTCCGCCCGTAGACTGGACTCCCGTGGCCCTGACTATCGGTATCGCTGGCCTGCCCAACGTGGGCAAGTCGACGCTCTTCAACGCCCTCACCCGCGCGACCGTGCTCGCGGCGAACTACCCGTTCGCCACCATCGAGCCGAACATCGGGGTGGTGCCGCTTCCCGATGAGCGCCTCGGCCGGCTCGCGCAGGTGTTCGGCAGCGAGAAGGAGATCCCGGCGACCGTGTCCTTCGTGGACATCGCCGGCATCGTCAAGGGCGCCAGCGAGGGGGAGGGGCTGGGCAACAAGTTCCTCGCCAACATCCGCGAGGCGGACGCGATCTGCCAGGTGACCCGTGCCTTCGCCGACCCGGACGTGGTGCACGTGGACGGCAAGGTCTCCCCGGCCGACGACATCGAGACGATCAACACCGAGCTCATCCTTGCCGACCTGCAGACGTTGGAGAAGGCGCTGCCGCGGCTGGAGAAGGAGCTGCGCGGGAAGAAGATCGAGCCGCAGGTGCTGGACACCGCCAAGGGTGCGATGGCGCTGCTGGAGTCCGGGCAGACCGTGTCGGCCGGTGCGGCTACGGCCGGGCTGGACCCGGAGATCCTCGCCCAGTTCCAGCTGCTCACCGCCAAGCCGTTCATCTACGTGTTCAACACCGACGACGAGGGGCTGGCCGACGAGGCGATGCAGGTCCGGCTGCGCGAGCTGGTCGCCCCGGCACCGGCGATCTTCCTGGACGCGAAGTTCGAGGCCGAGCTCGTGGAGCTGGAGCCGGAGGAGGCCGCCGAGATGCTCGCCGAGACCGGGCAGAGCGAGTCCGGTCTGGACCAGCTCGCCCGCGTCGGGTTCGACACCCTCGGGTTGCAGACCTACCTGACCGCCGGACCGAAGGAGTCCCGTGCCTGGACCATCGGGAAGGGCTGGAAGGCGCCGCAGGCGGCGGGAGTGATCCACACCGACTTCGAACGCGGCTTCATCAAGGCCGAAGTGGTCTCCTTCGAGGAGCTGATGGACGCCGGGTCGATGGCGGAGGCCAAGTCACGCGGCCAGGTGCGCATCGAGGGCAAGGACTACGTGATGGCTGACGGCGACGTGGTGGAGTTCCGCTTCAACGTGTGATGCTCCGGTGCCATCGACGCAGGCGCGACCAGCCCCAAGCTGTTCGGCTCCGTCGCGCGGCACCGCGTACTCGGGGTCGGACATCGACATTCTCGTCGAGATGGATCCTGCGGACGGGAACCTGCTGATGCGGGCCTCCGGTCTGATGGAGGAGACGCGAGCACTGTTCGGTCGCGACGATATCGACGTGTTCCCTGTCCAGCTTCTCAAGCGCCCGGTCTCGGACTCGGCTCTCGCGGATGCGGTCGCCCTGTGAGGCGCGACCCTGCTCAGCGGATCACTGACGTTCTGGCAGCGATCGAGCGCTGCGAGCGGTATGTCGCTGCTCTCGGCGGGGCTCCGACTGGGTCGCCGGAGTGTCCGGCACTCCAGATGGCTGTACGTACCGGAACTCGGCGTTCTGCTCTCAGGACGCCCAGTCATGGAGCACGATCTTGCCGAGAGTTCTGCCGCCCTCGATGAGCGCATGCGCCTCTCGGAGCGTTTCAGGCGTGATCGGTGAGAGTGAGCGGGTGACCGTGCTCCGTAGGCGCCCTGTGTCGACGAGGTCGGCGATCGCGTTGAGCAGGCGGTGCTGCTCGATCATGTCGGCGGTGCGCTGGACGGGGCGGGTGAACATGAGCTCCCAGTGCCACGTGATGCTCTTAGCCTTCAGCGGCGACACGTCTCGGGGTCCGTCATCGATGGCGGTGATCTGGCCGAACGGCCGCACGATGTCCGCGTACGTCGGGATCTGCTCGTCCGAGTGCGCGGTGAAGAGCCAGTCGACTCCCTGTGGCGCGATCTCCTGCACCTGCGAGGCGAGATCGAGGCGGTGGTCGATCGTGTGCTCCGCGCCGAGCTCGGTGACCCATGCTGCGCGCTCTGCATCCGACGCGCTCGCGATCACCGAGACACCGGGCAGCAGCGCCTCAGCGAGCTGGACCACGGCGGAGCCGACTCCGCCGGTGGCTCCGACGACGAGCAGGGTGCCATTGCTCTCCTGGGTCAGGCGGAACCTGTCGAACAGCGTCTCCCACGCGGTGATCGAGGTGAGCGGAAGTGCAGCAGCTTCGGCGAACGACAGTGACGCCGGCTTGCGTCCGACGATGCGCTCATCGACGGCGTGGAAGCGTTGGTTGGTACCGGGGCGGTCGATCGACCCGGCGTAGAAGACCTCGTCGCCGGGAGAGAAGAGCGTCACCTCGCTGCCGACACGTAAGACGACGCCCGCGGCGTCGAAGCCGAGAACGCGGAACCCTTCGGAGGGTGCGCTGGCCCGGAGCTTGACGTCGACCGGGTTCACCGAGACTGCGCGCACCTCGACGATCAGATCATGAGGAGCCGGATCCGGCATGTCGACGTGACGAGAGAGGATGCTGGCGGGATCGGAAGCGGGAAGGTTCTGCTCGTATCCCAGAGCGATGTTGGTGTCCATACCGCGATGGTTCCCCATCGACCCTAGTTACCCGCAAGGCACGCTGGTTCCTATCGGGTACTGTCGGAGCATGGCGACGACGACTGACTCCTGCGATCGTAACGACGTGTACGCCGCGATGTGCCCGTGCCGGGACATGCTCGACCTGCTGGCGAGCAAGTGGAGTGCACTCGTGATCGGTGCGCTCGAGGATGGGCCGCGAAGGTTCGGACAGCTCCGGCTGAGACTGGAGGGTGTCAGCCCGAAGGTCCTGTCCCAGACGTTGAAACGCCTGGAGGATCGCGAGCTGATCACCCGCACGGCCTATGCCGAAGTGCCCCTGCGCGTCGAGTACGAGCTGACGGAGCTGGGTGCTGGCGCTGCGGTGCCGTTGAAGCACCTTCGCGACTGGGTGGAGAGCAACGCCGCCTGACTGTCTCCGTCGGTCCCGCCCGCATGGCCTGTGGTGTCACTCGGCGCTCGGATGCGCAGCGTTGGCTGCAGGGTGCGTGGTCGCGGGGCACCGCCAACGAGCGTCGGCTGGTCCACCACGTTGTGGACGACGACCTCGTCATCCTGCAGGCCCGATACCACTATTGACCGGATCGCCCGTCGGGGTCCCGATATCGGTCTGGCTCTCAGAGGTTGGTCTGTCACGGAAGTCGGTGGAGTTCCGCTTCAACGTGTGATCGTTACCCCGGCAGGCATGGAGCGATATCATGATGTCATCCGGCTGTGGAGGGTGGTCACCATGACGAACGTGCTGATTCGTGGACTCAGCGACGAGACGGTCGCTCGGATTGATCGGAGTGCCGAGGAGTTGGGCCTATCCCGGAACGAGTACTTGCGCCGCCGTCTCGAGGGGGACGGACCCCGTCCGGCGGCGAAGGTCACAGAAGAGAGCTGGAAGCGATCGGCGGAGGTTCTCGCCGACCTCGCCGATCCGGACATCATGGCTGACGCATGGCGCTGACGAACTGGCTCATCGACAGGTCCGCGTACGTGCGGATGCAGTTGGGGCAGGCAGCGGACGCCGAACAATGGAACTCGCGAATCGAGCGAGGTCTCGTGCGGGTGTCGACGATTACGAGGCTTGAGATCGGCTTCTCTGTGCGCACTGGTCAGTCCGGCCGCATGATCTTCGACATGCCTCCGCTAGTGCTGATGCCAATCGAGCACCTCACGCCCGCTATGGAGGACCGAGCCTTCGAGGTGCAGATGCTCCTTGCCGACCGTGGCCAGCATCGCGCTCCGTCCATCCCGGATCTGCTCATCGCAGCGACCGCTGAGAAGGCCGGACTGACGGTACTGGCCGTTGACAAGGACTTCGGCCTCATCGCCGAGATCACCGGTCAGCCCGTGGAGACGCTCTCGCTGGTCTGACTCCTCGAGGTCGTGCTGCCAGGTCATGAGACGGCCGTACGTGCCGGAACGTGGTGGAGTTCAGATTTTCAACCTGACATCTCGGGCTGAGCACGAGGATTCCAACGGACAGAGCGCACGTCCGGGACCACGATCTCGGCCCTTCCGGCACCACATCGTCCGCGAAAGCACAAGTGTCGGTGCCGACGCCGCTACTTGTTGCTGTCTTGTGCCTCGACCGATGCTGAATTGCGAAGACCGCCATCGGTGGTGCCGTACTCGCTGGCGGCCCAGGAGGCCAGCAGCTGCATGCGGTCGGCGGACGAAGTGTCGGGCTCAGCAGTGTAGATGGTCAGCGTCAGACCCCGCTCGGCCTCCAGGTTCATACCCTCGTAGGCCAGCGTCATGTCGCCGATCACCGGGTGGTGGAAGGTCTTGAAACCGGAGCCGTGGTGGCGGACGTTGTGCTGGCCCCAACGTGTTCGGAACTCGTCGCTGCGGGTGGAGAGTTCGCCGATGAGGTCGTGGAGGTCCTTGTTGTGCGGGTCGCGGCCGGCCTCGGTGCGCAGGATTGCGACGGTGATGTCGGCGAACCCCTCCCAGTCGGGGTAGAAGATGAGGGCACGCTCGTCGAGGAAGGCGTGCCGGGCAATGTTCGGCGGCTGTCCGTGGGCACGCCCGGGGCTGTCGAAGACGTCGCGGTAGAACGCCCGCGCCAGTGTGTTGGCCGCGAGGATGTCCATGCGGCCGTTGCGCACGAATGCGGGTCCACCGGTGACGGCGTCCAGGATCCACCGCAGGCTCTCGTGCGGCGTCCAGTGCTTCGGGCTGCGACGCCGGTGTGGGCGGGCAACGGGACTGGCGGCGTGGGCGAGGTCGAGCAGGTGGGCGCGCTCGGCCTCGTCGAGCCGCAAAGCCGTGGCCAGGGCTTCGAGCACCTCCGGGGACGCGCCGCCGATCTGGCCGCGTTCGAGCTTGGTGTAGTACTCGACGCTGATGCCGGCCAGCACGGCGACCTCGGTGCGGCGCAGGCCCTTCACACGCCTGTTTCCACCCCCGGGAGGCAATCCGACGTCGGCGGGGCGGATCCTTTCGCGCCGCGAGGTCAGGAACTCGCGGACCTCGGCTCGGTTGTCCATGCGCGCAACGGTAGATGAGCCAGCCGGGGGCAGGGAGTCTCTCGCGGTACCCCTATCTGCTGGGACTCCCACGACCGGTGGATCAGTGGTGCACTGGAGGAACTGCATCGAAGGATGACGGTGAAAGGAGCCACCACCATGCGCGCAGTCAGCATGGACGCCCCCGGACAGGTCAGCGTCACCGAGCGTGAGGACCCGAGGGTCATCGAACCGACCGACGCGGTCGTCCGCCTGACCGCGAGCTGCATCTGCGGGTCGGACCTGTGGCCCTACCGTGGCGTCGAGCTGGCCGACCACCTACTGATGGGACATGAGTACATCGGCGTCGTCGAAGAGGTCGGTTCCGAGGTACTAACTGTCCAGCCCGGTGACTTCGTCGTCGGGTCCTTCGTCATCTCCGACGGCACCTGCGAGCTGTGTCGCTCGGGGTATCAGTCGAAGTGCGTGAACGCTGAGTTCGTCCACGGCACCATCGGTACCCAGGCCGAGCGTGCCCGCATCCCCTACGCCGACGGCACGCTGGTAGCCACCCCCGGTCAGCCGGACGACGACCTCATCCCTTCGCTGCTGGCGGCCTCCGACGTGCTCGGTACCGGCTGGTTCGCCGCCGACGCCGCCCAGGCGGGTCCTGGGAACACCGTCGCCGTTGTAGGTGACGGAGCGGTCGGCCTGATGGGCGTGCTTGCCGCCCGGCAGATGGGCGCGGAGCGGATCATCGCCATGTCGCGTCACGCCGACCGTTAGGCGCTGGTGCGCGAGTTCGGTGCCACCGACATCGTCGAGGAGCGCGGCGAGGCCGCCGTCGCCAAGGTCAAGGACCTAACGAACGGACTCGGTGCAGACTCGGTCATCGAGGCCGTCGGCACCCAGGAGTCCTTCATGCAGGCCATCCATTCGGCCAGGGGAGGCGGTCATGTCGGTTTCGTCGGCGTCGCCCACGAAGGCGTGCATCTGCCGATGGACGAGGTGTTCTTCGCCGAGGTCCACCTCCACGGCGGCCCCGCCCCGGTGCGCCGCTACCTGCCGGAGCTGATCCGGCTCATCTGGGACCGCACGATCGATCCCGGCAAGGTCTTCGACCTGACTCTGCCGCTGGATCGGGCCGCCGAGGGCTACGCCGCGATGGCCGAGCGCACCGCAATCAAGGTCATGCTCACCCCATGAGCCACGACACGCAGACAACGAGAGGAAATAGCAGTGACTCGCCCCTACGTCATCATCCACACACGCACACTGCCATCGACGGCAACATCAACACCATCGACCAGCCTGGGTTTCACGCGGGCAGCCAGCACTACCAGGACATCGCCCTGACTCCGGGTAAGCAGAAGTTGGACATCGACGCCTACCTCAACGGCAAGATCTCGACCGAGGACAACATCACCCACTACCGGGGCCCCGACGTCGACGAGAACGCCGCCCCGGTTCCGGACGGCGACTTCAACGCTGCCCAGGATGCGGAGATGTACTACGTCTCGATCGACCCGCGAGGAGAGCTCGCCTGGGAATCCAACAGCTTCGGCTACGGTGGCGTGCCCGCCCACGTGATCGAGGTCCTCACCGAGGCTGCGGGCAACGCGTACAAGGACTTCTTGCGTCGCCAGGGGATGTCCTACATCATCGCCGGCAGCGAGCAGATCGACTACGGGGTGATGCTGCACAAGTTGGTCGGGTTCGGCATCGAACGGCTCATGGTCGGTGGCGGGGGCACCATCAACTGGTCGTTCGTCCAGCAGGAACTCGTGGACGAGGTCAGCATGATCCTCGCCCCGGTCGCCAACGGCGACCCGGAGGCACCTCGCTTCTTCACCGCCAAGGAACCCTACAGCTCGATCCGGGACACCCAGTTCGAACTCACCCACGTGGAGAACTTGGGGCAGGGTGTGGTGTGGCTGCGCTACATCCCGGACACCAAGGACGGAATGGGAGGCTCATGAGTACGGCAGATTTCTCAGGGAAGGTGGCCTTCATCACCGGGGCCGGCGTCGGCATCGGACGGGCCACCGCGCTGGCCTTCGCCGATGCCGGAGCCGACCTGGCACTGGCGTCCATCGGGGAGACGGACCTGCTGGAGACCGCCCGCTTGGTCGAGGAGCGAGGACGTCCTGCCCACGCCGTTGTCTGCGACGTCGCCCGCAGCAGCGACATCGCCGCAGCCGTGTCCTCGACCATCGAGAAGTTGGGACGGCTCGACGTCGCGATCAACAACGCCGGCATCGAGCAGCCCCCGACCCCGCTGGCCGAGACGACCGAGGAGGACTGGAACCGCCTGATCGGGGTGAATCTGACAGGGGTGTTCCTGTCGATGAAGTACGAGATCCGGGCCATGAGCTCTGGTGGCGGCGGATCGATCGTCAATCTCTTCTCCGGTGCCGGCGTCGTCGGCATCTCGGGCCAGGCCGCCTACGCGGCGACCAAGCACGGCATCATCGGCATGACCAAGTCCGCAGCCCTGGAGTACGCAGCAGACGGCATCCAGATCAACGCGATCTGCCCCGGCATCATCGATACCCCGATGATGGGCCGCTTCTCCGGCGGCACGCCCGAGGGCCGGGCCCGCGTCATCGCCCAAGAGCCCATCGGCCGCATGGGCAGGCCCGAGGAGATCGCCTCCGCCGCGCTCTGGCTCGCCTCGGACAACGGCGGGTTCACCATCGGCCACGCCCTCGTCGTCGACGGCGGCCAGACCGTCGGCATCAGCTGACACTGGGCTGACGATCGACCCGATCGCCCATCTGGGAGTCCTAGCCGGTTTGGCAGGAGAATCCGTCTCGGGCGACGAACTGAGGGGTGGCGTGGCGATGCCCGCCTTGTTGGGCTCCACGCCATAGAAGGCGAGTTCGAGGACGCCCAGCAGTTGGCGGAGGTCTTCCCGGACGGTCCTCGCCTGGTCGAAGCCCGAGCATGAAACCCGGCGCATCGACCACAACCTGGTGGGCGGGCCCGCTGCCGTTCACACCGGAGACCCCCCACATGCCAACCCTCACCCCCCACTGAGGTCGCCTACGTCGCCGCCGCACGCACCAACCAACAGGCCGAAGTCGCCCGCCTGGCCGTACTCGTCGACACCGAGCAGGAAACCCAGGAGGCCTGCCTCAACGCCCCGCCATCCTGCACGACCACGTCGCCCTTGTCCGCTCGGTAGCTGCTTCACCTGGCGTGGTCGAAACATGATCGAGGAGCGCGGTGCAGCGAGGGCAATGCCATCCCTCGGTTCAGTACGGTTGAGGCATGACGGATCAGAGCATGGCGCGCATCGACGGGGTCCAAGCGGCCTACGGAGCACGGGCCGCCGAATACGCTGGTGTTCTGGGCACAGTTGAAAGCCTCGCCGACGCCGACTTGGAGTTCGTCGCGGGATGGGCAAAGAACATCGAAGGACCGGTGCTCGACGTGGGATCCGGGCCCGGTCAGTGGACCCAGTACCTCAACGGCTTAGGCGTTCCTGCTACCGGCATCGACCCAGTTTCCGAATTCGTCGAACTCGCCCGAACCGCATATCCCGATGTCACCTACGAAGTGGGTCGCGCCGAGAACACACGCCAGGCCAACGGATCTCTTGGCGGTGTTCTCGCCTGGTATTCCTTGATCCACACAGAACCGTCTGAAATTGGGAAAGCTCTCTGCGAATTCCACCGGATCATCCGCCCCGGTGGTGGCCTCGCGCTCGGGTTCTTCGAAGGACCCGAGCTCGAGCCCTTCGAACATGCCATCATCACCGCCTGGTACTGGCCGATGGAGCGGCTGGCCGACGCAATCGAAGCCGTCGGCTTCACCGTCACCCACACCGAAGTACGTACCGATCCTGGAGCACGGCGGCACGGCGCGATCAGTGCGCTACGCCACCAAGGTCCGCTGGCTTAGATCTGCCGAACTCGGTGCCACTCGCGCGGCACAGTTAGGGAGTGCGTTGCGGAACCGATCGCGAATTGCAGAAGTGCAGGCCCATATCTAGACCTGCGCGAGGGCGTTCCTGCGTAGCGTTCTGCTGTGACGCACGCAGCGGCAACCTCATTGCGGCCACGTTTACGCAGATCCTCCACTAGCGGCCTTCCCGACCTCCCCGTGAAGGCTGCCGGGCTGACCCCATACGTCCCAGGCTCGATGCAGAACCGAAACAAGGTCGAGAGGATCGCAGAGGCTGGACGGTCGGTGTGGCGCGAGTCATCTCGTGGGCGGCGATTCGTGGAAGAACTGCTGAGTGTGTATCGAGCCGATGGGGTGTTTGCTGACTCAGAGTTGGGTATGGAGAAGACCGCGCTGAGGAACGCCTTGCGTGAGCGTGGTTGGGCACTCGACGACGAGGGACGTCTCGAACCACTGCGAGAGATCCACCTCGAAAGTAGGCGACCGGCATGCGCTGAACGACCAACTCAATCGGCTTCGTCGAAACACTGAAGATGCGGCTCTTCTCCTGGGGCTGCCAAGGAACTGCTCGAGTCTGTGGGCAAGTTCGTACTGGAGGAAGGCCATCGCCTGCCGAACCGCAGGTCGGACTTCCCCGAGATCATGACCCTCTCCATGGAGCAGTTTGGTGTGCTGCCAGCGCAGGTTGACGCCTCTACGGCGGGCGGGAAGCAAGTCCGCAAGGTCTACCAAGCCGTCCGGACCGTGATTGATGCGGTTAACGACCTTCGGAACGCTCACGGAACGGGCCATGGCCGGACGCTGCCCACGGGGTCAGTGTTGAGGCCGCACGTTTCATGATTCGGCAAGCAACGATGGTGGCCGAGATGCTCCTGGCCACCCACGACAGGCAGTCAGGACGCGCGTGAGGCCGGAGGGCTCTCGCTCTCCATCTCGCGACGGTGCTGCAGCCTCAGTGACATGACTGACTTTGGGACAAGCGGAGGCCTGCCCGATTGGTTCTGGCGTCCGTGACCGAAGTCCTGCGCCATGCGATACTAGGGCAGTGAGTGATGGGCTGACTGCGCGCACGCGCGACCTGGAGGCGTCCTACCCGGGATTGCGGTTCGAGGCCGGTTTCGCAGGGGCGGTGCCGGTGCAGGCCTGGGGGAGCGTTCCATCCGGGGACCGCTTCTACTTTCGCTGGCGCGGTCGCAGGGCCGGGCTCACGGTGGGCCCGCCGGCACGCGTACAGCCGCCCACGGCTGCGCAGCTGATCGAGCGCATCACCGGTGAGGTGGCCGAAGGCGAGGTCGGGGACGCCCAGCAGCTGGCGGAGGTGTTCCCGGACGGTCCTCGCCTGGTCGAGACGACACCGGTGGATGACAACCTGGATGACGCCGTGGACGTGTTCCACATCCTGTACCTCAAGCACCAGCTGGAGCGTCGCCACCAGTGATCCTGCGGTCCATCACCCGTCAGGGAAGGCACCCCGTAGGCTACTCAAGTTCCGAGGTCTCGGCGATGGACTGCGATTGGCGTTCGTGAAGCTCATCCCGGAGTGCCAGCACATCAGCCAGGCGTAGGCGGGGACGTGTAGCTCCTGAGGCCACGGGAGTGAGTTCACCGGCATCGAGTAGCTCGACGACTTCCGCATGGCGTAGTCCCAACAGTTCGGCCGCCTGAAAGGTCGTGATGATCTCCGGCACGGAGATGATCGAGACGGCTCGACCCTCTGCGAACGCCGAGGCAGCAAGAAAGAGAACCTCGACGAGGTCAGCGGGAAGTTCGACCTCGTCGCTCCCGTCGTTTGTTGAGAGCCTCAATGGGGCAGTCTCGCTCTGCTCCGGGTCTGATCTCGACGAACCTGCAGCAGCCACCACTGCGCGGTACAGCTCAGCATCTGAGTCGACAGGCATGATGAATTCCGGCCAGGTCGAGTCCAACGGCTGCATTTCCGAGTCCTTTCGTGTCCGCTGTCAGGCTAGCGCGACAGCTCTGGTCCAGACAGCCGAAGAGCCCGCCAGGACGTTGCTGGCGGGCTCTTGGCGAGACTTCTCAGTTGGCGGTGACCTTCTGGGTCATCGATCCGCTCATCGCACGCCAGAGGACTGGTGAGGCCACAGCGGAGGCAACCAGCGCGCCCAGGGCCGCGACCAACCACGGGTTGGCGAGGAAGCCAAGGCAGGTGATGACCAGCCAGCGGCACGCGAGAGTCCTGGGCCACCCAGTAGCGGTCGTCGTCGACGATCCCCTCGAGGCCCTGGACGGTCACGGGCTGGCTCCATGAACTCAGGGTTCTCGGAGCCCTGCCCTCCTGGCGTAGGTGTTGTGTCACTGCAAGCAGTAAGAGCGCCCAGGCCTACGATCCCGGCTACTCCGATAGCGGCGGTCTTCTTGACGATGTTCTTGATGATGATGGTGGTGTTGTGCACCTTGGGGTCTCCTTGTGTGAGTGGTGGGCCACCAGGTCTGGCGACCCGAGCCACGTCTGTGGCTCACCGGGTACCGTGTCGGCTGCCGTTCGGCACACAAGGGTTTTGGCGAAAGACTTTTGAAATCGCTCTGACCAGGAACGATGCAGGGAGGAGTCGGTGGGTGTCCCTCGCCAACTGACTCCGCGACAGGGCCAGTTCGCCCCCCGGAAAGTGATCGGAACCGCTGGGAACCGGTTCCGGCGGTTCCCAGCGATTCCCAGCGGTTCCCAGCGGTTCCCGCGGTCAACCGGGATGGTTATCCGTCCGCCACGTTGTCTTTGAGCCCGTGGGGGCAGACTGCGCTACGTAACCCAATCTCAGTGGACGGGCGGCGTGCGTGCCCGCAAGACTTTGGCTGCTTGCGTAAGACTTTCTCTCGCTGTTCGAGGAAACCCTTGCGGTAGCAGCTGAGGGCGTGAGACCTACCGGTGGTCTCCGTCGACTGGTTTTCAGGGCCCGGACGAATCACTCGAGCCCGAACTCTTCGGTCGGCAGGCTCGAGCTGTACCGAAGGAGCGTGAAGGCTGGCGAGCTATGGCCTGCGGACTTGCTGATGACGGGCAGGCTCCTGGTGGGAGCATGGACGACGACGTCGTGCCCGTCGTGGCGCAGCGGCAGTGTTCCGCCCGACACCGTCCGTCGATCCCGTGACGAGGCGACGAGGAAGACGACACCATGGCTGACGCATGGCGAGTGACGGGCTGGCTGATCGACAGGTCCGCACGTGGTGGGCGACACGGACCGGCGTGACGTGATCGCTTCGGTGCGCCATGATCGGATCGTCTGTCAGACCCACTATCGGCGTTGGGGTGAGTGGAATGCTGGCTGCGCTGGGGTGCAGTGGGGGCGAAGCTGCTATCGCGGTGACCGATCTCGGCGGTGATGGCCCGCCTGTGATCCTGCTGCACGGCCTGGCCGGGAGCTCCCGGGAGATGCTGCCGACGGCACACGCGTTGCGGGACGCGTTCCGCGTGCTGGTCGTCGACCAGCGCGGACATGGTGCGAGCACGAGGCGACCGGCTGACGTCTCGCGCGAGGCGTTCGTCGCCGATGTCGTGCGTGTGCTCGAGACACACGCGTCGGGGGAGCGCGGCATCCTCGTCGGTCAATCGATGGGAGCGCACACCGGGTTCCTCACCGCTGCGATGCGCCCCGATCTCGTCGATCGGCTGGTGATGCTCGAAGGGCACGTAGCCGGCAGCGACGACCCGGGCGAAGCCGCGCGGCTGGGAGAGTTCTTCGCCTCGTGGCCCGTACCGTTCGCCGACCGGGCGCAGGCACGTGCCTACCTCGGGACGGCGCCCATCGCCGACGCGTGGGTCGCCGACCTCGAGGCGACGTCCGACGGGCTGTGTCCACGCTTCGACGCCGACGTCATGCAACGCACGATCGAGGCCGTGCATGTACCCCGCTGGGCAGAGTGGGAATCGCTCCCGACGCCGACCCTGGTGATCTTTGCCAAGCGCGGGATGTTCAGCGACGCCGAGAAGGACGAGCTGATCCGCCGCCGCCCCGAGACCGAGCGGATCGACCTGACCGGCGGGAGCCATGATGCCCATCTTGATGCCCTCGAGGAGTGGACCGGTGCGCTCCGGCGATGGTTGGTGCCATGAGGCGTCCCGGCCCATCCGTCGTCGCGCCGCAGCCCCGGCCGGACAGGGCGGAGCGCCAGAGGGACTGCGCTGGGCATCGTCCGCCGAGGTCTGCGGGCAGGTCGTCGACATGGTCATGCTGTCGTCTGCGTGGTGGAGTGACGTGAGTGGCTGAGGTACGCGGTGGTCGTAGCCGGGAGCAGGCGCGCGGATGCGGATCGGTGACCGTCCGACCGGCCGGCACGATCACGGTCGACAGCGAGCATGCCGGGCGGCGAGTGGACAAGTTCTTGCGCTCCCGGCTCAAAGGTGTGCCGACCGGGTTGTTGTTCCGGCTCTTGCGGCAGGGAAAGCTGCGCATCAACGGGCGCAAGACGACACCGAACTATCGCCTTCAGGAAGGCGATGTCATCGACGTTCCCAGGCTGCAGACCGCACCCGCCCGTCTGCCGGCACGGACAGTACCGTCGACTGTGATCGAGCAGCTGAGAGATGCCGTGCTCTACGAGGACGAAGACTTCCTGGTCGTGGACAAACCGGCCGGTGTGGCGGTCCATCAGGGCACAGACGTCCCCGCCGGTGTGATCGAAGCATTCCGCCAGCTGCGCCCCGATCTTCCGGAGCTGGAGCTCGGTCACCGTCTTGACCGCGACACCTCGGGGGTCCTCGCACTGGTGAAGTCTGCCTCGATGCTGCGGTACATCCACCAGCTGCTGCGCGAGCGGGAAGCGGAGATGGAACGCCACTACCTGGCCCTCGTCGCTGGCAGCTGGCGTGCCGAGACCAACGTCGTGGCCGCGCCACTGCGACGCCGTGAGGATCGCGTGGTCGTCGACGCCGACGGTCAGCACGCTGTGACCCGCGTCTGGGTGCAGCAGCGGGTCGGAGCGCGGGCGACCGTCCTGAACGTCCAGCTGGTGACCGGACGTAAGCACCAGATCCGTGTCCACCTGCGGCATGCTGGTCACCCCATCGCCGGCGACGACCGCTACGGTGACCCGATCTTCAACCAGCAGGTGGCGAGCATGGGCGGCACCGGGCTCTACCTGCATGCCGCCAGGTTGGTGATCCCTAGACCCGACGGTTCGCCCCTGTCCATCACAGCGCCGATGCCCCAGCGATGGGCCGAGCTCCTGACCGCGCGCTGGTGACCGACAGCGCCGACGAGCACGGACCGGCACCCGGGCTCACGACCGGTCCGGTGTGCTGCGTGCCGTAGTCCGCGGGCCGCTGCTCGAACCACCCCGTCCCACCGGTAGCGTTCTCACCGTGGAGAAGCAGCAGCCGAGGCTGACCTGGACGTTCCGCCCACTGCGCCGCGAGGACTTCGATCAGCTGCGTGCGTGGCTCTCGGATCCGGTGGTGGCGCGCTGGTGGAACCACGACACCAGCGATCAAGGCCTGGAGCGTGACTTCGGACCAGGGATCGACGGCCTCGAACCGGGTGAGGACCTCCTCGCACTGCACCAGGACGTTCCCGCAGGTGTGGTGCAGCGCTGCCGGCTCGCTGACTACCCGGAGTACGCCACCGCGCTAGCAGCGGTGCTGCCGTTGGACCCGCACGCCTGGACCGTGGACTACCTGCTCGGGGCCGCTCACCGTGGCCAGGGACTGGGTAGCGGGATGCTTCGCACCGCCGTCGACGACCTTCGGCACGACCACCCGGAGGCCACGGAGCTCGTCGTCCCGGTCCCGGCCGGCAACGAGGTGTCCTGGCGGCTGCTGGAGTCGGCCGGGTTCACTCGCGTCGCCGAAGGTGATCTCGACCCGGACAACCCCGCCGACCCGCCGTTGCACTACGTGTACCGGCTCCGGCTCAGCCCTGGCCGTGCAGCCGCGTCCGTGATCAGGTCGACGGCGTGATCCGGCAGGGTGTGGCGAGACGCACCAGCCCGTAGCGCTGGACGTTCTGTGCGACGGTGGCATCCCACTCGTCCAGCACCTCGGTACCGACCAGCGGGCGATCCAGCGGCCACGTCTGCATCCCGCGCCGGTCGCGTTCTTCGAGGACTGCCAGCAGCAGGCTGACCTTGGTGGGGAAGTGGTAGAGGACTCCTTGCTGGGTCATGTCGATCGACCGGCCGATCGCCGCCAACGACGCCCCGCGGTAGCCATGGTCGCTGAACGCCTCCGTGGCGGCACGGCCGCCGGCAGCACCGCCCGGGCAGAGGGCTGCCGCGGTGGTGTGTTCCGCAGCGGACGTGACGTCTGGTCGCACGCACGCCTCCTGGTGCAGAGTGGTCCTGTGACCAGAGCGTTCGGTAGCACCACGACGTCCGAGGCCGGGATGGCCCCGCAGACAGACCACGACCCGCCCCGGCAGCGCCGGCTGCGGCACGAGAGCTTTGCCGTCCCTGCGGCGCTGGAGAGCCGGTGAGCACTCGCGTGAGACTGCGTCGCCCGCGCATGGCGGATGTGACCGCCGTCCTGGAAGCCTTTCAGTCCGAAGCCGATATGGCCCGTCAGGGTGACGTCACCACGCGGGCCGATGCTCAGCAGTATGTCTCGCGGCTCATCGCGACAGACGCACCGCACGAGGCATGGGCCGTGGCCGAGCACGACACACTGGTGGGCCTCGTGTGCGTCACCGTCGATGAGGAGAACCAGAACGGTTGGTTCTGGTACTGGATGACAGCAGCTGCGCGTGGTCGCGGCTGGACCAGCCGAGCAGCGGCCACGGTCGCGGACTGGGCGCTGACCGGGCGCGGGCTGGAGCGGCTCGAGCTCGGGCACCGGGTGAACAATCCGGCCTCGGGTGTGGTGGCCAGGCGCGCCGGATTCATCAAGGAGGGGACCGAGCGCGAGAAGTTCCTCGTCGACGGGCGCCGGATCGACGTGGATACCTACGGGAGGTTGCGGTCCGACCCGTGGCCGGTCGTCGAGGCCATCCCGATGGTCGATGCTTAGCGACGGTTGTCGTCCCAGGCGGCACCGAGGCTAGCCTGAGCCTGGTGCTGTGTTGTGTCGCGAGGAGGAAGACGTGGAACTGAGCATGTCCAAGGGCAATGAGTTCGTCGCAGCGACTCAGTCCCCGGAGAGTGCCGCGGCGTGGAAGCAGCAGCTGGACGAGTACGCTCCGGGCGCGTCCGACTGGGTGGTCGGCGCCGTGTTCGGTGGCACGTACCAGCGCGAGGGTCTCGAGCTGCGCGACCGTCAGATGCTCAACATGGCGGCGTTGGCGGCCATGGGCGGTACCGAGCCGCAGCTCGCCGGTCACATCAGGACCGCCGTCGACGTCGCCGGAATGAGCGCAGCAGACGTCGCAGAATGCTTCGTGCACCTGATGCCCTACATCGGCGTGCCCAAGACCCTCGCCGCGATGCGCTGCATGAAGGCCGCGCTCGAGGACTGACCCCATCCAGCTCGGCGAGTGCGCAGCAACGGTGCGCCCACCAGCACGTACCTGCGCGATATCGAGAGGTGTCATGGAACCCGCCCCCCACATCGTGCGCCGTGGCCGCGGCATGCCCTTGATCGGCCTGCACGGCAACGGCGTCGACCATCGGCTCCTCCTGCCGCTCGACGGTTGCTTCGTCGTAGCGGAGTGGGAACGGCTCTATCTGGACCTGCCTGGGTTCGGGAGGACACCCCCGCTTCCCGACCCCGGCGGTCTGCCCGAGCTCGCCGACTGGCTCGTGGACCAGGTGGCGCAGCTCGTCGGCGAACGGCGGTTCGCAGTGCTGGCGAGCTCCCTCGGTGGTCTGCTGGCCCGACATCTTCTCGCAGAGTTCGGTACCCAGGTGGCCGGCCTTGCACTGGTCGCTCCCGTCGTCTTCCCCGATCCAGCCGAACGCGCCCTGCCCGATCGGACCGTCATCGAGCGGGACGAGGCTCTCCTGGCCCACCTGGACAGCGGCGAACGGGAGCAGTTCACCACCATCGCCGCACGGCAGACCGCCGACTCTTGGCACGCCTTCCGCGACCATGCCCTACCGGGAATCCGCACGGCGCACCCGGAGGCGATGGCACGTCTCTCCCAACGCTACTTCCTCGATCCCGCACCGGGGTCTGCAGCGTCGTTCGACCGGCCGACCCTGATCATCACCGGCAAGCAGGACCACATCGTCGGTCATGCCGACCAGCTCGTCCTGCTGGACCACTTCACTGCTGCGACGTACGTGGCCCTCGATGGTGCAGGGCACAACGTGCACCTGGAGCAGCCGGCGATCGCCGGGCAGCTGGTGCGGGACTGGGCGTCTCGAGTGGAGGCGGCGTAGTCGGCCACCAGCCGCCCGTTGCCGGTGTAGGCGGGTGGCTGCCGGCGGCGCGTCCGGACCCGTCTCGATCGGGCCCGAGGGCGAGCACGTTCCCTCAGGTGGGGCTTGCGGCCCACACCCGCCGCCACCACTGTCCCAGCGACTCGACTGTCTCATGGGCGTTCAGCCCGCTCGGGTTCGGCAGCACCCACAGTGCCACCTGCGCCTGCCAGCCGTCGATGTCACCGGCCTGCTGGGCACCCAGGGCTGCCCGCGGCCGGTCGAACGCCGTCCGGAACGCCGTCACTCCCGCGACCGCCACGAGCCGCGGTCGCAGCACGCGCACCCGTGCGATGAGACGCTGTGCCCCGGTGCGCAGCTCGTCTCCGGTCAGCTCGTCCGCTCGTGCTGTGGCGCGTTGGACCAGGTTCACGACGCCGACGCCGCGTTCGGCGAGCATCCGCTCATCGCACCGCGCCAACCCGCGGGAGGCGTCCACCAGCCTCGGAGTGACCCCAGCGCGGTGCAGCGAGGGCCAGAACCGGTTGCCCGGTCGTGCGAACGGGGCATTGACTGCCGCCGTCCACAGGCCCGGGTTGATCCCGACCACCAGCAGCCGGAGCCGGCCCGTGCACGCCTCGTCGGTGGGGTAGGGGAGCACGTCCTGCCGACCGAGCTGCGAGCGGGCCGCCGCGGCGAGGTCCTCTCTCCCGGGCCTGCGCCCGTCGAGCGGTGACGGTGTGCGCCACGGTCGCCAGTCCTCGCGCAGGATCGGTACCACACCCACCACGATAGCCCCGGGCGGTTCGACCAGAGCGGTGCGCACCGAGTCTCTGCGGACACGTCGCACCGGTTGTGGCGGTCGCCGTCATCGGGTGTCGCACCCCCGTTTGCCCACCGTTGACCACCCGTACATCGACAGGTGGTCCGGGTGGCTCAAATCACCGCGATACTGCGGTTTGTGGGCGATCTGGTGACTCGCTTTCAGCCGCCTGAACAGGTAGTATCGGAAGTGGTCGATGAACCGACGGGGTCCGCACGGCATCGCCTGTTTCTATCCCCCGCATCGCTGCCGACAAGGTGGCGTGGTGACCCACGTGCATGGCACGTTGCTTAGCCTCGTTCCTCCCTGGGCGCAGCGTTCCGTCTGAAAGCTGAGGCACACATGAGCGTCTTCGGTTCTTCGTTCGGTGCGCCGAACGTCTGCCCACACTGCCGTAACCAGGTCGACGTGACCGCCTACGGCACGGTGTCCCCGCACACCGTTCGTTCCACCGGGGTTCCCTGCACGGGTGCTGGTCTGCCGGCCGCACCGGTCCCGCCGTGGCCGGGCTTCGCCCGGACCATCAACCCGGCACGTGGCGAGCGCAAGTTCAGCCTGCGCCGTCGCCGCGCAGCCCGCCGGGACGCGGACCAGCTGCCGACGGCCAGCTGACCATGGCCGGGTGAGCGCCGAGCCCGTCGGGCGGTCGGACGGCTCGCGGCCAGGCACGGGTGCTGCCAGTGCGCAGCACCCGTGCCTGTGTCATGTCCGGCTCCGCCGTGCTCACCGCGTGGCTATAGAGTGAGAGCGAGAACGAAGCGCGGCCCCAGGGTGCACCGCGCCCGCCCAGCGAGAGGATGCCCATGAAGGTCCTGCACGTACTCGGCCGCGCAGCACTCGGGCTCCCGTTCATCGTGCTCGGCTACGGCTCCGCCAAGGAGCCGGGCGGTCGGGTCAAGGCCGCAGAGAAGCTCGGCCTGCCCCGCCCCGACCTGGTGGTTCGCGCGAACGGTGCCGCGATGGTCGCCGGCGGCGCCGCTCTTGCCGTCGGCGTCCTGCCCCGTGCGGCTGCCGTGGGTCTGGTCGCCTCCCTGGTCCCGACCACACTGGCCGGGCACCCGTTCTGGGAGACGGACGACCCGGCGCAGCGCAACGCGCAGAAGATCCAGTTCATGAAGAATGTCGGTCTGGCCGGTGCCCTGCTCGCCTACGCCAGCCGCGACGGCCGGTGAGCCGGTGAGCCGGTGAGGAAGAGCGTCGGCGCCTTCGCCGCGGGCGTGCTGTGCGCGAACAGCCTGCCGCACCTGGCCACGGCCGTCACCGGCCACGGGCACCTCACCCCGCTGCGCGGACGAGACTCCGCGCCCGGGGTGAATGCGCTCTGGGCAGCGATGAACCTGGCCGCAGGCCTGGCGCTGCTCCGGGCGACGGCGCGCGGTCAGGGGCGCTGGGACGTGCGCCTGGTGGCCTTCGACGCGGGCGCGGCCACCTTCGCCGCCTGGATGGCGATCAGCGAGTCGACCATGCGGGTGAACTGGGACCAGGGCGCCTGAGCAGCCGTCCTGGCAGGCCGATGCCGCACGCGCACACCGTCCCCGGCCCGGGCGAGTCCGCACCGTTCCACCTGGTCTCGGTCTGGACCGTGCCCACGACGGCGGAGCTCACCTGGCCCGTGCTGGTCGACGTGGTCCGGTGGCCGAGCTGGTGGCCCGGTATCGCGTCGGCCCGGGTGGTCCGGCCAGGTTCCGCGGACGGGCTCGGGCGGTGCGCTGCGCTGGTGGTGCGCAGCGTGCTCGGCTACCGTCTCGCCCTGCAGGTCGAGCTCACCGGCGCTGCGGCGCCGTACCGAACCTCGCTGACCGTGCGCGGAGACCTGCGCGGGACGGGGACCTGGACGGCCCAGGACCAGCGCAACGGCACCCGGATGACCATCGTGTGGTGCGTCGTCACCGAGCGGAGACTGCTGCGGGTGCTGCGACCGGTAGCCCGCTGGGCGCACGGGCGGACCATGGCCGCCGGGCAGGCCGGGCTGCGCCGGCGGCTGGCCCGCTTCCCCTGAGCGCTCGTGCGACCAGTCGGGTACCGCCGCGCTCGTCGTCTCCTGCTCAGGTGGGGTAGCGCCGGCCGTTCAGCCAGGCCCCCAGCGCCCGTGGTCGCACCAGCAGGTGATAGCTGGACAGCAGCAACGCCATCGTGACGATCAGAGTCAGTCCCAGCTTGACCGGCACCGGCCAGCCGAGGTCGGCCACCGAGCACCAGTCGGCCACCGCCACCACCGTGGCGGTGGCCAGCCCCGATGGCCACTGGTTCACCGCGAGGTGGCCGAGACCGGAGCCGACCACGGCTGCGCCCAGGTGGACCCGCCACTGACCGGCCAACCGGCTGAGGGTGTCCGGTCGGGCGAACAGCAGCCACCCGAGGGTGAACGCCCCTAGGTAGCACGTCAGCGAGGACGGCTCCGGGATGAGCGTGTGCGGTTCGCGGATGCCTCCGGCCGGCCCTGCCTGAAGCATGAGCCCGACGGCGTGGGGCGCCGCAGCGAGCAGCACCCCGCGATCAGCCCACGAACACCACCGGATCGGCCAGCCCGGAGGTCTGGGAGTCGGCCACCAGCCAGCCACCGCCGGGCAGGAACGGCATCAGGGCGTGGAGCACGATGCCCAGCAGCAGTGCGCCGCCGCGGAGGGCGTCCAGGCCGTGCAACCGGGGCGGTCGGGCGCCCGCTGCTGTGGCGGCCTGCGGGAGCTGCTGGCGGGAGTCGGTCGATGAGGTCATCCGGGCACACTAGGAAGCACCACGCCGGGCCTTCATCGGCCAAAACTCTGACCGACAGGTCTCCTTCGATGGTCCGCCGGGCCGACCGGTGACCGCCGGTGCCCCGGCCTGGCGGTGTGCCCGGGGGAGCGTCGACCGGTCAGTCGGTACCGACCGGCACAGTGGCGAACGCCCGCACCGGGAACGTGCCGAAGCTCTCGATCTTCGGTGGCACCACCGTCACCCGGGCACCGGACGCCGGGAGCTGGCCGAGGTTGGTCAGGTGCTCCACCACAGGCACACCGGCGCCCAGGAGCCCGCTGTGCGCGGGCCGTTCACCGCAAGCCGCGGGTGCGGTGTCGTCCAGGTTGACCGAGTCGATCCCTACCAGGCTGGCCCCAGCAGCGAGAAGGTGAGCAACGCCGTCGGCGGCAAGGAACGGCGCAGGCTCGCCGTAGCCGGGCGTGCCGAAACGGGTGTCCCAGCCGGTGTGCAGCAGCACCGCCCTGCCGCGCAGGTCCCGGCCGGTCAGAGCAGCAGCGGTGATGCCCCGGGTGTGGACATCCTGCAGGTGGAAGACCTCGGCGGGCAGGTCCACCAGGGTCTCCAGCTCGAGGGCTGCCAGGTCGGCGGCGTCGGCGTACCGGTGGAACGGGCTGTCCAGGTAGGTTCCGGTGTTCCCGACCATCGTGATGGCATCGATGGCGAACGTGGTGCCTGGCGCGTAGTGGTCGGCGGAGGCCTCGCGGCTCAGGTGCGTGCTGATCTGCGGCCCGGGCAGCCCCGGATAGGTGATCATGCCTGCTCGGATCGTGTGGCTGAGGTCCACCAGACGCTGCGGGCGGGGAGCGTCGTCGGTCATCGACACCGATGATACGGACCACCGGTGGGGTGCACGGGGATCCTGGTCTTGACAGCGCGTGTCAGGCTGTCCGGAGCACATCGCGCACAACATGGGGGTGTTCCGTGATCGATCTGCTCTGGGGGCTGGGCGGCATGCTGGTGCTGCTCAGCCTCGCCGTCCTGCTCTCCGTCGACCGTCGCAAGATCCGGGTGCGCACGGTCGGCCTCGCCCTGGCAGCCCAGGTCCTGGTCGGTGTCCTGGTGCTGTACGTCCCGTGGGGAGCGACCGTCCTGAACGGTGTCTCCACCGCCGTCCAGGCGGTGATCGACACTTCCGCCGACGGGATCGACTTCCTCTTCGGGCCGGTGCTGCCCGAGGACGGGTCGGTGTTCGCGTTCCAGGTGCTGCCGGTGATCGTGTTCTTCGCTTCGCTCACCGCAGTGCTCTACCACCTGAACGTGCTGCAGTGGGTGGTGCGCATCATCGGCGGGGGGCTGGCCAAGATCCTCGGCACGACGCGCCCGGAGTCGATGAACGCCGCCGCGAACATCTTCGTCGGGCAGACCGAGGCCCCGTTGGTGATCCGCCCCTACGTCAAGGCGATGACCCGCTCGGAGCTGTTCGCGGTGATGGTCGGCGGGCTGTCCACGGTCGCCGGTTCGGTGCTGGTCGGGTACTCGCTCCTGGGTGCGCGGTTGGACTACCTGATCGCCGCGAGCTTCATGGCGGCCCCCGGTGCGCTGGCGATGGCCAAGCTGCTGGTGCCGGCCGGAGCGCTGCAGGAGGCGGCCGAGACACCCTCGGGCCACCGCGCCGTGCCCGAAGAGGTGGCGGAGGCCTCCGCGCTCGGCGGGCAGCGCTACCGGCGACGGACGGCCACCACCACTGCCACCGGCACCGACGCCGCCGAGGCTGACTCCACCGACGCTGCGCGTGCACCCGCCTCCAGGGCGGAGACCGACGCGGCGACCGGGCGCCCCGCTGCAGCGGACACGCCGGCGGACGAGGACGAGCCGGGCGAGGCGCGCAACGTCATCGACGCGGCCGCTCGCGGCGCCGGGGATGGGCTGAAGCTGGCGCTGAACGTGGGCGCCATGCTGCTGGCGTTCATCTCCCTGATCGCTCTCGGCAACCTCCTGCTGGGTGTGGTCAGCGGCTGGTTCGGCGCCGAGCTGACCATCGAGCAGGTCTTCGGCTACGTGTTCGCCCCGGTGATGTTCCTGGTCGGCACCCCGTGGCCGGAAGCGCTGGAGGCGGGCAGCTTCCTGGGCCAGAAGGTGGTCCTGAACGAGTTCGTGGCGTTCAGCGACTTCGCGCCGCAGGCGGGGGAGTTCTCCGCCAAGGCACAGGCGGTGATCACCTTCGCCCTCACTGGTTTCGCGAACCTGGGCTCGATCGCCATCCTGCTCGGTGGTCTCGGCGGGATCGCCCCGAGCCGGCGCGGTGACATCGCCCAGCTCGGTGTCCGGGCCGTTCTCGCCGGCACGCTGGCGAACCTGATGAGCGCCGCGATCGTCGGCATGCTGATCGGCTGACTGTCAGATCGCCCCCGGGTCGTCATGCCAGGAGTGCGCGATAGCGCACCCTGAGCATGACGACCTCAGGGGTGGTGGTCAGGCGGACCGGGGCTGTGGGGTCTCCAGGGTGGAGCGCAGCGCGGTCAGGTCCGTGCCGTGGCGAACCAGCAGCTCCCGCGCCGAGCACTCCGCGCGGAGCACGGCCAGCAACAGGTGGCGGCTCTCGATGCTCCGGTCCTGCAACCGGATCGCCTCCCGCAGGGCCAGCTCCAGGGCCTTCTTCGCCTCCCGGGCGAACGGCAGGTGCTTGGGGGAGCGGGCCGAGCGGGCCAGTGCGCCGGGCCCGAGGGTCTTCTCCGCCTGGGCGGTCACCGCGTCCAGATCCACGCCGACGGCGGAGAGCGCCTCCGCGTCCAGGTCGCCGTGGTCGGGGGTACGGACGAGCGCCTGGACGTCCCCGCCCGCTGCGGTGACCGCGCCCGCGGTCGCGCTGCTGCGCAGCAGCGCGGCGAGCAGGTGGGTGGTCTCGATCTGCCGGGCGCCGCGGGTGCGGGCCTCCTCCTGGGCGCCGACCACAGCGGCCCGCGCCTCGCGGGTGAACCTCTCGAACATCACAGCTCCTTCCGGTGCTTCTTGTGTACTGCCTGCCGGGTGACGCCCAGTGCGTCCGCGATCTCCTGCCAGGACAGGCCCAGCTGCCGGGCCCGGGCGACCTGGAGGGTCTCCAGCCGGTCGGCGAGCTCGCGAAGGGAGCGCACGGCCCGCAGCCCGGTGACGGGGTCCTCGCTGGTCGCCGCAGTGGCGGGGTCGTCGATCATGCGGTCAACCATAGTTGACGCATTGTGCGTGTGTCAACATAGGTTGACGGACTGGTGGGGCTGGCTGGCGGATACTGGCTTGGCTACCAGACCGGGCGGAGCGGGCCCGGTTCGGCGAGTGCGTGCAGCGCTGCGGACAGCTGGTCGAGCTGGTCCGCCGGCAGCTTGGTGCGCCAGGCGGCCACGGTCTCGGCGGCCGCCGCAGCGGCCGCATCGGTCGCGGTGCGGCCCGCGGCGGTGAGCTCGAGCAGCACCTGCCGCCGGTCGGAGGGGTCGGGTCGGCGGCGCAGGTAGCCGCCCTCGGTCAGGTGACGGACCATCTCGCTGGCCGCCTGCTTGGTCACGCCGAGGTGCTCGGCCAGCTGCACCGTGGTCGCTGGTCCGTGGCTCAGCCGCACGAACGCGAACCCGTGCGCCGGTCGCAGGTCGGCGAACCCCCGCGCGCGCATCCCGCGCTGGATGCCCTGCACCAGCTGGCCCGCCACCCGGAGAGTCGCCACCGCGGTCGTCCAGTCCTGGTCCATGAGCCTAGTTTGACAGAGGTGGACAAGTAGCCTGACCATATAGTCAACCAACCTGACTACATGGAGGACCATCATGCCCACGATCCACCCCACCGAGGCGGCCCGTCACCAGCTCGGTGGCAGCACGTTCGACACGTACGTGGCCCCGTCCACCGGGGCGGAGCAGCTGTGCGCCTGGCGGCTCGAGGTCCGCCCGGCGCTCCCCGGGCTGCCGCACCGTCCCAGCAACGAGGAGGTGCTCCTGGTCCTCGAGGGCGTGCTGTGCGGCGAGCTGGACGGCGCCGCGTTCGCGCTCCGGCCCGGGGAGGTGCTGCATGTCCCGGCCGGTGCGCAGGTGCGCATCGACGGCGGAGAGCGCGGTGCGACCGCCTGGGTGACCACCTCCGTCGGACTGCACGCCATCACCGAGGCGGGGGAGCGGATCGATCCGCCCTGGGCGCAGTGAGCGCGGGCGCTCCCGAGGCTCGAGCGGTGGCCGCGGGAGCGCCCACAGTGCCCGCCGTCCCCCACGGCTCAGGGGTGCCCGCGCACGCCCCGGGCGCGACCGCGAAACTCTCGACATACCCTCCGATGCATTTCTCCGCGCTGCTCGGCCGGACAATATCCAGCCCACCGCTAAGTGTCGTCAGCCCCGCGAACAGTCTGTCCGCGAATATTCTGCTGTTGACACCCGAACAGTCGTTGCCTACGCTGAGGCCGTCCGTAAGACTTTCGACGTCGAAGTCGAAACTTTCGAGGAGGAGAGTTCGATGAACAGCAAGATGAGGTGGGCTGCAGTCGCAGCCACCTCGGCACTCGCGCTGGGTGCGGTCGCTGGCTGCAGCGGCGGCTCCGGTGAGGGCGGCGAGGACGGTGACGTCACTATCGTGTGGTGGCACAACGCCACCGGTGAGCCGTTGAGCGGCTTCTGGGAGGACGTGGCAGCCGAGTTCGAGGAGGACCATCCAGGCGTCACCATAGAGGTGACCGGGTATCAGAACGAAGAGCTGCAGCGCACCCTGATCCCGAACCAGCTGCGCACCGGCAGCGGTCTGGACCTCTACCAGCAGTGGGGTGCTGGTGAGCTGGCCGCGCAGGTGCAGGCGGGTTACGTCATGGACGTCTCCGACCAGCTGGCCGAGGAGGTCGAGGCGCTCGGTGGTGTGGTGGCGCCCTGGCAGTACGAGGAGAGCACCTATGGGTTGCCGTACAACTTCGGCATCGAAGGCTTCTGGTACAACACGGAGCTGTTTGCCGAGGCAGGGATCGACGAGCCGCCGAGCACCCTGGACGAGCTGTACGAGGCCATCGACAAGCTCAAGGCCGCGGACATCACGCCGATCGCCGTGGGCGCAGGAGACGGCTGGCCGGCAGCGCACTACTGGTACAACTTCGCCCTGAAGTCCTGTTCCCCGGAGGTGTTGCAGGCCGCGCAGGCCGAGCTCACCTGGGACGACCCGTGCTTCGTCGAAGCGGGTGAGCTGCTCGCGGAGTTCATCGACTCCGACCCCTTCCAGGAAGGGTTCCTGGCTACCAGCGCCCAACAGGGAGCCGGTAGCTCCGCCGGAATGCTGGCCACCGGTGAGGCAGCGATGGAGCTGATGGGCCACTGGAACCCGGGCGTGATGGGCGGCATCCTCCAGGAGGAGACCGGCGACGAGGACGCGACCCCGCCGGAGTTCCTCGGCTGGTTCAACTTCCCGGCCATCGACGGGGCTGCCGGTGACCCGACCGCGGCACTCGGCGGCGGCGACGGCTTCTCCTGCTCCGCCTGGGCGCCGCCGGAGTGCGCCGAGCTGCTGGCCTACATCTCCAGCGTGGACGTGCAGACCCGGTTCGGCGAGAGCGGCGCAGGCGTGCCGGTCACGCCGGGTTCTGAGCCTGGTGTCGAGGACGAGAACCTGCAGCTGGTGCTCGGCGGCCTGCGTGACGCCAGCTACGTACAGCTCTGGTTTGACACCGCCTACGGCCCGACCGTGGGCGGGGCGCTCAACGACGCGATCGTGCAGATGTTCGGCGACCAGGGCTCTCCGCAGGACATCGTGGACGCGATGTCCGGCGCAGCAGCCACGCTCTGATCCGTGGCTGCACCAGAAGTGACGGCCGGGCGCGTCCAGGTGGCGCGCCCGGCCCCGGCCGCCCCGCCCCGCCGGCGCCGGCGTCCGCTGCGGGACACCGCCTTGGTCTGGGGTTTCGCAGCACCGGCCCTGGTCGTCTACATCGGTTTCGTAATCCTGCCGGTCGTCCTGGCCGCCGTGTTCAGCTTCTTCAACTGGAACGGACTGGGCCCGCTGGATCGGTTCATCGGTCTGGACAACTATGTGCGCGCGTTCTCCGACCCGGTGTTCCTCGGCGCACTGCGCAACAACATCACCATCGTGGTGCTGTCCCTGGTGATCCAGGGGCCGCTGGCGATCGGCATCGCCCTGCTGCTGAACCGCCGCCTTCGCGGGCGCACGCTGATCCGCACGTTGATCTTCGTGCCCTACGTGCTCAGTGAGGTGGTCGCCGGTCTGGCGTTCCGGCTGATGCTGCCGCCCGGTGGGCCGTTCGACACCTTCCTCACCTCGCTCGGCTGGACCGGGACGAAGCCGCAGTGGCTGGCGGACCCGGACGTGGCGTTCTGGACGCTGTTCGCGGTGCTCACCTGGAAGTACCTGGGTCTGGCGATCATCCTCATGCTCGCCGGGCTACAAGGCATCCCCGAGGAGCTGCACGAGGCCGCCGCCCTGGACGGGGCCAGCTGGTGGCAGACGCAGCTGCGCATCACCATCCCGCTGCTCGGCCCGACAGTGCGGATCTGGGCGTTCCTGTCCATCATCGGCTCGCTGCAGCTTTTCGACATGGTCTGGATCCTCACCGGTGGCGGACCGCTGAACGCCACCCAGACCATGGCCACCTACATGGTGGACATCGGCAACGGGCGCAGCCAGATCGGCTTCGGCAGCGCAGTGGCCGTCATCCTGTTCTTCGTCTCGTTGGTCATCGCGCTGATCTACCAGCGCGCCGTCCTGCGCCGCGACATGGCCGGCGCCGTCACCCGGGGAGGCTGACATGGCCAGTGCCACTGTTCCCGCGACCGGCAAGACCCGGTTCGACTGGGCCCAACCCTTCGTCTACCTGGTGGCCCTCGTGGTGGTCGCCGTGACCGTCGCACCCGTGGTCTACGTGGTGCTGAACGGTTTCCGCTCCACCGCGCAGATCAACCGCGACCCCAGCGGTTGGCCCACCCCGTGGGTGTGGGACAACTACGCCGGGGTGCTCGGCAACGAGATGTTCTGGACCCAGTTCCTGAACTCCACCATCGTCGCCGTGGCCACCACTGCCGGAGTGGTCGTGCTCGGGGTGATGGCGGCGTTCGTGATCGCCCGGTACGACTTTCGTGGCCGGTCCGCCCTGTTCACGCTGTTCACCGCAGGACTGATGTTCCCGCTGACCGTCGCCGTGCTGCCACTGTTCACGATGCTGCGCACCCTCGGGCTGCTCGGCAACCTGCTTGCGGTGATCGTCCCGCAGGTCGCGTTCCAGATGTCGATGACGATCATCATCCTGGTGCCCTTCCTGCGTTCGGTGCCTGCCGAGCTGGAGGACGCGGCATCGATCGACGGGGCGAGCCGGTTCGGCTTCTTCCGCCGCATCCTGCTGCCGCTGTCCGGCCCCGGGTTGGTGACCGTCGGGGTGATCGCCTTCGTCACCAGCTGGAACGCCTACCTGCTGCCGCTGCTCATGCTCGGCAACCCCGCCACGGCCACCCTGCCGGTAGGGGTGCAGTACTTCTCCACCGCCTACTCCCAGGACACCGCCGGCGTGCTCGCCTTCACCTCCCTGGCGATGGTGCCGGCGCTGCTGTTCTTCACCTTCGCCCAGCGTCGTATCGTGGGTGGCCTCACCGGGGCGGTGAAGGGATGACCAACCTGCCCAGCGCCCGTACCGGGACCGCCCAGCTCACCCTCACCAGCCCCACCGGCGAGGTCCTGGCCGACCAGGACGTCGTCATCGAGCAGACCCGGCACGCGTTCGAGCTCGGCAACATCGGCTTCGACCTGATAGAGCACGCCACCGGCGAGCGGCACCAGGAGCAGCTCGCCGCGGACTGGCTGAAGCTGTTCAACACCGCCACGCTGCCGTTCTACTGGGGCCGGTTCGAACCGGAGCGGGGACGCCCGCACACCGCCCGGCTCACCGCTGCGGCCCAGTGGTTCACCGACCATGGGGTGCGGTTGAAGGGCCATCCGCTGGTCTGGCACACGGTCAAGGCGCCGTGGCTGGATCCGCTGCCCACCAGTGAGGTGGAGGCGGTGCTGCGGGCCCGGGTGCGCCGTGAGACGCACGACTTCGCCGGGCTCGTGGACACCTGGGACGCCATCAACGAGGTGGTGATCATGCCCGAGTTCTGCAACGAGCCCGACGGCGTCCCGAACGCCATCTCCCGTCTCGCCCGAGAGGTCGGCCGGGTCGGTATGGTCCGGCTCGCTTTCGGCTCGGCGCGGGAGGCAAACCCGGCTGCCCGGCTGCTGATCAACGACTTCGACCTGTCCGAACGGTACGAGCAGCTGATCAGCGAGATCCTCGCAGCGGGTGTGCGCCTGGATGCGATCGGGTTGCAGACGCACATGCACCAGGGCTTCCGTGGGGAGGCGCAGCTCCTCGAGGTGGCCGACCGGTTCGCCCGGTTCGGTCTGCCGCTGCACTTCACCGAGACCAGCCTGGTCTCCGGTGACCTGATGCCGGCCGACGTGGTCGACCTCAACGACCACGTGGTGGACCACTGGCCGTCCACCCCGCAGGGGGAGGAGCGGCAGGCTGAGGAGATCGAGCGGCACTACCGCACGCTGTTCGCCCACCCGGCGGTCGCCGCGATCACCTACTGGGGCATCTCCGACCGCGGCGCATGGCTCGGTGCACCGATCGGGCTGCTCCGCGCCGACGGCTCCCGCAAGCCTGCCTATGCCGCGCTGGACCGGCTGATCAACCAGGAGTGGTGGCTGGCACCGACCACTGTGCGTACCGATGCTGAGGGCCGGGTGCCGGTGACGGGAGCCCACGGGGACTACCGGGTAGTGTGCGGTCCCGCCTCAGCCACGTTCACCATCACTCCCACCCCCAGCCAGGTGCGGCTGGTGCCGGTGCAGCAGCGTTGACCGGCGCACGCCTCAGGCCGGTGGCGCCGTGGACTCACGCTGCACCAGGCTGGTCGCCAGGTCCATCCGCGGTCCCGCCTCGGCTGCGCCGTCAGCCAGGCGCAGCGCCAGCAGCGTCGCCTCCCGACCCATCTCTACCAACGGCTGGTGGATGGTGGTCAGCCGGGGACTGACCCAGCGCGCCAGCGGGATGTCGTCATAGCCCACCACGGAGAGGTCCTCCGGGATGCGCAGGCCTCGGTCCCGGGCGATGTCGTAGATCCCCAGGGCCTGCAGGTCGCTGCCGGCGAAGATGGCGGTTGGACGCTCCGGGAGGTCCAACAGCCGCGCTCCGTGCTCGGCACCACCGGAGATGTGGAAGTCACCGAAGGTGACCCACTCCTGGCGTACCGGCAGCCCGGCAGCGGCCATCGCAGAACGGTAGCCGTCCACCCGTGCGTGCGAGCACATCATGTCCTTCGGCCCGCTGATCACCCCGATCCGCTCGTGCCCGGCCTCGATCAGGTGCCGAACGGCTGCCAGGCCGCCGGACCAGTTCGCCGACCCGATCGCCGGGATACCCGGATCCGGGTCGCCGGCCGGGTCGATCACCACGAACGGGATGGACCGGGCGGCGAGCGTCTCCCGCATCGCCGCGGGGATCTCGGAGAACACCAGCACCACCCCGTCCGGGCGGCGCTGCAGCACCGCTGCCAGCCAGTCCGACCCGGGGGCGTGCCGCGTGCCGCTCTCGGTGAGCACTACGCCGAGCCCGTTCTCCTTGGCAGCCTGCTGCACTCCGCGGATGATCTCCATCGACCAGCCGCTGTGCAGCTCGTGGAAGACCAGCTCGATCAGGTGCGACCGGTGCTTTCCGGAGGACCGGCGCCGGTACTGGTGCGCGGCGAGCAGGTGCTCCACCCGCTCCCGTGTGCTGGCGGCGACGTCGCTACGGCCGTTGAGCACCTTGGAGATCGTGGCCAGGGAGACCCCGGCCTCCTGCGCGATCTGCGCCAAGGTCGCCTGCTTCGTCATGAGCTGACCCTAGAGCACCTGCCGGCAGTCGCCGGGCATGCTCAGCCGGTGCGCACCAGGTCGGCGTGCCGGAACGGGCTGAACCACAACCCCAGCGCCGCCGCAGTGAACACCACGGCTGCCGCGGCGAGCACCGGCAGCACCCCCACCTGCTCGGCCAGCACACCGGCTACCGGAGCCAGCAGCACCACCACGGCCCGGTTCATCGAGCGCATCGTGGTGTTCGTGCGAGCCTGCAGCTCATCCGGTGTGATCTGCTGGCGGTAGGCCATCTCGTGGGAGTTGCTCACCCCGATCGCGAACCCGTGCAGCCCCTGCCCCAGGCAGAGCAGGGTGAGCACCAACGGCTGCGGCCCGGCCGCCGCCGCGGCCAGCAGGGCCACCACCCCGGTGGCGCTGAGCAGGTGCGCCACGATCACCGTGCGGCCGCTGCCCAGGCGCAGCCCCAACGGCAGGGAGAGGAGGGCACCGCCCAGCCCGCCCACCCCGGAGGCCGCTGTCACCAGACCGAACCACAGATAGCTCAGCCCCATCGTGCTGAGCAGGTAGACCGCCAGCACCGCCCCGAGCATCGCCTGCGCGGCGAACCACAGGTGTGTCCACACCGCCAGGTGCCGCAGGCTGCCGGTCCGGTACACCCACCGCAGCCCGGCCGCGATCTCGGCGCGCAGGTTCGGCCGCGGACCGTCCGGCCGAGGCGGCTCGTCCACCTTGGTCAGCGCCACCAGCACCGCCGAGGCCAGGAACGTGACCGAGTTCGCCAGCACCGCCACCGGGGCACCGACCAGGCCGAGCAGCCCGCCACCGGCGGCCGGACCGGCAGTCTCCGCCACCGCCCCGGTACCGTCGATGCGCACGTGCGCGGCCTGCAGCTGCGTCGGTGGCACCAGCCGGGGCAGGAACGCGAATGAGGCGCTGTCGTTGATCAGTGTCGCCGTGGCGAAGACCACCACGATCACCAGCAGCAACGGCAGCGAGAGCACCCCGACCCACCAGCACAGCGGAATGAGCAGGAGCAGCACGGCCCGGACCAGGTCGGTGCTGATCATCACCGGCCGGCGCGCCCGGCGGTCCACCAGGGCGCCGAGCACCAGCCCGAACGTCAGATACGGCAGCCACCGAGCCGCCGAGAGCAGTCCGGTGCCGGTCGCACCGGCCTGCAGGTTGGTCACCACCAGGGCCTGCAGAGCGAGCAGCGTGACCCAGGAACCGAGGTCGGAGATGGCCTCACCGGCCCAGAACCGCCGGAATGCGGCAGGCAGAGCATGCCCCGGGATCTCCGCCATGAGGGCACTCTGCCACAACCACCGGCGCCCAGGGCCGCCTGAGCACCCCGGAGCAGGGTGGGTGACCTACTCCGCCTCGGGTTCCGCCGTCGGGCGGCGGTAGACGGACACGTGCGAGGGGCAGGAGGCCTCGAAGGGTCGGCCGTCCCACCAGCCGTACCGCTCGGTCAGCTGCAGACCGGCGATCCGCGCCATCAGGTCCAGCTCCCCGGGCGGGGCCACACGCTGGGCGATCGGGTCCATCCGGATGCCCTCGGCGCTGATGTGCACATGGTTCTCCTCCAGGATCTGGCTCGCCGGGTCGAACCTGTTCACGTCCAGCACCACTGCCCGGGCGGAGACCTGCTCGGCATCGACGTAGCTGGTGCGCCCAGAGAACCAGCCCCAGCCGGTACCGGTCTCCACCACGAACGAGCCCGACGGGCTGAGGTGCCGGGCGGCGTTGCTGAAGCAGTGCACCTGGTCGTCCTGCGTGAGCAGGTTGCCGATGGTGTTGTAGACCAGGTAGACCAGCTCGTACAGGCCGCCGGGAGCGTCGGCGCGAGACATGTCCCCCCATGGTCACGGCGACCTGTGATCCGCCTGGCTTGCCGGCCAGCACCGCTGCCATCGCGGCGGACTGCTCGATCCCGTCCACCTGGATGCCGGTGGCCGCCAGTGGCAAGGCGATCCGCCCGGTGCCCACGGCCAGCTCGAGTGCGGGTCCGGCGCCGGCACGCTCGGCCCGGAACGCCACCGCCTCCTCCTCGTCGCCGCGCAGCGCGTTGTCGTACCGCGCCGCCACATCGGGGCCGAAGCTGGTCGTCGGGTCGAATCCATCCATATGAGCGATCGCACCATGGCCGCGGGCGAGCAGCAATGTACTACTCCGCCGACCGGGCGGTCAGCCGTTAGCGCTCGTCGCCCGAGGTGCTCAGTGAGTGCTCGTGGCGGCGGAGCCGTGTGTAGCCACGAGCTCCACCTCGAAGCCGTCCGAGGATGCCAGGTAGGCGGCGTAGTGCTCCGGCCCGCCGGCGAACGGGTGCCGGTCGGGGAACAGCAGCGTCCAGCCGTGGGCGGGCGCCTCGGCGGTCAGGGTGTCCACGTCCGCAGCGCTGCCGGCGTGCAACGCCAGGTGGTTCATCCCTGGGCGGAGCCGGTCGTGGCCGGTCCCGCTCATCGCGGGGGAGGCCTCCACCACCAGGTAGGAGGTGCCCCGCCGCCAGCTGCACCCCTCCGGCCAGTCCTGGAACGGCTGGTAACCCAGCCGGCCCAGCAACCAGCCCCACTCCCGCCGGGCCCGGTCCAGGTCCGGCACCCACAGCTCCAGGTGGTGCAGGCTGCCGACGGCGGGACTGGCCTCGGTCGGAACGTCCGGGTCGGTCATCGGTCCAGCATCCCATCCGCGCCTGGCGCAGGTCGAGGCGGCGCCCGGTCAGCCCGCCAACGAATCCTCCGCCGTCCGGTCTCCCTGCTCGGTGCGGACCGGCGGGATGCTGCGCTGCGGCCGGTCCCGCGGGACCAGCAGGGTGATCCCCGCCCCGACCAGCGCGGCCAGCGCGCCGACCGCGAAACAGAGCTGGAAGGCGGTGGCGGTGGGGATCGGTGGCGTCCCGGGAGCGAGCACCTGGGTCTGGCTGGTCAGCAGCGCGGCCATCACCGCACCGGCAGTGGTGGTGCCCAGCGAGCGCATCAGGCTGTTCACGCCGACGCTGGAACCGGACTCGCTGCGGGGCACGTTGTCCATCACCAGGGTCGGCATCGCCGCGTAGCCGATACCCACTCCGGAGCAGGCGACGATCGTGGCCACCATCAGCTGCCACGGTGCAGCCATCAACCCGAGCGCCGCCCCGTATCCGGCGGCGAGCACCACGGCACCGGCTGCCATCGTCAGCCGGGGACCGAGCCGGGTGATCATCCGGCTGGAGACCGGTGCCATCACCAGCATCATCAGCCCGGCCGGCGCCATCCACACACCGACCATGAGGATGGATTGCCCCAGGCCGTACCCGGTCGCCGCCGGTGCCTCCAACAGCTGCGGTACCACGATCGACTGGGCCATCATGCCGAAACCGATGAGGACGGCCGCCAGGTTCGTGAACAGCACCGCCGGGCGGGCCATCGTGCGCAGGTCCACCAGCGGGGCGCTCTGCCGGAGCTCGTAACCACCCCAGACGAGCAGCACCAGGAGACCGCCGGCGATGCAGCCCCAGGTGGTCAGCGAGCCCCAGCCCCAGGCCGAGCCCTTGGAGATGCCGATCAGCAGGGCGGCCAGCCCCAGCGCCAGCCCGAGCATGCCGACCACGTCCAGCCGACCGGGGGAGCGCTCGTCCTGCTCCGGCACCACCAGCCAGGAGACCACGATCACCACGGCCGCCAGACCTGCGGAGACCCAGAACAGGTCGTGCCAGGAGCGGTACTGGGCGATCCATGCCGCCAGCGGCAGCCCGAGCGCACCGCCGACCCCGAGAGTGGCGCTGACCGCCGCCACTGCCCCGGCTCGCAGGTGCGGCGGGGCCACCTCGCGCACCAGAGAGATCGCCACCGGGATGTACCCCATCGCCACCCCCTGCAGTGCCCGGCCGAGCAGCACCGGTCCGAGCGTGCTGGCGGCGGCGGTGACCACCGACCCGACCAGCAGGATCGCTGCGGAGACGAGGATCACCCGCTTCTTGCCGTACATATCCGCCAGCCGACCGGAGACCGGCATCGCGATCCCGCCGGCGAGCAGCGTCACGGTGACCACCCAGGAGGTGTTCGAGGCGTTCGTGCCGAGCAACTCGGGCAGCTCGGACTGGATCGGGATCACCAGCGACTGCATCAACGCCCCGGACAGGCTGCCGAAGCAGAGCACGGCGATGACCAGGGCAGGGGGCAGTGGCACACGTGTGGATGCGAACGAGGGCATCGGACTCCAGAATCGTGTATGTAACTTACATATCTGGTGTGTAAGGTACATGGAGGAGAGGCAGCAGGTCAATCAGGAGGAGCGATGTCACAGGACCCGGCCAGCCGCGCCGAACCCGGTGGTGAGGGTGCGTCGTTAGCGGCCCTGCTGCAACGGCTGGACACGTTGCGCCGTGTGGTCCTGCGTCGAGCGGAGCTGAACGCTGCCGACATGCGGTTGCTGTGGCTGCTGTCCGACGGGCGAGCCCGCACGTTCCGGGAGATCTCCGAGGACCTCGCGCTGGAGCAGTCCACGGTGAACCGGCAGGTGAACGGCGCCGCACGCACCCAGCTGGTGCAGATCGCCGAGGGACATCCGGCCCGGCAGGTGCGGGCCACCGACGAGGGCGTGGCCGCCTACCGCAGCGATGTCGACCGGATCCTGGCCAGCTACGGGGACGCGCTGGAGCGGATGGGGCCGGCGCGCACCGCCGAGCTGACCGACCTGCTGGCAGAGTTCATCGACGCCTACCAGCACGTGGTGCGCCCGGAGGACACCCCCTAGCCCGACCCTCAGCCCGGACCGGACAACGGTTCGACCACGCTGCGCTCTGCCGGGAGACCGCGGGTGCGCACAGTGCTCGTCGTGGTCGTCTGCCACACCCGGAAGTCCCGGAAGACCAGAGGGAGCCCGACGGCGGAGCCGAAGTCGGTCCGGTCCGTGGCCTGCACGTGCACGCAGGGGGAGGTGGAGTTGCCCGAGTTGCCGCACTCGGCCAGCACCTGGCCGGGCACCACCTGCTGTCCGGGACGTACCTGCAGCGAGCCGCGGCGCAGGTGCACCAGGGTGATGAACGCGCCGCTGACCTCGTCGGCGATCACCACGTGGTTCCCGGCGATGGCCGGGATGCCCGCGCGCACCCGGGAGGCCTGGGTGAGGGCGTAGCCGAGCAGCGTGATCGGGGAACGCCGGGCCTCGTGGTCGTCCTCACCATCGTGCACGGCCACCACCGCACCGGCGCACGGCGCCAGCACCTGCCGGCCGAAGGCGACGAACCGCTCCGGCGGTTCGGTGCCCAGCCAGGTACGCCAGTCGGTGGTCGTGGCCAGCCGGTGCGCCTGGTCCACGCCGACGAAGTCGATCGCGTAGGTCGAGCCCATCAGGTGGGTGCCGTGGCTGGGCACGCGCCGCGCCGGGCTCATCTGGGTCAGCCAGCGGCCCCGGAACGGTAGCTGCAGCACCACCTCTGCGCCCATCCCACCTCCTGCCCGATGATGCTACCCACCCATCCCCCCTACGCGAACGCTCTGGTTCGCGGCCGCTGAACCGATTCACAGCGCGAACCAGAGCGTTCGCGAACACTGGACCGATGAGTTCTGGTGCACCCGGACGTACTACTGGTGAGGAGGAACAGATGACCGACACCACCAGCATCACCGAGGAGACCTACGCCGAGCGGGCCAGGCTGGCCGCCCTGCTCGCCACGCTGTGCCCCCAGCAGTGGGCGCAGCAGACGCTGTGCAGCGGCTGGCGGGTGCGGGAGGTGGTGGCGCACATGACCGCGCCGTTCCACACTGCGCCGCTGCGGATGCTCGCTGGCATCCTGCGGGCCGGTCTGAGCTATGACCGGTACGCCGCTCGCGCCGCCCGGGCGGACACCGCCCGGATGGACGACGAGCGGTTGCTGCAGATCGTGCAGCAGAACCTTCGTACCCCGTGGCCACGCTCCGCCGGGGGCGCTGTCGGCGGGCTGAGCCACGACGTGATCCACGGTCTGGACATCACCGAGCCGCTCGGGCTGGAACGGGTCCCCGCTGCACGGGTCGCACGGGTGCTCGGGCTGACCAGCCCGCGCAGCCTCGCCTACTTCGGCGTGGACCTCAGCGGGTGCCGGCTGGTCGCCACCGATGCCGACGCAGCCATCGGTACCGGTGCCAACGTGCCACTGCCGGCCCACGAGATCCTGCTCGTGGTCACCGGGCGGCATACCCTGGCCGAGGCCCGAGAGCGGGAGGGCATCTGATGGTCAGCAAGAGCGAGCTGCGGGAGCGGGCTCTGGCCCTGCCCGAGGTGGCTGAAGGCTCGCACTTCGGCATGCCGGCCTTCGCCGTGCAGGGCAGCGGCTTCGCCAGCATCAGCAAAGGACGGCTGGCTGCAGCCACGGCTGGGCTGTGCTGACCACAGCGCAGCTCGACCGCTGGTTGCCCGCGTCCTGGGCGGACCGGGTGCCGGCTGCCCTGGTGCGGGACCAGCACCCGGGAGCCTCCGCCGTCGACTCATGACATCGGGAACACCCGCACCGGGAGCGCGTGCGGAACGCCGGCAGCCGCACCGCCACCGTCGGTGATCCCGGTGATCAGCTCCCGCGGTGCCGGGTGCTCCGGTAGCGCGGCGAGGTAGACCTCGTGCGCCGCGAGCGAAGCGATGCCCCGCTCCACCGACTGCTCGCTGAGCTCGATCGCGTGCGTGGGCGCAGCACCGTTGACCAGCAACCACCGGGTGCCCCAGGCATCCAGGTGTTCCTCGGTGAGCTGGGACCGGAACAGCCACGGGTTGTCTGCGTCCCGGATCGCGTCCACCACGGCGATCCCGGCAGCGCGGTGGTCGGCATGGTTCAGGCCCCAGCCCGGTTCCATCTCCCAGGTGGTGCACATGACCGCATCCGGCCGGAACTGCCGGATCTGCCGGGCGATCTGCTCCCGGGTGGCCACGTCGGCCTGCAGCAGCCCGTCCGGCAGGTCGAGGATGGTCAGGTCGCTCACCCCGACCAGCTCGCAGGCCCGCCGTTGCTCGTCGGCCCGCAGCCGTGCGACCTCGGCCGGGTCCTGGTTCCGGATGCCGGCCTCTCCGGCGGTGAGCAGCAGGTAGCCGACCTGCACCCCGCGAGAGGTCCACTCCGCCACCGCCGCGGACCCGCCGTACTCCATGTCGTCGGGGTGGGCGACCACGCACAGCACGCGGTCGACCTCCTCGGTGAACAGCTCCAGTGTCGGTGCCTGCGCAGTAGCCATGTCCCGACCCTAGCCCCCGGTGCTGGCCTCAGTCCTCCGGCGGCATGTCCCAGGACCCGAACTGTGCCATCCCCGCCGACAGCGCCACCGCCGCAGAGGCGGCATTGGTGTGGTAGCAGCGGTACTGCGGCTGGTAGTCCAGCTGCAGCAGCCGGCGGGAGATCGCGCGCACCACTGCCCGGGCGTGCCCGCGGCCGCGGCGCTCCGGGTGGGTGATCACCCCGACGTCCGCCAGCCGGGAGCCGTCCCAGACATACGCACTCGCCGCGGCCACCAGCACGCCCTCGACCACCACACCGAACACCAGCCAGTGGTCCAGCTCGACGAATGCCTCGTCCAGGTCGTCGGCCGAGCAGGCGGAGGTGAACGTGGTGAACAGGGCTTCATCGGCGCCGGTGAGCTCACGGACTCCCGCGTCGTCGGCTTCGGCCCGCACCGCCTCGGCGGCCGCGACCGGCAGGTAGTGCAGGTAGTCGGCACCGTTGAGCTCGACTTTCGCTGCACGTAGGCGGTCCAGGACGTCCTCGGCGCTCGTCCCGCTGGCCGGCTCGCTCAGCCCAGCGGCCTGCGCCACGTCCGGGTGCAGGCAGATCTTGGTGAAGTCGTCAGTGGACAGCACGCCGACCTGACGCTCGGGAGCGAGGTCGGGGTTGACCGTCAGCCGGAACCGGCCCTCCTCGAGCAGCACACGTCCGTGCAGGGCCTGCGCCCAGTAGTCGGTGACCACGGCGGAGAACACCGCATCTCCTTTCCGCCCCGCGGTCCTTCCGCCCGGACTCGGCTGAGCCTATCGGGCCGCAGTCACCCGCCGGCCAGACATTTTCGTGCCCGCACTCGTGTTCTACTCTGGTGTCAGCGTCCCGACCAGGAGGGTGGGCATGACCGGCACTGCGGCAGGCCGATGACCGCCACCGCGCAAGTCACCATGGCGGTACTGGAGGAGCACCGGACCCGGCTCACCGGCTACTGCTACCGAATGCTCGGTTCTGCGGAGTGCGAGGATGCGGTACAGGAGACGTTCCTGCGGGCGCTGCGGTATGCGGACCGCTTCGACCCCGACCGCGCCGCACTGAGCACCTGGTTGCACCGGATCGCCACGAACGTGTGCCTGGACCTGCTCCGGGGCGCCCGACGCCGGGCGCTGGCCATCGACCTGGGCCCGGCAGCCCAGGGCGGTGACCTCGGCGCGCCGCTGCCGCCGGAGGCGTTCGTCGAACCGATGCCCGACGCTCGGGTGCTCGCGGTCACCGATCCCTCCGAGCAGGTGGCTGCCCGGGAGACTGTCCGGCTAGCGTTCCTGGCGGTCCTGCAGACGCTCCCACCGCGGCAGCGGGCCGTGCTGCTGCTGCGCGAGGTGCTCGCCTTCTCCGCCCGCGAGACCGCCGAGATCGTGCAGTCCTCAGAAGCTGCAGTCAGTTCCGCGCTGCAGCGCGCCCGGGCCACGCTCGCCAACCGGCCGCTGGCACCCGCTGACGTGCGCGACGAGGGCGACCCACACCAGCGCGAGCTGCTCGAGGCGTACGTCGCCGCGTTCGAGGGGCACGACGTGCACGCGCTGGTGCGGCTGCTGCGCATCGACGCCGCCTCCTCGATGCCACCGTTCCTCTGGTGGATCTCCGGTGCGGAGCGGATCGCCACCGTGATGACCGCCAGCGACGCCTGCGCCGGGGACCGACTCGTCCCGACGGCGATCAACGGCACAGCGGGCTTCGGCCAGTACCGCCCGGACGAGAGCGGCGTGCTGCGCCCGTTCGCGCTCCTCGCCCTGGAGCTGCGCGAGGGTCAGGTGGCGCACCTGGTCACCTTCTTCGGCAGCGGGTCCAGGTTCGCCGAGTTCGGGCTGCCGGACCGGCTGTGACCGGTGGGCGGGCGCCTCAGTAGCCCGAGGTGCCGACCGGTACCGCATCGGTGACCTGCTCGCCGTCGGGGGTGAGGACGTACCAGACGTCGTTCACACCCTGCCCGGTCAGGTCACCGGGGGCGGAGTCCTGGGCGAAGTAGTACAGCGGCCAGCCGGCGTAGGTGGCCTGGGTGGAGCCGTCGTCGCGCTCGATCGTGCCGAGCAGCGAGACGTCGATGCCGTCCCCGGCGCTCGGCTCGCCGGTCAGCGGCGGCCACGCCTCCAGGCAGTCGCCGGTGCAGCTGCTCATCTCAGGGGAGTCCTGGGTGAACAGGTACAGCGTCATACCCGCTGCGTCGGTCACGATGTCGCCGACGGCGGAGCTCGCCACGGTCAGCGTGGGCGCCTCCCCGGTGGGTTCGGTCGCGGGCTCCTCCTCGTTCCCGCCGCAGCCGCTCAGGGCTACGGCTACAGCCAGCAGCAGGGCTGGCAGCAGGCGTCGCATCGGAAGTCTCCTCTCCGGTCCCGGCCAGCCGGCGGCCGACACCCGGACATCTGTGGTACGCCCGCAGCCCGGTGCAGGGATTGCCTGCCGGTCCCCGCCGACCGGTCTGGAGCGGGTCTGCCGCCCGGGCAATCCCAGCACCCGCCGCGGGACGTACTGTGGGGTATGGCAGTCCTCTCCCGCGCGGACCGGGCGCACGATGCGGCTCTGCTCGCCGGCCTGGCCACGGACGACCCGGACGTCGCGGCCGCGTTCGTGCGCCGGTTCGAGCGCGCGGTGTACGGGATGGCGGTGAGCATCACCCGCGACGCCGCGCTCGCCGAGGATGTCAGCCAGGAGGCGTTCCTGCGGGCCTGGGGCGCGGCGACCAGCTACGATATCCGCAGGGCGTCGGTGCTGACCTGGTTGCTCACCATCACTCGGAACGCCGCCATCGACGCGGTCCGCGCGCGGCGGCAGACCCCCACCGAGGACGCCATCCTGGACCAGCTGCTCGAGGAGACGGCGCGCACCGGCCCCGACCCGGAGCAGACCGCCCTGCACCGGGTGGAGACCGAGCGCGCGATCCGCCACCTGCACCGGCTCTCGCCGGCACAGGCCCGGGCGGTGGTGCTCGCGGTGCTCGGCGGCTGCACGGCGGCCGAGGTCGGTGAGCGCGAAGGGATCCCGCTGGGCACGGCGAAGACCCGGATCCGGGACGGGCTGTGCCAGCTGCGCCAGCACATGGAGGTCGACCATGACTGACCACCCCGACGCCGACGACCTCATCTCCCTCGCTCTCGGGCACCTCGATGGCGACCGGGCCGAGGATCTCGCCGCGCACCTGACGGTCTGTGCGCAGTGCCGCCGGGCCTACGACGGGTACGCGGACTCGATCGCGCTGCTGCTGCCGGCCAGCCCACGAACCGCACCACCGCCGGGTTTCACGGCACAGGCCCTGGACCGGCTCGATCGGGCCCGGCACGCCGGCACCGGCCGCACCGGCAACCGCGCCACGGCCCGCGGCTGGGTGCGGCCGCTCCGGGTCGCCGCGATACTCGTGGTCGGCCTGGTCCTCGGTGCCGGGGCGGTGCTCGGTTGGCCCGAGGGCGAGCCGGCGCCCGCGCCGAGCACCACCCCGGAGCCGAGCAGCACCACCGCCTGGCACGCCGCACTGCTCACCGCCGACGGGCGACCTGTGGGCGCGGTGACGCACAGCTACTCCGCGGACGGCCCGGTGCTGGTGCTCGAGGTCACCGGCGGCGCCGCGGGGGAGGAGCTGACCTGCCGGCTGGTCGGCGCCGACGGCACGGCCCGGGACATCGCCCACTGGCAGCTCAGCGACCAGCGGCCGAACAGCTGGGTGATCGACACCGGTGGGCAGGAACCGGACCAGGTGCAGCTGGTCGCCGAGGACGGCCAGGTCTGGGCGACCGCGCGGCTGTGAGCGCGTCGAGGGTCGGCCGCGTCAGCAATCTGTACCGCCCGTCGGGGACGTACCACCGGTATGACCAGGATCCAGACCCCAGCCCGCAGCACCGGCCGCCGTCTTGTGCTCGCGCTGCTGGTGCTGCTCACCCTGCTGCTGCCGGCCTGCTCCGCCGCGGGCGACCAGAGCGGAGCCACCGGACCGGACGAGGCCGACCGGCCTGACGAGGGCGATGTCACCATCGTCATCTCCGAGTTCAGCTACCAGGTCCCGGAGTCCGTGCCGGCCGGGGCGAGCGTGACGGTGCGGAACGAGGACGAGGTCGGCCACACGGTCACCTCCGACGAGAGCGGCATCTTCGACGTGGCCGTAGGCCCGGGGGAGGAAACCAGCTTCACCGCACCCGAGGAGCCGGACGAGTATCCGTTCCACTGCATTCCGCACCCGCAGATGACGGCGACCCTGGTGGTGCAGAGCTGATGAGTGCTGCACCCGGCCCGGGCCCCGCCCTCCGGCCGGTCGCCAGGACCGGCAGACGGGCAGTGCTGGTGGGCCTGCGGATGGTTGTCGTGGCCGGGCTCGCGGTCGATGCCGCGGTGCACTGGAGCCTTGCCGGTGCGATGGACCTGGACGCCCCTGGTGGCATCGGCGGTGGCGCCCTGTTCCGTGGGCAGGCCGTGCTCGCCGCGGTCACCGCCGTGCTCGTGCTCCTGCTCGCCCGACGGGCCACCTACGTGCTGGCCGTACTGGTCGCCGGCTCCGCCCTCGCAGCCGTGCTCGCCTACGCCTACCTGCCGATCCCGGCGATCGGACCGATCCCGTCCATGTACGACCCGTTCTGGTACTCGGCCAAGGTGATCACCGCGGTCGCCGAGGCGCTCGCCGTGGCCGCAGCCGTGGCGGCACTGGTGCTCGGCGCCCGCAGGTCCCTCAGGTGAACAGGCAGAACGGGTGGCCGGCCGGATCGAAGAATACGCGCACGTCCTCCTGCGGCTGCTCCTCGGCAAGCCGGGCGCCACACTCCAAGGCCCACGCGCTCGCCGCGGCCAGGTCCGCCACGTACAGGTCGAGATGCTGGCTGGCCAGCTGCTGGCCGGGCCGGGCCGGCCACACCGGGGCCGACCAGCACCGCTCGTACTCGAAGTTCAGCGTCCGCCCGCCAGCGCGCACCTGCGCCCACCCGGCCTGCTCCGGCTCCCCGGGGCGCGCCGGTTCGCTCGCAGTGACCTCACCACCGAGCAGGGTGGCGTAGAACGCCGCCAGCTCACGGGGCGCCGGCGCCCCGATGGTCACCGACGCCCACTCGATCCGTGCTGGTCGCGACCTCACTTCGCCACGGTAGCCCCGGACGCACCGGAAGCGCCCGCGGCACCGGGTGCACCGGCAGCATCTGCGGCCTCCGCGGTGCGCCGGACCACGGTGAGGGTCAGCACCAAGGTGAGCACCGCCGTCGCCGCGAGCAGCCACAACCCGATCGCGTAGGAGTCGGTGCGCCCGTACACGTACCCCATGATCAGCGGCGGGACGAACCCGCCGAGCCCGCCGGCAGCGCCCACCAGCCCGGTCACCCCGCCCACCCGGGCCGGGTCGGTGACCTTGGCGATCAGCGCGAACGTGGCCCCGGACCCGGCACCGAGCGTCGCGGCCATCGCCAGGAACGCTGCCGCACCCGCAGGCTCGAGCACCGGTTCGAACGCGGAGACCGCCGCTCCCACGGCCACCACCACGAACACCACGGACAGCACCCGGATCGCGCCCAGCTTGTCCGCCAGCCAGCCGCCCACCGGGCGCAGCACCACCGCCACGGCCACGAACCCGGCCATCCGCGCCGCCGCATCGCCGGGCGCCAGCTCGTAGGTGGTCTTCAGGTAGGAGGGCAGGTACACCGAGAACGCCACGTACCCGCCGAAGGACACGGCGTACAGCACGCACGCCTGCCAGGTGATCGGCAGTACCGCGTTGGACCGCACCCGCGCCACCATCGACGTGCTCGGCACCACCCGGCCCGGGGCGTCCCGCAGCAGTATCCAGGCCACCGCGGCGAAGACCAGCAGCACCGCCGCCGCGATCAGGAACGGTGCCCGGTTGCCCACGTTCTGGTACAGGCTCACTGTGGTCAGCGCGCTGATCGCGGTGCCACCCATGCCGGCGCCGAAGATCCCCACGGCCAGGCCCCGCTTGGCCGGTGGGAACCAGGAGTTCACGAACGGCACCCCGACTGCGAACGCGGTGCCACCGATGCCGAGGAAGAACCCGCCGATCAGCAGTGCCACGAAGCTGGTCTGGGCGAAGAACCCGATGAACAGCACCGGCACGATCGTGGCCAGGGACACGACCACGAACATCACCCGCCCGCCGTAGGCGTCGGTCAGGGCACCCACCGGGATACGGCCCAGCGAACCGACCAGCACCGGCACGGCCACGATCAGCGACACCTGCGACTCGGTGAGCTCGCCCATGATGCCGCTGTCCCGGAACACCGGGCCCAGCGGGCTGAGCAGTGACCAGGCCCAGAAGTTCACCGCGAACCCGACCGTGGCCAGGATCGGCATCAACCAGGGGGAGGGGGCGCGCCCTGCCTCCCGGGAGTCGGGTTGTCGGGTCGGCGGCTCGGTGGCGGGCATCGGTACTGGCTCCTTCTGCTGGGAACAGCACCATCATGTCCTCACCCGGGTGGGCCTGCCAGAGGGGGCTGCGTCACATCCGGTGTGCGGGCGCGCGGAACGTGCCGCTGCCCTGTGCCGCTCAGCCCTGCTGCGTGCGCGTGCTCGAGAGCCGCCGCAGCGCCACCCGGCCCGCTGCCCGCCCGGCCCGGGTCGCGCCGATCGTGGAGGCGCTGGAGCCGTAGCCGACCAGCAGCACCCGCTCGTCGGCAGCCACCTCCACCTCCGAACGCATCCGGATGCCGCCGCCGCGTTCCCGCAGCCGCAGCGGGGCGAGGTGGTCCAGCGCGGCCCGAAAGCCGGTGTTCCAGAAGATCACGTCCACGTCCATCTCCACCGGCTCGGCGAACGGCTGCCACGACGCGGGAAGCGCCAACGCACCGGAAGCGGACGGACCAAGCCCACCTGCGCCGTCGGGAGCCTGGCGGGCATACCCGGGGAAGTGCACGCTGCCTGGGCCGATGCGGGTGATCATGCCGCGACTGACCAGCACCCCGGACTCCACCCCGGCCACGTACTCCGGCAGCATCGGTATCCCGGTCGTGCGCACCACGCTCGCGGGCGCCAGCCCGGCGCTGGTGCGCTCGCGGACGGCGGCCTCCACGTCCAGCCCCCAGCGCGCGTCGAACGTGCGGTCGGTGAAGTTCGGCGGGCGGCGGGTGGCCCAGACGGTGTCGGTCACCGGCGCCAGCTGGAGCAGGAACTGCACGGCGGACAGCCCGCCTCCGACCACCAGCGTGCGCCGGCCGGTGAAGTCCTCCGCAGCCCGGAAACCGACGGTGTGCAGCTGGACGCCGGTGAACGTCTCGATCCCGGGCACGTAGGGCACGTACGGGCGGGACCAGGTGCCGGTGGCGTTGATCAGCAGCTGAGTGGTGATGGCCGACGGCGTTCCCTGGGTCTCGTAGTGCACGGTGAGCAGGTCCGGGGCCGGCCCGGAGCGCACCGCCTGCACCTGAGCGGGCCGGTGCACCCGCAGGTCCAGGTCCTGCTCGTAGCGGCCGTAGTAGTCGGCGACCACCTGGGAGGCAGGTCGCTCGGGGTCCACCGGGCCCAGCGGCAGCCCGGGCAGGTCGGCGATGCCGTGCGCGCGGCCCAGGGTGAGGGAGTCCCACCGGTTGCGCCACGCGCCGCCCGGACCTTCCCCGGCATCGAGGACCAGCAGGTCGGCCTCCGGGCGCAGTCCCGCCTGCACCAGCGTGCGCGCCGCCGCCAGGCCCGCCTGGCCGGCGCCGATCACCACCACCTGGAACGGGGCACAGGGGGAGCTGGGCGGCGCCTCGGGCTCAGGTCCGGGACCCACCGAATGCTTCATGCTTCAAGTATTACCTGAGGTGCCGCAGGAGTGCAGTGACCTGGCGCACGTCCGGTGTCCCAGACTGGCCGGCGACCGCCCGACCGGCGGTTGCCCGCGCCGCCGCTACCATCGGCCAGGTGAGCAGTACCGTGACCGCCCGTGCCGACAACGCTGTCGCGGGCCTGACCCCCGGGTACTTCGCCCTGGTGATGGCCACCGGCATCCTGTCCATCGGTGCGGAGCTGGAGGGCGTCACCGTGCTCTCCACGGTGCTGCTCGTGCTCTGCGCGGTGGTGTTCGTGCTGCTGCTGGCGCTCACCGGGCTACGGCTGCTGCGCCACCGGGACCGGATCGCCGAGGACTTCCTCGACCCGGCCCGCGCCTTCGGGTTCTTCACCTATGTGGCCGGCACCAACGTGCTCGGGGTGCGGCTGTTCATGTCCGGCTACCACACCATCACCGCCGTGTTCCTCGCCCTGACGCTGCTGGCCTGGTTCGTGCTCGGCTACGTGGTGCCGTGGACCGCTGTGCTGTCCAAGACCGAACGGCCGGTGGTCAAGTACGCCAACGGCACCTGGTTCATCTGGGTGGTGGCCAGCCAGTCGGTGGCCGTGGCCGCCGCCACGCTCGAGCCCACCGGGGAGAGCATGCGCGGGGCGCTGGCGATCGTGGCCGTGCTCAGCTGGTCGGTCGGGGTGTTCCTGTACGCCGCTGCCGGGGTGATGGTGGCGTTGCGGATGATGCTGTACGAGCTGAAGCCGGTCGACCTGAACCCGCCGTACTGGGTGTCCATGGGGGCGTGCGCCATCACCGTGCTCGCCGGTGCCCGGATCGTGGAGATGGCCGCAGCGCCGATGGTCGACGCCACCCGGGGGCTGGTGGCGGGCCTGGCGGTGGTGTTCTGGAGCTTCGCCACCTGGCTGGTGCCGGTGCTGTTCGGGGTGGGACTGTGGCGGCACTGGCGGCACCGCATCCCGTTGCGGTACGAGGCCACACTGTGGTCGATGGTCTTCCCGCTGGGTATGTACGCGGTGGCTGGCATCTACCTGGGTCGAGCGGACATGTTGCCGATCGTCGGCTGGATCGGCCGGGCCGAGCTGTGGCTGGCGATGGCGGTCTGGTTGCTGGTGTTCGTCGCCATGCTGCGGCACCTGTACACCACAGTGCTGCGCCGGCCGGGCTCCGGGGCGGACCTAGCCGGTGGCGCCGATGCCGCTGGCGGTCGATGATGGAGGTCCCGACACTGGAGCGCTGATCGTATGACCACATCTTCTCCCGACGCCGAGGCACCGACCGGTATGGTTCCGATCCCACCGGTGCTGTTCGGCCTCGCCGCCACCGGCCAGCGGATGCTCAGTCGCCGCAGGAAGCGGTCCCGGGACGAGGAGAGCGGGCGCCGCCACCCGGGCGCGGCCGGTCCCCGCCGGCCGGACCGTTCCCGCCGCCGTGGCTGCCGATGCTCAGGTGGTCGCAAGGTGCTCAGTGTCGGCGTGGCCGGCGCCTCGGTGGCGCTGCTGGCCGCCGGCGCCAGCGAGCTGACCGAGGCGGGCACCAGCCTGGACGCCCGCACCCCCGGCCACGCCTCGGCACTGGTGACCTCCGGCGTGTTCGCCCGCACCCGCAACCCGCTCTACCTGGGCCTGACCGGCCTGCTCGTGGCCCACGCCCTGTGGCTGGGCTCCAAGCGCGCCCTGCTGCCGGCCGGTGTGTTCCTGGTGGTGATCGACCGCTACCAGGTGCCCGCGGAGGAGGCCGCGCTCGCGGAGAAGTTTGGCAAGGCCTACCGCACCTACACCGAGACGGTGCCGCGCTGGTTGCTGCGATGAGGGCACGCACCCTGCCCGGGACCACCATCACTGCCCCGAACGTGGTGCTCGGGCTGATGCGCATCGCCCAGCGCAGCGACGAGCAGATCCGCGAGCTGGTCGCTGCCGCGCGGGAGGTCGGCATCGACTTCTTCGACCACGCAGACATCTACGGTGGCGCCCCGCACGCCTGCGAGCGCCGGTTCGGCGAGGCGCTGCGGCTGTCCTCGGCCGAGCGGGAGCAGGTCACCATCCAGTCCAAGTGCGGCATCGTGCCCGACGGGCCGTACTTCGACTTCTCCTCCGCCCACATCGTCGACTCGGTGCACGGGTCACTGGCGGCACTGGGCACCGACTACCTGGACCTCCTGCTGCTGCACCGTCCGGACGCGCTGGTGGAGCCCGACGAGGTGGCCCGCGCCTTCGACGAGCTCGCTGCCGCCGGGAAGGTGCGCTACTTCGGCGTCTCCAACCACACCCCGGCCCAGATCGAGCTGCTCCGGGCCAGCCTGGACCAGCCGCTGGTGGTCAACCAGCTGCAGCTGTCCTTGCCGCACGCGCCGATGGTCGCCCAGGGGCTGGCCGCGAACATGACCGGTCTGGACCAGTCCCTCCAGCGCGACGGCGGCGTGCTGGACTACTGCCGGTTGCACCAGATCACCGTGCAGGCCTGGTCCCCGTTCCAGGCGGGCCAGGGCAGGGGAGTGTTCCTCGGCTCGCCGGACTATCCGGAGCTGAACGCGGTGATCGACCGCCTGGCCGCCGGATACGGGGTGGCGCCGGAGGCGATCGCGACCGCATGGATCACCCGGCACCCGGCCCAGATGCAGGTGGTGCTCGGCACCACCACCCCGGCCCGGGTGCGCGCCGCAGCGGAGGGCTCCGACCTACCGCTGACCCGCCCGGAGTGGTACGAGCTCGCCCGGGCCGCCGGCCACCACGTGCCCTGACCAGCACCGGCCATCCCGTGGCGGGCCGATAATCACTGTCCCGGACCGCACGGCCTCGCTACGGTCCCCACCATGCCGATCAGCCTGGTCCGTTCCGCCACCCTCGCACCCACCGACTACGCCTACGCCGCCGCCACCGGCGCCGGCGACCGGCTGCTCTTCCTGGCCGGCGCCTGCCCGCTGGACGAGTCGGGACGAACGGTAGGCGAGGGCGACTACGAGGCCCAGGCCCACGCCGTCGTGCGCAACCTCACCCAGGCCCTGGCCGACGGCGGAGCGAGCCTTCGCGACGTCGCGTTCACTCGCGTACTGGTCGCCTCGCGCGACAGGGGCGACCTGGTTGCCGTGTGGGACGTGGTCCGGGCCGCCTTCGGCGACCACGACGTGCCTTCCACGCTGCTCGGCGTGACCGTGCTCGGCTACCCCGGCCAGCTCGTGGAGGTGGAGGCGGTCGCCGCCCTGCCGGAGGCCGACTCCTTCGCCGACGGCGGGTTCAGCGACCCCCGGCTGGCCGCGCTGTACGACCCGCTCGACCCGGACCGCTCCGACCTGGATGAGTACGCCGCCATCGCCGCGGAGCTGGGTGTCAGCAGTGTGCTGGACGTCGGTTGCGGCACCGGCACTTATCCCTGCCTGCTGGCCGGCCGCGGGTTGCAGGTCACCGGTGTGGACCCGGCGGCCGCCTCGGTGGACGTGGCCCGTGGCAAGCCTGGCGCCGAGGCGGTCACCTGGCTGGTGGGGGATGCCACCACGCTGCCGCCGATGCAGGTGGACCTGGCCACGATGACCGCCAACGTCGCCCAGGTGTTCACCACCGACGCCTCCTGGGAGGCCACCCTCACCGGCATCCGCCGGGCCCTTCGACCCGGTGGCCACCTGGTGTTCGAGACCCGGATCCCGGAGGTGCGGGCCTGGGAGCGGTGGAACAAGGAGCACACGTTCTCCTCGGTGGATGTGCCGGGTACCGGCCGGGTGGAGACCTGGAACGAGCTGCTGGACGTGCGCGGGGAGCTGGTCACCTTCCGCGGGGTGGTGCGCCTGGTGGACGAGGACGTGACGATCCCCTCGGTCTCCACGCTGCGGTTCCGCTCCCGGGAGCAGATCGAGGCCTCGCTGGTCCGGTGCGGGTTCGAGGTGGTCGAGGTGGGTGACACCGCATATGCGCCGGGGCGTGCTTGGCTGTTCCACGCCCGCCGCACCGACTGACTCTGCATGCCCGGGACCTCCTCGGCTGATACCACAGTGATACCATCGTGACCATGGCGATGACCTTGCGATTGACACCGGAGCAGGACGAGGCGCTGGCCGCCCTCGCCGCCGCGCACCGGGTGAGCAAGCACGAGGCCGCCGTCCGGGCGATCGAGGACGCGGCACTGCGCTCGGGCCATCGGGACCGGGTCCAGGCACTGTCCGGTGAGGGCCGGGATCGGTATGCGGCCCTGCTGCACCGCCTGTCACAGTGAACATCCCGGAGCCGGCCATCCACCTCACCGTCGAGGACCTGCTGGCTCTGGCCGAAGACCTCGGCGTGTGCGTGGTGCGCGACGTCGGCCTGCTGGATGCGGCCGCGCATCGACCGACCGCCGTATTCTGGGGCCGCGAGGCGTATCCGTCGGTGCACCAGAAGGCCGCGGCACTGCTGGAGTCCATCACCAGGAACCACCCGCTCGTGGATGGCAACAAGCGGCTCGGCTGGCTGTCGGTGTTCGTCTTCTGCGGGCTCAACGGCTGGAATCTTCGGGCCCCGGAGGATGAGGCCTACGAGCTGGTGATCGGCGTTGCTACCGGCCGCGTGCCCATCGACGAGAGCGCCGCACTGCTGGCTCGCTGGGTGCTGCCGTGACTGGCCTGACGGGAGGTCCGGGTCCGGGAGTACTGTTCCGGGATGGATGACCTCAAGGAGACCCTCACCCGGTATCTGGACGAGCTGCACGACGCCCTGCTCTGGAAGCTCGACGGCCTCGGGGAGTACGACCTGCGCCGACCGCTGACGCCGACCGGCACCAACCTGCTCGGCCTGGTCAAGCACGTGGCGGCAGTGGAGGCGGAGTACTTCGGGCTGGTGTTCGACCGCCCGTTCCCGGACCCGCCGGCCTGGCTCGTGGCGCAGGAGCAGCCGGACAACGTGGACATGTGGGCCACCGCCGAGGAGTCCACCGCATCGATCCTGGACTTCTTCGCCCGGGTGCGGGCGCACGGCAGGCAGACCATCGCCGCGCTCGACCTGGATGCCCCTGGGTATGTGTCCTGGTGGGGCGCGGAGGGGCAGCAGGTGACTCTCGGGCGGGTGCTGGTGCACGTGGTCAGCGAGGTGGCCCGGCACGCCGGACATGCCGACATCGTCCGCGAGCTGATCGACTCCGCCGCTGGCCTGGCCGAGCGGAACAGCAACCTGCCCAGCCGGGATGCCGCCTGGTGGGCCGAGTACTACGACCGGGTGCAGCGCGCCGCCGAGCGGGCCGCCGGCCGCCCCACCTGAGCCCTGGAAGTGAAAATGCTCGTCGATCTGGCCGCGAATCGTGACCAGATCGACGAGCAATTTCGTCTCAGACGAGCTTCTTCGTCCAGGTGGTTGCGGTGGCGGCTCAGCCCAGGGTGGCGAGGACCTTGTTCAAGGTGGCCGACGGGCGCATCACGGCGCTGACCTTCGCCTCGTCGGGGCGGTAGTAGCCGCCGATGTCCGCCGGAGAACCCTGCACAGCGAGCAGCTCGGCAGTGATCGTCTCCTCGTTCTCCGCCAGCGCTGTGGCCAGCGGGGCGAACCGGGTGGCCAGGTCGGCGTCCGCGGACTGGTTCGCCAGCTCCCGGGCCCAGTACAGCGCCAGGTAGAAGTGGCTGCCGCGGTTGTCGATCTCCCCGGCCTTGCGGCTCGGGGACTTGTTCTCGTTCAGGAACGTGGCAGTGGCTGCACTCAAGGTGTCGGCCAGCACCTGCGCCCGGGTGTTGCCGGTGCTGGTGGCCAGGTGCTGGAAGCTCTCCGCCAGTGCGAGGAACTCGCCCAGGCTGTCCCAGCGCAGGTGGTTCTCCTCCACCAGCTGCTGCACGTGCTTGGGGGCGCTGCCGCCTGCGCCGGTCTCGAACAGTCCGCCGCCGCCGAGCAGCGGCACCACGGACAGCATCTTGGCGCTGGTGCCCAGCTCCAGGATCGGGAACAGGTCGGTCAGGTAGTCCCGCAGCACGTTCCCGGTCACCGAGATGGTGTCCTCCCCACGGCGGATCCGTTCCAGGGAGAAGGCCGTCGCCTCGGCCGGAGACATGATCTCGATCTGCAGACCTTCCGTGTCGTGCTCGGGCAGGTACTCCTTCACCTTGGCGATCAGGTTCCGGTCGTGCGCACGGGTCTCGTCCAGCCAGAACACTGCCGGGCTGCCCGTGGCCCGGGCACGGGTCACGGCCAGCTTCACCCAGTCCCGGATCGGGGTGTCCTTCGTCTGGCAGGCGCGCCAGATGTCCCCGGCCGAGACCGGGTGGCTCATCAGCACCTCACCAGAACCGCTGACCACCTCCACGGTGCCCGTGCCGGTGATCTCGAAGGTCTTGTCGTGGCTGCCGTACTCCTCGGCCTTCTGTGCCATCAGACCCACGTTCGGCACGGAGCCCATCGTGGTCGGGTCGAAGGCACCGTTGGCGCGGCAGTCCTCGATCACTGCCTGGTAGACGCCGGCGTAGCTGGAGTCCGGGATCACCGCGAGAGTGTCCTGCTCCTGGTCGTCGGCGTTCCACATGTGCCCGGAGGTGCGGATCATCGCCGGCATCGAGGCGTCGATGATCACGTCGCTGGGCACGTGCAGGTTGGTGATGCCCTTGTGCGAGTTCACCATCGCCAGCGCCGGCCCTTCGGCCAGACCCTTGTCGATCAGAGACTTCACCCCGGCAGCCACGTCGGGCGCCAGCGTGTCCAGTCCGTCCAGGATCGCGGCCAGGCCGTGCTCCGGGCCCAGGCCTGCGGCGGCGAGCTCCTGCCCGTAGGTGGCGAACAGCTCGGGGAAGAACGCGCGCACCACCCGGCCGAAGATGATCGGGTCGGAGACCTTCATCATGGTGGCCTTCAGGTGCACGGAGAACAGCACGCCCTCGTCCTTGGCGCGCTGGACCTGGGCCGCGAGGAACTCGTCCAACGCTGCCGCCCGCATCACTGTCGCGTCCACGACCTCCCCGGCCAGCACCGGGACGTTCTCCTTGAGCACTGTGCTCGTCCCGTCCGCGGCCACGAACCGGATGGTCAGCGTGTCCGCCTCCGGCACGACGACGGACTGCTCGTTGCTGCGGAAGTCGTCGGCTCCCATGGTGGCTACGTTGGTCTTCGAGTCTGCACTCCACTGGCCCATCCGGTGCGGGTGGCTGCGGGCGTAGGCCTTCACCGCCTGGGGGGCGCGGCGGTCGGAGTTGCCCTCGCGCAGCACCGGGTTGACCGCACTGCCCTTCACCGAGTCGTAGCGCGCCCGCACGTCCTTCTCCTCGGGTGTGGCCGGCTCCTCCGGGTAGTCGGGGAGCGCGTACCCCTGCGCCTGCAGCTCGGCGACGGCGGCCTTCAGCTGCGGTACGGACGCGGAGATGTTCGGCAGCTTGATGATGTTCGCCTCGGGCGTGGTGGCCAGCTCACCGAGCTCGGCCAGTGCGTCCCCGGTGCGCTGCTCAGCCGGCAGCAGGTCGCTGAAGGCTGCGATGATCCGCCCGGCCAGGGAGATGTCCCGGGTGGTCACCTGCACCTCCGCGCTGGCCGCATAGCTCTGGATCACCGGCAGCAGCGAGTGCGTCGCCAGCATCGGCGCCTCGTCAGTGTGGGTGTAGATGATGGTGGACATTGCGCAGGTTGTTCCCGTTCGTCTCGGCTGTCTCGTTTGCTCGACATCAAGATATCGGTCCTAGCCCTTCGGGGCAGTGACCGGGACCACGCGGCGCGGCCAGCTCCGCTCCCCTGGGTGACGGGTCGTGCCGATCGTGTCCGGCCGGCTGCCAGCGATCTGAAATAGCGGTGTCGTTTCACTTCCGGATAAGCGCTCAGGCACCGATGAATTCGCCGGATCGATGACGCCACTTACTTTGCGTCTCGCCCTCTTAGACAGTTATCTCACAAAATGAGATCAACTGTAAGTTGTCCACCTGAGCAGGGAGAACGGGTTCGCTCCACCGTCCGCAGGGTGGGACGAAGCCGGACTCAGGCGGATTCGCCGCATCGGTCAGCTGACCAAGAATCCCTTGTGAACGCCACGGCGGGGTGCTCGAAAGAGCGGACAGTAGACATCGGGGTCACTCTTAGGTAACGATGCGGCTACAACATCGCGATTGGCGGGTCCAACAGCAACGGGGCGTGTGTACAGTTCCGGTGTCCATGGCGGACGCATCGCTCGGCAGGCCCACCAGGCCATCCCGGAGAATTCCGGGGCCGGGCACCGACGCCATCTCTAGGAGGAACATTGAAGATCAGGCGAATTTCCGCCGCCGCTGCAACGGTTGCAGCGGGCGCGCTCGTGCTGAGCGCGTGCCAGACGCCGGCACCCGAAGACAACGACGCCGGTATCGAGCAGGGCACGGCGGTCACGGTTGGCTGGAACCAGTCGTACTACGAGTACAACACGGACAGCGCCACCGGTAACGCCACGGCGAACTCGATCGTCAACTACATGATGAACTCCGGGTTCAACTACTACGACGGCGACCTGAACCTGGTGCAGGACAGCTCGTTCGGTAGCTACGAGAAGCTCAGCGACGACCCGCTGACCGTCAAGTACACGATCAACGACGACCAGCAGTGGTCTGACGGCACCCCGGTGACCGCAGCCGACCTGGTGCTCTACTGGGGAGCCATGGGCGGCAACTTCAACACCGAGGAGTACGATCTCGACGACGAGGGCAACCCGATCGACGAGAACGGCGACCCGATCCCCGAGGACGAGCTCGCGAACGCGGTGTTCTTCAACTTCACCAGCCCGAGCGTGGGCCTGGTCGAAGAGTTCCCGGAGATCTCCGAGGACGGCCAGTCGGTCACCTTCACCTACACCAAGCCGTACGCGGACTGGGAGGTCAACCTCGGAGTCGGCGTGCCTGCGCACGTGGTCGCGATGCACGCGCTGGGTATCGAGGACCCGACCGAGGCCACCCAGGCGCTCCTCGATGCCTTCGAGAACAACGATGCCGAGAAGCTCGCCCCGATCTCGGACTTCTGGAACACCGGCTTCGCCTTCGGCGACACCCTGCCCGACGACGAGTCGCTCTACCTGTCCAACGGCGCCTACCTGCTCACCGACTTCGTCCGGGACCAGTACGTCACGCTGAAGGCCAACCCGGACTACACCGGTGACCACGCTGCGCAGATCGAGACGGTGACGATCCGGTACAACGAGGACCCGATGGCTCAGGTGCAGGCCCTGGACAACGGTGAGCTCGACCTGATCTCGCCGCAGGCCAGCGCCGACACGCTGACCGCGCTGGAGGAGCTCGGTGACGGCTTCGACGTCATCACCGGTATCGAGGGCACCTACGAGCACATCGACCTGATGTTCGACAACGGCGGCCCGTTCGACCCGGCGACCTACGGCGGGGACGAGGACACCGCCCTGGCCGTGCGACAGGCGTTCCTCAAGCTCATCCCGCGTCAGGAGATCGTCGAGCGGATCATCACCCCCCTGAACCCGGACGCTGAGGTGCGCAACTCCTACACCCAGATCCCCGACTCGCCCGGTTACGGCCCGGTGACTGAGGCCAACGGGATGGAGGAGATGTACCCGCTCGAGGTCGACGTCGAGGGCGCCAAGCAGCTGCTCGAGGATGCCGGTGTGGAGACCCCGATCGAGGTGCGGTTCCTCACCGCTGCCGACAACGTGCGCCGTCAGGACGCGCTGGTGCTGGTGCAGAACTCCGTGGAGCAGGAGGACCTGTTCACGATCGATGACAAGTCCAGCGGCGACTGGGGCTCGGAGCTGTCCGACCCCAGCATCTACGACGCCTCGATGTTCGGTTGGCAGTCCACGTCCACCGCGGTGACCGAGTCGGCGGCGAACTTCCGCACCGGCGGCGGTAACAACTTCGGTGCCTTCTCCAGCGACCGGGTGGACGAGCTGTACGACGAGCTCCAGGTGGAGACCGACCCAGACCGCCAGATCGAGATCCTCAGCGAGGTCGAGTCGATCCTGGTGGAGCAGGGCTTCGGTGTGACCATCTTCCAGTTCCCGTCGGTGACCGGTTACAACACCGAGCTCCAGGGTGTCGATCCGATCACGATCAACCCGACCATCTTCTGGAACTTCTGGGAGTGGAGCACCACCCTCACCGATGACGAAGGAGGCGAGTCCGCAGACGCCTGATCCAGGCAGCTGCTCCGTCGAGGAGACCACCACTCGTGGGGGGCGCCGAGCTCGGCGCCCCCCACGAGCGCGATGATTGCACCCGCCTTCCCTGACCGGTGCGGTGCCGGCTGCGCCGAGCTGACGTCCGGAGCCCGCCGACCCGGCCCCACGAGGTAACCCACCTATGCTGAGATTTTTCGTCCGCCGAGTGCTGATCGGCCTGGGCATCCTGCTCGTCTCCTCGCTGCTGATGTACCTGATGGTCGACCTGACCATCGACCCGCTGGAAGATCTGCGCACCAGCACAGCGCCGAACAAGGAGCTGATGATCGAGCAGCGGATCGAGCAGCTGCACCTGAACGATCCCGTCATCCAGCGCTATTTCGTCTGGTTGGGCCACTTCGTCACCGGCGACCTGGGCACCGCCTGGACGACGAACCGACCGGTTACCGAGATCCTGTCCAGCGCGATCGTCTCCACGCTGCAGCTGGTCACAGCAGCGACGGTGCTGGCGATCGTGCTCGGCATCGGCGTGGGCATCGTCTCCGCGCTGCGCCAGTACAGCTCCTTCGACTACCTGATCACCTTCATCTCCTTCCTGCTGTACTCGCTGCCCTCGTTCTGGGTGGCGGTGCTGCTCAAGCAGTGGGCGGCGATCGGGTACAACGACTTCCTCGCCGACCCGGTGATCGCCCTACCGGTGATGATCGGCATCGCCGTGCTCTTCGGCCTGCTCTGGTCGTTGGCGCTCGGCGGCCCACCGCGCAGCCGGCTGATCAACGGCGGCGCCGCGGCTGGGGTGACGTTCGTGGTGCTGCTCTACATCCAGCTCACCGACTGGTGGAGCACACCGAACGTCGGCCCGGTGCTGCTGGCGGTCACGTCCCTGGGTATCGCCCTGGGCGTCACCACGCTGTCCACCGGACTGAAGAACCGGCGTTCGTTGCTGACCGCACTGACCGTCGCCGCACTGGGGGTGGCGCTCTACGTACCGATGCAGTGGGCGTTCTACTACCTCACCCCGATGATGAACTGGGCAGTGGTGCTCGGGCTCGGCATCGTGGCTGCGGTCGTCGGTGGTGTCATCGGTGCGCTCTACCGCGGACCGGACTGGCGGCAGTCGGTGCGCACCGGTGCACTCACCGCAGTGCCCGTGGCCGGGCTGATCTTCGTCGACCGGGTGATGCAGGTCTGGCCGCTGTACGCCAGCGCGAACGCGATCGGCGGTCGCCCGATCCCCACCATCGGGGATCGCACCCCGAACCTGGGCGGAAACTTCTGGGTGGTCACCCTGGACCAGTACACCCACCTCATCCTGCCGACGATCTCGCTGATGCTGATCTCCTTCGCCGGCTACACCCGGTACGCACGCGGCAGCATGCTGGAGGTGATGGGTCAGGACTACATCCGCACCGCACGAGCCAAGGGCCTCACCGAGCGCACGGTGATCATGCGGCACGGGTTCCGCAACTCCCTGATCCCGATGGCCACCATCGTGCCGATCGACATCATCACTCTGATCGGCGGTGCGATCATCACCGAGAACATCTTCGGCAGACCGGGGATGGGGCAGATGTTCCTGCGACATCTGGATGGCAACGACATCGAACCGGTGATGGCCTACCTGCTCATCGTGGCGTTCCTGGCGATCGTCGCGAACATCGTGGCCGACCTCATCTACGCCGTCCTCGACCCACGAATCCGGGTGGAAGCATGACCAGCGACCTGAACACTCCCCAACCACCTGAGGACTCCCCGGTCGGGGAGGCCGAGAACGCCATCGAGCTGCACGCTGTCGAGGGCAAGTCCCAGGGACAGATCGTCCGGGAACGCTTCTTCGGCCACAAGGGCGCCATGGCCGCCCTCGTCGCGCTCATCCTGATCGCCATCCTCGCGCTGTCCTCGATCGGGTTCCCGGTCTTCGGCTGGTACGTCGGCGGCTGGTGGCAGTGGAACCCGTACGAGACCCCCGCACTGGTCAACCCCGGCGGTGCGCCGACCCTGACGATGCCCTGGGGCGATGCCGGCTTCGCGATCGGCTCCCACCCGTTCGGTCAGGACACCCTGGGCCGGGACATCTTCGCCCGCACCATGAAGGGCGTGCAGACCTCGCTGATGATCATGGTGGTCGTGGGCATCGTGGTCACCGTGATCGGTGTGATCATCGGTGCCCTCTCCGGCTTCTACCGGGGCTGGGTGGACACCGGCCTGATGCGGCTGACCGACCTGTTCATCACCATGCCCACGCTGGTGATCGGTGCCGTGCTCGGCAAGCTGGTCGGTGGCGCGAGCGCACTGCCGCTGGCCCTCGCCCTCGGCTTGATCTCCTGGACCACGCTGGCGCGGCTGGTGCGCGGTGACTTCCTCTCCCTGCGGGAACGAGAGTTCGTGGACGCCGCCCGAGTGGCCGGTGCGAGCGACTCGCGGATCATCTTCAAGCACATCCTGCCCAACGCGATGGGCGTGATCATCGTCGCCGTCACCCTGTTGATGAGTGCGGCGATCCTGCTGGAGACCGCGCTGAGCTACCTCGGCTTCGGCATCCACTCCCCGAACGTCTCCCTCGGTTCGATGATCAGTGAGTACCAGAGCTCGTTCAGCACCCGACCGTGGCTGTTCTGGTGGCCCGGCCTGTTCATCATCGCCGTGGTGCTCAGCGTCAACTTCATCGGCGACGGGCTGCGGGACGCGTTCGACCCACGGCAGAAGAAGCTGCCTTCGGCCCGGGCGATGAAGCGCGCCGACCGGATCGCCCAGCAGCGCACCGGGGCCTCCACCTCGTGACCGGCATGCAGGTGACGGATCGCTTCCCCCGGCACGCCTCCGCCGTCGACGGCTCAGCCCAGCAGGTGCGAGACCACGGCGAGCCCGAGCGAGCCGGCCAGCACAGCGATCTCGCGCGTGTTCCAGGTGGTGGTGCTGGGCAGGGTGCCTACTGTGCGCCGACCCAGGTGACCAGCCTCGGCGAGCGCCTCCCTACGCTCGGCGATCGCCAGTGCTGCGGCATCCGCGTTACCGGTGCCCTGCAGCGGACCCGGTTCGGCACCGTCGCGCCCCGGTCGGCGCGTCCGGGCGGCCATCCCGCTGCTGGCCGGCACCGCCCAGGCGCTGACCTTGACGTCCGAGGCGACCACGGTCAGCGACCACTTGCTGTCCACGCTGCGCAGCGCCGGCCACGGTACGTGCACGGTGCGGAAGATGTTCGCCACCGTGATGCCGCTGTCGGCCACCTGCACGTGCGGACGCCAGAACAACGCCCAGGTGACCACGACCACGAACAGCACGGTCGGTCCGGACCGCCACAGCTCGCCCGCACCGCTGTGGCTGACGAAGAAGCCCAGCGCCACTGCGGCGACCACGGCGATCGCGACCGTCAGCACCCGTGCCATCGGCGTGCGGAACGTGCGAGTCTCACCCATGGGCCTATGCTCCCAAACAACTGCTGCGCTGCGGACGCAGCAGGCCCGGTAGGAAGGAACGGTGAGGACGCGTGAGCACGCCGACCACCACGGACACTGCCTCCACCACGTCGCGTCGCGGTGAACCGATCCTGCAGGTACGCGACCTGAGCGTGGACTTCTACGTCGAGGGTGAGTGGTTCTCTGCCGCCGACCAGATCTCCTACGACGTGCACCCCGGTGAGGTGCTCGCGATCGTCGGCGAGTCCGGGTCCGGCAAGTCCCAGTCCTCGATGTCCCTGCTCGGGCTGCTGCCGCCGAACGGCCGCACCCGCGGCAGCGCCAAGATGGGCGAGGTCGAGCTGGTCGGGCTGACCGGTCCGGCACTGCGACGCATCCGCGGCAACGAGATCGCGGTGATCTTCCAGGAGCCGATGACAGCCCTGAACCCGGTCTACCCGGTCGGCTTCCAGATCGTGGAGACACTGCGCACGCACTTCGACATGGGCCCCACCAGGGCCAAGGAGCGGGCGATCGAGCTGCTCGAGCTGGTGGAGATGCCCAACCCACAGGTGCGGTTCAACTCCTACCCGCACCAGCTCTCCGGCGGGCAGCGGCAGCGCGCCATGATCGCCCAGTCGCTGGCGTGCGACCCGAAGCTGCTGATCGCCGACGAACCGACCACCGCCCTGGACGTGACCGTGCAGGCGGAGATCCTCAAGCTGATGCGCGACCTGCGCTCCCGGATCGACTCCGGCATCATCCTCATCACCCACGACATGGGTGTGGTCGCCGACATGGCCGACTCGATCGTGGTGATGCGCCGCGGCAAGGTGGTCGAGCACGGCACCGCGGACGACATCTTCAACCGGCCCCAGCACGCCTACACCCGCGAGCTGCTCGGTGCGGTGCCGCACCTGGGCGGCAAGTCCGCCGTCCAGGTGGGTGAACGCGCACCGGGGGTCGCACCGACCCCCGGTGCGGGGGAAGAGGCCGCCGACCTGGCCGGTGCCCCGGTGATGGTCGCCAAGGACATGGTGATCGAGTACCCCAAGCACGGGCGGGTGCCCGCGTTCCGGGCCGTGGACCAGGTGGACCTGACCATCGGCGCCGGAGAGGTGGTCGGGCTGGTCGGCGAGTCCGGGTCCGGTAAGACCACGATCGGGCGCGCGGTGGTCGGGCTGCTGCCGGTGAAGGAAGGCTCGCTGACGATCGCCGGCCAGGACATGGTCGGCATCAAGCCCAAGGAGCTGCGCGCGCTGCGCAAGCAGGTGGGCATCGTGTTCCAGGATCCAGGCTCCTCGCTGAACCCGCGGCTGCCGATCGGGGAGTCCATCGGCGAACCCCTGTACCTGCACACCGGCATCAAGGGCGCGGAGCTGACCAAGCGCATCGACGTGCTGCTGGACCAGGTGGAGCTGTCCCGGTCCATGCGGAACCGGTACCCGCACGAGCTCTCCGGAGGGCAGCGCCAGCGGGTGGGTATCGCGCGGGCGCTCAGCCTGGAGCCGAAGATCCTGGTCGCCGACGAGCCCACCTCCGCCCTGGACGTATCCGTGCAGGCGCACGTACTGGACCTGTTCACCGAGCTGCAGCGCGAGCACGGGTTCGCCTGCCTGTTCATCAGCCACGACCTGGCAGTGGTGGAGATGCTCGCCACCCGGATCGCGGTGATGCACCACGGCAAGCTGGTCGAGGTCGGGCCCACCGCGCAGATCGTGGACGACCCGCAGGACCCGTACACGCAGCGGTTGATCGCCGCCGTGCCGGTACCCGACCCGGCCCGGCAGAAGGTCCGCCGGGAGCGCCGGGACGAGCTGCTCGCCGCGGCCGCGGAGGAGCTCGCCGCCGAGGAGGAGTACGCCGCCACGCACGGCGGCACCGACCGGCTCGCTGGGATGGACACCCAGCGGGGCCCGGGCACCGGCGTCTGACCAGCACGGCTGCCGCAGTACCCGGGTGCCGACGTGATGACCGGGGCGTTGCTGCGGTGACCAAGCACACGGACCGTGCTGTGACCGCGCTCTCCCCGCGACGGCGCGCGCGGCGGTAGGATTGCCCCTTGGCGCCCGTGTCTCCCGCTGCCTGGCCGGCCCTGTGCCTCGCAGCGCGTCGAGTGCGACCTGTGGCGCCGCCCTCCCTGGACGAAGAGAGAACTCGTATGAGCGTGCCCACCCTGCCCGCCGCGCTGCGCACCGACCTGCGCAACGTGGCCATCGTCGCCCACGTCGACCACGGGAAGACCACCCTGGTGGACGCGATGCTGTGGCAGTCGGGTGCGTTCGGGGACCACGAGCACGTGGACGAGCGGGCGATGGACTCCGGCGACCTGGAGCGGGAGAAGGGCATCACCATCCTGGCGAAGAACACCGCGGTGGCCTACGCCGGCCCCGCCGCGGTCGCCGCCGGCCACCCCGAGGGCGTGACCATCAACGTGATCGACACCCCCGGGCACGCCGACTTCGGCGGCGAGGTGGAGCGCGGGCTGTCCATGGTGGACGGTGTGGTGCTGCTGGTGGACGCTTCCGAGGGGCCGCTGCCGCAGACCCGGTTCGTGCTCCGCAAGGCCCTGGCGGCCGCCAAGCCGGTGATCCTGGTGGTGAACAAGGTGGACCGCCCGGACGCCCGCATCTCCGAGGTGGTCTCCGAGGCCCAGGACCTGCTGCTCTCCCTGGCCGCGGACCTGGCCGAGGAGGCCAGCGACCTGGACCTGGACGCCGTGCTGGACGTTCCGGTGGTGTACGCCTCCGCCAAGGCTGGCCGCGCCTCGCTCACCCAGCCGGCCGACGGTGACCTGCCGGACGGGCAGGACCTCGAGCCGCTGTTCGAGACCATCCTGGGTACCATCCCCGCCCCTTCCTACGACGCCGAGGCGCCGCTGCAGGCGCAGGTCACCAACCTGGACGCCTCCCCGTTCCTGGGCCGCCTGGCGCTGCTGCGCATCCACAACGGCACCATCCGCAAGGGTCAGAGCGTCGCCTGGGTGCGTCACGACGGCACCGTGCGCACAGTGCGGATCAGCGAGCTGCTGCGCACCCAGGCGTTAGACCGCATTCCGGCCACCGAGGCCAGCGCCGGGGACATCGTGGCCGTGGCTGGTATCGAGGACATCACCATCGGTGAGACCCTCACCGACCCCGAGGACGTCCGCCCGCTGCCGCTGATCACCGTGGACGACCCCGCGATCTCGATGACCATCGGGATCAACACTGCCCCGCTGGCTGGGAAGGTCAAGGGCGCCAAGGTCACCGCCCGGCAGGTCAAGGACCGTCTGGACCGCGAGCTGATCGGTAACGTCTCCCTGCGGGTGCTGCCCACCGACCGCCCGGACGCCTGGGAGGTGCAGGGCCGCGGTGAGCTGGCGTTGGCCATCCTGGTGGAGCAGATGCGCCGAGAGGGTTTCGAGCTGACCGTCGGCAAGCCGCAGGTGGTCACCCGGGAGATCGATGGGCGCACCCACGAGCCGATCGAGCGGGTGACGATCGATGTGCCCGAGGAATACCTCGGTGCTGTGACCCAGCTGCTCGCTGCCCGCAAGGGGCGGATGGCCACGATGACCAACCACGGCACCGGCTGGGTGCGGATGGAGTTCGTAGTTCCCGCCCGCGGCCTGATCGGCTTCCGCACCAGGTTCCTCACCGAGACCCGCGGTACCGGCATCGCCGCCTCGATCGCCGAAGGGTACGAGCCGTGGGCCGGGCCGATCGAGCTGCGCACCACCGGTTCCCTGGTGGCCGACCGACCCGGGGCGGCCACCCCGTTCGCGATGCTGAACCTGCAGGACCGCGGCACCTTCTTCATCCAGCCCACCGAGGAGGTGTACGAGGGCATGATCGTCGGCGAGAACGCCCGGGGCGACGACATGGACGTGAACATCACCAAGGAGAAGAAGCTCAACAACATCCGCTCCGCCACGTCCGAGTCGTTCGAGAACCTCACCCCCTCGCGCACCCTCACCCTGGAGGAGTCGCTGGAGTTCGCCCGCGAGGACGAGTGCGTGGAGGTCACCCCGGAGGCGGTGCGCATCCGCAAGGTGATCCTGAACGCCCACGACCGGCACAAGGCCGCCCGACGGAACACCTGACCCGCCCGCAGCGCCATCACATGCGCTGCCCTGCCCGCAGATGGGAGAGGATGGAGGGGTGAGCACCACGCCGACCGAGCCGCCAGACCAGCCGCGCCGCGTGCTCGCCGTGTTCGCCCACCCCGACGACGAGACGCTCTCCGCCGGCGGTCTGCTCGCCCTCCTGGCACAGACCGCTCAGGTGCACCTGGTCACCAGCAACCGCGGTGAGCGCGGCGAGGTGATCCCCACCGACATCGCCCACCTGGAGGGGCGTGCCGAGGAGCTCGCCGACCTGCGCGTCGCAGAGCTCACCGGGGCGACCCGAGCCCTCGGCATCACCGAGCAGACGTTCTTCGACCAGCTGCCTGGTCACTCCGGCCCGGGGCGGTACACCGACTCCGGGATGCGCTGGGACGGCGCCTCCCGTGTGCGTGCCCTGCCCGACCCGGACGCCGAGCCCAGCGCATTCAGCAAGGCAGATCCCGAACGCGCGGCCCAGGTGCTTGCCGCGCACGTGCGCTCCCTGCGCCCCGACCTGGTGGTCACCGACGAGCCGGACGGTGGCTACGGCCACCCCGACCACGTGCACGCCTCGACCGTCACCGCGCGCGCGGTTCGGCTTGCCGCCGATCCTCAGGCAGCCGTCGACGGCGAAGCATGGTCGGTCCCGGCCCTCGCCTGGATCGTGCGTCCCCTGTCCCAGGTGCGGGCCGCCGCCACCTGGTTGCAGCAGGCTCCGGCCCGGCCCCGGCTGAACGCTCTCGGCCGCGCCCTGCACGTGCTCGACGCCGACGGTGAGCAGCCCACGATCGTGGTGCCGGACGCGCAGGTGGATGCCGTGGTGGACACCACCAGCGTGGCGGAGCGGCTGCTGGCTGCGATGCACGCACACCGCAGCCAGGTGCAGGAAGCCACGGCGATCGCCCCTGCCGGTGCCCGCGGTGCGCAGCCAGTGGCGGACCACAGCGAGGACCGCCCGCGCCCGGACGTACCACCGGACGGGCAGCGACCGGACGCGACGATCGGCTGGTTCGCGCTGAGCAACGACATCCTCCAACCCATCTACGGCCGCACCTGGCTGCAGGCCGACGCCGCCTGGTGCAGCCCGGAGGCGCTGCGCGCCACGGTGACGGAGCTGACCGGCCCGGCACCCGCCGTCGGCGGCCCGGCCGGTACGGACGGGCGGGACCACCTACCACCGGAGCGCACCGTCGTCGAGGAGGCGCCCCGCTGGTACCTGATGGCGATGGGCCTGTTCACCGTGGTGCTGGGGGCAGTCTTCGCCGCAGCCGGCACCGCCTTCCACCGCTGGAGTGCGCCCTGGGGTGTGATCATGGCGCTGGTGGCGGTGGCCGCCGGGGGAGTGCTCGCCCGCAGCTTTGCCGACCGCAGAGGGGCGATGGGGTATGCGGCCGCTGTGCTGGTGACGATCTTCCTGGCCACCTGGTGGCGCCCCGGCGGCGACGTGCTGGTGGCCGCGCAACCGATCGGGTACGTGTGGCTGGTCGGATCGCTGCTGGCCGGAGTCGTGGGGATGGCCGCACCGCGAGGGTGGTTCCGTGACGAGCCTTGACCAGCAGGACGCCTTCCGGACGGCGATGGCCCGGCTCGCCTCCGGGGTGAGCGTGGTGGCCGTCCGAGACGGTCGGCACGACCTGGCGATGACCGCGACCTCGGTGGTGTCGGTCTCCCTCGACCCGCCGACCGTGCTGTTCTGCGTGCACTCCGACTCCCGGATCGCCGAGGCGGTCGCCGAGGGCAGCCGGTGGGCGGTGAGCGTCCTCGGCGAGCGGGGCCTGCCGGAAGCGGACTGGCTGGCCACACCGGGCCGGCCGACGCTGGACCAGCTCGCCCGCATCCCGCACCAGCGGGGCGAGGTCTCCGGTGCGGCCGTGCTCGATGCTGCGGCGGCCTGGGTGGAGTGCGAGACCGAGTGGGTGCGCGCCGCAGCGAGCCATGACGTGGTGGTCGGCCGGGTGCTGACCACCGGGGTGGAGCCGGAGCAGACGGGGGCGATCGTGCACCATCTGGGCCGGCTGCGGGCGTTGTCCTGACGGGACACAACCATCTGCGGTCCTCGTGCGTCACTGAAAGTGACGACGTGGGCGCGTGCGTGCACGCCGAAGCCCGGGACGCCAGGTAGAATCCGGCAGGGGCCACGTCGGAGCAGTGGCCGACTTGTGGAGGAAAACGGGTGCGAGGTGAGCAGACGCCAGGCTCTGAGGAGTCGCAGGGCGGTCAGCCGGACGAGGACGTCACGGCGACGAGCAGCTGGGGTCTGAGGTCCGAGCATGCTGAGCCGCACCCTGAGGCAAACGCCGAGGCCGGGCCTGACCAGGGCGAGACGCCCGAGACCAGCGAGGACAGCACCCAGGTCATCCCGGCAGCCGGCACCGACGAAGCCAACGAACCGACCACCGACGAGGACAGCGTGACCCCGAAGAAGCGACGCCGCGGCGCCAGGGCCGTCATCTGGGCGGCAGTGGTGCTCGTCGTGCTCGCCGGCGGCTACGTGGCCGGCGCCTGGTTCCTCGGCGACCGGGTCCCCGGTGAGACCAGCGTCGCCGGGGTGGACCTGTCCGGCCTGCCGGTCGACGAGGCCGAGCGGGTGCTCACCGAGGGGCTGGCCGACCAGACCACCGAGCCGATCGAGGTCACGTTCGACGACTCCACCACTGAGATCGACCCGGCGGAGGCCGGTCTGCAGCTGGACGCGGAGGCCACTGTCGCCTCCTTCACCGGCTTCACCCTCGACCCGAACGTGGTGCTCGGGCACCTCTTCGGGCTCGGGGACCGCGACCCGATCAGCACTGTGGACGAGGACCAGCTGCACAGCACGCTCGAGGAGCTCAGCGAACAGCTGGCCGTCGCCCCCACCGAGGGCGTCATCGAGTTCGTCGACGGTGAGCCGAAGGTCACCGACCCGGAGGACGGTGCCGAGCTGGACGTGCCGGCTGCCGGTGAGCTCCTCACCGAGGAGTGGATCACCGGCGAGCGCCCGCTGCCCCTGCCGAGCACGGCCGTGTCGCCGGAGATCGACCAGGAGCAGATCGATGCGGCGATGAGTGACCAGGTGGAGCCGATGATGAGCGGCCCGGTCACCCTGAAGGTGAACGACACCGAGGCCGAGCTCAGCCCGGCCGAGATGGTCTCCGCAGCCACGATGCCGGTGGAGGGCGACCACCTCAACCTCACCCTGGACGGGGAGCGGCTGGCCGAGCTGGTCGGGGAGAAGGTGTCCTCGATCGGGGAGACGCCTCAGGACGCGCGGATCGTGCTCCGAGACGGTGAACCGCACATCATCCCGGCAGTCACCGGGACGGGTCTGGACCCGGACGAGCTCGCCCAGGCGGTGCGAGAGGCCGCCGTGGATCCGGACGAGCGCACCGCGACCGTCGAGCTGGCGGAGACCGAACCGGACTTCTCCACCCAGGACGCCGAGGACCTGGGCATCACCGAGGTGATCGGCAGCTACGAGACCCCGTACCCGTACAACCCGCAGCGCACGACCAACCTCGAGGCCGGCACCGCGCACATCAACGGCACCCTGGTGATGCCGGGCGACCGGTTCTCCCTGCTGGACGCGCTGCGCCCGATCAGCACCGCCAACGGGTACGTCGCCTCTGGTGTGGTGGAGAACGGGTTCGAGTCCAACGCCGTGGGTGGTGGGCTCTCCCAGGTGTCCACCACCACGTTCAACGCCGCGTTCGAGGCGGGTCTGGCGGACGTCACCCACCAGCCGCACTCCCGGTACTTCTCCCGCTACCCGGAGGGCCGCGAAGCCACCCTCTGGGACCCGTCGATCGACATGGTCTTCGAGAACAACACCGGACACGGCGTGCTCATCCAGGCTTATGTGACCGACTCCAACGTGGTGGTCAAGATGTGGGGCACCGACGTGTTCGACGTGTCCATCAGCACCGGTGACCGGTATGACTTCACCTCCCCCCGCACGGTGTACAACACGTCCCCGCAGTGCATCCCTGAGGGCGGCGGGGAGAGCGGCTTCACCGTGCAGGTGACCCGGACGGTGAAGAAGGGCGGTGAGGTCGTGGAGCAGCGCACCTACACCCACGCCTACAGCCCGTGGAACCGGGTGGTGTGTGGTTCGCCGCCTAGCGACAACGACGACGACTGACCCCCCACGTCGCGAACGCTCTGGTTCGCGGCCGCTGAACCGATTCACCTCGCGAACCGGAGCGTTCGCGAGAGACGGGGGAGGGGTCAGCGGCGGTGCCGCGGTGCTGGCGGCGGGGGAACGTGCTTGCCGAGCACGATGTCCTCGGCAGGTACGGCGACCGGTCCGCGGCGGGTGCTCACCTCCACCCCGTCGGCGTCCACGCGGGTGAGCTCACCGAGCGCGTCGGAGTAGCCGCCCTCCACCCGGTAGCGCACCACCACCCGTTCGCCGACCCGCCACTGCCGCCAGAACTGCACCGTCATCGCCCCAAGCACCTCCTGTCGTGGACGAGCCTCCAGTCTCGCTGATCGGGCTGCCGGGCCGAGCCACCCCTGCCCGGCTGTCCCCACCCGTGGACGATGCGCGATACTGGAGGGAGGACCTGGGCGCGCAGCCCACTCCGCCAGCGATGAAGGGACAGCAGTGACGTACGTGATCGCGCAGCCCTGCGTGGATGTGAAGGACAAGAGCTGTATCGACGAGTGCCCGGTGGACTGCATCTACGAGGGGCACCGGATGCTGTACATCCACCCGGACGAGTGTGTGGACTGCGGGGCTTGCGAGCCGGTGTGCCCGGTGGAAGCCATCTACTACGAGGACGACACGCCCGAGCAGTGGGCGGAGTACTACGAGGCGAACGTCAACTTCTTCGACGACATCGGTTCTCCGGGCGGTGCCGCCAAGCTCGGCCTGATCCCCAAGGACCACCCGATCGTCGCCGCGTTGCCGCCGCAGGAATAGCGTGGGATTCGCGCCGCTCGACGAGCCCTACCCCTGGGACCGGCTGGCCCCCTACGCCGAGCGGGCGCGCGCCCATCCCGACGGTCTGGTGGACCTGTCCGTCGGCACCCCGGTGGACCCCACCCCCGCAGTGGTGCAGGACGCGCTGCGGGCAGCCGCGGACGCGCACGGCTACCCGACCGCGCACGGCACGCCAGCGCTGCGGTCGGCGATCAAGGACTGGTTCGCCCGCCGCCGCGGGGTCGCCGACCTGGACCCACGCGCAGCGCTGCCGACCGTGGGCAGCAAGGAGCTGGTCGGTCTGCTGCCCTCGCTGCTGGGCCTGGGCCCAGGTGATGTGGTCGTCGCACCGGAGATCGCCTACCCCACATACGCCGTCGGTGCCCGCCTGGCCGGCGCACAGGTGCGCCGTGCCGATGACGTCGCAACCTGGGCTGGCGACGAGACCGTCGCCCTGGTCTGGGTGAGCTCTCCGGCCAACCCCACCGGTGCCGTGCTCGGTGCAGCGCACCTGCGTCAGGTGGTCGCCGCTGCACGCCGCCTGGGCGCTGTGGTCGCCTCCGACGAGTGCTACGCCGAGCTGGCCTGGACCCAGCCGTGGACCTCCGACGGCGTCCCGTGCCTGCTCTCCGAGGAGGTCAGTGGCGGGGACCATACCGGTCTGCTCAGCCTGTACTCGCTGTCCAAGCAGTCCAACCTGGCCGGCTACCGCGCCGCGTTCGCCGCCGGCGACCCGGACCTGGTCGCCCGGTTGCTGCTGCTCCGCCGGCACCTGGGGATGATCGTGCCCGCCCCGGTGCAGGCGGCCATGATCGCCGCGCTCGGCGACGAGGCGCACACCCGCGCCCAGCGTGAGGTCTACCACACCCGGCGCGAGATGCTGGTGAGCGCACTGGTCCAGGCGGGCTACGCCGTCGACCACTCCGAAGCGGGGCTGTACCTGTGGGTCCGGCAGGCGCGGGGGAGGAGCAGCTGCTGGGAGATGGTCGCCGCCTTCGCCGATCAGGGCATCCTCGTGGCGCCGGGTGCGTTCTACGGGCCCTCGGCGGGCGGCCACGTCCGCCTCGCCCTCACTGCCACCGACGAACGTGTAGCCGCCGCCGCCCACCGCCTCACCACCGGGCCGTCAGGTCAGGAGTGCGCTCCAGGTCCCTCCTGACCTGACGACCGAAGGGTGGATAGGGATTTTTCGATTTCTGCACCAGGCAGTTATGTTGTGTGAAGAAGTGATGGAGTCGGGCACTATCTGCCTGACCCCGAGAAGTCCTGTTTCAGACCCGAGGAAGGGACGACATGTCCGACGCCGCGCTCACCCCCGCCACGTTCACGGTGGACGACCACCAGCTCGAGTTCGCTCGAGTCCCTGCGGTGGAGGGTAACGATGGTGTCGACATCTCCCAGCTGCTCAAGGAGACCGGTCTGGTCACCCTCGACTCCGGGTTCGTGAACACCGCCAGCTGCGAGTCGAAGATCACCTACATCGACGGTGCGGCCGGTATCCTGCGCTACCGCGGCTACCCGATCGAGCAGCTCGCGGAGAAGTCCTCCTTCCTCGAGGTGGCCTACCTGCTGATCAAGGGGGAGCTGCCCACCGCTGAGCAGCTGTCCGCGTTCACCGAGCGGATCGAACGGCACACCCACCTGCACGACAACTTCAAGGCACTCATCGGCGCGTTCCCGGAGTCAGCGCACCCGATGGCGGTGCTCACCTCGGCAGTCTCGGCGATCCCGGGCTACTACCCGGAGAGCACCGACCCGTTCGACACCGACGCGGTGGAGCTGGCCACCGCGCTGCTGCTGGCGAAGCTGCCCACGATGACTGCCTACGCCTTCCGGCACTCCCGCGGCCAGGAGATGATCGGCCCGGACCAGTCCCTGGGCTACGTGCCGGACTTCCTCCGGATGAGCTTCGCCAACGGCGGCGACCACGAGGTGGACCCGGAGCTGGTCAACGCCCTGAACCTGCTGCTCATCCTGCATGCCGACCACGAGCAGAACTGCTCTGCCTCCACAGTGCGGATCGTCGGCTCGGCGCAGGCGAACATCTACGCCTCGGTGGCCGCCGGTATCGGCGCGCTCTCCGGCCCGTTGCACGGTGGTGCGAACGAGGCGGTGCTGGCCATGCTGAACGACATCCACGCCAGCGACGACGACGTGGACACGTTCATGAACCGGGTGAAGAACAAGGAGAAGGGTGTGCGCCTGATGGGCTTCGGGCACCGGGTGTACAAGAACTACGACCCGCGGGCCGCCATCGTGAAGAAGGTTGCCGACAGCGTGCTGAACAAGCTCGGCAAGCGCGACGACCTGCTCGACATCGCGATGCGCCTGGAGGAGATCGCCCTCTCCGACGACTACTTCATCGAGCGCAAGCTGTACCCGAACGTGGACTTCTACACCGGCCTGATCTACAAGGCGATGGGCTTCCCGACGAACATGTTCACCCCGCTGTTCGCCGTCGGCCGCACCCCCGGCTGGATCGCGCAGTGGCGGGAGATGATCAACGACCCGGCCACAAAGATCGGCCGCCCGCGCCAGGTGTACACCGGGTACGCCGCCCGCGACTACGTGGCCGTCGACGAGCGCTGAGACCGGGCCCTGACTATGAGCATCTTCGATGCCTCCTGGCGGCGGCGCAGTGCCAGGGCCGCAGGCAGAGGAACCGCAGCGTGGTAGCCGGACGCGCACCCTGCTGCTGCCCGGTGCGATCGGGGCAGCGGTCGGACTGGTCGTCGGCGGGTTCGTCGGCAGCATCCTCGGTGGTGGCGCGGACGATCCCGGAGTCGACGCCGACCTGAGGCTCGCCTGCGACTACGCCTCGTCACTGACCGAGGACTTCGACCCGGATGCCGTCATCGACGTCGACGGGCCGGTGCACTGGCAGGTGCTTGCGGTCAGCGGGCATGCCCAGGCTGCAGCGGCCGCCGACGACACCTACGCCGAGCTCCGTACGCACAGCGGTGACCTCCTGACCGGGACGCAGAGCTTGGACGCGGCGCTGATCGAGGAGACGCTCACCGCGATCGTCCACAGCTGCCAGGACCTGTAACCGTCCTCCCGCAGGGGTGACCGGTGCAGGCGCTCAGCGCACGCCGACCACGCCGGCAGCGTCGTCATACCCCGGCTCACCCTCGGCCAGCGGCCGCCAGGATGCCTCCGCGCCGTCGGCCCGCTGCCAGACCTGCCCGTTGACGGTCACCACGGAGGCACCCGTGTGCTCCGCAGTCATCAGCACCCAGGTGGCCACCGCCCAGCCCATCCGCTCCGCGTGCCGGTCCCCCGCACCCAGGGCGACGGCGGAGATCACCCAGCGTTCGCTGTCCGCCTGGGCAGCCAGGCTGGGCAGGTCCAGGGCGAGCCGCTCGACCAAGCGGTCCCCGAGCCCGCTGGCCGTCTCCGGGTCCACAGCAGGCAGCCGGCAGGTGAGCGTGCCGGGGGAGTAGCCGCTCATCGCCGAGGCGAACAGCCGCGCCAGCGACTCGTGCTGGGCGTAGGCGTTCGGGAACGCCGACCGCTGCACCCGTTGTGCTGCATCGGTGACCTCCAGGTCCCGGTAGCCCTCGATCGTGACCAGCACGTCGAAGAACGCGTTCGTGGCGTAGTAGGGGTCCATCACCTGCTCAGCGGTGCCCCAGTCCTGGGAGGGCCGTTGCTGGAACACCCCCAACGAGTCCCGGTCGCCGTAGTCCAGGTTCCGCAGCCGCGACTCCTGCATCGCCGTGGCGATCGCGATCGTCAACGCCCGTGCCGGCAGCTCCCGTTCCAGCGCGATGGCTCCGATGAGCGCCGCGATGTCGGACTGCTCCAGGGTCAGGGCTGCGGCATCACCGTCCGTGCCGGCCACGCACCGGGCGGTGAACGAACGCTCGGCGCCGGTCACCTTGTTCCAGGCCAGCAGGCCACCGGCCACCAGCAGGGCCACCACGATCAGGGTGGCCAGGGTGCGGCCTGGCCGGCGGGGCCGGCTACTGGGCATGCAGGTCGGTGCGCAGCATCACGTCGTCGCCGGTGCGGGTGATCGCCTCCACCGCCCCGGAGACCGAGTTCCGCCGGAACAGCAGGTTCGCGCGCCCGGAGAGCTCACGGGCGTTGACCACCTGCGGCTGGCCGCCGCCGATCACGCTCACCTTGGTCCCGGCGGTCACGTACAGCCCCGCCTCCACCACGCAGTCGTCGCCCAGGGAGATGCCTACCCCTGCGTTCGCACCGAGCAGGCAGCGTCGGCCGATGGCCACCCGGTGGCTGCCGCCGCCGGAGAGGGTGCCCATGATCGAGGCGCCACCGCCGATGTCCGACCCGTCACCGACCAACACCCCCTGGGAGATGCGGCCCTCCACCATCGCTGCCCCGAGCGTGCCGGCGTTGTAGTTCACGAAGCCTTCGTGCATCACCGTGGTGCCCTCGGACAGGTAGGCACCCAGCCGTACCCGGTCAGCGTTCGCGATCCGCACCCCGCTGGGCAGCACGTAGCTGGTCATCCGGGGGAACCGGTCGACGCCGAACACGTGCACCGGTGCCCCCTTGGCGGCCACCCGCAGTGCGAGCCGGGTCTGCTCGAAGCCGTCGACGGCGCACGGTCCAGCCGAGGTCCACACCACGTTCGGCAGCACGCTGAACAGACCGTCCAGGTTGATCGTGTTCGGCTGGACCAGACGGTGGGAGAGCAGGTGCAGGCGCAGGTAGGCGTCCGCGGCATCGACCGGGGTGGCATCGAGGTCGATGGTCAGGTGCCGCACCACCTGCCGGGTGCGCCGTGCCCGGTCGTTGCCGGCGAGGGAGGCGAGGTCGGCGGGCACACCATAGGGCCCGGTCGCCTCCGGCGGCGGGGCGCCGAGCGCGGGACGTGGGAACCAGACGTCCAGCGTCTGGTCGTCGTCGGTGACGGTCGCCAGACCGATACCCCAAGCGGTGCGTGCGGTCATAGGAGTAGCCTACGTGCCCACCCGGGCAGCAGCCGCGGGATCCGGCTGTCGCGGTTGCTGGTGCCCTGTGGCCGCTGGACTGGTGCCGTGCGCCTCGTCGGCATAGTCTGGGTGGTACGCCCACCGGGAGGAGTGCGTCGATGTGGTCGAGGACCGCGGCGAGGGTACTACTGGCATCCGGGCTGGCACTCGGTCTGGTCGGCTGCGGCGGTGGTGAGGATCCGCCGACCTCGACCGATGACCCGCTCGTAGTGGGCGGTGAGGAGGAGGGCACGGCGACGGAGGAGTCCGCTGCGGAGGCCACCGCCGAGGACCAGACCTCCAGTGCGGAAGAGACCAGCGGCTCGGGCGACACCCAGGAGACCAGCATGCCCCCGGACGCCGATTTGCGAGAGGCGAACTTCGCCGTCGACGTGGCCCGGGCACTGCAGATCTCCGCGGAGGAGACCGGGGCCGAAGAGGTGGTGTTCACGATCGAGCTGGAGTTCTCCCGCCACTACGACGCGTGGGTGTGGACCATCGAGACCCTGGCCGGCGGCACCGACCACGACGTGGAGATCGACGCCGACACCGGCGAGGTGCTGGACCACGAGCAGGACTCCGGCGACGACCAGGAACGCGCCGTCGATGCCACCGACCCGATGACACCGGAGCGGGCGATGGAGCTGGCGACCGCCGAGGTGGACGGACGTGTGCGGGCCTGGAAGCTCGAGTGGGAGGACGGTGCGATGCGCTACGAGGTGGAGGTGGTCCGGTCCGGCGGCGACGACGTGGACGTGCTGGTGGACGCCGCCAGCGGTGCGGTGCGCGTGACCGACTGAGTGCGCAGCCGCTCAGTCGGTCAGCGTATCGAGCAGGTCCAGCAGCAGCCGGGGACCGAGCCGGTGCGCACCTGTGTCCTCCACCCGGCGGCCGAGCTCCCGGTCAGCGGTGACCACGGCCACCGCGCGGGTGCCCGGGCCGTGGGCGCGCTCGGCGGCCTCGGCGACGATCCTGCTGTCGCCGTCCCGCTCGGCGGCGACCACTTCCACCCGGCCCCCCTCCACCGCGGTCACCGTGCGGGCCTGCCCTTCGGTCACCAGCACGACGTGCGGCCACCACCGGTCGCCGGGTAGGCCGAGCAGCTCTGCCGGCACGCCACGGCGGGCGAGGTCCTCGAGCTGGTGCAGCAGCCGCTCGGTGGCACCAGCGCGGTCCCGCCACCACCCGTCCGGCCGGGAGCCGACCACGTTCGCGGCGTCCACCACCAGGACGGCGGTGGTGGCGGCCATCGGGGTGAGCTCGGGCCAGGCATCGGCGAACGCCGGCAGCAGCGGCAGGTCGGTGACCTGGTCGATGCCCACCCACTCGATCTGCGCACTCTCCTTGTCGGTGACGCGCGGCCGCACCGGCCCGGCCACCCGGGCGAGCACGGTCGTGTAGCTCCAGTCCGGGTGCTGCAGGACGCGACTTGCCAGCACCTGCACGTGCTCGGCGGCGATCCCAGCCTCCTCCTCGGCCTCGCGCAACGCGCCGGCGGTGGCGTCCTCACCAGCGTGCCGGGCCCCGCCGGGGATCCCCCAGGAGTCGCCGAAGTGTGTCCAGCTCGCCCGGTGCTGCAGCACGACCTGACGGGCCGGGACGCTATCCAGGAGCAGCAGACCGGCCGCCCCGTAGGCACCCCAGTGCCGCATCCCGCACCGGCACTCGACCCATTCCTCCCCGTCCACCACCTCACCGTATCCGCACACCGGGGGTAGTAGCCCAAGCGTGCGACGTACACGTCTGCCCGGCTCTGTGCCAGGTTGGCGGTGACCAGCAGATCGCTGTGCCGCCACCGCATCCCGGAGACCTCAGGCGCCGAGGATGCGTTCGATCTCCTCGGCGGCGCCGGTGGCCCCGTCCTCGCGGCGCAGACGATCGGCGAGCACCGCCGCACGAGCATGCGTGGGTTCGGTCAGTGCTGCAGCGAGCGCGGCACGGATCGCCGCCGTGCCGTCCGGACCGGCGGCCTCGGGCAGCGGCACCGGCGGGCCGGCGACTCCGAGCTCATGCACGCGGCGGGCGAAGAACGGCTGGTCCACCATCACCGGGACCACGACCTGAGGTGCGCCGGCCCGGAGCGCCTGCGCGACGGTGCCGGCCCCGCCGTGGTGCACCACCGCCGCCACCTGGCCGAAGAGCAGCTCGTGCGGGGCGGCGTCGATGACGAGCAGGTCGTCGCCAGCCGGCACCTCCTGCTCCGCTCCGGAGCCATGCTGGAGGACCACCCGGAACCCGGCCTCCCGGGCGGCCTGCACGGCGTGCTGCACCCCGGTGCGCATCTGCGGCAGCATGTGCGAGCCCAGGCCCACGTACACCGGTGGTGGACCCGTCGCCAGGAACTCGACCACCGGCCGCGGCAGCTGTGCACCGAGGCGGTCGTAGAACGGGTAGCCCACCGGCCGCAGCCGTCGGCCGCCGACCCGGCCCGCGGCGATCACCACAGGTGTGTTCGCCACCACCACCGGTGCGGTCATGATCCGGCGGACGATCTGCCACCCGTCCCTGCGGGACAGGCCGAACCGGTCCAGCTGGGCAGGACTCGGGCGGACCAGCCGCATCGCTGAGGCGGTGGCGCGCAGTCCCGTGGTGAGGTTGGCCAGCGAGCGGCCGGGCCGGGTGGAGAACATGCTCATGTCGCCGCGGATCGAGGGCACCACCGGCACGAACATCAGCTGCACCAGGGGCCGCGGGTCGCCTATGCTCGCCAGCCCGGCCCACGAGGTGCTCATCGCCGTGGCGACCACAGCGTGGTAGCGCGGCCACACCTCCCGCATCGTCGCTGCCACGGCCGGAGCCATCTGCTCACCGAGACGCTGCAACCGCGCAGCCTGGGCGGCGAACGACGGCGCTGCGCCGTGCTCGGCGAGGCCCCGGTGGTACAGGGCCATCGCGTCCACGTCCACCGGTTCCACCTGCAGCCCGGAGTCCTGCACCAGGTCGGCGAACTCGCTGGTGGCGGTCACCCCGATCTCGTGGCCGCGAGCGACCAGACTCTGTCCCACGGCGAGCAGAGGCAGGTAGTCGCCGCGGCTCCCGGCCGCCAGCAGAGCAATACGCATGCCGTCAGTATCGCCGGTCACTCAGCGACACACCCAGAGGCGGGTCGGTCAGGGTGTCAGGCAGCGGTGGGCGCCGCGAGCAGACCGGTCAGGCCTCCGCGTCGATCTGGCAGATCACCGTCCCCGCGCTGACCGTCTCCCCGACGGCAGCGGCCAGCCCGTGGATGCGCCCGGTGCGGTGCGCCACCAGCGGCTGCTCCATCTTCATCGCCTCCAGCACCACCACCAGGTCACCCTCGGCGATCAGCTCACCGTCCTCGACCGCCACCTTGACGATCGTGCCCTGCATCGGTGAGGCGAGCGCGTTCCCGCCGGAGGCACCCGCAGCCGCCCGGTGCCCGTTGCGGCGTGAAGGCTTGTTCTTCGGCTTGCGGGCCGACCCACCGCCGACGCTCAGCCCGGCCGGCAGCACGACCTCCAGCCGCTTCCCGCCGACCTCGACCACCACCCGCTCGACCGCCTCCTCCTCGGCTGGGGCAGGTGGGCTGGCCGGAGCAGGCGCAGCCACACCGTCGGCCCGGGAAGCGAGCCGGTCGGCGAACTCGCTCTCGATCCAGGTGGTGTACACGGCGAAGTCCTCGCCGGCGGAGGCGGTGAAGTCCGCATCGTCGAGCACGGCGCGGAAGAACGGCAGCACTGTGGGGATCCCGGTGACCTCGGTCTCGGCCATCGCCCGTCGGGCCCGCTGGATCGCCTCCTCGCGGGTCGCGCCGGTGATGATCACCTTCGCCAGCATCGAGTCGAACGCCCCGGAGATGACGTCCCCGGCGCTCACCCCGGAGTCCACCCGCACACCAGGCCCGCCCGGCCAGCGCAGCGTGCTGATCGTGCCGGGGGAGGGCAGGAAGCTGCGGTGCGGGTCCTCCCCGTTCATCCGGAACTCGATCGAGTGACCGCGGGTGGTGACCTCCTCGTAGCCGAGCGGCTCACCGGCAGCGATCCGGAACTGCTCGCGCACCAGGTCGATACCGGAGATCTCCTCGGTCACGCAGTGCTCCACCTGCAGCCGGGTGTTCACCTCCAGGAAGGAGATGGTGCCGTCAGCGCCGATGAGGAACTCGCAGGTGCCCGCACCGCGGTAGCCAGCCTCGGCCAGGATCGCCTTGGACGCCTCCCGCAGCTGGGCGTCCTGCTCCTTGGTGAGGAACGGCGCCGGTGCCTCCTCCACGAGCTTCTGGTGCCGCCGCTGCAGCGAGCAGTCCCGGGTGGAGACGACCACCACGGTGCCGTGGTCGTCGGCCAGGCACTGGGTCTCCACGTGCCGGGGCCGGTCCAGGAACCGTTCCACGAAGCACTCGCCGCGGCCGAAGGCTGCCGTGGCCTCCCGTACGGCCGACTCGTACAGCGAGTCGATCTCCTCGGTGCTGCGGGCCACCTTCAACCCGCGCCCGCCACCGCCGAAGGCGGCCTTGATCGCCACCGGCAGCCCGTGCTCGGCGGCGAAGGCGTGCACCTCCTCGGCACCGGTGACCGGGTCGGCGGTGCCCGCCACCAGCGGTGCACCGGCGCGCTCGGCGATGTGTCGGGCGCTGACCTTGTCCCCGAGCGCGTCGATCGCCTCCGGAGGCGGACCCACCCAGGTGAGCCCGGCGCCGATCACCGCACGGGCGAACTCCGCGTTCTCGGCGAGGAACCCGTAACCGGGGTGCACAGCGTCCGCACCGGAGCGGCGGGCCACGTCGAGGACCTTGGCGATGTCCAGGTAGGTCTCGGCGGCGCGGGAGCCGTGCAGCGCGTAGGCCTCGTCGGCCAGCGCCGCGTGCAGCGCCTCCCGGTCCGGGTCGGCGTAGATGCTCACGGATGCGATGCCGGCGTCCCGGCAGGCGCGCACGATCCGTACGGCGATCTCGCCGCGGTTGGCGATGAGCACTTTGCGCACGGGGGTGAGGGCTGGTTGCGGCGCCGCGCTCGTCGACATGCACTCTCCTCGAATCTCACTGGGGCCGCCCGGTGCTGGGGTGGACCCGGGTGGTGACGCACCGGCGTCAGTTCACGCTAGTACCGCAACACCCTTCCCGCCCAACCACCGCACCGGGTGCCAGACAAGTCTGTTCAGCCTGGCAACCTCACACGCTGCGAGTTGTAGGGTTCCTACAACGACGGGCGGACAGATGTCACCGCAGACCGACCGCAGGTAGTCCAGGTCACACAAAGCCTCGCCGGCAAGGTCACGAAGGACCGGGCGCAGGTGACCGGTCCTGCGAGGGTTGGCGGACCTTGGGTTCCGGCAGTGGGGGTGGAGTCGTTGCAGGCGCGTCCTCCAGCGCCGCCAGCGCCTCGGCGATCGCCCGGTCGAGCTGCGGGTCGTCCTCGGCGAACAGGTCCGCCGGGGTGTGCGCCACCTCGATGTCCGGGTCCACCCCGTAGTTCTCCACACCCCAGCCCTTGCCGGCCAACCAGGTGGCGTACCGCGGCTGGGTCACCGAGGTGCCGTCCACCAGGTCGAACCGGCCGTCGATGCCGACCACACCTCCCCAGGTGCGCACACCGACCACCGGTCCCACACCCAGCGCCTGCGCGGCCGCGTTCACGATGTCCCCGTCGGAGCCGGAGTACTCGTTGGCCACCAGCACCACCGGTCCACGCGGGGCGCTGTCCGGGTAGGTGGCGGGATGGTCCTCGTGCCGGGCCAGGCTCCACCCGACCACCCGGGCGGCGAGCTTGGCGACCACCAGCTGGGAGGTGTGCCCGCCGCGGTTGTAGCGCACGTCGGCGATCACCCCCTCGGCGCGGCTGGCCCAGCGCAGGTCCCGGTGCAGCTGTGCCCAGCCAGCGCTCATCATGTCCGGTACGTGCAGGTAGCCCAGCCGCCCACCGGAGCGCTCGCGGGTGTACTCGCGCCGGGAGCGCACCCAGTCCTGGTACCGCAACGCCTCCTCGTCGGCCAACGGCACCACCACCACGCGCCGGTCGGTCCCGCCGGTGCGCAGGGTGAGCTCCACCGGTTTGTCCGCCGCGCCCACCAGGTGCCGCGCCGGCCCGGCGACCGGATCCACCGGCGCACCGTCCACCGCCACCACCAGGTCGCCCGGACGTGCGCCCACACCGGCTGCCAGCAGCGGGGAACGGGCACCGGGGTCGCTGGACTCTCCGGGCAGGATCCGCTCGATCTGCCATCCCGCCTCGGTCGGCACCAGGTCGGCACCGAGCAGCCCGAGCCGACGGTCGGCGTTGCCGGGCGGGTCGGCCGGCAGCACGTAGGCGTGCGAGGTGTTCAGCTCCGCGACGGTCTCCCAGAGCACGTCCACCAGGTCGTCGTGGCTGCGCACCTGCTCCACCACCGGGCGCCACCGGTCGGTCACCGCGGCAAGGTCCACCCCGTCGGTGTCCGCGCGCCAGAAGTTCTCCGCCATCAACCGGGTGGTCTCGGCGAACATCTGCCGCCACTCCGCTGCCGGGTCCAGCTCGAAACGCAACCGGCTCAGGTCGATGCTGACCACGGCCGGGTCCTTCTCCTCGGGTTTGCGGGTGGCCGGTGTCAGCGTGACCGCCTTCTCGTGCCGCACCACCAGCTGCTGCCCGTCCCCGGAGACGGCGTAGGAGTCCACCTTGTCCACGATCGTGCTCACCGACCGGTCCGCCAACGACCAGCGCTGCAGGCTGTCGGTGGCGGCGTCACCGGTCACACCGGCCCGCCGCGTGCCGAGCACCCCGACCTCCTCCGCGCACCGGATCCACAGCACGCCGCCCGCAGCCACGCGTAGGTCCCGGTAGCCAGCCGAGGGCACCGGGAACGGGGTGATCCGCTGCTCGGCGTCCTGGGCGTCCAGGTCTGGGCTGGTGACGGCGGAGCTCCCCGGGGCAGGGGCGGTCTCGCCCTTGTCGGTGGTCGCCTTGGCCGCAGGGGGTGCCCATCCGGTCACGCTCGGCCCGAACGGGGCCGGTTCGTCGGCGGCGATCGGGATCAGCCAGGGGCGGGTGGCGCCGGTGAAAGACAGGTCGAACGCCTGGGTGTCGTACTGCGGGTCGAGCGTGCGGTCGGAGAGGAACACCACGAACTTGCCGTCGTCGGTCACCGCCGGGCACCGGTCGTGGAACTGCCCGCTGGTCAGGGCGACCGGTTCGTGCCCGCCGCGCGTGTCCAGGATCAGGATCCGGTGCGCCTGCCCCTCGGTGCCGGTGGGCTCGGACCAGAGCAGGTACCGCCCGTCCGGGGAGAACCTCGGACCGAGGACCTCCCCACGCCCGGACCGGGTGACGTCCCGGACCGAGGGGGCTGCGCCGTCGTCGGCAACACCGACCAACCGCAGCCAGCCATCATGACTGACCACGGCGAGACGCTCGCCCGCCGGATCGGCCGCCAGGTGCAGCACCCGGCCCAGCCGGCCGGCCAGCAGACGCCGGGGCGGTGCGGTGCCGTCGGTGGAGTGGATCTCCAGGGCGTCGGCGCCCTCCGCGTCGGTGGCCAGTGCGACCCGCCCGGTGCGGCCGAGGGCCACGGGCTCCCGGGTGCGCACCCCCGAGTCGGCCACCAGTGCCCGGGCCGGGCCGTCGCGATGGGTCAGGTGGAAGGTCTTGCCGCGCCAGCTGACGGTGCTGGCGGTGCCGGTGTGGTCCGGGGCGAAGGCCTCCAGGTGCTCGGTCGGCTCGAGCGCGACCGGGGCCGGGTCCGTGGCCGGCAGGGTCAGCTCGAGCCGGCGCGGCTGGGCCTCGAGGTCCTCCAGCAGCCAGATCTGCCCGCGGGAGTGCCAGGTGATCCGGGTGCCGTCGGTGGTCGCGCTGCGCACGTAGCCCTCCTCGGGGCCCTGGTGGGTGAGCTGGCGCGGCTCGCCGAGGCCCGGCGTCTCCCACAGCCACAGGTTCGCCTGCTCGTCGGCGCGGTCGGGGAAGCGGGCGGCCCGGTCGGAGACGAACGCCAGCGAGTCCCCCAGCCACAGCGGGTCGACCAGCGCGGCGGTCTCGGTCGGCAGCAGCCGCTGCCAGTCCCTGGTGCCGTCGGCGTCCAGCCACAGCCGGGAGGCGGTGCCGCCGCGGTAACGCTTCCAGTGCGCTGGTGGGCGGGCGTTGTAGGTGCTCAGCGCCATCGCTCCGTCCGCGCGCACTGCGAGCCCGCCTGCGGCGCCGATCCGCAGCCGCTGCCAGGTGCCGTCGGTGCGCAGGGAGCGGACCACGGTGTGCCGGATGCTTGCCTCGCCGGCGTTCGTGGCGACCAGGAGAGTGCTCGCATCCGCCCAGCCAAGCAGCAGCGTGGTCTGCCCGGCCCACCAGGTCAGCCGCCGGCTCTGCCCGGTGTCCACGTCGGCGAGCCTCACCTCCGGATGCCCGTCGGCGTAGGAGATGAAGGCCAGGTGGCGCCCGTCCGGGGAGAACCGTGGGGTCCGCGCCGGGGCGGCGTCCCGGGTCAGCCGCCAGGCGCGGCCGCCGGTGGTGGGAGCGAGCCACACATCGTCGGCGGCGACGAAGGTGAGCAGATCGGCACGGACATCGGGGTCACGCAGGTAGGCAGAGGTCACGCGGCCACGCTAGCCCGGGTGTCCACCGGAATCTGGCTGAAGCGACGCAAGAGTCCGCCGAACGGCGCCTTGGACGTGCTGGAGGATCTGAGGACGAGGTGGCACGTGGAGGAGGTCTACGCGCTGCTGCACGGGTACTTTCATCACTCACAGAGGGGTCCCGGCGAGTCGCGCTCACGCACAGGTGGCATCAGCGCGCCGGCGGCTGCCAGAGGTCGGTCCAGGACAGCCCGACAGCGGGCAGCAGGTTGCGCAGCAGCGGCAGGCTGAGGCCCAGCACGCCGTGGTGGTCGCCCTCGATGCCGGTGATGAACGCGGACCCATAGCCCTCGATGGTGAACGCACCGGCCACCTCCAGCGGCTCACCGGTGGCCACGTAGGCCTCGATCTCCGTATCGCTGATCTCGGCGAAGTACACGGTCGTGCTGGATGTGCCGGCGGCGCGGTCGGTGCTGCTGATCAGCTGGTGCCCGGTGTGCAGCACACCACTGCGCCCACGGATGTGCCGCCACCGTTCCCGGGCCCGGTCGGGGGTGTGCGGTTTGCCGAGTGCGGCACCGTCGACCTCGAGCAGCGAGTCGCACCCGAGCACCACCCTGGCTGGGATGTCCACTGCGGCGGTCTCGGGGCGGAGGCCGGTGCCTGCTGCGGTGGGTGGCGGCATCTCGCTGGGATCGGCGCCGGCTGGCCACAGCTGGGCGGCGACCGCCTCTGCCTTCGCCGTGGCCAGCAGCTGCACGGTCTCGGCGACCGACGCAGGCCCGTGCGCGGCGGTGTGCCGGGCCAGCACGGCGTCTTCGTCCACGTCTGCCGGCTGCACCAGGGGTTCCACCCCGGCCGCGCGCAGCAGCGCCGCCCGCGACGGGGAGGCGGAGGCGAGCAGCAGCCGCGGCCGGGCGGGCGGTCTGGGTGCCGGCTCCACCACGCTCACCGGCTCACGTCTGAATGGATTCACGGGATCAAGGTGCGGGGTGGTCGGGTGATCATGGCAGGAGCGCAGCGCGCAGCGTGTCCAGGCCCACCGAGCCGACGTCCAGGGCGCGGCGGTGGAAGGCGGGCAGGTCGAAGTCCGCTGCCTCCCGGGCCCGAGTCTCCTCCCGGAGCTGCTCCCACAGCCGCTGGCCCACCTTGTAGGACGGCGCCTGCCCGGGCCAGCCGAGGTAGCGGTTCAGCTCGAAGCGCAAGAACCCGTCGGCCATGTTCGCGTTCGCCTTCAGGAACGGCCACGCCTTCTGCGCATCCCAGGTGCCACCACCCCACTCGGCAGGGCACGGCTTGCCCAGGTGCACGCCGATGTCGATCACCACACGGGCGGCACGCAGCCGCTGCCCGTCCAGCATGCCCATCAGGTCACCGGGGTCGTCCAGGAAGCCCAGGTCCTTCATCAGCCGCTCGGCATACAGCGCCCAACCCTCCCCGTGGCCGCTCACCCAGCAGGCCATCCGGCGCCAGGTGTTCAGCAGGTCGGCGCGGTACACCGTCTGCCCGACCTGCAGGTGGTGGCCCGGCACGCCCTCGTGGTACACGGTGGTGGTCTCCCGCCAGGTGTTGAACTCGGTGACTTCCTCCGGCACCGCCCACCACATCCGGCCTGGCCGGGAAAAGTCTGCGCTCGGACCGGTGTAGTAGATGCCGCCACTGGTGGTCGGGGCGATCTTGCACTCGATGGTGCGCACCGGGTCCGGGATGTCGAAGTGGGTGCCGGCCAGGGCGGCGACTGCGGCGTCCGCCGTGGTCTGCATCCACTCCTGCAGCGCCTGGGTGCCGTGCAGCCTGCGTGCCGGGTCGGCGTCCAGGTCGGCCATCGCCTGCTGCACAGTAGCGCCGGGTCCGGAGATCTGCGCGGCGACGGCCTCCTGCTCAGCGGTGATCGCAGCCAGCTCGGCCAGACCCCACTCGTAGGTCTCGTCCAGGTCCACCTCCGCGCCGAGGAACAGCCGGGAGAAGCGGGTGTACCGCTCCCGGCCGGCGGCGTCCTCGGTCGGTGCCTGCGGGGCGACCTCACGCAGCGCCTCGGCAAGGGTGGCGTACGCACCCGCAGCAGCCTCGGCTCCCTCGCGCAGCGCCGCGGCGAGCGACTTGTCTACCGGTTTGCCGTCCACGCTCGCCCCGGCGGCGAACGTGCGCCAGAAGGAGGTCTCCCCGGCCAGCCCCTCGGCCTCGGTGATACATGCCTCCACCTGTCGGATCGGGGCCACCTGCCCGCGCCCGGCCGCGTACCGCAACGAGTCGATGTAGCCCGCCACGGCTTCCGGTACCGCCTGCATCCGGGCGGCGATCGTCTCCCAGTCCTGCGGGGTGTCGGTGGGCATCAGGTCGAAGATGTCCCGGAGGTCCTGCACCGGTGAGGCGATGACGTTCAGGTCGGCCAGGTCCTCACCGGCCTCCGCGAGCTCGATCTCCAGCCCGATCCGCTCCCGCATCGCGTGCTGGGTGATCCGGTCGACGTCGTCGACCGGTTCCACCTGGTCCAGGTCAGCGAGTACTGCGCGACCGGCGTCGGTCATCGCCTGGTGCCCGGCGGGGGAGAGGTCGTCCAGGCTCTCCTCGGCGCCGGGGAGCCCCATCTCGGTGGCCAGCATCGGGCTCAGCCGGGTGAGGGTGGCCACGTACTCGTCGGCCAGCACGTCGGTGGGCGTGGGGGTGCGGGGTGCGTCAGTCACGAGCCCAGTATGCGTGCTGTGAGGCGTGCTGGCTCGCGTTGGAGGCACGTTGGTGCCTCGGAGTGGGGCTGCAGCGCGCGCCAACCTGGCTCCGTGGCACGAACCTGCCTCGCAGCGGGGTGGGCGTGCGAGGGCACGGGTGAGGTGGCCGGCGCGGGCAGCCACCCGAGGGCTACGGACGGCAACTGGACGCAACCCCGCACGCTCCGCCGTCCGCCCCGGCACACTGGCAGACGACGCCCGCACGCGAAGGAGACGAGATGGCCAGGATCGGTGTGCAGCTGATGACCGTACGCGAGCAGGTCCGCGAGCTCGGCGTGACCGAGGTGCTGCGCCGCCTCGCAGATGCGGGCCTACCGGTCATGGAGGTCTCGCAGGTGGCGATGACCGAGGAGAACGTGGCCGCCATGGAGCGGGCCCGCGGCGAGCTCGGCATCGAGTATGGCGCACTGTCCGGCACGATGGAGCCAGCCCGGCCCGGTGGGAACCCGTCCCTGCTGGACGACTACGACGACGTCGTCAGCCAGTGTCGCCGGCTGGGCGCCTCCCGGGTGCGGATCGGCATGATGCCGCTGCAGGCGATGCGCGACGCGGAGTCCATCCTCGCCTTCTGTGCCCAGGCCGAGCAGGTCGCACAGCGCCTCGCCGACGACGGCATCCAGCTCTCCTACCACCACCACCATCTGGAGTTCGCGCGGGTGGACGGCCGCCAGGTGATGGACATGATCAACTCCGAGGCACCGTCGCTGGCGTGGGAGATCGACGTGCACTGGGTGGCCCGTGGTGGGGCGGACCCGGTACGCACGCTGCAGCGGTTCGCCCCGAAGGTGGACCTGGTGCACCTGAAGGACTTCCGGGTCAGCCTGCCACCGTTAGAGGTGCTCGACGCCGTGGCAGCCGGGGACCGGCAGGCCTGGGGACAGTTCTCGTCCAACCCGGTGCAGTTCGCCGAGGTCGGCACCGGCAACCTTCAGTGGGGCCCGATCATCGAGGCTGGGCTGGCTGCCGGTGCGCAGTACCTGTTCATCGAGCAGGACGACACCTACGGCCGGGACCCGTTCGAAGCGCTCGCGGCCTCGCGCGCGGCCCTGGCGGACCTCGGCTACGAGCACCTGCTCTGACCTGCCATCCCGCGAGCGCCGAAACTGCTCGTCGATCTGGTCACGATTCGTAGCAGGTTCGACGAGCAGTTTCGCCGACAGGGGGGCGGTGGTCAGTACGGCCGGGCGCTCCACCGCCACGCGTCTGGCCCTGGCTGGGTGGGCAGCCCGAGCCGCCGGCCCCGGTCGGACCAGGCCGAGACGGCCGGCTCCTCGGCGTCCGCGGGGTCCGCCGCCCGGGCCGCCACGATCCCGGCGACCAGCGCCGCCAGCTCCGCCTCGTCCGGGGTCCCCTTGACGACCCGGACCAGCCCGGCGACACCGTCGCCCGCACCAGCCTCGCTGGCGCCGGAACCGCTCGTGCCCGGGCGCCCTTGGCCCGGCGGCACCTCACCGTGCCCGGAGTACTCGCTGGCCGGGTTCACAGCGGGATGTTCCCGTGCTTCTTCGCCGGCAGCGAGGCCCGCTTGGTGCGCAGCGCGCGCAGCCCCTTGACGATCTGCACCCGCGTCTCCGCCGGCCGGATCACACCGTCCACGTAGCCGCGCTGGGCGGCGTCCCAGGGGTTCACGATCGCCTCCTCGTACTCGGCGACCAGCCGGGCCCGCTCGGCCTCCACGTCTCCGCCGTCCTCGGCGACCTTCTTCAGCGTGCGCCGCTGCAGGATGTTCACCGCCCCACCGGAGCCCATCACCGCGATCTGTGCGGTGGGCCAGGCCAGGTTCAGGTCCGCGCCGAGCTGTTTGGAGGCCATCACGATGTATGCCCCGCCGTAGGCCTTGCGGGTGATCACGGTGATCAACGGCACCGTGGCCTCGGCGTAGGCGAAGATCAGCTTCGCCCCGCGGCGGATGATCCCGTTCCACTCCTGGTCGGTGCCGGGCAGGAACCCGGGTACGTCCACGAAGGTGAGGACGGGGATGTTGAACGCGTCGCAGGTGCGCACGAACCGGGCCGCCTTCTCCGAGGCTGCGATGTCCAGGGTGCCGGCCATCGACTGCGGCTGGTTGGCCACCACGCCCACCGGGTGCCCCTCCACGTGCCCGAAGCCGACGATCACGTTCTGCGCGTACAGCCCCTGCACCTCGAGGAAGTCGCCGTCGTCGAGGACCTGCTCGATCACGGTGTGCATGTCGTAGGGCTGGTTGTCCGAGTCCGGCACCAGCTCGTCCAGCGCAGCGTCCGCCTCGGTGATCTCCAGCTCCGCTGGCGCCTCGTAGGTCTCCGGGTCGGACAGGTTGTTCGAGGGCAGGTAGTGCAGCAGGGCCTTGACGTAGTCGAGTGCGTCCTCCTCGTCGGCGGCCAGGTAGTGCGCCACCCCGGAGCGTTCGTTGTGCGTGCGCCCGCCGCCGAGCTCCTCGAACCCGACGTCTTCCCCGGTGACGGAGCGGATCACGTCCGGTCCGGTGATGAACATGTTCGAGGTCTGGTCGGCCATCACGATGAAGTCGGTCAGCGCAGGGGAGTACACCGCACCACCGGCACTGGGGCCCAGGATCAGCGAGATCTGCGGGATCACCCCGGAGGCGGCCACGTTCCGGCGGAAGATCTCCGCGAACTGGGTCAGCGCGGCCACACCCTCCTGGATCCGGGCCCCACCGCCGTCGCTGATGCCGATCAGCGGCACCCCGGTGCGCAGCGCCAGGTCCATCACCTTGGTGATCTTCTCCCCGTGCACCTCGCCCAAAGACCCGCCGAACACGGTGAAGTCCTGGGAGTAGACGCACACCTGCCGCCCGTCGATGGTGCCGTAGCCGACCACCACCCCGTCCCCGGGGACGTGCTTGGCGTCCAGGCCGAAGTTCACCGACCGGTGGGTGGCGAAGGCGTCCAGCTCTGTGAACGATCCCTCGTCCAGGAGCTGGTCGATCCTGGCCCGCGCGGAGAGCTTGCCGCGCGCGCCCTGCTTCTGCACCGCGGTCTCGGCGAGCTGGCGCGGGCCGGTGTCCGTACGCTGCGCCAGGTCGGCGAGCTTGCCCGCAGTGGTCGACGTGTCGATAGAGGTCTCGGAGGTCACACAGGCACTGTAGTTGTGTCCACCCACCAATCTCCTGCGCGACAGTCCCGCGCGCGTTGCCGCTGATGTTGTAGGAAGTCCACAACTGGGCGCGCCGCTCGGCGCTGCTGCGGTGCTGGTGGCAGGCTAGGTGCTATGGGAACGGGTCCGTCGCACCGGGAAGAACCCCGGCTGGAGATCGTGGAGGAGACCGGCTCCACGAACGCTGACCTGGCGCGGGCTGCCGGCAGCGATCCGGACGCCTGGCCACACCTGTCCGCACTGCTGGCCCGCCAGCAGCTGGCCGGCCGAGGCCGGTCCGGGCGCAGCTGGAACACCGACGAGCACGCGGCGCTGACGTTCTCCATCGTGCTGCGCCCCACCCGCGGGCGGGAGCAGTGGGGCTGGTTCCCGCTGCTCGCCGGGGTGGCGGTGGTGCAGGCGCTGCGTGCGGCCATGCCAGCCGGTGACGGCGTAGCTCCCCGGTCTCCGGCGGGTGCACCGGGTCAGGGGGGTGGTCCGGGACACGAGGTGGCGGTCGGCCTGAAGTGGCCCAACGACGTGGTCCACCTCGGTGGCGAGGAGGTGCTCGCCGACTGGGGCTGCCTGCGGAAGGTCGGCGGTATCCTCGCCGAGGTGCTGCCTGATGGTCGTGCGCTGGTCGTGGGCATCGGCGTCAACCTGGTCGGTGACCAGCTGCCGGTGCCCTGGGCGGGCACCGCTGCCGAGCTCGGGGTGCGCACCGACCCGGTCCGGCTCGCCCGGGCGGTCCGCGGCCGGCTGAGTGCCGTGCTGACCGACTGGGACAGCGGCACGCGGCCGCAGGAGATCGTCGCCCCGCTGTGCCTGACCCTCGGTACCGCCGTACGGGTGGGTCGACCGGACGGCAGCGCCCTGGAGGGTGAGGCGGTCGACCTGGCCGACGACGGTGCGCTCGTGGTCCGGCTGGCCGACGGCACCGACCGGGTGGTGCACGCCGGCGACGTCACCCACCTCCGGCCCGCCTGACCAGTGCCGGTCAGGCGGTCTGCCCCTCGTGCTTGCCCTCGCCCATCTCCTCGACGAGCTTGGCGTTGAAC
>NZ_ATWL01000009.1 GCF_000421225.1 Ruania albidiflava DSM 18029 | reverse complement strand
GTGCCTTGTTCGCTGAGCAGGGGTGGCAGCAGGTCTGGGGGCGGTTGAGCAGCGGGTTGTCCGTGCTGGTGCCGAGACCGGCGAAGTCCTCGATCGTGCAGGCGATGCGGCGGGTGGGGCCCGGGCCGTTGCGTGAGTTGTTCACGCTGCTCGCTGGCTCCGCGGCCACCCACGCCGAGGATTCGGTGAGGTTCGCGGGCCGCCTGGTGGTAGCGATCGACGGCACCCAGATCCCGGTCGCGGACACCGAGGCGAATCAGGTGGCCTTCCCCAAACCCCGCGGCGGCCCGAACGGGGAAGCCGGCTACCCGTTCCTGCGCTTGGTCGCGTTGCTGGCCTGCGGGACCAGGACCGTCATCGAGGCCGTGTTCGGGTCCGACCGGGTCGGTGAGCTCGGCTATGCCCGGCAGCTGACCGGTGCATTGCGCCCTGGGATGCTGCTGCTCGGGGATCGGAACTTCGCCACCTACCAGGTCTTCAGCGACGTTCATGACGGCGCGGGCGCCGATTTCCTCATCCGGGCCAAGACCGGGAACGGGGCAATGGCTCTGGTGCCGCAGGAACGGCTTCCCGACGGCTCCTACCTCGCCCAAGCACGAGGCGTGAGCGTTCGAGTGATCAACGCCCAGATCGCCATCATCACCGAGTCCGGGACCCGCACTGGCAACTACCGGCTGATCACCACGCTGCTGGATCCCGAGCAAGCACCGGCACAGGCACTGCTCCGGCTCTATCACGAACGCTGGGAGATCGAGACGGCCTACTGCGAGCTGAAGTCCACGATCCTTGCCGGCCGGGTGCTGCGCGGCAAGCACCCGGCCGCCGTCACCCAAGAGGTCTGGGCACTGCTGGCCGCCTACCAGGTGCTGCGCATCGCGATCAGCGACACCGCTCTGGCCCGTCCAGACCTCGATCCTGACCGGCTCTCGTTCACCACCGCACTGCGGACAGCACGCGATCAGATCATCCAAGCCGCGGGCACCATCACCGGCACCACGATCGATCTCATCGGGCGCATCGGCGCCGCCCTCCTGGACGAGGTCATGCCAGCACGCCGGACCCGCACCCGGCAGCGAGTCATCAAACGCGCGATCTCGAAATACCGCGCCAAAGGCCGAGACACCATCGACCGACGAACCTATCCAGCGACACTCCACACGAAGATCTTGACGACCGGACCCGACGGCTAACCGAACGGCGTTGGGCCTAGATCGGCTCGATCAGATCGTCACGAGGCACGATCAGCGCCGTGGCGATGGCCGCCAGCCCCTCGTCGCGACCGGTGCAGCCGAGCATGTCGGTGGTGGTGGCCGAGATGGTGACCTGGGCGCCGGCCGCCTGGCTGAGCAGCCGCTGCGCCTCCTCCCGGCGGGCCCGAGACGCGGCCGGTTGCCGATCACCCGGATCGCGATGTTGCGCAGCACCCTCTCAGGCAGGTCGGCACCTGGACGTGCTGCGCTGCCACCAGCGGTGCGCACGGCGACCACCGCCGTCATGACCGCAGGACTGTCTGCGGGTTCAGGACGCGAGGACCTCGTCGAGGCGCGCTTCGGCCTGCTCTTCCTCGGTCTTCTCGGCCAGGGCGAGCTCGGAGACCAAGATCTGCCGGGCTCGGGCCAGCATCCGCTTCTCGCCGGCGGACAGGCCACGGTCGGCGTCCCGGCGGGACAGGTCGCGCACGACCTCAGCCACCTTGATGACGTCACCGGAGGCGATCTTCTCCACGTTCGCCTTGTAGCGGCGGGACCAGTTCGTCGGCTCTTCGGTATAGGGCGCTCGCAGCACCTCGAACACCTCTTCGAGACCTTCTTTGCCCACGACGTCGCGGACACCGACGAGGTCGACGTTCTCGGCGGGGACCTCGATGGTCAGGTCACCCTGTGCCACCTTGAGCCGGAGGTAGAGCTTCTCCTCCCCTCGAATGATCCTTTTCGAGATCTCCTCGATGAGAGCTGCACCGTGGTGCGGGTAGACGACGGTCTCGCCGACTGTGAAGGTCATGTGCTCGCACTCCCCTTTCGCGGCCTCTACTTTACCACGGCCATCGACCGCCCCAGCCGCCGGGTTCCTTGCATTTGCACGGTTCATCCGATACGGCACCGCGCCCGAGTCGGCTCGCGCTCGGGTCGACGATGTGCAGGTGAGGTGAAGGCGGTCCCGTACAGCGGCACGTCGGGCTGACGACAGGCACTAAGGTGGAGCCGGCAGGCGAGCACTCCGCCCGCCCAGGTCTGAATCCGAAAGGAGAGCCCCGTGGCTCGCAGTTCCCGCCGTCTCGCGGCCGCTCTGTTGCTCACCGGTGTGACGGCCCTGGGAGTGGGCGCGTGCAGCCCGATCACCACGATGCAGGCCTACGCCCCCAGCGATGGGGTGCGCGCCGAGCTGGGAACGCAGCTGAGGGTGGAGAACCTGCTCGTCCTCACCTCCGCCGAGGGTGCTGAGGGCACAGTGCTCGGTGCTCTGGTGAACGAGAGCACCAGTGCTGCCGACGTCACGCTCGCGATCGACGGTGTCAGTGGTGGTCAGCAGCTCGAGGTGCCCGCTGGTGGGACGTTGCTGCTCGGGCCGGAGCACCACGAGGTGGCCCTCTCCACTGTGCCGGCGGCGCCGGGGGCCACCGTTCCGGTGCAGGTCTCCACGTCGCAGTCCGGGTCGGTCACCCTGGACGTGCCGGTGCTGGACGGGACGCTGCCGTACTACGAGGACAAGGTCCCCACGACTCCGGGCGAGTAGCCGGCGCGCGGCTGGTGCACGTGCCGCCCGGGACGGTCGGGTGAGCAGGGCCGGTCGCCGGGCGAACCGCAGAACGCTTCGATCAGTCCGGGGCGACCATCTTGTACCCCAGTCCGCGCACGGTGACCAGCACCGTCGGTCGGACCGGATCCTCCTCGATCTTGGCGCGCAGCCGCTTCACGTGCACGTCCAGGGTCTTGGTGTCCCCGACATAGTCGGAACCCCAGATCCGGTCGATCAGCTGTCCGCGGGTGAGCACCCGGTCGGGGTTGCGCAAGAACATCTCGAGCAGCTCGAACTCCCGCAGCGGCAGCGCCACGTCCGCACCGTCTACGTGCACCTCGTGCCGGTCGACATCCATCCGGATCCGCCCGACGGTGAGCACGGTCGGGTCCTCGTCCACCGGGTCCACCCGCCGGCGCAGCACCGCGCGGATCCGGGCGAGCAGCTCCCGGAACGAGTACGGTTTGGTGACGTAGTCGTCGGCACCGATCTCCAGGCCGACGACCTTGTCGATCTCGCTGTCCTTGGCGGTGAGCATGATCACCGGTACCGAGGAGGTCCGGCGCAGCTCGCGGCACACCTCCACCCCGGACATCCCCGGCAGCATCAGGTCCAGCAGCACCAGGTCCGGTTCGGCGCGCTCGAACTCCACCAGGGCCTGGGCCCCGTCGGCGACCGCCCGGACCTCGAACCCTTCCCGGGTGAGCTGGTAGGTGAGGGGGTCGGAGTAGGACTCTTCGTCCTCGACGAGCAGGATGCGGGTCACTGGTCCTCTCTTTCGGTGTTGGTCGGTGCCGAGTGCTGGGCACCGGTGGGGGCGGGACCGCCTTCGGTCGGTACCGGCGCCGCGTCCACATCGGCCACCGGGATGCGCAGGGTGAAGGTGGAGCCACGGCCCGGGGCAGACCACAGCCGCACCTCGCCGCCGTGGTTGGCGGCCACGTGCTTGACGATGCTCAGGCCCAGCCCGGTGCCGCCGGTCGCGCGGGAGCGGGCGGCGTCCACCCGGTAGAAGCGCTCGAACACACGCTTCTGCTGCTCCGGGGTCAGCCCCACGCCCTGGTCCACGACCGCGATCTCGGCGATGTCGGCGGTGGTGCGCACGCCGATGCTCACCTGGGTGTCCTCCGGGGAGTACCGCAGCGCGTTGTCCAGCAGGTTGCGCAGTGCGGTGACCAGCAAGGAGTGGTCACCGAGCACGTGCAGGTCCGTGCGCCCGCCGACGGCGATGCTCACCTGGCGTGCGTCCGCTTCCACCCGTACCCGGTCCACTGCCTCGTCGATGACCTCGCCCAGGGCAACGTCCACGAAGTCGACCTCGCTCTCTGGCGCCTGCAGCCGGGACAGCTCGATGATCTCCTGTACGAGTGCCGACAGCCGGGAGGTCTCCCGCTGCATGCTGGCGGCGAAGTGCCGTACCGCCTCGGGATCCTCGGCAGCGTCTGCGGCGGTCTCCGCGAGCAGGGCGATCGCCCCTACCGGGGTCTTCAGCTCGTGCGAGACGTTCGCGACGAAGTCGCGCCGCACCTCCTCCACCCGACGCTCGGCGGTGCGGTCCTCGGCGAGCACGAGGACCCGGCCTCCGCTCATCGGTGTCACCCGCAGGTCGAAGGCGAGCCGGTCCGAACCCGGCACGCTGGAGCGGGGCACGAGCATCTGCTCCTCAGCACTGGTGCCGGTGCGGCGGACCCGGGCGACAAGCTCGGACAGTGCCGGGTGGGTGAGCTGTCCGGCACGGACCAAGCCGGCACCGTAGGCGTCCGCGCTAGCGCGCAGCACCTCGTCGTCCGGCCCGAGCAGCACCGAGGTCGACCGGAGTGCCGACAGCAGCGCCGCCACCTCCTCCGAGACCGCTGTCGGCGGGGAGTCGGTGGCGCCCTCCTGCCGCTGCTCCGCCTCGGAGAACCGGAACGCGAAGGCCGCACTGACGCCGACGAACAGGCCCAGCAGCCCGACCCCGACGATCACCCAGATGTCCTCCACACCGGTCACACTAGCGCCGGGGCTCGCCCGCTCTCGCGCCGGTCCGGAACCGACAGCCGATGTTCACCTGAGCGTCCGTCGTTGTTCACACAGGCGTGAGATGGTCGCAGTGCGGCACCACCCGGTGTCCGAGGAGAGGACGGATCAGAGAATGCGGGCGATCTTCGAGCAGGAGCTCAGCCAGGTCGGCGAGGGGCTGCTGCAGATGGCGAAGCAGGTGCAGAAGGGGGTGCGGGAGGCGTCCACCTCGCTCGCCACTGCAGACCTGCACCTGGCGGAACAGGTGATCGCCGCCGACGACGCGATCGACGCCATCGAGCGCGACCTGGACGAGCGTTGCATCACGCTGCTGGCCCGGCAGCAGCCGGTCGCCACCGACCTGCGGGTGATCGTCTCCGGCCTGCGGATCAGTGCCTCGATCGAGCGGATGGGTGACCTGGCGCGGCACATCGCCCAGGTGACCCGGTTGCGGTACCCGGCACAGGTGCTGCCGGAGCAGGCGGCGCCGGTGTTCGCCGAGCTCGCCGAGGCTGCCGACACTGTGGCCGGAAACGTGGTGCGGCTGCTGGAGACCCATGACGTGGCGCTGGCCGCCCAGGTGGAGGCCGATGACGACGTGCTGGACGCCCTGCACCAGCGCACGTTCACCACCACGTTGGCCGAGGACTGGGCCGGCAGCGTTCCGCAGACCGTGGACGTCACCCTGCTCGCCCGCTTCTACGAGCGCTTCGGCGACCACGCCGTGTCCGTGGCCCAGCGGATCGCCTACCTGGTGACCGGAGACCTGGAGCCCGACACCGCGGACTGACCCTCCGCCGTCGACGGCGAGACCACACCGGCCCCGGCACCCCGGCAGCGCCGACCACCCGCCCAGCGGGGTCGATACTTCCTGCGCCCGGGCGACACCCGGGAGCACGACTCCGCGCAGCAGGTATCGCCTGAGTCGATTCACATCGGAGGAGGGGCGGGTGGGGCGAGCGGGGGTGGGTGCGGCAGTCGACAGCGGGCGGGGTCAGCGGCCCTGGTTGGCCACTGCTGCGATCGCGTCCTTGGCGGCTTCCGGGTCGAGGTAGCGCCCACCGGGGAGCGTGGGCTTGAGCTCGGAGTCCAGGTCGTAGACCAGCGGGATGCCGGTGGGCACGTTCAGCCCGGCGATCGTGGCGTCGTCGATGCCGTCCAGGTGCTTGATGATGGCGCGCAGCGAGTTGCCGTGCGCGGCCACGAGCACCACCTTGCCGGCGCGCAGGTCGGGCACCACCTCGCCTTCCCAGTACGGCAGGGCACGGGCCAGCACGTCCTTGAGGCACTCGGTCGCCGGGATCGGCTCACCGGCGTAGCGCGGGTCGGCGTCCTGGGAGAACTCGCTGCCCGGCTCGATCGCCGGCGGCGGCACGTCGTAGGAGCGCCGCCAGGTCATGAACTGCTCCTCGCCGAACTCCTCGCGGATCTGCTTCTTGTCCTTACCCTGCAGCGCACCGTAGTGCCGCTCGTTCAGCCGCCAGGACCGCTTGACGTCGATCCAGTGCCGGTCGGCGGCGTCCAGCGCGAGGTTCGCCGTGGTGATCGCCCGGCGCAGCAGCGAGGTGTGCACCACCTCCGGCAGCACACCGGCCTCGGTGAGCAGGTGGCCGCCACGCTCGGCCTCGGCCACCCCCTTCTCCGACAGCGGTACGTCCACCCAGCCGGTGAACAGGTTCTTCGCGTTCCATTCGCTCTCGCCGTGACGGAGCAGTACCAGCGTGTAGGTCATGGTTCCAGTGTGCCGCATCGCAGGGACTGCTCGATGCACGCCCAGCCGCCCATGCTGAATCGGTTCAGGCGATACCTGGCACGTGGAGTCGTGCTCCCCGGTGTCGCCCCGGCGGAGCATGTGTCGAACCGGTGCGCCGGTGTCACATCGGCAGCACGCACATCGGCGCGGGGACCGCGATCCGGTCGGTGATCTCCCCCGCCTGCCCGTCGGAGACCGGGTGCACGGCGACCTGGTCGGCGTTCTCCCCTGCGACCAGCACGGACTCACCGGCCATGGTCAGGTGCCGCGGCCAGGTCGCGGTCGGCACCTCACCGAGCAACCGGGTGCTCGCACCGTCCTCGGCGATCGCCAGCGTGGCCAGGGTGTCTGCGCCGCGCACGCCGACGAACAGCCGGTCACCGGCGCGTTCGATGTGGGAGAGCTGGTGCCGCCCGTCGGCAGTGGAGGCCGCCTCGGTGTGCACCACCTCCCCCTGTCCGGTGCCCTCGTCCCAGTCCACCGTGACGATCTCGCCGCTGAGCTCTCCGGCGACGTAGAGGTGGTTGCCGAGCATCGCCACGTGCCGGGGGCCGGAGCCCGCCGGCAGCGAGGTGAGCACAGGTTCGTCCTCCGGCAGCCCCTCGTCCAGCGGATAGGCCCGCAGCTGGTCGGTACCCAGGTCGGTGACGATCAGCCAGTCTCCTCCCGGGCTGAGCGCGCAGAAGTGCGCGTGCGGACCGTCCTGTCGATCGACCACCGGACCCGAGCCGCTGTGGGTGTAGGTGCGCACGTGCTCACCGACGTCGCCGGCCTCTGTCAGCTCGATCGCACCGAGGACTCCGTCACCGTAGTTCGCGACGTACAGCCACTGTCCCTGCGGGTGCACGAGCAGGTGGCACGGACCATGACCCCCGCTCCCCACTGTGCCGGTGCGACGCAGGGAGCAGTCGGTGCCCACGTCATAGGAGGCCACCCCACCCCGGGTGCCCTCACCGACGGCGTACAGCCGCTCCGCGTGCGGATGCACCGCCAGGAACGTGGGCATCGGCGCCACGGCCATCAGCACAGCCGTGACGTCGCTCCACGGGCTCCCTGCGCCCTTGTAGAACCGCCAGATTCCGCTGGATGAGTCCTGGGCCTTGGTTCCGATCCAGAACTGCCTCACCATGGTCATGGCACCCCACCCTACGATGGAGTGCCATGACCTGGGAGCCGGCTCGAGAAGAGCCGGGGGTGCTGCTCAGCTGAGCGTGCCCCTGGGGCTTCAGTGGGCCTTCGCGTAGGCCTCACGGATCTCGGCAGAGACGCGACCGCGGTCGCTCACCTGGTATCCGTTCTTCTTGGCCCACTCGCGGATCTTCTGCGACTCCGAGGGTCCGCTGCGTGCAGAACCCCGGCGGCCGGCGATCTTTCGACCACCACTGCGCCGTGCCGCGCCGACCCACGGCGCAAATGCGTCCCGTAGCTTACCCGCATTCTTGGCATTCAGATCGATCTCGTAGGTGACGCCATCCAGCGCAAACGTCACCGTCTCTTCGGCGTCCGAACCATCGACATCGTCGATGAGCAGGACGCGAACCTTCTGGGCCATTGCACATTCCTTCGTCGCTGACTTGTCGTGGCGAATACCACGCCGAGAAGCAAGATTGGCACGGCTGTAGGAACTGTGTCAAAACTGTGCAACGTCAGTCCGAATCCTCGGCGCTCTTTGCGTTCTCCCGCACTTGCGCCTCTACTCGGGCCTGCGCGCGCCGTTCTCTGCGGTCTGCGGTGATCATCGCCCGAATAGCGATGATGAAGAGCGTCGCAAGACCCAATGGTGGCGCGAGTGCCACGACGATGTCGGTGAAGCTGGCCATCAGTGCTCCAACGGTTTCACGAGCGGGAACGGGATCGTCTCGCGGATTCCGAGCCCAGTCATTGCCATCAACAACCGGTCGATGCCCATTCCCATTCCACCCGAGGGGGGCATGCCATATTCCATCGCCTGGAGAAACTCCTCGTCCACCTGCATGGCTTCCTCGTCACCGCGCGCCGCGAGCCGGGCCTGCGCCTCGAATCGTTCCCGCTGCACCACCGGGTCCACCAGCTCGGAGTAGGCGGTGGCCAGCTCGAAGCCACGCACGTACAGGTCCCACTTCTCCGCCACGCCCGGGATAGACCGGTGCGCGCGAGTCAGCGGGGAGGTGTCGATCGGGAAATCACGGACAAACGTCGGCGCATACAGGTGATCCCCGACGAAGTGCTCCCACAGCTCTTCGACGACCTTTCCGCTGATGGCGGTCTTCGGGTCGATCGACAGGCCCACCTGATCAGCCAGGGCGAGGAGGCGATCTAGCCCGGTCTCCGGGGTGATTTCCTCCCCACATGCTGCGGACAGGGAGGGATAGAGCTGGATGTCGGCCCATTCTCCGCCGAGGTCATAAGAACTCCCGTCGCCCAGGGTGATGACAGTGGTGCCGAGCGCATCCTGGGCGGCGGTGACCACAAGGTCCCGGGTCAGGGTAGCCATCGTGTTGTAGTCGCCGTAAGCCTCATACGCTTCGAGCATCGCGAATTCCGGCGAATGAGTAGAATCGGCACCTTCGTTGCGGAAGTTCCGGTTGATCTCGAAGACGCGCTCGATTCCGCCGACCACAGCCCGCTTGAGGAACAGCTCGGGCGCGATCCGTAGGTACAGCTCGATGTCAAAGGCATTCATATGGGTGCTGAACGGGCGTGCGGCCGCACCCCCGTGCATGGTCTGCAGCATCGGGGTCTCCAGCTCCACGAAGTCACGGGAGTGGAAGGTCTCCCGCAGGGAGCGCACCACCGCTGCCCGCAGCCGTACCACGTCCCGGGCGCGCTGGCGGGTGATCAGGTCCACGTGCCGGCGCCGCACCCGGTTCTCCTCCGAGGACTCCTTGTGCAGCGCCGGCAGCGGCCGCAGCGACTTGGCGGCCAGCTGCCAGGAGTCGGCGAAGACGGACAGCTCCCCGCGTCGGGAGGCGATCACCCGGCCGTGCACGAACAGGTGGTCCCCCAGGTCCACGTCGGCCTTGAACCGGTCCAGCTCCTCCTGGCCCACCTCGCGCTGGGAGAGCATGTACTGCAGGGTCTGGCCGGCGCCGTCCTGGACGGTGGCGAAGCACAGCTTGCCCGTGTTCCGCAGGTGCACCACGCGGCCGGCCACGCCGACCTCGTCCTGGGTCTCCTCGCCGGGTTCGAGGGCGTCGGCGTAGCTGCTGCGCACCTCGCCGATGGTGTGCGTGACCGGCACCGCCACGGGATAGGGCTCGGTGCCGGCGGCCAGCATCCGCTCCCGCTTGGCCCGGCGCACCCGAACCTGCTCGGGGACGTCCACACCGTCGGCGTGGTCGGCGTCAGACTGGTTCGGGGCGGTCGGTCGGGTGCTCTGGGCGGTCTCGGTCACCCCTCAATCGTACGATCACCGCAGCGCAGGTCGCTTCAGGCGCTGTGCCAGCCGACCGCTGCACTGGCCAGCCCGCTCCCGGTGGGCACGGCGCCCGGGTCGGTACCGAGCTCGCGGATCCGGTTCTCGGCGTCCACGTGCACCACGTGCGGGTCGTAGCTGCGTGCTTCGGCGTCGGACATCAACCCGTAGGCGATGATGATCACCAGGTCGCCGGGGTGCACCAGGTGCGCGGCGGCTCCGTTGATGCACACCTCACCCGAGCCTGCTTCCCCGGCGATGGCATAGGTGGTCAGCCGGGAGCCGTTGGTGATGTCCACGACGTCCACCTGCTGACCCTCGAGCAGGTCGGCGGCGGCGAGCAGGTCGGCGTCGATGGTGATCGAGCCGACGTAGTGCAGGTCGGCCTGCGTCACCGTGGCGCGGTGGATCTTGCCCACCATCATCGGGCGCATCAGGCTGGTCATGACTTCTCTCCCACTGGCTCGCCGGCCTCCGGCCAGCGCACGATCGCATTGTCCAGCAGCCGGGTGCGGCCCACGTGTGCGGCGGTCACGAGCAGCGCGGTGCCGCTGCGGCGCTGTGCTGGTACTGGTTCCATAGTGCCCTCATCGACGAGCTCGAGGTAGTCACAGGTGACCATGCTCACCCCATCCGACCCTGGTACAACGGCGTCGGCGGCCTCGATGTTCCCGTCGAGGCCGGGCGCAGCTGCCACCGCCGGGTCGGCCTCGGCCATCACCGCCCGGGCGGCGGTGCGCACCTGGTCGGCGTCCAGCCCCTGGGCGCCGGCGCGTTCGGCGGCGGCCACGGTACGGGAGAGCACCAGCGCGGCTTCTCGCTCCACGTCGTCGAGGTAGACGTTCCGGCTGGACAGTGCCAGACCGTCCGCCTCGCGCACGGTCGGCACCGCCTCGATGCGCACCGGCAGGTTGGTATCGGCCACCATCCGCCGGACCAGGGCGAGCTGTTGGGCGTCCTTCTGGCCGAACACCGCCACGTCCGGGCCGGTGAGGTGCAGCAGCTTGTTCACCACGGTGAGCATGCCGTCGAAGTGACCTGGGCGCTGCGCCCCCTCCAGCACGGAGCCCATGGTGCCGGCACGCACCCAGACCTGCGGTTCGCCGTCGGGGTACATCTGTGCCGCAGTGGGTGCGAAGACCAGGTCCACCCCTTCTCCGGTGAGGTCGCGCACGTCGGCCTCGAGGGTGCGCGGATAGCGGTCCAGGTCCTCCCCCGCTCCGAACTGCAACGGGTTGACGAAGATGGTCACGACCACGTGGTCGGCCACGGTGCGCGCATGGCGCACCAGGGCGAGGTGCCCGGCGTGCAGGGCACCCATGGTCATCACGACGGCGGTGCTCCCCTGCCAGCTCGAGCGCACCGTGCGTAGCTCGCTGGTGGTGTGCACGACGGCGGGCCTCCCCTCCTCTGCTTCCGCACCGGCCGTAGCGGTCAGGCCAGCACCGGCCTGGTCGCTGCCCGCCGGGGCGGGCAGGGCGGCGCTGGCCGCTGCGTGGGGGTGCGGCGCGGTCGGGCCCGGCTGGGCGGAGCTGGTGAGCACGTCCAGCAGCGCGGCCGCCTGGGTCTCGTGGATCCGCTGCCGGGCCAGTGCACGCTGCACAGTCGCTCGTGCCAGGGCGTGGTAGCTGGTCGGCACGTCCGCGAGCTCGGGGTGGGCGGAGGCGAGCTGGGCCAGCGTCGTGACGTGCTCGGCGACGGTGCCTGCGTCCCCGCGCACGATCGGGCCGGTGAGGTTGGTCTCCCCGCCGCGCAGCGCACCGTCCAGGGCTGCGGTGAGCAGTGGGGTCAGGAGGCTGCCGCCGTCGGGGACGCCGGCGGTCTCGAGCACCCGGATCGCCTGGCTGGTGAGGGTGACCAGGTGGTTCGCGCCGTGAGCGAGGGCGGCATGGTAGAGGCCGCGGCCGGACTCCTCGAGCACCACCGGTTCTCCGCCGATCTCCACGACGAGCGCCTGGGCGATGGGCAGCACCGGCGCGTCAGCGGTGACCGCGAACGGGGCACCGACCAGACGGCCCAGGTCCACGCTGGTCCCGGTGAAGGTCATCGCGGGGTGGATCGCCAGCGGGATAGCACCGCGGGCGCGGGCCGGGGCGAGCACCTGCACGCCGTAGCGCCCGGCGGTGTGCACCAGCAGCTGGCCGGGTTGGAAGGCACCGAGGGTGGCCAGGCCGGCGACCAGCTCGCCGAGCACGTCGTCCGGCACGGTGAGCAGCACCAGCTCGCTACGTTCGACGACCTCGGGAACCTCGAGCACCGGTACCCCGGGCAGCAGCGCATCGGCCCGGTCCCGGGAGTCCTGCGAGGTGGCACTGACACCGACGATCGCGTGACCGGTGGAGCGCAGGGCGTTGGCGAGCACGGCACCGACACGGCCGGCGCCGACGACACCAACTCCGAGGCGGCCTGGGCGGGAAGACACGGGGGCTATTGTGGCGCACTCGACGCACGTCCTGGCAAGGGCCGGGTCGGGTGCCTAGTCGTCCCGTGCCTGCGGGTGCTCCGTCGCCTGCGGCTCCGCCGGTGGTCCTGACCGGGATCCTTCCTCCCGGGAGGCCGGTGCCTCCGGGAGGCCCGGGGAGGGCAGGATGCCGCCGTAGCTCGCCCGGAGCGCGGCCGCATCTGACGGCCCGGCCGCGGCGGCCGGGGGCTGGCTGCTCTCCATCCAGCGTTCCGGACCGGCGCTGTGCCGGGCACGTCGGGCGCGCTCGGTCAGGTCGCGCAGCAGGTCGCGTGCCACGCCCAGGTCGAGGTGGCCGACCCGGGGCATGATCGGGCCGGGTGTGGAGTGCAGGGCGATGTCGGCCAGGTGGAGCCTGCGGGCGAGCGGCCCCTGCTCCATGCCGAGGGACTGCACGCGTTCGTGCGGCACCACGATCAGCGAGCGCCACCAACGGCCGGTGCGCAGCAAGGTGGCGGTGTCGGTGAGCCGATAGCCGTTGCGGCGCCAGATCAGTGGGTCGAGCCACCGGGCACGGCGCGGGGTGGTGACGAACCCCTCGGCGTCTGCGGTACCCACCAGACCGGTGTGCAGCAGGTCCAGCGGGCGGTCGGTGCCCAGGTCGGGCTGGACCAGGTAGAGCAGCTGTGCAGCCTCTGCCTCGGTCGCGACCGGGTAGAGCACCGTACCGGTGGTCTCCTCCGGTCCGTAACCGGCGATGTTCACGCTGATCCGCCACCAGCCCTTGATCCGCCACATCAGCGGCTGGGCGAACCGGACGGCCTGCACCCGGCCCGGGGGAATGGTGCGGGCCTTGGTCTCCAACAGCCCCTGGCGTACCCGGATACCGTCCGGCGAGGTGGCCACCCGGAAGGAGAACTCGCCGGCGAACCGGCCCCACCAGTACGCGGCGGCACCCAGGACCGGGGCACCGACGGCGAACAACGGTCCGATGTTCTGGGTGACGATGACCACCACCAGCAGCCCGAGGAAGAACAGGCTGATCAGGACGATCCCGAAGGACAGCGCGAGCGAGCCGAGCAGCCGGGCAGCAGTGAGCCCGAGCACGGCACGCTCGGGTGCCTCCGGGGCGGCGGGTCCGCCAGGCGCCCCTGCTGCCGCTGCACCCGGACCCGCCCCGGCGGCGGTGGAGGCTGCTACGGGGCCCGCCGGTGCGCGCCCGAGCCGCAGCCCGGCCGCACGCGCGAGCAGGTCGTTGCGCAGCTGCTGCGCAGTCTCTTCCCGCAGGAACTGCAGGGTGAGGTTGGATCCGGCTCCGCCGGCACTCTCGATCTTCAGCGCCGCGAAGCCGGTGATGCGGGCGAGCAGCGGCTGGGTCACGTCCACGGTCTGCATCCGGTCCAGGCGTACGTGCCGCTGCTGACGGAACAGGATGCCCGAGTGCAGGAACACGCTCTCGTCGGAGAGTCCGTACTTGGTCCGTGACCAGGCGAGCGTGGAGAAGCCGAGACCGATCAGCGACCCGACGACGAGCACCCCGAGGATGATGAGCAGGACCTGGGCGACCGGCAGGTCCAGCTGGCCGACGGTGTCGCTGTACTGCCAGACGAAGATCGCGAACAACGCGGCGGCGACCTTCCAGGCATTCAGCACCGGCGTGACCCGGTGCACGCGGTGCCACTGGACCCCATCGGCATCCACAGTGCCCGTGCCCGGACGCGGGGGTGGCGCCCCGGGTGGGGGTGGGGGCGGGTCGGCCGGGTGTTCGCCGGGCCCGGGGTGGGGCGTGCTCACAGGCCGGCCAGCCGTGCTTCACCCTGGGCGGAGAGCTGGTCCCGCAACCGGGCCGCCTCGGCCTCCGGCAGACCGGGGATCGAGGCGTCGGACTGGGCGGAGGCGGTGTGCAGCTGTACGTGGGCGATCCCGCGGGAGCGGGCCACCGGGCCGGCCTGCACCTCCACGTACTGCATCCGCCCGTAGGGCACCACCACCAGCGAGCGGAACATCACCCCCTTGCGGATCAGCAGGTCCTCGTCCAGCTCGACATACCCGATCGCCCGGACCTGGCGGGGCACCAGCCAGAGCACCCACACCAGCAGCAGAGCCACCACCGCGGGCGCGGTCCACACCCAGCCGCCGAAGATGATCGCCAGCACCAGGCCCGCCAGCAGCGGCAGACCGAGCGCGATCACGGCGATCGTCACCCGCACCGGGGCGAGCTTGGGTGAGACAGGCCGCCAGGTGATCCCGTCCAGGTCGAACGCTGCGTCGGAGTCCATACCCCCATTCTGACGGACAGCCCCGTGGTCCGCGTCAACTGTGCAGCGACGTCCCCTGCGGCGAACCTCCGGTCAGGCTGTGGCGCCCGGCCGGTGGTCGCCGGAGTCCTGGTCCTCGTCCTCGTCGTCCGGCGGCACCCGGCAGAAGTGTTGGGTGAGCATGCCCGCCGCACCGAGCGCGCCGGCCGCGACCAGGCAGGTCAGCACCCGCAGGACCTGTGCCCGCGGCTCCGGTGCGTCCCACCGGGGCAGCGCCAGGCCGAGCTGGGCGAGCAGGTAGCCCACGTGGATCGCAGCGGTGATGGCGGCAGCCTGCCCGAGGACCAGCACGCGGCTGGCACCCACGGGGTCGTCGAGCGTCTGGTCGCGCACGTCCCGCCGCACCCGCAGGCCGAAGACGAGCACCAGTGCAGCGAGGGCGAGCAGCACCCCGGCGAGCAGCAGCGGGACCGTGACCGGCACATGTCCGCGGGTGGTCCACCAGCGCAGACCGACCGCGGAGAGGGTGCCGACGACGATGGTCACCGCACCGAGCGTCGACCAGCGCAGCCGTGCCATCAGGTGTCGGTGTGTCGGCGCAGCGGCTGCCACTTCGGCGCCATGCGGGGGGTCTCGCTCTCCTCCTGCGGAACAGCCCAGGGCAGGTCCGGCTCCCCCGGCTCGGACGGGTCCTGCCCACCGCCGGGCGCGGAGTCGAACCAGTCCTCTTCGGCCGGGTGGGGATCGGCCTCCTGCGGGTCCGACCCGGCGTCCGCGGGGTCGGGACCGCCGGCCCCTGCGGGATCTACGTCCGGGTCGTGGGTGGGCGCCTGGTCCTCGCGGTCCGGGTCCTGGGCCGCAGCCGGCTCGGGGGGCACAGCAGGTGGGAAGCTGGCGCGCCCGGGTCGGACCGGCGGCGCAGCAGGCTCTGCGTGCTCCGGTTCGGCGTCACCGTGGGCGAGCAGCTCGAGGTCCTCGAGGCTCTCCTGGCTGGCGGCAGTGCCGGTGTGCGCACCGACTGGTCCGGCCTGCTCCGCAGCGGCAGCGGCCGCCGGGTCCGCACCCGCCGGGTCCGCGGCCTCGCCCGAGACGTCGGGGGCTGCTTCCCCCGCCCCGGCGCCGCTGTCAGCGGGATCCGCAACGCTCTGGTCAGCCGGTGGCACAGCAGGCGGCCCGGGGGCGGGGGCAGGCCGGACGGGCTCCTCCAGCCAGTCCAAGGCCAACCAGCGCACCCCACCTCGGTCCGGTGCCGTCTCTGCGAGCGAGGCCACCGGCCCGCCCCCCAGACCGGGCAGGAACGCGTCCGGGTCCGCCTGCGCCCAGGGCACCAGGACGAAGGCGCGCTCACTGGCGCGCGGGTGCGGCAGGGAGAGGTCGGGGTCGGTGGAGGTGACGCCGTCGTAGACGATCAGGTCCAGGTCGAGGGTACGTTCCCCCCAGGTCACCGTCCGGCGCCGGCCGTAGGCGTTCTCCAGCTCCTGCAGCGCCTGCAGCAGCGCCATCGGGGCCATCGTGGTGGTGGCGAGCACCACGGCGTTCAGGAAGTCCGGCTGGGCGACCGCGTCCGGGGCCAGCACCGGCGCGGTGCGCGCCAGCGGGGAGACCTCCTGGACGGTCAGGCCCGGCATGGCGCGAAGGTCGGAGACGACCGCCCGGAGCGTGGCGCGCACGTCGCCGATGTTCCCGCCGAGGGCGATGACCACCGGCACCGGCTGGTCCGGTGCGGCGTGCAGGTCCGTTCCTGCGGCGGCTGCCGGCTCCGGTTCAGCGGGCTCGGGCTCGACGTGCTCGGGCACCGGTGCCGGTGGCACGGCGGCGGGCAGCACAGCCGGGGCGGCCTCGGCGCCCACTGGTTCCTCCGGTGCCGCCGCACCCAGGGCGGGCAGCTCGTCGGCGCGGGTGCGGGTGACGGTCACCTCCACGTCGGTGAACGGCACCCCGACCGGTGCCTCGGGCTTGTGCACGGTGACCGTGACGGCGTGCACGGGCTCGTAGGCGAGCGCGACCGCGGCGATCCGGCCGGCGAGGGTCTCGAGGAGGTTCACCGGCTCCCCCTCGATCACCGCCACCACCTGCTGGGCGACCTCGGCGTAGTTGACGGTACGGGTCAGGTCGTCACCGAGGGCTGCCGCCCGGGTGTCCACCGCCAGCACCAGGTCGGCGAGGAACGGTTGACCGTCGCGCCGTTCGTCGGGGAGCACACCGTGGTAGCCGATCCCGCCCAGCCCGGTGAGCCGGATCTGGTCGAGGCTCGCCGAGCCGTCTGCCGTGGATGTGTCATCGTTCATTCTCAGCCTCCCGCCATGCCTGGGCCACCCTGATGGCGTCGACGCTACCGGCCACGTCGTGCACGCGCACCGCCCACACGCCCTTGGCTGCGGCCAGTGCGCTCACCGCTGCGGTGGCTCGGTCTCGGAACGCCGGCATGGACTCCGAGCCGGCCTCGGCCAGCAGCTGGCCCAGGAACCGCTTCCGGGACGCTCCGATCAGCACCGGGTGGCCGAGGGCGACCAGCTGGTCCAGGTCGGCGAGCAGTCGCCAGTTGTGCTCGGCGTCCTTCGCAAAGCCCAGTCCCGGGTCGAGCACGATCTGCTCGGCGCGCACCCCGTCCGCCCGCAGCGCCGCCACCCGGTCGCCCAGCTCGGCGAGCACCTCACCGGTGACGTCGGCGTACACCGCACGGTCGGTCATCACATCGGAGTGACCGCGCCAGTGCGAGACCACGTACCGGCTGCCCCGCTCGGCGACCACCGCGGGCAGGTCCGGATCGGCCAGCCCACCGGAGACGTCGTTGATGACCGTCGCCCCGGCCTGCAGCGCCGCATCCGCGACCGCTGCGCGCATCGTGTCCACGCTCACCTGAGCACCACCGGCGACCAGCGCCTGCACCACCGGCAGCACCCGGTCGATCTCCTCGTCCTGGGCGACCCGCTGGGCGCCGGGCCGGGTGGACTCACCGCCGACGTCGACGATGTCTGCCCCCTGTTCCAACAGGGTGCGTCCATGGGCGATGGCGACGTCGGTCTCGAACCACTGACCGCCGTCGCTGAAGGAGTCGGGGGTCACGTTGACCACCCCCATCACCAGCGTCCTCGAGGTCACCCGACCACCCTATCCGCGTCGGTTCGCTCAGCTCCGGGCGATGAGGCTCATCGCCTCGGCGCGGGTGGCACTGTTGCGCATCATGCCGCGGACGGCGGAGGTCACCGTGCGAGAACCCGGTTTGCGCACTCCGCGCATCGACATGCACAGGTGCTCGCACTCGACCACCACGATCACCCCGCGGGCGTCCAGCAGCCGCACGAGGGCATCGGCGACCTGGGTGGTGAGCCGCTCCTGCACCTGGGGGCGCTTGGCGTAGACGTCGACCAGCCGGGCGAGCTTGCTCAGCCCGGTGACCGTACCGGCCTCGGAGGGGATGTAGCCCACGTGCGCGACCCCGTGGAACGGCAGCAGGTGGTGCTCGCAGGTGGAGTAGACCTCGATGTCCCGGACGATCACCATCTCTTCGTGGTCGATGTCGAAGAAGGTCTGCACCACGTCCTCGGGGTCCTGGCGCAACCCGGAGAAGATCTCCGCGTAGGAACGTGCCATCCGTGCCGGGGTGTCCCGCAGCCCGGGCCGGTCCGGGTCCTCCCCCACGGCCCGGAGCAGCTCGCGCACGGCCCGCTCGACCCCGGCGGAGTCGTACGCGCGCTCCACGGCACCGTCCGGGGCGCCTGCGTCTCGTTCCCTCGTGGGCACGTGGTCGGTCACGGTCGCTCCTGGGAGCCTGGCTCGTCCGGCTGGGTTCCTGGCTCGTCCCGTCCCGCCGCACCCGGGTGCGGCTCACCCGCATTCGCACCGCCCGGGTGAGGCCAGCCCTGGGTGGGGGTGCTACCAGGGTGAGCCCCGCCGTCGTGCGGAACCTGACCAGGGTGCGCCCCGCCGTCGGCGGTCTGGTCGTACAGACCCGTGCCCTGGGTGTGCGGACTGGTGGCCTGGTCGTACGGGCCGACGACCGGCTCTTCCTGCGGTCGCTGCGTGCCTGGTGCCGGCTCCCCTCCCGGGGCCACCGGCCCGGGCACCGTGTCGTCACCAGCCGCGGCGGCCTCGTCCTGCGGCGCCATCTGGCCCTGACCCTGGGCGCGCTCCACCGGGGTCTGCACCGGCGGGATGTCGCTGACCGGCCGGTCCTCGCTGGACAGCCACACCGGTCGCGGGTCACGCTTGACCACTGAGGCGAACACCTCGGCCAGCTCGGCCTGGTTCAGCGTCTCCCGCTCCAGCAGCTCGGCGGCCAGGTCGTCCAGCACCTGCCGGTACTCGTTGAGGATCTGCCAGGCCTCGTCGTGCGCGGAGTCGATCAGCCGGCGCACCTCCTCGTCCACCAGCCCAGCGACGTCCTCGGAGTATTCTCGCGGGTGGCCCATGTCCCGGCCGAGGAACACCTCGGAGTCTGGGGTACCGAGCCGGATGGCACCGACCCGTTCGCTCATCCCGAACTCCTTGACCATCTTCCGAGCGGTGGCAGTGGCCTTCTCGATGTCGTTCGAGGCACCGGTGGTCGGGTCGTGGAAGACGATCTCCTCGGCAACCCGTCCGCCCATGGCGTAGGCGAGCTGGTCGAGCAGCTCGTTGCGGGTGGTGGAGTACTTGTCCTCGGCGGGCATCACCATCGTGTACCCCAGCGCCCGCCCACGCGGCAGGATCGTCACCTTGGTGACCGGGTCGGTGTACCGCAGCGCTGCAGCCACCAGCGCGTGCCCGCCCTCGTGGTAGGCGGTGAGCTTGCGCTCCTTCTCGTTCATCACCCGGGTCTTCTTCTGCGGTCCGGCGATCACCCGGTCGATGGCTTCGTCCAGCTCCCAGTTGCCGATCACCGTGCCGTTCTGCCGGGCGGTGAGCAACGCCGCCTCGTTCAACGCGTTCGCCAGGTCGGCGCCGGTGAACCCCGGGGTGCGCTTGGCGATCGCGTGCAGGTCCACGTCCGGGGCCATCGGCTTGCCCTGGGAGTGCACCTTGAGGATCGCCTCGCGGCCCTTCAGGTCCGGGGACTCCACGGCGATCTGCCGGTCGAACCGGCCTGGGCGCAGCAACGCGGGGTCGAGGATGTCCGGCCGGTTGGTGGCGGCGATGAGGATCACGTTGGTGTTCGCGTCGAACCCGTCCATCTCCACCAGCAGCTGGTTCAGCGTCTGTTCGCGCTCGTCGTGCCCGCCGCCCAGGCCGGCACCACGCTGGCGGCCGACCGCGTCGATCTCGTCGACGAAGATGATCGCTGGGGCGTTGTTCTTCGCCTGCTCGAACAGGTCGCGCACCCGGGAGGCGCCCACACCGACGAACATCTCCACGAAGTCCGAGCCGGAGATGGAGTAGAACGGCACACCAGCCTCACCGGCCACCGAACGGGCCATCAGGGTCTTGCCGGTGCCGGGCGGGCCGTAGAGCAGCACACCCTTGGGGATCTTCGCCCCGACCGCCTGGAACCGGGAGGGGTCGGAGAGGAAGTCCTTGATCTCCTCCAGCTCCTCGACCGCCTCGTCCACACCGGCGACGTCGGCGAAGGTGACCTTCGGCGTCTCCTTGGTGACCTGCTTGGCCTTCGACTTGCCGAAGTTCATCATGCGGGAGTTGCCGCCCTGCATCCGCGACATGATGAACCAGAACACGCCCACCAGCAGCAGCACGGTGAGCATGGTCATCAGCAGGCTGGACCACCACGGGGTCTGCGGCACCACCGAGTTGAAGCCGCCGGAGGGGTCGTTCTCGGCGATGGCATCGGCCACGGTGCTGGCCTGCGGCGCCACGTAGTAGAACTCGACCTGCTGGCCGTAGTTCGTGCCGTCCTCGGCGACGTAGTCCTCGGTGAGGGTGAGGTTCACCCTCTGGTAGCCGTCGGTGATCTCCGCCTGCTCCACAGTGTCCCCGCGGAGCAGCTCCAGACCGGCAGAGGTGTCGATCTCGCGCACACCGCCGCCGCTCATGAGCTGGAAACTCACGATGATCACGATGATCGGGATGAGGATCCAGATCAGCGGACCACGCAGCAACTTCTTCAGATTCATCGCCTGATCCCGGTGGCCGGGGTCCCTCCTGCTAGCAGTTCCTCCGGTGACGCTATACGACGCGGCAGGGAATTCCTGCACGTGTTCGCGCAGGGCATGAGCACACCACCTCTCAGCGCTGGTACACGTGCGGGGCGAGCGTGCCCACGAACGGCAGGTTGCGGTACCGGCCGGCGTAGTCCAGGCCGTAGCCGACCACGAACTCGCTGGGCACGTCGAAGCCGACGTAGCGCACGTCCACGTCCACCTTCGCCGACTCCGGCTTGCGCAGCAGCGTGGCCACCTCCACCGAGGCGGGGTTGCGGCTGCGCAGGTTGGCCACCAGCCAGGACAGGGTCAGCCCGGAGTCGATGATGTCCTCCACGACGAGCACGTGCCGACCGTCGATGTCGGTGTCCAGGTCCTTGAGGATGCGCACCACGCCGGAGGACTTCGTACCCGACCCGTAGGAGGAGACCGCCATCCAGTCCATCGTCAGCTCGGTGTGCATCTGCCGGGACAGGTCGGCCATGATCATCACGGCACCTTTGAGCACCCCGACGAGCAGCACCTCGCGGCCGGTGTAGTCGGCATCGATCTGCGCAGCCATCTCCGCCACGCGGGTGGCGACCTGCTCCTCGGTGAGCAGGATCTTCTCCAGGTCCGAGCCCATATCGGTGGCGTCCACTCACTTCTCCTGCTCGACGGTCGGATCCGGGCGCCCGCCACCGGTCCGGGCCGACGGAGCCGCGCGCAGCACAAGCCTGCCATACTCTCGCACCGCCTCGAGCGCTCCGGGCAGGTGGATCGGGCCCTGCCCGCGCCAGTCGGTGACCAGCTGGTCCAGGCTGCACACGTGCACGGCCGCGAGCGCGCCGGGCGGGCTGCCGGCGGTCAGGGCCGCCTGGTGCAGCACCCGGCGGCGCAGCGCCGGTGGCTGGTCGGTGAGGGCGGTGATGCTCAGCTGTACCTGGTCTGGCCCGTGGACCACCTGGGCGCGCTGGCGGAGCTCGTCTGCCAGGACGTCGAGCAGGTCGGCATCGTCCCGGGCGAGCTGGGCAGTACGTGCCAGGGCTGCGGGCACTCCGGGCCCGAGCGCCTCGGTCAACGCTGGTAGCACCCGGTGCCGGAGTGCGGCACGGGGCAACGGCCCCCCGGCGGCCTTCTGCCAGGGGCCGTCGACGGCGTTGGTCGGGTCGTACCACACCGGCAGCCCCAGTGCCGTGCAGACCCCCTCGGTGTCGGCGCGGGTGCTGCCCAGCAGCGGTCGCCACCAGCGCTCGCGCACCGGTGCCATCCCCGCCAGGGCGCGGGTCCCGGAGCCGCGCGCCAGAGCGAGCAGCACGGTCTCGGCCTGGTCGTCCCGGGTGTGGCCGAGCAGGACGGCGCAGGCTCGCTGCTGCTGCCGGGTCGCCTCGAGCGCGTGGTACCGCAGCGCGCGCGCCCGGGCCTCCGGGCCACCCTGGGCAGAGTCGCTTTCCGGCGCTGCGGCGCTGTCGAGAGTTGCCGGCACGACGATGCTGGGCATCAGGCCGAGCTCCGTGCACACCGCAGCGGCACGTTCGGCGGCTGCGGTGCTACCCGGCTGCAGCCGGTGGTCCACCACCACAGCCCCCGCGCGCAGCCCCACCTTCGGGGTCGCGAACGCCGCAGCTGCCGCCAGGGCGAGCGAGTCGGCGCCGCCGGAGCAGGCGATGAGCACCAGGTCGCCAGGAGCGGCCTGGCCGTCGCGGATCCGGTCGGTGAGGAAGGTGCGCACTGCGTGGCGCAGCTGCGCCACCGGCACCGGCGGACCTGCCATCAGCCGTGCACGCGCCGCACCCACGCACCCGGGTCAGCGAGCTCCGCAGGTCGAGGCAGGTGCTCCGGGGCTGTCCAGACGGCGTTGAAGCCCTGGTGCCCGACCTGCTCCACCACACCGCGCACGAACTTCGCCCCGTTGCGGTACTGGGCGAGCTTGGCGTCCAGACCGAGCAGCTTGCGCAGCAACAGGTCCAGCGGCGAGGTGCCCGAGCGGCGCCGCTCGAACGCCCGGCGGATCTTGCGCACAGTGGGCACCACCTGTGGGCCGACCTCGTCCATCACCACGTCCGCGTGTCCTTCGAGCAGGGACATGGTGGCCATCGCTTCGGCCATCAGGTCCCGTTCCGGTTCGTGGAGCACAGCGTCCAGGATCGAAGAGGTGGCGCCGTCGGGTTGCTGGCCGCGCAGCACCCGCGGCACGGCGCGGACCAGCTGCTGCAGCCGGTCGGCCCCGTCACCGGAGGCGGTGAGCGCCCGCATCAGCTCCCGCATCCGGGTGCGCATGTGCTCGGCCAGCCAGTCCGCGGCGGCGAACTGCAGCGCGTGCGTCTGCTCGTGCAGGCACACCCACAGCCCGAAGTCGTGGCGGCGTAGCCCGAGCTCTCGCTGGATGGTCAGGATCGTGGGCGCCACCAGCACCAGGCGTCCGGTGCCGGCGGAGGTGGTGGTGTACGGGTCGTACTGGCCCAGCACCCGCGTGGACAGCAGCGCCAGCACGGCACCGAGCTCCACCCCGGTGGCCTGCGCACCCCACGGCAGCGTGGGTGCCGGCAGCACGTCCCCGATCAACCCTCGCAGCATGGTCAGGTTTGCCTCCGCCCACCGGGGCCGGTCGAGCACGTACACCGGGCCGGCGCTGGCCTGCTGCGCCGCGTCCAGCAGGCCGGTGACGGTACCGACGTGTGCAGGTGCCGCATGCGCGCTGGCGCGCAGCTCGGCGACGTACTCGCCGGCCTCGGCGACCGGGACCGCTGGGCCTGGGCGGGTGAGCTGACGGGCGCGGCGCGCGGCGAGGTCCCAGTCCACCGCCGCGCGCTCGGGCGGGGCCGTGGCTGCAGCTGCGGAGTCGGTGGCCATAGGACTCAGCCTACGGACTCCTGACGCCCGCCGACACACCTGCCGAGCCAGCTGGGGTCCTACCCGACCTTCCAGTGCCGCGACTGCGGGCACCGGCCGGACGCGGACCCCCGGTGCAGGCGCCAGCCCCGCGGCGCACGTGGCACGTGCGCCGCGGGGCTGGTCTGCTCATCAGCCGTGCGTGCGGCGACGGACCAGCAGCACAGTCATCGCGCCGGCAAGCAACAGCCCAGCAGCGACGGCGAGCACTCCGCCCGCGTCCGCACCGGTGACGGCGAGGCCGCCGTCGTCCGCAGGACCGGCCGGGTCGGCGCCGGAGGGGTCATCCGTGCCTGGGTCGTCCGTGTCCGGGCCCACCGTGGTGGGGTCCTCGGCCGGCTCTTCCGTGGTCGGGTCCTCGGCCGGCTCCTCCGTGGGGTCCTCGGCCGGCTCCTCCGTGGTCGGCTCCTCCGTGGGGTCCTCGGTCGGCTCCTCGGTCGGCTCCTCCGTGGGGTCCTCGGTCGGCTCCTCGGTCGGCTCCTCCGTGGGGTCCTCGGTGTCGCAGACCAGCTGACCACCGAAGGTGTGGTGGTGGATCTCGCCTCCGCCGCTGGTGGTCACGTCCTGGGCGAACCACTGCCCGTTGGTGGTGATTCCCGAGCCGAAGGTCAGGTCGGCCTCCGGTGCCCAGAGGGCGCCGAGCTCGAGACCGTCGACCGTCACCTCACCGGTGACCTCGGACAGGTCGAACATGATGTACCGGGCGAGGTCCTGGTCAGCGCCAGCCTGGGCAGACCAGCCCTCGAAGTTGACCTGGTTCAGCTCGGTGGTCCCGGCAGGGACCCGGATCACCAGCGGTGCCTCGGCCGTGGGCCGGTAGCCGTCGGCGCGGTCCAGCTTGATGGTCTGGCCCGCGATCGCGTCGTAGTCGATCACGTTCGGCTGGTCGGTGGCGAAGTCCTCGACGTAGACCAGCCCACCCTCTGCACTGACGGTGACCGGGTTGGCAAGCCCGGTCTCCGGGTCATACATGTCCGCCAGGCACTGGTTGGCCTGGGCCACCTGGGCGTCCAGGTCGGGGAAGTAGGAGGGGACGGTCGGCTGCTCCGTGAGCAGGTCGTCGACGTCGGCACCCTCGAACGGCACGGCCTTCAGGTCGAGGTAGCCACCGGCGGAGCTGTTGGCTCGGGCAAAGGTGCCCGTGTCGTTGCTCCCTGCGCCGCCGCTCCGGGATTCGAGCGTCAGACCATCGACACTGGTGAGGCGTACGGTCGCGTTGGCCTCGGGGGACGCGGGGTCGATGGTCTCGGAGTCGTCCCGGTTGGCGACGTCGAAGGCACCGTCTCCGACGAACTCCCCGGCAAGGATGCGCACCGGGCTCTCGTCGATGGTCGGCACCGAGTAGTCGGCGTTGCCTGCAGCGTGGTGGATCACCGGAAAACCGTCCGGTCTTCCGGAGGCGATCGAACCGAAGGCTGCGATCGATCCTTCCAGCTCGGCGTTGCCGAGCGTGGCATCGCCTTGGGCGACGATGGTGAACCCGTTGTTCACCGCGAACGGGTTGAACGCAGTAGGCGCTGCCGGGGCAGCAGACGCGCTGAGAAGCAACGCGCCGGCGGCCAGCCCGACCACCCCAACGACAGCGATCCCCTGCTTCACCGCTGCCCGGTGCGGGAGCTGGCGAACTGAACTTTCCACAACGATCCTCTCATCCACGTGACGCATCATCAGGCGACGCCTAGACGCAGGGCTCCCCCACCGCATAGTCGAGCGTCTTGCTCAGACTAGCCGAGCGATCAAGAAACCTCGACAACCGTCCACCTAGCGAAACGGGTGTCCGTGCACCTGGGCGGCAACGTCCACTCCCAGCAGCAACGACAGCGCGTCGGCGCCGGCTCGCACGTGTGGGTCTAGGAGCAGCCGCAGCCGGCCAGGTCTCGCGCCCAGGCGTCTACGGCGGAGCGGGCGCTGTGCGCACCACCACGGTCGAAGTCGTTGGCCAGCACGGTGAAGGCGACCAGTCGCCCGTCGGCAGTGGTGACCAGCCCGGTGAGTGCCACCACCTGCGGCAGCGTCCCGGTCTTCGCCCGCAGGGTGCCGGTGGCCGCCCCGTCGGTGAGGCGGGAGCCGAGCGTGCCCTCCAGGCCTGCGATCGGCATACCATCGGCCACGGCGAGCAGCTCGGGATGGCTACCGTCGGCCGTCAGCCGGAGCGCACCGGTGAGCAGCTGCGGAGTGAGCTTGCTGGCCGAGGAGAGACCGGAGGTGTCCACCAGCTGCGCACCTGAGGTGTCCAGGCCGAGGTCGGCGAGCACCTCCAGCACCGCCTCCCCTGCCCCGGCGAAGCTGGCCTCGTGCCCGGTGGCGACCGCCGTCATCCGACCGAGCGCCTCGGAGAGGATGTTCTCGGAGTGCTGCAGCGTGTAGGCGACGATCTCATCGAGCGTGGCCGACTGCACGGCGCCGAGCTCGGTCGCCTCCTCCGGGGCTGCGGCGCGGTCGATCTGCGGGTCTACGGTGATGCCGGCGTCGGCGAGGTGGTCGGCGAAGATCTGCGCAGCGTCCATCGCGGCGTCGGTGGAGCGGGCCTGCTGCCCGTCGATCCGGCCGATGTCCACGGCGATCGGTGCCATGTGCATACCCCACCCACCAGACAGGTCGACATCTCCCCAGCGCGGGGCGAGCGTGGGCCCGGTGAACAGGGTGTCGTCCAGGTTCAGGTGCACGCTGGTCGTGCCCGCCTCGGTGAGTGCGGCGGCGGTCTGCTCGGCCAGGTCGCCGAGCCCGCCGTGGCCGATGATGGCCTCCGGGTCGCCCGCACCCTCCGCCAGGGTGAGGTCACCGCCGGCGACCAGGGTGACCTGGTCGTCGCCGCCGGTGACGGCGGTGGTGGTGAAGCGGTGCTGGTCGCCGTAGGACGCCACTACCGCGACCGCAACGAGCACCTTGAGGCTGGACGCCGGTACATACTCCTGGCCGACGTGCTGGGCGAGCAGCGCTTCCCCGGTGGTCACGTCCACCACCATCACCCCGGGGTCAGGACCGACGCGGTCGTCGGAGAGCAGGTCCTGGCTCAGCTCGGCCAGCGCGTCGCCGCTGGGCAGTGGTGCATCGTCGGCGAGTGCGGGGACCTCCGCCTCGGCGACCGGCGCCGGCAGCGCTGGGGACGGGAACGGCTGGGCCTCCGGCCACGGGTCGGTGCGGGTGAGGACGCCGGGGGCCAGGTCGAAGGCGTCCAGCGTGCCGTACCCAGCACCCAGCACCAGCAGCACGAGGAACCCGGCCACGAGCCGGCGGCGCCGGTACATCCGCCGCCGCGTGCTCGTCCGCTGCGGCGGGCGGCGCGCGCCCCCACCTGCCGTCTTGGCCACACTTTGCCCTTCGTCCTCGTCGCGCACACCCGGAACGGCCTGCCGTAGGCCACACTAGGACAAGCACATCCCACCAGGCGGAAGAGACAGGCTGTGGAATTCGACGTCACCATCGAGATCCCCAAGGGGCAGCGCAACAAGTACGAGGTGGACCACGAGACCGGCCGGATCCGGCTGGACCGGATGCTGTTCACCTCCACGCGCTACCCGGACGACTACGGCTACATCGAGGGCACGCTGGGCGAGGACGGGGATCCGTTGGATGCGCTGGTGCTGCTGGAGGAGCCCACGTTCCCCGGGTGCCTGATCCGCTGCCGTGCGCTCGGGATGTTCCGGATGCGCGACGAGGCCGGCGGTGACGACAAGGTGCTCTGCGTACCGGTCGGGGACCAGCGGGCGAGCTGGCGCAGCGACATCGACGACGTCTCCGAGTTCCACCGGTTGGAGATCCAGCACTTCTTCGAGGTGTACAAGGACCTGGAGCCAGGCAAGTCGGTAGAGGGCGCGCACTGGGTGGACCGGGAGGCGGCCGAAGAGGAGATCCGGCGGTCCTTCGGCCGCGCCGAGGAGACCGGGTACACCCACCCGCAGCCGCACATCGGCCACTGAGCACCACCTACCCGACGGCGCCGCCCGGCCTGGCCTGCCACCTCACCACGGGCTGAGGTGCTCGGGCACGGGGCGCCGTCGGCGCCGCCCGGTCGCCCTCGGTGACCGGCTCACCCCGGCGCCGCCGCGCTGGACCGGTGAGCTCCGCCGTCGACACGCAGAACCACAGGCGCTCACGCGATGGTCAGACGCGGCCGGCGTAGGGCAGCACGTTGGTCCACCAGACCGGCACGTACTCCACGGTCTGGCCGGGCGCCGGGGCGTGCACCCGCATCCCGTTCCCGGCATAGATGGCCACGTGGTAGATCCCGGACGTGGATCCGTTGCTGGAGTAGAAGATCAGGTCACCGGGGCGCATCTGGCCCACCGGCACGTGCGTGGTGGCCGCGTACTGGGCACCGGTGGTGCGTGGCAGGGAGGCCCCAGCGTGCTGGAAGGCCTGCATCGTCAGACCGGAGCAGTCGTAGCTGTTCGGGCCCTGAGCACCCCAGACGTAGGGCTTGCCGAGCTGGGTCATCGCCCAGTCGAGCGCCGCCTGGCCCACGCTGGCCGGTGCCGTCGCGCCACCGCCTCCGGAGGAGCCGCCGCTGCCGCCCGAGGAACCTCTGCCGGAGGAGCTGCCGCCGGAGGAACCAGAGTCGGACGAGCCACCACCGGAGGAGCCGCTGCTCGAGCCGGAACCCGACGAGCTGGAACCGGACGAGCTGGAACCCGACGAGCTGGAACCGGACGAGCTGGAACCCGACGAGCTGGAGCCGGACGAGCCGTTCCCCCCGGAAGAGCCCGAGCCCTCTCGGGAGGTCCGGTCGCGGTCTCGGCTGGGCCGGTCGGCACGGTCGCTGGACCGGTCCGCGGCGTCCTGCTCCGCGGCCGACTCGTCCGCTGCTGCGCTCTGTGCCTGGGCTTCTTCTTCGGCGGCGTCCTGCTCCGCCTGCACCTCCAGCGCGCGGGCTGCTGCTGCGCTCTCCCGCTCGCGACGCTCTGCCTCGATCCCCTCCTGACGTTCCCGCTCCAGGGCGACAGTGGTCTCGCGCAGCTCAGCCAGCTGGCTGAGCATCGAGTCCCGTTCCCCGGCGGTGGTCTCCACTGCAGTCTCCGCGGCCAGCGCCGCCGCGTCGGCGTGCTGGGCAGCCTCCTCGAGCGCAGCGGCGGCCTCCTCGGCCTCGACCAGGGCTTCGTCAGCGCGACGGTGCATGACGTCGGCGACCCGCTCGGCAGCGTCCAGGCGCTGGTAGGCCTGGTCCGCGTCGGAGCCGATGGCCTGGAACATCGTGGCCCGGTCCATGGCCTGCTCGAAGTTGTCCGCGGAGACGAACATGGACAGCTGCTGGACCTCGCCGCTGTTGCGGTAGGAGGCCATCGCGATCTGTGCGACGTGCTGCTGGGCGGCGAGCACGTCGGCGTCGGCTTCCTCGGCCGCGGCTGCGGCGTCATCAGCGGCCTCCTCGGCCTCGTCCCGCTCCACAGCGGCCTCGTTGTAGGCCTCGGCTGCGAGCTCGGCATCGATGTTGGCCTGCTCCAGTGCGGCGTTGTTGGCCGCGAGCTGCACCTCGATCGCCTGGATCTGCTCCGCAGTGGACCGCTCGGCCTGCTGGGCCTCAGCGATGTCGTCCTCGCTCGGGTAGTCCGGCGTCGCCTGTGCCGGTGCCACCCAGAGAGCGCCCACGAGTGCACCTGCCGCCAGCGCGGCAGCAGCGCCACGCCACTTGGTCCCGGTCACCACCGAAGTTGCTCCTCACCTGCCGCTGGAGCGGCTTCACCCTTCACAGCGCGCAACCTGCGGCGCCGCAAGCCCCATCGAAACTTCAAGACAACACGGCGTGTCGCATTGACGTTGACGACGGGAACGCGCTCTAACGTACTGGATCTCGAAGGATTTGTGAACACAAGCCCCTTTATTCACAACTTTCACACCCATCACACCACACGTGCCTGCACACCAAGCGCTCAGCGATCGAGACTCGCCACCGCGCGCCCGTCTGCACCGCGCGCCGCAGGATCTCGCACTTCTGAGCCCCCGCTGTCCGCCATTCGAGACGCACTGTCCGGAGCGCACGTCGAGCACGTACGCTGTCCAGCATGTTCCGCCGAATGTGTCGCTGATGCGCACGTTCGGCATGCCCTCTGCGCGATGAGTCTCCGCTCTGGAGCAACGCGCTGACCAGCCCGACGTGTACGACCACCCCGCCCGGGATGGTCGCCTCGACGCGCGTCGATGCTTGCATCCCGGCCTACCCCGAACGAGAAGGAGACCGAGATGAGCGAGAGCAGCTGGAGCTTCGAGACCCGGCAGATCCATGTCGGCCACACCCCGGACAGCGACACCGGATCCCGGGCTGTCCCGATCTACCAGACCACCTCGTACGTGTTCAAGGACACCGAGCACGCCGGCAAACGGTTCTCGCTCGCTGAGCTGGGACCGATCTACACCCGGTTGACCAACCCGACGAACGGCGTCGCCGAGGACCGGATCGCCTCGCTGGAGGGCGGCGTGGGCGGCCTCGTGGTCGCTTCGGGGCAAGCAGCCGAGCTGGTCGCCATCCTGAACGTCGCCGAGGCCGGGGACCACCTCGTGGCCAGCCCGTCCCTGTATGGCGGCACCTACAACCTGCTGCACCACACGCTGCCCAAGCTGGGCCTGACGGTCACGTTCGTGGACAACCCGGACGACCCGGCCTCCTGGCGAGCAGCTGCGCAGGAGAACACCAAGCTCTTCTACGGGGAAACGATCCCCAACCCCAAGGGCGACATCCTGGACATCGAAGCCGTCGCCACCGTCGCGCACGAGATCGGTGTGCCGCTGATCGTGGACAACACGGTCGGCACCCCGTACCTGGTGCGCCCGATCGAGCACGGCGCGGACGTGGTGGTCCACTCCACCACCAAGTTCCTCGGTGGTCACGGCACCTCGATCGGTGGCGTGATCGTCGATGGTGGCACCTTCGACTACGCACAGCACCCCGAGCGTTTCCCGAACTTCAACGAGCCCGACCCGAGCTACCACGGCCTCGTCTACGCCCGGGACCTGGGTGTGGGCAGCGCTCTCGGCGCCAACCTCGCCTTCATCCTCAAGGCACGAGCGCAGGCGCTGCGCGATCTGGGCCCGGCGGCCTCCCCGTTCAACTCGTTCCTGCTCATCCAGGGCCTGGAGACACTCAGCCTGCGCGTGGAGCGGCACGTGGAGAACGCCCAGAAGGTCGCCGAGTGGCTGGAGGCTCGGTCCGACGTGCTCACCGTCAACTACGCCGGTCTGCCCTCCAGCCCATACTATGCGCTCGCGCAGAAGTACACGCCGAAGGGACCCGGCGCCGTGCTCGCCTTCGAGATCGCTGGCGGTCTGGAGGCCGGCCGGGCGTTCGTCGACGGCCTCGAGCTGCACTCTCTGGTGGCGAACATCGGGGACGTGCGCTCGCTGGTGATCCACCCGGCGTCCACCACCCATTCCCAGCTCACTCCGGAGGAGCAGGCTGCCAGCAGCGTCACCCCGGGGCTGGTGCGTCTGTCTGTCGGGCTGGAGCACATCGACGACATCCTCGCCGACCTGGAGAAGGGTTTCGCCGCGGCAGCAGCGGCCACCGCCGCGGACTCGGTGGACGCACCGGTCGGCGCCTGAGCGCTGGAGGAACTACCGTGTACCCCGTGACAAGCCGTCCGATCGGGCCGGCCGGACGAGTCGTCCGGCCGCCCCGGCCTGCCCGGCGGCGCCACGTCCCGACCACTCCCATACCGGCCAGCGGCGCCTGGCGGGAGGACCAGCCAGTGGGCAACCGACAGTTCGTCGAACTCGGCCCGTTGCCGCTCGAAGCCGGTGGGCAGCTGCCCGAGGTCACGCTCGCCTACGAGACTTGGGGCGAGCTCAGCCCCGCAGGGGACAATGCGATCCTGGTGCTGCACGCGCTCACCGGAGACAGCCACGTCGTGGGTGAGGCAGGAGCGGGGCACGCCTCCGCCGGCTGGTGGGCCGACCAGATCGGCCCGGGCCGTCCCCTGGACACCAACCGGTACTTCGTCGTAGCACCGAACGTGCTCGGTGGCTGTCAGGGCAGCACCGGTCCCTCGTCCAACGCGCCGAACGGGACGCCATGGGGCAGCCGGTTCCCGTACGTCACCGTGCGGGACCAGGTGGCCGCGGAGCTTGAGCTCGCCGACTTCCTCGGTATCGGCGCCTGGCAGCTGGTGATCGGCGCCTCGATGGGTGGGCACCGAGTGCTGGAGTGGGCGGTGACCGCCCCAGATCGTGTCGCCGCGATCGCGGCGATCGCCACCAGCGCGCAGACCTCCGCGGACCAGATCGCGTGGGCGCACGCTCAGCTCGGCGCGATCCGCGCCGACCCGAAGTTCCGCGGCGGAGACTACTACGACGCCGCGGACGGCGACGGGCCGCACGTCGGCCTGGGGATCGCCCGGCAGATCGCGCACACCACCTACCGCAGCGCGCACGAGCTGGACGAACGGTTCGGGCGGCTGCCGCAGGGCGGAGAGAACCCCCTCGGCGGCGGCGGTCGGTTCGCTGTGCAGTCTTATCTGGACCATCACGCGGACAAGCTCGCCCGTCGGTTCGACGCGAACTCCTATGTGGCGCTCACCGAGTCGATGCTCACCCACGACCTGGGCCGCGACCGGGGCGGGGTGGAGTCGGCGCTGGCCACCATCCGGGCCCGCACGCTCGCCCTGGCGGTGGACACCGACCGGCTGTTCCCGCCGTCGCAGTCCCAGCGGATCGCCGCGGGAGTGCCGAACGGGATCTACCGGGAGCTCCGCTCCGACCACGGGCACGACGGCTTCCTCATCGAGCACGACCAGGTGGGCGCGATCCTTTCGGAGTTCCTGGCCGGCTGACCCAGGCCCGGGCACGCCTCTCCCCGCCCTCCCCGCCTCGTCGTGCGAATCGATTCATTCGATACCTGGCGCGCCAGATCGTGCTCGCGGGTATCGCTCCTGCGGGCCCCGTGCCGACACGGTGAGCACCTACCAGCGGTCGTGCAGGGCGACTCCCAGCTGGTCGGCAGCCTGCTGCAGCACCCCTTGTACCGCCAGGCTGTCAGCCAGCGGCATGGTGGGACTCTCCTGCCGCCCCGCCCGCAGGCACTCCGCCACCTCGATGAACTCCAGAGCGTAGCCGGCGCCGCGAGGTGGCAGCTCCTCGGTGATCGGGTCCGCCCCGGTGCGGTGCAGCACGAGGCGGTCCGGGTGGTGGAACCGAGGTGGGATGTCGATCCAACCTTCGGTGCCGTAGATCCGGGCGTTACCGGGAAGTGGCAGCCGGAAGGAGATCTGCAGGGTGGCGCTGCGGCCGTCGTCATATCCGAGCAGGATGCCGGCCTCGGCATCCACCCCGGTCTCCGGCACCAGCGACCCGTGGGCCAGCACCCGGTCCGGGGCGCCGAGCACGTGCTGGGCGAACGAGACCACGTACACGCCCAGGTCGAGCAGGGCGCCGCCGCCGAGCTCGAGGGCGAACATCCGGTCGGTCACATCTAGCTCCCGGCGCACGCCCAGATCAGCGGTGACGGCCCGGACCGGTCCGATCGCGCCGTCCGCGACCAGCTGCTGGGCGCGTCGTATCGCCGGCTGGAACCGGGTCCACATCGCTTCCATCACGAACACCCGGTGCGCCCGTGCCGCCTCGACGACCTGCCGGGCGCCGTCCAGGGTGGCGGTGAACGACTTCTCCAGCAGCACCGCCTTGCCGGCCTCGATGGCCGCGATCGCATGCCGGGCGTGGTCGCTGTGCGGAGTGGCGATGTAGACGGCGTCGACGTCCGGATCGTCCAGCAGTGCCTGGTAACCCTGCAGAGGCCGTACCGGGTGACCGGCAAGGGCTGCGTGCTCCGCGGCAAACGCCTCCGCCCGTGCCTGGTCGCGCGAGGCGACCGCCACCAGCCGCCCATTGGTCACGTTCGGAAAGTCGGCCGCGACCTTCGCCGCGATCCGTCCCGGTCCGATCAATCCCCAGCGCAGCATCTACCCACCCTGCCTCTCGTCGTCCCCTCGAGGTTAGCCGAGCCGGCGCTGGGCAAGATCAGCCCGCTCCGGTCCGCGATGATGGACCCCGCGCCCCGCGCACCTAGAGCTCAGCCTGGCCGGGTGCACACCGTCGACCTGGCTCTGGAGCTCACCGACTACCGGCGCTCGGCACCTGGTGACCGCAGCGCTGCTACGCAGCGGCGTCTCCAGACCTGAGCGGAGTCCTGCCGCTGCTCGGAGCCTGCCGCGCAGGGCGCTGCGCAGGTCAGTGGTTCCGGTGCCGCCTACAGCGGGAGGCGCGGACCGGGGCGGTGGTGCCGGTCGCCTCCGCGCGGGCGTCTGCCATCGGGAATCCGGCCACGTGCCAGGAGGTCCAGGCCTGCTGCGGTTCACCGCCGAGCAGCTCAGTGGCGCGCTCGATCGTGCTGACCGTGCGCCCGCCCAGCTGCAGCGCCCCCTCAGCGGTGAGCACCGCGTGCTCCACCCGGCCTCCGTGGCGCAGCTCGATCGGCATGGGTGCACCGACCAGCTGCGCCACGGCCCGTAGGTGCGGATCCGGCGAGGTCTCCGGCGTCTCTTGGGACCGCGGCGTCGGGGCGGTCGGCACGGCACTCGCCGGTTCGGGCCGCGCCCTCTCCGGCGCTGCCACCGGCTCAGCGTCCGCCGGGGTCGGCACGGTATCCACCGGTGCTGGAGGCTCCGGTTCGGTGGGGTGTCCCCCGCCTGCCGGTGGGCTGCTCGCGCTCGGCGCGGTCAGTGCCGGGTCGATCTCGTGCACCACCTGGCCGTCGAGCACGCGGATGGTGGCAGGTTGCACTGCGGTCACGTCCAACAGCTGTTGGCCGTTCGTGGTCTGCCGGGCGTCGACCGCGAACACCTGGACACCGTGCAGCACCCGGGTGGCCTCGAGCACCTCCCGGTCTATCTCGCCGGCGACCACGTACAGCTGCGGACCTGGGGTGGCACCGGGTGGGCGGGACTCCCGGAAAGCGTTCCAGTCCCGGCGGAAGCCGGCCACCCCGCTGCGGTAGCGTCCGGCGATGGTCAGCCACGGGGTGGCCGTGGCCTCACCAGCGCGAGCGAGCGCACGCATCAGCTCCGCACCGTCGAGTCGGTCGGTGACCACTGCGGTGACCACCTGGCCAGCGCGGTCCATCGCGGTGAGCACCGGGTCGCTCTCCTCGCTCCACTCCACCGGGAACAGGTCCGCCTCGATCACGTCCAACAGGTAGTCGCGCAGCGCCTGACGGATCTGCGGGGTCAGCGGACTGGTGCTCGGGGCTCCGATCGTAGCGGGCACCAGATACCCGGACTCGAAGGCGAAAGACGGCATCGACGGGCGCCTCTCCTAGGACCGTGATGTGAAGGGAACGTCAACAGATGCCCAACTACGCCCCTGCCCGCCTGAGCAACTGCGCCAAGTGTACGCCATCTATCCCGGCCAGCTGCTCGGCCTGGGTGCGGCAGGAGAACCCGTCCGCGAGGTACACCGCTCCCTCGGGTGCACTGCGCAGGGTGGGCAGCAACGACTGCTCCGCGACGCCGACCGAGACGTCGTAGTGCCCCTTCTCCATGCCGAAGTTTCCGGCCAGTCCACAACAGGTGGTGATCGTGGTGACCTCGGCCCCCGCCTGCCGCAGCAGGTCCAGGTCCGCCTGGTAGCCGATCACTGCGTGCTGGTGGCAGTGCGGCTGGGCGATGATCGTGGTGCCGGTCAGGTCTGGGGGCTGCCAACCCTCAGGTGCTTGTGGCCCGGTGAGCAGCTCGGCGAGGGTCTGGGTGTGCTCGGCCAGCAACCGGGCACGCGGGTCGTCCGGGAACAGGTCCAGCAGGTCGGACCGCAGCACCGCGGTGCAGGACGGTTCTACCCCCACGATCGGGATCCCGGCCCGGGCGTAAGGACTGAGCACGTCCATCGTCTGCCGCAACCGGGACCGAGCGCCGTCGAGCTGTCCGGTGGAGATCCAGGTGAGGCCGCAGCACGCGTGCCCCGCGGGTACCCGCACGGTGAACCCTGCTTCCTCGAGCAGCTCCACCATGGCGCGAGCGCCGCCGGTGTCCATGTAGGAGGAGAAGGAGTCAGCCCACAGCAGCACGTCCCGACGGCGGAGCTCACCGTGCCCGGTCTGGTCCGCCGGTGTGGCCGGGTCACCCTGGGCGGCCGGGTGCCCGGCCGTACTGATACTCGCCGTGGGCCGGTGGCGCCACCAGTGCCCGAAGGACTCCTCGGCGAAGGAGACCATCTTTCGGCGGGGGTCCATCCCGCCGGCATTGAGCACCAGCTTGGCGATCGGGCGGACGCCCAGCACTGCGTTCACCAGCCGGCCCACGGCCGGAACAGCGGTGATCGCCCGGGCCCAGCGCGGCAGCCAGCCGAGCGCGTAGTGGGCGATCGGACGGCGCTTGCCCTTGTAGGTGCGGTGCAGCACCTCGGACTTGTACTGGGCCATGTCCACGCCCGCCGGGCAGTCTGAGGCACAGGCCTTGCAGGACAGGCACAGGTCCAACGACTCGTGCACCTCTGCGGAGTCCCAACCGTCGACGAGGGTGCCGGTGGCCATCTCCTGCAGCACCCGGGCCCGGCCGCGGGTGGAGTTCCGCTCGTCCCGGGTGGCCAGGTAGGAGGGGCACATGAACGAGTCGGGCAGGTCCGCCCGGCACTTGCCGATGCCCACGCACCGGTGCACGGCAGTAGTGAAGTCGCCACCGTCGTGGGCGAAGGAGAATCCGGACCCGGACAGCAGCGGCAGCGGCCTGGCCTGAGGCCGGCGCAGGTCTGCCTCGACCGGGCGGGGCCGGACCACCACACCGGGGTTGAGCAGGTCGGCCGGGTCGAACAGACCCTTGACCTGCTCGAAGGCACGGATCGCATCCGGTGAGTAGATGGCCGGCAGCAGCTCGCCTCGGGCCCGCCCGTCGCCGTGCTCCCCGGAGACCGAGCCGCCGTGCCGGGCGACCAGGTCGGCGGCGTCGAGCATGAAGGACCGGAAGGCTTGGGCCCCGGGCTCGTCGGTGAGCGGGAAGTCGATCCGGATGTGGATGCAGCCGTCGCCGAAGTGCCCGTACGGCAGGCCGGTCACACCGTAGGAGCTCATCAGCGACTGGAACTCGCGCAGGTAGTTGCCCAGGTTGTCCGGTGGTACAGCGGCATCCTCCCAGCCGGGCCAGGCCTGGGCACCGGTGGCCGTGCGGCCCGCCAGGCCGGCGCCGTCGGCCCGGATCCGCCACATGGCGGTAGCCTCCGGCCCCGCCGGGATGACCTGTACCGCCTCGGTGCCGGCATCGGCGGCCACTGCGTGGGCCCGGTCGAGGGCGTCCTGGGGGCTGTCGCCACCGACCTCGATCAGCAGCCAGCCGGCACCCTCGGGCAGGTCCGGGACGGCGTGGTCTCCCTTGTGCTGGCGGACCACGTCCACCAGCTCGGCGTCCAGCCCCTCCACGGCGAGCACGTCGTGGCGCAGCATCGCCGGGACCGCATCGGCGGCTGCCGGCATGTCCGGGTAGCCGAGGGCAAGAAGCACCGGGGAGGTGGCCAGCGGCACCAGCCGCACGGTCGCCTCCAGCACGGTCACCAGGGTGCCCTCGGTGCCGACGAGGAACTTCGGCAGGTCTGCACCGTTCTCCGGCAGCAGGTGTTCCAGGGAGTAGCCGGAGAGCTGGCGAGAGAACCGGGCGAACTCGGTGCGGATGGTGGCCAGGTTGGCCTGCACCAGGTCAGCCAGGCCGGGGACCGGGCTCAGGTCACCGGCCTGGGCGGTGAAGCGTCGGCCGTGGCCGTCGACCACGTCGAGGGAGATCACCTGGTGGGCGGTGTGCCCGTAGGCCACAGCGTGCGGGCCGCACGCATTGTTGCCGATGAGCCCGCCGAGCGTGGCGCGAGCCTGGCTGGAGGGGTCGGGCCCGAACCGCAGCCCGTGTGCAGCAGCGGCCTTCTGCAGGTCGGTGAGGATCACACCGGGCTGCACCCGGGCGGTGCGGGCTTCCGGGTCAAGCTCCAGGATGGCGTTCAGGTGCCGAGAGAACTCGATCACCACGCCCGGCCCCACCGCGTTGCCCGCGATCGAGGTGCCGCCGCCGCGGGAGGTGACAGGGACACCGTGGGCGCGGGCCACCTCCAGGGCGGCCACCACGTCCTCGGTGGTGCGGGGAAAGACGACCACCTGCGGCACGACCCGGTAGTTCGAGGCGTCGGTGGAGTACTCCGCCCGCCGCCGGGTGCTCGCGTCCACCTCGCCCCGGACCGCGGAGCGCAGCGCGGTGATCAGTGCGGTGCTGGCTTCGGTCTCGGTGGTTACGCTCGACACCCTTGCAGTCTGCCACGCACGACATCGGGTGCGAACCTCCGACCGCAGTGCAGACCGCGGCACCTGCCGCACTCACTTGCAGAACCTCACTGGCTCGACGTCCTACCGTCCCAGGACAGTTCGGCAGTGCTGCGCTGGACGGGTGCTCGCACCTGCACCTTGACCAGACCCCGGGCTCAGGCCAACCGGTTGTAGATCGCCTGCGTGACCTCGTGCTCGAGGTCCTCTCCGCGCAGGAAACGACTGATCTCGGCCACCACCTCGGCACCCTGGCCGAACCGAGCCTCGACAGTGCCTCCTGCGACGTGCGGGGTGAGGACCACGTTCTCCAACCCGTACAGCGGGTGCTCTGCGGGCAACGGCTCGGCGTCAAAAACGTCCAGTCCCGCACGGATGCGCCCGGACACCAGCTCGGCGGTGAGTGCCTCCTGGTCCACCAGGGCTGACCGGCCGGCATTGACCAGCACCGCGTCAGTCGGGAGCAGGCGCAGCTGGTCCGCGCCCACGAGGTGATGGGTCTGTGGAGTGGCTGGGGCGCAGACAGCCAGCACGTCGCTGGTGCGGCACAGGTCGTCCAAACCCGTCAGCTCCACACCGAGGTCGGCGGCAGAGCCGGCACTGGCATACGGGTCGTACGCGCGCACACCCTGCCCGCCGAGCCCGGTGATCATCCGGACGTAGGCTTGTCCCACCCGAGACAGGCCTACCACCCCGATCCGCCGGCCGTGCACACCGTGGCCAAGCATGCCGTGCCCGCTGCGCTGCCAGTCGCGCGTGGTCTGCAGGCCCCGGTCGTGGATCTGCACGTTACGCAGCAGCATCAGGGTGAGCGTGACGGACATCTCTGCCACCGCCACCGCCATCGGCGCCGCACCTCCCTGGCACAGTCGAAGGTCGCCGTCGAGCAGCTCCGGTGGGAACAGCTTACGTACTGAGCCGGCGGCGTGCACCGCAAGCCTGAGCCGCCCACCACGTACCGCCGTAGCGGAGAAGGGCGCGGTGCTCCAGGAGGTGACCAGCACGTCGTACCGGTCGCCGGCGGTGTGCGGCACCACCGTACGGTCGGCGTCGGGTGCGAACTCCACTGTGCCGAGGCGGTGCAGCGCGGCCTGTGCGGACTCATCGAACAACCGCTGGAACTCCTGGGATCGCATAGCGACATAGATTCTGGTGCTATCAGTCATCGTCCGTCCTGATCCGAAGGTGCCTCGCACCCTACCGACGCGCTGTTGAAGATTGCAAGCGATTGCAATACGTTGACGACGACAGTGAAGTCCGACGACCGGAGACCGAGCTCATGCGGCACCAGCCCCCAACGCACACTCGTCACGACACCATCCGCCAGCGGGCAGCAGCCTGCCTCACCACCGTCCTGCTCGGCGCGCTCGGCCTGAGCGGCGCGACGACCGCCGCCTGGGCGGGACCGGACGGCAACGACGTGTCCGACGATCCGGTCACTGACCTGGGCGTGGCCATGGTGGCACCGAACGTGCGCCTCTCCGCCGTGGACGTACTCGCGGACGGAACACCGGTGGCTTATGTCTTCTCCGATGGCGAACCTGTCAGCCTCACCGTATTGGACCTGCGCACCGGAGAGGTGCTGGACAGCCATGACATGGCCCCCTACTCGGTGGCGGCCTCGATCGATGTGGCCGAGGACCACCAGGTGTACCTGAGCGTCCGCAGCCCGAACGACGGCACCATGTGGCGGTATGACCCGGGAGCCGGAGAGCTCACCGAGCTGGCTGTCGGGGTCGCCGGAGAAGAGATGCTGCGCACCATCGACATCGTCGGTGACACCCTGTACGGCACCACCTACCCGAACGCCGAGCTGTACGCGATGGACCTGGCTACCGCGGAGTTCACCGAGTACGGCACCGTGGCTGAGGGCAGCGACTACGCCTGGGGTCTGGACGTCACGGACGAGGGAGTGTGGGTCGGCGCCGGAACGCCCGCTCAGCTCGTCCAGGTCGATCCTGGCAACGGTGCCATGACCCCGATCGAGCTTCCGGAGAACGTCACCGCGGCAGGCGACTTCGTCCAGCGGGTCGAGAGCTACCGTGGCGTGACCGCAGTCTCGCACCGCATGGTCGACGATGTGAACCTGTCCCTGCGCGACGAGAGCGGCTGGGTGGACCAGATCGCGGTGGGTGGGCTGTGGTTGTACACCGAAGACGCAGTGGACGGCTCCTTCTACTACCTGGACCCGGAGGGCACCCCCGCCGGCTACGACCTCGCTGAGCGCACCGCCACACCGATCGACATCGACGGCAGCGCGATCGAGGGTGCGACCGAGGGGACCAGTCAGCTGTTCCTGATCGAGCTGGGCACCGACGACTTTCCCGGCCAGTCGCTGGTCGGTGTGCGCACCGACGGCACGATCTGGCGATACAGCTTGCGCACCGGCGCCGCGGACCTGGTGCATCCGGACCCGTTCGGATCAGCGGTGACCGTCATGTCCCTGGCCGCTGGTGGTGACGGGGAGGTCTACCTGGGTGGGTACCTCAGTCCTGGTGTGATGGCCAGAGTGGACCCGGCTACCGGGCAAGTCGCCCAGCTCGATGGGCCCACCCAGGCCGATGCGATCGTTGCCCATCAAGGGATGACCGTGGTGGGCACGTACCCGGGCGCGTCGTTCTTTGCTACCGGGCACGACGGCGGATGGGACTGGGGCGAGGATCCGCACCAGCTGTTCTCGCTCGCCGAAGCGGGCCAGGACCGGCCCCGGCACCTGGTCTCGGCTGGCGACCTCGTGGCAGCAGGCACGATCGCGACCTATGGTCAGCTGGGCGGGGCGCTCACCCTCTTCGATCCGGTCACCGGTGCACACGAGACCTACCGGGACGTCGTGCCCGACCAGAGCGTGACCGACCTGGCCTACGCCGGCGGCATGATCTACGGCGGCAGCTCCGTCCATGGCGCGCTGGACTCTGACCCGGTCGCGACCGAGGCCGAGCTGTTCACGTGGGACATCGCCGCCGCCGAGGTAGTGCACAGCGAGGTAGTGATTCCAGGTGCCGAGGTGATCCACGCCGTGGCGATCGACGGGACCGGGACGCTGTGGGGGATGGCCGATTCCGGAGAACTGTTCAGCTACGACACCGTCACCAGGTCGGTGCAGCAGGTGATCGAGACCGACCTGCGCAACACCAACGTCTGGGGCAGCCGGAGCATGCTGAGCTACCGCGAGACCGACGGACTGATCTATGGCCTGGCCGGCGGAACGTTGTTCCGATTTGATCCGGAGGTCCCGGAGCCCGAGGTCCTCCAAAGCGGCGGGATCCAGGAAGCCGCCCTGGCTGCCGGAGACCTCTACTACGCCGACACCACGAACGTCTACCGCTACGACCTTCCCGGCGACCACTGCACCGAGACGATCACCGGCACCCATCGCGGCGCCGTCCGCGCGGAGGCGGGCGTGTGGTGCGTCCACGACGCCGAGCTGTCCGGATCGGTCATCCTCGGAGCAGGAGCCACGCTGCAGATGCAGGACAGCACCATGACGGGATCGCTGCTGGCCCATCGCGCCGCACGCATCGAGCTGCGATCGTCCACCATCACCGGTTCGGCGCACCTGAGCGGCACCGAGGGTGAGATCCTCATATCCGGTAGCACGATCACCGGCGCACTGGCCTGTCACCGGAACCAGCAGGAGCCCGACGACGGTGGCATACCCAACGAGCTGACGGGTCCGGTCAGCGGCCAGTGCCGGGTGCTGCTGGACTAGCGCGACCGGCTGCCGTTGGACCAGCGCGTAGCCGTGGTCCGTTCAACTCCTTCGGTGTGTCAGCTCGATGATCTGCATCAGGTTCCGGCTGATGTGGAACGGATCCTTGACCGGGAGGGCAACCACCTCATCCAGCGGCGCACCGCTGCGATCCCGGATCTGGATCCACTCCGCCCCCTCGTCCCCGCCGGGGAAGACGTCCATGGTGTAGGCCCAGACCCGCTCGACCCAGGGCGCGGCCGGGGTATACCGGTAGCCATAGGCGGCGATGGCCGCTGCCGCGAACGCCTCCGAGTGCACCCACCAGAGCTTGGTGGACCATGTACGCTTCACCAGACCCTCATAGCCCGTGCCGGTGTCCACCCCCTGCGGAGCTAGCGGTCCGGAGGCATCCGTGTAGCGCAGCAGCCCGCCGTACTCGCGGTCCCAGCCCAGCTCGCAAGAGGCCACGATAGTCTCCAGCAAAGGCGTGCGATCCCGGTCGTCACCGATCAGGTCGAGGGTCTCGAGCAGCACCCACATCCCCTCGATCGCGTGCCCAGGCACGCGATGGCGGGCCACCAGCGTGTCTTCCGCCGGCCCGATCATCTCCTGGACGGTCCCGTCGGCGAGCCGGTGCGAAGTCACCACGTCCACGAGCTCGGCCAGCTGAGCACGCAGCTCGGGATCCAGACCACCCTCAAGCTCGGTCTGCGCTTGCCCGACCACCAGCATCGTGTTCAGCAGGATCATCGGCGGACCAAAGGCCCTGTATCCGGCCGGCACCTCGTACGGCGGTGTGTCGGCGGTGCCGGCCAGGACGCTGCGCCGCGCCGTGGCCAGCACCGGTCGGGCGAGCTGGAGCCAATGCTGGTCCCGATCGGCGCGGGCGAGCTCGGCCAACCCCATCACAAAGAAGCAGTCCGCATAGACGCTGTGCCCGCTCTGCCCACTACCCTGCCAGGGTCGGCCCTCGTCGGTGAGCACGAAGGAGCACGTGCCGTCCGGGTGCACCGCATGATCCCGCAGGAACTGCGCGCCCGCCCGCGCCGGGACAAGCAGCTGCTCCGGCTCCAGGTCGAGCACTCCACGACGGGAGAGATCGGCAGCCCGGGCCAACAGCCAGACAAACCGGCCCTGGGACCAGACGAACTTGCCAGCACCTCCCTGGCGGCGACCGCGGTTGTCGAAGGTGGTATGAAACCCCCCGTTCTCGGTATCGATGCCGTAGGACAGCCAGAATGGCAGCACCACCTCGGTGAGCTGGTGGCGTGCCTGGCCTGCCATTGCAGTGAGGTCCATCGGTACTCCTTCGGTCGGAGGGAGACAGTCCCGGGTGGTCGGGTGCTGCGCGAGTTGTCGCTGGGGGCAATCGGGTCAAGCAGTGATCTGGTGGCATGGTCGCGGCCGGATGGCGGAGGGGTGATGGGTCAAGGCGCACTCGACACCATCGATGCCGCAATCGGTTGCTTCTCTCAGTATGGTCTGGTTACTATATCGGTGCAACCGATTGCACTGGTCCAGGTAGAAGATGGGGAATGATGATCAAGTCTGAACAGGGCACCCTCTCTGGGGGTGTTGTCATCGCTGACACCGCGGAGCGGGCGGGCGCACAGGCGGGAGCGCTCGCGGCGGATCTCCTCCACCGAGCGCTGACCGAGAAGGGCCGTGCACGGGTGATCTTCGCCAGCGCCCCCTCTCAGGAAGTCATGCTGCGCACGCTCGGCGCCGACCAGCGCATCGACTGGTCCGCTGTGGAGTCGTTGCACATGGACGAGTACTTCGGTCTGCACCCCGATCATCCGGCGGCCTTCGGCCAGTGGCTCGCCGAGCGGCTTCCGGCCGCTGCGTTGCCCGGGCTGCAGCGCATCCAGACTGAGGGGGACGCGCAAGGGGAGATCCGCCGGTATAGCGACCTGGTCGCCCGGGCCGACATCGACGTGGTCTGTCTGGGCATGGGCGTGAACGGGCACGTGGCGTTCAACGAGCCGCACGAGGCGAGCTTCGACGACCCCGCGCTCCTGCGGGAGGTCCCGCTGACCACCACCTCCCGCCAGCAACAGGTCGACGAGGGCCTGTTCTCCACTATCGGTGAGGTGCCTGAGCGAGCGCTCACCCTTACCGTTCCGGCGCTGTTGCGTGGAAAGTCGATGGTGGCCACCGTGCTCGGCACGATCAAGGCCGACGCGGTCCGGGCGGCGCTGATGGAACCGGTGAGCTCGGCTGTGCCAGCCACCGTGCTGCGCACCCATCCAGATGCCACGCTGTTCCTCGACACGGCGGCAGCAGCCCAGCTCGAGCGCGCTGACAGGTAGCGCAAGATCGGCCTCCCGCCGTCCCGGGCAGCCGCTGCCGACTGCCACCCCGGTCCTCAGACGAGCACGTCGGCCCCGTCGCGACGCTCCTGACGAGCCGCCAGAGTGCTCCGCTGACAGCTCGTACTGGCAGGTGTCCTGTACGGCCGCAGAACAGAAGGACGCCCCTGGTGGGGGTGCGGCCTTCGAGCAACCACACCCCCACCCGGAGGCTCTCGCTGCATCAACCAGACTCGCCGAGTGCCACCCGCCTCCCGGCTGGTACAGCTAGAGCGCAGCACACTGCCCGCGCTGGGGACCGCGGACCTCGTTGTCGAGACCGGAGTCCACAGGAGCCGGGTCGTTGTCTGAGCAGGACAGCGGCCCGTTCACGGCGTTGCCGCCGATCAGCGGCGCTAGCTTGGTTGCACCGTTGGTCAGCCGCACCGGGCCGCTGATCGTGCTGTTCTGCAGCACGACGTCCTCGGTAGCGCCGTCGATGCGCACCGGGCCGGCCACGTCGGAATCGACCAGGTGCACCACAGTCGGGGCACCAGCACGCAGTGGCCCACGCAGCTGCGCATCGGTCAGCACCAGACCGGCACCTTCAGCAACGGTCACCGGTCCGCGCAACAGAGCATCGTCCACACAGGTGATACCGTCGGCGACCCGCAGCGGCCCGTTGCGGTCGCTGGTGATCGTCCGGTCACAGGTGACGTCCTGGCCATCGAGGTCGATGCGGTAGGCGTGCGTGAGGTCCACGCCGATGATGTGACCGGTTCCGTCCCGGGCGATCTGGTCCATCTCCTCTGCCACCACCTCGAACTCACCGGAGCTGCGATGCACCTGGTACAGCGTGCCGTCCAGGGTGACCAGGTAGGAGTCGGTCCGCTCGTCCCAGATGGTCTTCGTGGAGTAGCCCCAGCCCCCGTGGTTGCCCTCGTCGGCCTCGAAGAGCCGGACCGACCACGTCACCTCGCGCTGCTGTGGATCGAACTCGAACAGCACGCCGTCCGATGTGGCACCGACCAGCTGTCCGCCTGCACCCCAGGACAGGCCGGCCAGGTAGCCGGCATGATCGGTAAGCGACTCTGACCACAGCACCTCCTGCGACTCGACGTCCCAGACGAACAGCTCGGCGGACTGTGCGGTCGGAGTGGTCGAGAGCCCCCCGTTGATGGAGGTGCCTCCGTAGATCAGCCCGTCGGCATAAGCGAGGGAGATGATGCTCTGGTCAGGAACGACGTCCCGGTGGAACTCGAACTCACCCGTCTCGGTGTCGAGCAGGGTGAGCGCACCACCGAGCTCTCCGTAGTCGGGCACGGTGCCCAGTGCCACCCGGTCGCCGATGGAGACGACCCCGTTGATCCGGTCCTGGAAGTAGGGGGCGCCACGGTCCAGGGTGAGCACGTGGCGCGGATTCGTGCCCCAGTCCCACTCCTGGCCAAGGTCGCCCGCGTGCACCACCGCACCGGGGTAGGAGGTGACGATGATCTCGTCGCCGTGGGTGGCGATCGCATCGGCCTGCTTCGGCCCACGCAGCGGGGTCAACTCCAGGGTCTGGGCATCCACCCGGGTCATCGAGCCGCTGGACAGATACGCACCGATATAGGCATTGCCGTCCGGACCCACCCCTAGGCCATGCGCCTCTGCTGGGGCCGGCTCGATCTCCGCATGGCGGAAGGTGGTCTCCTCGCTGCTCAGGTGGTAGGTCCACAGGTCACCGTCGGTGCTCAGCCCGACGAGCGTCTCGCCCTCGGTACCAGGAAGGGACATCACCGTCATGTCGTAGGTGCCCACCTGGTCCGCGAGGAGGTCCGGCAGCTCGGTGTCGGCCCAGCCGGTGGGCACGAGCTCACCAGTGGTGACGTCGTAGCCAATCACCGCCCCCTCGGAGAACATGTACGTCCGACCGTCGGCGTCCACGTTGGTTGGTGCGGACCCGAATACGGCTGGGATGATCTCCTCCGACCACCGGCCTGTACCCAGGTCGAAGACAGCGGTGTCGTAGTTGCCCCGCGGGGAGAGCCGGACGAGCACCTTCTCCGCGCGCTGCTCAATACCGATGAACCACTGCGTGTTCTCCATCACGTCCTCCGGCGGCTGGATCTCCCGCCGGTCCCCGCTGGCCGGGTCGAGGGCGTACAGGTGCGGCACCGGGCCGGTGCCCGCCCAGATCTCGCCGTCAACGACGCTCAGGGAGAAGACGTACGCGGCGTCCTCGGTCTGGGTGCCGTAGTCCTCGAACTCGCCGGTGGCCGGGTCGAAAGCCACCACCTTCGCGTGCGGATACGTGCCGAAGTAGATCCGACCGTCCGGCCCCCAGCTGCCGCTGTACAGGACCGACTCGCCCGCGACCCGCTCGGTGATGTTGGTCAGCTCGCTGGTGGCCGGATCGAAGGAGAACAGGCCGCCGGGCATCGGGTGCCGGGCGGTGAAGTACACCATGCCGTCGTCATCATCGACGAGCATCCAGCCGCCGAGGGTGGCACCCTCCAGCTCGGCGGCGAACAGACTCTCGCCGGTGGTCACGTCCACCATGGTGAAGGTGGCCGGGTTCCCGTTGGAGACGGCATAGGCCACAGGGGTACCGTCGGCCAGCTCGCCGAATGCGGCCGAGCGCACGTTCACCGACATCACCGCCGGGCCCAGGTCCTCGACGACGGGCGCAGGGGTAGCGTCCTGCGCGGCTGCTGGTGGTGCCGGTGCTGCCTGGGTGGGCGCGACCAGCAGCGAGAGGGCCGCTGCCAGCGCAGCGGCGACCATGGCGGTCCGCCGTCCGCGGTTTCGTCCGATGTTGGGCTTCATTGCTCCTCCTGGGGCCGACCTGTGCAACCGGTCGCAAAAAACGTAGCAGGTCGTTACCGACCCGTCCAGCATCCGGTTGCAGACCCCATCTCGAGACCAGGCCACTGCGCCCAGACCACGTGCCCAGCACCGCGCGCCGAACAGCTCCAGCCCGCCCAACCATGCCCCAGCGCTCAGGTGCCGGGTAGCTCAGGACCGGGCAGCGCGGGCGCTGATGTGTCCCGCCGTCAACCGTCCCATGCGCCGAACGGTTCCGGCCGGCCGCCGTGGGCTGCGCTGCGCTGGGCCAGCAACGCCACCCGGGTGGCCAGCAGGCTCGCCAACGTGCCGATCGATGGCTCGGCGCCGTCGGCCAGCGCGTCGAAGAAGTAGGCCGCGGGCCGATGCGCAGGGCCGAGCTCTTGCTGCCACGGTGCCCGGTCGTGGGTTGCGACTGTGAGAGTGTTGTATGCCCAGTCCAGCTCGGCGGTGCCCTCGGAGCCGGTCAAACGCATCCGGTAGTGCCCGTGGATCTGCGCCGCCTGCGGTGACAGCCAGTTGGCTTCGATCGTGGCGACTACGCCATCAGCTTGGAGCAGGACCGCGACGTGGTCGTCGAACTCGGGATGATCCGATCGTCGCGCATTGCCGGTGACGGCGCTGACCTCGCCTCTCTTGGCTCCGGTGAGCGAGAGGACGAGGTCGATGTCGTGCACCGGAAGGTCGCCGGCGATCCCGCCGTACCCCTCACGGGAGAGGAACCAGGCGGGCCGCGAGGGCTGGTTGAGCTTGTGCGGTCCGGTGCTGGCTACCAGCGCAAGGTCGCCCAGCAGGCCGGAGTCCAGCAGCTCACGAGCCGCGGTCGTCGGCGGATAGAACCGCTTCTCGAAGACCACCGACACGTGCCGGTCGGCACGATCGGCCGCCTCGGCGATCCGGTCCAGGTCAGCGAGGCTCGTGCACAACGGCTTGTCCGCCAGCACGTGCGCTCCCGCCTCGAGCGCTACCAGTGCGGCCCCCGCACGCTGGGAGTACACCCCCGCCACCAGGGCCACATCCACCTGGTGCCGATCGAAGAGCTCGGCCGCACTGGCGTAGACCGGAACGTCGGCAAGCCCGGAGAGGTAGGCAGCGCGCATCTGCTCGTCTGCCTCGCACGCGGCGACGAGTTCGACTGCCGGCCGCGCGGTGACCTCGTCCAGGGCGTAGTTCACGTGCGGGTGGGCTGCACCCACGATGGCAACCTTCATGTCAGCTCCTCGGGTCGCACGGCCCGGCCGAGCTCGGCGGCACGGTAGATGGCGCACAGCAGCCGGACGGTCTCCGCTCCGTCGGAAGCGGTGATCGCGGCCGGCCGGCCGGTGCCGATCGCCTCGAGGACGTCGCGCCACTGCTCCACGTGCCCGGCGATCCCGATCGCGGTCGGATCCGCCGCGCCGCTCGCGATCTGACTGGCGGCTTTGGGAGCAGGTACGCCGTCGATCTCCCAGCGCACGATCGACCCTTGTCCCAACTCGACCACTCCGCGGTCCAGGTGCAGGGTCAGGGTGGCGGGGGAACCGGGTGGCGTGGCCGTCGAGGTGCTGATCATCCCCAGTGCCCCACTGGCGAACCGCAGGGTCGCCACGGTGGTGTCCTCAGCATCGATCGAGTGCGCCACAGTGCCGTACTGGGCAGTCACCTCGACCACTGGACCACACAACCAGCGCAGCAGGTCGACGTTGTGCACCCCTTGGTTCATCAGGGACCCACCACCAGCCGCCATCGAGCCACGCCACTGGGCGGCTTGGTAGTACCCGTCATCGCGCCACCAGTGCACGTGGGTGCTGGCCAGACGCACGCTGCCGAGCGCTCCCTCGTCCAGGAGCCGCTTGACGGCCGCATATTCCGGCTCCAGCCGGCGCTGCGAGATCACCGCCGCGAGGCGGTCGCGCTCGACTGCCAGGCGAAGGATCTGCTCCGCGTCCGAAACGCGCAGCGCCAGCGGCTTCTCCACCACCACATGGCGGCCAGCGGTCAGCGCGGCCACGGCATGCTCCGCGTGCACGGCGCTCGGGGAACACACGGCGACCACGTCCACCCCGGCCGTGTGCACCAGGGCCTCCGGTTCTACGCGCACCGCGTCCGGCCAGCCTGCTTCAGCCGCCCGTGCAGGCGTACCACCGCTATAGGCGGAGAGCCGGACCGCTGGCGCCAGCTCGCGCAGCGCCCGTGCGTGACTGAGCCCGATGCCTCCCAGCCCCAGGATCGCAACTCCGACCTCCGCGCTCATGCACTCTCCTCATCATCGCGTACGAGGCATCCTCACCGGTGGCTCGTGCGGCCTATCGCCCATTGCGCAACCGATTGCATCCCACGCTAGCCATGATGCACCGATCGGTCAATTGTGCCCATGCCAGCCCGAGCCCCGATGCCGACCGTCGAAGCCACGGCGGAGAGGTCCTGCACCCCCAGGCTCCACTCTCAACCTCTCCGGCTGGGCAAGCGCGAACCGCTCGTCTCCGCCGATCTCGCCTATCACCCGACATCAGGACGGGCATCACTCGATGCATGGAGTCGCACCGGGAGAACCTTGACATGCAACCGCTTGCACGTCAGGGTGGGAGGTACCTGCCCCCGAACGTGATTGGATCGCTCGCCTGTGACCAGCATCGGCTTCATCGGCACCGAGAACTCCCACACCGACCACTTCATCCGGTTTCTGAACGCGGAGGAACGCCATCCTGGTTTCCGCGCCGCGGCGCTGGTCGGCGGCGCTTCCGAGCGCAACGCCACGCTCGCCGCCGGTAGCGACCTCCGCATCGTCGAAGGCCCTGAGGACCTGCTCGGCACGGTCGATGCCGCGATCATCTCCACCCGGGACGGGGCGCGCCACCGGGAGCAGGCCGAGCCCCTGCTTCGGGCCGGCATGCCGGTACTGGTCGACAAGCCCCTCGCCACCAGCGTGGCGGACGCCGAGGCTATCCTGGCTGCCGCCCAGGCATCCGGCGCGCCGCTGGTCTCCTGCTCGGCGCTGCGGTTCGTCCCGCAGGTCGCCGAGCTGACCGAGGCCGGTACCAACAGCCTGCGTCACGTCAGCGTGACCGGTCCGGCAGATCCGGAGAGCCCCTATTCCGGGTTGTTCTTCTACGGCATCCACCACGTGGAAGCGGCGCTGGAGATCCTCGGCAACCCCACGGTGGCGCCCGGCTCGGTGCAGGTGCACGTGCACCGGGAGGGCGATACCACGGTGGCGCACACACAGATCGCGGGAGTGCAGGTCACGCTGACCTTCGTGGTACCCGGCGACGGCCACCGGGTACCGTTCCACGCCAGTGCCACCCGGACCGACGCGGTCACTGCTCGCGAGCTCACTCTGGGACCGGACTACAACGCCCCCGCGCTGGCCCGGTTCGTCGCCGCCGTCGATGCCGGCTCCTCCCCCACCTCCCCGGACGATCTGCTCAGCCCGATCGCGGTGCTGAGTGCCATCACCGCCGCACTCGAGACCAAGGGCCAGTCATGACCGCCAGCACATCCACCACCGAACCGATGCATCTCGGCGTGATCGGCGTGGGGGTGGTCGGCAAGGCGCACATCAAGCGACTCCTGGCTGACACCTCCCCCGCCCGCCTGGTCGCCATCGCCGACGCCGACGCCGAGGCGGCCACCACTGTGGGCGCCGACCTCGGTGCACCCGTCGAGGCCTCGGTCGCGGACCTGCTCGCACGTCCAGACGTCGACGGCGTGATCATCGCCATCCCGTCCGGTCTGCACGCCGACGTGACGATAGCTGCTCTGGATGCGGGCAAGCACGTGCTCCTGGAGAAGCCGATCGATGTCACCGTCGATGCCGCAGACCGGATCATCGCCGCCGAGCAGCGCTCGGGCAAGACCCTGTCCGTGGTCAGCCAGCGACGGTTCGCCCCGGAGAACGAGTTCCTGCACGGCGCCATCTCCTCCGGCCGCCTGGGCAACGTCACCGCGGCGAACATCGAGATCGCGCTGTGGCGCACCCAGGAGTACTACGACTCCGGCGCGTGGCGCGGCACCTGGGCGCTCGACGGCGGTGGGGCGCTGATGAACCAGGGCGTCCACCTCGTGGACCTCGCTCTGTGGCTGCTCGGAGACGTCGAGGAGGTGTACGCGCACAGCGGACTGCTCGCGCACGAACGCATCGAGGTGGAGGACACCATCACGATCACCGCGAAGTTCACCAGCGGCGCCCTGCTGACGTTCCTAGCCACCACGACGGCGTTCGGGAACCTTCCGCTGCGCGTGGCCGTGATGGGTGACGGCGGTGCTGCGATCACACTCTCGGAGAAGCTCACCCACTTCCATTCCCACGACGGTCAGGACGTTCCCGAGTTCGAGCCCGCCGACCAGCAGCTGGGGCAGCTGACTGACTTCGTCACAGCAGCCAGCACCGGCACCCGCCCACTTGTCACCTCCACACAGGCGCGGGCGGCCGTGGCGTTCATCGAGGCCGCGTACACCTCCGCCCGCACCGGGCAGCCAGTCCGTCCCCGGTGAGTGCACCGGCGGTCGAGGCCCTCGACGAGCTGGTCCGGGCGCTGTCCGTCGAGGACCCGTTGGCCTGGTCCTTCATCGGCGACAGCGTCACCGCCGCGAGCTGGCACACCTGGGGCGCACGCGGGTACTCGGAGCTGTTCCATGAGCGGCTACGGGAGGCCGGACGCACGCGGGATGCGGTGATCACGACCGCAGTCAGCGGCTGGCGCGTTGACGACCTGCACACCGAGCTGGCACAAGTGTGCCTGCGCTATCGCCCGGATGTGGTGGTGATCGGGACCGGGTTGAACGACACCCGGGGGCGGACCACCGGTGTCGAGCCCTTCACCGCCAGCTATCGCAACCTGATCACCCGGATCCGCGAAGCAACGGGCGCAACGGTCGTCCTCCAGACCCCGAACGACACGCTACCGACCGGCCCGGACCACGTGGTGGCGCACCTCCCCGAGTATGTGGCAGCCATCCGCGAGGTCGCCGCGGAGACAGGTACGGCGCTGGTCGACCACTATGCGGTCTGGCAGGCCACCCCGGCGAACAGCACCTACCACTGGCTCGGCCACGGCTGTCACCCGAACGCCTACGGTCACCGCGCGCTGGCCCGCACGCTGCAGCAGGCCTGCGGCCTGTGGGATCCGGCCTGCCGCTCCGGGCGGCTGTTGATCCCGTAAGTGACCGAAGACTGCCTGCCCAGCCGGCTCGCACGCGGTGGTCATGGTGCTGATGCACTGGCGTCCCGACCCGTCTGCGACCACGACCATCACACCGAGACCTCGAGCGGGGATCAGCGACGTCTGCGCCGCGGGGGCGCCACTGTGCCGCGCAGCGCCAGCTCTCCTTGGAGCCGCAGGTCCCGGACGGGCTGGCCGGCGAGCACCGCCCGGAGCGTGGTCACCGCCTGCTGACCCAGATCTGTCAACGGAGCGGTGACAGTGGTCAGGCTCGGTGTCATCGTCTGGGCCAAGAGCACGTCGTCACAACCGACAATGCTGCGATCACGAGGTACCGTCTCGCCAAGATCGCTGAGCCCTGCGATCACACCGGCAGCCATCAGGTCGTCGAATGCGAGGATCGCGGTCGCTCCGGAGTCGACCACTCCGGTCGCCGCGGCCCGGCCGTCGGCGAACTGCGCTTCGATCGGTCCGAGCTCAGTGAACTCGATGTCAGTCCGACCCTCGGCCCACTCCCGCACGGCTCGGGCACGCTGGACAGCAGCCCACGCCGTGCTCGGGCCGCGGAGCAGCGCGAACTTGCGGTGCCGGAGCTGATAAAGGTGGTCAGCGGCCTGGCGCAGCGCCGTGGAGTTGTCGCACAGCACAGCCGGCAGGCCGCGAACGGCACGGTTGACGACAACGCTCGGTATCCCGGTCAGCAACTTCTTCAACCGACCGCTGGGCAACCGAGGAGAGGCGATGATCAGACCGTCCACCTGTGGCCGGATCCGGCGTACCAGGTCTTCCTCCGCGTTCTGACTACGGCCGGAGTCGATCAGCAGGATCTCGCTGTCGTACTGGCCTGCAGCGTGCTGCACAGCACGTACGAAGGGCGGGAAGAACGGGTTGGTGATGTCCGGGATCAACAGACCGAACACTCCGGTCTGGCCGGTGGCCAGGCCGCGGGCAGCCCGGTTGGGCTGATAGCCGACCTCCTCCGCCTTCGCGAGCACGGCCTCCCGCACGCTGCTCTTGACCATGTCCGGGCGAGAGAAGGCCCGCGAGACGGTGGAGGCGGAGATGCCCAGCGACGAGGCTATCGAGTAGATAGTTGCGCGCTCCATTGATTCGCCTTTCTCGGTGACCGACAACATGCCCCATTCCGGTGGGCTGACCCGTGCCTCTGCGCTGAATGCGGCACCTGCGCGGAGCGGCCCCCTCATCCGCGTAGTGGCCATGGTACCCGCGTGCTGCAATCGGTGCCACGATCCGATAGACCTTCTCTGCCGAGGGAAACCTGACATCGCCGCACGGGATCGACGCGCGGTCCAGCACCACCCAAACAGACAGGTCTTTCCGTCCGGGCAGACGCCGGGCGATGACGCTCATACCGGCTTGACAGCCCGGGATAGGGCTGCCTAGTCTGCAAGCGATTGCAAGTAGTGGAGGGCACCAGGTCAGGTCGGACAGTGCCTACGGCACTTGCTGGCACCCGATGGAGGGCTGATGAAACGCACCACACAAGCCAAGATTGCCGCTGTCACGGGAGGCGCAGCCCTGCTGCTGGCTGCCTGCGGCGGCAACGACCCCGAGGTGGGCGTGCCGGACAATCCGGACGACGTCTCCGGAACCGTCACCTTCTGGACCTACCCACTAGGTGTGGTCGACAGCGTCAACTGGTGGCAGCCGTATGTCGACGACTTCAACGAGGAGTATCCCAACGTCGACGTCGAGGTGGTGATGCAGTCCTTTTCCAACCGCGAGGAAGCATTGGTGACCGCTATCGCCGGACAGAACGCCCCCGACGTGGTCTACTTCAACCCTGACTTCATCCCACAGTACGCCGACGAAGACCTGCTGCTCCCGTTGGATGAGCTGCGCGACGACTGGGACTCGTTCGTCGACTCCTCCCTGGAGTCGATGACCTGGGACGGCGCTCTGTACGGCGCCCCTCTGCTGATGCAGATGCAGACTTCGTACTGCAACACCGAGGCGCTCGAGGCCGCCGGCGTTGACTGCCCGACCACGTGGGACGAGTTCAGAGAGGCAGCACCGGCCTTCGTGGACGCCGGCTACTTCGCCACCGAGTACTCCGGGACCAGCACGCTGAACCACACGTTCTACCTCTACCTGTGGCAGGCGGGCGGCGAGGTCCTCAACGAGGACCTGACTGCTGCAGCCTTCAACAGCCCAGAGGGTCTGGAAGCCCTGGAGTTCATCAAGGAGATGGTGGACAACGAGTGGGTACCCAGGGAGCCGCTGAGCGTTTCCCAGGAATTTGAGCAGTCCGAAGCAGGTCAGGGCAATGTCGGATACATGGTCGGTGCGAACCTGGTGCAGACCCGCACGTTGGTGGACCCCGACATCCTCGAGACCGTCCCACCGATGCAGAACATGGAGCAGGTCGCCTCCGGCTCCGTGGGCGCCTGGTCGATCTTCAACACCACCGACTCTCCGGAGGCCGCACAGGCCTGGGTGCACTACCTTTCCGATTCCGACTTCATCGCCGACTTCATCGAGGCATCCGGGTACCTTCCCCCGCGGGAAGACATCGAGGGCCTGTTTGCCGACGACCCGCAGCTGGCCGACGGTATGGAGTACCTCGACCAGGTACGCACTGGCGTGATGCACCCGCAAGCGCGGGAGCTCATCGACGTCATCCGGCCGCACATCCAGTCGGTGCTCCTCGAAGACACCGATCCGCAGGCAGCCCTGGACGCAGCGGAACAGGAAGTCAACGCGTTGCTCGAGCGCGGCTGAGAGACCCCCTTGGTGGTCGGGGCGGGCAGTGCTGGCCCCGACCACCGGACCGTTCACCAGAAAGGGGATACGCCATGGTCAGCACCATCGCGCCCGCGGACCAGCCCGCACTGGCTCCACCACGCCGGAAGCAGCCGATGTGGCGCTCGCCTGGGGCGGTCGCCGCCTACATCTTCATCCTGCCGTACGTCATCTTCTTCGTCGCCTTCCGGATTCTGCCGGCGTTGTACGGCGTTGCGCTCAGCTTCGGGGACTACAGCCTGTCCGGCACCTTCGAGCTGCTCGGGCTGGACAACTATGTCCGCCTGTTCGCCGATCCGCTGTTCTGGAACGCGCTGCGAGTCACCGGCATCTACGCTCTGATCGCCATCCCGCTGACAGTGGCCATCTCCCTCGGGATGGCTCAGCTGTGCAACCGTGTGCTGCGGGGCATGTCCTTCTACCGGTCGATCTTCTTCCTGCCGGTCGTCACCTCGCCCGTACTGTCCGGGATCATCTTCATCTGGCTGTTCAGCACCGATGGGCCGATCAACACGGCGCTGTCAGCCATCGGTCTACCCACCGGGAGCTGGCTGCAGAGCAGCGTGCTGGTGCTACCGGCCCTTGCACTGGTCAGCGCCTGGATGAACTTCGGCTACAACATGCTGATCCTGCTGGCCGGGATGCTGGCGATCCCACAGGAGTACTACGAGGCGGCGCAGCTGGATGGCGCCTCACCGTGGCGCCGGTTCCGCAGCGTGACCTTGCCGCTGCTCAAACCCGCGCTGTTCTTCGTGCTGGTCCTCGAGACGGTCAAGTCGTTCCAGGCATTCGACACGATCTATGTGATGACCTCCGGCGGCCCGGTGCGCTCCAGCTACACGTTGACCTACATGATCTACGACCAGGGCTTCGGGTACTTCGACTTCGGCTATGCGAGCGCTACCGGAGTGGTGCTGCTGGTGATCACGCTGGTCTTCTCGCTCATCCAGCGCCGCCTGATCGGGAGGAACGCCTGATGGTTGCCACCCTGACCGAGACCAGTCTCGATGCCCGCCCCTCGTACGGGCCCGCCGCCCCTGGAGGCAAGGGCGCACGCCGGCGGTCCGACGTACGGATGCACGTCCTGCTGATCATCGCTTCCGTGGTGACGATCTTTCCGTTCTACGCGATGATCGTCATCTCCCTCCAGCCCGGTGAGGCGATCAAGTTCCCGGACGCGCTCTTCCCGAGCGACATCTCCTTCTCGTCCTACGAACAAGCCGTCGGTAGCCAGAACATCCCCCGGTGGATCGCCAACTCCACCATATATTCGGTGGTTTCGGTCGTCCTGGTGCTGCTGTTCGCCTCGATGGCGGGCTATGCGTTCGCCAAGAAGCGGTTCTTCGGACGAGAGCTGCTCTTCTGGGTGTTCGTGGCGATGCTGATGATCCCCTACCACCTCACGATCATCCCGCAGTACATCATCGTCGGTCAGCTCGGTGGGCTGAACACCATGTGGGGAATGATCGTGCCCACGATCGCGAACGCCCAGGCGATGTTCCTGATGCGCCAGTTCATCCAGGACGTACCGGATGAGCTCATTGATGCCGCTCGCATCGACGGCGCTGGGGAGTTCCGGGTGTACTGGTCCATCGTGCTTCCTCAGACCAAGCCGATCTTGGCAACTCTGGGCACATTCGTGTTCCTGTGGCACTGGAACGACTTCCTCTGGCCGTTGGTAGCTCAGCAGTCCCCCGCCAACTACGTGCTCACCGTGGGCATCAACAGCCTGCAACAGCAGGAGGTGCCGCTGGCGACCGTGATGGCCGCCGCCGTCATCACCTTCGTCCCCGCACTGCTGGTGTTCATCGTCCTGCAGCGCTACTTCGTGCGTGGCGTGATGATGTCCGGTCTGAAGTAGCCCGCTGATGAGCGAGAGCCCACGCGCCTGGTGGCACCACTGGCTGGGCGCCGTCGAAGATCCCGCCGGAAGCTGGACGCTCGGCGAGACCGGGCCGGCCAGCACGTCGCACCCGAGCGGCACCATCCGCGACCTGGCACTGCACTCTTATGGCAGCACTCTGACAGCGCGGCTGTTCGCCCCCGACGGGGGATCTTCGGCCATGGTGATCGTGCCCTTCTACGAGACCGCCGTACTTCTCGGCGAACCGAGCGAGCGCACCCAGAACAGGCCGGAACAACGGCGGTCACGCGCCCAGGGACTTCATCTGGCTCAGCGCGGGCTCAGTGTCCTGGCCGTGCCCTGGTGGTTCGAGCAGGTCGCCGTGGCGAACCGGTCCGGCCGAACGCTGGCTGACCGTTATGGACCCGCAGCCGAACTGCACCGCCGACAGCTGAGCGTCACCGGTCTGGGCCGCAGCATCTCGGACCTGATGCTGGCCGTCACCGCCGTGCTCGAGGAGGGTCTGGTCAGCCCCGGACGGCTCGGTGCGTTCGGACACTCTCTGGGCGGGAAGCTGAGCCTGCACCTGGCCGCGCTCGACCCCCGCGTCGACGCTGCCGCAGCACACGAACCCGGTCTGGGGTTCGCCCACTCCAACTGGGACGACCCTTGGTACCTAGGCTCGCACGTGCCCACCGACCGAGATCAGGACGAACTGCTCGGACTGGTGGCGCCTCGGCCGTTCCTGCTGCTCGGTGGGCAGGACGGGGACGGCGAGCACAACCGGAACCTGGTGCAACGGGCAGCTGCGTGGTGGCCCGAGCGTACGGGGCTGTCAGTGCTCTACCACGACGGCGGCCACCCGCTGCCCGAGCACGTCACTGCCGCCGTCGCGGCCTGGCTAGAGGGGCAGCTTGCCTAGCGGCGCTGCCCTCAGCCGGCACAGGCTCGACCGGGGTACAGCCCAGTACCGCCCTCGGGCAGCGTGACCATCCCGTCCCGCACGCCCACAAGCTCCGGATGCCGCGCGCCCAGCTCGGCGTTGGCGCCGGGTGCATACTGCCGGGAGTTGTACTCCAGGTGTGGCCAGCTGAGCTCGAGCGCGGCCACCAGCGCCGCTGAGTGTTCCAGCCCGAGGCACACGGCAGTCAGGTCCTGGGCGACCACGTGCATCCCGCGAGCCCTGGCGATGCCGTAGGCGAGAATGGCGGGGCTCTGCCCCTTGGCCGCCTTGATCACGACCCCGGACCAGCCCTGCTCCAGCAGGTCGTCCAGCTGGGACAGCCGGGTGAAGCCCTCGTCCATCACGGTCGGCACTCGATCAGACAGCCCGCGCATCGACTCGCCGTCCTGGTTCGTCCCACGGGGGAACGGCTGCTCCAGGTAGGTCAGCGCCCGGTAGGCCGCCTCGGAGAGCTCAGCGACCGTGTCCAGCATACGATGCACGTCCGCGACGCTGTGGTAGCTCTCGTTCGGGTCTATGGAGATGGCGAGCACGGGCCCGTGCTCGCGAGTCACCTGGAAGGCCGACACCACCCGCCGACCATCGGCAACCGGGTCCCCGGCGAGCTTGATCTTCAGGTGGGTGAGCCGCTCCCGGGCGATCCACTCGGACAGCGAGTCCACCCCGGAGCGTGCGCCGTGGGGTGCCAAGGGGTCGCCGACACCGAGGACGTGCTGGACCGGAAGCTCGTGGCGGGCTGCGCCCAGGTAGTCACCGGGGTAGACGCCGGCGAGCTGCGGATCGAACCTGCCCAGGCACTCGCCCAGATACTCGCTGGTGTACATGGCATAGCTGGGCAGGGTCTGCGCCCTGCCCCAGGCATCGTGCACCGCATTGTCCACAGCACCGAGTGCCAGAAGACCTGCGAGCCGGGGTACCTCCGGGCAGCCGACATCACCGGCGAGCTCGGCCAACCGCCGGTCCAGGTCCGCATAGAGGCGATGCCAGATCTGGATCGGATCACCGGGTCCGGCTTCGGTGACAGCGGCAGCAAGCTGGCGGACCAGGCTGCGCAGTGCACCGTCGCGCTCATCGACATCGATCGGTGCGCTCGGCCACGCCCAGGGCACCGACAGCGTGCTCGTTCCCCGACCCTGCACACGGGCGCCAGCGCAGGTGACCACCTCGACCCGCACCTCAGCGGTGGTGAAGTGCGTGATCGGCCGCCCGCTGATGGTGAACGGTCGGTCCAGCCGCACGTCCTGGAACCGCGTCTCTGTGTGCAGCACACGTACGTGGGTGACCCGCATGGCGTGGTTCACTCGTCCGGTCCCCCGTCGAGGCCGGTACGGACCGGGAGCACTGCTGCGAGCAAGTTGCGGGTGTAGTCGTCCTGCGGACTACGAAACAACTGTGCTGTAGGCGCGTACTCGCGCACGGCGCCGTGCTGCATCACCATGACCTCGTGCGCCAGCCGCTCTGCGACGGCAAGGTTGTGCGTGATCAGCACCATCGCGAACCCGAGCCGCTCCTGCAGCCCGTGCAACAGGTCCAGCACCTGCACCTGCACGGACGCGTCCAGGGCCGAGGTCGGCTCGTCGGCCACCAACAAGGTCGGCTCAAGAGCGAGTGCCCGCGCGATTGCCACGCGCTGCTGCTGGCCGCCGGAGAGCTGTCGGGGATACATGTCCAGGTAGGCGGCGTCCAGCTCCACGAGCCGGAGCAGCTCGGACGCTCTCGTACGCCGCTCGTTCTTGTCGCCGAGCCTGTTGATGCGCAGTGGTTCGCCGATGTTCTCCGAGACCGTGGCGGACGGCAGCAGCGAGCCGTACGGCGACTGGAACACCATCTGCATGTCCTTGCGCATCCGCCGGAGCGTCCTGGTGCCGACCTCGGCCAGGCAGCTGCCGTTGACGTGGACTGTCCCGGACGTCGGTTCGATCAGGTGCAGCACCATCCGGGCCAGGGTGGATTTGCCCGAGCCGGACTCACCCACCACACCGAGAGTCCGCCCCTGCCGCAGGGTGAAGGACACGTCGTCCACTGCGAGCACGTGCCCGCCCCTGCTGCCGAACACCTTGGTGAGGTTCTGCACCCGAAGCAGCGGCCCGCCGTCCCCGGCCCCGGCATGGGCTGCAGACGCCTCAGCGGTGGGCGGCTCGACGCCGACGTCGAGGGCCGCATCGACCAGCGTCCGGCTGTAGGGATCCCGGGCTCCGGTGAGCAGGTCCATGATGCCCGAGCGCTCGATCAGCGTGCCGTGGCGGAGCACCACCGCCTCGTCACACACATGTCGGGCCACGCCCAGGTCGTGGGTGATCATGATCATGGCCATGCCCGCCTCGCGCAGCTGGACGAGCAGGTCCAGGATCTGCTTCTGCACGGTCACGTCCAGCGCCGTTGTGGGCTCGTCGGCGATGATCAGCTGCGGCCGGGCGATGGTCGCCATCGCGATCATGGCACGCTGGCGCATCCCGCCGGAGAGCTGGAACGGATACATCTTCATCCGCCGCTCTGGCTCCGGTATGCCCACGTCCGCGAGCGTCTGGATCGCCCTCTGCTGCGCCGTCTTCCGGTCGCACAGGTCGTGCCACAGCAGTGCCTGGGTGAGCTGGCGGCCCAGCGGGACCGAAGGGTTGAACGCCTCCATGGCGTTCTGGAACACCATCCCGACCTGACGCCCGCGCACCTGCCGCAACGTGGACTCGTTCATCGCCAGCAGGTCACGCCCCTGGCCGCGCCCGGTCGTCAGTACCGCCGAGCCGCTCACCTGGGCTGTTCCCGGGAGCAGCCCCAGCAGCGATCGCATTGAGACGCTCTTGCCGCTGCCGGACTCACCGACCACGGCCAACGCGCCCTGGTGCGGCACGGCCAGGTTCAGACTGTGCACCACCTGCGTGATGCCGTGCGGAAGGGCGAAGCCCACGTTCAGATCATTCACCTGCAGCAGCGGCTGCGGATCTGTGTGCCCGCGCAGTTCCGACTCAGCTCTCGTCGACGTCGAAGGCATCCCGCACCCCATCTCCTACCCAGGTGAAGGCCAGCATGATGAGCACGAACACCGCTACCGGCCAAGCGATCAGGTGCGGGTAGGACTGCACGAACTGATAGCCGTCGTTGATCATCGTGCCCACGCTGGGCATGGGCGGAGCGACCCCGAGCCCGAGAATCGCCAAGCCCGACTCAGCGAGCATGTTCGCCGGGATGCCGAAGCTCGAGCTGACCAGGACCGGTCCCATCGCGCCGGGGACCATGTACCGGATCACCAGCGTCCAGCCGGTCGCGCCCATCGCGCGACCTGCCTCGACGAACTCCAGGCTCTTCATCTTCAGGATCTGTGCCCGAAGCAAGCGGGACAGCCCCACCCAGCTGCCCACTGTCAGCGCCAGGATGACAGCCCAGGTGCTGCGCCCGAGCACCGCGACCAGCAGCACGGCGAACAGGTAGCCGGGGAAGGCGAACATGACATCGGTGCCGGCCATCAGCCACTGGTCGATCTTGCCGCCCTTGTACCCGGCCAGCAGTCCGACCGCGAACGAGAGGATCAGCGAGAGCAGCTCCGCCACGATCGCGATGAACAGCGCGGTCCGGAGGCTGTACAACAGGCGGGAGAGGATGTCCCGGCCCAGGATGTCGGTGCCCATCGGGTGGCCGGGTGAGCCGGTTCTCAGGAACTCGTCCCCGGGACCGAGCGTCGCATAGTGGTAGGGCGCGATCCACGGTGCGGTGACTGCTGCCAGGCAGGCAACGACCACGATCACCAGTCCAAGCACCGCGAGCCGGTTGCGCAGGAACCGTCCCCACCGCCGGGACCACTCCGAGCGCGGCCTGCTCGGGAGAGCCGCGTCCTCGTTCGTCTCCACCGTCGTCATAGTGCCGCCTCGCTCTGTGGTGTCTGCGCGCGGCTCACTGGACCTGCGGTGATGCCGGCCTTGGCCGCGACGTCCGACTCCGATGCGGTGAGGTTCAGGCTGGCCCGCACCCGGGGATCCAGCAGGGCGTAGACCAGGTCCACCAGCAGGTTCATCACCATCAGCAGGGCTGCGAAGAACAATGTCGACCCCATCAGCAACGGCATGTCCCGTTGTGCGGCAGCCTCGGTGAAGTACCGGCCCAGGCCGGGGATACCAAAGATGGACTCCACGAAGATCGTCCCGGTGGCGAGTCCGGCGAACATCGGCCCGATCACGGTCACCAGGGGCATCATCGAGTTCCGCAGCACGTGCCGGGCCATGATGGTCCTGAATCGTCCTCCTTTGGCCTTCGCGGCCACGACGTACTCTTCGCGCAGGTTCTCCAGCACCGAGTTGCGGACGTAGCGCGCAAGCATCGCGATCGGCGATACGGCCAGCGCGATCATCGGCAGGATCATGTTCTCCGGCCCCCGCCAGCCGAACGGCGGAAGCAGGTTCAGCGCGGAGGAGAAGATCAGCACGAGGACCAGGCCAGCAAGGTAGTTCGGCAAGCCGTGGCCGAGGGTAGCCACGAACATCGTGCCGGTGTCCCAGATCGACTTGCGCCGTACCGCGGCGAGGATCCCCAGCGGGACGGCGACCACTACGGCGATCACCACGGCACCGATGGCCAGCCCCGCCGAGATCGGGAACGCATGGGCGATGATCTGCTCCACGGTCATGTGCGTGTACCGGTAGCTGGGGCCCATGTCCCCGGTCACGGCGCCGACCATGAACGTCAGGTACTGCTGCCAGCCCGGGATGTCTGCGCCGTACCGCGCCGCCAGGCCGGACTGCTGCTCGGCAGAGGCCTGCTGGGCGAGACCGACCGTACCCCCACCCACCTCCTGGATGCCGGCGAAGTCTCCCGGTGCGAGCTGCAGCAGGATCCAGGTCAGCAGCGAGACGGCGATCAGGCACAGGATCATCCGTGCGATGCGCCGTCCGATGAACATGGCGACCTTCACCGGCGCCCTCCCCTCTTCGCCATCTCGACCCGCACGTCGGTAGGACTACGCTTCATCGACAGTGAGGTACTTGTAGTACGCGTACTCCGGTGAGGGACGCAGCTGGAATCCGGAGACCTTGTCGGCGACCAGCATGGTCCGTCCACTCCAGGTGAGCGGAATGGTGTAGCTGAGACCCTCGCGGATGCTGGCCGCCTCGATGTAGGCGGCCAGGCGTTCCTCATCATCCAGGATTCCCATTGCCTCAGCGGCCCGGTCGGCGAACTCCACCGCCTCGGGGTCGGCGCTGCTGCGCAGCTTCTCGTCCAGGGCGACGGCGCGCTCGGAGTCACTGAGCCCTTCGTCCGCCTGGATCTGCTGGAACTCCTGCCAGTCAGACGTGGACATGCTGAACTGCATCACGTACGACGGTGGGAAGATGTTGTTCACCCAGTTGGTCATGGTCGGGAGCCCGGAGAACGTGCCACCGTAGAGGCTGATCACGTTCTCGTCCTCGTACGGCTTCCACCGGGTGTCACTGTGTACACCGCTCTCCAGGATGTCGATGGTGACCTCGGTGTCGAACGCCTCCTGCCACTGGTCTGCCAGCACGGATAGCCAGGGGTCCTCGAAGTTGTACTGGATGCGCAGCTTCGGCACCGTCTCCAGCCCCGCCTCGGCCATCAGGGCGCGAGCCCCGTCGACATCGTAGGCGCGGGCGAGGGAGTCCTCCCAGCCCGGTACCACGTTGCCGGGGATGAGCGACAGGCCCGGCTCATCGGTCGACTTGACGGCGGCGATCGCCTCCCGGTCGATCGCCATGGACAACGCGCGGCGCACCCGCACATCTTCGGAGGCCTCGTGCCCTCCCCACATCCGCTGCAGGTACCGCACGGTGTATCCGTCCACCTGCACCACGTTGTCCTGGAGATCGTCGCGTTCGTCGATGGTGGTCGCGTTGGCACCGGTGATGTCGATCTCGCCCGCGTCGAAGGAAGCCAACTGGGCGGAGCTGTCCATACCGATGACCAGCTCGATGCTCTGCACGTGCACGTTCGCGTAGTCCCAGTACGCGTCGTTGGCAACCATCCGCAGGGAGGTGGTCGGCTCCCAGTGCTCGGGCAGGTATGCGCCGTTGCCCACCCAGTTCTCCGGCTGCATCCACTCCTGGCCGCCGCCCTCGAGGCTCGGCGGGTGCACCAGCACCATCGAGTAGTGGGACATCAGCAGCAGGAAGTCGTCATTGGGTGAAGCGAGCTCGATCACCACGGTGGAGTCGTCGGGGGCTGATACGCCCACGCTCGCCCAGTCGTCGTTCTCGCCGGAGAGGAACTCCGAGGCACCCTTGATGTTGAGTCCGTTCAGGTAGCTCGACGCTCCAGCAGCATAGTTCGATCCGGCACCGGTCGGGGTGAGCAGCCGTTTGAAGCTCCATTCGGCGTCCGGGCCGGTGACCGGGTCTCCGTTGGACCAGGTGGCACCCTCCCGCATGGTGAAGGTGTAGACCAGACCATCGTCAGAAACCTCCCAGGACTCTGCAGCGGCCGGGATCGCCTCGGTGCCCTCCTCGTTGGAGAACGTCAGTCCTTCGAGCAGCCCAGCAGGAACCACGAGCATCGCGTTGTTCACGTAGTGCGGGTCCAGCGAGTCGATGGAGCTCATGGTCATACGGACGGTTCCGGACGGACCCGTGCCGTCGGAGTCGCCGTCATCGGCAGGGGCAGGTCCACTGTCGAAGTTGCACCCGGACAGAAGTAGTGCACCGGCGGTGGCGCCCCCGCCGAGAAAGAGACGCCGCGTGATCCTCAAGTCGCTGTGCTCCATGACCCACTCCTCCGGGACCTCTGCGTCCCATGACCTCGTTGTGCGTGCGGTAGCCGTTCATGCAATCGCTTGCAGCCACAGTAACCACGCTCCCTCACATGGTCAACCCCCGCCCAGGACCGGACTGCGACGATCGCTGGGACTACGCGCCGTGCCCCTGATGCGCACACCCTTGACGCACCCATTCCTGCACCTCTATGGTCTCCTACAACCGGTTGCACCATGGTCCCCGAGGTCGAGGACCTGAGAACCTCCCCGGCGCTGTCGAGGAGGCATCAGCACTGCGTGCTGCGCGACTACACCCTTGGAGGACTACTCGTGGTTTCCTCACCACCAAGAGCACGTACCCGACTGGTGGCCACCGCCGCCGTCGCCGCTCTCACCTGTCTTGGGGCGGCGACCACCGCTGCCGCGGACGAGACGAGCGAGGACGGTCTCGGATTGTCGGTCGAGGTGATCGACCACGGCCACATCGCCACCGAGACCAACGCCAGCATCTCCGAGACCGGCATGCTGCCGGACGGCACCCCGGTGCTGTACATCTCCGGATCCGGCGAACCGGCCACCTTCACGGTGGTCAACGCCGAGACCGGTGAGCTGATCTCCTCGGAGGACCTCCCGCCGAAGAGCATCGGGAGCCAGGTCCAGCCGATGGCCGACGGCAGTGCCTACTTCGGGATGCGAGATGGCAAGGGAATCATCATCTACCACTGGGACCCGCAGACCCGCCAGAGCGAAGAGGTCCTGGAGAATCCGGTCGGCGGGCGGCTGATCCGCGAGTTCCAGGTCGGTGACGACGGAATGCTCTACGGGGCCACCTACCCGAACACGAAGGTCTTCTCCTACGACCCGGACACTGGCGAGGTACGCGACTACGGTTCCGTGCTCGACGAGAACGACGGGGACACCTACGCCGAAGGTTTCTCCGTGGTCGGCGACACCGCCTACGTGGGCACCGGCATGCAGAACGGCCACGCGGTGAGCGTTGATCTGGACAGCGGGGAGACGACCGAGATGCAGCTGCCGGAGGGCTATCAGGACATCAGTCGCTTCTATCGGTTCCAGCAGGTCGGAGACCTGGTCGCGATGGGCTTCTCCCCCGGCATCTCCGGTGGGACAAACACCCTGTTCTGGGACACCGCCAACGACGAGTGGGCCTGCGACGGCGCGATCGACTCATTCGTGAGCTTGAACAACCCCTACACCGAGCCCACCCAGGACGGCCGGTTCTACTACAAGGCCAACGACGAGATCTGGGAGTTCGACTCCACCGACTGCTCGACATCACCCACCGGCTGGATCGACACCGGCCTCGCCGACACCGGCGACCACCGGGCACTGAACCTGCTCACCCTCGGCACTGGCGAGGAGACCGAGTACCGGCTGCTCGGCCTGAACCGGGACAGCTCGTTCTGGACCTTCGACCCGGCAACCGGTGACCAGCAGGTGTTCGAGGGGACGGTCGAGGGTTCTCCGTTGACGTCCCACTCCATCCACGTCGGCCCGGACGGCCGCGTCTACATGGGCATCTACCTCAGTCCGCTGGTGCTGGGCCGCTATGACCCGGCCACCGGCGAGCACGAGCAGCTCAGCGGCCCCAGCCAGGCGGACTCCTGGCTCACCTACGACGATCAGCTGCTGATCGGCACGTACGGTAACGCCGTCATCCATGAGGGCGATCCGTTCGCCGACTGGGACTGGGGTACCAACCCGTCGGAGCAGTTCCGGCTCATCAGCGAGGACCAGGACCGGCCGGTGGCGATGGCCACCGACGATGAGCTCGTCGCGATCGCCACCGTCGCAGACTACGGCATGCAGGGCGGTGGCCTGACCATCACCGACATGGCCGACCGGCGGGACACCTACCGGGACCTGGTCGAGCACCAGAGCACCGCCTCGGTCACCTTCGGCGAGGACGGCCTGGTCTACGCCGGCACCTCGATCCGAGGCGGCCTGTCCAGTGAGAACAGCCCGCTGGACGCCCACCTCGTGGTCGTCGATCCGCAGGATGGACACGTGCTGGACACCGTCGTGCCCGTGCCGGGTAACGACGTCGTGGCCGACGTAGCCGCTGTCGGGGACAGCATCTGGGGCGTGACCAACAGTGCCGACGTGTTCGAGTACGACACCACGACCGGTGAGGTGAACGGCACCTACCCGCTGGAGACGCCAGCCTCCACCTCCCCCTGGGGCCGAGCCAGCACGCTCGAGGCGCATCCCAACGACGGCCTGCTCTACGGGATATCCGGTGGCGCCATCTTCGCGTTCGATCCGCAGACCCACGAGTCGCAGATCCTGGCCGACGACGTCGACTACAAACGGATGGACATCGCCGCGGACGGCACCATCTACGCACTGAGTGAAACCGAGTACTACGAAATCCATGTCAGCGGGGAGACACCGGAGTGCACCCAGACCATCGACAGCCGGCACGCCGGCCCGCTGCACGTGAGCGAAGGCACCACCTGCCTCACCGGCGCCGGCCAGTTCGGTCCGGTCACAGTGGATAAGGGCGCGGGCCTGATCGTCGAGGAGGCAAACGTCGTCGGACCGGTACATGCAGCCGGCGCTGCGACAGTCCAGCTGCTGTCCTCCACGATCACCGGGCCGGTGCAGATCACCGGCACGAACGGGACCACCGTGATCTCGGACAACCGGATCACCGGACCGCTGTCCTGCTCGGGCAACACACCGAGCCCGACCGACCTGGGAGCCGCCAACCGGGTGGCCGGGCCTCAGTCCGGCCAGTGCGCTGATCTGTAACCAGGACGGGGGCGCGGCAGGTTGTACCGCGAGCGCGAGGTCGCGCGGTTGGAGAAGACCATCCAGCCGTGCGACCCGACGTCCCTGGCTGACCGGTCAGAGGTCCTCGATCGGCACCTGCGGGTCGGCGAGCCGGGCCGGGTCGATCTCCCGGCCGATGTGCTCACGCAGCTGGTCCGAGACGTCCCAGATGTTCACGTTCATCGCCGCGGTGAGCACCCCGGAGCGCAGCCAGAACGCGAGGAACTCCCCGGAGTCGATGTCACCGCGGGTCACTACCTCGTCCGCCGGGGTGCTGCGGCCCACGTACTCCATGCCCAGGTCGTACTGGTCGGTGAAGAAGTAGGGCTGCCAGTCGTAGACGTCGTCGGAGCCGACCAGCACCCGGGCGGCCAGCTTGCCCTGCCGAATGGCGTTGTCCCAGTGCTCCACCCGGATCCGTTCACCGAGCGCAGTGTTCACCGCATTGGCCACGTCCCCGATCGCGTAGATGTTGTCCCCGGCGCGCAGCCGCTCGTCGACCAGGATCCCGTTGTCGACGTCCAGCTCTGCAGACTCGGCAAGCTTCGTGTTCGGCGCCGCCCCGACGGCCACCACCACCGCATCGGCCGGCACGGTCTCCATCCCCACCCGCACACCGGTGACGGCATCGGTGCCCTCGATCGCGGCGGCAGACATGCCGGTGCGCAGGTCCACACCATGGTCGGTGTGCAGCCGGCCGAAGTACTCCCCCAGCTGTGGGCCGAGCGGTCCCGCCAGCGGAACTGTGGCCATCTCCAGCACGGTCACCTCGGTACCCGCCTGCCGCGCCGCGGCCGCCACCTCCAGGCCGATCCAGCCGGCACCGATGATCACCAGGTGCTTGCCCTCACCGAAGGTGGCCTTGATCGCCGCTGAGTCCGGCATACGGCGCAGCGTGTGCACCCCGGGCAGGTCCATCCCCTCGATCGGCAGGCGGCGCGGTGTGGCACCGGTGGCCAGCACGAGGTCCGTATAGCTCACCTCGGTCCCGGAGGCCAGGCGTGCGGTGCGGTTGTCCGGGTCGATGCTCTCGACGGCGTCATCCCAGCTGGTCTGCACGCTGCGGCTGTCGTAGTGGTCGGCCTCGTGCACGTAGACCGACTCCATCGGATCGTTCCCGAGGAGCACACCCTTGGACAGGCCAGGGCGTTCGTAGGGCCGCTCGTTCTCGTCCCCGACTACCAGCACACTTCGCTCGTCCCCGGCGTCCCGAAGCTCGTCCACCAGCGAGGCAGCGGCCAGTCCGGCCCCCACGATCAGCAGGTCAGTGTGCGTCATGATCTCCTCCTAGGGATCGAGCGACCCGCTCCCCCTGGACCCGCGATCGGACCAGAACCGGGTGCGCGCTGATTCCACTTTGACACTTCGAGGCGGGATGCACGAGTGCGCACGCTTCTTCCGCAGAATACGGCAGCCGAAGCGAGCCAGCGGCAGGTCGCCGCTAGCCGGAACGATGCCGCCGTCACACGTAGGACGGCGTCCCTCCCGGCCGCCTGCTCCGGTCGGGAGGGACGCCTGGTGTACCCCCGGAGCACCCGACGCTAGCACCGGCGCTGACCTGCCGCCCCTTGATTGCGCGGACATCTTGGTGAGCGAGCACGCTGGCCGCGGTTGGTGGGCGCCGACCGTTCTGCTGCTGGCCCTGGGCAGACAAGGTCCCAGGTCCGAGCAGCGCCCTGGCCTGGGACTATGGAGCCGCCTGTGAGAATCGAACTCACGACCTTCTCATTACGAGTGAGACGCTCTGCCGACTGAGCTAAGGCGGCGTGCCAGGAACGGCGGGCCTACTGTACCCGGCGCCCGGACCGGCGAGCAAAACGCGGTGGTCTGGAGCATACCTCGCCCCGGCCCTGGGTCGCGAACGCCCGCCTTCGCGGCGAGAACCCGGCCGGGATCCGCGAACCAGAGCGTTCGCGACCCACGAAGAAGCAGGTCAGCACCTCAGCCCGTCCTCGGGCACCACACCGTCGATCAGGAACGACTCCACGGCAGTGTCCACACAGCTGCTGACCCCACCGTAGGCGGTGTGGCCGTCACCCTCGTAGCCGATCAGCACACCGGAGTCGAGCTGCTCGGCCAGCGACTCAGCCCAGTCATACGGGGTGGCGGGGTCGCGCGTGGTGCCGATCACCACGATCGGCGGGGTGCCTTCGGCGTGGATCGGCTCCCGCACCGCGTCCGAGGTGATCGGCATCGCAGCGCAGCCGACCTCTCCATAGCTGAACGCCTCACCGAACAGCTCGGAGATCTCCGCGTTCTCCTCCGCGAGCTCGCGGGAGCGCTGCTGGTCCAGCTCCACCGGGTAGTCCGAGCAGTCGATGAGCCGGAAGGCGCCCTCGTCCTCGGGGTACTCACCGTTGTCGTCACGCTCCATGGCGACGTCGGCCAAGAATCGGATCTGAGCGCCGTCGTCGTTGTTGATCAGGGCGGCCATCGCGCTGGTCAGCACCGGCCAGGAGTCCGGGCTGTACAAGGCGATTACGATCGCGTTGTACAGGTCGGAGTCGGTGACCGGTCGCTCCGGGTCACCGCTAGGTGCGGGCGTGTCGGCGAGCTGGTGGACCAGCTGGGTCGTCTGGTGCACCGCGGCGTCGACGTCTCCGGTGAACGGGCAGTCGGCCGAGCTCAGGCAGTCCTCGAGGTAGGACCGGTAGGCCACATCGAACCCGGCAATCTGCCCCTGGGTGATCTCGGCATAGTTCAGCGACGGGTCGACGGCACCGTCCAGCACCAGCCGGCCCACGCTGTCCGGGAAGTGCTCGGCGTAGATGGCGCCGAGGAACGTGCCGTAGGAGTAGCCCAGGTAGGTGAGCTGGGGCTGGTGCAGCGCGGCCCGGAGCACGTCCAGGTCCCGTGCCGCTGTGACCGTGTCCAGGTGGTGGACGAGCTCGCCGGTGTTCGCCTCGCATGCCTCGCCGTAGGCGGTCAGGTCGGACAGGTACCGATCGAAACCGCGGTCGGTGGTCAGGTCGTAGGTGCGCGAGAACAGGTCGTCCAGCTGAGCGCTGTCGTAGCAGCGGACCGCAGTGGAGGCGCCCACACCGCGCGGGTCGAACCCGACGATGTCGTAGCTCTCCAGCAGTGGGTCGCCGAAGGTGGAGGACGCGTTCTCCACCAGCTCGATCCCGGAGCCGCCGGGACCGCCGGGGTTGATGAACAGCGCGCCGAGCGACTCCCCACCGGCCTGCAACACCTTGACGGCGATGGAGATCGTCTCCCCGTCCGGTTCGTCGTAGTCCATCGGCACGGTGACGTCGGCGCACTCGAAGCCGTCACCGCACTCGCTCCAGTCGAGCTCCTGGGTGTAGTAGGTCTCCAGCTCTTCTGGGAACGGTGCGGCTCCGGCGGCGGGCTGGACCATCGGCGCAGCGGCGGCGCACCCGGCGAGCAGGGCTGCTGCGGCGAGCGTTGCCAGCGCAGCGGCGACCGGTCGCGTTGTTCTCATGACCACAGGCCGCAGTCTATGCATGGCGCCTGCATCCTCAGCCCTGCGGTCGCAGCGCCACCGCGAGCGCCTCGACAGTCAGCAGCGGAGCGGCGTTGGTAGCGAGCCGGTCCCGAGCGAGCCCGACGGCCGCCATCCGGCGCAGCGACTGCTCCGGGGTGGTGCTGCGGGCCTGCTCGGCCACCGCCTCGGCCTCGGCAGTGTTCACCAGCTCGGAGCCGGTCTGCAGCTGGGTGACCAGCACGTCCCGGTAGAAGGAGAGCAGGTCGACCATCGATCGGTCCAGCAGGTCGGTCAACGCCCGCTTCGCACGGCGCTTCTGGTCCTCCTCCAGGGCCCGCACCTGTGCGCGCAGCGCCGGCGGCACCCGCGCACCCTCCTCCACACCGAGGGCACGCAGCAGCGCAGCTCGCTCCGCACCGTCTCGCTCAGCCGTGGCGGCCTTGGACTGCTCGGTGGCGTCCTCGACCAGCTCCTGGGCGGCCAGGACAGCATCACCCACACCCCGGATCCCGGTAGCCAGGTGCAACACCTTGCGCCGATAGGCTCGTTCCTCCGGGTACAGCGCGAGCCGGCGGGCCACGCCGATGTGCGACTGCGCCGCCCGCGCACACTCCAGCGCGAGCTCGGGCGGCACGCCGTCACGGGTGTGCAGCAGGTCCGCGACCGCCTGCACCGGCGGCACCCGCAGGTTCACCAGCCGGCACCGGGAGCGGATCGTGGGCAGCACGTCCACCGGGCTCGGTGCGCACAGGATCCACACCGTACGTTCCGGCGGCTCCTCGATCGCCTTCAGCAGCACGTTCGAGGTGCGCTCCAGCATCCGATCGGCGTCCTCGACGATCAGCACCCGGTAGCGACCCTGGGAGGGGGACCGCTGGGCGAGCAGCACCCAGTCGCGTACCTCGTCGATGGCGAAGCTCGGTTTGTCGGTGCTCAGCACGGTCACGTCGGCGTGCGTGCCGGCAAGCACAGTACGTACCTGGTGCCCCTCGCCGGCCGTGTCCGCCGGGTCCTGCAGGGCGGCGGCGAACGCCCGGGCGGCTACGGACCGTCCCGATCCAGGCGGCCCGGTGATCAGCCAGGCGTGCGTCATCGCTGTCGGGCTGGCCACGGCAGTGGCGAGCGTCTCGATCGCCTGCTCCTGCCCGACCAGGCCGCCCCAGACGCTCACCGGTCCCCCTCCCCCCGGGTCGTCGTGCCACGGGTGCGCTCTGGCGCACTCTCAGCATGACGGCCCGCTTCGGGGGAGATTCCGAGCAGCGGGGCGACCCGGGCCCGGGTCGCGGCGGCCAGCTCCTCCACGCTGCGGGACGCGTCCAGCACCAGCCAGCGCTGCGGATCCTGGGCAGCCCGGTCCAGGAACGCCTGCCGGGTACGAGTGTGGAACTCCCCGCCGGCGCGCTCCAACCGGTCCGGGTCGTGCGTCAGGCGCTGCGGCAGGTGCGCCGGGTCCAGGTCGAGCAGCACGGTCACGTCCGGCAGCAGGTGGTCGGTGGCGAACAGGGACAGCTCCTCCACCTGCTCGGCGGACAGCTCCCGGCCCCCGCCCTGGTAGGCCACCGAGGAGTCCAGATACCGGTCGGTGAGCACCACGGCGCCCCGCTCCAGCGCCGGACGGACCAGCGAGGCCACGTGGTGGGCGCGGTCGGCGGCGAATAGCAGCGCCTCGGTGCGGGCGTCGATGTCCGACCCGTGCAGCAGCACCTGGCGCAGCGTGCGGCCCAGCTCGGTGCCGCCCGGCTCGAAGGTGCGCACCACCTCCCGGCCAGTCGCCTGGGCGACCCACTCGGCCAGGTGGGCCAGCTGGGTGGTCTTGCCCGCGCCGTCGCCACCCTCGAAGGAGATGAAGAGTCCGCTCACCCGAGCACCCTAACCGGGACCACCCACAGCAGGCGGCGCCGTCCCCAGCCCCTCACTCTCCCGGCAGGCGTACGCCGAGCTGACGGCGCGCCTCGTCCATGGTCGCCATCACCTCGACCGTGCCCGCCCAGGAGTGCACCGGCGACTCCCGCTCCCCCGCGTGCACGCGCCGGGCCACCTCCGCGGCCTGGTACTCGAACCCGCTGCCGACGGCGGGACTCACCTGGCGCACCTGCCCCTCGCGGGGTCGGATGGTCAGTGTGGACGGGGCGTAGAAGGTCCCGGCGATCTCCACCCGCCCCTGGCTGCCAGTCACCACCGCCGCGTTCGGGGTGGCTGCGGTCATGCTGGCACCGAGGATGGCCAGCGCATGCCCGCCGTAGCGCAGCGTGATCGACTCGCTGGCGTCCACACCAGTCTCGGTCAACGTACCCAGGGCGCACACCTCGTCGGGGACCCCGAGCACGTCGTGGGCGAAGGAGATGGGGTAGACGGTCAGGTCGAGCATGGCCCCGCCGGCCAGGTCCGGGTTCTTCAGCCGGTGCGTGGCGGGGACGTGGTCCAACCCCTGCCCGTGCTCGGCGGTGAGCATGCGGACCTGTCCGATCTCACCGGCGGCGAGCAGCTCACGCAAGGCGACCATGTGCGGCAGGAACCGGGTCCACATCGCCTCCATCGCGAACAGCCCACACTCGGCGGCGGTGTCGAACAGCTGACGGGCCTCTGCCGCGTTGCGAGTGAGCGACTTCTCCACCAGCACCGGCTTGCCCGCCTGCAGGGCGAGCAGCGCATGCTCCAGGTGCTCCGAGTGCGGGGTGGCGATGTAGACCGCCTCGACCTGCGGATCGGCGACCAGCTCGGCATAGCTCGCATGTGCCGTCGGGATGGCATGTTCGCTGGCGAACGCCTGGGCACGGGCCGCGCTGCGGGAGCCGACCGCGACCACGGACGAGGCGGTGTGCGCTGGGACGTCCCGGGCGAAGCGGCGGGCGATACCGCCCGGGCCGAGGATGCCCCAGCGCAGCGGCGGAGCAGCAGCGGGGTCAGGTCCGAAGGAAGCGTCATGGCTCGACATGGCGCCCAGCCTAGAGGTCCGGCAGCAGGCACCGATGCCTTGTCTCAGCCGTGCGCTGCCGAACCCTTGACATCGACAGCGACATCCCACACCATTATTCAACCATAAGGTTTATCAACCATATGGTTGGCAAGTGGGGAGCGGATCGTGACCGAGCGCGCAGTGACCGAGGCAGACCTGAACCGCGGGTTCATGGCCCTGGCCGACCCAGTGCGGCGGCACCTGATCGCCCGCCTGAGCCGAGGGCCCGCCACAGTCAACGAGCTCGCCGAGCCGTTCCCGATCTCCACGCAGGCCATCTCCAAGCACATCCAGGTGCTGGAACAGGCCGGTCTGGTCGCCCGCACGCGGGAGGCGCAACGCCGGCCCGTGCACCTCGTCCCGGAACGCCTGGAGGCGATGACCGCCTGGATCGACCGCTACCGCCTGGTCAAGGAGAGCCAGTTCCGGAACCTGGACCGACTCCTGGACCAGGACTCCACCCCCGGGCGCGACCGCGCCCCGGACACACGAAGGAGACCATCATGAGCACCGCTCTGACCGTGACCGCCCCCGACGGGCTGCCGTTCATCGACTTCACCCGGGAGTTCGACCACCCGGTGGCGACCCTCTTCCGCGCCTACGCCGACCGTGACCTGGTGGTGCAGTGGCTCGGCCCGCGAGGGTATGAGATGCGGGTGGACCGCTACGACTTCTACACCGGCGGATCCTACGCCTACACCCACATCGACCCAGACGGCAACGAGTACCGCTTCCGCGGGACGCTGCATGTCGTCCGGGAGAACGAGATCGCCATCCAGACCTTCGAGTTCCTCGGCTACCCGGACGTGGTGAGCATCGAGACCCTGCACTTCGAGGACCTCGGTGGCGGGCGCAGCCGGCTCACCGGGCACGCTGTCTATCCGTCCCTGGAGGCGCGGGACGGCATGGTCGCCTCCGGGATGGAGCAGGGCATGGCCGACGGTTTCGACCAGCTCGAGGAGCTGCTGGACCAGTAGCCGCGGCTGGTCTGTCCACAGCCCCCCCCGGCAGCGGTCCCGCCGACTCAGGCACCCTGGTCGGCATGGTCGAACCGTCCCAGCTGGCCACGAGGTCGGCCTCTACTCCATCGCAGAGCTGGAGGCCCGGGGCGTGGATCGTCGCCACCGTGCCCAGCTCGTGCGGCAGGGGCGGCTCACCCCTGCCACACCGCTGGTTCGCTACTGCAGCAGCTGACCGTTCCGCACTCAGCGCGATCCGGTCGGGGGTGCGCCTCACCTGCGTCTCGGTGGCACCCCTGCAGGGCTGTGGACACCAACGACACCGGGCACCCGTGCTTGCGGGCGCCGCGGCGTAGCGCCGTCGACCTTCGTGCCGCACGGCCCGTACCGCGACTCCCAGGTTGCTGCCGGCCTCCGGTCTCAGCGAGTCAGGTTCCGAGACGCGGGTCGCCCGGTGGCTGCGGGCCCGGTGCGTGCCGTATGACCGTCGATCTCCCGACTACTTCTTCGCAGTGGACTTCCTGGCCGGTCTCCTGGACTTCTTCGCCGGCCCCTTGGCCCGCTTCTCCGCGATCAGCTCGTACGCTCGGTCTGCGGTCAGGGTCTCCACCGGGTCGGCCTGGCGCAGGGTGGCGTTCGTGGTGCCGTCGGTGACGTACGGTCCGAACCGGCCGTCCTTGACCACCACCTTCTTCCCGGACACCGGGTCCTCGCCGAACTCCTTGAGCGCCTTGGCGCTGCTGGCTCGGCGGCCCCGCTTGGGCTGGGCGTAGATCTCCAGCGCCTGCTCCAGGGTGAGGTCGAAGATCTGCTCCTCCTCGGTCAGCGACCGAGAGTCGGTGCCCTTCTTCAGGTAGGGGCCGTAGCGGCCGTTCTGGGCGGTGATCTCCTCACCGGACTCCGGGTCGGTGCCTACCACCCGCGGTAGAGACAGCAACCGCAGCGCAGTGGGCAGGTCCACGGTGGCCAGGTCCATGCTCTTGAACAGCGAAGCCGTGCGGGGCTTGGGCCTGGCGGCCTTCTTCTTCCCCTTGGCGGACGCCTCCGCAGCACTGTCAACCTCCGGCAGCACCTCGGTCACGTACGGGCCGAACCGGCCAGTCCTGGCGATGATGGTGTGCCCGGTGTCCGGGTCGACGCCGAGCTCGCGACCGTCCTCGGCGCTGGCGGCGAACAGCTCCTCGGCGCGCTCCAGGGTGAGCTCGTCTGGGGCGATGTCGTCCGGTACCGAGGCGCGTCGGGCCTGCCCGCCCTCCTTCTCCGGTGGGCCCTCCAGGTAGGGGCCGTACCGGCCCACCCGCAGCGTGATGCCCTCGCCGAGCTCGATGGAGTTGATCTGCCGGGCGTCGATCTCACCCAGGTCCTGCACCAGCGTCTGCAGGCCCTCGGCACCGTCCCGTCCGAAGTAGAACCCGGCCAGCCATTCGACCCGGTCGGCCTCACCGGCAGCGATGCGGTCCAGGTCGGACTCCATCTCGGCAGTGAAGTCGTAGTCGATCAGCCGGGGGAAGTGCTCCTCGAGCAACCGGATCACCGAGAACGCCGTCCAGCTGGGCACCAGCGCCTGGCCGCGGCGCAGCACGTAGCCGCGGTCGGTGATCACCGAGATGGTGGCCGCATAGGTGGACGGGCGGCCGATGCCCCGTTCCTCCAGCGCCTTGACCAGGCTCGCCTCGGTGTACCGCGGCGGCGGGGAGGTCTCGTGCCCGTCGGCGGTGAGCGACTCGGTAGCCACCTCGTCCCCCGACTGCAGGTCCGGCAGCCGGGCGCTCTTGCCGTCGCCCTCCTCGTACCGGCCCGCGTCCCTGCCCTCCTCGTAGGCGGCGAGGAAGCCGCGGAAGGTGATCACCGTGCCGGAGGCGGCGAACTCCGCCACACGGCCGTCGGCGGCCGTGCCGGCCAGCCGCACCGAGGCGGTGGAGCCGCGGGCGTCGGCCATCTGCGAGGCGACCGTACGCTTCCAGATCAGCTCGTACAGCCGGAACTCGTCCCCGCGCAGCGCCCCGGAGACCTGGGCCGGGGTGCGGAAGGAGTCACCGGCGGGCCGGATCGCCTCGTGCGCTTCCTGAGCACCCTTGGACCGGGCGGCGTAGGTGCGTGGCTTGTCCGGGACGAACTCCGGCCCGTACAGGTCTCCCGCCTGCCTGCGGGCGGCGGCGATCGCCTGCCTGGACAACGCCGCAGAGTCGGTCCGCATGTAGGTGATGTAACCGTTCTCGTACAGTCCCTGCGCCAGGCGCATCGTCTGCCGGGAGTTCATCCGCAGCTTGCGGGATGCCTCCTGCTGCAGCGTGGAGGTGGTGAACGGGGCCGCCGGGCGGCGGGTGTAGGGCTTCTCCTCCACCGAGGTGACCGCCACCTGGGCGTCCTCGAGTGCGCTGACCAGTCCGTGGGCGGCCTGCTCGTCCAGGTGCAGCACGTTCTTCGTGCGCAGCGTGGCGTCGTCTCGGAAGTCTTTGCCGGTGGCCACCCGGGTGCCGTCCACCGACACCAGCCGGGCGCCGAAGGTGGTGCCTGCAGTGCTGCCGCGACCGCCGGTGAACTCGCCGCGCACGTCCCAGTACTCGGCGGCGCGGAAGGCCATCCGCTCCCGCTCCCGCTCGACCACCATCCGGGTGGCCACGGACTGCACCCGTCCGGCGCTCAGCCCCTGGCGGACCTTGCGCCAGAGCACCGGGGACACCTCGTAGCCATACAGCCGGTCCAGCAGCCGACGGGTCTCCTGGGCGTCCACCAACCGGGTGTCCAGGTCCCGGGTAGAGGTCAGTGCCCGGTCGATCGCCTCCCGGGTGATCTCGTGGAACACCATCCGCTTGACCGGGACCTTCGGCTTGAGCACCTCGAGCAGGTGCCACGCGATCGCTTCCCCCTCACGGTCCTCATCGGTGGCGAGGTAGAGCTCGTCGGCTTCCTTGAGGAGCTTCTTCAGCTCGGTGACCTTCTTCTTCTTGTCCGCGTCCACCACGTAGTAGGGCTCGAAGCCGTTCTCGACGTCGATCGCGAACTTCTTGTACGGCCCCTTCTTCATCTCCGCAGGCAGCTCGGAGGGTTGCGCCAGGTCTCGGATGTGGCCCACGCTGGCCTCGACCTCGAAGCCTGACCCCAGATAGCCGGCGATGGTGCGCGCCTTGGCCGGGGACTCCACGATCACCAGCTTGCGGGCAGTGCTCACGCGAACCTTCCTTCTCCACGACTACGTGCCGGACCGGCACGTGGGGCACTCCGTGCGGCGACCTCCTGCCGCTGAACGTCCGTCCCGGTGCGCATGGTAACCCGCTGCGGGAAAATCGCGCCGCGCACCTCGGGGACCTCCGGGGAGCACCCCACACCCTACGCCGTCACCGGCCGGGCTCTACACCAGCACAGCCCACCGAGCTCACGCACGGTGCGCAACGCCGTCCTGCTACCGCTGCGCCTCGGGCTCAGGGTGGCTCCACAGGAGCACTGCGCGCACCAGGAAGTACCAGGTGGCGACCACTGCGAACGCTGCGAGCACGTCCGAGGGGCGGTGCCACCCGTCCACCAGCGTGCCCCACCCGCACAGCACCGGGTACAGCCCGCCGACGGCGAGCACCACCGGGCGCCAGCCGCGCGGCGCCGCCAGCACGAGCACGGCGAGCACCGTGGTCGCAGCGGTGGTGTGCCCGGACGGGAAGGAGTTCGCCAGGTCGTAGGTCACGCCCAGGTCGGGCCGGTCCAGCAGGAAGTGCTTGAGCACCTGGGTGGAGACGTTGGCCACGAGCATCAGCAGCACGGCGCCCACCGCCTCGCGGGCCCGGCGACGAGCCAGCGCCACCAGCACCGCGACCACCAGCGCTCCGAGCAGCACCAACGGGCTCACCTCCCGCAGGAAGAACAGCCCCAGTCGGCTCAACGGCCCGTCGGAGCCGTTCACCGACAGCGCGAACGACTCGTCCCACCGCTGCCCGGGGCCGGTGGCGACGAACAGCTGGTGCAGCACCAGCACCAGTGCGGCGCAGACCACAGCAGCGCACAGGCGCGCCACGACCGCCGGCCAGGTGGAGCGGTGCTCGGGGCTCGGAGGCGCAGCATTCGACTGGGTCGGCAGCACAGTGGTCATTCCTCACGGTAACCCGGTAGGTGCAGGAAACCGTCAAGGACCAGGCCGCGAATGTCAGCAATCACACTCTCCAGCACCGCCTCCGGCGCCGTGTCGGTGAGCACGGCCACACCGGCGGCGGCCTGAGCGGGGGTGAGCTCGCCGTCGCTGGCACCGACCACTGCCGCCAGCGCCGTGTCCGCGCGAACGCTACGGCCGAACCCACCGCCCTGGTGCAGCACGATCACCTCCGGGTGCGCGCTGCCAGGCCGGTAGTGGCGCTCCTCGGTGACGTCGGGGGCCACAGTCAGCGGCAGCGCGGCCAGTGCAGCATCGTCCAGACCGGCGAGGGCGTCCTTGGCAGTCAGGGTGGCGGCGACCGCCGGGCCCAGCGGGCCGGGCAGGGGGCCGGTCACCTCCTCGGCGCGCAGCCACTGCCCCGCCGGGCCTGCGGGGCGGTCCCCCGGGCCTGCGGGGCGGTCCCCCGGGCCTGCGGGGCGGTGCAGGGTGAGGTAGCCGAAGCCGACACCGTGCACCCCGCGGATCTGGAAGTCCTCGAGCCAGGCGGCGTAGCCACGGTCCCAGGCCTGCCGGTCCCGGTCCGGGGTGATGCCGCCGTCGCGCAGCCACGTCTCGGCATACTCGCACGGGTCGGCGACCTCGCGGCCGACCACCCAGGCATCCAGGCCGGAGCGGGCGCACCAGTCCCGCACGCGGGCGAACGGGTCGGCCACGTCGTGGACCTCCCAGTTCAGCAGCAGCTGTGCCACACCGCCAGGAGCCAGGTGCGCACCCAGGCCGGTGACCAGCGCCTCGGCCATCGCATCCCCGGTGCCGCCGGCGTCCCGGTAGGTGTAGGCAGGCAGGGCGCCCTCGGCTCGTGGGGTGATCACGAACGGCGGGTTGGACACGATCAGGTCGAACGTCTCCCCCGCCACCGGCTCCAGCATCGACCCAGCACGCAGGTCCAGCCTGGCTCCGTTCAGATCTGCGTTCAGCGCTGCGTACTCCAGCGCGCGGGTAGAGATGTCGGTGGCGGTGACCGTGGCGCACCGACCGGCCAGGGCCAGCGCCTGCACCCCGGAACCGGTGCCCAGGTCCAGGGCACGCGCCGCTGGGGTGGGCACGGTGAGCTCGGCCAGCGTGCGGGAAGCGCCGCCCAGGCCGAGCACGTGGTCGGCCTGGACCGCGCGACCGGTGGTGGCCTCGCCCAGGTCGGCAGCCAGGTGCAGCGGGCCGGTGCCCAGGTCCACGGGGCGCAGGTCCAGCAGTGCCCGCACAGTCCCGCCCGGCGTCGCGGCGAGCAGGCCCAGCTCCGCGGCATCCTCGGCGCAGCGGGGCAGCGCCGCGGCGACCTCGGCCGGTGTCACCTGGTCGCCGAGGACGAACAGCCGAGCCAGCACGGCGGCCGGGGCGGTGCAGGTGCGGGCGCGGCGCACGGCGGGCACGACCTGCTCGCGGCCCATCGCAGCGATCGCCTCCGGGCCGAGCAGCTCGGTGAGATGGTCCACGGTGTACCTGGCAGCGTGCAGGTCCTCCCGCAGGGCCTGCACCTGTCGGGTGGGGCGGGTGCGCCAGGCGGTCATCACCGCCCCTTTCTGCCGCTGTCCACCGGGTCGGTCGGTGCCCGCCGCCTGGTGACCACCCACTACCCGGAGATCGTTCGTCGATATGGTCGCTGAGCGTAGCCATTTCGACGAGCAGTTTCACCGCACCGGGGCATATCGGCCCTGAGCAGCCGGGGAGTCCCTACGGTGAGGCCATGACCACCCCCTCTCCGGCCGGCGCCGAGGCGACTCGGCCGACCCGGCTGCTGTCCGTGCCGGTGCTCGCCTGGTCCCTGTGGGACTGGGGCTCGGCGGCGTTCAACGCGGTGATCACCACCTTCGTGTTCACCGTGTACATCACCTCGGACGCATTCGGACCGGAGGCCGGCCGCCGGCTCGGCTCGGTGCTGGCCGTCGCCGGGCTGCTGATCGCCCTGTTCGCGCCGGTGGCCGGGCAGAGCGCGGACCGGGCCGGGCGGCGCACCCTGTGGCTGGGGGTGAACACCGGGCTGGTGATCCTCGCCTCCGCCGGGCTGTTCTTCGTGCTGCCTGCCCCGGAGTACCTGTGGCTCGGCCTGGTGCTGCTGGCCGGTGGGAACATCGCGTTCGAGTTCGCCGGGGTGAACTACAACGCGATGCTCTCCCAGGTCTCCACCCGGGAGAACGTGGGCCGGGTCTCCGGCCTGGGCTGGGGCATGGGTTACCTCGGCGGCATCGTGCTGCTGCTGTTCGTGTACTTCGGCTTCATCAACCCCGAGGTCGGGCTGTTCGGGGTGACCGGTGCGGACGGGCTGGATGTGCGCGTGAGCATGCTGTTCTGCGCGGCCTGGACGCTGGTCTTCTCCATCCCGGTGCTGCGGGTGGTGCGGGACGTGCGGGAGAAGTCCCGCGCGCGGGAGCACGCACCGGGTGGGCGCGGCCTGCGCGCTGTGCCGGCGACGCTGCTCGGCTGGCTGCGGCGCCTGGGCGGTGCGTACGTGCACCTGGGCCGCACGATCGCCGACCTGTGGCGGGCGGACCGGAACACGGTCTACTTCCTGCTCGCCTCGGCGGTGTTCCGCGACGGCCTGGCCGGGGTGTTCACCTTCGCCGGGGTGATCGCTGCCAGCACGTTCGGGTTCAGCCCGGGAGACGTGATCATCTTCGGGGTGGTGGCCAACGTGGTGGCCGGGATCGCCACGATCCTGGCCGGCCGGCTGGACGACGCGCTGGGACCACGCGTGGTGATCCTGGTGTCGCTGCTCCTCATGGTGGCGCTGGGTACGGCGATCTTCTTCCTGCACGACGGCGGAGCGACGGTGTTCTGGTCCCTCGGCCTGGTCATGGCGATCTGTGTGGGGCCCGCCCAGTCCGCCTCCCGTACGTTCCTCGCCCGGCTCATCCCGGCCGGCCGGGAGGGCGAGGTGTTCGGGCTGTACGCCACCACTGGCCGGGCAGTGAGCTTCATGGCGCCGGGTATGTGGTCGGTGGCGATCACGGCCGGGATGGCGGTCACCGGACTGGCCACGGCACGAGAGGCGCAGTACTGGGGGATCCTGGGGATCGTGCTGGTGCTGGCCGTGGGGGCCGCCCTGATGCTCTTCGTACGGGTCAGCTCCGACCATCCCAGTCGGTGACCACCAGGCGCCGTCCGGCGGGAGGACCGGTCGCAGCCCGGTCGCGAAGACCTGCGAGGGTGTCGGTGCCGGCGCGCAGGTAGCAGCCGGACAACGCGTCCAGCTCACCGGCGGCGATTGCCACGGCGAGCTCGGCGACCGCCTCCAGCGGGGTCCAGTCGGTGCGGTCGGCATGCATCTGCATCCCAGTGGCCATGTCCGTGGCCACCACCCCCGGGGCGAGCTCGAAGGCGCGCAGCCCGCGGTGGAACCCCGCCGCGTGCAGCCCGCCGCCGATGCGGAAGAGCGCGGTCTTGGCGGTGTTGTAGGCAGCCATCACGTCCGAGTCGCGGGTCCCAGCCCCGGAGCTGAGGTCGATCACACGGCCGCCACCGCGGGCGAGCATGCCGGGGACCAGGGCACGGGCGAGCAGGAACGGGCCGTACACGTTGGTGGTCAGCACCTCGGCGAACTGGTCCGGATCCGCCTCCCACAGCGGCACCTCGGCGTCCACCAGGCCCGCATTGTTCACCAGCAGGTCGACCGAGCCGAGGGCGAGCTGGGCCTCCCGGGCGGCAGCGTCGACCGCGACCTGGTCGGTGACGTCGGCGGCGAGCACCACGGCGCGGCGCCCGAGCGCCTCGACCTGCTCGGCGACGGCGGTCAGCCGCTGCCCGTCGCGGGCGAGCAGGGCCACGTCCAGACCGGCAGCGGCCAGTGCGGTGGCCAGACCGGCTCCGATACCTCGGGAGGCGCCGGTGACCAGGGCGGTACGGGCAGCGGGAACTGGTGCGCTCATTCCCCTAGTCTCCCCGACGTCCCCGAACCACACGAGGGTGCGCTGATGGTGGCACGGGGGTGCCCTGGTGGTTGCGATCGGGCCGGATCACAACCACCAGGGCACCCCCGCGGGCGGGGATCGGTCAGCGGTGGGCGTCGACCTTCTGCTCGGCAGGCTGGGTTTCGCCGTCCTCGATCACCACCGAGGAGGAGCGGAACTTCGAGGCGATGATCGCACCCACTGCGATCAGCCCGGCGACCACGGCGATCACGATCCGCAGCGTGTGGTTGGCGTCGGCCGGCACGCTCATCACCACCACCGCGGGGGCGATCAGCAGCGAGACCAGGTTCATCACCTTGATCAGCGGGTTGATCGCCGGACCGGCGGTGTCCTTGAACGGGTCGCCGATGGTGTCGCCGATGACGGTGGCCGCGTGTGCCTCGGAGTTCTTGCCGCCGTAGTGGCCGTCCTCGACGATCTTCTTCGCGTTGTCCCAGGCACCACCGGAGTTGGCCAGGAACACTGCCATCAGCACCCCAGCAGCGATCGCGCCGCCGAGGAACCCGGCCAGCGGTCCCACGCCGAGGCCGAAGCCCACGGCGATCGGGGAGAAGGCGGCCAGCAGACCGGGGGTGATCAGCTCCCGCAGGGAGTCCTTGGTGCAGATGTCCACCACGCGGCCGTACTCCGGGCGGGTCTCGCCGGTCATGATGCCGGGGTGCTCCTGGAACTGGCGGCGCACCTCGAGCACGATCGCACCGGCGGCCCGGGTGACCGCGTCCACGGCCAGCCCGGAGAACAGGAACACCACAGCGGCGCCGAGGATCACGCCCACCAGGGTGACCGGGGAGATGATCTCGTAGTTGACCATCGCCGCTACGACCCCGTCGGTCATGTCGGCCACGTTCGCGCCTGCGGAGGCGATCGCGGTGGAGACGGCGTCCCCATAGGAGCCGAACAGTGCGGTGGCGGCCAGCACGGCGGTGGCGATCGCGATGCCCTTGGTGATCGCCTTGGTGGTGTTGCCGGCTGCGTCCAGGTCGGTGAGGATCTGTGCGCCTTCTTCGTCCACGTCGCCGGACATCTCGGCGATGCCCTGGGCGTTGTCGCTGACCGGGCCGAAGGTGTCCATCGCCACGATCACCCCGACCGTGGTGAGCAGGCCGCAGCCGGCCAGTGCGATGAGGAACAGCGCCAGCCAGACCGAGCCGCCGGCGAGCAGGAACAACGCGCAGAGGGCGGCGGCGATGATGCCGGCGGTGTACACGGCGGACTCGAATCCGACGCCGATGCCGGAGAGCACCACGGTCGCGGCTCCGGTCTTGGAGGTGGCGGCCACGGTGCGGGTCGGCTTGGCGGTGGTGCCGGTGAAGTGCCCGGTCAGTGCCAGGATCACCCCGGCGAGCACCACGCCGACGACCACGGCCAGGGCGGAGACCAGGCGGGGGTCGCCGCCGTGGTCGGTGAGCGCCTCACCCACTCCCTCGAGCGCCCCGAAGCTGGAGGGCAGGTAGACGAAGGCGGCGACCGCGGCGAGCACGGCACCCACGAGAGCCGAGATGTAGAAGCCGCGGTAGATCGCCGTCAGACCATCCTCGTTGCCCCGGACCTTGGTGATGAACACGCCGAGGACGGCGACCAGTGCGCCGATGGCGGTGACGATCAGCGGGAACACCAGCCCTGCTTCGCCCATCGTGGCCTTGCCGAGGATGAGTGCGGCCACCAGGGTGACGGCGTAGGACTCGAACAGGTCGGCGGCCATACCCGCGCAGTCGCCGACGTTGTCACCGACGTTGTCGGCGATGGTGGCGGCGTTGCGCGGGTCGTCCTCGGGGATGCCCTGCTCGACCTTGCCGACCAGGTCGGCGCCCACGTCGGCGGCCTTGGTGAAGATGCCGCCGCCGACCCGCATGAACATGGCCAGCAGGGCGGCGCCGAAGCCGAAGCCCTCCAGCACGGCCGGAGCGTCACCGCGGAAGATCAGCACCACGGCGGCGGCACCGACCAGGCCCAGCCCGACCACGCACATGCCGACCACACCGCCGGTGCGGAACGCGATGCGCGCACCTTCGGGCCGGCCGTCGTGTGCGGTGGCGGCCGCGGCCACGCGCAGGTTCGCCCGGGTGGCCAAGGACATGCCCAGGTAGCCGATCGCAGCGGAGAAGGCGGCGCCGAAGAGGAAGGCGATGGAGCGGCCCAGCCGGATGCCGGTGTCGCCGGGCAGGAGGAACAGCAGCCCGAACACCACGACGGCGAAGATCGCCAGGGTGCGGAACTGCCTGTTCAGGTAGGCGGATGCGCCCTCCTGGATGGCGGTGGCGATCGTCTGCATCGCACTGGTTCCCTCGCCGGCGGCGAGCACCTGCCTGCGGAGAACGACGGCAAAGACCAGGGCTGCGACCGCGATGGCGGCGATGACCGACACGATGACGAGGCTCGTGGTTCCGAGCGTGAGCATCCGTCCTCCTCGACGAACAGGATGGGTTTACCGCCGGGGTATCCGACGAACGCGGTGAGTCTATCTGTCCGCGACCGGTGTGCTGGCACTCTTGACCGACAGACCTCGCAGAACCTGCCCACCCGCCCACCTGGTCGCGAACGCCCGCCTTCGCGGCCACTGCCCGGCGTGTCGCCGCGGAAGGGGGCGTTCGCGAACGCTGGGCTCGGCGGCGGAAAGGCTCCTGCAAGGCACCTGGTGAAGACTTGTCGAAAACTCGTACCCAACCATCGCGACGAGGCGAGCGTTGAGATGGGTAGAACCCCGTCGAGGAGGAGAAGGAGGGGGATGGTGGCACCGTGGGAGGCAGTGCTCACCGAGCTGGTGCGCAGTCGTGGGGCGGCGCTGGCCCGGTACGCCACGCTGCTGTGCGGGAACGCCAGCGACGGTGAGGACCTGGTCCAGGACGCCCTGACCAAGGTGTTCAGCCGGTTCCGCCGGTCGCACAGCGAGGAGGGGCCGGAGTACGCGGAGGCCTATGTGCGGCGGACGATCGTCACCCTCTACCTGGACTCCTACCGCCGGGGCAGGCGCTGGCGCGCGGTACAGCACCTGTTCGAACCGGCCCAGGTGCACCACGACGAGTCCACGTCGGCGCGTGTGGATGTGGCCCGGGCGCTGACAACGCTGCCGCCCCGGCAACGGGCCTGCGTGGTGCTGCGGTACTACGCGGACCTGACGATCGAGCAGACAGGGGACGAGCTGGGGCTGGCCACCGGCACCGTGAAGCGGTACCTGCACGAGGCCAACCAGCGGCTGGCTGCCGTGCTGCAGCCGGAAGGAGAACGGGCATGAACATCGAGGATCTGCTGCGAGCAGACGCCCACCGACACACCGGCAACCCGTTGGAGCCGCACCTGGGTGGCCTGGTGCAGCGGGTACGCCGGCGGCGCCGCCGCCGGGCCGGGGCGCAGGTGGCTGGGGTGGTGACCGCCGTGGCGGCCGGGCTGGTGGTCTGGCAGGTCGGTGGGCCGTGGGACCGGCCGGTTCCGCCACCGGCCACCGATCCACCGGACGAGCAGTGGTGCGGCCAACCGCTGGAGGAGGTGGCTGGCAGCGTGGCGCACCCCGACCTGGGGGTTGCTGAGCTGGAGAGCACCGACGAGCAGCTGACCGTGTCCGTGACGATCTCCTCAGAGACCGACCTGGAGCTCTCTCCCCTGGTGGACGTGCTGTTCACCGACCCGGACACCGGGGAGGTGGTGGGCTACAGCGAGGACGACCGGGAAGCCGACCGGGAAGATGCGAACTTGTTCGTCCCGGCCGGTGGCGAGGCCGACACCGGCCGCTCGGTGAGCGTGACGTGGTGCACGGCTGCGTTCACCGGACCGGCCGAGGCCTACGCCGGCGACTTCCGCGCAGACGATCTCTCCTGGCTGACCGAACCGGCGGCCGTGGAGGTCACCGACGGCGCGATCGGTCCCGTGGAGGACACCCCGGACCAGGACGCCACCGACGGGCAGGAGTCCACCGACCCGGAGGGAGAGGACCACGAGGAGTCCCCGGACGGGGACGGGCAGCTGTCTGCACCGGAGGCGTATGAGCCGACCTGCGGGCAGCCGTGGCAGCCGCCGTCGGCCGAGACCGGTTGGCAGGTGAGCGCCGACTTCGGCGGCGGGCCGTTCCAGGCTTCCCCGGACGGGGCGACCGGCGGACTGAGCACCGACGTCACGCTGGCGAACACCTCCGATGAGGAGCTGACCGCGGACACCTACACCCAGGTGGTGCTCGTCCAGGACGGCGCGATCGTCTCCCCCGAGCTGCTCGGCAGCGACGACGTGCGGGAGACCACGCTGGCGCCCGGGGAGGAGACCACACAGACTGCCGGGCACCATATCTGGGACTACTGCGACGAGTCCTGGACCGGCGTCGGCCCGAGCGTGCCGGCGGGCGAGTACACCGCCTACGTGCTGGTGCTGGACGCCGGCCCCTACTGGGCCAACGGAGAGCGGGCGGTGCTCGCGATCAGCGACGGCCAGACCATCGAGGTGAGCGAGTAGCCCACCACCCCATCGCGAACGCCCGCTTCCGCGGCTCGCTACGCGGTGAGCGCCGCTAGGACGAGCGTTCGCGTCAAGGGGCACAGACCAGGGGGATGAAGGCGCGTGCGGCGGCCGCTGGAGGGGCGTCCGCCGCACGCGCGACTCGGTAGTCTGCCGACATGTTCACGCCCACCGGTCGAGCGAGGCTGCGCGAGGAGCTGATCGCCGCTGCCCGCTGTGACGATGACGTGGTCGGGGCCGCACTGGTCGGCTCAGCGGCCACCGGCCGCGAGGATGCCTGGTCCGACATCGACCTGGTGCTGCAGATCGCCCGGGACGTCGACCCGGACACCGTGGCTGCCCGGTGGACCGAGAGGCTCTACGAGCGCGGGGCTGTCGACCACCTGGACGTGATCGCCGGTGGCGTGCTGTACCGGGTGTTCCTGCTGGCCTCCACCCTCCAGGTCGACCTTTCCTTCTGGCCGGAAGACACCTTTCGCGGCACCGAACCCGGCTTCGAGCTGCTGTTCGGCACTCCGCAGCCGGCCACCACGCCGAAGGACCCGGACACCGGCCACCTGATCGGCATGGGCTGGCTGCACGCCCTGCACGCGCGCTCGGCGATCGCCCGCTCCCGCCCCTGGCAGGCAGTGATGATGCTCGACCAGCTGCGCGACCAGGTGCTCGCGCTGGCCTGCGCACGCCACGGGCTGAACCCGCACCACGGCCGCGAGGCGGACCGCCTGGCTGAGCCCCTCCTCGACGCGCTCGGCAAGGCTCGCGCCGGCGCGGTCAACGGCGCCGAGCTGGCCCGCTCGCACCGCGCGCTCCTGGAGGTCTTCGCCGACGAGGTCACCGGGCACGATCCGACCCTGGCGTCCCGCCTGGCCGCCCCGCTGCGCGAGCTGGCAGCCCTCCCCGAGCACTGACCCACGCCCCCACCTCATCGCGAACGCTGGCCTTCGCGACCTGGATCGATTCAGCGGCCGCGAACCCGGGCGTTCGCGACACTCAGGGGGCGAAGCCGGTGAGCATGGTCAGCAACAGCAGGGCACCGGCCTTGTCCAGCGGGGAGTTGTTGTTGCCGCACTTGGGTGACTGCACGCAGCTCGGGCAGCCGGTGGCGCACGGGCAGGACGCGATCGCATCCCGGGTGGCCGCCATCCACCGGGCGGCTGCGGAGTAGCCGCGCTGGGCAAAGCCGGCGCCGCCCGGGTACCCGTCGTAGACGAACACGGTCGGCTCCAGGGTGTCGGAGTGCACCGCGGTGGACAGCCCGCCGATGTCCCACCGGTCGCAGGTGGCGATCAGCCCGAGCAACCCGATCGCCGCATGCTCGGCGGCGTGCAGCGCCCCGGGCAGGTCGCCGGGCGCGACACCCGCCTCGGCGAGCACGGCAGCGTCGGCGTGCCACCAGCAGGCGGTGGTGCGCAGCGTGTGCGTGGGCAGGTCCAGCGGGTAGGTGCCGATCAGGTCCATGCCCGGGATGCGCCGCCGGTCGTACCCGGTGACCTGCTCGGTCACGTCCACCACCCCGTACCCCCACGTCACAGGCCCCCAGGCGGACTCGGTGCCGGTACGCACGATGGACACGTGCTTGTCCACGTGCGGGCGGGTGCGGTAGCCCACCGAGGCCTCGGTGACCACGGCGACGTCGTCCTCGTACGACTCCACCCGGAAGGTGCGGCCCTGGTGCACGTAGATCGCACCGGTGTGCACAGTGGCATCAGCCCGGGCGGCGTCCACGGTGCCCAGCACCCGGCCGGTGCCGGCCTCCACCACCTGCACCGGCGCCCCGGATCCGCCGCGCAGGTCGGTCAGGTCCTGCGGCGACTCCGGGCGGGAGTAGTTCCAGTACCAGCCGTTCGGGCGTTCCCGCAGGAACCCGCGGGCGACCAGGTCTCGCAGCAGCGCCGGAGTTCCCGGCCCGAACCGGTCCACGTCCGCCTGCACCAGCGGGGTCTCCGACGCAGCGGCGCACAGGTGCGGGGCGAGCACGTACGGGTTGCCCGGGTCGAACGCCGTGGCCTCCACACCGGCCTCGAAGATCGCCTCCGGGTGGTGCACCAGGTAGGTGTCCAACGGGTTGTCGCTGGCGACCAGCACAGCGAGACCATCGGCACCGGCCCGCCCGGCCCGGCCGATCTGCTGCCACAGGGACACCCGGGTGCCGGGCCATCCGGCGATCAGCACCGCGTCCAGACCGGAGATGTCCACACCGAGCTCGAGCGCGTTCGTGGAGGACAGGGCGAGCAGGTCCCCGGTGCGCAGGGCGCGTTCCAGCTCGCGGCGTTCCTCGGGCAGGTATCCGCCCCGGTAGGCGGCCACCCGTATGGCGAGCTCGGTCGAGTCTCGGTCCGCGAGCCGGGAGCGGGTCTGGTCGGCGATCGCCTCGGCACCCACCCGGGAGCGCACGAACGCCAGCGTGCGCTTACCGGCCCGCACCAGGTCGGTGAGCAGCTCGGAGGTCTCGGCGAGCGCGGACCGGCGCGGGGCGTCCTGCGGGGTGCCGCTGGGCCGCCACGCCGGCTGGTGGTCGACGCTCTCCTGCACCCACACTTGCTCCTCGCTACCGGGCAGGATCGCCGGTTGCCACAGCGCCACCGTGGTGTGTCCGCGGGGTGCGCTGCTCTGCCCGACGGCGGTCACATCGGCCTGGTCCACCCCGAGCAGCCGGGCGGCGCTCGCCTCGGGCTCCCCCGTGGTGGCCGAGGCCAGGATGGCCACCGGGGTGGCACCGTAGTGCTCGGCCAGGCGGAGCAGGCGGCGCAGCACCAGGGCCACGTGCGCACCGAGCACGCCCCGGTAGGCGTGGCACTCGTCCACGACGACGTAGCGCAGGCCGCGCAGCAGGCGTTGCCACCTGCGGTGGCCGGGCAGGAGGGAGAAGTGCAGGAAGTCGGGGTTGGACAGCACCACGTCGGCGTGCTCACGCACCCAGGTGCGCTCGTCGGTGGGGGTGTCGCCGTCGCAGGTGGCTACCCGCACATCGGTGATGTCCCCGGAGGTCAGCACTGTCTGCAGCCCGTGCAGCTGGTCGGCGGCAAGGGCCTTGGTGGGGCTGAGGTAGAGCACCGTGGGGCGGCGCTGCAGGGTGGCGATGCTGGTGCCCAGCTGGGCGGTGCGGATGGCGGTGATCGCGGGCAGCCAGGCGGCCAGGGACTTGCCGGATCCGGTGGCGGTGGCCAGCACCACGTGCCGCCCGGCCCAGCTGGCCTCAGCAGCGGTGACCTGGTGCCGCCAGGGCCGCTCGACGCCGCGGGCTCGGTAGGCGGCCACCAGATCCGGGTCGGCCCAGTCCGGCCATTCACCCTGCTCGCCGGGCCTGGGCTGGATGTGGTGGGTGTGCACCAAGCAGTCCTGGACGCGCTGCGGGGTGAGCAGAGCGGTGAGCGTGTCCCGCTCGTTCGTGCTGCTGCCGCCGTCCACACCGACATTCTGGCAGCCAGGAGTGTCAACGGGCCGTGCGCTGCTACCGAGCGGCCGGTGCGCATGTGCCGGTTCGGCCGTGCGCACGCACCGATCAGGACCGGCCCACCGGGCCCGCTCGGGCTGTGGCGCTGGCACTCTGCTGCCAGCCCGGTAGCAGCTGCACGGCGACCTCGGTGGCCAGGTCGACCATACCGCCGTCGCTCGTCTCACAGGAGACCAGGCCAGCGCCGTTGCGCTGAGCCACCTGATCGGCGGTCTGGCACGGCGCCGGCCCACCGACGGCTGCCACCTCGCCCGCGGCGAGCGCTGCCAGGTCGGCAGCGGCTTGTGCGTGCCCGCGCGCGGTGACCCCGCGCACCAGCCCGCCGACCAGCACGGCCAGCAGGAGCGCCCCGGCGATCACGCCGAGCATGACCACAGTCATCGAGCCCCGGTCGCCGCCCCACCCCTGCCGCCGCACCGCAGCACGGTGCCGCCGGACGACGCGGCGCCCTCGGATGCGGCCGGCACGCCCGCCCGGGCACCGTGGGCGGCGGCCTGCCGACCGCAGACCGATCACGTCCCCTCCCCCGGTTCGGCCGCACCGGTGGGCTCGGGTAGCGCAGAGAAGACGACGTCGGTGTGCAGCACACCGCTGAGCGGGCCGAGCGGCACCTCGGCCGCGACCCGCACGTCCACCCACTCTTCGGAGCGGGTGACCGTCACGGTGGCATCCTCGCCCGCCAGCTGGTGCACGACCGCTGCGACCTGGGCGTCGTCCTGCCCGAGCGCGGCGGCTCGGGCACCGGCACGGGCCGCGTCCGCGCACCGCACCTGCATCACCCCGGCAGAGGCGACCGCGAGGATGACCACGATCGCCAGCACCACCGCCGGCAGCAGCACGGCGAGCTCGGCGGTGACCGACCCTCGCTGCTGGTCTGCCTCGGTGCCGTGCCGGTGCAGGGGCGGGTGCGGTGCGCGGACGGGTCTCATCTCAGCCGCCGATCGACAGCGCCTGGCGGACGAGGTCCAGCAGTAGTCCACGGACCTCGTCGCTGCGCAGGATCGTCAGCAGCAGCGTGGCGAACGCCACTGCGGCCAACGTCGCGATCGCATATTCGGCAGTGGCCATCCCGGCCTCGGCAGTGCGGCGTACCGCCGCCCACCGCTGCTGGGTGGCCGCCCGGATCCGGCGACGCCACGCAGAACGTCCGCAATCGGTTTTCATCTGCTCTCCTCTCCTCGTCGGGTCCCGGTGCGGGCCCCGTCACTCGAGCCTCGACCAACCCGAACCACTGCCGTGGGACACCCGCCCCCGGGGTGTGGACAGCCGGGCACCTCGGGAGCGTCGGCATTGTTCAGTGCGACGCGGTCAGGTGGTCGCGCAGGCTCGAGGGCGGGCGCGCGCTCCACGCTCAGCCGCCGAACAGGTCCGTGCCGGTGGACAGCAGCACCGGAACCAGCCCGAGCAGCACGAACGCAGGCAGCAGGCACAGCCCGAGCGGCAGCACCAGGCGCACGCCCAACCGTGCGGCAGCCTCCCGGGCCGTGGCCGTACGGCGAGCGCGGATCGTCTCGGCGGCCTGCTGCAGCAACGGCACCGGGGAGACGCCGTCCACCCAGGCCGGCTCCAGCGCGCGCTGCAGGTCCGCATACTCGGCCGGTGCGCCTTGCCAGGCCTCCCGCCACGGGGCACCCAGCCGCAACGCCGTCACCGCCCGGTGCAACGGCCGGCCCTGCTCCCGAGGGAGCGCTGCGGCCAGCGCACCGAGCGCGCTGGGGACGCTCGCTCCTGCCACGATCGCCGAACGGGTGATGTCCAGCAGCACAGCGGGGTCGACCCTGCGGTCCGCCGCCTGCGCCTGGTCCGGTGTGCTGCCCGACCTGCGCACGGGGCGGGGACCGAGCGCCCAGGGCAGGGGCGCCAGGACGCTGAGCAGCAGCACCGTCACCGCAGCGGCGAGCGACATCAGGACCCGGCCCGCTGTGCGTGGCGGACCAGCAGCGCCGACCAGCGCCGGCCCAGCAGCAGCAGGAGGAGCCCGAGCAGCAGGCTCGCCGTCCCGGCGCCACCGTCGGTGAACACCACCAGCGGCTCCACCCCGAGCAGTACCCCCAGCCCCAGGCCGGCCAGCGGCAGCCACGCCAGCAGCCGCGCTGTGGCCCGCGGGGCCGCCATCGCCGTGCGGCGCTGCCCGGCACCTTCCTCCGCCTCGGCCAGCCCTTGGGCGCAGCACTCCAGCACATCCGCCACCGGAGCGCCGAGCCGTTCGGCCACCGCCACGGCGGCACGGGCGCCGGCGACAGCATCGGCCCGCGGCCCAGAGGGCAGGGAAGCGGCCAGCTCTGCCAGGGTCGCCGGCGCACCAGGCTGCCCGGCCAGGGTGGCCCGCCACGCGCGGGGCACATCCATCCCGGTGCGCAGCCGGGCGGCCACCTCGACCAGGGCCGCACCCAGCGGCAGAGCAGCGGCCCCGGCCTGCCGCCGGCCGCGCCCCGTCAGCGCGCTGCGCTGCGCCGTACCTGCAGCGCCACCCGCCTGCACGGGCCGGCCTCTGCTCTGCTGCAGCCCGGCACCAGAAGCGCGCCAGGCGCCCGTGGCCACACCCGCCGCTGCGCTCCTCCCGCGAGCGCCTCGCGGACGCCGCCCAGGCTGGGCCAGCAGCGCCGCAGCCGCCACCAGCAGCAGCACGGACAACCAGGCGCTCACGGCTGCCCCGCCCCGGCGGCGCCATCCAGCCGGCGGGCCAGGTGCGGCCAGGCCTCGGCCGGCGCCAGGTCGCCGCCAGCACCCCGGACCAGGGCAAGATCACTACGCATGCCGCCTGCGCCGTCGTCCCGAAGCACCGCCACCTGCGCCACGTACCGGCCGCTGCCATCGCGGCCCAGGTGCACGATCGCGTCCACAGCGGCCAGCGCCTGCACCGCGACCGCCGACGGGGGCATCCCGGCCATCGCTCCCAGCGCGATCAACCGCGCGGGTACGTCCGCAGCCGCGTTCGCGTGCACAGTGGCCCAGCCACCGTCGTGCCCGGTATTCAGCGCGGCCAGCACCTCCCGCACCTCGGCACCACGGCACTCGCCGAGCACCAGCCGGTCGGGGCGCATCCGCATCGCTGTACGCACCAGCTGGGCCAGGTCGATCTCCCCGGCACCCTGCACGTTGGCTCGGCGCACCTGCAGGTGCAGCACGTGCGGATGGGTGGGGGCCAGCTCGGTAGCCTCCTCGATGCACAGGATCCGTTCAGTTGCCGGCACGAGCGAGAGCATCGACGCCACCAGCGTGGTCTTCCCGCTCCCGGTGGCGCCGCTGACCAGCACGTTCGCCCGCGACGCCACCAGCGCCTCGAGCACCTGCACCCCACGCGGGCCGGTCAGCCCGGCAGCAGCCAGCTCGGCAAGCTCGAACGCTCGCCGGCGCACCGTGCGCAGCGAGATCGTCGCTCCCTCGGCGCTCAGCGGGCCGAGCACCGCGTGCAACCGGGTCCCGTCCGGCAACCGCCCTTCGGCCACCGGGGCACCATCGTCCAGCCGTTGACCGGCTGCCGCGGCCAGCCGGGTGGCCAGCCGCCGCGGGTCCGGCAACCGTTCCCGGCGCACGACCAGCCCGTGCCCCTGGTCCACCCACACCGAACCATCACCGTTGACCAGCACGTCGGTGACAGCCGGGTCGTCCAGCAAGGGCTGCAGCACCGGACCCGCACCGAGCAGCTCGGACCGGGCCGCCCGCTCCAGGCGCAGCCGAGCAGCATCGGTGCGTACGCCTGGCGAGGTGCGCACCGCCCGGCTGACCAGCCCCGGCGACACCATCTCCTCGCCCTTCCCCGTCCGGCGCGCCTCGACCACAGCGCGACGGACCTCGTCGACACCGGCAGACATCACGACGCCAGCCCGAGGTCGGTGACCAGTCGGCGCGCACCCCGGATCAGCGCCCCGCGCCGGTTGTCCCCCGGTGCCACACCGCGTTCCACCCCTGCACCGAGCCCCCGCTCGGAGCGCATGGTGACGGCCAGCGGCAGCCCGGCAGCCTCGGCGATCTCCTCCGGGGTCAGGCCGCCCGGTGCGGGTCCGCGCACCACCAGTCGCGTCTCCACCCCCTCCCACGCGCTGCGGGTGGCTCGGACCGCCTCCGCGCCGACCACGTCGCAGGTCGTGACGATCAGCACGACCGTGCAGTGCATCGCCCAGTGCGCGTGCACCCGGGGGAGGTCGAGCACCACCACGTCGTGCCCAACGGCCAGAGCGTCGACGGCGCCGAGTGCCAACGAACCGGCGGGCCCACCTCGCCAGTCCGCGGAGAGCACGTGCACACCGCACCAGCTCGGCAGCGCCTCCTCCAGCGCCCGATCCGGCACCGTGCCCTCTGCACCGTCCAGGTCGGCCCAGCGCAGCCCGCCCTCGTGCTCGATACCCAACGTCAGGTCCAGACCGGGCCCGGCACCGTCCAGGTCCACCAACGCCACCGCCAGGCTCTCCTTCGCACAGGCTCGCGCGAGGACCGCAGCAAGAGACGTCGCTCCGGCACCGCCCCGCGCCCCGACCACCCCGACGACCCGCGCCCGACGCGGCTGGCAGGCTGTCCGTGCCCGGGTGAGCAGCTCCTCCGCCTGAGCCGGGAGCGCAAGGCAGCGACCGCCGTCGGGCGTGGCCACTGGCGCACACCCCACCCACACGGCACGCTGCCCCGGAGCAACCCAGGGAACGTCGTCCGCCTGCGCTTCCACAGCGCTGTCCAGCAGCAAGGTGGCCCGCGGCGGGGACGCCCCCGGCGGGTGGATCACCAGCGGCAGGTCCGCCACTGCGAGCACCGCCCGCACCTCCTCGATCAGCTCGGCGTCTCCGGAGCGCAGCGCCACCGCGCGTACCGTCTGGTCCATCACGCCTCCGTCCTGTGCGCTGTTCGGGTCAACTGAGCATCCCTCCCTGGCGATCGGGCTGCCGGCGCCCGGGGAGGGGGCTGTGGACAATGCGGCATGACGGCGGTGCGCACCCGGGCGTGCCCGCCGCACCGGGCGCATCGCTCAGGTCGTTCCTCTTTCGCCCCCGGCACAGAAGGTGTATACAGAGAGAACAACTTCATCGGGAGTGGGAACCCACGCGCGTTTAGTCCACGTGAAGGACTGGTCGACCGGGCTTGCCCGCAGCGACTACCTGAGGATGCACGCCTGATACCCCACACCGGTGAAGGTGGCGACGGCGCCTCTGCGGAGGCGCCGTCGTTGCGTCTGCCCCTGGGATCGCCCTCCGGGACCCGTCCGCTGCCGTCAAAGCCGTGTGCGCAGCGCCACCGACGTCCTGCCGGAGTACCGGCGCGCCCCACCACGTCCAGGGCGGATGCGTCGCTACCGTGAATCCATCACCCATCGTGGAGGACACTGTGAGCACCGTCCCGCCGAACAGCAACGACGACCGCGACGCCACGCCCGGCGCACCGGCCCCTTCCGCCGACCAGGCTGCCGTCCCAGGTACGCCCCCTCCGGGCGCAGCGCCAGGCGACGCAGGCCCCGCGGACGCCCCCGCCGCTCCCCCGGTCCCAGAGAGTGGCGACCCCGGACCCACCGGCTCCGACGTGCCGGTGGAGGAGCTGGCCGGCGCGGCATCGCCGCCCGCTCCGGGCGCCCCCGACGAGCCGGCGGCCGAGCCGCCGGCCGCCGAACCGCCTGCTGACGGGGCTGCGGAGCCTGCACCACCGACCCAGACATTCGGCACGGGCGAAGAACCAGCCACCCGCCAGCTGCCCACTGAGGAGGAGGACGAGGCGCTGCGCGCCGAGCGTGCCCGGCGGTTCGGCCGGGTCGCCTCCTCCGGGGCTGAGCCGGCGGACCCTGGCCGGCCCGGTCCGGACGGCACCGCAGCAGGTGCCGGGGCCGCTGGTGCCGCTGTCGGCGCTGGAGCAGCCGCTGGTGATCCCGCGGAGCCGCAGCCGACCACCACGACGGCCACCGACACCACCGGTGCGGCCCCGCCTCCGGTGGAGGACGACCCGTTCGCCGACTTCGACGAGGGGCCGGCGTCCCGCGCTGCGGCGCACTGGTGGGGCATCCTGATCGCCATCGTGTTCGGCCCGGTCACCTGGTACCTGGTCGCCGATGGTGGTGAGCGCATCTCCTACTCGCTGAGCCAGAACCTGGAAGCGGTCAACGTGATGGGGCTGGTGGAGCTCGGCGGTGGGCTGATCACGCTGATCATCATGCTGATGGCCGCACGGTGGTCCTCGGTGGGGTCGATCATCATCGGCTCGATCGCCACCCTGATCGGTGCGGCCTTCCTCGCTGTGCCGCAGATCGTCGCGGACTTCCTTGCGTCCCAGTCGATGATCTTCGACCGGCTCGGACAGTTCGGCACGAACGTCCACGACCACCTCGTCTCCGATGGTCACTCCGGGCGGCTGCTCCTGTACGGGATCACCTTCATCTTCATCGGGGTGATCTCGCACGGTGCCCGACGTCAGGGACGGCGGGAAGAACGCCGCAAGGCCGCTCTCGGCGCCTGACCATCCCGCTGGCCGGTCAGACCGCACCGGCCGCAGACGTTTCGCGACGCTGCCCCGTGGCTACTACCGTCGGTCGCAGCCACGGGGCCACCGGTCGCAGTCTCGCCCCCGCCCGACCGGACGGGCTTCGGTCACTGCGCCCGGAGGCATAGGCTGAGAACGTACCTGCACCACCGAAGCTGCTCGGAGGAACTGTGACTGACCAAGATACGACTCTGGAGAATCTGCTCACCGAGACCCGCTCGTTCCAGCCCAGCCCGGAGTTCGCCGCGAGCTCCAACGCCTCGCCGGAGCTGTACGAGCAGGCGGAGGCGGACCGGTTGGCGTTCTGGGCGGAGCAGGCCCGGCGATTCCTCAGCTGGGACACTCCGTTCGAGGAGGTGCTGGACAACTCCGGCGCCCCGACCGCCCGCTGGTTCGCGGACGGGAAGCTGAACGCCACCTACAACGCCGTCGACCGGCACGTGGAGGCCGGCAACGGCGACCGCGTCGCGCTGCTGTTCGAGGGTGAGCCCGGTGACACCCGCACGATCACCTACGCCGACCTCAAGCGTGAGGTGTCCAAGGCCGCCAACACCCTGGAGTCCCTCGGGGTGAGGACCGGCGACCGGGTGGCGATCTACCTGCCGATGATCCCGGAGGCGGTGATCGCGATGCTCGCCTGCGCCCGGATCGGCGCACCGCACTCCGTGGTCTTCGGAGGATTCTCTGCCGAGGCGCTGCACTCCCGGATCCTGGACGCCGACGCCAAGGTGGTCATCACCGCCGACGGCGGCTACCGGCGCGGCAAGCCGAGCGCACTCAAACCGGCCGTGGACGAGGCCCTCAGCCACGACGACACGGACGTGTCCACTGTGCTGGTGGTCCGCCGCACCGGTCAGGACGTCGCCTGGACCGACGGCCGGGACCAGTGGTGGCACGAGGCGCTCGAGGGCGCCTCCGAGGAGCACACCCCGGTGCCGGTGGAGGCCGAGCACCCGCTGTACATCCTGTACACCTCGGGCACCACCGGGAAGCCGAAGGGCATCCTGCACACCACCGGTGGCTACCTGGTGCAGTCCGCCTACACGCACTGGTACGTCTTCGACCTGAAGCCGGAGACGGACGTGTACTGGTGCACCGCCGACGTCGGTTGGGTCACCGGGCACTCCTACGTGACCTATGGCCCGCTGATCAACGGTGCCACCCAGGTGCTCTACGAGGGCACCCCGGACAGCCCGCACAAGGGCCGCTGGTGGGACATCGTGCAGAAGTACGGCGTGACGATCCTGTACACCGCACCGACCGCCATCCGCACGATGATGAAGTGGGGAGCGGACATCCCGGGCGAGTACGACCTGACCTCCCTGCGCGTGCTGGGCAGCGTGGGTGAGCCGATCAACCCGGAGGCGTGGATCTGGTACCGCCGGGTGATCGGCGGCGACCGCACCCCCGTGGTGGACACCTGGTGGCAGACCGAGACCGGCGCGATCATGATCTCCCCGCTGCCCGGGGTGACCGACGCCAAACCCGGCTCCGCGCAGGTCGCTGTCCCCGGTGTGCATGTGGACGTGTGGAACGACGCCGGCCAGCCGGTGGGTCCCGGTGGTGGCGGCTACCTGGTGATCAACGAGCCGTGGCCGGCGATGCTGCGCACCATCTGGGGTGACCACGAGCGGTTCAAGGACACCTACTGGGCACGCTTCCCCGGCACCTACTTCGCCGGTGACGGCGCCAAGTTCGACGAGGACGGCGACGTGTGGCTGCTCGGCCGGGTGGACGACGTGATGAACGTCTCCGGCCATCGGCTGTCCACCACGGAGATCGAGTCCGCACTGGTCTCCCACGACTGGGTGGCCGAGGCAGCTGTGGTCGGCGCGAGCGATGCCACCACCGGTCAGGCCGTGGTGGCGTTCGTGATCCTGCGCAGCGATGCCCTGGAGGCCGCTGAGGCCGAGGGCGAGAAGGTGGTCGGTGAGCTGCGCAACCACGTAGCGCACGAGATCGGCCCGATCGCCAAGCCGCGCTCCATCCTGGTGGTCTCCGAGCTGCCGAAGACACGGTCCGGGAAGATCATGCGCCGTCTGCTGCGGGACGTGGCCGAGAACCGCCCCGTGGGCGATGTGACCACGCTGGCGGACTCCTCGGTGATGGACTCCATCTCCGCCGGGATGCAGGCCAGCGCTGGCGACTGACCCGCGAGCAGAGCTGGACGGCCGGTGGTCGGGGCGCGGTGCCTCGGCCACCGGCCGTCGCTGTGTCGGGCGCAGGGTCGAGGACAGATCCACCTCTCGGCTGATCCGCCCGGCCAGGGCCGCCGGTAGCCTCGGTGGGCGTGAGAGTCGATCCGTCCATCATCCTGCAGGAAGGTCCGTGGACGCACCGCATGGTGGCCGCGAACGGGGGCCGGTTCCACCTCGCGATCTCCGGTGCGGACGACGGCGCTGCTCCCCTCGTGGTGCTCCTGCACGCGTTTCCGCAGTTCTGGTGGGCATGGCGGGCCCAGCTGGACGGTCTGGCCGCCCTGGGCTTCCGGGTCGCCGCGATGGACCTGCGCGGGTATGCCGGCTCCGACAAGCCACCTGCTGCGTACGCCGTCCCCTCGATGGCTGCCGATGTGCGGGGGGTGATCCGCTCCTTGGGGGCGGCCTCGGCCGTGGTGGTCGGGCACGGCCTGGGCGGGCAGGTGGCCTGGTCGATGCCGGCGATCGCCCCGCAGGTGACCCGCGCTGTGGCGGTGCTGGCCGCCCCGCACCCGGTACCGCTGCACCGGCAGGCCACACGGGTAGCCACCACCGACACGTTGAAGACCCTCGCCTACTTCCAGGTGCCGTGGTTCCCGGAGCGCTCGTTCACCCATGGGGACCGGGTGGCCCGGCTGCTAGCTTCCTGGAGCGCCCCGGGCTGGCAGTGTCCGCACGTGGCGCTGTACACCGACGCGATGCGGCTGCCGTTCGTGGCGCACAGCGCCATGGAGCAGCTGCGCTGGTCGGTGCGCTCCACGCCACGGCTGGACGGGCGCCGCTACCTGGCCCGGGTGAACCGACCCGTCACCGTGCCGGTGCTGAGCCTGTCCGGGACGGCCGACCCGGTCTATCACCGTGGCGCCTACCGCCGGGACAGGGACTACGTGCGCGCCCGCTACTCCCAGGTGAGCATCGACGGTGCTGGGCACTTCCTGCCGGAGGAGGCGCCGGAGGAGGTCACCGGGCTGCTCGCCGAGTGGCTCGCCGAGCTGTAGCGGCCCGGCGGCAGGTCACGCCGCCTCTTGGGCCACTGTGCTGCTGCCCAACCTGTCCACGCTGAGAAACCGAGCCACGGACTCTCGGCCGGCCTGTACCGTGAGCCGCGTTGCGTACGGTCCGCCCGCCAGAAGAATGGCAGACTGTGGCTGACCTCACACCGAGATGAAGGGAACCCCCGATGGACGAGGCCGTGGTCCGATCTGCTCCGCTCTTCGCCGAGCTCAGTGACGAGAGCTATCGCGCGGTCCGGGAGCGCACCACTGAGCTCACGTTCCGTCGTGGCGAGGAGATCTTCCACGAGGGCGCGCAGGGCGACCGGTTGTTCGTGATCGGCTCCGGGAAGGTCAAGCTCGGCCACATGGCGCCCGACGGCCGTGAGCACCTGCTCGCGATCCTCGGGCCTGGGGAGATCCTGGGCGAGGTGTCCCTCTACGATCCGGGCAAGCGCACCGCGACGGCCACCGCCCTGGCGACCAGCGAGCTGGTCGAGCTCTCCCACCAGGGCCTGCTGAAGATCCTGGACGCCCGCCCAGAGGTGTCCCAGCACCTGCTGCGGTCCTTGGCGCTCCGCCTGCGTCGCACCAACAACAAGGTCGCCGACCTGATCTTCTCCGACGTACCTGGCCGGGTCGCCAAGGCGCTGCTCGACCTGGGCCGACGGTTCGGCGAGCGCACCGAGTCCGGGCTGCGGGTCACCCATGACCTGACCCAGGAGGAGCTGGCCCAGCTGGTCGGCGCCACCCGGGAGACGGTGAACAAGGCACTGGCGGAGTTCTCCAACCGCGGCTGGCTGCAGCTGCAGGGCCGTTCCGTGGTGCTGATCGACATCGACCGACTCACCCACCGCGCCCGCTGAACCTGCGTCGGTGCGTCCCGGTCAGGCGACCTCGAGGATCAGCTCCACCTCGACCGGGGCGTCCATCGGCAGCACCGCCACACCCACTGCGGAGCGCGCGTGCACGCCGGCGTCGCCGAAGATCTCTTGCAGCACCTGCGAGGCGCCGTTGATCACCTGCGGCTGGGTGGTGAAGGCCGGGTCGGAGGCCACGAAGCCGACCACCTTGACCACCCGGCGCACCTTCTCCACGTCACCGACCAGCGAGACCGCAGCGGCCAGACCGTTCAGTGCCGCCTGCCGCGCCAGGTCGTGCGCGGTGCCCGGGTCCACCAGTCCGGGTCCGTCACCGACCTTGCCCACCGCGGGCAGCTGCCCGTCGATGATGGGCAGCTGCCCGGCGGTGTAGACCAGGTCACCCTGACGCACTGCCGGCACGTAGGCCGCTACCGGCGGCACCACATCAGGCAGCGTCAGGCCCAGCTCGGCCAGTCGCTGGGCGACGCTCACTGCTTCTCTCGCTTGAGGTAGGCCACCAGCCCCTGCCCGTCGGGCCCCGGCACGACCTGCACAAGCTCCCACCCGTCGTCACCCCACTGGTCGAGGATCTGCTTGGTGGCGTGGACGATGAGCGGAACCGTTGCGTACTCCCAGCGTGTCATGGCACTGATACTACGCACCTCGCACAACGGCTGCCGGGGCAGTGCCACCCGTCTGAGCAGCCGCTGGTTCCGACGGCGCAGAGGTGTGGAGCACAGCTGGGCTGCTCGTGCGTCGCCGTGGTCGAGGCGCCGGCCACCGTCGGCCGATCTCCTCGGTGATCTCGTCGCGATCCACATCGTCCAGCGTGGTCCGCCAGGACTCCACCGACGGCGCACGGCGCAGCAGCGCCCGACGTTCCCGCTCCGTCATCCCGCCCCAGACACCGTACTGGATGCGGTTGTCCAGGGCGTCCACGAGGCACTCCAGCCTCACCGGACACTCGAAACAGACCTCCCGAGCCTGCCGTTGCGCTGCTCCCTGGACGAACAGCTCGTCCGGTGATCGTTTGGCGCACGCGGCCCGAAGGGTCCACTCCTCATCGAACTTGGCGTTCATTCCCCACCTCTCTACACTGAGCGGCTTCTGTGCCAAGGCCCCTCCTTGGCAACTTCTTGACCGATACTAGGGGATGAGATGCCGTTTCGTGCAACTGCCCCCGTGATGGTCTTTGCGTTATACACCTCTTTGGCGAGTTTGTCAGGTCGTGGGTGTCTCACCCGGTTTTGCGCCGTACCCTGGTAGCCATGCCCTCACCGTCCCGATCGACCTCCCGTACGGTCAACGCCGCACAGCTGGTGTCGATGTTCCTCGCGTTCCTGCTGGTCGCAGGCATCGGCGGTGTGCTCTCTGCAGGGTTCGTGATGCCTGCTGTAGCCACTCTCGGTGCGGCCACTGACGCCGGTGACCAGCTCTTCGAGGATCTGCCTACCGAGCTGGGCAGCGAGGACATGTCCCAGCAGACCGTCATCTACGCGTCCGACGACTCCGTGCTCGCTCGGATCTGGGCCTGGAACCGCATCGTGGTGCCACTGGACGAGATCTCCGAGAACATGCGCAACGCAGTGATCGCCGTGGAGGACAAGCGGTTCTACGAGCACGGTGGCGTCGACCCCGAGGGCATCATGCGCGCGGCGGTGCTGAACCTCATCGGCACCAGCCAGCAGGGCGGTTCCACCCTCACCCAGCAGTACGTGAAGAACGTGCTCATCGAGGCAGGCCGCCGCGCCGACGACCCGGAGGCCATCCGCGAGGCCACCGCAGACACGCTCGGGCGCAAGCTTCGCGAGGCCAAGCTGGCGATCGCACTGGAGCAGCACCGCAGCAAGGACGAGATCCTGGAGGGCTACCTGAATGTGGCCCAGTTCGGCCCGTCCCAGTATGGGGTGGAGGCTGCCTCCCGCTACTACTTCCACCACCGGGCCGCGAGCCTGTCGGTCGCGGAGTCGGCGATGCTCGCCGGCATCACCAACTCCCCGGGCAAGTGGGATCCGGTGCGCCATCCGGAGGATGCGGAGAACCGTCGGAACACCGTGCTCGGGCTGATGCTCAACCAGGACATGATTACCCAGGAGGAGTACGACGAGGCGATCGACACCTCGATCGACGAGATGCTCAACGTCAACCCGGCCTCCGAGGGCTGCTCGATGGCCGGCAGCGCCGCGTACTTCTGTGACTACGTGCGCTCCGAGATCCTGTCCAACCCGATCTACGGCGAGACCCGAGCCGACCGCGTCCAGCTGCTGCAGACCGGTGGCCTGCAGATCCACACGACGCTCGACCCGGAGAAGCAGAAGGACGCCTGGGACGCCCTGCGGCGAGCCATCCCGGTGGACGACTCCTCCGGGATCTCCAACGCGCTGTCCACCGTGGAGCCAGGTACGGGCAAGATCCTGGCGATGGCCCAGAACACCCGCTACGGCTCACCTACGGACGACGAACCACGGGCGACCATGGTCAACTTCAACGGCGACCAGGCGCACGGTGGGTCGAGAGGGTTCCAGACCGGGTCGACGTTCAAGGCGTTCGTGCTGACCCAGTGGCTGATCGACGGGCACTCGTTGAACGACAGCGTCAACGGTTCCACCGGGCAGAGCTTCCCGTCCTCCTCCTGGGACAGCTGTGTGCGGATCGGCGGCCCGCCGTACGAGCCGAACAACCTGGAGAGCGTGATCAGCGGGCGGATGTCGGTGCTGCGGGCCACCGAGCAGTCGGTGAACACCGCGTTCGTGAACATGGCGAACCAGATGAACCTGTGCGACATCGCCGACACCGTGGAGTCGATGGGCTACCACCACGCCACTGTGAACCCGGGCGAGCCCTACACCGACGCCAACGGCAACCAGCCCTACGGTGACTACTCGATGCAGATCGTGCCGTCGATGACGCTCGGTGCCAACGAGGTCGCCCCGCTGACCATGGCCGAAGCGTTCGCCACCTACGCCTCCGGCGGCATCCACTGCTCGCCGATCGCGATCGACTCCATCACCACCGCTGATGGTGAGGAGCTCGAGGTCCCGGACGCGAACTGTGAACGGGCGTTGGACGAGCGGGTCGCGAACGCGATGAACTATGCGCTGAACCACGTGGCCTCCCCGGGCGCCACCGGCGAGCAGGCGGTGCTGGACGACCGGCCGGTGGCGGGCAAGACCGGTACCGCCAACGACGACACCGCGGCGTGGTTCGTCGGGTACGTGCCGCAGATGGCCACCGCGGTGTGGGTCGGCCACTCCGAGGGCACCAAGCCGATGATGAACACCACGATCAACGGGCAGTACTACCGCCTGGTCTACGGTGGCCGGATCGCTGCCCCGATCTGGCAGGACTACATGAGCCACGCCACCGACGGCATGGAGGTCCAGGACTTCGACGAGCCGCGGGACCGGGAGATCTACGGCGAACGGGTCTCCGTCCCGAGCGTGAACGGGATGTCGCAGGACGATGCTGAGCAGGCGCTGGAGAGCCGCGGGTTCAACGCCCAGACCGGCGGCAGCTCGCACAGCGACAGCGTGTCTGAAGGCGACGTAGTCTCCACCTCCCCGTCGGCCGGATCCGAGGTGCGGCCCGGCAGCACTGTCACGATGACCCTCAGTTCCGGTCCCGAGCCGAACAACGACGATGACGACGAGGGTGATGACAACAACGACGACAACGACAACGACAACCGTGGCAACCGCAACGACCGCGGCGGCGGCAACAACGACCGCGGCGGCGGCAACAACGACGATGATGACTAGCCGCAGGCTGACTGAGTGAGCGAGACCACGACGCGGCCGCTACGCCGCGCCACCCGCCTGCTGGGTGCTGCAGGGGCGGCCGGCCTGGCCTGGTCGCTGGCCGAGGCGCAAGCCTTCACCGTGCGCCGGGTGGAGGCGCCCGTACTACCGGCCGGCGCGGCCTCGATCCGCCTGCTGCACCTGTCCGACCTGCACCTGCTGCCCCGCCAGAGCCGCAAGATCGGCTGGCTACGTGACCTGGCGGCCTTGGCCCCCGACCTGGTGGTCAACACTGGCGACAACATGGCCCACCGAGAGGCACTGCCTGCCGTGCTGGCAGCCCTGGAACCGCTGCTGGAGGTGCCCGGCGCGTTCGTGATGGGCTCGAACGACTACTTCGCGCCGCTGCTGCGGAACCCGGCCCGCTACCTGCTCCCCGATGCTCGACGCCACGATCCCGACGAGCGCCCGGAGGACCTGCCCGGACGCGAGCTCGGCTACGCGTTCGCCGCCTGCGGCTGGCGGGACCTGTCCAACCAGACTGCGAGCCTCGAGGTGCGCGGCACCCGGCTGGACCTGGTCGGTGTGGAGGATCCGCACCTGGACCGGGACGAGCTGCCGGAGACCTGGCCGGCTCAGCACCAGGTCGCCGACGGCGCAGGGTCACCTGCCGAGCAGAGCGCTCCCGGCTCCTCGGGTGCTGTGTCGTCTGCTGGGTCCGGTGTGCGCATCGGTGTCACCCATGCACCATACCTGCGGGTGCTGCGCGGTATGCAGAGCCTGGGTTGTGAGCTGGTGCTCGCCGGGCACACCCACGGCGGGCAGCTGTGCCTGCCCGGCTACGGGGCGCTGGTGACCAACTGCGACCTGGACACCGGCCGGGCCAGCGGCCTGCACCCGTGGCCCGGCGATGCGCCCGGGCCGGGAAACCTATGGCTGCACGTGAGCAACGGGATGGGCACCAACCCTTACACCCCGGTCCGGCTCGCCTGCCGCCCGAGCGTGACCCTGCTGACGCTGACCCCGCCGCGGTGACCTGCTCGGCAGCCTCTGGTGTGGAAGGTTGCTGGTGCTATAACACCAGCGACCTTCCACACCAGATCGTCGTGTGACCGCGCCCACAGCGCCAGTTTCACTCCGGGCCGGTGAAGGCGCTATCCTGACCAGGCTGCATCGGGGTGTGGCGCAGCTTGGTAGCGCGCTTCGTTCGGGACGAAGAGGTCGCAGGTTCAAATCCTGTCACCCCGACCATGAGGTGTGTGGACCGCCTGAGGAACGAGGGCGGGCCACACACCTCACTTGTCTGCGGCCAGGAGCCATGACTCATCGGGGGTCTGGACCTAGCCACGGCCGCGCAGCCCGAGGAGGATCGTCAGGCCCACCACCAGGTGCAACGCCGCCAGGCTGCCGATCGCCGCACCGCCCACGCCGGTGAGGGGCCCCAGCAGCGAGAGCACCAGCACCATGCTGGCCAGCACCGTCCAGACCCGGCGCGCATGCACTGTGACCCGCTCCAGCATGGCGCGAGCGAGCCATCCGGCACCGCCGACCACGGCCGCCACCACGGTCACCGAGACGGGGCCGATCGCGGTCACCGTCGGACCGGTGCGTGCCGCCAGCGGCACACCGAGCAGCAATACCGCCACCGCCCAGGTCGCCAACCCGGCCAGCACAGCCAGGGCGAGCACAGCCAGCCGGCGCCTGCCGCGCTCTGCCCTCCGGGCAGCACCCACCGACGGGTTCGTCGCTGCAGTCATCGATGTTCTCCTCTCTCTTCGGGCACCGTCGACGGCGGCCCGTCCGGTGCTGACGAGGACTCACCGTGCCCGGCGGTGCGGGTGGGCGGCATCGGCCGCCCGGTGATGGCTGCGCGCCTGTCGACCGGGCCGGTACCGACTTTGGTCGGTGGTGGCCGGCGCGCACCCGCCGTACTCTCGGTCCGTCATGTCCGAACCCCGCCTGCCACCTGCGCGTCGTCCCCGTCACCAGCCCGGCGCCGGGGCGCTCATCCTCACCGGTGCCACGCTGCTGCTCGGTGTGCTCACCCTCGTCGGCGAGTGGCCGCACACCTCCACCTCGTGGTTGGTGGTCGATGTGGCCACCCTGGCGGCCTCGGCGGGCCTGATGCCGCTGGTCAGCCGGCACCGGGTGCTCGGCGCCGGACTGCAGGCGGTGCTGGCAGCCGTCTCCCCCACCGGTACCCCCGGGTCGACGATCGCCACCATCCAGGTGGCCTGGCGGGAGCGGTTCACTCCCGCTGCAGTCCTGGCGGCTGCCGGGGTCGGCGCGCACCTGCTGCGCTGGTTGTGGCGGCCGTTCCCGGGTCTGAGCTTCTCCTGGTGGGTGGTGGTGGCCTTCGCCGTGTATGCAGCGCTGCTGGGCTGGGGCGCCCAGGCACGCGCGCGGGAGCGGCTCATCGGCTCGCTGGCTGAGCGGGCCCGTCGCGCCGAGGCCGACCAGGAGCAGCGGGTCGCCGAGGCCCGCATCGCCGAACGGACTCAGATCGCCCGGGAGATGCACGACGTGCTCGCCCACCGGCTGTCCCTGCTGGCCACCTACGCCGGTGCGATGGCCTACCGGCCGGACGCGCCTGTGGCACAGCGCACCCAGGCGGCGGACGTGATCCGCACCGGCGCGCACGAAGCCCTGGAGGAGCTGCGGCAGGTGATCGCCGTGCTCCGCGACGACCCCGCCGACGCCGACCACGGCACCGGCACCCGCCCGCAGCCCACGCTCGCCGACATACCCACCCTGGTCGCCGAGTGCACCCGGGCCGGGATGAGCATCACGGTGACGGACCAGACCACGCAGGCTCCGCCGTCGAGCATCGGACGAGCCGCGTACCGGATCGTGCAGGAGGCGTTGACGAACGCCCGCAAGCACGCCCCCGGAGCCCCCGTGACCCTCACCCTGGCCGGGGGTACCGAGGCCGGCTGGCTCACCGTGACCGCGAAGAACCCTTGTGCCGCCGACGGCGGAGCTCACCTGCCCAGCAGCGGTACCGGTCTCGTCGGGCTCGCCGAGCGCGCCCGCCTGGTCGGTGGTCACCTGGAGCACGCGGCAGGCCCGGACGGCTTCCAGCTGGAGGCGCGGCTACCGTGGACACCGTGAGCACACCTGTGCGGCTGCTGCTGGTGGACGACGACCCGTTGGTGCGGGCCGGGCTGGCGATGCTGCTCGGTGGAGAGCCCGGGGTCGAGGTGGTCGCCCAGGTCGGGGACGGCGCCGAGGTTCCGGCCGCAGTGGACGCCCACCACCCGCACGTGCTGCTGATGGACCTGCGGATGCCTGGGGTGGACGGTATCCGGGCCACTGCCCGGCTGCGGGCGCGGCCGAACCCGCCGGAGGTGGTGGTGCTGACCACGTTCGACTCCGACGACAACGTGCTGCGTGCGCTGCGCGCCGGGGCGAGCGGGTTCCTGGTCAAGGACGCACCGCCGGAGCAGATCGTGACGGCGGTGCACCGGGCCGCGGCCGGGGAGCCGATCCTCTCCCCCGCGGTGCTGCGCCGGCTGATGGACGCCGCGATCGTCTCCTCCGGGTCCGCCGACCATGCGCGGGCGGCGCTGGCGGGGCTGTCGCCGCGGGAGCACGACGTGGCGGTGGCGGTCGGTCAGGGCCGGTCGAACGCGGAGATCGCGGCGTCGCTGCTGATGAGCATGGCCACGGTCAAGGCGCACATCTCCCGCATCCTGACCAAGCTCGACCTGAACAACCGCACCCAGGTGGCACTGCTGGTGCGCGACGCCGGCCTGGACTGACCCCTCCCCCCCCCCCCCCCCCCCACGCCCTGTTCGCGAACGCTCTGGTTCGCGGCGCTGGCGGCCGGTGAATCGGTAAAACCGAGCGTTCGCGAGGAGAGGAGTGGCTACTGGGGGTCGGGGACGGACGCCGGGGAGGCGGCCTCGATGCTGGTGCCGCGCCACCGGGCCAGTGCCCGCATCACGTGGTAGACACCGAACGCCGCGGCGGTGCCGAGCGCGATGCCCTCGAAACGCAGGTCACCGGCCACCCAGGTGAAGTTGGCGATCCCGACCACCAGGGCGATCGCTGCCGTGGTGAGGTTGACCGGGTCGGAGAAGTCCACCTTGCTCTGCACCCAGATCCGGGCACCGAGGATGCCGATCATGCCGTACAGCACGGTAGCCGCACCGCCGAGCACCCCGGCCGGCACGGTGGCGATCAGCGCACCGAACTTCGGGGACAGGCTGAGCAGGAACGCGCACGCCGCAGCCACCGCGTAGGCGGCGGTGGAGTACACCCGGGTCGCGGCCATCACTCCGATGTTCTCCGCATACGTGGTGGTGCCGGACCCGCCGCCGAAGCCCGCCAACGTGGTGGCTAGTCCGTCGGCGATCAGCGCACGGCCGGTGACGTCGTCCAGGTTCTCACCGGTCATCGCAGCCACCGACTTCACGTGCCCCACGTTCTCGGCGATCAGCACCATCACCACCGGCAGGAACAGGCCGAGGACGGTCACGTCGAAGGTCGGCGTGGTGAACTCTGGCAGGCCCACCCAGGCGGCCTCGTTCACCCGGGTGAAGTCCACCTCGTGGCGCAGCACGGCCACCAGGTAGCCGACCAGCACGCCCAGCAGGATCGCCAGCCGGCCGATCAGGCCGCGGAACAGCACGGTGATCAGGACGATCGCAGCGAGGGTGATCAGCGCCGTCACCGGTGCGGCCTGCACGTTGTCCCAGGCGGTCGGGGCCAGGTTCAGGCCGATCAGCGCGACGATGGTACCGGTGACCGCCGGCGGCATGGCGATGTCGATCCATCTCGCCCCGGCCAGGTGCACCACCAGGCCGACGACCGCCAGCAGCACACCGGTGACCAGGATGCCGCCGAGCGCCACCGGCATCGGCAGCTGCCCGGCCGCCGAGCCCACCCCGATCGGGGCGAGGAAGGCGAAGCTGGAGCCCAGGTAGCTGGGTACCCGGCCGCGGGTGATGAGCAGGAACCCGGCGGTGCCGATCGCGGAGAAGAACAGCGTGGTGGCCGGTGGGAAACCGGTGAGCAGCGGCACCAGGAACGTCGCACCGAACATCGCCACCACGTGCTGGGCCCCGATCCCGATGGTCCGCGGCCAGGAGAGCCGCTGCCCCGGCGCCACCACCTCACCGGGAACGATCGTCCTGCCGTCTCGGTACAGCGTCCAGAGCGCCACGGCTCACCTTCCTCGAAGTGTGCAGAGGTCGACCACTCCCTGGTGACCCGCCCGGCATCGTAGCGGCCATCCGTCAGGTCGCGAAGGATCGGGCATCGGTGCCCGACCTTGATCGACGCTGATTGACGCTGCGGCGAGGGCGCGGAGCACGGCCCGGCCGGCAGTCGTCTACGCTTGTGCCGAAACGTTTCTTCACCTAGCCTCGCCGCAACCAGTCACGGCAAGGGAGCCCGGATGACCGATACCCAAGGACACATCGAGCGGCGCGGCATCGACCTCGTCCCCGAGTCCGCCCGCTACGGCAAGCCTCGAGACCTGATGTTCCTGTGGGCGGGCACCACGACGACGGTCTTCACCGTGGTCTACGGCGCGTTCGTGGTGGCCCTGGGGCTCAGCTTCGTGCAGTCCGTGGTCGTCATCGTGCTCGGGAACCTGCTCGCCTACCCGCTCCTGGGTCTGGCCAGCGTGCAGGGACCGGTCACCGGCACCACGACACTGACCATCTCCCGCTCCTCCTACGGTCCGCGCGGCGGCAGGATCCTGGGCGTCTTCGCCTGGCTGACGCTGGTCGGCTTCGAGGCCGGCGGGCTGATCCTGGTGGTGTTCGCCGCACTCACGCTGCTCGACGGTGCCGGGGTGGCCTCCACCGCACCGGTCCAGATCATCACCATCGTGGTGCTCGCCGCGGTCCAGCTGCTGCTCCCCCTGTTCGGCCACTCGGTGATGATGAAGGCGCAGAAGTACTTCTCCGCACTCTTCGCGCTGGCGTTCCTGGTGATGGCGATCCTGGTGCTGCCGAAGGTGGACCTCAGCGCCACGACCGGCTCGGGCGCCTCGGCCTCCACGATGATCATCGGCATCGCGCTGATCATGGCCTCCGGTGGGTTGTCCTGGGCCCCGGCAGGGTCGAACTTCTCCCGGTACCTACCGGTGCGTACCTCCAAGCGGGCCGTGGGGACCTACGCCGCGGTCGGCGGTTTCGTCCCCTACGTGCTGCTGCAGGTGCTCGGTGCGGCCACCGCGTCGATCACGCTGGACGTGGCCGACCCGATCTCCGGGCTGCCGGCGGTGCTGCCTGCCTGGTTCGTGGTGCCCTACCTGGTGCTGGCGATGGTCTCCCTGCTGGTGCAGAACAGCACCAACCTGTACTCCTCCGGGCTGAACCTGCAGACCGCCGGGATCCGGGTCTCCCGAGTGACCATGGTGGTCATCGACACGGCGATCTGCGCGATCATCACCTACATCGCCGTGGTCGGCCAGTCCTTCTACGACCTGCTGAACGCGTTCCTGAGCCTGCTGGTGATCTGGCTGGCGCCCTGGGTAGCGATCTACGTGACCGACTGGCTGATGCGCCGCGGCCGCTACGACCTGCCGTCGTTGGCGAGCGAGACCGGCGGCCGGTACTGGGGCCGCGGCGGCTACCGCACCTCCGGCCTGGTCGCCCAGGCGCTCGGCATGGTGGTGGCCGCGCTGTGGGTGAACACCACCACCTACGTGGGCCCGCTGGCCACCCTCACCGGCGGTGCCGACCTGAGCATCCCGGCCAGCATCGCCGTCGCTGCCCTCACCTACGGGATGCTCGCCCGCCGCGAGCGCGAGCAGCCGAGCATCGACCCCTCTGCCCTGCAGACCGAAGGAGCACACTGACATGACCGACACCGCACTCCTGGACACCGCGTTCGGGCGCGCGCCAGCTGACGTGCTGATCACCGGCGGCCAGCTCGTCAACGTCCTCAGCGGGGAGATCTACGCCGCGGACGTGGCGATCACCGGTGGCCGCATCGCCGCGACCGGGGACGTGGCCGACCGGCGCGGACCGGACACCGAGATCATCGACGCCTCCGGCCAGTACCTGGTGCCCGGCCTCATCGACGGGCACCTGCACATCGAGTGCAGCAAGCTGTCGGTGACCATGTTCGGCTCCCTGGTCTCCCGGTACGGCACCACCAGTGCGCTCTCCGGCCTGGACCAGGTGCTCGTGGTCGCCGGTCTGGACGGTGTGCGCGAGTTCCTCGACGAGGCCCGCGACTCCGGGTTCCGGGTGTTCTGGGGCGCCCCGGCCAAAGCGCCCTACACCGTGCCGGAGTCGAACGTGGGGCACCGGTTCGGTCCGCAGGAGCACGAGATCGCCCAGACCTGGGAGGAGTGCTACGGCCTCTGGGAGACCGTGCAGGAGTTCATCGAGCACGGCGACCCCGAGGTGCTCACCGCGATCGACATGGGCCGCAAGAACCGGCTCCGCCCGTTCGGCTGCGCACCGCTGGCCGATGCCCGCCGGATCGCCGGTCAGGCCGCTGCGGGCATCGCCCTGGACCACGAGTCCTACTCGGCCGAGGAGATGCTGGAGAAGCTGCGCAACGGCATCAACGTGATCATCCGGCAGTCCACCGCCGCCCCGTTCCTGGCGGAGAACATCCGGGTCATCACCGAGCTCGGCGCCCAGCCGGGCCGGGTGGCGTTCTGCACCGACGACGTGTCCGCCAGCGAGATCCTCGGCCACGGCCACCTGGACGCCCTGGTGCGCCAGGCGATCGAGATCGGGCTGCCGCCGATGACCGCGATCCAGATGGCCACGATCAACTGTGCGACCATGTACCGGATCGATGAGCACGTCGGCTCCCTGGCGCCGGGCCGGTTCGCCGATGTGCTGCTGGTGGACGACCTGGCGGACTTCCGCGCCCAGCGGGTGATCGCCGGTGGTCGGCTGGTGGCCCAGGACGGCCAGCCGGTGCAGCGGGCGGTGGCACCGCCTCGCTCGGCAGCGCTGCTGGAGTCGATGAAGCGCCCACCGGTGGCCGCCGACGACCTGCGCGTGCCCGCCGAGGGCCCGAGCGTCCAGGTGCTCGCGATGTCGCTGAGCGAGGACGTCGCGTTCGTACGCACCCGCAAGGACGCGACCCTCCCGGTGCAGGACGGCGCGGTCTGCGCTGACACCGAGCAGGACGTGCTGTATGTGACCGTCGCCGAGCGGTACGGCAAGACCAGCAACCTGCCGGTCGCGTTCGTGCACGGTTTCGGGCTGCGTCGCGGTGCGATCGCCACCTCCGCCTCCCCGGACGACAACAACGTGGTCTGCGTGGGCACCAACCGGGAGGACATGGCACTGGCGATCAACGAGCTGGGACGCGCCGGCGGCGGCCAGGTCGTGGTGGCCGACGGGCAGGTGCTGGACCTGCTGCCGCTGCCCGTGGGCGGGATCGTCGCTGACCTGCAGCCAGAGGAGATGGCCGAGCGGGAGCGGGCGCTGGACGACCGGGCCCGCGAGCTGGGCAGCCGCCTGCCCTCGGCCTTCTGGTACCTGATGTTCCTGTCCATCACTGCCATCCCGGACTACGCGATCACCGACCTCGGCCTGATCGACTGCCGCGTGCTGGAGCCGGTCAGCCCCATCGTCGAGCCGGCCCAGGCCTGACCCGAGACGAAGGAGACGACGACCATGACCGTGACCGCCGAGTTCCTCACCGCACTGCCCAAGTGCGAGCTGCACCTGCACATCGAGGGCACCCTGGAGCCGGAGCTGCGGTTCCAGCTCGCCGCACGCAACGGCATCCAGCTGGAGTACGCGAGCACCGAGGAGGTACGTGCCTCCTACCAGTTCGACGACCTCAGCTCGTTCCTGGCCAGCTACTACGCCGGTATGGAGGTGCTGCGTACCGAGCCGGACTTCTTCGACCTGGCCCGCACTTACTTCGAGCGGGTGGCCGCGCAGAACCTGACCTATGTGGAGCTCTTCTTCGACCCGCAGGCGCACACCGCCCGCGGCGTACCGTTCGACGTGGTGATCCGAGGGCTGCGCCGTGCCCAGCAGGACGCGCAGAACCGCCTCGGCATCCGCAGCGCACTGATCATGTGCTTCCTGCGCGACTTCCAGGCGGAGTTCGCGATGGCCACGCTGCTGGAGTCTCTGCCCTACCGGGAGTGGATCACCGGTGTCGGCCTCGACTCCGACGAGCGGGGCAACCCGCCGAGCAAGTTCGCCGCCGTGTTCGCCCGCGCCCGCGCCGAGGGGTACCGGCTCACGATGCACTGCGACGTGGACCAGGAGAACTCGATCGAGCACATCCGCCAGGTGCTGCACGAGATCGGTGTGGAGCGCATCGACCACGGCACGAACGTGCTCGAGGACGAGACGCTGGTCGCCGAACTGATCGAGCGCGGCATCGGGCTCACCTCCTGCCCGATCTCCAACCGGTGGGTCAGCGACGGCACGAAGGCGACCGAGATCACCGAGCTGCTCCGCCGCGGGGTGAAGATCACCGTCAACTCCGATGACCCGGCCTACTTCGGTGGGTACGTGCAGGAGAACCTGCAGGTGCTGGCCGAGGAGGCGCAGCTCACCGAGCAGGACCTGATCACCCTGCAGCGCAACGCGATCGACATCTCCTGGGCCCCACCCCAGGTGAAGGACGACTTCCGGGCAAAGCTGGACACCCTGCGCTGAGGGGGCAGTGCGCGGGCGGCGCGGCCCCTCCTCGCCGCCCGCGCACCTTCCTCTGTGCCACGATTCCCCCATGAGCACGTCCGCCCCCGGGATCCGCGAGGTCGCGGCAGCCGCCGGGGTCTCGGTCACCACCGTCTCGGACGCGCTGAACGGCAAGGGCCGGATCAGTCAGCGCACCCGGGAGCGAGTGCACCAGGTGGCCCAGGAGCTCGGCTACCGGCCGAGCTCGTTGGCGCGCAGCCTGCGCGCCGGGCGGACCCGGCTGCTGGGTCTGCTGGTCACCAAGTACGGGCAGACCGCTTGGACCTTCACCCGGTTGCCGTACTTCGCCGCTGCCATCGACGCCGCTGTCAGCGCCGCCCTGGACCGCGGGTACGCGATGACCGTGCTGCCGGCCGAGCTCGGCTCCGAGGCCGTGCTGTCCTTCCCACTGGACGGACTCCTCGTGCTCGACCCGCTCACCGCCGACCCGATCGTGGCAGCGGCCCGGCGCCGAGGTGTGCCCGTGGTCGCCGACCGGGCGAACGCACCCTCCGCCCAGCAGCCATGGATCGACTTCGACCACGCAGCAGCCGTGTCGGCGCTGTGCGACCACCTGGTCGCCGCGCGGGACCGGTCCCCGGTGCTGCTCACCTCCGACGGTGAGGACAGCTACACCGCCGCCTGCCGAGCCGGGTACGAGCGCTGGTGCGAGCAGCACGGCAAGGCGCCGATCACCGTCCGGGGCAGCAAGGACCTGGACGAGACCCGCGCCCTGGTGCGGGCGATGCTCACCGCGGCGGGGCGACCGGACGCCGTCATCGGCCTGGAGGACTACCACGCCCCGATCCTGGCGGAGGAGGCCCAGCGGGCCGGGCTGACGCCGATGGACCTGGCGCTCGGCTGCTTCACCGAGACGGACAGCTGGCCGGCGGACCTGCCGCCGATCACCCGGGCGACGGTCAGTCCGCAGCAGCAGGGCCGCAACGGGGTCGCCCTGCTCGTGGACGCCGTCGAGGGGCGCCCGGTGCGTCCGGAGCTGCGGCTGGTGCCAGCCACAGTGCTGCCCGCACGTGCGTATGGTCACGAAGGACCGGGCACCAGTGCCCTACTTTGATTGACGCTGCGGCAGGAGTGCGGGTGGTTCAGCGGGCGAAGCGGGGTCCCGCGGCGGGGTCATGAGCCAGGGCGTCGGCGATCCGCTGTCGGGAGGAGTCGGTGAGCGGTTCGGGCAGCGCCTCGGGTGCGAACCAGCCCACCTCGAGGGACTCGTCGTCGCCCACGGCAGCCTGGCCGCCGGTGTACCGGCACCGGAACGTCAGGTCCAGGTACTGGGCGCGGTCGCCGTTCGGGTAACGCATCTCCTCGCCGGAGAACACGCTGACCAGCGCCTCTACCTCGGCGTGCACACCGGTCTCCTCGAGCACTTCGCGCAGCAGCGCGGGCGCCGGCTGCTCCCCCGGTTCCAGGATGCCGCTGATCACCGCCCACCGGCCGGTGTCGGTGCGGCGGCCGAGCAGGAGGCGTCCGTCGGCGTCGAGCACCACGGCGCTGACGCCGGAGAGCCAGAGCAGGTCGGTGCCGACGTGGCGGCGCAGGGCGGTGATGAACTCCGGGACAGGCATCAGCCCATCGTCGCAGACGCCGCTCAGTGGCCGGCGGGTCCCGGTCCGGCGGAGATCTCCGGAGGTGCCGGTGGCTCGCCGTGCCCACCAGCCCCACCCGCACTCTCCGTGCCGGGTGCCTGGCCCTCCCCGCCCGTGCGCCGCTCCACGCCCACGGTGACCTGGGTGAGCAGTGCTGCCACGGCCCCCACGGCCACCAGCACCGGTGCGACCGCCGCGGTGAGCACGGTGACCGCCACCCCAGCGGTGAGCGGGATCTCCAGCAGGGTCTGGCCGGACTCGTTCTTGATGAACACCCGGCGCACGTTGCCCTCACGGATCAGCTCGCGCACCTTGGCCACCAGGTTGTCGCCGGAGACCTTGAACTCCTCGTACCACGTCGATCCCTGGCCGCCAGAGGTGCCGCTCTGCGCACCGCCGCTGCCGGGGCCGCTGCTGCCGGGACCGCCCGGTGTGGACTGGTTCATCGCTTCCTCCTCGGGGCACCACAGGTGCCGCTCCTGGCGGCGCCGCTCGCGCCGCAGGACCTCAGCATCGCAGAACTGCTCCCCGGCGGCGAGGGCTCCACGTGGTTCACCGCGCCGTCCGCACCCGGCCAGGCTGAGCGGGGCGGTGCAGCCGGCGTGCGCCTCACTGCTCTCCGGTCCGACGGCGGTGGCTCGCCCGGGCGAGGTTCTCCAGCACCTGCTCGGTCACCTCCCAGGACATGCAGGCGTCGGTGACGGACTGGCCGTAGACCAGCCCGGTCGGTGCCGGCTCCTGGCGGCCGGCCACCAAGAAGCTCTCCAGCATCACTCCGGCCACGGCCCGGGAACCGGCAGCGACCTGGTCGGCGACCTCGTCGGCCACGATCGCCTGACGCAGGTGGTCCTTGCCGGAGTTGCCGTGGCTGGCGTCCACCACCAGCCGGGGTGCCCGACCGGCCGCGGTGAGCCCCTCCGCAGCAGCGTGCACGTGCTCGGCCCCGTAGTTGGGGCCACCGCGCCCGCCGCGAAGGATCACGTGCGTGTCCGGGTTGCCGGCGGTCTCCACCAGCGCGGCCCGACCCTCGGCGTCGACCCCGAGGAACGCCTGGGCGGCCGAGGCAGCCCGGCAACCGTCGATCGCCACCTGCACATCGCCGTCGGAGGAGTTCTTGAACCCGATCGGCATGGACAGGCCCGAGGCGAGCTGGCGGTGCACCTGCGACTCCACGGTGCGCGCCCCGATCGCCCCGTAGGAGACGGTGTCGGCGATGTACTGCGGAGAGGTGGTCTCCAGGAACTCACACCCTGCCGGCACCCCGGCCTCGAGCACGTCCAGCAGCACCTGCCGGCCCAGCCGCAGCCCGCGGGGGATGTCGTAGCTGCCGTCCAGACCGGGGTCGTTGATCAGCCCCTTCCAGCCGGTGGTGGTGCGCGGCTTCTCGAAGTACACCCGCATCACCACCAGCAGGTCCTCGGCCAGCCGGTCGGCCGCCGCGGCGAGCCGCTGGGCGTACTCGATCGCCGCCTCCGGGTCGTGCACGCTGCACGGGCCGACCACCACCAGCAGCCGGTCGTCACGACCGGCGAGCACGTCGGCGGCCTGCTGCCGGGCTCCGGCGACCAGGTCGGCGGACCGGCCGGGCAGCGGCAGGTCGGCGATCACCTCACCGGGGGTGGGCAGCGGATCCATCCGCAGCACCCGCAGGTCGTGGGTGGGTGCTGCAGCAGGGGCGGAAGCGGTCATCTGTGGTCCTTCGTCTCGTGACGGCGGACCCACCGCTGGTTCTCGGAGCGCCCGCCTGGAAATGGCGAAGGCGCGGACCCGTGGGGTCCACGCCTGGTCGGCTCCGGTCGCGCGCGTCAGCAGGTGCTCGCGGCGGCCGGAGCCGACGCAAAGCGCCAATACCAACGAACGGTGTGCATGGCACGAGCATACACGCCCGGGGCCCCCGCCCCACCAACCGCGAACGCCCTGCTCTGCGGCAAAATCGGCCGCCGAGCCGCAAACCAGGGCGTTCGCGAGAGGGGACGTGCCGGGTCTAGTGGCCCGGGACCTCCCGCTGCTCCGGGCCGGTGTACTCGCTCAGCGGGCGGATCAGCGCATTCGAGGCGAGCTGTTCCATGATGTGCGCGCACCAGCCGGTCACCCGGGAGGCCACGAACAGCGGAGTGAACGTCTGAGTGTCGAAGCCCATCAGGTGGTAGGCGGGGCCGGCCGGATAGTCCAGGTTGGGTTTGATGTTCTTCCGCTCGCCCATCTCCGTCTCCAGCGCGGTGTACAGCTCGCCGAGGTCGGGCCGGTCGAAGTGCGCAACCAGGTCGTCGAGCACACCCTTCATCGTCGGCACCCGGGAGTCGCCGTTCTTGTACACCCGGTGCCCGAAGCCCATGATCTTCTTCTTGTTCGCCAGCGCGTCCGCCAACCACGCCTGCACCCCGTCCGCCGAGCCGATCTCGGCGAACGTGGCCATCACCGCCTCGTTCGCCCCGCCGTGCAGGGGCCCCTTCAGCGCCCCGATCGCTCCGGTGACCGCCGAGTACATGTCCGCCAGCGTGGAGGTGATCACCCGGGCGGTGAACGTGGAGGCGTTGAAGGAGTGCTCGGCGTACAGGATCATCGAGACGTCGAAGGCGCGCTCGACCACCTCGCTGGGCTCCTCGCCGAAGGTCATGTGCAGGAAGTTCGCCGAGTAGCCGAGGTCCGCCCGCGGCTCCACCAGCTCCTGCCCGTGGCGGCGGCGCTGGTCGTAGGCCACGATCGCCGGCAGCTGGGCGAACAGGTACATCGCCCTGCCGTCGTTCAGCTGCGGATCGGTGAGCCCGTCGGCCTCGAGCAGGGTGTGGTCGAAGGTGCCGAGCTGGCTGACCGCGGTGCGCACCACGTCCATCGGGTGGGCACTGGTCGGCAGGCTGTCGATCAGCGTCTTGGTGCGTTCGTCCAGGGCGCGCAGGGAACGTTCCTGCTGCTGGAATCCGCCGAGCTCGTCTGCACTGGGCAGCTCCCCGCGCAGCAGCAGGTGCGCCACCTCCTCGAAGCTGCAGCGGGCGGCCAGGTCCTGCACCGGGTAGCCGCGGTAGAGCAGCGAGTTGGTCTCCGGGTTGACCTTGGAGATGGCGGTGGCGTCCACCACCACCCCGTTCAAGCCCTTGTGGATCTCGGGTGTCTGGCTCATCGGTCTGCTCCTTCGCATCGGGGTGGGCCGGCGGCCTGTGGTCAGGACCAGTCGGCGTGGTCGGGGTCGGTGGAGGTGAAGATGTCAGTGTCGAATGCGGCGTAGCCGGCGTAGTCCACCAGCTCATACAGCCGCTTGCGGGTCTGCATCTGCGGCACCAGGGCGCGTTGGGTGCCTTCGGCGGCGATCTCGGCGAGCCCGGCCTCGGCGGCACCCATGGCGAGCCGGAACAGAGTCACCGGGTAGATCACGATCTGCACACCGGCGCCCGCGAGCTGGGCGGTGGTGAGCAGCTCGGACTTGCCGAACTCGGTCATGTTCGCCAGCACCGGCACGTCGACGGCGGAGGTCACCTGCTCGAACTCGCGCACGTCCCGCAGGGCTTCTGGGAAGATCGCGTCCGCTCCGGCGGCCACATACGCCTTGGCCCGGTCGATCATCGCGTCCAGCCCCTCCATGGCGCGCACGTCGGTGCGGGCCATGACGAGGAAGTTCTCGTCCCGGCGGGCGGCCACGGCGGCCCGGATGCGGCGCACTGCGGTGGCAGCGTCCACCACCTGCTTGCCCTCCAGGTGCCCGCAGCGCTTCGGGTTCACCTGGTCCTCGATGTGGCAGCCGGCCAGCCCGGCGTCCTCGAGCATCTGCACAGTGCGGGCCACGTTCATCGGCTCCCCGAACCCGGTGTCGGCATCGACGATCGTGGGCAGGTCGCTCATCCGGGCGATCTGCCCGGCCCGGGTGGCGACCTCGGGCAGCGTGGTCAACCCGATGTCCGGCAGGCCCAGGTCGGCCGAGAGCACCGCCCCGGAGACGTACACCCCCTCGAAGCCGTGCTCGGCGATCAGCCGTGCGGACAGCGGGTTCAGCGCACCCGGGAACCGCAGCAGCTCCCCGGTGGCGAGTGCCTCGCGCAGGTGGTGCCGCTTGGCCGCGTCGGAGGTGGTGGCGTGCAGCATCAGTGCGCCTCCTTCCCGGCTGGGGCGCCCACGGGGCGGGCGCGCATCAGAACAACCCCTTCGGGCTGGGCACCCGGCCGAGCAGACCGGGTGCAGCGGTGACCGTGAGACCGAACAGCTCGTCCGGGGCCAGCTCGCCTAGCCGGGCGACCACCTCGAGGAAGCGAGCGACCTCCGCAGGCTCAGCAACGCCGTCGGCCAGCGAGTGGAACTTCGCCACGTACTGCTCCCGCGCAAACGGACGAGCCCCCAGCGGGTGGGCATCGGCCATCGCGATCTCCTCGCTCAGGGCGCGCCCGTCGGTCAGGGTGATCTCCATCCGACCGCCGAACGCCTTCTCGGCTGGGTCCTCGCTGTGGTAGCGGCGGGTCCAGGCCGGGTCCTCGGCGGTGGTGATCTTGTGCCACAGGTCCACGGTGTCCGGCCGCTGGGCGCGCTGGGGGGCGTAGGAGCGCTCGTGGTGCCAGGCGCCGTCCTGCAGCGCCACCGCGACGATGTAGGGGATGGAGTGATCCAGGGTCTCCCGGGTGGCGTGCGGGTCGTACTTCTGTGGATCGTTGGCTCCGGAGCCGATCACGTAGTGGGTGTGGTGGCTGGTGTGGATCACGATCGAGGCGACGTTGGCCGGGTCGGCCAGCTCCGGGTGGGTGCGGTGCAACCGGCGGGCCAGGTCGATCAGCGCCTGCGACTGGTACTCGGCGGAGTGCTCCTTGGTGTAGGTGCGCAGGATGCCCTCGTGCGGTTCGCCCGGGTCGGGCAGGGTCACCTGGTAACGGGCCTCCGGACCGCCGAGCAGCCAGGCGATCACCCCGTCCTCACCTTCGTAGATCGGTTCGGGCGAGCTCTGCCCGCGCATCGCCCGGTCCACGGCTTCGATGGCGACCTTGCCGGCGAACGCGGGGGCGTAGGCCTTCCAGGTGGAGATGCGACCCTTGCGGGACTGCCGGGTAGCGGTGGTGGTGTGCAGCGCCTGCCCGATCGCAGCGAACGTGGTCTCGGTGTCCAGACCGAGCAGCGTGCCCAGGCCGGCGGCGGCGCTCGGGCCGAGGTGGGCGACGTGGTCGATCTTGTGCTGGTGCAGGCTGATCGCATCCACCAGGGCCACCTGCACCTCGTAGGCCGTGGCGATCGCGCGCACCAGCTGGGCGCCGGTGGCGCCGGTGTGCTGGGCGACGGCCAGCAGCGCGGGGATGTTGTCCCCCGGGTGGGAGTAGTCGGCGGCCAGGTAGGTGTCGTGGAAGTCCAGCTCCCGCACCGCCACCCCGTTCGCCCAGGCGGCCCACTCCGGGCTGACCCGCAGGTCGCTGCTGCGGCCGAACACCGTCGCACCTGGGGCGTAGGGGTGGGCGACGGCCTGCGCGCGGGCGGCGACCACCGGTTCCCGCAGCAGCGAGGCGGTAGCCACAGCAGCGTTGTCGATCACCCGGTTGACCACCATGTCCGTGACCGCCTCGGGGACCGGCGCCTCGGTGGTGGCCAGCTCGGCCAGGTGCCACGCGAGCTGCTGGCTGCGCGGCAGGTCAGCAGAGCTGGGGCGAGTGCGCACCTCAAAGGTGGTCGGCATAGTGGTTCCCTTCTCTTGATCCGCATTGGAACACGCTTAGCGCATTCGAACCACCCTGTACCCGGGTTCGAATGCGCTAAGTGTGTTCCAACGGCGGGCGGGCCTGCGGGTCAGACGAGCACGCGCCGCGGACCTGGGCGTGGGACGCCCGCGCGCAGCAGGATGGCCTCGAGCCGGGCAGGATGCCAGGCATCGCTCCACCCCCACCGTGCGAATCCGTTCGACTGCTCCCGGAGCTCGTCCTCGCGCTGCTTCTCCTCGATCACGCGCTGGGCAGCACCGTCAGCAGACCCTGCGCCGAGGTACTTGCCATGACCATCGGCTTCACCGATCACCCCGACGTCCGGCCAGTAGAAGTCGACGTAAGCATCGCGGCCCAGAGCCGGCAGCCAGAAGTGCTGCTGCAGCACCGGCATGGCGAACCCGAGCTGCTCGATCACCAACCGGCTGAGCGTCTCCAGCGGGGTCTCGGCCAAGGTGGTCACGCGATCGAGGACCGGACGCACCCGACGGGAGCCATGAAACGGTCGCAGGCGCTCGTACTCGGCCACGAGCTGCTCAGGTGTGATCAGCGCTCGCCTGCCCTGCGACCGCGGCACCATCGCCGCCGCATCCGCCGCTACGAGCGCCTGCACAAGCTGCGCATGCCGAGCCAGCTGGACCAGGGTGAACGCCGGGGGCGTGGCGCGCTGACCGGCAACCCGCACTGCGCCGAGGGGTGCACGCCGGGCCACACTGACGACGTCCCCCCGGCGCCGGCCGTGCGGGCCGTCGGACATCACGTAGATCTCCTCCGGCCACCTGCCCACGAGCGGGAGTCGGTGCAGCGCGGCAGCCGAGTACGAGGTGAACACCGGGTCGCGCATCCGCCGGCCGGCCGCCAGCACTCGTTCGCGATACCGCTGGGCAGCTCCCCGGGCCCCGTGCTCCAGCTGCGCTCTGGTGTACACGCCGCGCCCGATCCGACGCACCTCCCCGGTGCGCTGTTGGCGCAGCAGCTCGGCCGCTCGACCCAGCGACACGGCATCCGCGTGCGAGACGAGCCCGTTCGCGTCTGTCGGTAGCGATGCAGTCATCGGCCTATGTCACCGCGCTCCCTGCGATCGGTGTGACCGATGCGACGGGGGCTGTGGATAGCGGGGCATCTGTTTCGCCAGCCGCATGGGAACACCCTGAGCGCATTCGAGCTCGCCTAGAACCTGGTTCGAATGCGCCAAGGGTGTTCCACCACGAGGCTGGGCGGTGAGCGGGCGGCCCGTGCTGTGGCTCTCCGGGGGCCGGCTCGGTCGTAGGCTGGCCATATGGCCCCCCACTCCTCCCCCGCTGCCACGCGCGGCCGGAAGTCGGCAGCCCGGCTCTTCCCCCTGCTCGCGCTGGCCGCCTTCGGCACCCTGCTCCTGGCCGCGCTGACCACCCTCCCGGCCTCTGCGCACTCCACCCTGCTCTCGGCGACCCCGGAAGACGGCGCCGAGCTGGAGGAGGTGCCCGACGCCGTCGTGCTCACCTTCAACGAGGACATCACCGACCTGGGCACCGACATCGTGGTGACCGGTCCGGACGGGGAGGACGCCACCGACGGGGAGACCCAGATCGAAGGCCCGGAGGTCTCCCGGGCACTGGCCGCCGACCTGACGGCCGGGGAGTACACCATCAGCTGGCGCGCGGTGTCCGCCGACGGTCACCCGATCGACGGTGAGTCCACGTTCACTGTGCTGGAGGGCGCCGGGACCGGCGATGACGCCGACGAGTCCACCAACGAGGCGACCGACGATGCCAGCGCCTCGGAGTCGGCCGCCGCCGAGGACTCCACCGATAGTGGCCAGAACGGCACTGACGGCTCCGAAGGCGACCAGGCTGATGCGGACGCCTCCGACGCGGGCGATGCCGAGGCTGATCCGGGCGCGAGCCAGGACGACGGCACCTCCGGCGGGCAGATCGCTCTGTTCGTGGTGATCGGCCTGGCCGTGATCGGTGGCGTGACCGCACTGATCGTGCGGATGCGCAGGCAGCAGTGACCAGCTGGCCGCCACCGGACTGGGAGCGCCGGTTCCGGGCGCGCCGGGTCGGGCTGCCCGACTGGGCGACCCTGAACCCGGACCGTGCCGCAGTGGTCGCGACTGCTGGCGGTGTGCAGCAGGTGCACTCCTGGACCGCCTCGGAGCAGCGGATGGTGCGTGCCACCGACCGGCCTGCCGGGACCACCGAGGCACTCATCGACCCGCGCGGGGACTGGGTGTGGTGGTTCGACGACACCGACGGTAACGAGCACGGCGTGTGGCGGCGCCAGCCGTTCGACTCCCCGACCAGCAGCCGCACCCAGCGACCGATCGACCTGCCGGCCGCCTACGACGCGGGCCTGCTCCTCGGCGCCGACGGCACCGCCGTCATCGGACGCAGCGACGAGAGCTACGGCACGCAGATCCATGCGCTGTACGTGGGGCCGGTCTCGGCCGGCACCGATCCGCGGCTGCTGTATGCGCACCCTCAGGATGCCGAGGCCGCGGCGCTCAGCCAGGACGGCAACCTGGTGGCGATCGAGCACTCCGAGCTCGGCGACTCCATCCACCCCGCGTTGCGGGTGCTGCGGGTCGACACCGGCATGCCCGTGGCAGAGCTCGACGACGGTCCTGGCCTGGGTCTGTGGGCGCTCGCTTTCGCACCGCGTCCCGGGGACACCCGGTTGCTCGTCACCCACGAGCGCACCGGCTTCGCCCGCCTGCTGATCTGGGACGTGGCCACCGCGCTGCTGCGTCCGCTGGACCTCGGGCTGCCCGGGGACGTGGCCGACGCCAGCTGGTACCCAGACTGCCGGGCGATCTTGGTGGCGATCGACTACGAGGCGCGTACGCTGCTGTATCGCTACGACCTGGGCGACGGGTCGGTGCGGCAGGTGGGGTCGGCCATCGGCACGGTCTCCGGTGCCACACCGCGTCCGGACGGGGACGTGTGGGTGGCGCGCTCCTCGGCGGCCGAGCCGCGGGAGGTGGTCAGCGTGCGCACCGGTGAACCGCTGATCCAGCTCAGTGGGAACTGGGTGCCGCCCTCGGTCGGGGTGGAGGACGTGTGGGCCGACGGCCCCGGTGGACACATCCATGCGCTGCTGCGCCGGCCGACCACCGGTAGTGCGCCCTACCCGGTGGTGGTGCACGTACACGGTGGGCCGAGCGCGCACGACTCGGACTCCTTCTCGCCCTACGCGGCCGCGTGGGTGGACCACGGGTATGCCGTGCTGAGCGTGAACTATCGGGGTTCGACCGGGTACGGCAGCGCCTGGCGGGACGCGCTCACCGGGGACGTGGGGCACACCGAGCTCGCCGACATCGCCGCTGTGCACGAGGCGCTGTGCGCCGACGGGGTGCTCGACCGGGAACGGTCGATCCTGGCCGGTGCCTCCTGGGGCGGATACCTGGTGCTGCTCGGGTTGGGCATCCAACCGGACCGCTGGTCCTTGGGCTTGGCTCGGGTGCCGGTGGCCGACTACGAAGCTGCCTACGCCGATGAGACCGAGTCGCTGAAGGCGTTCGACCGGTCCTTGTTCGGTGGGTCGCCGGCGCAGGTGCCCGACGCCTACCGGCGGTCCTCCCCGCTGAGCTATGTGGGCCAGGTGTGTGCCCCGGTGCTGATCCTCGCTGGCGTGAACGATCCACGCTGCCCGCTCCGGCAGATCGAGAACTACGTGGGCATGCTGCGCGAGCACGGCGGCACCGTGGAGCTGGACACCTACGAGGCGGGGCACTCCTCGATGGTCGACGACGAGCGGGTCCGGCAGATGGCCCTCGAGCTCGACTTCGCTGCCCGCCACCTCAACACCTGACCACCCGGTCCGCGAACGCTCTGCTTCGCGACCCGCGCCCGGCGTGTCGCCGCGAACCGGGGCGTTCGCGAATGAGGACTAGGCGGCGAGGGGACCTGCTCGCAGCAGGCTGCGTACAGTCGAGACCATCTCCTCGGGTCGCCACAGGTCGCTGCCCGTGTACCGGATCATCGTCACCTCCCCCGTGGCAACAGCCTCGTTCTGCCGCGCACGGTCCCGGAACAGCGCCGCCGGGCCGCTGTGATACTCCGAGCCGTCCATCTCCACCACCAACCAGCCGCCCCATGGGCGCCGCCAGGCCAGGTCGCCGTAGCCGACGATCTGACCGCGGGCGCCCAGGAGCGGCAGCTGCAGCGTGTCCGGTGGGAGCCCGACGTCGTGGTAGATCAGCCGGGCGCGTGTCTCGATCGGCGACTGCGCCCGCCCGTCGACCAGAGCCCACCAGGGGTGGGTGCGCTTGGCGCCCCGCCGCCCGCGCACCAGGTGGCGCACCCTACGCAGCTCGGAGCGCCGCAGCAGTCCCAGGTGCAGCGCGGAGTCGAGCACGCAGATGGCGGTCTCCCGCGCCATCTCGGGGATCGCTTGCGCCAACGCGTAGTCCATCGTGGCTACGCGGCGCCCGTCGACGACGGTCGTGGTCATGCCGTTGTCAAAGCGCCGGAGCCGGATGCCGTCCCGGCACCGCGCATAGTGAGCGCGTGGCAGCGCAGCTTCCGGGGTGAGGTCGATGGGCAGTCCCCAGACCCCATGCATCGCCAGTGCGCAGCCCCCGACGGCGATCGCGTCCGGTCCGTAGGCGAGCAGGCTCAGCCATACCGATCGCAACCGCCAGGCGGTCGGGTCGACTACCCGGTCCACCTGCCCGGGCGTCGTGTCATAGACCCCGCGGGTGACACGCTGCCACTGTCCTCGGCGCACCAGGCTGGTGAGCCAGTCGCTGGACAGGCCGAGCTGAGCGCACTGCTGCGCACTGATCAGGCCGCGCTGGTCGACAGCAGTGGCCCGCGCGGCCGCGAGAAGGTCGTCGGAAGTCATCTCTCGAGCACACACCATCGGAAGGCCCGGTGCAGACCCCCTGTGGACAACTCCACCCCCCCTAGTCGCGAATGCCCTGGTTCGCGGCGACACGCCGGGCGGGCGCCGCGAACCAGGGCGTTGGCGAACCTAGAGGGGGCGGTCGATCCAGCCGGTCTCCACCCGCTCAGCTGTCCCGGCACCCCCGGTGACCTGGGCGACCAGGGCGTCGACGCCGTCGACCTCAGCCACGCCCACTGCGAACCGGAGCACGGCCTGCTCGGCGTAGTCCACCTGCATCTCTAGCCCGCGCGAGCGCAGCTCGTGCTCCACCCGGCCGGCCTGGGCGTGCGGCACCGACAGCTCGAAGAACTGCACCGGTTCACGTCGCACCAGCCGCGCGGCAGCGACCGCAGCCCGGACCGCCTCGGAGTAGGCGCGCACCAGTCCCCCGGTGCCCAGCAAGGTGCCGCCGAACCAGCGGGTGACCACCGCGACCACGTCGGAGAGGCCTTCTCCGCAGAGCACCTCGAGCATGGGTGAGCCGGCAGTCCCAGGTGGCTCGCCGTCGTCGTTGGTGCGCTGCAGACGCCCCTCCGGGCCGATCACCATGGCCGTGCAGTGGTGCCGGGCGTCCGGCCCGGCCGCACGCACCCGCTCGATCACCGCCCGCGCCGCCTCCTCGGAACCGGCGCGAGCGAGCGTGGCCCGGAACACCGAGCGCTTCACCTCGATCTCGGCGACGGCGTCAGACTCACCAGAGATCGTGCGGTAGGCCGCGGTCACGTCAACGCTGGGCGGCCACCAGCTCAGCGATCTGGATCGTGTTCAGGGCGGCACCCTTGCGCAGGTTGTCGCCGACCACGAACATCGCCAGGCCGCGACCGTCCGGCACGCCCGGGTCCTGCCGCAGCCGGCCCACGAACGTGGCGTCCGCACCGGCGGCCATCAGCGGGGTGGGCACATCCGCCAGCTCCACACCTGGGGCCTCCTCCAGCAGCGTGCGGGCCCGTTCCGGGTCGATCGGGCGAGCGAACTCGGCGTTGATGCTCAGCGCATGCCCGGTGAACACCGGCACCCGTACACAGGTGCCGGAGACCAGCAGGTCGGGCAGGCCGAGGATCTTGCGGGACTCGTTGCGCAGCTTCTGGTCCTCGTCGGTCTCACCGGACCCGTCGTCGACCAGCTTGCCGGCCAGGGCCACCACGTTGTTCGCGATCGGCGCCACATAGGTCTCCGGCTCCGGCACGGACACAGCCGACCCGTCGCGCACCAGCGCGGTCAGGTCCTGGTCCACCGCCGCCCGCAGCTGGCCCTCCAGCTCGCGCACCCCGGCCAGCCCGCTGCCGGAGACGGCCTGGTAGGTGGAGACGATCAGCCGCTGCAGGCCGGCCTCGGCGTCCAGCACCTTCAGCGCCGGCATCGCGGCCATCGTGGTGCAGTTCGGGTTGGCGATGATGCCCTTGCGGGCCGCGCCGATCGCCTCCGGGTTCACCTCGGCGACCACCAGCGGCACGTCCGGGTCCATCCGCCAGGCCGAAGAGTTGTCCACCACGGTGGCACCGGCCGCGGCGAACCGCTCGGCCTGAGCCCGCGAGGTAGCGCCACCGGCGGAGAACAGCGCGATGTCGATACCGGTCAGGTCGGCGGTGGCCACGTCCTCGACCACCACCGGCTCGCCGCGCCAGTCCAGGGTCTTGCCGGCGGAGCGGGCGGAGGCGAAGTAGCGGATGGTCTCCAGCGGGAAGTCGCGCTCGGCGAGCAGGTCGCGCAGCACCTTGCCGACCTGCCCGGTGGCGCCGACGACGGCGAGTGTGAGTCCCATGTCAGCGCCCCGTCCCGCCGTAGACCACGGCTTCTACCTCGGTGGCGTCCAGCTCGAACGCCGTGTGGATGGCCCGCACCGCCTCGGGCAGGTCCTCGCTGCGGGTGACCACGGAGATCCGGATCTCGGAGGTGGAGATCATCTCGATGTTGATGCCCGCCTCGTACAGTGCGGAGAACAGCCGGGCGGACACACCTGGGTGCGACCGCATCCCGGCGCCGACCAGGGAGACCTTGCCCACGCCGTCGTCGTACTTGACCTCGGCGTAGCCGTGCTTGGCGGCCATCGCCTCCAGTGCGGTGCGGGCAGCAGCGCCCTGCTCGTGCGGCAAGGTGAAGGAGATGTCCGTGACGCCGGAGTGGTGCACCGACACGTTCTGCACGATCATGTCGATGTTCACCCCGGCTGCGGCCACGGCCTCGAAGAGCTGAGCGGCGCTGCCGGGGACGTCCGGGACGCCGACGACGGTGATCTTGGCCTGGGAGCTGTCGTGCGCCACACCGGAGATGAGCGGGTGTTCCATAGGTCCTTCTTCGTCGTTGTCGATCACGAGCGTGCCCTCGTTGTCAGAGAACGAGCTGCGCACGTGGATGGGCACCTGGTAGCGGCGGGCGTACTCGACAGCGCGCAGGTGCAGGATCTTCGCCCCGTGCGCGGCCAGCTCCAGGGTCTCCTCGGTAGAGATGCGGTCGATGCGCTGTGCGCTGGGCACGATCCGCGGGTCGGCGGTGAACAGACCGTCGACGTCGGTGTAGATCTCGCAGACCGCGGCACCGAGCCCGGCTGCGAGCGCCACGGCGGTGGTGTCCGAGCCGCCGCGGCCCAGCGTGGTGACGTCGTTGGTGAACTGGGTGACGCCCTGGAAGCCGGCGACGATCGCGACCGCACCGTCGTCCAGGGTCCGCTGGATGCGGCTGGGGGTGACGTCGATGATCCTGGCGTTGCCGTAGGAGGTGTCGGTGATCACCCCCGCCTGCTGACCGGTGAACGCCTGCGCGTCCACGTCCAGCTCGTGGATCGCCATCGACAGCAGAGCCATCGAGATCCGCTCGCCGGCGGTGAGCAGGATGTCCATCTCCCGCTGCGGCGGGGTCGCAGTGATGTCACCGGCGAGGTCGAGCAGCTCGTCGGTGGTGTCGCCCATCGCCGAGACGACCACGACGACGTCGTTTCCCTCCGCCTTGGTGTGTGCGATCCGTCTGGCGACGCGCTTGATGCTCTCGGCATCGGCGACAGAGGATCCACCGAACTTCTGGACGATGAGTGCCACGGGCGCTCCGGGTAGGGGATAGAGAATCAGACACTCGATTCTAAGGGGGCCCAAGGGGTGGACTCTTCGGCGTCCGCGATCCGGGAACTAGGCGGAGGAGGTAGCGGCGGCGAGCACAGCGGTGCAGCACCTGCGCAGACGGTCGTCTGCTGCCTGGTTCGGCATGCGCAGCACATCTCGGCGTGCAGCAGAGAGCGGATCGTGGTGCAGACGGACGGGCAGGGCCCACTGCCACTCTTCACCAGAACCGGGCGCCGGCGGGCCGGTCGCGCGGTACACCGATCGCCAGCAGCCGCCGCTCCAGCCGTGCGGCCACCCATGCTTCGCGCCACCCCCAGCGGGTAAAGGCACGCAGCTCACGCCGGATCTCATCCTCCCGCTTCTTCTCAGCCACCAGGCGGGCTCAGGTCTCGGCAGTGTCAGCGTCCTCGAGGTACTTGCTATCACCGTCCGCCTCGCCCCCGATCGCCCCGTCCCAGTGGAAGTCGAGGTAGGCGTTCTCGCCGCTCTCACGGAGGTGGATGCGCACCTGGAGGCGCGGCAGCACGAAGCCCAGCTCTTCCATCGTCAGTCTGCTCACCGTCTCCAGCGGGCTACCGGAGAGGTGCGTCGCCCGAAGCAGCATCGCCTGCACGCGGCTGGAGCGGTGGTAGGGCAGGAGCTGTTCGTGGCAGCCCCGTATCGCCTCCAGAGAAGTCATCGGTGGCAGCTGACCCGGGAACGGCATCTGGCGCAGTGCCGCGTCCGCCGCCACCACAGCCGCACCGAGCCGCGCGTGCCGGGCCAGCTGGATCAGCGTGTACTCCACCGAGGTCACGGTGATGCCCTCGACACAGATCTGCGGGACCGCATCCCCGCTGGCGACATAGACCACATTGCCCGCACGCGCACCGGACCGCCGCCGGGAGAGTACGAACACCTCCCTGGGCCAGTCTCCGATGATGGGCAGGCCCAGGATCGCGGCCGCCGACCAGGAGGTGAACACGGGCCTGCGCAGTCGTCGGGACGCGGCCAGCACGCGATCTCGATAGGCGGCGGCAGCTTGTCGCGCCGGTGAGCTGGCACCACCCGCCGACGTCCTCCGATACACCCCTGGCCACACCCTCTCGAGGTCGCCGGACCGGTAGAGCGCCTTCAACGTGCCGCTCCGTCCAGCGCGGGCAGCATCGGCGCTGGTGATCAGGCCGTGCCGGTCGCTGGGCAGCAGGGGGTCCGGATCGGCCGGTCTCTGGCTCGGGGTCAGGAGGGTGGATCGAGCCGGATCAGGATTCGGAGCTGCCATCACGTCAGCGGACCACACCCACCGCGCCGAGGCACGAGAGGCACCCCCGGGTTGTGGACAGCAGCGCAACCGGGCCTCTGTGCGCCCGTCTGCAGCACGAATCGGAATCCGCAGCACGGCCAGCAGCAATGCAGATGCCGGTTCGCGCTGCAGACACCCGCTCAACGCGAGAGCCGGCTGTTCACCCGCCCCGCAGCACGTCCCCGACCAGCCGGACGATGAGCACGCTCACCACCAGCACGAACGCCACCCGCACGAACCGGCTGCCGCGGGCCACTGCCGTGCGGGCGCCGAGGTAGGCGCCGGCGATGTTCGCCAGCCCGAGCACGAGCCCGATCCCCCACAGCACCGCCCCGTGCGGCACGAAGAACACCAGGGCGCCCAGGTTGGTGGCGAAGTTCACGATCTTCGCCAGCGCCGAGGCCGGCAGGAACGCATACCCGAGCACGCTCACCAGCGCGATCACCAGGAAGCTGCCGGTACCCGGGCCGAGCAGCCCGTCGTAGAGACCGATCACCGCACCGAGCGCCGTCGCGGTGCCGTAGTGCCGGTTCCCGCGCCAGCGCAGCTCCGTGGTCGCCCCGACCTTCGGCTTGACCAGCACGTACACCGCCACCAGCACCAGGGCCGTGATGATGATCGGCTGCAGCGCGGAGGCCGGCAGCGAGGAGGCCAGCGCGGCGCCACCGATCGCAGCGAGGAGTGCCACCAGAGCCATCGGCGCCGCGGTCCGCAGGTCCGGCTGGATGCGTCGGTAGTAGGTCAGGGAGCTGGTAGAGGTGCCCAGGATCGAGCCGAGCTTGTTCGTGGCCAGCGCCTGCACGGGGCTGATGCCGGGCACGAGCAGCAGGGTCGGCAGCTGGATCAGCCCGCCGCCGCCGACCACGGCGTCCACGAACCCAGCCGTCAGGCCCGCCAGGGCGAGCAGCACCAGGGTCCAGACACTGACCTCAAGACCGGCGGAGGCCGGCAGCGCGAGGGTGTGCTCGGCGAGCAGGGTGGGGTCGGGCACAGCGCAGTACTACCACCTCAGGCACAGCGGCGCCGAACGGTACGGCCGTGCCGCAGGTCCCAGGCGCACGAACAGGCCACGACGGTGCGGCAGGCCTTGGCCGCCCAGCAGACCGCAGGCTCAGTCGGCGGAGTGCAGCGCGTCGAACTCGGCCTCGGCGGCGACCTCGTCGTCCACGTCCAGCCGCAGGTGGGCGATGAGGCCGAGCAGCACCCGGGTAGCGCTGGCGGCGGACTCCCCCCAGTCGGAAAGGTAGGAGAACTGCCACCACCAGAGCGCTTCGGAGGCGTGCCCGGCGCGGTGGTGACGCAACCCTTCGGCGAGCGCCTGGGCGATGTCGGCCAGGTCGTTGCTCAGCGACTCGGTGCTCACCTGCGGCCCGACCAGCGGGTCGTCCACCTCGTGGTACTCGTCGATGCCTTCGAGCACGTTCGCCAGCGAGACCCGCAGCGGTTCCATGTCCACGTCGGGCCCGTCGTCCGGTTCGAACCGTTCGGCAGGCACGACGTCGACGATCGCACCGAGGCGGGCACCGGCGGCGCTGAGGTCGGAGGCGGCGAGCAGCAGCAGCGGGATGGCGGCATCCGGTGCGTCCCCGGAGGCGACCTTGCGGACGGTCTCCAGGTACTGCTCGGAGGCGGCAGCCAGGGCGGCCCCGAGGGCGAGCAGGTCGTTGTCCAGCTCGGGGGTGTCAGGCATCGATGCTCCTCCGTCCTTCGAACGCCCGGCCGAGGGTGATCTCGTCTGCGTACTCCAAGTCTCCCCCGACCGGGAGCCCGGAGGCGAGACGAGAGACCGTCAGGCCCATCGGGTGGAGCATCCGGGCCAGGTAGGTGGCGGTAGCCTCGCCCTCCACGTTCGGGTCGGTGGCGATGATGATCTCGGTGACCGAACCGTCCGCCAGGCGGGTCATCAGCTCACGGATGCGCAGGTCGTCCGGACCGACACCGTCGATCGGGTTGATGGCGCCGCCGAGCACGTGGTAGCGGCCGCGGAACTCCCGGGTGCGCTCGATGGCCACCACATCTTTGGGTTCCTCCACGACACACAGCAGCGAGGCGTCCCGACGGGGGTCGCGGCAGATCCGGCACTGGTCCTCTTCGGAGACGTTGCCGCACGTCTCGCAGAACCGCACCCGGGCCTTGACCTCGGTGAGAGCGGTGGCCAGCCGTTGGACCTGCGCCGGGTCGGCTCCGAGGATGTAGAACGCGATCCGCTGAGCACTCTTCGGGCCGACGCCGGGGAGCTGACCCAGTTCGTCGATCAGCTCCTGGACGACGCCGTCGTAGGCGTTCACCGGTCACCCCCTTGATCGGACTCGAGGATCTCGTCGATCACGGTACCGCCGAGCAGCCGGGCCACCAGAGGGGCGCCGGAGAGCCCGGTCGACTCGATGTCCGGGTCGCTGGGGTCCAGGTCGAGGTCCGGCTCAGCTTCTGGTGTGGCCTCCGGGGCGGAGATGGTGGTGCCCTGGCTGAGCGAGGCGCGACGGGCCTCCCGTGCGGCGGCCAGCGCCTGCTCGCGTGGCGAGGTGGTGCCTGGGGCAGCGCTCGACGGCGGAGGCGCGCCTGGCCCGGGGGGCGTCCCCGGGCTCTGGGGTGCTGTGGGTGGGGCGGGCGCCTGGGCGGCAACCGATGCTGGCGGCTCCGCGCTCGGGGAGGGCGCGCTGGGCGCCGGTGACGGGGTGGGCTGAGCGGGAGGGTGCTCGTCTGCCGAGCCCTGCGGTACACCGTCCTCGACCGGGTCGGCAGGCACGGGTTCTTCGACGTCCCACGGTGGTGGGCTCGACGCGCTGGGAGCGGTGCTTGTCGGGGACGGTGGCGGCGGGCTCCCCGGAGCAGGCGTGGCAGCGGGCGTGGTAGCCGACGGCGGAGCCTCGGGATCTGCGCTCCCGGCAGCGGCCGCACCGGGGGCGTCCCACGCTGAGCTGGCGGCTGGCGACCCACCGGCCGGTCCCCACCCGGGGTCTGCTGCCGCGCCGCCCCCTGTGGAGCCGGGTGGGTCTGTGGCTGGCGGTCCACTCCACCCAGGGCCACCTGGGCCAGGGCCACCTGTTCCCGGTCCGCTGCCCGGCCCACCGGGGCCGGCAGGGCCCGGGCCACCGGGTGCAGCCGGGCCACCACCGGCCGATCCGTCGGCGACGATCGGCTCGATGCGCACATCCAGCCCGAGGGTCTCCACCAGCGCACGCTGCAGGAACTCGGCATGCTGACCGGTGCGGAACGCCGAGGCCAGACCTGAGGTGGAGAAGCCCAGACGCAAGGTCGCGGCATCCAGGTCCACGATCTGGGCGTCCTGGGAGATCAGCGCCCACGTGGTGCGCTTGATCCGGGCCAGCGTGTCCAGCACCTCGGGCCAGCGGCGCCGCACCTCGGCCGCGGACAGCGCCCCGGCATCCGGTACCGCGGCCTGGGCGGTGGTCGCCGGGTCGGCGGGCGGCGGCGCAGCTGCCGGTGGGTGGGCCGGTGCTTCCTGCCTGGTCGGCTCCGAGCGCGGCTCCGGTTGCTGCCCGGCCGGGCTGTCCGGGGCCGCGGAGGCAGTGCCAGCACCGGCCGCCGTCCGGCCCGGATCCTCCTGCGGACCGGGGCCAGCGGGCTGCGGCGACCGACCGGCGGTCTCGCCGCCCGTCGCCGGCGCAGCCGGTGGGGCGGCTCCCGACGGGTCCGGCGTGGTCGGCGCGGCCCCCGGCCGCGCTGGGCGGCCCTGGGCGGGTGAGTCGGACGCGCCTGCCGGCCCACTACCAACCTGGCCCGAGCCCACAGCACCCTCGAGCCACTCGAGCCGTGCAGCAAGACCGCCTGCGCCGTCGTCGGCGGATGGAAGGAGCAACCGTGCGCAGAGCAGCTCCAGCTGCAACCGCGGTGAGGTGGCGCCGGCCATCTCGGTGAGCGCCTCGTTCACGAGGTCGGCCGCGCGGGACAGCGTGGCCGGCGACAGGTGCGAGGCCTGCGTCTGCATCCGCTGCAGCTGGTCGACGGGCACCGCCCGCAGCACGCTGGCCGCCTGCTCACCGGCAGCTCGCACGACGATCAGGTCCCGGAGCCGCTCGAGCAGGTCCTCGACGAACCGCCGCGGAGCGTGCCCGGACTCGATCACCCGGTCGACGACCTGGAACAGGCTCGCACCGTCGCGAGCGGCCAGGGCATCGACAGTGTCGTCCAGCAGGCTGTCGTGGGTGAACCCGAGGAGAGCGACGGCTCGTTCGTAGCCCAGCGATCCGTCGTCGGTGCCCGCGATGAGCTGGTCGAGCACGGAGAGGCTGTCGCGCACCGATCCCCCACCGGCGCGCACCACCAGCGGCAGCACACCGGAGGCCACCTGGATGCCTTCGGCCTCGGCGAGGGAGGAGAGGTACTCGGTGAGCTGCTCGGGCGGCACGAGGCGGAACGGGTAGTGGTGGGTGCGGGAGCGGATGGTGCCGATGACCTTCTCCGGCTCCGTGGTGGCGAAGACGAACTTCACGTGCGGCGGGGGTTCTTCCACGAGCTTCAGCAGCGCGTTGAAGCCCTGCGTGGAGACCATGTGCGCCTCGTCGATGATGAATACCTTGTACCGGTCCCGAGCGGGGGCGAACGCCGCCCGCTCGCGCAGCTCTCGGGCATCGTCCACGCCGCCGTGGGAGGCGGCGTCCATCTCCACCACGTCGATCGAACCGGCCCCGCCGCGGGCCAGCTCCACACAGCTGTCGCAGGTGCCGCACGGGGTGGAGGTCGGGCCCTGCGCGCAGTTCAGGCAGCGGGCGAAGATCCGGGCGGAGGTGGTCTTGCCGCAGCCGCGCGGTCCGGAGAACAGGTACGCGTGGGTGACCCGTCCGTTGTCCAGTGCGGCCATCAGCGGTCCGGTGACGTGTTCCTGGCCGATCACGTCGGCGAACGTCTCTGGCCGGTAGCGGCGATACAGGGCGGTGCTCACCCCGTCCACAATAGGCGGCGCCGCTGACATCGCGCAGCCACCTGTGGGCATCGCGACAGCCCGCACTCGGATCGTGCACCCGCTCGTCGCCCAGGACCAGGGCCAGTCCCGGGAGCACGCACCGCCGGCAACGAGACGACCCCTCGCGCACCCGCCAGAGCCCACCTGCCCTTGCTGCCTTCCGGCCCTGGGGGAGTTCAGTGAGTTGACGCCGCACGAGGGGTCTGCCGAAGAGTCTACCTGCCCTGCCGCGGTGCTGGCCACGAGCGTCGCCGGCCCGGAAGTCCGGCAGCGGCGGCCGGTGCTGCCCGCCGGCGGCCGGCACGACGCCTGCGCTCTAGACTCTGGGCCGCTGGGGTGAGGACGCGAGGCGGGCAGACGACAGGCCTGCTGGCAGGACGTAACGCCGGGCGCCGGACGGCTGGAGGAGGGCCATGGTGGAAGCGCAGCTTCTCGTCGAAAGCCTGCTGTCCATGTGGTGGATCGCCCTGGCGGCGCTGCTTGCCCCGGTGCTGGCGCTTGCGACCAGGCGCACGATCCCCGATGTCGTCTGGCTGCTCGCACTCGGTGCTCTCATCGGTCCCCATGCGCTCGGGCTTGCCGAGCAGACCGAACCGGTCGGATTCCTCCGCGAGCTGGGGATGGGCTTCCTCTTCCTTCTCGCCGGGTTCGAGGTGAACACTGCAGACCTGCGTGGCCAGCAGGGACGGCGGGCCGCACGGACGTGGCTGGTCTGCGCGCTGTTGGGCACGGGGGCGGGCTTCCTGCTGGTCCAGGGTGACTGGCAGGTGGCCGTGGTGCTGGGCATCGCCTCGACCTCGACTGCGCTCGGCACGCTGCTGCCGATCCTCAAGGATGCGGGCATCATGACCACTCCGCTGGGCCGGGCCACCATGGTCCACGGCGCCTGTGGCGAGCTGCTGCCGATCGTGGCGATGTCCTTGCTGCTGTCCACTCGCGGCACCTGGCAGGCAGCCCTCGTGCTGGTGCTCTTCGCGATCGCAGCGGTGGTCACCGTCGCCATCCCGGCCCGGATCTACCGGCGGATCCCGCTGCTGGGACGAGCGTTCGGGGCGGCAGCGAACTCCACGATGCAGACCACGCTGCGGGTCAGCGTGTGGGTGCTGATCACCCTGATGCTGCTCACCGCCGTGCTCGAGCTGGACGTGGCGCTGGGCGCCTTCACTGCTGGCCTGCTGCTGAACTCGATGCTCCAGGCAATCTCGGCTGGACAGGCCGCGGAGACCATGCACAAGGTCGAGATCGTGGGGTTCAGCCTGCTGATCCCCGTGTTCTTCGTCACCAGCGGGATGGGCATCGACGTCGCTGCCGTGCTCGCCCAGTGGCCAGTGCTGGTCGGCTTCGTCATGATGATCACCCTGGTGCGCGGACTGCCGGTCACCGTGGCCGAGCTGGGCACGCAGACGGGCTCTGGTCTGGTCGACAGACGGCAGGAGGTAGCCCTGGGCCTGTACTCGGCGACCGGTCTGCCGATCATCGTGGCGGTCACCCAGATCGCCGCATCCTCGGCGCTCATCACCACCACGACAGCCGCCACGATGGTCACCGGCGGCGCCGTCACTGTGCTGGTGTTTCCGTTCATCGCCTCGCGGCTGGCCAGTCACCGCGCAGGTCGATGAGGCGACGGCGCAACTGCGCGCTCATGCTCAGGCCCGCTCCTGGCACGGGCGGTTCGCTCCGCGGCCTGGACGTCGGGTACCCTGTTCACTGCTCACATCGAGCACAGGAGGATTCGCCTAGTGGCCTATGGCGCACGCTTGGAAAGCGTGTTGGGTGCAAGCCCTCGGGGGTTCGAATCCCCCATCCTCCGCCAGTCGGGCGCATGACCTCGTGCGACCAGGCAGATCACGCGAGGTCGTGCCGCCTCTTCGCCTGGTGATCCGCACCGTTCGGCAGGCAGCGGACGGAACATCGCAGCGACCTCGGGCACGGCACCCTCAAGGAAGCCCCTCACGGCCTGAGCGCGCTTCGCGTCCCGCTCCCTGAGCTTCCTCGGACAGCCGGTCCTGGCCGTACTCGCTGGCCGCCCAGGAGGCGAGCAGCTGCATCCGCTCAGCCGACGGCGAGGCCGGTTCGGCAGCGTAGATGGTGAGCGTGAGCCCGGGTTCCGCGTCCATCGCCAACCCCTCGTAGGCCAGTGTCAGCTCACCGACGACCGGGTGGTGGAAGGTCTTGAACCCGGTGCCGTGGTGGCGCACGTCGTGGGCTCCCCAGCGTCTGCGGAACTCGGCGCTGCGGGTGGACAGCTCCCCGATCAGGTCGTGCAGGTCCTTGTTGTGCGGGTCCCGACCGGCCTCCGTGCGCAGGATCGCCACGGTGACATCGGCGAACTTCTCCCAGTCCGGATAGAACTGATCAGCACGTTCGTCCAGGAAGGTGAACCGGGCGATGTTGGGCGGCTGGCCAGGCATGTCGAAGGTGTCGCAGTAGAACGCCCGGGCCAGGCTGTTGGTGGCCAGCAGGTCCATGCGGCCGTTGCGCACGAAGGCCGGGCCGGACGTGACGGCGTCGAGGGTCCACTGCAGGCTCCGGTGCGGCTGCCAGGACCGCGGGCTGCGTCGGCGAGGTGGTCGCGCCACCGGAGAGGCAGCGTGGGCGAGGTCGAACAGGTGCGCACGTTCGGCCTCGTCCAGGTGCAGCGCCCGGGCTACCGCATCCAGCACCTCCGGCGAGGCACCGCGGATCGATCCACGTTCCAGCTTGGTGTAGTACTCCACACTCACACCAGCCAAGGTGGCGACCTCGCTGCGCCGCAGCCCCGCAACACGGCGGTTGCCTCCCTGCGGCAGCCCCACCTGGCCCGGCGTGATCCGAGCACGCCGCGAGGTCAGGAACTCGCGGACCTCTGCCCGGTTGTCCATCGCTCCTCCTCGGTCCGGCCCTGCTCCGCAGTCCGGCGTACTCGGCCGGTGGCGTTTTGCTCGCTGCTCAGGCTAGGTCTGGGGCCCGCGCGCGAGGGAGTCCCTCCCGGTACCCCCATCATCAGGCTCTCCCACGCCGCCGACCACCCGAGCATCATGGAACGCGGCGGCAGGTGGCTGTCCCCCGGACCGCCGCCCAGGCTGCGAGCGCAGCCACCAACCCAGGAGAGGAAGACCGATGCGCGGTGTTGTGATGCATGCTCCCGGTGATGTGCGGGTCGAGGAGCGGGAGGATCCGCGGATCGAGGACCCGACCGATGCGGTGATCCGGGTCGTGGCCGCCTGCGTCTGCGGCTCCGACCTGTGGCCCTATCGTGGCACGGACACCCCGGATGGCCAGCTGATGGGTCACGAGTACGTCGGTGTGGTGGAGCAGGTGGGCGAGCAGGTCACGACTGTCGCTCCCGGTGACTGGGTGGTCGGCTCCTTCGTGATCTCCGACAACACCTGCGAGATCTGCGCCGCCGGCTACCAGTCCCGGTGCGTGAACGCCGTCTTTGTCGATGGTGCGATCGGCACACAAGCCGAGTACGCCCGGATCCCGCACGCTGACGGCACCCTGGTGCGCACCCCGGGGGTCCCCGACCCGGACCTGGTCCCCTCCCTGCTCGCCGCGTCCGACGTGCTGGGCACCGGCTGGTTCGCCGCGGTCGCCGCCGAGGCAGGCCCCGGCAAGACGGTCGCAGTGGTGGGTGACGGCGCCGTCGGACTGATGGGTGTGCTGGCCGCCCGGCAGCTGGGTGCCGAGACCATCATCGCGATGAGCCGCCACCAGGACCGGCAACGGCTCGCGCGAGAGTTCGGCGCCACGCACATCGTCACCGAGCGTGGCGAGGCCGGCGTCGCGAAGGTGAAGGAGCTGACCGGCGGGCTCGGCGCGCACAGCGTGATCGAGGCGGTCGCGACCCAGGAGTCGATGATGCAGGCGATCCGCTCCACCCGTCCGGGTGGTCACGTGGGGTACGTCGGCGTCTCGCACGACGTACAGCTGCCGGGCGGCGAGCTGTTCTTCTCCCTGGTCCACCTGCACGGTGGCCCCGCGCCGGTGCGGCGGTTCCTGCCGGAGCTCATCGACCTGATCTGGGACCGCACGATCGAGCCGGGCAAGGTCTTCGACCGCACCCTGCCGCTGGAACAGGCGGCCGAGGCGTACGCAGCCATGGACCAGCGCCAGGCCATCAAGGTCCTCCTCCAGCCCTGATCGGCCGAACCTCCAGCCCTGACCGACCGCACGCACAGCCCTGACCGACCGAACGGAGGCACCGATGCCAGACCTGCACGATCTCCTCACCGCCCTCGACGACGGCCAGACCATTCCTGGCGGTTCCCCGCTGCACGAGGTGATGCACCGGGTCAGCCAGGACGCGCTGCGCCTCACCGGCGAGCTCAACGGCGGCTACCACGACCAGGCCCAGGTCCGCGACCTGCTCGCACAGCTGACGGGCACCACCATCGCGGAGTCGGTCACCGTGTTCCCGCCCCTGACCTCCGACTTCGGCAGGAACCTCCGGATCGGTCAGCGGGTGTTCATCAACTCCGGGTGCCGGTTCCAGGACCAGGGCGGGGTGCGGATCGGTGACGACTGTCTGATCGGCCACAACACGGTCTTCGCCACGCTGAACCATCACCTGGACCCCACCCGGCGCGCCGACCTGCTGCCGGCAGCCATCGTGCTGGGCCGCAACGTCTGGGTCGGGGCGAACGTGACCATCCTGCCCGGGGTGAGGATCGGTGACGATGCGGTGGTTGCGGCGGCGTCGGTGGTCACCAAGGACGTCCCCGCGGGTGCCGTGGTGATGGGTTCGCCGGCCCGGGTGGTCAGAGAGGTCCCGTCACCGGCAAGTCCCCCGCGAGGATGACGCCGCGCGCCCTTGTTCTCACCTAGGATCGACTGCGTGATCTTCAAGTCCGTGGGCGATGGGCGTCCCTACCCCGACCACGGGCTGCGCACCCCCAAGCAGTGGGCAGAGGTGCCGCCACGCCAGGTGCGCCTGGACGAGCTGGTCACCACCAAGTCCACGTTGGACCTGCGCAGCCTGCTGTCGGAGGACTCCACCTTCTACGGCGACCTGTTCGCGCACGTGGTCGCCTGGCGTGGTCATCTCTACCTGGAGGACGGGCTGCACCGCGCACTGCGCGCAGCTCTGCAGCAGCGCAACCTGCTGCACGCGCGGGTGCTCGAGCTGTGACCTTCCCGCAACACCAGACGTGTAGGTTCAGCACGTGAGCACGCAGCAGTCCCGCGCCCGTGCCCGCGCAGCCCGGCGCCGGCACCTCCAGCAACGCCAGACGGTCATCTTCGGCACCCTGATCGCGGCGATGCTGGTGGTCGGCCTGGCCTCCGGGGCGATGTGGGTGGGCATCCTGCCCAGCCCGTTCAGCGTGCCGATCAACTCCCCGGAACCGACCGCCTCGGAAGCCACTGTCCCGTGCCCGCCAGAGGATGCCACGTTCGTGGCGTTGGAGGACATCACGGTGAACGTCCTCAACGGCACCAGCCGCGTCGGCCTGGCCGCGTCCACCTCCGATGCGCTCACCAACCACGGGGTGACCGTGGCGGAGCAGTCCAACTCGGAGGCCCCCTATGCGGGCACCGTGGAGATCGTGACCGGTGCGGACGGTCTGCCGGCCGCGTTCACCATCGCCGAGCTGTTCGACAACGCGACGATCCAGACCGACTCCCGAGGCGGGGCCACGCTGGACGTGGTCCTCGGTGCGAACTTCGAGGCGCTCCGCTCCAGCGACGAGATCTCGATCGACCCCGAGGCCCCCATCCCGGCAGCCACGGACTGCACCCCGCTGTCCACCGCCAGCCCGAGCGCCGAGGAGGGCTGAGGTGAGCCACCCGGCCGGCCGCTCCCCGTACGACAACTCCTACACGCTACCGATGCCAGATCCTGCGGTGACGTTCGCCGGTCCCGGGTACTTCACCCCGGCGCCGCGCTCCAGCGCCGCAGCCACCATCGCCCTGGTGTGCGCGCTGCTCGGGGTGATCACGTTCGTCCCGGCTCTGGCGGCGGTGGTCCTGGGCATCGTCGCCCTGCGCCAGACCGCGAACCACCGGCTGCGTGGCCGCGGCCTGGCGGAAGCGGCGGTGGCGATCGGGGGAATCACGCTGCTGGGCTGGTCGGCGATGTTCGCAGCCGTGTTCTGGATTAGCTGAACCGGCGATCGTGAAGCCGTTCCTGCTGCTGGCCAGCCGCGCCGAGGACGCTGCGGCCGACACCGAGTACGAGGCATTCCTGCGGTACGGCGGGCTGACCGAGGGCCAGCTGCAGCGGGTGCGGATGGAGGCCGGCCCGCTGCCGGAGCTCACGCTGGCGGACTACTCCGGGGTGATCGTGGGCGGTAGCCCGTTCAACTCCAGCGACCCGGTGGAGTCGAAGTCGCCGGTGCAGCGGCGCGTGGAGAATGAGCTGACCGCGCTGCTGGACCAGATCGTGCACCGGGACTTCCCGTTCCTCGGCGCCTGCTACGGGATCGCTTCCCTGGGAGCACACCGGGGCGGGATCATCGACACCACCTACGGTGAACCGGTCGGGGCTGTGCTGATCGAGCAGACGGATGCCGGGCGAGCGGACCCGCTGCTGGCGGGGCTGCCGGAGACCTTCCACGCCTTCGTGGGGCACAAGGAGGCCTGCCGGGTGCTGCCCGAGGATGCGGTGCTGCTGGCCACCTCCGCCCGCTGCCCGGTGCAGATGTTCCGGGTGGGCCAGAACGTGTACGCCACCCAGTTCCACCCCGAGCTGGACGCCGATGGCCTGATCACCCGGATCGGGGTCTACGACCGGCACGGCTACTTCCCGCCGGAGCAGGCCGAGGCGGTCGCCTCGGACGCACGCCGGGCCGACGTCTCGCACGCGCCCGGGGTGCTGCGCACGTTCGTGCAGCGCTTCGCCCGCCTCTGACTGCACGACGGCGGCACTCCCCGGGACGAGATCGCCTCACCTGGCCATCCCCCCCACGCACGGCGACGGCGCAGCACCAGGGGGTGCTACGCCGTCGGGCGGGTAGTGCGGATCAGCTCTGGGAGGCAAAACCCGGCGCGCTGGAGGAATCCACCGGCACCGGAGACGGTCCGGAAGGACCGGCCGTTGGTCAGCTGCAGCATCGGCTCCATCAGATGGCCCCAGAACTCACGGAGGAAGGTCACCGTCTCCTCCGGGCTACGGGGCGCGTCCAGGGCGAAGTCGATCAGCGCAGCACCGAGGCAGTGCCGCAGCACCACGCGGGCCCGGGCGTCCTCGTCGTCGCTGGGCTGCAGGGTGCCGGCAGCGATCCCGGCGTCGATCCGCTCCCGGGTGTTCTCCAGGGTGAACTTCAGGAAGGTGTCGCAGTACAGCCCACCCTCACGCAGGCTGCGGATGGTGTAGTGCACGGCTTGGGTGAGGAGCTCCAGGTCACCGGTGAGCGTCTCCTCCACGCTGGTCTTCTCAAGGCTGCTCGGCAGACGGGAGGCGGAGTACTGCAGCATGTACTCGTCGCACTCCTGGCGCAGGCGCGCCTTGGACCGGTAGTAGTGCGTGATGAGCCCGGCGGTGACACCGGCGCGAGCGGCAATCGCCCGCATACCCACATCGAATCCTTCGTAGGCGAACGACTCGATCGCAGCATCCCGGATCCGGTCGCGCGCATTGTCGGCAGCACCAGGTGCGGTGACGGGGCCACCTGGCGCTGTAGCGGTCAACATCTGGCTCTGGACGGCGGCGCCGTACAAGCGTCCGCGGTCGGTCTCATGCCTGCCCATGAAGCCCGAGACTACTGCCGTTTTCTGGGAATCACCCCTTGGGAGGTGTCCGATGGGGAGAACTACCCATCAGCTCTCCATGACCGATCGTCGATACCAAAGCGTGATCTCGTTGTGATCGCAATGAAATCTCATCGTGACCAGCTCGAGACCTCGCGGCGAGATCCTCGCGCTCCTCAACGCTTGTTCAGCCCTCGGCGACCGTCCAGTCCGGCACACCGGAGGTCAGTGAGGCCACCCCGCCGGGCCGCAGCTCCACCCCGTCGATCGACCGGTCGCTGATGGCGAGCACCGGCTGGGTGGCCAGCGGCAGCGCCACCGCATCCTCGACGATCGTGGCCTCGATCTGGACCCGCAGGTCGCGCGCCTCGTACTGGTCGGCGGCGCGGGCCAGGTCCTCGATCAGCGCATCCCGGTCGCTGTTCTGAGCGACGCTGAGGTTGGCCCGTCCGTCGCTGCCCCACTGCCAGCGGATCTGCGCCGGCGTCTGCGGGATCGGCACGCGGGTGATGATCGCCTGCCAACGAGTGTCTTCCTCGATAGCAGCAGAGACGTCGTCCGTGCCGCAGTCGCAGACCTCCCAGCCAGCCTCAGCCACCCCGGTGCGCAGCCCCGAGTAGACCGCGGAGGCGAACGGGTCGGTGGTGTCGTACAGCACGCACACCTGCGCGCCCTCGTCCACACCGATGGCTTCTCGTTCCTCGGCAGCATCACCGGGACCGCCGTCCAGCAGCGTCCGCAGACCTGCATCCTCCCGCGCGATGTCGTACCCCTCTCCCCCGGGTGGGAACAGCATCGCGTCGGTGGAGGGGTAGACGCCGCGCCACTGACCAGCCGCTGCCGTCAACACCTCGTCCCGCGGCACCGCCCGCAGGAAGGCCTGGCGGGCATTGTGCCAGGACAGCTCACCACGGTCGCTCCGCAGGATCAGTGCCCACATCGTCCCGTCATGGGCGTTGCTGACGCCGTAGTCAATCCGCTCCAGATCGCGGACCCGGGTCCGGTTGTCCGCTGTCGGGGCGACCGCGACCGCGTTCAGTGAGGTTCCCACCTGGGTGAGCAGGTCGCCCGCCGGCGTCTCGGCCAGGTCGACCCGTTCCACCTCGGGCTGGGCGTGGCCGGTGAACTCCCGGTTCACCTCCAAGGTGACCACCTGAGCATCGGTGCGTCGTTGGTCCACCTGGGTGATCCGGTACGGGCCGTTGGACAGCAGCAGGTCCTCCGGGATGTTGCTGCCGTCCCCTGAAGGCAGCACGAAGCCGGTGTTCCAGGCCTCGGCGAGCGCGGCTAGCGCCTCGGTGTCGCGCTCTGTGATCGCATCGATGATCGCTTGCTTGGCCTCCATCGGGTCCTCGATGCCGAACGCGAGCTCGCCGGCCACGTGCGCAGGGACGGCCACGTCCAGTGCGGTCTGCCAGTCGATCACCGGGTGGGCGAAGCGGACGTCGATCCACCGGCCGAACTCGTCGTAGTCGCTGATCTGCTCGCTGTCGCGCAGTCCAGTCGGCACGGACTCGAACCGCGGTGCCGGATCGTCGTCAGCGTTGTCGACATCATCGGTACCCTTGTCAGCTGCGCCCTCCTGCCTCTCGGTGAGTGCGTTGGAACCGGCGGCCCAGGCGAGCATCAGGTCGGCCGCATCGACCGGGATGCCGTCGGACCAGGTCGGCTCGGCCAGGTCGTAGCGGACTGTGAACGTCTCCGGGTTGGTAACGGTGGCGGTACCGAAGCTCTCGTCGATCACTGCGGCCCCGTCCACTGCCACAGCGAAGTGGCCGCGGGTGAGGGCTGCGACGCCCAGGTTGCCGTCGGTCGCTCCCTCGGTGCTGGCCGCGTTCGTGGACGTGAGCCGGTGGGTCCAGCCGATGGTGGTGCTCGACCCGGCAACCACAGAGTTCGGCAGCGGCGTGGCGCAAGCGGCGAGCGTCAGCATCGTGGCCAGTGCGCAGCCGAGCAGTCCCGCCCGGCGCCCCCGTCGTGGCACGGTCAACCTCTCCTCGCCGATCGCTGCAACCAGGTGTGAGTCTACGAGCCAGATAGCGGTCCGGTGGCACTCGACGCGTTCTCAGCCCTCGGGGCACTGGTCCAGGTCGCCCCATGTCCCCAGCGGCATCGTGGTCATCTCCACCGTGTCTATGTCCTTCTCGTCCCCGAGACCGCGCTTGACGTGGTCTGAGCCCACGCTGCCCGCACCGTCAACGGCACGGCCAGGGCGACCACAAAGGCGATCTGCGTCATACCGTGGCACGTGGCAGCGACGTTCGGATCCTCAGTGGTCACCGCCAGGAGAACCATCAGGTCGGTTCGTCTGACGGCCGTCAGACGAACCAGGACCTTCCTGCCCATCTTCTCCATCCAGTCACTGTCGGGCGTCCAACGTGTCCAGTTGCCCCAGCGGAACGTGCCGTGCCTGCTCAACGACACCAGGGGCGAGCCTTTCCCGGTCCGCCAAGAAGCGTAACGTCTGTTCCCGGATCGCCAACAGCTCCTCGATCTCACCCGGTGTCAACGTGGCGACGTCAAGCACGGGAGCATCGGCGGCCTCGACAACAGGATGCGACGCTACGACGAGAACCAGGAGCAGCACGACAGAGAGAATCGCTGCCAGCCAAGCGGGTGCCATCCACGCCCACGGGACGACCGCCGTCTGGCGATGCACCACCAGCAGGGTCACCGCCGCTGGTAGGAGGACGATCAGGGCAACACCGAATGCACCGCGTGGCCGTTCGCGACCTGTCTGCCACCATTCGGCGAGCAGCGCGAGAACAAAGACGACCGATAGTGCGAAGCACACTGCAGAGACCCGGATCGCGACTTCCGGGTCGAATCCGCGGCGCATGAAACCCAGCTCGGGGCTGGACAGGACCGCCGCTGCGCCGAAAGTGGCCGAGACGATCAGAACCATACGGACCAAGACACCCAATCCACTGCGCCAGAATCTTTCGCGCGAATCCGGCTGCATGGCTCGCGGACTCTCGAGGAGGACGCGTCGCTCGATCTCAGACGGGATGCCCACCGCCATCCGAGAGCGGGCCCATCGTTCGATGGGTCGTTCTTCCTCGGGCGCCACCCTCTACCTCCCCAGCGGCCGTGGATGTCGACGAGCGTAGTGAGGAGGCAGGGTACGAAAGGGCAGACCGTCCGAGCCTCCTAGGACACGTGACTGCACCAGGGCGGACCGGCTGGGCCGACTCACCGTTGTGAGGCTGCGTCCATGGTGTGCCAGGTACCCAGAGGCATCTCCGCCAGCTGCCGCCGGCGGTCCTCGTCCACGTGCACCACACCACGTTCGACCAGGATCTCCAGTGCGCGCCGACGGGCCCGGACATAGGCTGCGTCCCTGCCGGGACTGAGGCTCCAACGCCGCCGCGGGCGTCCCTGCTGAGATTTGGCGCCAAGCAGCATCACGACCACACCACCCAACCCGACAACAGCTGCGAGGATCATGAGCAGTGCGGCCCAAGCGTCTCCTTGTGCCTCCGGGGCTCCCCGCATCAGCAGGTAGGTCCCCAGTGAGACAACACCAGAGCCGCCGGCGACGAGAAGCTTCACCGGGCTCCTGTCCCGGTCCTCCCACCAGAAGATCAGCATCACGACGGCAGTTCCGATCGCCAACGCGAACAGCACTCGGAGGATGACCGGGTTCACCCCTAGCAGGAACAGGACGAGCCCGAGCACGGACGACCCGAAGCTCGGGATCGCCAGGATCGCCACCACCACGAAACCGATCACCCGCACGACGGTATCCGCCGTAGACTTCTCCACCACCGGCTCGCGACGCAGAATCTCATCCTCGACGTCCCCCCAGTGAACCGGAGGAGCGAGGTCGACGGTTCGCGCCCACTCCTCCGGTGTTTGGCTCGCTCTTCCCACCCCAGTCTCCTTCGATGGACGTCCGATCGTCACATCGTAGCTAGGCCCTGGCTGGCTCCCGCCAGGCCAACGTCGAGACGCACGTGTCGAAGAGGAATTTCATCGCGTCGATCGTGGGATGATCCGCTGGTGTGTCGACCGTGCGGCCGAACCCGGCGACCAGCTGGAGCGCCCGCCGGCGCTTGGCGCGCGGTATGGGCGTCAGGTAGATCACCGACTGCGCGACAACCGTCTGCGTCCCCAAGCGAACGTGTCTCTCCTCCTCGAATCGAAGCGTTCGGCTGTCTCCTCGAAGCGGTGTCGCCCCCTTCCCGTGGATCAGCGTCCGGGCCAGGTCGTCCAGCGTCTCGCCAGGGGCAGCACGGCGGATCGAGGCGTGGATGGAGGCAGGGATCGCCAGCGTCTCGTCACCCGGCTCGGTCGGCGCAAAGAACGCGAACACGCCGTTGCGTTCCATCTCCTCGAAGCTCTGACTCACCAGTCGCTTCGTCTCGGCATACAGATCGGGACGGTGCTGCTCCATGAACCGCTGCTTGACGACAGCCAGCATCGCATCCCGAGCCTGGTCGCCCGCCTGCTGACGCGTCCACCCAACTGGTAGCTGCAGATCGAACTCAGGTTCAGGCTGCAGACCGACCGCTTCCCGTATCCCCGTCATGCTGTTCCAGTCTCCTCGAAGTCCCACGGCGCTTCCTCCGGGATCTGCCCTACAGGTAGAACACCCACCAACGGTTCCCGGTCCGGACCGTCGATACGTAACGCTTCGGACAGCATCATGAACTCCGGCAGGACTCGCGAGACGAGCATCGCAGGTGCCTCTTCGATGCTCATCACCAGGGCAACCTCACCGTTGTCGAAGATCAGGTGGACCGAGGCGAGCTCGATGCCGTCCTCGACCCCGCGGGTGGAGACCTGGATTCCCTGCCCCAAGTACGGCGCTTCGACCGGGTGCACGATCCCATCCACGTCCGGCCAGTGCGGCAGTGTCGCACTTGTCACGAGGTCCAGGTGGCACAGGATAGTTGCGGGGTACGGGACTGGCCAGACCTGCAGCAAGACATCCGAGTCGGTCGACGCACGCTCGGCGAACGCCGAGCGCAGGACGTCTTCGATGTCCTTCTCCGTGGTGGGCTGGCCGTCCCAGCGATTCGAACCGACCAATGAGCGCAGCTGGTGGGCGTTCTGTGACACCCAGGTATCCTGCGCTTCCGGCGTCGCAGACTCCGGGATCGCGAACCACCCGGGGATATCGATCTGTTCTGCCAGCCCGAGCGTCCAGCTCGACGATGCAGATGTGATGCCTGATTCGGCCGTCACGCTCTAAACCTCACAGCAACGCGCCCATCCACTTTGGCGACGGGTCGTTCCAGTCAGTGACGGAACCCACGCGTCCAGACCAGGTGGAGATATTGCCAGCGAACTGGAGGCCGAAATCCACCCGGGAGAGGTTGCGAATAGCGTTCTGGCCACCGATGAAGGCTTCCCGTCCGCCCGGGCCGAAGTACAGCTTCATGTGCTCGCGGTGCACAGCCTTCGGCCCTTCCGATCCCATAGCCGCCTTCTTGAAGCCGCCTTTACCGTTGAAGGTGAAGGCCTTTTCCTTGAAGAACTTGCCGTCCAGCTTCTGGAGGCCGTTCGCGCGCTTGAGGTCGGCAAATTTCCCCAGCGCGCCATTCCCGAACGCCTTGAGTCCACGTGACCCGTGCAGCAGCTTCGTCATGTTGCTGAGCTTGCCTACGGGTAATACCCCTAGGGCTGCGAAGAAGATGTCCATCCCCGACTTCTCGCCGAGGTTGTACTGGATGATGGTCACGGCCAGGTAGGCGACAGCGACGGCCAGGGCGATGGCAGCGATCACCCAGCCGCCGACGAAGAGCGCGACAACTCCCAGAACCAGTGCCGCGATGCTCAGAAAGTCACCGATCGCATCCCAGAAGCTGTCTTTGATCTTGTCTGCCATCTCTTCGGTGATGCCGTCGACGGCCTCTTCGAAGATGACTTCCCACGAGTCTTCGTTGCCAGGGTCCCCATACCAGCGGTCGAAGTTCTCGGCGCTTTCTTCCCACTCTTCGTAAGCGGCCTTCTTGGCAGCATCCTCTTCGGCGTTCTGCTCGGCTTCCTCGCTCCCCTCCTCGGGCTGGAAGATGCCGCCGGTGCCACGGGGATCGACGTAGCCCGGCAGGCTGGCAAACGTCTCCCAGCGGCTCTCCGCCTGGTCAACATAGACCTCGATCAAGATCTGAGCGACCGCGAGTTTGTTGCCATACGTCTCGATCACGGGCCCCACAGGCTGATAGAGCTCACCGGCCTGCTTGAGGATCTCGTGGGAGTCCCCGATCGACTCCCTCAGCTTCTCGATCGCCTTGCCCTTCTGGCTCTCACCGTCCAGAGCTCGAGACTTGACCTTCTCCAACAGCTCGGCGCTCTCGATCATCTGGTCGCCGAGCGACTTGATCGTCGCACCCCGGCTCTCGATCTCGCTCGGACTGCCCTCGACATACTTGATCTCTCGCCCCTTCGGGGACAACGGCATCGGTATCATTGACTACAGATTCCCTCTCTGCGCCCCGCCGGGCCTACTTCTCCGGCTCAAGCTGGATGGCGGTCTCGGTATCCCACTTCTGGATCTCATCGATGACGCCGCCGACGTGGTCGCGGACACCCTCAAGCCCATCCTTGAGCTGAGTGCGCTTGTCGTCCCAGCGTTCCTCGAAGTCCCTCGCCTTGGACTGGAGCTCCCCTCGGCCATACGGGGTACCGATCGCAGCTTCCAGGTTCTCAGAGTTTTCCGTCGCGTTCCCGAATTCTTCGATGATCGCATCAAGCTGCGTCTTGACCGTCTCGAGCTCACTCAGCTTGATGTATATGTCTTCGCCTGCCATGGCTCCCGGCCCCTGGTTTGCTTACGTCGAACATTGGCGTGACGCACCCAAGTGCGCCGATCAGACGGGCTGTGGGGTCGGCCCTCCCGGGGCCGACCCCACAGCCCGCATCTTGGGACTCGATCAGCCAGCGAGCTGGTCGTCCAGGTCGCGGATGGCCTGAGCCATGTCGCGAAGTGCCTGCGCCATCTCGGCGACACCCTCAGAGGCGTCCTTCAGACCACTGGTCAGGTCGTCGTAGCCGTCCTTGAACTTGCCGGACGCCTTCTCGGTCTTGAAGCCGTCCTCGACGAGCTCATCGACGTAACCCTGGCACTCGGTGAGCGCGTCGTCGATGCTCTCCTTGCCGTCGTCCAGCTTGCCAGCGCAGGACTCCATCTCGTCGTATGTTGCACCGAAGTCGGTCATGAAAACTACCTTCCTGATGTTCTCGGATGGTGCCCCTCCTGGACCACCTACACCTACTGTATGGAACTCTGCTCACCGGGCAATGGGGACCACTACCCACCCACGCCTGCAGGTGCCACCGGCGCGGTGGCTTCGGCGCTGGCGACTCCGTTGCCGGAGGTCGGTCCGACGTCGTCGGGGGAGACGAACGGCACATGCATCGTCACGGCCCGGCCCGCCTGTACGAAGATGCCCCGTCCGTCCGGGAAGTCGGTGCGCTTGACCCGCCCGAACGGCACCTTGAACAGGGTGTCGCCGTCGTAGGTGTCCGGTTTCAGGGCGATCCCCTGGCGGGCGGACTTCCACTCGCCGAGCACACCGGATCCGCCGCCGGCACGGCTCACGTCCGACTCGCCGATGAGGAGGTGGTCGCTGTTGTTGATCGCCTGCAGCAGGCCGCGCATAGTTCGGTCCGCGGGGCCATCGGCCAGGTGCGGGATCTCCTCGACCACTATCAGGATCCGATCGGTCACGGACTCGTCGGAGACGATGTCGATCAGCTCGGAGGCCAGCTCCTTCTCCTCGTCCGGGCGCACCGCGCTGCGCACCCAGGGTCGGAAGTCTGCGAGCTGGGCACGGCGGTTCCCGAAGTGGAACAGCTTGATATTCGGGTCGAAGCGTTCCATCGCCACAACCAGCGACCGCAGCGTGTTCGTCTTGCCGGACTGCGGTGGTCCGACGATGGTGAACGACCCCACAGGGTCGAAGCCACGCGGCGCGAGCGTATCGTCGGCAATGCCGAAGACCGGCATGCCCTCGACCACGTCGGGCATCTCCCGGACGCTGATCCGGGTGGGTAGCGAACGGATCTCCGGAGCCTCCGGCATCCCCTGCTCGCGCAACTTCTCCGCCAGCTGGTCCAGCGCCTTGGTCTGCTCAGCCACGTTGGTCGTGCCCCCAAGCACCGCAACCTGCGCCTCGTTCTTCTCGATCACCGCGCGTCCTGGTGCGGACTGGTCGTCGAGGATATCCTTGTCCACGCCGAGCAGCGAGTACTGGTTCGGGTCAGACAGACGCATGACGATCTTGCGGGAGATGTTCGCAGAGACTGCGGTGGGCACTGCGCCGCCACGGTCGGCAGCGATCGCCGCGTGCACTCCAAGTGGGCGTCCCTCACCGAGAACCCGCATGAACACCTGGTAGAACGGCGCCCGCTGGGAGGAGATCTCCCACTCCTTCTTGAAGTCCGGGTAGTTGTCGATGAGCAGGAAGATGCGTGCTGTGGTGGGATCGGCCAGCTCCCGATACTCGCTGAGGTTGGCAGCATTCACCTTCGAGAACGCAGCAGCGCGGCGGTCGAGCTCCGCGCCGAGGGTGCGCATCAGGCGCTGCACGCGTTCGGCGTCGTCACCGTCGATGATCGACCCTACGTGCGGCAGACGCTCCAGCACGCCCAAGGCGCCGGATGCGAAGTCCAGGCCGTACACCTGAGCGTTGCCAAGGTCAGGGCGCATACCTGCCGCCGTGGCCAGCGACTTCAGCGCCGTGGACTTGCCGGCTCCGGAGGTGCCGAGGAACAGGATCGACCCCTCCCGGTCCGGCACGAAGTACGTGGCCTTTTGCTCCTGGCGTTCTGGGATGTCGGCGAGGCCAAGGAGCACCTGGCTGTCGCCCTCTGCGGGCAGGTCAGCCAGCTCGACCACCGGTGCCAGGTCGTCCAGCCACGGTCGGCGGGGCACCATCAGCTGCGCCACGTCGGCCGCCCGGATGAGCGTGTTCACGATCCGCTTCTGGTCGTTCGGGCCGAGGTCCTCGTCGTGGGAGTCTGACTCCGGGGGGCGTTCCGGCTCCCACTCGGTGACCGACCCGAACCGCAGCTCGGCCACCTTGACCTCTGCCGTCACGACCTGGTCCTGGCTGGTCCAGCCGCCAGCGTACGCAGACTGGAACGGGGTGAGGCGGCCAGGGCCGGTCTTCGCGATCCCACGTCCTGGGATCGAGGGTGGGAAGGACGCGGCAATCGTATCGTCGACGACGTCACGGGAGTCGGCCTCATCTGCCATCCGTAGCGCGACGCGCAGGTTCGTGTTCGCGCGCAGGTTGTCCTTGATCACCCCGGCCGGACGCTGGGTGGCCATGATCAGGTGGATGCCGAGGGAACGGCCACGCTGGGCGATGTCGACCACGCCGTCGACGAACTCCGGCACCTCACCTGCCAGTGCGGCGAACTCGTCGATCACCAGCACCAGCGCGGGTGGGCACTCCGGGTCCTGCCGCTTCTCCAGCTCCAGCAGGTCCTTGGCCTTCTTCCGGTTGAACAGGTGCTCCCGGTAGTGCAGCTCGGCCCGCAGGCTGGTCAGCGCACGACGCACCAGGTGCGGGCTCAGATCAGTGACCAGGCCCACGCAGTGCGGCAGGTCCACACAGTCGGCGAACGCTGATCCGCCCTTGTAGTCCACGAACAGGAACGTCACCCGGTCCGGGCTGTGCGCTGAGGCGATACCCAGCACCCACGCCTGCAGGAACTCCGACTTGCCCGCACCGGTGGTGCCGCCGACCAGGGCGTGCGGCCCTTGGCTGCGCAGGTCCAGGGTCATCGCGTCGCTGGCGCCCTGTCCGATGATCGCCCGCAGGTTCCCGGCCTTCTTCAGCCGCGGCCGTGGCGCGTCCGAGCGGTCGATGATGGTGTTGTTCTGCCGCCACCGGTCCACCACCGCGTTCGGGTCCTCAGCGATCTCGTGCCCCACCAGGGACAGGAACATCACCGCGTTCGGGATGTCGGACTCGTCATGGACCACCGTGCTGGCGTCCACGACCGGGGCGAGCCGCTTGGCGAACGTCTCCATGTACGCGTTCGAAACACCCTCCACCCGGATGTGCTGGTGCAGATCTCCGTTCCGCACCAGCCCGATCGTCGCGTCCTCCAGGCCGTTGGTGACATCGACGAAGCTGCGGCACACCGCCGGCAGGGACTCCACAGTGGGTGAGACGAACAGGGCGTGCACGCTCACGTCTGCACCCCGTTCGAGCACCTGAGTCAGCCGTGCCCGGTCCACCGGCGCGTCGTTGGTGACCAGGACGATCACCGAGATCTTCGCCCGAGACTTCGTCTCCTGGGCTGCCTTGTTGACGTCCGTGCCGTACTGCATCGGGTTCCAGGTCTCGGAGAACGGCCCGCGGGGATCCGGGTTCTTCCCGGCGCGCAGGACGTACTCCTCCAGCGCACTGAGCAGCGCTGTGGCCGCAGGCGCGGAATCCGCGAGCGGGAGCGACTTGAACGGGCTGGTCTCGCTGGTGGTGTGCGGGAGCCACTTCACCCACTCCAGCTCGCCGGCCCACTCCGAGTCGGTGAAGGCGACCGTGACCACCTCGTTCGGCGCGTGCAGCCCGAAGAGCTGCATCGCCAGACCACGCAAGGTGTCCGCGGCAGGCCCGGTGGGACCAGCGATCCCGATCGATCCCACGGCCGACAGCGACTCCAGCACAGGGACGTTGTCCACATACCGGTAGCGCTCCTTGAGCCGGTCGACGCGCTCCACGTATTCCGGCAGCCCGTCCTCGGCGTCGCGGTGGGCGATCGAGTTCCGTGAGGGTGCACGTCCGGTACCGAGCCGCAGCGCGAGGAAGTTCCAGTGCTCCGGCCGCCTGGTCCACAGCATGGGCCCGAGCCGCGTGGCATGCTCGAACACCTCGGCGACCGGCGGCACCTCCTCGTTGCGGGCGCGTTCCTCCTCGGGTTTCGCCCGGTAGAGCGTCTCCTCCAGCTCTTCGAACTGCCGCTCGAAGAGCTCCATCTCGTAGTTCTGCTTGTTCCCGGCTTGGCGCTTCTGGTTGATGTAGTTCCCGAGCGCCATCATCGGCGTCATGATGATCAGCAGCAGCGCACGTTCCCGGCCGGTGATCGCGTAGATGGCGCCGGCCATGATGATCGGCGCCACCAGCATCGTCCACGGGAAGAGCTTCTGCACCATCTCGGTGGGCATCCGGGGCGGCGGATGCTCCACCCCCGGGTACCGGACATCCACCCGCGGACTGCGGTTGAACAACAGCCCGCCACCGCGCTCCAGGATGGGGTCCTGGGCGGAGCCGTCAAAGTCACCAGCGAGGTAGAGCACCAGCGTGGTGCCGCCGATCACGAACGTCTGCCCAGGCACCAAACGAGCGCGCTGCACCGGAGTGCCGTCCACGATGACCCCGTTGGCGGAGTTCAGGTCGACCAGCTCCACGTACCCGCCGACCTCGATCCGGGCATGCTTCTTGGAGACCAACGGGTCAGCAAGCACGATGTCGTTCGACGGGTCCCGGCCGATGGTGGCGTGCCCCATGGTGAGGGGAAACTCCTTGCCCCGCAGCGGCCCGTCGGTCGCGCGGAGCACCCCGACCGCATCCCGCGCGGCGGCAGACGGGGACAACGAGGTGCGCGGGCCGAGGTTGACCACGGACGCGGCGAAGCCAGAACCGATCGCGGCCTCACCCATGTGCGCGTCCGGCTGGAGCGGTTCCATCCGCTCGGCGGTCGGCGGTGCCACCGCGAGGGTGAGCACATCCTCCTCACCGGCGACGATCGTGCGTGCCGGGTCGGCCTCGGCGATGTGGCGGGCCACATCACCGGCTGTCGCGGTCGAGTCAGCGGTGACCACGACGTCTGTGGGGGCAACACCGTGCCGATGCAGTGTCAGCTTGACCTTCACGCGCTACGCCCCATCCTCACGCTCGTCCTCCACCGGCGGGACCGTCCGTCAGGAGTGCCCCACCACCGCTGTACGCTCCCCGAACCGTACCGTGTCGCCCGGGAGAGCGAGAAGCGGAGCCCCAGGTTCCAGCCTGCGTTCCGCCCCCTCGTGCACGACGGCGGTGCCGTTGGTGGATCCCAGGTCCGTCACCTCGATACCGCCGTCGGTGGGGACTACGGCCAGGTGGGTCTTGGACACCGAACGGGTCTGGTCAGCCACCGGGACGGGTCGACCGGACGCATGGTTCGATGACGGGTCGCGGCCGAGCACCAGGGCTTCGGTGACCGGAATCTGTCCTCCGTCGTCGACGTAGAGCACGCAACCGGGCACGGACAACCGAGTCTGCTCAACCTCGGCCGCGACCACGTCGGCACCGGGCGCCGGCTCGTCGGACGCCGCTGCCGCCGGACCGTCCCCATGCGCCGGGGGCGCGGGGGCAGCCGGGCTAGCAGCCTCGAGCTCCGCCGCTGCAGCTGGCGAAGCCGGTTCAGCCGGCCGTGCCGATTCAGGCGGCGGTGCTGGTGCAGCGGGCGGCGCCGGTTCAGGCGGCGCACCTGCCGCTACACCCGCGGATTGGCCGGCTGCTGCCTCGGGTCCACCCTCACCTGTCGACGCGGCGGGTGGCGACGCCCCCCAAGGGGTACCGGTCACCATGCCGTCGGTGCGGGGCACCGGAGCAGGGATCTGCGGTGCAGCAGGTGCTGGGGGCGTGTAGGCCGGCTTCGGCGGCGATGACGCTGCCGGTGGCGTGCCTGACCCGGTGGACAAGTCCGCCCCGGGCCGGGCGTCCTCGGCGCTGGCCGCATCACCCCGGGTCGCCGGCCGGTAGCCACCGAAGACCGGGCGTCCGGGGGTCGGCTCAGCCGGCAGCGGCGCCTCTGTCGGTTCCTCCGCACCGCTGAGACCCACCTCCGGGCGCGGTCCGGCACCGTGCGGTCGGGCGACGCCCAGCACCCCAGCACTCACCCGACCACCTGGCCGGTACTCCCCGTCTCCGCCCTGCACGGACGGCGTAGCCAGCGAGGGCAGCGGCTTGTGCCCGGCAACAGGTTCAGCGGTCACCATCTTGCGCGCGATCCGCATCCGCTTCTCGTCATAGGGGTGCAGCCCCTTGCGCACGTCGACATACCAGTTCTGCCCCACCAGGTCGTGCCAGCCGCGGCCCCGCTTCTCCCGATCGAAGAGTGGCGACAGGCAGAACAGGATCGGACCCACCACCAGCACGCTGGATCCGATGAGCACCAGGGCGCGCAGCACCATGCGCCAGAACCCGGGCCGCTCCAACGTCTTGACGTTCACCGAGCGGATGCCCATGATCCCCTTGCCGATCGTGACGCCCTTCCGCCCGTGCAGCACGAGCTGCACGATGCAGAAGGCCAGGCTGAGCACGAACGAGATGCTCGCCATCACGATCGCAAGGATGAAACCAGGGTGGTTCACCAGGCCGTACAGACTGATCCGACCGAAGTAGAGCTTGAGCAGGAGCGGCAGGGCGAAGACCCAGTAGGGCACCTGCAGCACCAGGTAGACGACCAGGTCGATCGTCGCAGCCAGCGCGCGGCGCAGCATCGGCGCATGCACCAGACCGAGCGCAGCGGCGTAGGCAGGGTCCGGCTTCCCGAGCTCGTCCAGACCCTCGATGACTTTCTCGTCGTCGCCGACTTCCCAGATCGTCACCGGAGTCGGCCTCCCTTCCGCGCACCCAACACTGCTCCCGCCACCGGTCACCGTACCGACCCATCGGCGACCTCCCTCGCGTGGCAGGATAATCGGATGTCGACCTGCGTCCCACCCCCCTCCGAGGACTCCGCTGAACCGCACCCGACTGAACAGGTCGTCCTGTCCAGCGGTCGCGTGGCCCAGCTGGTCCCGCGCGAGGGCGGCTGGTCACTGGAGATCAACGGTGCCCGGCAGTCCCACCTCGGCCCTGCTGGAGCACCACCAGCGCTGGCCGCGGTGCGTTGGATGCGCGCCGCACTCGGCGCACGCCTCCCTGCCCGGAGCGCTCACCTAGGCGGTGGTCTGCTCACCCTGCCACGTGCCATCGCGCACGACCGGCCCGGCGCCGAACAGGTAGTGGTCGAGCTGGAGCCGGCTCTGGTCACGCTTGCCGAGGCGCGTTTCGGCCTGCCCGACGGCGTCACCATCCGGTGCGAGGATGCTCGCGCCTGGCTCGAGTCCCCCTCTCGGCGCGACCTGGACACCATCGTCATCGACATCTTCGCTGCGGACCGGATACCGCCGGAGTTCACCTCCGTGGAGTGCTTCCGCGCCGCGTACGCGGCGCTGTCGGACCGCGGACGGCTGGTGATCAACTCGGTGGCAGGTCCCGACCTGGAGTTCACCCGACGCGAGCTGGCGACCATGCAGGCGGTGTTCGCGCACGTGGCGATGATCGTGCAGGGCTCGTCCCTGCACGGGCTACGGTTCGGGAACGCGATCCTCGTCGGTTCGAAGGTGCCGTTGGACACCGAGGCGATCCGGGCCCGGCTGAAGGGGGACGAGTCACGTCCAGCGTTGGTCACGGACCTCGATCCGATCATCGACGGAGCGAGCCCGGTCACCGATGCCGACCAGCTGTGGTCGCCGGAACCGCGGATGCCGAAGTTCGACGACGCGTTGAAGGCGCTCGATGCCGTGCGGACGATGAAGAAGCAGGTCGAAGCGCTGCGCGACGAGACCCGAGCCGCAGCTACCGAGCAGCGCCGGTCGCCTTCCTCTTGACCCACAGGAAGATGGCGGTCACCACGAACAGCACGATGCCGAGGAACGCCAACCAGAGCAGTCCCTTGATCACGAAGCCGAGCACGGACAGCACGAGCCACGCGATCAGCAAGAACACCAAGAACCCGACCATGGACCGAGCCTAGGCCGCAGCCGGTGGCACCGCATGGTGAGCACGTCGCTGGTGCCGGCGGTCGCTGGCCGTGTCAACAGCCAACAGCCGGACGCTCGCATATGGTGATCGGGTGGTAGACAGGCAACGACCTCCAGGGCGCGAACTCGTACTCGCATCTATAGCGAATGCCCAGACCTCTGACCGGCTCATGCGCGCCGCAGTCGAGCGAACCTTCCACCCCAACCTCATCGCGGGCATGGACCCTCAAGCCCTCGCCCGCCGCACGGAGTCGCTGCGGGCCGAGGCCACACCACACCACGTCAGCCACCGGGTCCTGCGCCGCCTCGAACGCAACAGGCTCGGCATCAGGCGCTCTATCTCCTTCCGAGCCAAGGTCCACGAGATGTCCGAGGCCCGATACCTCGATGGCGTCCTTCGACCCACCTGGCGCCTCGATACCAAGAACAGTGCCTACAACTTCGTCGACGCCATCGGCGTGCGGCGCCCCCGATCCGACAAGAGTCGATACTCTCTCGCCGACGCCCCCAAGGACTCCCCCGGTGTCCTCAAAGCCACCAGATCAACGGGCTCGCGTGGCTGCTACCTGATCTACAGCGAAGACCACATCGTGCACGTGCGCGACGGACAGACCTTTGAGTCCATCGGCGAGATGACCCAGCACGCCCACAAGCTGATGAACGCACAGAGAAACCCGGTCCGAGACAACTGGATGTGGGAAGAACTCATCCTCGAGGACGTAGCGAACCGAATCCCGGCCCGCGACCTGAAGTTCTACGCCTTCTACGGCGAGGTCGTGATAGTGCGCGAATCCGTGCGGACCGGCGCAGAGACGAAGGTCGCGTACTGGGACGCCGATACCCAGCAGCGCGACATGGGTCACCCGCAGGACTTCGACTTCCCGCGCCTCGGGTTCACACCGGACGAGGCGAGCCTGGTGTCAGACATCAGCCTGCAGATCCCGCACCCCTATGCGCGGATCGACATGCTGAAGAGCGAAGACGGTCTCGTGGTCGGCGAGTTCACACCTCGCCCCGGCAACTTCGACGAGTTCAACGACGACTGGGACCGCATTCTGGGTGAAGCGTGGGTACGTGCAGAGTCCAGGCTGATGGCCGATCTCCTGTGCGGGAAGTCGTTCCAGCCCTTCCTCGAAGCCACCAACCTCCTGACGTAGCGCCAACTCTTTGTGCTACGGACCTCCCGGTTCCTGCTACGTGCTCTGCCCAGCACCCGAACCGTAGACGTGATGAAGGCGCCAACCCACTCACTGCGGGGTGGCGCCTTCATCACATGGCGGTAGCGGTGGGATTTGAACCCACGGTGGCTATGAACCACACAGCATTTCGAGTGCTGCACCTTCGGCCGCTCGGACACGCTACCTAGCCGGACCAGAGTACTGGCAGCGGCACCGCTGACCAAAATCCGCCAGGGTCGAGACGTCGCTGGCGGCAGCGCATCGTCGTAGGCTCAGCCGGGCAGCAGAACCAGAGGGAGCAGCAGTGCCATCCACCAGCGAGCCTGACGTCTCGGCTCTCACGGCGTTGCTCACCGGGCGCCGCTTCGTCGTGCTCACCGGGGCGGGCATATCCACGGACTCGGGTATCCCCGACTATCGCGGCCCGGACTCTCCACCGCGCACACCGATGACCTACGACCAGTTCGTCTCCGACGAAGGCTTTCGGCGGCACTACTGGGCACGCAACCACGTCGGCTGGCGGCACATGCGCACCCGCCGGCCGAACGCCGGGCACCAGGCGGTCGTCCGGCTGGAGGAGCGAGGTCTGGTCACCGGGGTGATCACCCAGAACGTGGACCTGCTGCACCAGGCCGCCGGCTCCCAGCAGGTGATCGACCTGCACGGTCACTACAACGAGGTGATCTGCCTGTCGTGTCACCTGATGCTCCCCCGCAGCCAGCTGGACCAGATGCTGACCGCCCTCAACCCGGAGTTCACCGAAGCGGTGGCCGATGTGGAGATTGCGCCGGATGCGGACGCCGTCATCGCCTCCACCGAGGGTTTCCGGGTGCAGCCCTGCCCGCGCTGCGGCGGCATCCTCAAGCCGAACATCGTCTACTTCGGGGAGAACGTGCCCAAGGACCGCGTCGCCGCCGCCTACCGCCTGGTAGACGCCAGCGAGGCCGTGCTGGTGGCCGGATCCTCTCTGGCGGTGCTGTCTGGACTCAGGTTCGTGCGGCACGCACACCGCAACGGCCTGCCGGTCGGCATCGTCAACCGGGGCGCCACTCGCGGGGACGACGTCGCGAACGTGCACCTGGAGGCCGGCACCTCCGCCGCCCTCACGGCGCTCGAGGCCGAGCTGCCCGACCTACCCTGAGGCTGCTGGTTCCGGCGGCGCCTGCCCAGCAGCCTGTCGCCGCGCGGCGAAGAACTCGGTGAGCAGGTGGGTGGACTCGCCCGCCAGCACCCCGCCGGTCACCTGCACCTGGTGGTTGAGCCGAGAGTCGCGCACCACGTCCCGGGTGGAGCCGCACGCCCCTGCCTTCTCGTCCCAGGCTCCCAGCACCAGCCGCTGCACCCGCGCGAGGACGATCGCCCCGGCGCACATGGTGCACGGCTCCAGGGTGACCACCAACGTGCACCCGGTCAGCCGCCAGTCCCGCTGCTCCACCCCCGCCCTACGCAGGGTGAGGATCTCGGCATGCGCTGTGGGATCGCCGTCGACCTGACGGCGGTTACCGGCTCGGGCCAGCACCGCGCCGGCCGGAGAGAGCAGCACCGCACCCACCGGTACGTCGCCGCGCTCACCTGCCTGGCGTGCCTGCGCCAGGGCCAGGCGCATCGCCTCCTCATCAGTGCTCACACCACCAGTCTGCCCGCCCCGACGAACTTGCTCGTCGATCTGGTCACCGAGCGCGGCCATTTCGACGAGCAATCTCGTGGGAGTCGTGGCCAGACCGGTGAACGAGGTCGGGAGCGGTGGTGCGCGCTCCTACACTGTGCCCATGCGCCTGCACGTCGCCGACCACCCGCTCATCGCCCACAAGCTGACCGTCCTGCGCGACGTGACCACCCCTTCACCGGTGTTCCGCCAGCTCACCGAGGAGCTGGTCACCCTGCTCGCCTACGAGGCCACCCGGGAGATCCGCACCGAGCAGGTGGAGATCGACACCCCGATCGCTCGTACCACCGGTGTGGCGCTGGCCGAGCCGCGCCCGATCGTGGTGCCGATCCTGCGGGCCGGGCTGGGCATGCTGGAGGGGATGACGCGGCTGCTGCCCACGGCCGAGGTCGGGTTCCTCGGACTGCAGCGCAACGAGGAGACCCTGCAGGCGTTCACCTACGCCAACCGGCTCCCGGACTCCCTCTCCGGCCGGCAGTGCTACGTGCTCGACCCGATGCTGGCCACCGGCGGCACCCTGGTCGCGGCGATCGAGTACCTGTTCGAGCGCGGCGCCCAGGACGTGACCGCCGTCTGCCTGCTCGCCGCACCAGAGGGGCTGCGGTTGGTGCAGGACTCGATCGGCGACCGGGCTGATGTGCAGATCGTCACCGCCTCTGTGGACGAGCGCCTGAACGAGAAGGGGTACATCATCCCCGGGCTCGGTGACGCCGGCGACCGCCTCTACGGCGTCGTGGACTGATCACCGGCTCCCCGACCGACTGGCGATGGTGTGCAGGGCGCTTGTTCTGGGCGCACGTACGCCGTGGCTTCCCCACGCAGAGATGCGCAAGCCCGTCGAACGCGCACAGCGCGGCTGATTCTCCGGTCGGCACCTCCGCACGGTCGCCCGGACCGGTCGCCCGGGCGTCAGGCACCGAGCGTACGGAGGAGCAGCTCCACCAGGGCGTCGTTGTCGACATCAGTGACCACATCGATCGGTCGGTGCCGGGGCACGTCCACCCCGGTCGCGAGCCGCACGGCGTCCGCGTCCCACCGCAACGGGCGTGCCCGGGTGAGGCCCGTCAGCTCGACATCGACTGTACAGCGCTCGATGCGGGCGATGCCTCGGTCGACGAGTAGCGCTGCGGCGAGCGGGTCGTGGAGGGCACATCCCTCGCGGCCCCTGGCGCGCTCCACGTGGCGCACCCACGGCTCGGTCGTCTTCGCGAGATAGGAGGCCAGCTTCGTGCCCGCTGTTCCGAGCCGCTCGACGTCGCGGAGACGCAGCGCCGTGCGGATGGTCACATCGAGCGGCACCAGGGTGACAGGGGCGCCCGAAGCGATCACCTGACGCGCCGCCTCAGGGTCCACCCCGAAGTTCAGCTCCTGGAAGTAGCCGGGCACGTCGAAGGCTCCACCCATGACGATGATCTCAGCGACATCCTCGGCCAAGCCGGGATGCAGCGAGAGCGCGTGCGCGATGTTTGTGAGCGGCCCGACCGCGGCGATCGTGATCTTCCCCGGCGCTGCGGCGACACGTGCGGCGATCTCTGCGGCCGCATCCGCCTTCTCTGGCAGGGGATAGTCCCTGGGCGGGGCGACTCCCTGCCAGAAGGGCGCCGACTTCGCGTCCCGCCGCGCTCGCTCACGCCGGTCGGTCCACGGATCCTGCGGTTCGAGGAGCGCTGTCGCCGCGCCGAGGCACACGGGGACGTCGACTCCGACGTCGTCGAGCATCGTCCGCGCGACGCGGTATCCAGTGTCGCGGTGGGTGTTGCCCGTGACGATCGTGACGAGCTCGAGTTCGATCCCCTCAGCCTCGAGAAGGAAGCCGAGGGCGAGCCCGTCGTCGATGTCGGTCACGGGTACGCCGTTGCCCGGGTCGCAGTCGAGGATGACTCGGCGGATGGGGGTGTCGCTCATGGTGTTACTCCTTCGTGCCTGAGCTTGCGGTGGAACCGGTGAAGTGCCGCTGGAAGAACAGCAGCAGCAGGAGCGGGATCGCGGCCGTGAGGATCGCGGCGGCGAACATCTGGCCGTAGTCCACGCCCGTCTCCTGCGCGAAGTCCGCGATCGCGACCGGGGCGACCCGGACGTCCGGGGCTGGTGCGATGAGCAGCGGCCAGAGGAACGACTGCCACTGGAACACGAACAGGATGAGCCCAGCGCCGATCATCGGACCTCGCGACAGCGGCAGGTAGATCCGGCGGAGAACGCCGAACCAGGAGAGGCCATCGAGACGGCCTGCCTCTGCAAGCGAGGAGGGGATCCCCATGAAGAACTGCCGCAGCAGGAAGATGGACAGACCGTTGCCGAGGGCCGGGAGGATGAGTCCCGCGTAGCTGTTGGCGAGACCCATCTCGCGGAAGGAGGCGGAGAGCGGGATCGCGATCGCCTCGAACGGAACGAGGAAGCACACCACCATGAAGGCAAACACCGCGGTGCGGCCGGGGAACGGCAGAACGGCGAGCGCATACCCCGCGAGGGCCGCGACGACAAGCCCGAGAGCGACGCCGAAGAAGGCGACGCTCACCGAGTTGACAAGCGCCAGCGCGAATGGGCTCTGCAGCACGGACAGGTAGTTGTCGAGGCTCACGGACTCCGGGAACAGCGTGCGCCAGCTGAATGGCGAGAGGTATCGGAAGATCTCCTCGCCCGGGCGCAGCGAGGAGATCCCCGCCCAAACGAGCGGCGCCATCGAGACGATCGCGACCGGCACCGCAAGCAGCAGCGCGCGACGGCCCGACCTAGCCTCGCCGCGGGTGGCAGATTGGTTCACCACGATCAGTCCTCCTTCCCCGGCAGCATCCGGAACTGGATAGTCACTACGACGATGACGATCGCCACGAGGACGAGGGTCGCAGCGGAGGCCGCCTGGGTGTCTCCGAGGGTGTAGGCACGCTCGGAGATGTTGTGCATGAGGAGATCCGTTCCCCCTTGCGGTCCGCCTTGGGTCAAGATGCGCACGGGCGCGAACACGAGGAAGTTGGAGACGGTGTCCGCGACGAGCACGAACAGCAGCGGCCGGCGCAGGCCGGGAAGTGTGATGCTCCAGAACTGCCGCCACCCGTTCGCGCCATCGAGGGCGGACGCCTCGTACAGCGAGGAGGGGATCTCCTTGATCCCGGTGACCAGGAAGGTCATCCAGTAGCCGACACCCACCCACGAGCAGACGATGACGATCGAGATCAGCGCCCATCCCGGCTCGGTCAACCACGGCACTGTCGGTAGACCGATGGCTGACGCCAGGCCGTTGAGCGGCCCGTCCGGTCGCAACATCACGAGCCAGATGATCGCCGACACCGCCTGAGGCACGGCGATCGGGAGCAGGATGAAGGTGCGCCAGAGGCCGACCGCCGGGATGTGCTTGGTGAGCAGCACCGCTAGGGCCAGGGCTAGCGCGATCTGGATGGGGTTGACGATGACCGAGAAGAGCAGCGTCACCCAGACCGAGTTCAGGAAAGATGGGTCGGAGAAGATGTACGCGAAGTTCGACCACGGTGACCTCTCCCCTCCCAGCGGCACAGCCTCGGCCATCGCGGTGACGGTCGGGATGATTCGAAGGAGCAGCAGCAGCACGACGGCGGGGAGCAGCAGCACGACTGCACTGATCCACGTCTCCCGTCGGACGAGCGATCGGCGTGTCCTGCCGCGTGTGACCTCGCGTTCGGTGCGGGCGGTGACGGACGTCATCGTTCGTTCCCTTCTGCTTCGGCGGCGAGCTCGCGCAGCCGGTCGAGCTGCCGCTCGAGCGCCTCCTGCGCACTGCCGAGCACGCGGCGCGGGTCCGCGCCGTTCCGGATGTCGCTGAAGGCGTTGTTCATCTCACTCTCGAACTGCACGTATCCGGCGCTCGTCGGACGGTGGCGTGCGTAGTGCTCCGTGTCCTCCTGGAACAGCTCTCCGAAGTGCGCCGTCTGCTCAGGGGCGAGCTCTTGGATGTAGCCGACATATTCGTCGAAGGCCTCGTGCTGCACCGGCGGCAGCGTGTTCACGCTGGATGCCAGCTGGGCGCCCTGCGGATCGAGCGTCGCGAACTGGACGAAGTCGCGTGCGATCTCCTGATGCTCGCTCGTTGCGCTGACGCCGATCGCCCACGAGTCCGTCGGGGTGACGATCGGACCGTCCGCGAAGTACGGGTGCGGCGCGATTCCCCACTCGCCGGGGAAGTCGCCGTCGGCAATCCGGCCAATCGCCGAGGCGCCGCCGAGCAGGAACGCAGAGTGGCCGGCACGGAACAGATCGACCATCTGCGCCGGATCCACGCCTCGGGGCGCCAGCCCGTCAGCGTACAGCCCGCCATACCACTGGCCGAACCGCTCCCACTCCTCCGTGTCAACAGCGGGGGTGAGCCCGTCCGGCCCTTCGAGCCCGGGCCCGGCGCCCATCGACTCGAGCAACGGCTGCAGCGCATAGTAGCGGTCGACCTGATCCATGCCAATGCCGTACTGCGCGTCTCCGGCGTCGACGAGGCTGCGTGACATGTCGACGACCTCCTCCCACGTGAGCCGGTCCGCCGAGGTCGGCCCGGGAACGGGAAGCCCCGCCTCCTCCAGGAGGGTGCGGTTGTAGAAGAGGAAGTTGTCGCTCGTCCAGAGCGGGTAGGCCCACTGTCTGTCGTCGACGGTCACTGAGGAGATCGCGGCCTGCGAGACGTTCGCCTCCATCTCCGGGAGGTGGTCGGTCTCCTCGGTGAGAAATCCCTGCTGCACCATGTTCGCTAGTCGTGGCGGATCGACGGAGACGATGTCGATGCTCGTGTCGCCCGAGCTCAGCCGTGCCTGCGTCTGCTCGACCATCTGCTCGAAGGGCACGCTCTGCAGCTCGATGCTCACCCCGGGGTGCGCCTGCTCGAATGCCTCGGCAACCGGCTCGTAGGCGCCGGCGTGCGGGTTGAGGAAGGTGAGCGTCACCTCCTCGCTACCCGACGCCTGACATCCGGTCACGGCGACTCCGGCGACCAGAACGATCGCCGCTGAGAGCGTTCGTGGTCCTCTCATCTCTCACTCCTTTCCTCGGTCTGCCGGACCGTCCGTGCCTGCACGATCGACTCCGGGCAGGCTGTCCTTGTCGGAGACGGGTCAGTCCTGGTCGTTCTGTTCGGGCACTGCGCGCTCTGCCAGGAACCGTTCCACCTCCGAGGCGGTCGGCATCCCCTCCCTCGCGCCGATGCGTAGTGTCGCGACCGCTCCGGCAGCGCACGCCCGGCGCATCGCCCCGGTGAGGCCGGTGCCGGAGACGAGCTCGGTGGTCAGTACGCCGCAGAAGGTGTCGCCCGCCCCCGTAGTGTCCACCGGGTCAACGGGGAATCCCGCCTGGATCACGGTCTCCTCGCGGCTCACTGCCACGGCCCCGTCCGCGCCGAGAGTGACGACGACCACACGCGGACCCGCCTCAAGCAGGCTCCGCGCGCGCTGCTCCCAGTCGTCGCCGACGGCGTGCAGCGTCGCGGCCTCGCTCTCGTTGACGACCAGGACATCGGTGCGGGCGATGAGCTCGCGCAGCTCATCGCCAATCACAGTCAGCAGGGGCGAGGCGTTGAGGGTCACCGGGATGCCGAGACCGGCCGCGCGGCGCGCAGCCTTCGTGGCGGCTGCCATCGGGATCTCCAGCTGCAGTAGTAACGCATCTGGAGCACTCTCGACGCTGCTCGAGACGCCGAAGCTCTCGCCCGTCAGCGCGGCGTTCGCCCCCGCGGCGACGGTGATCGTGTTGCTTCCCGCGTCGTCAACGACGATCAGCGCGACCCCGCTGGGATGCGCCTCGACACGCTTCACCCGAGCGAGGTCGAGCCCCTCTCCCGCCAGTTCATCGATCAGCCTGCCCCCGAATCCATCGCTGCCTATGCAGGCGTGCAGCTCCACTTCAGCACCGTACCGAGCGGCGGCGACGGCCTGGTTGGCGCCCTTGCCCCCCGAGCGGTAGGAGACGTCGCCCCCGAGGACCGTCTCCCCCGGTTGCGGGAGCCGATCGACCCCAACGACCAGGTCGAGGTTCACGCTTCCGACCACGGCGATCCGGTGCTTCGTCATCGTTCGCTCTTCTCCGCCTCGTCCTGCGGCCCGTCGTGCCGTCCGGGGTTGTGCGCGGCGTAGTCGACGTCGGGGCACCCGCAGCTGCCGCCGGTGCTCAACTCCACGGGCAGCACGATGCGCCGTCCGTCCGTCGGCGTCGCGTCGCCCTGGGCGAGGAGCTGTTCTATCGCGTGCTCCGCCAGCAGCCCCACCGGCTGCTTGATCGTGGCGAGGCTCGGCACCGTGAGCAGCGAGGCAGCGATGCCGTCGAAGGAGATGATGGCGATGTCCGCCGGGCAGGAGAGACCCTGCTCCTCGATCGCGCGCATCACGCCGAGCGCCTGCTCGTCGCTCGCAACGAAGATCGCGTCCGTCCCGGGGTTCCTGCTCAGGATGTCGCGCGCCGCCCGGTACCCTGCGAAGCGGTCGAAGGCAACTTCGCGCAATGGTGCAGCGTCGGGATCCAGCGGGGACGCGGCGAGCGCGTCGCGCCACCCCCGCACGCGCTCCCTCGTGTACCCCACCTCGACCGGACCGGAGATGCAGGCGATCCGTCGACGTCCGTGCCAGATGAGGTGCTCGGTCGCGAGACGCCCACCCTGGCGGTTGTCGGACAGCACCTGGGCGGGGACGTTCTCCAGCTCGGTGAGACGATCCATCAGGACCCATGGCGTGTTCGTGTGCGCGAACTTGGCGGCCGCCGCCGTGGAGTCCCGCGACGGTATGAGCAGCACGCCAGCGACCCGGTGATCGAGGAAGGCCTGGACGTAGGCGTTCTCGCGCTCCGTGCTGTCGGCGGCGTTGCCCAGCAGCATCGTGTACCCGAGAGGGAAGGCAGCCTCCTCGATCGCCCGAGCGAGCTCGGCGAAGTAGATGTTCGTGTTGTCCGGCACGACCAGGCCGATCGTCATCGTCCGGTTCGTCCGCAACGAGTTCGCCAGCGGGTTGGGCCGGTACCCGAGCTTCTCGATGGCACGCAATACGCGCTCCCTGGTCGCAGGGGCTACGCCCCTCGGCCCGTCGTTCATGACGTAGCTCACGACCGCCGGGGAAACTCCGGCAAGTCGAGCGACGTCGTTGCGATTCACCATCTTCGGCTCCATCAACTCCAGTTGATCAAATCTCGAGAGACCTTGTCACATCAACCGTCGGTAGACAAGGGAGCCCAGAGAATCGCTGGCGCTGAGGTTTGCGTTCCCAGATTCAACTCCGGTTGATCGCCGCGCAACTGTCGGCGGCGTGGAAGGTGTCAACTGAGTCCACTTTGGCCCCTGTTGTCCTGCGCTGGGAGCCGGGGCACGGTGGAATCGACCGCATCCCGCCGGAGCACGGAGTAAGGACGTGAGGTGAGCCTTTTCTCCGGCGCCGACATGGAGCTGCGGCAGCTGGTTGGGGCGGTCTTCGATCCGGCGCTGATGCTGGCCCCTATCCACGACAGACGTCGATCCAGCGTCGGCCCGGGACTCACCAGGCGGCCGTTCTACAGCGGGTCACGGCTAGGGCGTGTCTCCCATATGTGAGGGGGTTTTGCCTTGAGGGTTGAGGGATGGCTACTACTGCAGCGTCCCGGGATCGGGCTCTTTCGGATGAGCAGTGGGAGCGGATTGAGCCGTTGCTGCCCTCGAACGAGGGTCGTAAGGGGCATCCGTTCGAGAACAACAGGATGATCGTGGAGGGCATCATCTATCGTGCTCGGACCGGTATTCCGTGGCGGGATCTGCCCCGGGAGCGGTTCGGACCCTGGCAGACGGTGTGGAAGCGCCACTACCTCTACGCACGGCTGGGAGTGTGGGACGAGATCCACGCGGTACTGATGGCTCAGGCTGATGCTGGCG
>NZ_ATWL01000008.1 GCF_000421225.1 Ruania albidiflava DSM 18029 | reverse complement strand
CCATGGGCATCACCCGGATCGAACGCGTGATGACCGACAACGCCTTCGCCTACCGCCACGGCCGCGACGTCCACAAGGCCCTGGCCGATCTGGGTGCGAAGCAGAAGTTCATCAAGCCCCATTGCCCCTGGCAGAACGGCAAGGTCGAGCGGTTCAACCGCACCCTGCAGACCGAGTGGGCCTACCGCCACGTCTTCACCAGCAACCAAGCCCGCCGCGACGCCCTTGCACCCTGGCTGCACACCTACAACACTGAACGCCGCCACAGCGCACTCGGCGGCCTCCCGCCCCTCAGCCGAGTGTCACCAACCTGATGGCCGAGTACACCTAGCCCGCGCCGTCGAGGGCGGGCGGGGTCGCTAGTTGCCCAGGCGGGTGCGCAGCCAGCGGGCGCAGACCAGGCCCTGGTCCCGCTGGAAGGCGCGCAGGTGCGGGATACCGGGCGGCGGAGGCCGCAGAGAGCGCTCCAGGAAGTAGCCGGTGAACGCGGCGACCACTGCGGTCACCGCCTCCGGATCCGCCGCCGCGCCCACCGGATGGGCGGTGAACACCTCCTCGGGGTCCCCGCCGCCCTCCAGCGCCACGCTCGGCATCATCCCGAGCAGGTCCAGCCACGGCGCACCCACGCTCGCGTACGGCCAGTCCACTGCGAGCAGCCGACCACCGGCACGGACCATGTTGTCCGCCCGCAGGTCGTGGTGCACCAGGGCGGTGCCCGCGCTCACCTGCGGCCAGGTGTCCGCGAGCGCGGCCAGGGTCTCGATCCGGGCGAGCAGCCACGGGCCGAGCACCTCGTCCAGCCGGGCGAGCCGTTGCTGCAGACCGGCGTCCGCAGTGAGCAGGTGCCACCCGTCGAAGACCATCTCCGTCACCGGCGGGATCTGGGGATGGTCTGGCGCCGCGATCCGGCCCACGTCGGCGACCAGGTCAAGCGCTTCGGCCAGCTCGGCCGGCTGCCACGGCAGCTGTGGGCCTGGGCCGTCAGCAGCGTCGAAGGCGAGCACCACCCAGTCCTGTGATCCAGCCGCAGTGGACACCTGAGCCTCAGCCGACCAGCGGAACGCCGGCGCTGGCAGCACCGCACCCACCTCGCCGGCGAGCACCGGCGCCACCGCGGCCTCCTTGCGGTACAGCTCACCGCTGCGGGGGTGCTCCGCAGGCACCACCGCCTTGACGAACACCCGCTCCCCCGACCCCAGCACCAACGTCGAGGCCAGACCAGGGCTGTACCCGCCGTCGTGCGATACCGCCCGGACCACACTCTCCCCGAGACGCTCGCTGACCAGGCGGGTGACGCCGTCGGGAAGCTCCGCCCAGGTCAGCCGCGCACGGCCCTCAGCCGCCGTGCTCACGGAGCGCCTCGACGGCATCGGCGAGCACCGAGGACAGGTCCCCGATCACCGCGAAGTCCGCCAGCTGCACCAGCGGAGCCTCGTCGTCGATGTTCACCGCGACCACCGTGCCCGCCCCGGCCATCCCGCCGATGTGGTGCGGCGCCCCGGAGATGCCGGCGCCGATGTACACCCGCGGCGCGACCGTGGTGCCGGTCTGCCCGACCATCGCCTCCGGCGGCAGCCACCCCTCCTCCACGCAGTCCCGGGTGGTACCGACCGCAGCCCCGAGAGCGTCCGCGAGCTCCTCCACAGGTTCGAAGTCACCGAACGTGCCGCGCCCACCAGAGACCACGATTGCCGCCTCGGCCAACGACGGGCGGGTATCACCGGAGTGGTCGGCCACTGTGCGCTCCAGCAGCTCCAGCCGCGGCGGTACTTCGATCTCGGCCGGCAGATCGCGCAGCTCCGGGACCGTCGGTTGCGGCGCCGGCCGTGCCATCACGGCGTTCGGTGTGACAGTCGCCACCGCAACCTCGGTGCGCACCTCGCAGACAGTCTCCCAGGTGCCACCGAAGGCGCGCTTGCCGCCGACCAGCCGGCCACCGTCCAGGTGCACTCCGCCCACGTCGATGAGCAGCCCGGCACCCAGGCGGTGCGCCGTGTGCGCAGCGATCTCCTTCGTGGTGAAGGAGGAGGTGAACAGCACGACGGCGCAGCTCACCTCGGTCACAGCGCTCACCACGGCCTGGGCTGCTACTGCAGCGGCGCTGGCCGGCTCCGGCAGCGGAGTGGTCAGCACGCGGGTCACGCCGTAGGAACCGAGCTCGGCCAGCAGGTCCGCAGTGGGTGTGGTGTGCGCCAGCGCGGTCACCTCACCCAGGTCGCGGGCGAGGGTGAGGACCTCGCGGGTGGCGGGCCGCAACCCGGCCGCCGCGTCCGAGCCCAGGGGTACGAGCACGCCGGTCATGAGTTCTCCTTCGCGAGCAGGTCGTGAGCGATCAGGTACTCGGCGAGCTTGGCGCCCCCGGTCCCGTCGTCGAAGATGATCTCCGGGTCAGGTTCCGGACGGCGGGTGGCCGAGCGGACCGCGGTGCGGGAGGTCAGCTCTTCAGTGGTCAGACCGAGGTCGGCGGCCGAGAGGGTGCGCACCGGTTTGGCCTTCGCGGCAAGGATCTCCTTCATCCGGGCCAACCGGGGGCTGTTGGTCACATCGGTCACCGAGACCACAGCGGGTGTGGCCGCCTGCCAGGTCTCGCTCACCCCGTCCACGCCGCGGTGGGCGGTGATGACGCCGTCGGCCCAGCTGACCGAGCGGGCGACGCTCAGCTGCGGCCAGCCGAGCTCCGCGGCGAGCAGGGACCCAATCACCGAGCCGAGGCCGTCCAGAGCGGCCATCCCGGTGACGACTGCATCGACCGGGGCCTCGGTGCGGATCGCCGCAGCCAGCGCGGCGGCGGTCACCGCGTAGTCGGCACCGGCCAGGTCGTCATCGCACACGTGCACGCCGCGGTCGGCGCCCATCTGCATCGCCCGGCGAGCGGCGTCCACCGCGATCGAGGGGCCCATGGTAAGCGCGACGACCTCGTGCCCACTGTCTGGGTCAGCGGCCTGTGCGGCCTCCTTGAGCTGCAGCGCTGTCTCCACGGCGTTCTCGTCGACCTCGTTCAGCGTGCCGTCCTCGGTGCTGCGCACCGTGCGGTGCTCCGCGGTGAACCCGCGATCTGACGAAAGGTCAGGAACGTGCTTCACGCAGACTACGATTCGCATGAGCCCAGCCTGCCACCACCAGACCGGGCGGCACACATCTCCGACCCGGAACCTGCTGTGACCTCGACCGCTTCCCGTACCGATCCGAGCGCCCCCGCCCACGAGCTGGCCGAGCGCCCGGAGGTACAGCCGACGGCGTTCGGGGTGCACCTGGCCGACGGTGGCGCACGCGTGCTCGTGCACGCCCCGCACGCCGAGCGGGTGGAGCTGTGTCTGCTCGGTGCCGGCCGGCACGGGGAGGAACGGCGGGTGCGGCTGCACCGGGGACGGTACGGCCGCTGGTTCGGGGTGGTGCCTGGGGTGAGCGCAGGTCAGGCGTACGGGTTCCGCGTGGCCGGTCCGTGGGAGCCGGCGCACGGTCTGTTGCACAACCCGCACAAGCTGCTGCTGGACCCCTACGCCCGCGCGGTGCAGGGCCAGCTGGACCTGCGTCCGGAGGTGTACGGGCACCAGGTGGACGACGAGCTGCAGCCGGTCGGCCGGCCACGCCCGGACGAGCGGGACAGTGCCGGACACGTGCCGGTCGGGGTGGTGGTGGACTCCAGCGACGCGCTGCCTGTGCACCATCCGCAGGTGCCGTGGCGGGACACGGTGATCTACGAGGCGCACGTGCGCGGTCTGACCATGCAGCTGCCCGGGGTGCCGCCCGAGCTGCGCGGCACCTACGCCGGCCTGGCCCACCCCGTGACCCTGGCGCACCTGCAGAGCCTGGGGATCACCGCCGTCGAGCTGTTGCCGATCCACGCGAAGGTGGACGAACCGGCCCTGACCAGCCGCGGCCTGACCAACTACTGGGGCTACAACACGCTCGCGTTCTTCGCCCCGGAACCCTCCTTCGCCACCCAGGCGGCCCAGCAGGCCGGCCCGCAGGCGGTGCTCGCCGAGGTGCAGGGCATGGCCTCGCTGCTGCACGAGGCCGGTCTGGAGGTGATCCTCGACGTCGTGTACAACCACACCTGCGAGGGCGGGCTGGACGGGCCGATGCTGTCCTGGCGGGGGCTGGACAACGCCGGCTACTACCTGCACCGCGGTGCCCGGCACCACGACTACGAGGACGTCACCGGCACCGGCAACTCCCTGGACTTCCGGTCCCGCCCGGTGGTCGCGATGGCGCTGGACTCACTGCGGTACTGGACCGAGGTCGTCGGGGTGGACGGGTTCCGGTTCGACCTGGCCACCACCCTGGCCCGCCGCGGGCACAGCTTCGATGCGGACCACCCGTTCCTGGTGGCGCTGGCCTGCGACCCGGTGCTGTCAGCGGTGAAGCTGATCGCCGAACCGTGGGACGTCGGCCCCGGTGGCTGGCGCACCGGTCATTTCCCCGCCCCGCTGGCCGAGTGGAACGACAAGTTCCGGGACGCGCTGCGCACCTTCTGGATCACCGACGCCGCAGCCTTGGCCCACGGAGGCGCCGGCGGGGACCTGCGCGAGCTGGCCACCCGGCTGTCCGGGTCCGCCGACCTGTTCTCCCCCAGCCCGGCCCCGGAGGACCGGGGGCCAAACGCGTCGATCAACTACGTCACCGCCCACGACGGGTTCACCCTGGCCGATTTGGTCGGCTACGACCACAAGCACAACGAGGCCAACGGGGAGGAGAACCGGGACGGCACGGACAACAACCTGTCCTGGAACCACGGGGTGGAGGGGCCCACCGACGATGTGGAGGTGCTCGCCCACCGCCGGCGCACGATGCGCAACCTGCTCGGCACCCTGCTGCTGGCCGGCGGCACTCCGATGCTCACCGCCGGCGACGAGATCGGGCGCAGCCAGCAGGGCAACAACAACGCCTACTGCCAGGACTCCCCCCTCTCGTGGGTGGACTGGGCCACCGAGGGTTGGCAGGAGGACCTGGCCGCCACCGTGGCCCACCTGCTCCGGCTGCGGGCCGCGGTACCCGCGCTGCGCCCGGAGCGGTTCCACCACGGGGAGTCCACCGACGTGCACCCGACGCTGGCCTGGTACGACGAGCACGGCGGGCCGATGACCCACCACCGCTGGCACGACCCGCACCGCCGCGTGCTGCAGATGTACCTGCGGGACGTGCGCGACCCCGGGGAGGTGCTGGTGGTGCTCAACGGCGCCACCAACCCGGTGGGCGTGACGCTCACCAGCGCCGGGGCCATGGAGCTGGAGCTGTGCTGGGACTCGGTCTGGGAGCGCCCGCAGGCCGGGGGGCTGGTGCACGCCGGGTCCACCATCGAGGTGCCGGAGCTGAGCCTGCGGCTGTACCGGGCCCGTTGAATGAACCACGCTGACGTCGTGCTGCGCGGCTACCGGCCGCAGGACGCAGCCAGCTGGGTCCGCTGCCGCGCGCTGGCATTCCTGGAGACGCAGTACTACGACGACGTGCACCCGGTGCGTACCCAGCTCTCCGAGCCCTCCCTCGCCCTGGTCGCAGTCGACGGCGAGGAGCTGGTAGGCCTGCTGGACATCGAGATCGACGGCACCGAGGCCACCATCGACTCGATCGCCACCCACCCGGACCACCAGGGGCGCGGTATCGGCACCCGGCTGCTGCAGCACGCGCTACCCACCCTGACCGCGCGGGGCGTGCACACGCTGGACGCATGGACCCGCGAGGACGCCCCCGCCAACCGCTGGTATGTCCGCAATGGTTTCACCGAGCGGTACCGGTACCTGCACGTCTACCTCAGTGCGCAGGACGATGCCGCTGGCTTCACCACACCGGAGGGCCTGAGCACACCGGTGGGTGCGTTCATGCACGCCGCGGTCGAGGACGAGGCTGCGCTGCGGCAACGATACCGACGGGTGTACCTCTGCCGGCAGTACCTGCGCGAGCTGACCGCCGCGGACCGGCGGACCACTTCCTGAGCACCGTGGCGCTTGGACCAGGCTGCCCCACCCCTGGCTAGTAGGCTGCTCGTCATGACTGACGCCGACGTCATCGTGATCGGAGCGGGCCTGGCCGGCCTGGTCGCGGCTACTGAGCTCACCCGCCGGGGCCAGCGGGTCATCGTGCTGGATGCCGAACCGGCGGCCTCCCTGGGCGGTCAGGCGTTCTGGTCCTTCGGCGGGCTGTTCCTGGTGAACTCCCCCGAGCAACGCCGCCTCGGCCTGCACGACAGCGCCGAGCTGGCGTTCTCCGACTGGCTCGGCTCCGCCGAGTTCGCCCCCGGCGCCGACCGCGGCCAGGGCCCGGACGCCGCCGGGTACGCCTGGGCGGAGAAGTTCGTGGACTTCGCCGCCGGGCCGATGCGGCAGTGGCTGCACGAGCTGGGCGTGCGCTGGTTCCCGCTGGTGCAGTGGGCCGAGCGCGGCGGCTACCTCGCTGGCGGGCACGGCAACACCCTTCCGCGGTTCCATGTCACCTGGGGCACCGGACCGGGTGTGCTCGCCCCGTTCCTCAGAGCGGCTCGATTCGCCAAGTCCGAGGGGCTGCTGGAGATCCGGTTCCGGCACCGGGCCAGGGAGCTGGTAATCACCGACGGTGCGGTGACCGGGGTGCGCGCCGACGTGCTCGCACCCACCACTGCCCGGCGCGGCGAGCCGACCAGCCGGGAGGTGACCGACCAGGTGGAACTGGCCGCGGGCGCCGTGGTGATCGCCACCGGCGGCATCGGTGCCAACCACGACCTGGTGCGCTCCTCCTGGCCGGAGGCGGCCGGCACCCTGCCGGCGCAGCTGCTCTCCGGGGTGCCGGACAGCACCGACGGCTCCGGGCTGTCCCTCGCCCGAGAGGCGGGTGCCGCGGTGGTGCACGCCGACCGGATGTGGCACTACCCGGAGGGCATCCCGATGCCAGAGGGGATCTGGTCCCGGCACGGGGTGCGCATCCTGCCCGGGCCGAGCTCGCTGTGGCTGGACTCGGAGGGGCAGCGGCTGCCGGCACCGCTGTTCCCCGGGTTCGACGCGCTCGGCGCCCTGGAGCACCTGACCGCCGGCGGGCACGACCATTCCTGGTTCGTGCTGAACAAGGCGATCATGGAGACCGAGTTCGCCCTGTCCGGCTCGGACCAGAACCCGGACCTGACCGGGAAGGACCTGCGGTTGCTCGCCCAGCGGGTGCTGCCCGGAGCGGTCGGGCCGGTGGCGAAGTTCGCCGAGCAGTCTCCGGAGTTCGTCTGGGCCGAGACGCCGGCCGAGCTCGCTGCGGGGATGAACGCCCTCACCGGCAGCCAGGACATCGATGCCGCCGACCTGGCCCACCTGATCGCCCTCCGTGATGCGCAGATGGCCTCCGGTCTGGGCAAGGACCCACAGGTCGCGGCGATCCACCACGCCCGCGGGTACATCGTGGACAAGCGGATGCGGGTCGCCCCACCGCGGCCGCTGACCACTCCGAAGGACGGCCCGCTGCTGGCGGTGCGGCTGCAGCTGCTCACCCGCAAGACGCTCGGCGGGGTGCACACCGACCTCTCCGGCCGGGTGCTCGGCCCCGGCGGCAGCGTGATCGATGGGCTGTACGCCGCCGGGGAAGCAGCCGGGTTCGGCGGCGGCGGGGTGCACGGGCGCCGCGCCCTGGAGGGCACCTTCCTGGCGGGGTGCCTGTTCAGCGGACGGGTGGTCGGCGCCTCGATCTGAGCGTCCGGTGCTCGACTCCGGCGGGCGAGCGGGCGGGCCGGGCCGGATACAGTGTGGGCGTGAGTTCTGATGCCCCCACTGCCGACATCCTGCCCGAGGCCGACGAGAACGAGCTGAGCACCGAGGCGACCGCCCACCGCAGCCTGGACCGGGCCGTGGCCCGCAGCGCCGGCATCGAGGCGGACCTGACCGGCAACGCCAGTGCCTACCGCGTGCTCACCGGCGACCGGCCCACCGGGCGGCTGCACCTGGGCCACTACCTGGGCACGCTCGCCAACCGGGTGCGGCTGCAGGACCTCGGGGTGCAGACCATGCTGCTGGTGGCCGACTACCAGGTGATCACCGACCGGGACGACGCCGGCCCGGTCGCCGAGCGGGTCCGCGACCTGGTCACCGACTACCTGGCCATGGGCATCGACCCCGGCCGCACCACGATCTTCGCCCACTCCGCCGTACCGGCGCTGAACCAGCTGATGCTGCCGTTCCTGTCCCTGGTGACCGACTCCGAGCTGCGCCGCAACCCCACGGTGAAGGCCGAGCTCGAGGCGAGCGGCGGGCGGCCGATGAGCGGGCTGCTGCTCACCTACCCGGTGCACCAGGCCGCGGACATCCTGTTCTGCAAGGCGAACCTGGTGCCGGTCGGCAAGGACCAGCTGCCGCACCTGGAGCTCACCCGGGTGATCGCCCGCCGGTTCAACGAGCGCTACGCCGGCGGGAAGACCGTGTTCCCAGCCCCGGATGCGCTGCTCAGCCAGGCCACCAACGTGCTCGGGGTGGACGGGCACAAGATGTCCAAGTCCCGGCACAACACCATCGACCTGGCGATGACCGAGGACGAGACGGCCAAACAGCTCAAGCGCGCGGTCACCGACTCCGACCGGCACATCACCTACGAGCCGGATCGCCGCCCCGAGGTGGCGAACCTGCTGCTGATCGCTGCGGAGATGACCGGCCGGGCGCCGGAGGAGATCGCCGCCGAGGTCGGCGACGGCGGCGGTGGCGGGCTGAAGAAGCTGGTCACCGAGGCGGTGAACGAGCGGCTGCGCCCGATCCGGACCCGCCGCCGCGAGCTGGAGGCCGACCCCGCCGTGGTCGAGCAGGTGCTCGCGGCGGGCAACGCGCGCGCCAACGAGATCGCCGACGCCACCCTGGCCGAGGTCCGCTCGGCGATGGGCATGGTCTACGCGTCCTGACCGAAGGAGCCCAGCATGTCCGAAGCACCCCAGCAGATGGTGACGGCGGAGGGCCACCTGGTCTCCGCCGTCGGGCAGGGCACGTGGTACCTCGGGGACGACCGGGAGGCCCGCGAGGAGGAGGTGGCGGCGCTGCGCGCCGGCATCGAGGCCGGGATGACCCTGGTGGACACTGCCGAGATGTACGGCGGCGGGCGCTCCGAACGGCTCGTCGGTGAGGCGATCGCTCCGGTGCGGGAGAGCGTGTACCTGGTGGACAAGGTGCTGCCGAGCAACGCGTCCGCAACCGGCACGATCGAGGCCTGTGAGCGGTCGCTGCGGGCGCTGGGCACCGACTGGATCGACCTGTACCTGCTGCACTGGCCCGGACCGCACCCGGTGGCCGAGACCGTGGACGCGTTCGAGTCGCTGGTGCAGCGCGGCTGGATCCGTGCCTGGGGGGTGAGCAACTTCGACCCTGCCGACCTGGCGAGCCTGCCGGCGACGCCGCTGGTGAACCAGGTGCTGTACAACCCGTCCCGGCGTGGGGTGGAGGTCGACCTGCTGCCCGCGCACCGGGAGGCAGGGATCACCACGATGGCCTACTCCCCGATCGAGCAGGGCCGGCTGCTGGCCGACCCGACGCTGACCGCAGTGGCCGAGCGGCACCAGGTGAGCGTGGCGCAGGTGCTGATCGCCTGGGCGGTGCGCGAGCCGGGCACGATCGCGATCCCGAAGGTCTCCTCGGTGGCGCACGCGGAGGAGAACGCCGCCGCGCTGGAGGTCGCGCTCACGGCCGAGGACCTGGCCGAGATCGATGCCGCGTTCCCGGTGCCGACCGACCCGGTGCCGCTGGAGATGCTCTGAACCTGCCGGTGGTCGACCCCAGGCGGTAGCGTCCAGGTCATGAACCACGAAGACATGATCGCCGCGGAGTCCGAGCAGCTGGCGAGCGTGCTGGCCACCGCCCACCCGCGGGCGCAGGTCCCCACCTGCCCGGAGTGGAACGCCGCCGACCTGCTCTGGCACCTGACCGGGGTGCAGCGCTTCTGGTCCGCCGTGCTGGAGCAGGACGTGCGTACCGATGACGCGGCCGAGTCGCTCGAGAGTGCCGCCCCACCGCAACCCTCGGCCATCTCCGAGATGCTGCCGGTCCGCAAGGTGGCCACCCAGGAGCTGGTCGATCAGCTGCGCCAGCTGGGCGACGACGAGCCCCGCTGGACCTGGTGGGAGGCCGACCAGACCGTGGGCTTCACCCGCAGGATGCAGGTGTGCGAGGCGGTGATGCACCGGATCGACGCGGAGCTGACCGCCCAGATGGACGTGGGGCCGATCGCCGCGGAGGTGGCGACGTTGTGCGTGGACCACTGCGTGGACGTGATGTGGGGCTGGATGCCGGACTGGGCCACCTGGACCCCACAGGCCGTGGTGGAGCTCGTGGCCGAAGACACCGGCGGCCGGTGGCTCATCGAGGTGGGCCGCTGGCGCGGTACCGGCCCGGAGTCCGGCCGGAACTTCGACGTGCCGCGCGCGGTCCGCGCCGGCACTGACGCTCCCGCGCCCACCGCCCAGGTGAGTGCCCCGGTCGACCACCTGGCCCGGTGGGCCTGGACCCGCCGGGGCGAGGCGGAGGTGACCGGCCAGACCGAGGCGACCTCCGCCGTCGAGCAGCTGCTGGCCCAGGGCATCCAGTAGCAGCCGCCCCCTCCGATACTCGCCGAGGGTGTGGTTGACGTCGGTTATGGCCGGAAAAACGACGGAAACTCCACCGCCGGTACTCAGGTCGGCTCGGTCACTCGGCCAGAGCGCGCCGGACCGTGGCGACCGCCACACCGTTGGTCAGGTCCCTGCCGGTGAAGCGAAGCATCGTCACCCGTCCGCGGGTCTGCAACAGGTTCTGCCGACTCCGGTCCCGGTAGACGGCTTCTGGCGCCGCATGCACATCGCGACCATCCAGCTCGGCGATCACCCAGGAACCGTCCGGTCTTCGCCAGCCCATGTCCCCTCGCGCCACCAGCACGCCGGCCCGGTCTCGAAACGCCACCTGGAGTGTCGTGGGCGCCAGACCGGCATCGCTGAAGCACAACCGCGCCCGGGTCTCCAGCGGTGACTCCGCTCGACCGTCGGCCAGTGCCAGGTAGGTGCGCGCCCTGGGCGCGCCCGGCCGGCGGGCGAGGAGCCGGTGCACGGCCACCAGGTCGTCCGGAACGGCTCGGCCCAGGTGCAGCGCGGAGTCGAGAACAGCAACGCCGTGCTCCCGGTCCAGCTGGGGCAGCGCCTGCACGAGCGCCGGCACCACCTGGGCCACCGGGAACCCGTTGACCATGACCGCCGGGATCGGCCGGCGATAGCGACGCACCCGGACCCCCGTCGGACCCTGGACGCTGCTGCCTCCGGGCACGCAGACCTCGCTGGGAATCCGGGTCGGCAGCCCCCAGAGGCCGTGCAGCGCGAGCGCGCTCATCCCTGTGGCCATCGCTCCCGGGACCGCGAGGAGCCCCGCCCACGCCGCTTGCTGACGACGCTCGTCGAACGCGTCCAGGCGGGTGTCCACCGGTGTCCGGTACACGGCCCGGGTCACCCGGTGCCACTCACCTCGGCCGACCAGCGTGCGCACTGCTCGTTCGGTCAGACCTGCAGCCAACGCCTGGGACAGGCTGATCAGACCGGCCTGGCGCCCGGAGAGCGCCTCGGCACGGACAAGGACCTGTCGTTGGGGCACCCCTCGATCGGACCACAGCAGCGCCGGACCGGTGAGTGGCCCTGTGGACAGCGCTGAGCGCCCCGCCGGCGGTGTGGTTGACGTCGATTATGGCCGGAAAATCGACGGTAACCGCACCCCCGGCGGGCTTGGTTAGGTGCCGGCGGGCTTGGTTAGGTGCCGGCGGGCTCGGTCAGGCGGTCGCGACCAGGCCTAGCTCGGTGTAGCCCGCGAGTCCGGCGTGCACCGGCACGATCCGCACGGTGTACCCGAACGGTCCGGACCGGCCCAGGGTCAGCGTCCGGGAGAACTGGTACCGGGAGCCCTCGTAGGTATCGGTCAGGCTCAGCGGCTCGGTCTCGAACTCGTCGATCTGGTCGTCGTCGCCCACGCGCCCGTGCACCACCTGCACCTGCACGTCCTCCGGAGAGAGCCCGTCGAGGCTGACGAAGGCGCGCACCGTGACCGCGTCCCCGACCTGCACGACCTCGTGCAGCCCCTCGGACTCCACGTGCTCCACCCGCACCGCCGGCCACGCCTGCTGCACCCGGGCCTTCCAGTCCGCCAGCGCGATGGCCGCGGCGCCGCCGTCGGCGTTCAGCTCCCGGGAGGACTCGGCCACCGGTGTGTACAGCTCGGTGATGTACTCCCGCACCATCCGGGTGGCCTGGACCTTCGGACCCAGGGTGGCCAGAGTGTGCCGCACGTTCGCCAGCCACTGCACCGGCAGCCCGTCGGTGCGGTCGTAGAACCGCGGGGCCACGGTGTTCTCCAGCAGGTCGTAGAGTGCCGCAGCCTCCAGGTCGTCGCGCCGGTCGGCGTCCTGGACCCCGTCGGCAGTGGGGATGGCCCAGCCGTTCTCACCGTCGTACATCTCGTCCCACCAGCCGTCCAGGATGGACAGGTTCAGGGCGCCGTTCAGTGCTGCCTTCATCCCCGAGGTGCCACAGGCCTCGAGCGGCCGCAGGGGGTTGTTCAGCCACACGTCGCAGCCCGGGTAGAGCGTCTGGGCCATCTCGATGTCGTAGTTCGGCAGGAACACGATCCGGTGCCGCACGTCCACGGCATCGGCGAACTGCACCAGCTGCTGGATCAGCCGCACGCCCTGCTCGTCGGCGGGGTGGGACTTGCCGGCCACCACGATCTGCACCGGCCGCTCCGGGTGCAGCAGCAGCCGCCGCAGCCGGTCGGTGTCTCGCAGCATCAGGGTGAGCCGCTTGTAGGTGGGTACCCGGCGGGCGAAGCCGATGGTGAGCACGTCCGGGTCCAGGATGCCGTCCACCCAGCCGAGCTCGGCCGGGGAGGCACCGCGCTGCAGCCAGGACTTGCGCGACCGCACCCGGGCATCGGCCACCAGCCGCTCTCGCTGGGCCCGGCGCAGCTGCCAGAGGGTGGCGTTGTCGATGCCGCCGTCGGTCTTGTACCAGCCGGAGCCGTCGGCGATCTCGGCGGGGGTGAAGTACTCGGCCTGCGCCTCGGCGAACTCCGGGTCGGTCCAAGTCTCGGCGTGCACGCCGTTGGTGATCGAGGTGATCGGCACCTCGGCGGTGTCGAACCCGGGCCAGAGTGCGGCGAACATCCCGCGGGACACCTGTCCGTGCAGCTGGGCCACACCGTTGGCACGCTTGGCCAGCCGCAGCCCCATCACCGCCATGTTGAACACGGCCGGGTCGCCGCCGGCATAGTCCTCCCGGCCCAGGGCCAGCACCTGATCCACGCTGATACCCGGCACCTCGTTGCCGCCGCCGAAGTACTCGGCGATCAGGTCCGCCCCGAACCGGTCGATCCCGGCCGGCACCGGGGTGTGCGTGGTGAACACCGTGCCGGCGCGCACCGCCTCGCGGGCGGCGTCGAACCCGAGCTCGCTGCCGGCGAGCAGCTCCCGGATCCGTTCCACGCCGAGGAACCCGGCGTGCCCCTCGTTGCAGTGGTACACCTCGGGCTCCGGGGCGCCGGTGAGCCGAGAGTGCAGCCGCAGCGCCTTCACACCGCCCATACCGAGCAGCAGCTCCTGGTTCAACCGGTGCTCGCTGGTGCCGCCGTAGAGCCGGTCGGTGACGTGCCGGGCCAGGTCGTCGTTCTCCGGCACGTTCGAGTCCAGCAGCAGCAGCGGCACGCGGCCCACGTCCGCACGCCAGACCTGCGCGTGCAGCATCCGCCCACCGGGCAGCGGCAGGGAGACCCGCGCCGGGGTGCCGTCGGTCTCGCGCAGCAGCGACAGCGGCAGGCTGTCCGGGTCGAGCACGGGGTAGGTCTCCGCCTGCCACCCGTCCCGGGTGAGCGACTGGCGGAAGTAGCCGGCACCGTAGAGCAGACCGACGCCGATGATCGGGGCGCCCAGGTCGGAGGCGGACTTCAGGTGGTCGCCGGCGAGGATGCCGAGCCCTCCGGAGTACTGCGGCAGTGCCCCGGTGATGCCGAACTCGGCGGAGAAGTAGGCGATCGCACCGGGCAGCGCTGCCGCGCCTTCTGATTCCCGACGGCGTTGCTCGCCCTGGTACCAGCGCTCGTCACTCAGGTAGGTGCTCAGGTCCGCGCCCAGCTCACGGACCCGGGCGACGAACGCGTCGTCGGCGGCCAGCTCGGCCAGCCGCTCCGGGGAGAGCGAACCGAGCAGGCGCACCGGGTCGCCGTGCACGTCCTTCCACCGCTGGGCATCGATACCGGCGAACAGCTCCCGGGTAGGGGTGTGCCAGGACCAGCGCAGGTTCAGTGCCAGGTCGTCCAGTGCTGCCAGCGGCTCGGGCAGGACAGTGCGCACAGTGAATCGTCGAATCGCTCTCACGTCGCGAGCATAGGCCACTGTGCCGGGCCCGCTGCACACCGGGATCGGCCCCGGATGAGACGCTCACCACCAGCCCGGGAGCCCATCGAGATGTACTGCACCGCCACGATCGGTAGGTTCGACCTGTGACTACTCCCAGCCCCACTCCCGCTGCCCCGATCGGTCGCATCCCGGTGCTCGACGTCGGCCCGTCCGCGGAGAACGGCCGCTGGCCCACCAAGGCCGTGGTCGGCGAGGCCGTGCCCGTCCGGGCGACCGTGTTCCGAGAAGGACATGAGGCGGTGGCCGCCACCGCTGTGCTCGTCGCCCCGGACGGCACCGACCACTCCTGGGCTCCGATGGTGGACGTCTCCCCCGGTAACGACCGGTACCAGGCGCACCTGGTACCGGATGCGGAGGGGAGGTGGGGCTTCCGGGTGGAGGGCTGGTCCGACCCGTACGGCACCTGGCGCCACGACGCGGTGCTGAAGGTGCACGCGGACGTGGACACCGAGCTGATGCTCACCGAGGGCGGCCTGCTGCTGCAGCGTGCGCTGGCCGAGCTGGAGCTGTCCGAGGCCCAGGCGCAGGTGCTGCGCGATGCGGTCACCGCCCTGGACGACCGGTCCCGGCCGGCGCTGGCCCGGCTGGCTGCCGGCACCTCACCGGAGGTGCAGCAGGTACTGGCCGAGGTGCCGTTGCGCGAGTACGTCTCCGCCTCGGCCACCTACCCGCTCGTCGTGCACCGGGAGCGGGCACTGTACGGCTCCTGGTACGAGCTGTTCCCCCGGTCGGAGGGTGCCTACCGGGACGAGCAGACCGGCCAGTGGGTCTCCGGCACGTTGCGCACCGCGGCCGAGCGGCTGCCCGGGATCGCGGCGATGGGCTTCGACGTGGTCTACCTCACCCCGGTGCACCCGATCGGCACCACGAACCGCAAGGGCCGGAACAACACGCTCACCGCCGAACCAGGCGATCCGGGCTCCCCGTACGGGATCGGCTCGGCCGAGGGTGGGCACGAGGCGATCCACCCGGACCTGGGCACTTTCGATGACTTCGACCACTTCGTGGCCCGCGCCCGCGAGCTGGGCATGGAGGTGGCGCTGGACATCGCGCTGCAGGCCTCCCCGGACCACCCGTGGGCGAAGGAGCACCCGGAGTGGTTCACCACCCGCGCGGACGGGTCGATCGCGTACGCGGAGAACCCGCCGAAGAAGTACCAGGACATCTACCCGCTGAACTTCGACAACGACCCGGAGGGCATCTACGCCGCGGTCCGGGACGTGCTGCAGGTGTGGATCGACCACGGCGTGACGCTGTTCCGGGTGGACAACCCGCACACGAAGCCATTGACGTTCTGGGAGCGCATCCTGGCCGACGTCGCCGCCAGCCACCCGGAGGTGATCTTCCTCGCCGAGGCGTTCACCCGGCCGGCGATGATGCGCACCCTGGGCATGCTCGGCTTCCACCAGTCCTACACCTACTTCACCTGGCGGCACTCCAAGGAGGAGCTGACCGAGTACTTCACCGAGGTCAGCGGCGACCTGGCGGCGGTGATGCGCCCGGCGTTCTGGCCCACCACGCACGACATCCTCACCCCGTACATGCAGCAGGGTGGCCCGGCGGCGTTCGCGATCCGGGCGGTGCTGGCCGCCACCGCCTCCCCCACCTGGGGCATCTACTCCGGGTACGAGCTGGTGGAGAACGTGGCCCGGCCCGGTGCCGAGGAGCAGATCGACAACGAGAAGTACGAGTTCAAGCCACGGGACTGGGAGGAGGCCGCGCGCACGCACGGGATCACCGAGCTGCTCACCCGGCTGAACCAGATCCGCCGCGCGCACCCGGCGCTGCAGCGGTTGCGGAACCTGACCGTGCACCCGACCACGGACGACGCCACGTTCTGCTTCTCCAAGCGCGTGCCCGCCGAGCACTCCCCCACCGGGCAGGCGGACACGGTGATCGTGGTGGTCAACCTGGACCCGTACACCACCCGGGAGTCGCTGGTGCACCTGGACATGGCTGCGCTCGGTCTGGATGACCAGGACGAGTTCACTGCGCACGACGAGCTCACCGGGGAGACCTACGCCTGGGGTCCGGTGCCGTTCGTGCGGTTGGACCCCTACGGGCGGTGTGCGCACATCATCACCGTGAGGCACCGGTGAGCACCGCGTTCGCCGGGACGTTCACCGGCGCCAGCCCGTTCACCGAGACTGCCCGGCCGGGACTGAGCGAGGACCCGCAGTGGTACCGCACCGCCGTGTTCTACGAGGTGCTGCTGCGGGCGTTCGCCGACTCCGACGGGTCCGGCACCGGCGACCTGCGCGGGCTGATCGACCGGCTGGACTACCTGCAGTGGCTCGGCGTGGACTGCCTCTGGCTACCGCCGTTCTACCCCTCCCCGCTGCGGGACGGCGGCTACGACGTGTCCGACTACACCGCAGTGGCCGACGAGTACGGCACCATCGAGGACTTCACCGAGCTGGTCGAGGCGGCGCACGCGCGCGGCATCCGCATCATCATCGACCTGGTGATGAACCACACCAGCGACCAGCACCCATGGTTCCAGTCCTCCCGGTCCAACCCGACCGGCCCGTACGGGGACTTCTACGTCTGGGCCGACGAACCGGACGCCTACGCCGACGCCCGGATCATCTTCGTGGACACCGAGGTGTCGAACTGGACCTTCGACCCGGTGCGCCGGCAGTACTTCTGGCACCGGTTCTTCTCCCACCAGCCGGACCTGAACTACGAGAACCCGCGGGTGGTGGAGGCGATGTTCGACGTCATCCGGTTCTGGTTGCGCACCGGCGTGGACGGTTTCCGGCTGGATGCGGTGCCGTACCTGTTCGAGGAGGAGGGCACCAACTGCGAGAACCTGCCCGCCACGCACGAGCTGCTCGCCCAGGTGCGGGCGATGGTGGACGCGGAGTTCCCGGGCCGGCTGATGCTCGCCGAGGCGAACCAGTGGCCGCAGGAGGTGGTCGCCTACTACGGCAGCGAGGACGCGCCGGAGTGCCACATGTGCTTCCACTTCCCGGTGATGCCGCGGATCTTCTACGCGCTGCGGGAGCAGTCCGCCCGCAGCATCGACCAGATCCTGGCCGACACCCCGGCGATCCCCGCCGGCGCGCAGTGGGGCACGTTCCTGCGCAACCACGACGAGCTCACCCTGGAGATGGTCAGCACCGAGGAACGTGCCGCGATGTACGGCTGGTACGCCCCGGAGCCACGGATGCGCGCGAACGTGGGCATCCGCCGCCGGCTCGGCCCGCTGCTGGACAACTCCCGGGCGGAGGTGGAGCTGGCGCACGCGCTGCTGCTGTCCCTGCCGGGCAGCCCGTGCCTGTACTACGGCGACGAGGTCGGCATGGGCGACAACATCTGGCTGCCGGACCGGGACGCGGTGCGCACCCCGATGCAGTGGACCCCGGACCGCAACGCCGGCTTCTCCCCCGCCACCGACCCCGGGCGGTTGTACCTGCCGGTGGTGCAGAACCTGACGAACCACTACAACCACCTGAACGTGGAGGCCCAGCTGGCGATCCCCACCTCGCTGCTGCACTGGGTGCGCGGGATGCTGGAGGTGCGCCGTGCCCACCCCGTGTTCGGCATCGGCGACTATGTGCCGCTGGTCTGCGACAACGAGGCGGTGCTGGCATTCCTGCGGCGCAGCGAGGAGGAGACGATGCTGTGCGTGGCGAACCTGGCTGCCACCCCGCGCTCGGCCACCGTGCAGCTGCCCGGTCTGGCCGGGTGGGGCGTACGGGACGTGTTCGGGGGCGGGCAGTTCCCAGCCGTGGGGGTGCAGGGCACCGCTGCCAGGTCCAGGCCGACGACGGCGCAGCCTCCGGGCGAGAGCTCCTCGCCTGAGCCGGGTTCGGCTGGGCAGCACGCCCCTGGTCTCGACCCACCCGGTCACGATGCGGTCACCGGAGCTGCGTCTCTGGCCGACCCTGGTGCGGTCACCCCGCCCGCAGCCAGCGCTGCCGACGATGCTGACGTCGACGGTGAGCTCACCCTCACCCTCGGCTCCCGGGACTTCTTCTGGCTGGCGCTGGAGCCACGATGAACCGGCCGGACCGCTCCCTGCTGCTGGACCTGATCGAGGGCTGGGTGCGCAGCCAGCGCTGGTTCCCAGCGAAGGACGACCCGGATGCCACACTGCACACGCTCACCTCGATCGACCTGCCAGATCCGCAGCAGGAGGCGGCCTGCACGGTGGTGCTGCTGGAGCTGCGCCGCACCGGCACCGCCCGCACCGTGCTGCAGGTGCCGCTGGTGGCGACCACCGCGTGGCCGCTGGACCAGGGGGTGGTCGCCCGCCTCGGTGCGGACGAGGTGCTGGTGGACGGGCCGCACCACCCGGCGTTCCTGCGCGGCTGGCTGGCGGCCGCCGCACCGCGGCCGGGAGCGAGCATCACACCAACGGACCTGGACCCGGCCGCCGGTCAGGTGCACACCGGGGAGCAGTCGAACACCTCGGTGCGCATCCCGGGACGCGATGCCGGGCCGGCGGCACAGCTCAAGCTGTTCCGGGTGCTCGCCGCGGGACCCAACCCAGAGATCGAGGTCGCTACGGCGCTGCGCGACGTCGGCTGGCGGCACGTCCCGGACGTGCTGGCCACCCTCGACGGCACCTGGCCCGGTACCGACACCGGGCAGGTGCACGGCGACCTGGGCGTGCTCACCGCATTCGTCGCAGGCGCCCGGGACGGGTTCGAGCTGGCCTGCGAGCATGCCCGCACCGGACGGGACCTGACCCCGCTGGCGGCCGACCTGGGCACCTGCGTGGCCGAGCTGCACACCCACCTGACGGCCGCGCTGCCGACTGCAGGCAACCACAACGGCGCCGGCGGGGACGCGGCGGACGCAGCATCCCTGGCCGACCAGCTGCGCGAGCGCGCCCGGTGGGCACTCGCGCAGGTACCAGCGCTGCAGGTGTTCGCTGCGGGGATCGAAGCAGTGCTCGCACGCGTACCCGATACACCGACCGGGTCCGTCCAGCGCATCCACGGCGACCTGCACCTGGGTCAGGTGCTGCACGCTGACGGCACCTGGTACGTGCTCGACTTCGAGGGCGAACCGCTGCGCCCGCTGGCTGAGCGGCGCCGCCGCGACCAGCCGCTGCGGGACGTGGCCGGGATGCTGCGTTCGTTGGACTACGCCGCTGCGGTGGGTCGCGCGGCCGCCCCCGCCTGGGCGGAGGAGGCCCGGGGGGCCTTCCTCGCCGGATACCGTGCCGCCCGCGGTGATCTCGACCAGACTGTGCTCAGAGCGCTCGAGCTGGACAAGGCGCTCTACGAAGCCGTGTACGAACAGAAGAACCGTCCCGACTGGCTGCCCATCCCGCTGGGCGGCATCCGTCGACTCACCGAGGAGCAGACTGTGGCCGAGAACTCCCCGCCGGACGGCGAGCGGCTGCTCGCCGGCATCTTTCCCACCCCGGGCCCCCGCCCCGGCGGACCGGACAGACCCGCCCCGGCTGCGCCGTCATCGGCAGAAGCACGACCGGCACCTGTGCCGCAGAGCGTGCTGGTGGCCCTCGCGGACGGCTCCCACTTCGCCCCGCACGACGTGCTCGGACCACACCTGGACACCCAGACCGGGGTACTCACCATCCGGATGGTGGCCCACCTGGCCACTGCGGTGACCGTGCGCACGCCCACCGGTGAGCACCCCGCGCAGCACGTCTACGACGGCATCTGGGTGGCCGCGTTCCCCGCCGAGGAGGTGCCCGACTACCGGCTGCGGGTGAGCTACGCCGACAACGAGGTGGACCGGGACGACCCGTACCGGTTCCTGCCCACGCTCGGGGAGGTGGACCAGCACCTGATCGCCGAGGGTCGGCACGAACGGCTCTGGCAGGTGCTCGGCTCCCGGGTGCGCCGCTACCCGTCGGTGCTCGGGGAGGTGGCCGGTGTCTCGTTCGCCGTCTGGGCCCCGAACGCGCGGGCAGTGCGGGTGGTCGGGGACTTCAACGGCTGGGACGGTCGCGGTGCGATGATGCGCTCCCTGGGCAGCACCGGGGTGTGGGAGATCTTCATCCCCGGCCTGGTGGCGGGCCAGCGGTACAAGTACGAGATCTGCCTGTCCGACGGGTCCTGGCACATGAAGGCCGACCCGATGGCCCGAGCCACCGAGGTGCCGCCGGCTACCGCGTCCGTGGTCACCGAGAGCAGCTACGAGTGGGCCGACCAGGACTGGATGGCCGCCCGCGCCGACACCGACCCGCACTCCGGCCCGTTGAGCATCTACGAGGTGCACCTGGGCTCCTGGCGGCAGGGGCTGGGCTACCGGGAGCTGGCTGAGCAGCTCGTGGAGTACGTCACCTGGATGGGCTTCACCCACGTGGAGCTGCTGCCGGTGGCCGAGCACCCGTTCGGCGGCTCCTGGGGCTACCAGGTGACCTCCTACTACGCGCCCACGTCCCGGTTCGGCAGCCCGGACGACTTCCGGTACCTGGTGGACCGGCTGCACCAGGCCGGTATCGGGGTGATCGTGGACTGGGTGCCGGCGCACTTCCCGAAGGATGCCTGGGCGCTGGCCCGGTTCGACGGCACCCCGCTGTACGAGGACCCGGACCCGCTGCGCGGGGAGCAGCAGGACTGGGGCACCTACGTGTTCAACTTCGGCCGCAACGAAGTGCGCAACTTCCTGGTGGCCAACGCGCTGTACTGGCTCACCGAGTTCCACGTGGACGCCCTCCGGGTGGACGCAGTGGCCTCGATGCTCTACCTGGACTACTCCCGGGAGGCCGGGCAGTGGCGGCCGAACGTGCGCGGCGGTCGGGAGAACCTGGAGGCGATCCAGTTCCTGCAGGAGGCGAACGCCACCGCCTACCGGGTGGCGCCGGGCACGATGATGATCGCCGAGGAGTCCACGGCGTGGCCGGGTGTGACCACCCCGACCTCCCACGGCGGCCTCGGTTTCGGGCTGAAGTGGAACATGGGCTGGATGAACGACACGCTGCGGTACCTGGCGGAGGAGCCGATCAACCGCCGCTACCACCACGGGGAGCTCACGTTCTCGCTGGTGTATGCGTTCTCCGAGCAGTTCGTGCTGCCGCTCAGCCACGACGAGGTGGTGCACGGCAAAGGGTCGCTGTGGCAGAAGATGCCCGGTGACCTGTGGGCCAAGCTCGCCGGGGTGCGGCTGCTGCTGGCCTACCAGTGGACCCACCCGGGCAAGAAGCTGCTGTTCATGGGCGGCGAGTTCGCGCAGAACACCGAGTGGAACGAGGCGCAGTCGCTGAACTGGGAGCTGGGTGACACCCCCTCCCATGCCGGGGTGCGGCAGATGCTGCGGCAGCTGAACCGGGTCTATCGCGAGCACCCGGCGCTCTGGGCCGAGGACTTCACCCCGGCCGGGTTCGAGTGGTTGGAGGCCAACGACGGTGACCGCAACGTGCTCGCCTACCTGCGCAAGGGCGGGGACGAGGAGCTGGTGGTGGTGGCCAGCTTCTCCGGCACCCCGCACGAGGGGTACCGGGTGGGTGTGCCTGGGCAGGGCGACTGGGTGGAGCTGCTCAGCACCGACCATCCGGACTTCGGTGGTTCCGGGGTGGTGAACACCGGTGCGCTGACCGCCGAGCCGGTGCCCTGGCACGGCCGCACCCACTCAGTGCAGCTGCGGGTGCCCCCGCTCGGGGTGACCATCCTGCAGCGCGCCTGACTGAGGCGCCGGGTGGGCGGTCAGTACAGGGCGATCGCCAGGTCGCGGCGGGCCTTGACCACCGCCGGGTCGTCGTCCGGGGCGATCCGGAACAGCTCGAGCAGCCGCACCCGGGCCCGCTCCCGGTCGTCCCCAGCGGTGACCCGCACCGCCTGCAGCAGCCGGGCATACCCCTCGGCGAGCCGGCCGCCGGCGACCTCGAGGTCCGCAGCAGGGAGCTGGGCGTCCAGGTCACCGGCCTTCGCCTCGGTAGCGCGCTGGAGCACCTGTGCCGGGTCCAGGCCGGCGATCCGCTTGAGCAGCTGCACCTGGGCCAGACCGGCCGCGGCCTCAGCGTCCGCGGGGTTCTCCTTGATCGCCTGCTCGAACGCCGCCACTGCACCGTCTAGGTCGTCGGCCTCGATGGCGTCGTAGGCGGCCTGCAGGTGCGGCGGCAACGGCGGCTCCGCCGGCTCCTCGGACTCCTCCGGCTGCTCACCGGCGTCCACCTCGCCGGTGACCCCGTTCTCCTTCGCCAGCTGCAGCAGCTGGTCCAGCACCGGGCGGATCTGCTCGGCCGCAGGTGCCCCTTGGAACAGCGGCACCGGCTGGCCCTTGATCACCGCCATCGCGGCGGGCACGGCCTGAACCTGGAACGCCTGCGCCAGTCGCGGGTTCGCCGCCACGTCGATGCGGGCCAGGACGAACTTGCCGCGCTGCTCGGTGACCAGCGTCTCCAGCGTGCTGTTCAGCTGGATGCTCTGCCCTTCCCCGACCTGCCAGAGGAGCACCAGGACCGGGACCTGGTTCGACTGCTGGACGACGTCGTTGAAGTTCTCCTCGGTGACGTCGGTGACCAGACCCTCGGGGGTGGCCGCGTTCGGCGGCGGAGGTGGCGGGGCGGCAAGTGCGGACAGGTCCACGGCGCCGTGCAGGTTGATCGACGGAGGGGGCTGCTGACTCATGCTCTCGATCCTAGTTCGCAGTCAGGGGTCTCAGGCACACCGGTCCGGATCCCGAGGACACTCCCGGGAGACACCGGTGAGCACCCGTTCAGCACCCAGCACGGTCACCTGCCCGTCCTCAGCGTCCTCACCGGGCACGTACATGGCGACCATGGTGCGGAACGAGGCGATCAGCGAGTCCTCGAGGTAGACCAGGGTGCCGTCCTCGTCGTCGAGTGCATCGATGTGCGGAGACGGGACGGTGATCTCCGACTGGGAGACGGTCTTGGTGAACTTCTGCCGGGTGCGCATCTCTCCGACGACGATGTAGCCGCCGTCCTCGGTGGCGAGGGCGATGACCGGGGAGTCCGAGGGATGGGTCCGGTGCGCGAAGGTCCCGGCCTCGTCCACCACGTCCAGGTTCTCCGCCTCGTCCCGGAACAGGGTGTAGAACTCGTCGTCCTCGAGGGCGAAGCTGTCCGCGAAGTCGCTGTCCTCGCCGTTGGTGAGGACGTCGGCGTACTCGGTGATCGCCTCGCCCGGGGCGACCAGGAAACCGGAGGCATCGTCCGGTATCTGCTCGGTGCCGGTGGCCGGCACTGCAGTCGGGGGCATCTCGGTGCCCGGCAGCAGCCGCACCCAGTGGTGCAGCTTGTACGGCGACCGCGGGTCCTCCTGCTCCAGGGTGAGCAGCAGCGGCACGTTCGCCCCGTCGGGGATCTCGGTGACCACCAGCATCGTGCGCGGCCAGTCCTGGGAGACGGAGACCACCTCAGCCTGCGGGGAGGTGATCAGGGTGCGCGGGCTGTACGCGCTGTCCCCGTCGGCGGTCGCCTCGGCCAGCCGGTACTCGGCGCCTCGGATCCGCAGCGCGGGGTTGGCCACTCGTGGGGAGAGCAGGTCGGTGTCCTGCTCCTCGTCTGCTGCGGCGACCACCTCGTCCAGGTCGGCGAGGATCCGGTCGATACGTGGTTCGTCGAGCACCGGCATGGTCTCCGGTGCCTCGGGCTGAGCCTCCGGTGACGGCACCGGGATGGCGCACCCGGCGAGGAGGCTCAGCGCGGCCAGTGCGGTGAGCCCTGCGCTCGCGCGGCGGGTGGTGCTGCGCTTCATCGGTCTCCCTCCTCGTCGCCCGGGGCGGGGTCGGTCTCGGTGCGGTCCGGCTCCGCGTCGGCGGGCATCGGGCTGACGGCGGTCGTCAGACCCCAGGTCTGCCGCCACGAGGCGCCGGAGGCTTGTGGGTTCGGTTCGTCGACGGCGTCGCTCGCCTGGCCAGCATCGCCGCCGCTGTGGTCGTCGGCCGGGTCGTCGTTCGCCACCGGCGCACTGCCGTGGGTGGGTCGGGCGGCACGGGCTCCGGCGTCCTTCCGCTTGCGGCGCTGCCACCAGCGGCGGGGTTGTCCCGCGGCGGCGTCGGCTGCTTCGCTGGGGGTCTCGTCCGGTGCGGTCTCGTCGCCGGACGTGGGGGTGCCCTCCCAGGTGCGGCCGAGGTCACCGGCAGGCTCAGCACCCAGCCCGCGGCCGGGGGCCGGGGACTCGTAGGTGCTGACCGGGCCCGCCTCGTCACCGGTGCGGCCGCTGCGGACCCACTCGTCCAGGTCCGTGGCACCCGAGCCGGCTGCTGTGCTGTCACCCTCCCCGGTCTGCTCGGTCTGCCCGGTCTGCCCAGGCTCCTGCGGCGGCTCGGTACCCGCTCGCGGCTGGTCACTGTCGGCGGACCCGTCGGCTGCCTGGCCGCTGATGATGGCGCTCCAGTCGCTGGGCGCCTCCTCGTCGGCCGCGCCGGTCCCCGGGGTGGAGGTGTCCTCCGCAGAGGGCGCCGTGGCGCTCGTCGCGGACGGGGCACCGCCCTTACGAGCCGCTGCCCGGGCGGCTTCGCGGATCTCACGGCGGGTCAGCGGGGTACCGTCCTCAGCAGTGGTGGGCACGACCGGCGTCTGCTCCTCACCGGAGTCGGCCGACCGCGCTCGGCGCGCGCGCCGCTCCTCCCGGTGCACGAGCAGCTCGACGATCAGCCAGACCAGACCGATGAGGAAGAGCACACCACCCACGATGAGACCAGGGACCACCAACGGGGTGGTGACCTCGCGGGTCCAGGTCATGGAGACGTCCGGCGCCGGCTCGGTGCCGTCGGTGGCGACCAGCATCATCCAGCGGCCCTCCACCTGGGACCAGTCGTAGGTCAGCTCGCCGGTGCCGGTGACCTCCTCGATCCACAGGTCGGACCCGGCCGGGTCCGGCACCGTGGCATCGGCCGGAGTGTCCTCGGCTCCCTCGTCCCCGGTGGCGTCCTCGGTCGGTTCCGCGCTGGCGTCGTCCGTGGCGCTCTCGTCGTCCGTGGCGCTCTCGTCCTCGGTGGCGCTGGGCTCCTCGCTCTCCGCCGGCCCTTGCGCGACCGCCAGCGTCTCCCAGTCGGTCAGCCCGGTGACCTCTTCGTAGGGAGAGCCGTCCAGCCAGGCGCGCACGTCTGCCTCCCGGCCCATGGCGAGCACCAGCGGGGTGTCCGCGTCAGGCGCGGTGAGCGTCACCGTCACGTTCGGGTTCACCGTGGCCAGCACGTTGCCGCCGGCGACCACGACCGGGACGTCCGGTTCCTGTGGCAGAGTGGCAGTGACCACTTCAGCAGGCCGCCAGATCGTGCCGGAGGCGAGTGCGGCGCCGGCCGTGCCAAGACCGAGCACGATGAGCACGATGGCGAAGATCCGTCGTAGCACCAGCTCTTGAGCCCTTCTCGTCGAGGTCGACCGTTCGCCGACGACCCCCCAGAGTACGTGACCTTTCCGTAACATCTCACGTCGTGGGTGATCCAGCACACCTGCGGAGGGGCTCGCAGCACCAGTTACGCTGAGTGCGTAGAGCGGTCCGTCATGTGCCGTCGGACTCTCTCCGGCGGAAGACCGAGCCTGGTCTTCGCCCCCAACTACACCCCCAAAGCTCATCGCGAGGAGCACCCGTGGCTGACGACTCATCGACCTTCCCCGTAGTGATGCGTGGGTACGACCGTGCGCAGGTCGATCAGCGGATCCACTCCCTGGAGCGACAGCTCAAAGAGGCGCGCACCCAGGTGGAGTCCCTGGATGCGAGCACGATGCAGATCTCTGGCGAGCTGGCCGATGCCCAGGCGCAGCTCCGGGAAGCGGAGAAACCGAGCTATGCCGGGCTCGGCGCCCGGATCGAGCAGCTCCTCCGCTCGGCTGAGGAACAGTCCGCGGACGTGCTCACCCAGGCGAACCGGCAGGCCAAAGACATCACCGCTCGGGCCCAGGGTGCTGCTGACGAGCTGACCTCCCAGGCGGAGAACGAGGCTGCCGAGCTGCTGGCCAACGCCCGACGTGATGCCGACAGCACCATGCAGGCGGCGGCCAGCCAGGCAGAGGGCACTCTGCTCGCCGCCCAGCGGAAGGCAGAAGAGCTGGTGGCCTCCTCAGAGCGGGAGGCCGCCCGGATCTCCAGCGTCGCCCGGACCGAGCAGAGCGAGAAGCACGCCAGCCTGGAGCGAGAGCTCGGCACCGCCCGGGCCGCTGCGGAGAAGGAGATCGCCGAACGAAAGGTCGCCTCCGAGCGCGCCGCTCGAGAGCTGAAGGCCAGCAGTGAGGCCGAGGCCGAGGAGATCCGCAACCGCACCAGGAGCGAGGCGGAGGCGCACCGGGAGGAGGCTCGCCGGGAAGCGGCCACCACGATCGCGCAAGCGGAGGAGGAGGCGGCCGAGCTGCTCCGGCAGGCCAATGCGGACGCCGAGGAGATCCGTCAGTCGGTGGCGCAGCTGCGAGAGGACGCCGAGCTCGAGATCGCCCAGCGACGAGCCGCCTCGGAGGAGTCGGACGCCGCGCTGCACGCGCAGGCGAAGGCGGACACCGACGAGATGATCGCCCGTGCGCAGGCGCACGCCCAGGAGGCGGAGGCCCGGGTCGCAGAGGCGTTGACCAAGGCGGAGGAGCTGCGCTCGGCCGCCGAGGCCCAGTCGGCCGAGATCCTGGCCGACGCTCGGTCCAGTGCGGACCGGATCACCCGGGAGGCGCGCGAGGCGGCGGACCGGCTGCGTTCGGACACTGCGGCCGAGACCGACCGCGACCGCCGCACCGCGCAGCGGCAGGTGGACGAGCTGAACCAGCAGCGCGAGTCGATCACCGGGTACCTGGACGAGCTGCGCACCCTGCTCGGCTCCGGGCAGATCGCCGATGCCGCCACGCTGGTTGCCCAGGCAGAGGCGGCGGACGGCGACACCGATGAGATCGATGCGTCCGAGTCCGACGACGTTGAGCTGGGCGAGGCCACCCCGGCAGACGCTCCGGAGGACCGCAGCCCCCAGACCCCGCAGGACGCGCAGGAGCCGGCGACGCCCGAGACGGACAGCAGCGACAGCGCCGAGAGCGCCCCAGAAGCTGTCGAGGGATCGCAGGACGCCCAGGACGATGGTGCGCAGGACGCTGCAGACGACGCCGCGGCCGCTGCTCCGGCCGACGCGGAGGATGCCGCCACCGGCGACACCGAGGTGCTGGACGCCGTCACCGACGAGCAGCGCGTGGGCCCGAACCCGCGCTGATCTCGGTCAGCGCACCATCCGGACGGTCGTCAACCCGCCCCAGTGCGCCACAGTCTCGGTCGACCCGTCCGGCTCGAACCCGTGCTTGCGGTAGAACGCCAACGCCCGCGGGTTCTCCTCCGCGACCCAGAGGAAGCACGGTGCGTCGCCGACCGCCAGCTGGAGCAGGTTCGCCGCGGTGCCCTGCCCGTACTCGCTGGTGCGCACGTACAGCGCCTGCAGGCACAGCGGGCGCGGCCCCTCGGTGCCGGCGGCGTGCGCAGTGGCGAAGCCGACCGGCACCCCGTCACGGTGGGCCAACCAGACGGCATCACCGGCAGGGTCGCTGAGCCTCTCCAGCCAGTGCCCGGAGCCCCGCTCCTCCCGCTGCCGGAACACCGTCTCGGGCACCAGGCCGGCATAGGCCTCCCGCCAGGTGACGCAGTGCAGCTCGTGCAAGGCGTCGGCGTCGCCCGGGTGGGCTTGTCGGATCCGTGCAGCGGTCATGGTCGCCCAGCATAGGAGCACCGCCGCGGGCCGCGAACCTCGACGCCGAGCGGTCGCACCAGGCACGTTGTCGGTGCACCTACCCTGGGACGGTGAGCACTCCCGCTGACTGGGCCGCACAGCGTACTGAGGCCGCCCGCGAGCACGAACGCCGGCTGGCTCAGCGCCGGCAGGCGGAGGTGGACCGGGCCCGGCAGATGCTGCACACCTTCGCCGCCGCCGCCCGCGCCGCGGACCTGCCCACTGAGCCCTTGGTGGTCAAGGGCTACGGCAGCCGCGGTTCGGCGCGCACCCCGCTGCGCGGCTGGTACCTGCGGGTGGACCGCACCGCCGCGCTCACCCCGGACGGGCAGTTCTACGTGCTCACCGCCCCGTTGACGGCGTGGGAGCGGCTGCGCGGCACCAGACCTGAACCTGCCGACCCGCCGCTCGTGCTCGGCGCCGGCGGCAAGGACGGCGACTCCATCCCGCTCGTAGATGCGCTCACCCGTCTGCTGCCCGACTGGGATGCCGCGCCGAGCTGACGGTCAGCGCGATACCTGCTCCGCGGGTGCGATACCCGGGAGCACGACTGCGCGGGCCAGGTATCGCCTGCATCGATTCACGCGACGGCGGGTGCGGGTGAGGGGGGAATGGGTCAGCGGGCGCGGGCGTGCAGGTCGGCGAGGGCGGTCGCCACCTGGTCCGGCGCCTCCACCGCGCTGAGGTGGCCTGCACCGTCCACCTCGACCACGTCGGTGCCCAGCGCGGCGGCCATCTCCTCGTGGTCGGCCAGGCTCGCGGTGGCGTCCTGAGCACCGCGCAGCACCAGCGCCGGCACGTCCAGCTGCCGCAGCGTGGCGAGCCGGTCCTCTCGTGCCGCCATCGCTCGTTGCGCCCAGGCGATGCCCGACGGCGGAGCCTGGGTGAGCCATCCGCTCACCTCGGTCCGCACTTCTTCCGGCGGGGTCTGCCCGAGCAGGGTGTCGATCATCGGTGCGACCACCTGCGCGCCCTGCTCACCCAGTGCCGCCTCGGCCATCTGCAACCGCGCGGCCCGTGCCTGCGGCGGGTCCACCCGTGCCTTGGTGTCCAGCAGCCCGATCCCAGCCAGGAGCCCGGGCTGCCGCTCGGCCAGCGCCAGGGTGGTGTAGCCGCCCATGGACAGCCCGGCCACCACCGCCCGCCGTACCCCGACGGCGCCGAGTGTGCCGGCGACGGCGTCGGCGTACTCCTCCAGGCCACCGCCCAGGTCCGGGGAGTCCCCGAAGCCGGGCGCGTCGATGGTGAGCACCGGCACCTGCGGCAGCGCCGCGATCGTGTCCGTCCACATCCGCGAGTCCAGCGGAAACGCATGCAGCAGGACCAAGGGTGGGCCGCCGCCGTCCGACCCCGGTCCGTACCGACGCCAGGCAAGCTTGTGCACGTCTGCCTCCTTCGTCCCTGCTGAGCCTACCCACCGCGCACCCCTGCACCGCCGAGCAGCTGCGGATCCGAACCTGTGGCGGAGCCAGCCCAACGATGGTGGGATAGGCCTCATCGCCGCCGCCACACCCGGCCCCGCGCGCAAGGAGACGCCTGTGGGAGATGAGATCAACACCCAGACCTTCAGTCGGGAGCAACGGCTGCGCTACCGGCAGAAGGTACGTCGGTGCCTGGACGTGTTCTCCGAGATGCTCGCCCACCACCACTTCGACTCCCACCCTGCCCTGACCGGCCTGGAGATCGAGCTGAACCTGGTGGACTCGGCGATGCAGCCGTCGATGAAGAACGCCCAGGTGCTCTCCGAGATCGCCGACCCGGCGTTCCAGACCGAGCTGGCGCGGTACAACATCGAGCTGAACGTGCCCCCGCAGCCGTTGCCCGGGGAAGCGGTGCTGGACCTGGAGCGGGACCTGCGTGATGCGCTGAACCACGCGGACGACCGGGCGAAGCAGCATGGCGCGCAGATCGCGATGATCGGCATCCTGCCCACGCTGCGGCCCGAGCACCTGTCCGGGGACTGGATGAGCCCGAACCCGCGGTACCAGGCGCTGGAGGACGCGGTGTTCGCCGCCAGGCGCGAGGACATCGAGCTGGACATCTCCGGTCCGGAACCGCTGCGGATGCTCACCGCCACGATCGCCCCGGAGTCGGCGTGCACGTCGGTGCAGCTGCACCTGCAGGTCTCCCCCAGCGAGTTCGCCCCGCACTGGAACGCCGCGCAGATCCTCGCCGGCCCGCAGCTGGCGCTCGGTGCGAACTCCCCGTTCCTGTTCGGCAAACAGCTCTGGGCGGAGACCCGCACCGAGCTGTTCCTGCAGGCCACCGACACCCGCTCCCCCGAGCTGCGCAACCAGGGGGTGCGCCCGCCGGTGTACTTCGGCGAGTCCTGGATCACCTCGATCTTCGACCTGTTCGAGGAGAACGTGCGCTACTTCCCCGCCCTGCTGCCGGAGACCACCGACGAGGACCCGGAGGCGGAGCTGGCCGCCGGACGCACGCCGAGGTTGCAGGAGCTGCGGTTGCACAACGGCACGGTGTACCGGTGGAACCGGCCGGTCTACGACGTCGTGCACGGCAAACCGCACCTGCGGGTGGAGAACCGGGTGCTCCCGGCTGGGCCGACAGTCAGCGACATCCTCGCCAACGCCGCCTTCTACTACGGTGCGATGGAGATGCTCGCCCACGAGGACCGGCCGATGTGGTCACGGATGAGCTTCTCCGCCGCCGAGGCGAACTTCACCGCCGGCGCTCGGGACGGTGTGGAGGCCACCATGTACTGGCCCGGGTACGGCGAGGTCGGTTGGGACGAGCTGGTACTGCGGCACCTGCTGCCACTGGCTGCCGAAGGTCTGGCGCGGCGACATGTGGCCAGCACGGTGGTCGACCGCTTCCTGGGCATCATCGAGGCGCGGTGCAAGCTCCGACGCAACGGGGCCTGGTGGCAGACCGAGACCGTCGCGGCCCTGGAGGCTACGGGCATGGACCGGGATCAGGCGCTCACCGAGATGCTGTTGCGGTACATGGACGGGATGCACTCCAACCAGCCGGTGCACACCTGGGAGCTGCCGGGCTGACCTCAGCGGCGCGGGCCGCGCCGGTCCCGGGCGCGCCAGCAGGACGTGTGCCAGTGCCGCCGGTCCGCGAGCGCGGCATCGGCCCCGAACAGGTGCTCTTCGCTCCAGGCGACCACGTGCGCCACACTGGGCGGGATGGTCTGCTGGCAGCCGGGGCAGGTGTAGCTCTTCGCCGAGCCGGCCACGCTCCGCACGTTCCAGCGCCGCCCGTCGGCCCCGGACTCGCGCCGGGCGCCACCGCGCAGCACGGCGTCGACGTCGAGCTCCGGGTGGGGCTCGCCGTACGGACGCTTGCGGGATCGACGGGCCATCAGGCCATTATGCGTGCGGGACGGCGGAGGGTTGCCTGCCCGGCTGCTCCCCCGCCGGCAGCGCTCCGGCAGCCACCACCTGGGCGTACCAGCGGGCAGAGTCCTTGAGCACCCGCTCCTGGGTGTCGTAGTCCACGTACACCACCCCGAACCGCCGGTCGTAGCCGAACGCCCACTCGAAGTTGTCGAACAGGGACCAGACGAAGTAGCCGCGCACGTCCGCCCCGGCCGCGCGCGCCTCGGCGACGGCCTCCAGATGGCCGCGGAGGTAGTCGATCCGCTCCGGGTCGTGCACGGCCCCGTCTGCCGAGCACACATCGTCGAAGGCGGCCCCGTTCTCGGTGACCATCAGCGGCAGCTGGTACTCGGTGTGCAGGCGCAGCAGCAGCTCGGTCAGCCCGCTCGGGTCGATGTTCCAGCCCATCGCGGTGTGCGGGCCCGGTTCGGGCAGGAACTCCACGTCCTCAGCGCCCACCCACGGGCTGTGCGCGGAGTCGCCGTGCTGGGTGGAGGCCGGCAGCGGGTCCTCCGGTCGTGGCGCCCGCGCCCGGGAGGTGCAGTAGTAGTTCACCCCGAGCAGGTCCACGCGCTGGCCGATCAGCGCCTCGTCGCCGGGCTGCACGAAGGAGAAGTCGCTCAGGTGCGCCACGTCCGCCCGCAGGTCGGCCGGGTAGGCCCCGCGCAGCATCGGGTCCAGGAAGATCCGGTTGCCCACAGCGTCCAGGCGACGCACCGCGTCCCGGTCTGCCGCCGAGTCCGGGTCGGCCGGACGGTGCACGTGCGTGTTCAGCGTGACCCCGACCTGTGCTTCCGCACCCAGCTCCGCGCGGATCGCGGCCACGGCCAGCCCGTGCGCCAGGTTCAGGTGGTGGGCGGCGCGCAGCGCAGCCACCGGGTCGGTGCGGCCCGGTGCGTGCACCCCGGAGGCGTAGCCGAGGAAGGCCGAGCACCACGGCTCGTTCAGCGTGGTCCACAGCGCCACCCGGTCACCCAGGGCGCGGGCGATCGCCCGGGCGTAGTCGGCGAACGCGAACGCGGTCTCCCGCACGGTCCAGCCACCGGCCTGCTCCAGCTCATCAGGCAGGTCCCAGTGGTAGAGGGTGACCACCGGGCGGATACCGCGCTCGATCAGCCCGTCCACCAGGTCGGAGTAGAACGCCACCCCCTCCGCGTTCAGCTCCCCGGTGCCACCCGGCTGCACCCGCGGCCAGGAGATGGACAGCCGGTAGGCACCCAGGCCGAGGCCGGCCATCAGGTCCAGGTCCTCGCGCCACCGGTGGTAGTGGTCGATCGCCACGTCCCCGGTGTCCCCGTTCAGCGTGCGGCCCGGGGTGTGGGAGAAGGTGTCCCAGATCGACGGGCCGCGACCACCCTCTCGCGCTGCCCCCTCCACCTGGTAGGCGGCAGTGGCCGCACCCCAGAGGAACTCGGGCGGAAAGGTGCTCACCGCATCGGTCACGTCGCGTCCTCCTCCAGGTCGATCGAGACGGTCTGCCCGTGCGCCGGATGGTCGCGGCCCCGCCAGTACAGCGACCACGGTGCCACGCCGGAGTCGGTGCTCGCCTCCAGGCGAGACCCTACCCGCCGCACCGTGAACTGCCCGGCCGAGCCTGCGCCGTCGGCGGTGGGGACCTCCAGGACCACCTGCTCGCCCTCGGCGAGCTCGTACACCCGCAGCTGCACACCCTCGGCATAGTCGTAGTCCGGGCGGTCGGTGCGGGCACCGAACGGGACCACGCTGCCGGGTCGGGCCAGCAGGGGCACCGAGTCGAAGCCGTGCTCCTCGCGCACCCAGCGCGGTCCGTGGACCACCTCGTCGGTGAGCACCTTGGTCCACGCCCCCTCGGGCACGTAGTACTCCACCCAACGCTCGTCGAACACCGGCGCCACCAGCAGCGAGGAGCCCAGCATGTACTGCGTGTCCGCGGCGGCCACCGACCGGTCCCGCGGGAACTCCAGCATCATCGGGCGCATCACCGGCACCCCGGTGCCGCTGGCCTGCTGACCGGCCGCGGCCAGGTAGGGCATCAGCCGGTACTTCAGCTGGGTGAAGAGGCGGGTCACCTCCACCGCCTCCTCGTCGAACGCCCAGGGCACCCGGTAGGAGTCCGACCCGTGCAGCCGGCTGTGCGAGGAGAGCAGCCCGAAGGCCACCCACCGCTTGAACACTGCGGGGTCCGGTGTGCCCTCGAAGCCGCCGATGTCGTGGCTCCAGAAGCCGAACCCGGAGGCGGCCAGGGACAGCCCACCGCGCAAGGACTCGCTCATCGCGGAGAACGTGGACTCGCAGTCCCCGCCCCAGTGCACCGGGAACTGCTGCCCGCCGGCGGTCGCCGAGCGGGCGAAGACCACTGCTTCCCCGGTGCCCCGCTCCTTCTGCAACAGCTCGAACACGCAGGCGTTGAACAGGTGGGTGTAGTAGTTGTGCATCCGCTGCGGGTCCGACCCGTCGTGCCAGCGCACGCTGGTGGGGATGCGCTCGCCGAAGTCGGTCTTGAACGCGTCCACCCCCTGGTCCAGCAGCGTGCGCAGCTTGTCCTGGTACCAGGTCCAGGCGTCCGGGTTGGTGAAGTCCACCAGCGCCATCCCCGCCTGCCACATGTCCCACTGCCACACGTCCCCGTCGGGTGTGGTGACCAGGTAGCCACGTTCGGCTCCTTCGGCGAACAGGTGCGAACGCTGGGCGATGTAGGGGTTGATCCACAGCGAGACCTTCAGGTCGCGTGCGTGCAGCCGGTCGAGCATCCCCTGCGGGTCGGGGAACGTGGCCGGATCCCAGACGAAGTCGCACCAGTGGAACTGCCGCATCCAGAAGCAGTCGAAGTGGAACACGCTCATCGGCAGGTCCCGCTGCGCCATCCCCTCGATGAAGGAGGTGACGGTCTCCTCGTCGTAGCGGGTGGTGAACGAGGTGGACAGCCACAGCCCGTAGGACCAGGTGGGCACCCGGGCGGGCAGCCCGGTCAGGGCGGTGTAGCGACGCAACGCGTCCTTCGGCTCCGGCCCGCCGACCACGTAGTACTGCAGGTGCTGACCGGGCACGGAGAACTGGGCCCGGGAGACCACCTCGGTGCCGATCTCGCAGGAGACGCGTTCCGGATGGTCCACGAACACCCCGTACCCGCGGTCAGAGAGGTAGAAGGGTACGTTCTTGTACGCCTGGTCCGAAGCGGTGCCGCCGTCCTGGTTCCAGATGTCCACCGACTGCCCGTTCTTCACCAGCGGCCCGAACCGCTCCCCCAACCCGTAGACGCGCTCGGCCACGTCCAGGGTGAGCTGTTCGCACACGTACGGTCCGTCGTCGGCCACGGAGATGATGCCCACGGACCGGTCGGTCGAGGAGGTGAGCACGCGACCGGACTCGTCGACGAACTCCACCTGCCAGGACCCGCGGGTGCGCACCCGCGCGGTCAGCGACCCGGAGGTCAGCGAGGCCACGCCGTCCCCGATGTGCACCTGCACCGGTGCCTGCGCCCGGTGCAGCTCGAAGTGTGGCCCACGGTCGCGCACCCCCTGGAAGTGCTCGATCCGCACCCCGATCACCCCTTCAGCCGGGGAGTCCAGCCGCACGGTGATCATCGGCCGGTTCAGCGTGTCCCCGCGGGTGCCCAGCGGTGCGGTGGCGGCGTAGACGGTGAGGTGGTCCCCGCCGTCGGCCACCGACTCCACGAACCGGGGCCGCAGGATCTGCACACCGGGCAGCACCTGCCAGTAGCCATCGGTGAACTTCATCAGGTCTCCTTCAGGACGACAGCGCCCGCTGCGGGCACGGTGAGCTCGCCTGCACGCTCGGCGCCGGTGAGCGCATCCGTGCAGGGGTGGGTGAGCGTGGTGGTGACGGGTGTCGAGCCCGGGTTGAACAGGAACAGGTGGTCACCGCGGCGGGCGGTCTCCAGCGCTGCGGGACCGGTCACCGGCGACTCCGGCGGGGCCAGCCCGGCGGCACCGGTGAGCAGGCCGATCCAGGTGGTCATCGTCTCCTCGTCGACGACGGCACCCAGGTGGAACAGGTCCGCCCCCGGGGCGCGCAGCACGGCCGGGCAGCCGTCCAGGTCGGCGCCGGTGAAGGTGGCCAGCACGGTGGCACCGTGGGGACGCAGCCGTTCGGCGAAGGTGTGCGCGTGGCCCCTCAGGCCGGTGCCGGCGCCCCGGGCGGTCAGACGCGCACCATCGGGCCCGAGCGGGCACCACTCCTCCACCTGCGCGCCGAGCAGGTCGGCAAGTCCGGCGGGCAGCGGCGCCGGGCGCACCGCACCGTTCGGGTCGGCCACTGCGGTGAACGGGCCGAGGGCGAGCACACCGGTGCCGACGGCGGAGCGCAGGTTGGTCAGGGCTCGGTCGGTGACCGTGTGCAGGGTCGGGGCGAGCAGCAGGGCGTAGCCGGTCAGGTCTGCCTCACCGGTCACGATGTCGACGGCGTACCCCGCCCGCCACAGCGGGCGGTACCAGGCGAGCAGCTGCTCGAGCGGGTCGAGACGGCTGGTGGGCAAGCCTCGTCGGGTGGCGGTCCACCAGCTGGGCCAGTCGAACAGCAGCGCGATGCGCGCAGTGATCGGTGTGCCGGCCAGCGGGGCGAGGGCGCGCAGGTCGGCGCCGAGTGCACGGACCGCCCGGTGCACCCGGGTATCGGTTCCGGCGTGCGGGAGCATCGCGGAGTGGAACCGCTCGGCACCGGAGGCCGAGGCGCGCCACTGGAAGGACAGCACCCCGTCGCTACCGTGCGCGATCGCCCGGAGCGCGTCCGAGCGCATCTGCTCGGCGGTCTTGGGCAGGTTGTGCTCGCGCCAGTTCACGGCGGAGACCGCCTGCTCCATCAGCAGCCAGGGGCCGCCGTCGGCGAGCGAACGCATCAGGTCGTGGGTGAGCGCAGCACGCACCGGTGCCTCGGGATCGGCGGGGTCGGGGTAGGAGTCGTCGGAGACCACGTCCAGCTCCCCCACCCAGGTGGTCGGGTCCAGCCCAGGGAAGAACCCCATGAAGTTGGTGGTGATCGGCTGGGCGGCACCGGCGCCGCGGATCGCGTCCCGCTGCTCGGTGTACAGCTGCAGCAGCATGTCCGAGGTGAAGCGGCGGAAGTCCAGGTCGGTGCCGGGGTTGGGCAGGTACGGGGCGGCCCGGGGTGGGACCACCTGTTCCCAGCTGCTGTAACGCTGCCCCCAGAACGCGGTGCCCCAGGCCTCGTTCAGACCCTCGAGGTCCCGGTACCGGGTGGTGAGCCAGGTGCGGAACCTAGCCGCGCACCCGTCGCACCAGCAGACCTGGCCGAACTCGTTGCCCACGTGCCACAGCACCACGGCCGGATGGTCGGCGTACCGAGCGGCCAGGTCGGTAGCGATCCTGCGGGCACGGTCCCGGTAGACGACGGAGGTGGGGCAGAAGTGGTTCCGGGACCCGTGCCACAGTCGCACTCCGTCGGCGGTGACCGGCCGGGTCTCCGGATAGCGGCTGGCCAGCCACGGCGGTGGGCTGGCGGTCGGGGTGGCCAGGTCCACGGCGATGCCCCACTCGTGCAGCACGTCGAGCACCTCGTCCAGCCAGGCGAAGTCCCGCTCGCCCTCGGCCGGTTCGATGCGGGACCAGCCGAACACGTTCACGGTCACCAGGTTCACCCCGGCGGCGACCATCAGCTGCGCGTCCTCGCGCCAGGTCTCGGCAGGCCACTGCTCCGGTGCGTAGTCGCCACCATAGAGCAGCCCACGGACCGAGGTGAGCCGAGCCAGGGCGTTCCCGCCCGCCCGGGTGCTGGGTGCCACATCGCCTCCTGTGCGGACTCGGTCCGTGCACGTCTCGTTCGTTCCGGGTCCTGCCGAGGCTGGTCCCGCGCTCCTCGACCTGGTCTCTCCACCGGCGGTCCTGACCGCTCGTGACCGTCGCGTTGTCGAAGCGGTTCAACACTGTATCCAGAGGCGAGCGGCTGTGTAAAGTGGTCGTGGCGAACCACTGCCGATCCGCACGAACGGAGCAGTTCCATCGACGCGACCGACGATCTCACCGGGTTCCGACGACCCACGGACCGTGGCACGCACACGCTCTGGTACCGGAACTCTTCGACAGCCTTTGTCGAATCGCTTCCGGTCGGGAACGGGCATTCCGGTGCCACCCTGTCCGGCCTGCACGGTGGAGAGCGGATCCAGGTGAACGAGGGCTCGGCCTGGTCCGGACCAGCAGGCCTGCGCCCGCAGCTCACCGCCGAGACCGGGCCTGGTCGGCTCGCCGAAGTGCGCCGGAAGCTGGCGACCGGCGAGCTGCGGGCGGCCGAGAGGCTGCTCACCGGGTTCCACACCACGCACGCCCAGGCGTTCTTGCCGTTCGCAGTGGTCGAGGTGCGCACCGACGGCATCAGCACCGACCCGCCCGGGCGCGCGGTGGAGCGCTGGCTGGACCTGAGCACCGGGATCGCCGGCCACTGCTACCAGCTCGGGACCACCGCTGTGGCGCACCGCAGCTATGCCTCGCACCCACACCAGGTGCTCGTGCACGAGGTCACCGCCAGCGCACCGCTGGACCTGCGCCTGGCCGTGGCTCCGGACCGGCTGCGCGGCGGTCCGGCCGAGGCCCGGGCACTGGCCGCCACCTCCGGTGCGCTACGCCTGGACCTGGAGCTTCCTGCGGACGTCCCACCCGGACCGGACGGTTCCCCGGTGCTCTACGACGAGCGCTCCCGCAGCGCTGCCCTGCTGCTGCACGTGGACACCGACGGCACCGTCGCCACCGACGAGGGCACACTCGTGGTCCGCGCCGCCCAGCGGGTGCGGCTGCTGGTCGCCACCGGCAGCGTGCTCCCACCAGGGACCGCAGCAGCGGCTCCGGGCGTGCGGCATGCGAACCTGGCGCCAGACCGGGACAGGCTGCAGCAGCTGCTCACCGACCGGGTGCACGCCGCCGCGGCGCTGTCCCCTGCCGCACTGCTGGCCGCCCACCTGGCCGACCACCGCGAGCTGTACCGGCGCTGCGAGCTGGACCTGGGGTCCGCACCCGGGCTGCCCACCGACGAGTGGATCACCGAGCACGAGGCCACCGGCACCGGGGAGGGACCGCTGGCCGCGCTGCTGTTCCACTACGGCCGCTACCTGCTGATCGCCTCCTCCCGCCCCGGCGGGTTCCCGGCGAACCTGCAGGGGATCTGGAACGACCGGCTGCCCCCACCGTGGAACAGCGACTACACGATCAACATCAACACCGAGATGAACTACTGGCCGGCCCTGGTCACCGGCCTGGCCGAGTGCCTGGTGCCGTTGACCGACCTGCTCGGCACGCTGGCCGAGACCGGCCGGGCGGCGGCCGCGCTGTACGGTGCCGGCGGGTGGACCGCGCACCACAACACCGATCCGTGGGGGCATGCCTACGCCGTGGGCGGGTCGACCGCAGCGATCGTGTGGGCGAGCTGGCCGCTCGGCGGCACCTGGTTGTGCCGTGCGCTGCGGGACCACCTGGACTTCACCGGTGACCTCGCGGCAGCACGGCGCAGCTGGCCGGTGCTCGAGGGGGCGTGCCGCTTCGCAGCTGATTGGATCGTCGACTCCGGGGAGCACACCGAGACCAGCCCGTCGACCTCACCGGAGAACCAGTACCTCGCCGGCGACGGACAGCCCACGGCCCTGGGCCGAAGCAGCACGATGGATGTGGCGCTGCTGCGCGACCTGACCGAGACCGCTGCCCTGGTGGCCAACCGTCTGGACCGGCACCCGGACTGGCTGCCCGCCCTGACCCGGAAGGTCGCCGCGCTGCCCGACCCGCGCGTGGGCAGCCGTGGCGAGCTGCTGGAGTGGTCGGCGCAGGTGGTGGAGGCAGAGCCGACGCACCGGCACACCTCACACCTGGTCGGCCTGTACCCGCTCGGCCGGTGGACCCCGGAGGAGCAGCCGGAGCTGACCGCTGCCGCGGCGCGCACCCTGGACCTGCGCGGCCGGGAGTCCACCGGGTGGGCGCTGGCGTGGCGGCTAGCGCTGCGCGCCCGGCTGCGGGATGCCGCCGGCGCGCACGACCAGCTCGTCCTGTCCACCCGGGCCGCCACCGGCAGCGGGCAGCGGGGCGGGCTGTACCCGAACCTGTTCAGCGCCCACCCTCCGTTCCAGATCGACGGGAACTTCGGGCTGACCGCGGGGATCGCCGAGCTGCTGCTGGGCTCCCACAGCGGTGTGCTCGAGCTGCTGCCGGCGCTGCCGCAGACGTGGCCGGCGGGGCGCGTGCGGGGGTTGCGCGCCCGCGGTGGTCTCGAGGTGGACGTGAGCTGGCGCAGCGGTGCACTCACCGAGGCCAGGTTCCGTGCCGCTGAGCCCACCCGGTTGGCGGTGCGCTGGCCCGGTGGGCAGGATGAGCTGACCCTGCTGGCAGGGGTGGAACAGGTGCTGACCCCCGGACCAAGGAGATCCGATGACGACGATCGATGATGTGGCGCGGCGCGCGGGGGTGTCCGCATCCACCGTCTCCTATGCGCTCAGCGGCAAACGGACGATCTCCGCTGCGACCCGGCTCCGGGTGGAGAAGGCGATCGCCGACCTCGGCTACACCCCGCACGCCGGTGCCCGTGCCCTGGCCTCAGCGCGCACGAACGTGCTGGCGCTGATGGCGCCGCTACGCCCGGATGTGGACGTGAGCGTGATCATGCAGTTCGTCACCGGCGTGGTGACCAAGGCACGCAGCCACGACTACGACGTGCTGCTGCTCACCCAGGAAGACGCCGCCGGACTGTCCCGGGTCGCCTCGGGCATGGTCGACGGGCTGATCCTGATGGACGTGGAGGCCCAGGATCCGCGGATCCCGGTGGTGACGACGCTTCGGCAGCCGACCATCCTGATCGGCTTGCCCGAGGACTCCCGCGGCATCAGCTGTGTGGACTTCGACTTCGATGCTGCTGCCCGGATGGCGGTCCGGCACCTGCGCGGCCTCGGCCACCGCAACCTGGCGCTGCTCGGGCCGCCGCCGGCGGTGCTGGAGCGGCACACCACGTACGCCGACCGGTTGTTCACCGGGTACCGCGCCCAGTGTGCGGCCGACGGCCTGGAGCCGGTGATCGAGGCCACCGGCACCTCGCACGCTGCTGCGCTGGCTGCGCTGGACGCTGTACTGACCCGCAGCCCGGGACTGACCGGTCTGGTGGTGCACAACGAGGCAGCGCTCGCCTCTGTCGTCTCCGGGCTGCGCGACCACGGCCGTCACGTGGGTGAGGACGTCGCCGTGCTGGCGCTCTGCCCGGCGTACGTGGCGGAGTCCCAACCCATCCCGATCACCTCGATCGACATCCCAGCGCTGACCATCGGCGAGGTGGCGGTGGAGATGCTGCTGGAGCGGATGGCTGCCCCGCACGCCACCGAGACCCGGCTGCTGGCGCCCACGCTGCACGAACGGCAGTCCACGTTCCCGTTGCAGCCGCCCGCTCCTACCGGTCGCTGATCGCTGCACCACCGGATCGCGCTGCGCCTCCTTGGTCGCAGTGCTCAGCCCTTGATCGCCCCGAAGATGACGCCCTTGGTGAAGTGCCGCTGCACGAACGGGTAGACGATCAGTACCGGGACGATGGCCATCACCACGACCGCCATCTTCACCGGCAGCCCGGTGACCGCACCGGAGGCGACGTCCACCTGCCCGACACCCGACCCGGGCAGGGTGACGCCCTGGAGCACATAGGAACGCAGCACCAGCTGCAGCGGCCACTTGGAGTTGTCGTTGATGTAGAGCATCGCGTTGAAGAACGCGTTCCAGTAGCCCACGCCGTAGAACAGCGCCACCACGGCAGTGACCGCCTTGGACATCGGCAGCACGATCTGGCCGAGCACCCGCCACTCCCCCGCACCGTCGATCCGGGCGGCATCGGTGATCGCCTGGTCGATACCCATGAAGAAGTTGCGCACGATGAGCACGTTGAACGCTGAGACCGCAGTGGGCAGGATCAGCGCCCAGTAGCTGTCGATCAGCCCGAGGTGGCTGACCAGCAGGTAGGTCGGGATCATGCCCGCGCCGAAGAACATCGTGGCCAGCAGCAGGAAGAGGATCGGCCGGTGGGCGAAGGAGTTCGGTCGGGACAGCCCGTAGGCGCACAGCACCGAGACCGTGGTGGACAACAGTGTGCCGACGGCGGTGATACCGATGCTCACCAGCGTGGCGCGGGTGACGATGCCGCCGGAGAGGATCTGCCGGTAGGCGGCGAAGGTGATCTCACCGGGGACGGTGACCAGTCCACCGGCGGCGTTGATCGTCGCCTGGGTGGAGATGGAGGTGAGCACGATCGTGTACAGCGGGTAGAGCACTGCGAGCACGATCAGCGTCAGCGCCACGGTCTTGCCGACGTACCCGGCGATCGTGGGCTGCTCCTCCCAGATCGGCCGGTGCTTGGACCTGCGGACTCGTCGTACCGGGCCGGCGACTGTGGCCGACCGTTGCAGTTGCACTGTCATGCGCGCTGGTACACCCCCGCCTCACCGAAGACGTGCGCGAGCTTGTTCGCGCCGAGCACGAGCAGCATGCTCACCACTCCTTTCACCAGTCCGGCAGCCGCGGCGAAGGACCAGTCGCCGGCGATCACGCCCTGGTAGTACACGTAGGTGTCGATCACCTCGGCCGCCCCCGGCCCCACCGCTCCGCGCTGCAGGATGAGCTGTTCGAAGCCCACGGTCAGCGCATCCCCCAGCCGCAGGATGAGCAGCAGGATGATCACCGGCCGCAGCGCCGGCAGGGTGACGTGCCAGGTGCGCCGCCGGCGGCTGGCACCGTCCACCACCGCCGCCTCGTACAGCGCCGGGTCGACTGTGGACAGCGCCGCCAGGAAGATGATGATCCCCCACCCAGCGTCCTTCCAGACCGCCTGGCTGGTGATCAGGATGAGGAAGGTGTCCGGGTCGGTCATCAGGTCGAAGTGCACACCGTGGCCCGCCAGGATCCGGTGCAGCTGGCTCGCGCCCCCGAAGATCTGCTGGAACACCGTGACCACGATCACCCAGGAGAAGAAGTGCGGCAGGTACACGATCGACTGGATGGTGGTGCGGATCGCCGGTGTGATCACGCTGTTCAGCAGCAGGGCCAGCGCGATCGGGATCGGGAAGAAGAACACCAGCTGGAATGCGGTGATCAGCAGCGTGTTCTTCACCGCGTTCAGGAACAGCGGGTTGGTGAACACCCGCTCGAAGTTGTCCCAGGCCACGAACGGTGAGTCGACGATGCCCACGTAGGGCGAGTAGTCCTGCCAGGCGATGATGTTCCCGGCCATCGGCACGTAGGCGAACACCGCCAGCAGCACGATCACCGGCACGGTCATCAGCAGCAGCGACCGGTCCCGCTTGATCTGCGCCCACATGCTCACCTTGCGCACCGGCACCGACGCCGACGTGCGACGGTGCGCGGTGCCGGTCACCGGCCGGCGCCGTCGGCCGCCTGGCCCCCCGTCCGCGGTGCCGCGCTGTGCGGTGCCCGCCGGGCGCGCCGGTGCCGCATCGGCCACCTGCTTGCTCACTGCGCGTCCAGGATGTCCTGGTAGAACGTGCGCAGCTCGTCACCGCCCGAGCTCCGCCAGGTCTCCACGGCCGCGTCCAGGTCGTCCAGGCTCTTCCGCCCGCGGGCGATGCTCTTCTCCAGGTCCTCGAACGGCTGGTCCAGGCTGGCGTACTCGTTCGGTTCGGTGATCTGCATCCCGTAGAAGGCCGGGTCCTGCACATACTCGGCAGCCTCGGCCATCCAGGTGCAGAACGCCTCCACGAAGCCCGGGTACTGCACGTAGGCGTTCACCACCGGCGGGTCGGTGAGGAAGGTGTAGGTCGGCTGCACCTCGGTGGTGGCCAGCTCGGTGGGCTCGGGCAGGCCCTGGTGGCCGAGGGTGTAGTGCACCCCTTCGAGGCCGTAGTTGATCAGCTGGTACTCCACGGTGCCGAACGGGGAGGCGAGGAAGTCCGCGACGGCGAGCAGCTCCTTGATCTTCTCCTTGTCCTCGTTCTTCTTCACGAAGGAGAAGATGTTCGCCGGGTTGCCCTTGAACAGCACAGGCGTCCCGCCGTCGGCGGCGAACACCGGGAACGGCGCCTGGGAGTAGTCCGGGTTCGACCCGAGCTGACGCCCGAGCGCCTCGTGCCAGCCACCGATGCCGTCCGCGGTGATCAGCACCTGGCCGGACTCGAACCGCTGCTTGCCGTCCCCGGTGTCGGCCACCGCGTCCGGGTGCACCGACCCCTGGGCGTACAGCTCGGCGATCCACGCCAGAGCGGCCCGGTACTCCTCGGTCTCCACCCGGTGGGTGAGGGTGCCGTCGTCGTCGATCCGCCACTTCGGCGGCACGGCATGGATGATCGTGGCCGTGGTCCACAGGTCGTTGGCGCCCCACTGGTTGCCGCCGGTGAGCTCCTTGGCCAGGTCGAGCAGCTGCTGACCGTCGGTGGGCAGGTCGGTGATGTTCTGCTCCGCGAAGAGGTCGTCCCGGTAGAAGGTGGCGTCGGTGATGATCTCGCCGGGGAACGGCAGCGCCTTGATCTGGCCGTCGAACACGCAGAACTTCCACACGTCGGTGGCGATGTTCGCCAGGTTCGGGTAGTCCTGGACCGCGTCCCCGCCCAGGTAGGGGGTGAGGTCCTCGAACAGCGCCTCGACCGCCTGGTCGAAGCGCGGGGGCACGTTCCAGGTGGGGATGGAGACCCAGTCCGGCACGTCGGCCTCAGAGGCGAGCACCGCGGCGAGCTTGTCCCCGTAGGTGTTCCCGTCGCTGATCTGGAACTCGATGGTGGAGCCGATCGCCTCGTTCACCGCATCGAAGTACGCGTTCCCCTCAGTGGGTGGGATCGTGCCCCACAGCGGGGTCATCGCGGTGAACGTGGATCCGGAACCGGGCGGGGTGTCGAAGACCTGGACGAGCTCCTCGGGGATCGTCGCATACCCGGCGGTAGAGCCGTTCACGCTCGGGAAGTCCGGTTCCACGTAGTCGATCGGGATGTAGCTGGGCAGCACCGAGCTGACATCGCCGGGTCCGGCGGACGCAGTGCCCGGGGCGGTGGTGGCATCGCCGGTGCGGCAACCGGCCAGCAGCGGTGCCGCAGCGACGCCGGCACCCACCATCGTCAGGAACGTCCGCCGGTTCAGCGGGAGGGCCGGCCGCGGGGCTGAGGTGTCGTACTTCATCGTCGCCTTCACTTCCTCGTGTGACTGGTGAAACGCTGCGAGTACCGGTTCGGCAAGAAAATTGTCGAAGCGGTTCGAATGCGTCGATCGTAACCACCGAGACCACGACACGCAAGACCAGGCACCGGCCACCAGCGGCCTCCCAGCAGCACCGAATGCTCCTTGGCCGGCCACTCGACGGAGCGATGTTCAAAGTTCCAGCCAGTTCTTGGTCCGCTCCACCGTCGTGGCACCAGGAGCGGCCGAACTACCACCGACGTTCCTCCAGCGCCCAGCGACCCGCGGCACACCACCTCGACCCGCAGCACCTGGCTGACTACACTCCCCGGTAAGTCGAACCGTTTCGAACTTCATCTCCATCTACGAGGACGTACCTGATGAGCCAGCACCACGCGGCACCGGCCGGCGCGGCGCCGACCGCTGCCCTTCCCCGGCAGGTGCAGGACCTGCTGACCGCCCTGGACCCCGAGGAGCGGCTGGCACTGCTGCACCAGGCGACCCCCGCCGTCCCGCGCCTGGGCCTGGCCGCGTTCCACACCGGGGCGGAAGTGCTGCACGGGGTGGCCTGGCTGGGCACTGCGACCGTGTACCCGCAGGCGGTGGGTCTGGGCGCGACCTGGGATCCGGACCTGTTGCGCCGCATCGGCGAGCAGGTGGGCACCGAGCTGCGTGCCAAGCACGCGGCCGACCCGGCAGTGAGCCGGAACGTGTGGGCACCGGTGGTCAACCCGCTGCGCCACCCGCGCTGGGGCCGCAACGAAGAAGGCCTGTCCGAAGATCCGCACCTGACCGCAGACCTGGCCGGAGGCTATGCCCGCGGGCTGCGCGGTACGCACGAGGTGTGGCGCACAGTGCCCACGCTCAAGCACGTGCTCGGCTACAACAACGAGACCGACCGGGCGGTCACCTCGTCCCAGCTGCCCGCCCGGGTGCTGCACGAGTACGAGCTGCCGGCCTTCCTCGGTCCGCTGCAGGCCGGCGTGGCCGGGGCCCTGATGCCGGCCTACAACCTGGTCAACGGCCGCCCGTGCCACATCAGCGGTGAGCTGCTGGAGGAGCTGCGCCGGCAGGCAGCCCTCGAGCTGCTGGTGGTCTCCGACGCGGGCGCCCCGACCAATCTCACCGAGTGCGAGCGGTACTTCGACGACCCGGCCACCGCGCACGCGGCTGCGCTGCGCGCCGGGGTGGACTCCTTCACCGACAACGGCCAAGACCCCGAGCCCACGCTGACGCACCTGCGCACCGCTCTGGCTGAGGGCCTGATCAGCCAGGAGGACGTGGACCGGGCTGCCGCACGTGTGCTGCTCACCCGGTGGCGTACCGGCGAGCTGGACGCCGCGGCCGACCCCTACGCCGGCACCGGTCCGGACCAGGTGGACGCCCCGGAGCACCGGGCGCTGGCCCGGGAGGCAGCCGCGCGGGCGACCGTGGTGCTGGGCAACGACGGGCTGCTGCCGCTCACCGGCAGCGGCCGGGTGCTGGTGGTCGGTCCGCTGGCCGACCGGGTGCTGCCGGACTGGTACGCGGGCGAACCGCCCTACACCGTCTCGCTGGCCGATGCCGTGCGGGCCCGGTGGGCCGGCCCGGTGCAGGTGGACGACGGCGCCGACCACCTCCGGCTGAGCACGGCCGCAGGCGTGCCGGTGGTGTGTGCCGCCGACGGACAGCTGCTGGCCGAGCCGGGCGGGCAGCCGGACGAGTGGCACGTGACCGACTGGGGGCACGGTCTGCTCACCGTGGCGGCGGCTGGCACCGGGCTGCTCTGGCGGCCGCGCGGTGATGGTGCGGTGCGGGCGGACTCCCCGCGCCCGCACGGCTGGGTGGCGCAGGAACCGTTCCGCACCCACCGGCACGAAGACGGCTCGTTCTCCTACCTGCACGTGGCCAGCGGGCGATGGCTGCGCACCGAGAGCTACGGCGGGCGGGTGGTGGCCACCGCAGCCACCCTGGCTGAGGCGGAACGTTTCACCGTGGCCGTGGTCTCCTCCGGGCCCGCGCGCGCCCGCGCCCGGGCGAGGGACGCGGACCTGGTGGTCTGCGCCGTCGGGAACGACCCGCACCTGCTCGGTCGGGAGACCGAGGACCGCCCTGGTCTGGCGCTGCCGGCGACCGCCACGACCCTGTGGCGGACCGTGCGCGCCGAACAGGACGACGCAGTGCTGGCGCTCATCTCCTCCTACCCGTATGCACTGGCGCCGGCAGAGGCCGGCGCCCGCGGGCTGGTGTGGTCCAGCCACGGCGGGCAGGAGCTGGGCCACGGGCTGCTGGACGTGCTGCTCGGTGAGGTGGAGCCGAGCGGCCGGCTGTCGCAGACCTGGTGGCGCAGCGAGGCGGACGCCGGCGACCTGCTCGACTACGACATCCTGTCCGCACGCAGCACGTACTGGTACTCACCGGCCGAGCCACTGTTCGCATTCGGGCACGGGCTCACCTACTCCCGCGTGGTCTACCGGGAGCTGCAGGTGATCGAGGACGGCGGAGCGCACCGGGCGCAGGTCACCCTCGCCAACACCGGTGCTCGCCCGGCCACCGAGGTGGTGCAGGTGTACACCGACGCTCCCGACCATCCGCTGGTCTTCCCCCGGCGGCTGGCCGGCTACACCCGCGTGCTGCTCGCACCGGGTGAGGAGCAGGTGGTGCACATCGACATCCCGCCAGACCGATTCCAGCACTGGGACGCCGGTGCGGGCGCGATGCGCACCGAGGCCGGTCGCTACCGGGTGCTCGCCGGGCCGAGTGCCGCCGGCTGCCCGTTGCTGGCCGAGGTGGAGCTGGCGGCACCGCCGCGGCCGGAGCGCACGCTGCCACTGCTGGCGGTGGCTGCGGACAGCTGGCACGGCACCCGGATCGAGGAGGCGCTGCCGGAGCGCGGACATGTGCTCACTGTCCCCGGCGGACGTGGCAGGCTGGGCTTCGAGGACGTGCGGCTGCCGGCGGCCGGGGACCGGGACGACCAACTGCACGCGGCTGTCCGGCTGGTGGCGCAGGTGGCGCGCACCCGTCCGGACGCCCCGGCCGGGCTCCGGGTGGAGATCCTGTCCGCAGCCGGCGAGACGCTCGCGACCCTGGCGGCCGACGTGCCTACCGGCACCGGCCGGCACGAGCTGGTCGACCTGCCGCTCGGCGCCCTCCCCGCCGGTGAGGAGCCGGTGCGGGTGCAGGTGCACCTGTCCGGAGTGGTGCGGCTGGTGCATCTGGACACACAGCAGTAGGGCAGCGTGCGGCTCAGGGCTCGGCGACCACTGCGAGCGCGTCGGTCTCCACGAGCACCTCCTCGCGCGGCAGCCCGCAGACGAGGGTGGTGCGGGCCGGGAACACCGCGGTGCCGCACCGTTCGACGACGAAGTCCGCATAGGCCTGGTTCATCGCGGCGAAGTGGTGCCGGTCGGTGAGGAACACGCGCAGGGAGACGACGTCGGCGAAGGTGGCACCGGCTGCCTCGACGATCGCGGCCACGTTCGCCAGCGTGCGCCGGTGCCGGTGCGCTCGTGGTGCGGACGGCGGTCTTGGTCATCGTCTCTCCTCGGTCAGAAGTCGGTGGTCACCACGTCCAGGACGCGCAGCTGGTCGTCGACGGTCACTGCTGCGCGCCACGTGCAGCGCCAGTCCGAGGTGCTGCCACGGGTTCGCGCGGGCGCACAGCCCGTGGTCGTGGGTGAGGTGGGCGCCGGAGCGGATGATGCCCTGCACCGGACGGGGCCCGGTGCACCGAGCTCGGCCAGGACCACGTCCACCAGGTCGCTGCCGCCCACGCTGACCACCGGCAGTCTGGCCGTCGCCGGTGCCCACTGCCGCAGCCCTTCCTGCTCGACGGCGCAGGCCAGGGTGCGTAGGTTCCGCACGTACTCGACCACTCGCCGGGCGCGCGGGCGTTCGCTGTGGTCCACCAGCGGTCCCTCGTAGCCGGTCACCCCGAGCAGCGGCAGGCCGGCCGCGTGCACGTCCCGGGCGAGCTGCAGGGCTTCCTCCGGGGTGCGGGCACCGGTCCGCCCTCCGGCGACACCGAGCTCGACCAGCAGCCCGAGCCCCCGGGGGGCGGGCCGTGGCTGCCGAGGCCCAGGTACGCGGCGGCCAAGTACAGCTTGCGGGACAACGCGGCCTTCACGTGCGGGGCGTGCGCCACCCGGTGCTCGGCGCAGACGCGGGCCATAGTGGTGATGTCGTGCTGCAGGGCGCTGTCGTCGAGGGTCAGCAGCGGCCAGGAGAAGGCTTCGGAGAAGATCGACGGACAGGTGGCCTCGATCGGTGGACTCAGCTGCCGGGGAGCCGGAACCGTGCCGCAGCGGCACCGGAGAGGTGCCAGGCCGCCTCGGCCCAGTGATGCCGGCGGCATGCACCAGCACGTCGATCGGGCCGACCTCCTGGTGCGTCCAGTGCTGCAACGCGTGCACCCGGTGCGGGTCACGTCGGCAGCGCAGGTGCGCCGCTGGGAGACCGGTGCACCGGTCTCGGTGGCCATCGCACCGAGGCCGTCGCGGCTCGTCGCGGTCGCCACCACGGTGGCCCCCTCGGCCAGGAGCGTGGTGACGGTGGCGCGCCCGATGCCGGAGTCCGCTCCGGTCACGAGTGCTGTGCGTCCTGCGACGTCCAGATCCATCAGTCCTCCGGTTCTGTGCGTGCACGCCGGGCGTGCCGGGCCGGCAGGGCCCGCCCCGGCGCGTGGTGTGGAGTCACTGCCTGCTGCCGAAGCTGGTGTGGCGGGCCAGTGCGCGTGCGATGAGCACGTCCAGCCCGCTGACCAGGAGGTAGCAGGCGACGGCTCCGCCGCCGGTCGACGGCCAGGCCCAGAATCCGGGGAGGAGGGACAGCCCGTAGGCAGCAGCGATCGCGGCCCCTACGGAGAGCATGTCCACACCACCGCTGATCGTCAGGGCCTGTCGGCTCTCCGGCAGGCTCCCGCGGGAGGTCGCGGCTACGAAGATCGCACCGACCAGCACGAACCCCACCGCCGCACCGAGCCCGAAGGCGATCGTCTTGCTCGCCGTGATGGTGCTCTGGGTGCCGCTGACCAGACCGTAGGCGACGGTCACGGTGATCGAGAATCCGTACGCGGAGGCGTTGTTGCGCAGTGCCGTGCGGACGCCGCGGGCATAGGTGGTCGGCTCCGGTCCGGAGGCAGAGACATCTGCAGCGTCCTCAGTCACGGCGTTCTCCCCCGATGGTCGTGGCGGCCACGTGCAAGCCCTGCTCCTCTCTGTGCCCTTCTGGACCGGTCGGCTGGGCCGGCGGCTCAGCCGGCCTCCTGCCACGGCACGATCCAGCTCCGCAGCTTGGTCAAGATCTGCTCGAGCAGCCGGGAGACCTGCATCTGGCTCACCCCCAGGGCCGCACCGATCTCTTTCTGGGTCGACCCCTGCACGAACCGCAGCCAGAGGATCTTCCGCTCGCGCAGCGTCAGCGCGCGGACCGCCGGCAGCAGCACGAGCCGGGCCTCGGTCGCGGCGAAGTCGTCGCTGCTAGGAAGCCGTGCCTCCGCCCACCGCCCGCTGGTCTCACCCAGAGCCTCCACGGAGACGGTGCGAGCCACCTGCTCGGCCACCCGCACCTCGCGCAGGGCGTGCTGCTCGATCCCGCTGGCGGCCGCCAGCTCCTCCTCGGACGGAGGATGCCCCAACCGCTGGGTCAGCACCGCCTCGCACTCCCTCAGCTCCAGCTGCAGCTCTTGCAGCCGGCGCGGTGGACGCACGTTCCAGGCCAGGTCGCGGAAGTACCGCTTCAGCTCCCCGGTGATCGTCGGCACGGCATGAGCCAGGAACGACGGGCCCCGGTCGGCCTGGTAGCCACAGATGGCCTTGCACAGGCCGAGGCTTGCCACCTGGACCAGGTCGTCCCTCTCCGTGCCCTTCCCGCGGTACCGGGCTGCGATCGTCTCGACCAGCGGCAGGTGCATCGCTACCAGGCGCTCGTAAGCAGCCGAGCGCGCTGCCGGCTCTGCTGTCGTACGCAGCTGCTCCAGAAGCCGCTCCGCAACCGGGCCGGAGGTGGGACCACCGGTCGCCACCTGGTCCTCGGCCGCGACGACGTGCTGCTTCGAAGCAGTCATAGGTCGACCCATCACACGACGGTCGCGAGCCGGCTGCTTGACCCGCTCACCTCGCCCTCATCGAAGCACCAGACCTCGTGCTCGGCAACGCGAGCGGGTCAGAACACCGGTTTGCCACCAGTGACCCCGAGCACCGTTCCAGAGACATAGCTTGCTTCCGCTGGTGCCGCCAGGAACACGTAGGCGGGGGCCACCTCACCCGGTTGCCCGGCACGGCCGAGCGGGGTGTCTCCGCCGAAGCTCTCCAGGTGGTCGCCGTCCTGGGTGGCCGGCTGCAACGGCGTCCAGATCGGTCCCGGGGCCACGGCGTTCACCCGGATGCCCCGGGGCCCGAGCTCAGCGGCGAGGTTGGCGGTGAAGTTGTTGATCGCCGCCTTCGTCGCCGCGTAGTCCAGCAAGGTGACCGAGGGCAAGTAGGCCTGGATCGAGGTGGTGTTGATGATGCTCGCGCCGGGCTCCAGCAGCGGCACCGCCGCGCGCGTGAGCCAGAACAACGAGTACAGGTTCGTCTTCAGCACCCGGTCGAGCTGCTCGGTGCTGATCTGCTCGATCCCGGTGGTCCGGGCCATCTGGTACCCGGCGTTGTTGACCAGCACGTCCAAGCCACCGAGGGCAGCAGCGGCCTCGCCTGGGAGCCCGGCACAGTGCTCCGCCTCCGTGAGGTCACCGGGGAGCAGCACCGCCTGCTGGCCGGCCTCCCGCACCCATCGGGCGGTCTCCTCGGCGTCCTGTTGTTCGCTGTCCAGGTAGGAGATCGCCACGTCGGCACCTTCCCGGGCGAACGCGATCGCCGTGGCGCGCCCGATTCCGGAGTCGCCGCCGGTGATGAGGGCACGCAGCCCGTGCAACCGATGGTGACCTACGTAGGACTTCTCGCCGTGGTCCGGGACAGGGTTCATAGCACTCGTCAGGCCTGGGGGCTGCTGCTCCTGGGCAGGGAAGCCGCCCTCGGAGTTGACGAGCTCGGCGGCAGAGGTGGCGATGGACTCATGTTCGGCACTCATACCGTGCGTAGTACCCGTTGCCGCCAGACGTACACCCCCAGGGCGGGTGCTGGGCAGGTTTTGGTCCGCGGCCTTTCGGGTAGCAGGAGGGCATGGACCGCGCCGACGAGGACAGGGAGACCCGGCAAGGAGCTCCCACGGGTAGAGGTGACCGACCATGACCGCCGCGGACCCCGAGACCGTCTGCACCACGCGCAGGCTCCAGATCGGGACCGACCAGGCCGGGGACGCGTGGACCACCCCGGGCGGGCTGCAGGCGTGGTGGTGGTCCGACGAGCCGGCCGACCGGGGCACCCACGCGGGCGTGCCAGTGCTCGTGGAACACGGTGCTGGACGCACTCGCTGAGCTCGAACCACACGTCAGCGGAAAGGAGAGGCGATGACCAGCGCAGCGCACAAGGTGGCCGTGGTGACCGGAGGGACGGCAGGGGTGGGGCGCGCGGCGGTGCACGCGTTCGCCGACGCCGGCTACGACGTGGCCATCCTCGCTCGCGGCCGCGCAGGACTGGAAGCGGCCGAGGCAGCCGTGCGGCGGCGGGGGCAGCGCGGGCTGGCGGTGCGCACCGACGTCGCGGACCCCGACGCGGTGCACCAGGCCGCAGCACAGGTGGCCGCCGAGCTGGGTGTGATCGACATCTGGGTGAACGTCGCGTTCGTCGGTTCGCTCGCCTACTCCTGGGACACCAGCGCCGAGGAGGTGCGCAGGATCACCGAGGTGACCTACCTCGGGCAGGTGCACGGCACACAGGCCGCACTGGCACACATGCGCCCCCGCGACCGGGGCGTGATCGTGAACGTCGGCTCTGCGCTGGCCTACCGGTCCATCCCGCTGCAAGCCGCCTACTGCGGCGCCAAGCACGCAGTCGTGGGGTACACCCGGTCCGTGGTCACCGAGCTCGCCAGCGAGCACAGCAACGTGAAGCTGTGCACCATCCAGCTGCCCGGGCTGAACACTCCCCAGTTCTCCTGGAACCTCAACCGCATGCCCGGCCACCCCATGCCGGTCCCGCCGATCTTCTCCCCCGCGGTGGCCGCGCGGGGCATCGTGTTCATCGCCGAGCACCCCCGGCGGAACATGTGGGTCGGTTTCTCCACGGCCTACACGATCCTCGGCGACCGGCTGGTGCCCAGGCTGGCGGACCTGTACCTGGCCCGCACCGGCATCGGTGCACAGCAGAGCGATGCTGACCTGCCCCGCTGGGGGTCCAACCTGTTCGAAGCCAAGGACGAGCAGGAGGACCGAGGCCAGGACGGGCCGTTCCTCGCACAGGTCCGCAGCCGGGACCCGTGGTCGTGGTTGACGATGCGACGCGACCTGGTGGCGGCCTCTTTGCTGTCGGCGACTGCCGCTGCCGTCGCGGGCGTCACCTGGCGCCGAAGCAGAAGGAGAGGATGACGATGGCCGAGCTGGTCTGCCCCAGGTGCGGGTACGCCGTCACCGGGGAGCCACCGCGCTGCACGAGCGCTGAGTGCCCGCTGGCGCAGCCACAGGCGTGGCGCACAGGTGAGCTGCCGGTACGCCCGATCGACTACTGACCAGGGTCGCCGGCCAGGTCGATCGAGGTCTGCAGCAGCAGCGCGTGCACGAACGCCTGCGGCAGGTTGCCACGCAGCTGGCGCTGGGTGACGTCGTACTCCTCGGAGAACAGCCCAGGTGGCCCGCACGCGGCCCGGTTCCGTTCGAACCAGGCGCGCGCCTGAGCGTGCTCCCCTTGCTGCTCGCAGGCCAGTGCCGTGACGAAGCCGCAGAGCAGGAACGCGCCCTCCGCCTCCCGCAGCGGACGCTGGTCGTGGCGGAACCGGTAGACATAGCCGTCCTCGGTCAGCTCCGCGCGCACCGCAGCCAGAGTGGCCCTGGTGCGCGGGTCCTGTGCGGGCAGAGCGCCCCGGACCGCCGGCAGCAGCAGGGCACCATCGACACCTTCGTCCACGTCGGAACGCTGCCACCGGCCGGACGGGTGCAGACAGTCCGCGGCCGTGTCCACGACGATCGACTCGGCCAGCCTGGTCCACTGGGCAGCCTTTGCTGCTGGCGCTACCGCAGCGACTGCCCGCAACCCGGCGGCACAGATCAGCCGCGAGTGCGCCCAGTGCTGCGGTTCGAGCTCCCAGATGCCGGCATCCTTCTGCCCGTCGTGGTCCCGGATGGCGCTGACCGCCACGTCCACGGCGCGCCAGCCTGGCAGGTCCAACCGGTCGTGCCGCGCGGCCGTGCCCAGCAGCAGCAGCGCCTCACCGAAGATGTCCAGCTGGAACTGGTCGTGGATCTGGTTGCCCACGACCACCCCGGCGCCGGGGTAACCGACCAGATGATCGAGCGGTTCCTCCCGGGGCACCGGCCCGCCGTCGACCGTGTAGGCCGGCATCAGCTGCGGTCCGTCGGTGAGCAACCGCTCGGTGACGAACCGGACCGCCTGGTCGAGCACCGGCCATCCGCCGGCGACTGCGGCTGCCTGCCCGGCAAGGCTCTGGTCTCGGATCCAGCTGAACCGGTAGTCATAGTTGCGTCCTGCTTCGCTGCGCTCCGGCAGCGAGGTGGTGGCTGCTGCGACCATGCCACCGTGGTCGCTCGTCAGCCCGCGCAGCACAGCGTAGGCGTGCCGGGCGTCCCGGGGCGTGAGCGAGGTCACCATCGCGGGAACCTCCTGGTGCCAGCGTTCCACCGTGGCTGACCAGGCCCGGGCGGCATCTGCTGCCGGCTCGGTGAGCGGCTGGTCCGCGACCTCCAGGACCAGGTCGTGGCTGCTCCCGGCCGGGACGCTCAGCTCCAGCTGCAGCCCACGCTGACCGAGCCGGGCCCCCTCGACCCCGGTCAGCCTCAGGTGCAGGGGGCCGCTACGTGCGGTCCAGGTGCCCGCCTCGAGCCGGCTGTCCTGCACCGGGCAGCGGCCGAAGTCCGCTCGTGGGTCCAGCCGGAGGAGCACCTCTGCGTCCCGGTCGACGGCCAGCACCTGGCGCATCAGCACGGCCCGGTGCTCCTCGCCGGGGAACGCCAGCGCCTCCCGGCACTCGATCACACCGTCGGCAGTCATCCACCGCGAACGCCAGACCAGTGTGCCTTCCTCGTAGTATCCGCCCCAGACGAACCACCGGTCCTCGGGGGTGAGGGCATACAGCCCGGCGCCGCCGACGAACGAGGAGAACAGTGCGGCAGAGTCCCAACGTGGGGCGCACAACCAGCCGATCTCACCGCGGGGTCCGATCAGCGCCCCGCGTTCCCCGTCGGCCAGCAGCGCGTACTCTCGCAGCACGTGCGGTTGGCTCTGCGCCGGTTGGTCGGCTGGTCCCTGGTCGGGCATGTACTCCTCGTCACGCTTCCGACCGGGCGTCGAACCGCTGCCAGACGCGGTGCTCGGCGAGCAGCTCCAGCACCTGCGGCAGCACCCGGTCCGCTGCTTCCTCGAGCACCACCCCGGGGCGTTCCGTCCCCGGGACCAGGTCGGTGAGCACGCTGCGGCCCGCACCCCAGGCTCCGATCGGCTTGCAGTGCCGCCAGCACTCGCCGACCAGCAGGCCCAGGCGTGGCTCCACCCCAGCCGGGGCCAGGCCGCCCGCCTTGGCGTCGAGCGGTGGCGCAGCGTCGGCCGCGGGCGCTCCACCAGCCGCGACGAGCAGCGCATCGAACTCCACCGAGCGGGCGGTCAGATAGCTGCGTTGCAGCACCACCTCGTAGTTCCCGTCGCTCAGCCGACCACCGTGCGGGCCGACAAGCAGCGCGAGCACGCCCTGCTCGTCCAACGATGCCTGGGCACGGGCGGCTGCTCCTAGGTCGGTGCCTGCGTCGATCACGATGCCGACCACGCGACCATCCACCGGCCAGCGTTGCCCCACCTGAGACAAGGCTGGGCTGGTCTGCACCGGCAGGGCGTGCTGGTCAGCGGGAACGCTCGGAACAGGCAGACCCAGCCCTGCGGCGACCCGCTGGCAGAGGCCGGTGTCGATCCGCGCCAACGACTCCAGCTGCCGCTGCTTGACCACCTCCTCGTAGCACCGTCCCAGCTCGAAGGTGTACCCGGCGACCAGGTGGTCCTGCTCCACCGGGGACAGGCTGTGCCAGAAGAGACGCGGCTGGCTGTGGTGGTCGTCGAACGAGGCAGGTGCAGCGCGCTCCTTACGACCAGCGGCTACTTCCTGCGGGACGTCGATGAACGCAGCCTCCTGCCCGGCCACGAACGGGCAGCCGGCATCGAGCGAGTTCGGCTGGTAGGGCGCCACACCGCGGTGGACCGCGTCCTGGTGGAAGCCGTCCCGGAGCATGTCGTCCACCGGCGCATGCGTCCGGTTCACCGGGATCTGGGCGAAGTTCGGCCCGCCGAGCCGGGTGATCTGGGTGTCCAGGTAGGAGAACAACCGGGCCTGCAGCAGCGGGTCGTCGGTGACGTCGATCCCGGGTACCAGGTGCCCGGGGTGGAAGGCCACCTGCTCCACCTCGGCGAAGAAGTTCTCCGGTGCAGCAGTCAGGGTCAGCGCGCCGATCGGCTGTACCGGCGCCAGCTCCTCCGGCACGATCTTGGTCGGGTCGAGCAGATCGATACCCTCGAACGTCTGCTCGGGGGTGTCGGCAAAGACCTGCACGCCCAGCTCCCACTGTGGGTAGGCACCGGCCTCGATGGCGTCATAGAGGTCGCGACGGTGGAAGTCCGGGTCGGCACCGTTGACCAGCTGCGCCTCCTCCCAGACCAGGGAGTGCGCACCCAGGCGCGGCTTCCAGTGGAACTTCACCAACGTCGTCCCGCCGTCGGCATCGACCATGCGGAAGGTGTGCACACCGAACCCCTCCATCATCCGGAACGAGCGCGGGATGCCCCGGTCGGACATCTGCCACATCACGTGGTGCTGCGCCTCGGTGTGCAGGGAGACGAAGTCCCAGAAGGTGTCGTGGGCGCTCTGCGCCTGCGGGATCTCCCGGTCCGGGTGCGGTTTCGCGGCATGCACGATGTCGGGGAACTTGATGCCGTCCTGGATGAAGAACACCGGCATGTTGTTGGCGACCAGGTCGAAGACACCTTCGTCGGTGTAGAACTTGGTGGCGAACCCGCGGGTGTCCCGCACGGCATCGGCTGAGCCACGGCTGCCCACCACTGTGGAGAACCGGGTGAAGACAGGGGTCTCCTGCTCTGCGGTGAGGAACCTCGCGCGGGTGATGTGCGCAGCGGTGCCGTAGGAACGGAACACCCCGTGCGCTCCCGCTCCTCGAGCGTGCACGACCCGCTCCGGGATGCGCTCGTGGTCGAAGTGCATGATCTTCTCGCGCAGGTGGTGGTCCTGCAGCAGGATCGGGCCCCGTGGTCCCGCCTTCAGCGAGTGGTCGGTGTCCCGCAGCGGCAGCCCCTGTGCGGAGGTGAGCCGCCTTCCAGCCTGGGCCCGCGGCTCACCATCGCCGGGTGGTCGGCCGGTCGCGGACACCGGTCGTGGCGGCTGCTGGTCCGGTTTGGCGGGTGGGGGCTCCCGTGCTGCGGTCGGCTCGGCAGACGGCGCGATCGCGCCTGGCGCACCCGGGATGGTCACCTGCACCACCGGGTCATCTTTGCGGTTCTGCTCGTCACTGCTCATGGTCTCGGCCTACCCGGTCCGGCACAGAGCATGCATCGGCGCTCGCCGGAGGTGAGGATCACGGCTTGAGCAGGACCTTCGTCCAGCCCTCGAGGCGGCGGTCGAACTGGTCGTACCCGTGCGCAGCCTCGTCGAGGGACAGCGGGTACGAGACGATCCATCGTTCCTGCCTCCGCTCGGTCGGGGACGCCGATGACGACCGGCCATGCTGGGTGTCCTACCCGCTCGGCTGCCGACCACGCCTCCCGGTCCTGGCGCATGCGCTGCGCTCGGACGGGTAGGTCCCCATCATGGAGAGCGACGACACGAGCCGACTGGACGAGCTGCAGGCCGACTACTCCCCGGATGAGCACCGCCCGCTAGGCGGGTACCTGGCGCTGCTGGCTGCGTATGGCCTGGGTACGGCCGCCCTGGCCACGATCGTCTGGCGGAAGCGGCCGGCACCCATCCGCCCAGGCGACCTGGTCCTCCTGACGGTGGCCACGCACCGGCTGAGCCGGACCCTGGCGAAGGACTCGGTCACCAGCCCGCTGCGAGCACCGCTGACCAGGTATCAGAGCCCTGCTCTGCCGTCGGAGGTCGACGAGGAGGTGCAACCGCAGCCGGCGCCGATGCGCTGCAGTTCGGGTATGCGGCGCTGCAGCGGCTGGAACCGTCGTGACCGCTCAGCTCGCCTGGTCCAGCGGCGCGATGCGCTGCCGGAGCTTGGCCAGGATCTGGCTGAGCAGACGCGAGACCTGCATCTGGCTCACGCCGAGCTCGTCGCCGATCTCCTGCTGCGTCCAGCCTCGCACGAACCGCAGGTAGACCACCCGGCGCTCCCGACGGGACAGCTCACGCACAGCAGGGCGCAGCACGAGCCTGGCCTCCACGACGGCGTAGTCGTCACGCTGCGTATCGAGGCGCTCCGACCACGCCACCCCGGAATCACCTGGTGCATCGATGGACACCTTCCGCGCGGCATGCTGCGCCACCTGCGCCTCGCGCAGCTCTGTCTCCTCGACCCCGGCGGCCGCGGCCAGCTCGCTGTCCGAGGGGGCACGTCCGAGGTCCTGCTCGAGCTCGACCTCCCGTTCCCGCAGCTCCAGCTGGATCTCCTGCAGCCGGCGTGGTGGGCGGACCGCCCAGACGGTGTCCCGGAAGTGACGTTTGATCTCTCCGGAGATCGTCGGCACCGCGTAGGCGACGAACGGCCGCCCCCGCGCCGGTTCGTACCCGCAGATGGCCTTGCACAGCCCGAGTCGGCCCACCTGGACCAGGTCGTCCCAGTCCACCCCCCGGCTGCGGTACCGCGCGGCGATGGCGTCGACCAGGTGCAGGTGGTCGGCCACCAGCGCCGCGTACAAGGGAGCTCGCCGGACGGCGTCGGTCTCCGCGCGCAGCTGCACCAGCAGGTCCTCCGCCGCGCGAGGGTGAGCACGCTCCCGTTCGCCGGCGGGACGAGGAGTTCCAGCAGGTCGTCGCGCACGAGTCGTCAGGCTTCGCCCCATCTGTGGCGGGACACGAGGGCCGACGGCTTGACCGGCTCGCCTGGGGCCATGGAAGCACCGACCAGCAGGACCGGCAACGCGAGAGCGGCGGCGGCACCACCGCAGGAACGAGGCAGGGGGCCACACCGCTCGACAGCACGTGCTCACCGGGGCCCACGACCTGCGGGACGTGCCGGACGCGTCTAGCGTGGGCACCCTGACGCACGGTTCAGGGGGGAGCCTGCGCCGCGCACATCCCGATCGCGCGACCGTGGAGGTCGTGCCGTGGAGGTGGCCAGTTGACGGACACGCTCGGTGTCACAACAAGGACGACGCAGGAGGACCTGGAGCGCGACCTGCGCCAGCGGGTCGATGGTGAGGTGCGGTTCGACGACGGCAGTCGAGCGGCGTACTCCACCGACGCCTCGAACTTTCGGCAGGTGCCGATCGCAGTGGTCGTCCCGCGCACCGTGGCCGCGGCGGCCGAGGCCATCGCCGTCTGCCGGGAGCACCAGGTACCGGTGCTCTCCCGCGGTGGTGGGACCAGCCTGGCCGGCCAGTGCACGAACACCGCCGTGGTGCTGGACTGGACGAAGTACTGCCACCGGCTGCTCAGCGTGGACGAGGAGAACCGGACCTGTGTGGTGGAGCCGGGGATCGTGCTGGACGACCTGAACCGGCAGCTCGCCTCCACCGGCCTGCGGTACGGGCCGCAGCCCTCGACGCACCGCAGCTGCACGCTCGGTGGGATGATCGGCAACAACTCCTGCGGCGCTTCTGCCCAGCGCACCGGCAAGGTGGTGGACAACATCGCGGCGCTGGAGGTGCTCACCTACGACGGCGCCCAGTTCTAGTGCGGGCGCACCAGCGACTCCGAGTACCGGGAGATCGAACGGCACGGCGACCGGCGGGCCACCATCTACCGCTCGCTGCGCCGGCTGCGGGACGACTACGCCGAGGAGATCCGCACCCGCTACCCGGACATCCCGCGCCGGGTCTCCGGCTACAACCTGGACTCGCTGCTGCCCGAGCACGGCTTCGACGTAGCCGGTGCGCTGGTGGGCAGCGAGTCCACCCTGGTGACCGTGCTGCACGCCGAGCTCACGCTGGTGCCGGTGCTGCAGGCCCGCTCCCTGGTCATCCTGGGGTACCCGGACATCGCCACGGCCGCGGACGCCGTCCCGACGATCCTGCGGCACGAGCCGGTGGCGCTGGAGGGTGTGGACCACTACCTGGTGCACGACGAGCAGGTCAAGGACATGAACGCCGAAGCGCTCAGCGAGCTCCCCCGCGGCACCGGCTACCTGCTGGTGCAGTTCGGTGGGGAGAGCACCGAGGAGGCTGACCGGGCCGCCCAGGAGCTGCTGGCGGACCTGGACGGCACCGAGCACGAGCCGTATGCGAAGACCTTCGACGACCCAGAGCGCGAGGACGAGCTCTGGGCGGTGCGCGAGGCCGGTCTGGGCGCCACCGCGCACCAGCCGGGCCACCGGGACACGTTCGAGGGCTGGGAGGACTCGGCAGTGCCGCCGGAGCGGCTCGGCGACTACCTGCGCGACCTGCGAGCGCTGTACGAGGAGTTCGGCTACGCCTCCGAGGCGGGTCCCAGCCTGTACGGGCACTTCGGCCAAGGGTGCGTGCACACCCGGATCCCGTTCGACCTGTTCACCGCCGACGGGGTGGCCACCTACCGCCGGTTCATGGAGCGGGCCGCCGACCTGGTGGCCTCCTACGGCGGCTCGTTCTCCGGTGAGCACGGTGACGGGCAGAGCCGCGGCGAGCTGCTCCCCCGGATGTTCGGGGAGACGATCATGGCCGCCTTCGGCGAGCTGAAGCACATCTTCGACCCGCAGAACCTGATGAACCCGGGCAAGGTGGTCCACCCCTACCACCTGGACGAGAACCTCCGGCTCGGTGCGCACTGGTCACCGCGGGCACCGCAGGACCTGTTCTTCGCCTACCCGGAGGACGGCGGCTCGTTCGTCAGCGCCGCCTCCCGGTGCGTGGGGGTGGGCAACTGCCGCGTCTCGACCCCTCAGGGCGGGCAGGTGATGTGCCCCTCCTACCAGGTCACCGGGGAGGAGGAGCACTCCACCCGGGGACGTGCCCGGCTGCTGTTCGAGATGATGAACGGGCACTCCGACGGCAGGATCACGGACGGCTGGCGCTCCACGGAGGTGCGCGACGCCCTGGACCTGTGCCTGGCCTGCAAGGGGTGCAAGACCGACTGCCCGGCGGACGTGGACATGGCCACCTACAAGGCCGAGTTCCTCGCCCACCACTACGCCGGCCGGCTGCGCCCGCGTGCGGACTACGCGCTCGGCTGGTTGCCGGTGGCCGCCCGGGCGGTCTCCCGGCTGCGTGCCGCACCGGTGGTGAACGCGATCAGCCACGCACCGGTGCTGCGGGAGGTGATCCCGGCAGCGGCCGGGCTGGAGCGCCGGGAGATCCCGGTGTTCGCACGCCCCACGTTGCAGCAGTGGTGGGCCGGCCGCGGCCCCCTTGGCAGCGGTGAGCGTGGTGAGGTGCTGCTCTGGCCGGACACGTTCACCAACACCTTCCACCCCAGCGTCGGCCAGGCGGCGGTGGAGCTGCTGGAGGACGCCGGCTGGCAGGTGCGCATCCCGACCGAGCCGCTGTGCTGCGGTCTGACCTGGATCTCCACCGGGCAGCTGACCACCGCGCGCCGGGTGCTGTCCCGCACCACCCAGATGCTTGCCGAGCACGTGCAGCGCGGCGGGTACGTGGTCGGTCTGGAGCCGAGCTGTACCGCCGTGTTCCGCAGCGACGCACCGGACCTGCTCGCCGGTGACCAGGACGTGCTCCGGCTGCAGCAGGCGACCGTCACGCTCGCCGAGCTGCTGATGGACCACTCCCCCGGCTGGCGGCCCCCTCGTCTCGACGACGCCGGCACCACCCGTGCGCTGGCGCAGGTGCACTGCCACCAGCACGCGATCATGGGCTTCGACGCCGACACCCGCCTCCTGCAGGCCGCCGGGGTGGACGCCGAGGCGCTGGACTCCGGCTGCTGCGGGCTGGCCGGGAACTTCGGGTTCACCGCCGGGCACGGTGAGGTGAGCGAGGCGTGCGCCGAGCAGGTGCTGCTGCCCCGGCTGCGGGCGGCGGACCCGGACACCGCTGTGCTCGCTGACGGGTTCTCCTGCCGCACCCAGATCCACGAGCTCGACAGCGGCGGTCGGGAGGGGCTGCACCTGGCCGAGCTGCTCGCGGCCCGTCTCGACGGCGGGACCTCCCCGGCTAGCAGCAGCGCACCTGCCGCAGGGGGGCACCTGCCGAGCCGGCCGCCGGTACCGGGGGCGCCGGCCCGGTACGCCGCCCTGGCCGGGGCAGGGCTGCTGGCTGCCGGGACGCTGCTGGGGATCGCGGGAGCGACCCGCAGCCTGCTGCGTGGCCGCAGCTGATCGACAGAGCACTCCAGGGACCGACAGGCACACGAGCTGGAAGGAACGGACGATGGCACAGAACGTAGGCGACTACCTGCTGCACCGGCTGCGCGAGTGGGGGGTGCAGAAGGTCTTCGGGTACTCCGGTGACGGGATCAACCCCCTGATGGCCTCCTGGTACCAGGCCGGCAACGACCCGAGGTTCATCGAGGCGCGGCACGAGGAGATGGCTGCTTTCGAGGCCTGCGGGTACGCCAAGTTCAGCGGTCGGCCCGGGGTGTGCGTGGCCACCTCCGGTCCGGGAGCGATCCACCTGCTGAACGGCCTCTACGACGCCAAGCTGGACCATCAGCCGGTGGTGGCGATCGTCGGTCAGACGAACCGGACGGCGATGGGTGGCTCCTACCAGCAGGAGGTGGACCTGCACACCTTGTACAAGGACGTCGCCAGTGCCTACGTGCAGACGGTGAACACCCCGGAGCAGCTGCCGAACGTACTGGACCGCGCGATGCGGGTGGCGATGTCCGAACGGACCGTGACGGCGCTGATCGTTCCGGCAGACGTGCAGGAGCTGGAGTACAGCCCGCCGCAGCACGCGTTCAAGATGGTGCCCTCCTCGATGGGGGCGGAGTGGCCGACCACCGTGCCGGACGACGAGGCGATCCGCCGCGCTGCCGAGGTGCTGAACGCTGGGGAGAAGGTGGCGATGCTCGTCGGTCAGGGGGCCCGCGATGCGCGCCAGGAGGTCATCGAGGTGGCCGACCGGCTCGGTGCCGGGGTCGCCAAGGCGCTGCTCGGCAAGGATGTGCTGCCCGACGACCTGCCGTTCGTCACCGGGGCGATCGGGCTGCTCGGCACCTGGCCCAGCTACGAGATGATGCGCGAGGCCGACACGCTGCTGATCGTCGGGTCGAGCTTCCCGTACTCGCAGTTCCTGCCCGAGTTCGACCAGGCACGGGCGGTGGAGATCGACATCGACGCCAAGTTCATCGGGATGCGCTACCCCACTGAGGTGAACCTGGTCGGCGATGCGGCGACCACGCTGCGGGCCCTGGTCGGCCACCTGGAGGCCCGCGAGGACAGCTCGTGGCGGGAGAAGATCGAGAAGGACGTGGCCGACTGGTGGCACACGATGGACGAGCAGGCGCACGTCGAGGGTGACCCGGTGAACCCGATGCGGATCTTCACCGAGCTCTCCGCCCGGCTGCCCGAGGACGTGATCGTCTCGGCCGACTCCGGGTCCTCGGCGAACTGGTACGCCCGGCACCTGCGCTTCAGGACCGGGATGCGCGGCTCGCTCTCCGGCACGCTGGCCACGATGGGCCCGGGGGTGCCTTACGCGATCGGCGCGAAGTTCGCCCACCCGGACCGCCCGGCGATCGCGATGGTCGGCGACGGGGCGATGCAGATGAACGGCCTCGCCGAGCTGATCACGATCAAGCGCTACCAGCGGGAGTGGACCGACCCGCGCCTGGTGGTCTGCGTGCTGCACAACAACGACCTGAACCAGGTCACCTGGGAGATGCGCGCGATGTCCGGCTCGCCGAAGTTCCTGGAGTCCCAGCAGCTGCCGGATGTGGACTATGCGGGCTGGGCACAGAGCCTGGGCCTCGGTGCCCGCACGGTGACCAGTGCGGAGGAGCTGGGCGAAGCCTGGGACTTTGCGCTGTCGGCGGACAGGCCGGTGGTGCTGGACGTGCACTGCGACCCGAACTTCCCGCCGATCCCGCCGCACGCCACCCTGGACCAGGCGGTGAAGTCGGCCAAGTCCATGATCGCAGGGGACCCGGACCGGTGGGGTGTGATCAAGCAGGGAGTGAAGACCAAGGCCCAGGAGTTCATCCCCGGGCTCGGCTCCGACAAGTGAGCGCCCCGGTCGACGGCCCGGCCGGTGGTCCGGTGATCGAGGCGCTGTCCGCCCGCGCCTACACCATCCCGACCGATGCACCGGAGGCGGACGGCACCCTCGCCTGGCAGGCGACCACGATGGTGGTGGTCCAGGCCGAGGCCGCCGGTCGGGTCGGCCTGGGCTGGACCTACGGCCCGCCGGCCTGCGCGGACCTGGTCTCCGGCACGCTGCGCGCCGTGGTGGAAGGTCGCGACGCGCTGGCGGTACCGGGCACCTGGGAGCAGATGGTGCGCGCGGTGCGGAACGCCACCCGCGCTGGGGTGGCCGGGTATGCGATCTCCGCTGTGGACGTGGCGCTGTGGGACCTCAAGGCCCGCCTGCTCGGGCTGAGCCTGGTCGACCTGTTCGGCGCCGCGGGTGAGCAGGTCCAGGTCTACGGCAGCGGCGGCTTCACCAGCTATGACGACGCGCGGATGGTCCAGCAGCTGACCTCCTGGGTGGCAGGTCAGCAGATCCCGCGGGTGAAGATCAAGATCGGCCAGGACCGCGGCACCCGGACCGACCGGGACCTGCAGCGCATCCACCGGGCCCGGGAGGCTATCGGCCCACAGGCGGAGCTGTTCACCGACGCCAACGGTGCCTACTCCGCCAAGCACGCGATCCGCCTGGCCCACGCAGCGGCCGAAGCCAACGTGACCTGGCTGGAGGAACCGGTCAGCTCCGGCGACCTGCCCGGTCTGCACCTGGTGCGCGAGCAGGTGACCGCGGACGTGACCGCCGGGGAGTACGGCAGCGACGTGGGCTACTTCCAGCGCATGTGTGCCGCCCGGGCGGTGGACTGCCTGCAGGTGGACGCCACCCGGTGCGGCGGGTACACCGAGTGGCTCCGTGCTGCGGCCGTGGCGCAGGCGCACGAGCTGACCGTCTCCGGCCACTGCGCCCCGCACCTGCACGCCCCGGTGGCCGCGGCCACCCCGAACCTGCGGCACCTGGAGTGGTTCCACGACCATGTCCGGATCGAGAACCTCGCCTTCGACGGAGTGCTGGATCCGGGCGGTGGTGCGATCACTCCGGACCGGACCGCCCCGGGGCACGGGCTCACGCTCCGGGCGGCGGACCTGGAGACCTACCGGGTGCGCTGACTGCTCAGGCGACCGGCTGGCCGGCACCCTCGACCGGCTGCCCGTCCCGCCACACGGCCTGCACCCGCAGGTCGGCGTCGGTGACCAGCACGTCCGCCCGGTAGCCGGTGCGCAGCGCCCCGAACGGTGCCCCGTCGACCACCGGGGCGATCACCTCGGCCGGAGTGAGCGAGGCGGACCGGACCGCTGCCACCAGGTCCACACCACCGGCGACCGTGGTGCGCACCACGTCCACCAGGTGCGCAGTACCGCCGGCGATCGAGCCACCGTCGGCCAACCGGGCGACACCACCGGCGACCTCCACGTCCAGGCTGCCCAACCGGTAGCGACCATCGCTCATCCCGGCGGCGGCCATCGCGTCGGTGACCAGCGCGATGTTCTGTGCCCCCACCAGGGTGAAGATGTCGCGCACCAGCTCCGGGTGCAGGTGCACCCCGTCGGCCACCAGCTCGATGACCACGTCCCCGGCTGCGGCCGCCGCCAAGGCCACCGGGACGGGCCCGGGAGCGCGGTGGTGCATCGGAGGCATCCCGTTGCACAGGTGCGTCACAGTGGCCCGCCGCCCGGAACCGTCCATCAGGTCCCGACCACGGTGCACCGCGCCGCGCATCACCTCTGCAGCTGCGTCCGTGTGCCCGTAGGACGGTAGGGAACCAGCGCCGACGAGCGCCTCGATGACCGCTGCCGCACCGGGGACGTCCGGGGCCACGGTCATCGTGACCAGACGCCCGCCGAGGACCTCGGCGAGAGCGGAGACCAAGGCGGGATCGCCGTCGCGCAGGAATGCGGGGTTCTGCGCACCGCACCGAGCCGCAGCCAGGAACGGCCCCTCCGCGTGCACCCCCTCGACCTCGCCGGCATCGACGAGTCCGGCGAGCAGCTGCGCCCGGTCCAGCAGCACCTCCTCGGACGCGGTGACCAGGGAGGCGAGCATCCGGGTGGTGCCGTGCCGCCGGTGCTCGGCGACCGCCTGCTCGGCCTGCGCCCGGTTGTCGGCATCCGGGAAGCTCGCTCCCCCGCCACCGTGGTTGTGCACGTCCACCAGCCCGGGCAGCAGGAGCTGTTCCGGCGCCGGCTCCGGCAGCTCACCGGACCAGGTGGTGGGCAGTGCCGCTGCTGAGCCGACCCAGGCGATCAGCCCCTCGTCACAGACCACCACCCCGTCATCGATCTGCGCCTCCGGGGTGATCACGCGGCCACGGACGAGCTGAGGCATCTGGGCATCCTCTCCTGCAGCGGGTCAGAACAGGCGGGAGTCGACATCATCGAGCCCGCGCATGGCGTCGTAGTCCAGCACCAGGCATCGGATCCCACGGTCGGTGGCCAGCACCCGGGCCTGTGGTTTGATCTCCTGGGCAGCGAACACTCCGCTCACCGGTGCCAGCAGCGGGTCGCGGTTCAGCAGGTCCAGGTACCGGGTGAGCTGCTCCACACCGTCGATGTCGCCACGGCGCTTGATCTCCACCGCCACAGCCGTTCCCTCGCCGGTGCGGGCGAGGATGTCCACCGGCCCGATCGCCGTGGGATACTCGCGGCGGACCAACGAGTGACCGTCCCCGAGCAGGTCGATCTGCTCGGCGAGCAGCTTCTGCAGGTGTGCCTCCACCCCGTCCTTGACCAGACCAGGATCCACGCCGAGCTCGTAGCTGTGGTCGTCGATCAGGTCATAGATGGACACCACCAGCTGGTCATCGGTCTTCGTGCTGGCCACGGTCCATACTGCCTGCACCCCGACCTCACGCTGGGCGTCGGTTGGCTCGCTCTCCCTCAGCACGCACGGTGGGCTCATCCAGTTCAGCGGCTTGTAGGAGCCGCCGTCGGAGTGCACCAGCACCGAGCCGTCGGACTTGAGCATCAGCACCCGCCGAGCCAGTGGCAGGTGCGCGCTGAGGCGTCCGCTGTAGTCGACGGCGCACTCGGCGATGACGAGCCGCATCGCTGCTCCTTCCTGCTGGGAGGGCCGACCCGGTACCCGGCCGGCGGTCTGCTCACACGATCCGCGAGGTGCTGGGGTCTGGTGGCGCTGCTTCCAGCCAGGACCGCAACCCGTCCAAGGCACCGTCCTCGGCCGCGATCTGGAACTCGGTGCCCGCATAGCTGCACCGGGCCTCGGCCAGTGCTCCGGGACCGTCGTCGACCGGTCGTTCCCGAGCGAGGATGTCCATCTCCCGCCGGGCCCACCGCCGTGAGGGCCGCAACGACAGCGAGACCACCTCGTAGAAGTCGAGGTGGTCCCGGGTGTAGGTGACGATACCGGAGGCCCAGCGCTTGCCCTCGAACAGCGCGCACTCGAAGGAGCCGACCCGGTGGCTGAGCGTGCGCAGACGCCAGAAGAACAGCACGAGGAGTCCCACGGCGACGACCGCCACCACGATGAGCACGCTCCACGCTCCCGGCACCGGCGCCCTCAGCTCTCCTGCGTGTCGGCCGCGGCCTCCGCAGTGGTGGGGTCGACAACGATGGTGATCTCGTCCTGGTCGACCGAGAGGAAGCCACCGCTGACCTCGAGCTCTACGGTCTGGCCTCCCTCGAGCGGACGCACCCGGACGGCACCGGGGCGCAGCACGGCGAGCACGGGCTGGTGACCGGGCAGCACGCCCATGTCGCCGTCGGCAGCGGGCGCAGCGACGCTCAGCGCCTCCCCGGACCAGACCGTGCGGTCGGCGGAGACCATCTCCACGTTCAGCGGCACGCCGCCTCCTTCTCCTTGCTCGTTCAGTGTGCGGACCGGCTGCGCCAGGACCTCCCGGCGCAGCCTGGTCGGCTCAGTCCAGCTCGGACTGCAGGTTGTGCCAGTTGCGCTCGAGGTCCTCGAGGCCACCGATGTTGAAGAATGCCTGCTCTGCCACGTGATCGTACTCGCCGTCGGCGATCTTGCTGAACGCCTCGATCGTCTCGCTCAGCGGCACGGTGGAGCCAGACACACCGGTGAACTTCTCCGCCATGTAGGTGTTCTGGGAGAGGAACTGCTCGATGCGGCGGGCCCGGTTCACGGTGACCTTGTCCTCTTCGGACAGCTCGTCGATACCGAGGATGGCGATGATGTCCTGCAGCTCCTTGTTCTTCTGCAGGATCGCCTTGACCTGGTTGGCCACCCGGTAGTGGTCCTCGCCCACGTACTGCGGGTCGAGGATCCGGGAGGTGGAGGCCAGCGGGTCGATCGCCGGGTACAGCCCGCGGGAGGCGATCTCCCGGGAAAGCTCGGTGGTGGCGTCCAGGTGCGCGAACGTGGTCGCCGGAGCCGGGTCGGTGTAGTCGTCCGCAGGCACGTAGATCGCCTGCAGCGAGGTGATCGAGTGCCCCCGGGTGGAGGTGATCCGCTCCTGCAGCAGCCCCATCTCGTCGGCCAGGTTCGGCTGGTAGCCCACTGCCGAGGGCATCCGCCCGAGCAGCGTGGAGACCTCCGAACCGGCCTGGGTGAACCGGAAGATGTTGTCGATGAACAGCAGCACGTCCTGCTTCTGCACGTCGCGGAAGTACTCCGCCATCGTCAGCGCGGACAGCGCCACCCGCAGCCGGGTGCCCGGCGGCTCGTCCATCTGGCCGAAGACCAGCGCGGTCTTGTCGAAGACGCCGGCCTCCTCCATCTCGTCGATGAGGTCGCCACCCTCACGGGTGCGCTCCCCCACCCCGGCGAACACCGACACACCACCGTGGTCGGCGGCCACCCGGTAGATCATCTCCTGGATGAGCACCGTCTTGCCCACACCGGCACCACCGAAGAGACCGATCTTTCCACCCTGCACGTACGGGGTGAGCAGGTCGATCGACTTGATGCCGGTCTCGAACATCTGGGTCTTGGACTCCAGCTGGTCGAACGCCGGCGGCTCACGGTGGATCGGCCACCGCTCGGTCACCTCGAGGGTCTCCCCTTCGGGCAGGTTCAGCGCTTCACCGATGACGTTGAACACCTTGCCGCGGGTGATGTCGCCGACCGGCACGCTGATCGGGGCGCCGGTGTCGGTCACCTTGCCGCCGCGGACCAGGCCGTCGGTGGGCTTCAGCGCGATCGCGCGGACCAGGTTGTCGCCGAGGTGCTGAGCCACCTCGAGAGTCATCTCGCTGCTCTCCCCGGCGAGGGTGACCGTGGTCTTCAGCGCGTTGTACATCTCCGGGATGGCGTCCGGCGGGAACTCGATGTCGATCACGGGGCCGATGACGCGGGCGATCCGGCCCACGCCCGGCTCGCCGGCCTCGGCAGCCGGAGTCTCGGATGCGGTGGTAGTCATGTCGATCCTTCGGTGTGGTTGGTGCTCAGCTGGCGGCAAGGGCGTCGGCACCCGAGACGATCTCGCTGATCTCCTGGGTGATCTCGGCCTGCCGGGCCTGGTTGGCGAGCCGGGTGTAGTTGCGGATGATGTCCTCGGCGTTCTCCACCGCGGTGTGCATGGCGCGCTGCCGGGCAGCGAGCTCGGAGGCGGCCGCCTGCAGCAGCGCGTTGAACATCCGGGCGCGGATGTAGCGCGGCAGCAGCGCGTCCAGCACGGCCTCGGGCGAGGGCTCGAACTCGTACAACGGCAACGCTTCCTCGCCCACGGGTGCCACGCCGTCGACGACCTCCAACGGGAGCATGCGCACGACCTGCGGCTCCTGGGAGACCATCGACCTGAACCGGGTGAAGACGAGGTGCAGCTCGCTCACCCCGCCCTCGTCGACCGGGGCACCGAACGCCTCCAGCAAGGTGGTGCCGATCTCCTCAGCGGTCTGGACCGCCGGGTTGTCGGAGTTGCCGGTCCAGCTGCGCACGATCTCACGACGCCGGAACTGGTAGTAGCTCACCCCACGGCGGCCGGCCACGTACAGGGCAACCTCCTTGCCCTCCTCCTCCAGCTCCAGCCGCAGCTGCTCCGCCTCGCGCAGCACCGACGCCGAGTAGGCACCGGCCTGGCCACGGTCGGCGGTGACCACCAGCATCGCCACCCGGTTGGTGTCGGTGCGCTCAGTGGTCAGCGGGTGGTCGACGTCCCCGTGGGTGGCCACGGCCGAGACGGCGCGGGTGATCGCGCGCTCGTACGGGCTCGCCTGCACCGCCCGGTCCCGGGCCTTGCCGATCCGGGAGGCGGCGATCAGCTCCATGGCGCGGAACATCTTCTTGAGCGTCTGGGTCGACCGGATCCTCTGCTTGTAGATCCGCTGTTGGGCGCCCATACCTCAGCCCCGCTTCTGCCGGACGATCTGCTCCTGCTCGATGTCGACGTCCTCACCGGAGGCGACGTCGCTCGGCGGCTCCGCCCCCTCGGAGGCCAGGAACGTCTCCCGGAACTTCTCCACCGCGGAGCGCAGTGCCTGCTCCGTCTCGTCCTCGAACTTGCCGGTCGAGGAGATCTGGGAGACCACGTCGGTGTTCCGGCGCACGTAGTCCAGCAGCTCGCGCTCGAACCGGCGCACGTCGGACAGGTCGACATCGTCGAAGTAGCCGTTGGTGCCGGCCCAGATGGAGACCACCTGGTCCTCCACGTCGTACGGGCTGTACTGCGGCTGCTTGAGCAGCTCCATCAGCCGGGCACCACGGGTGAGCTGGCGGCGGGAGGCCGGGTCCAGGTCGGAGGCGAACATCGCGAACGCCTCCAGCGACCGGTACTGGGCCAGGTCGATCTTCAGTGTGCCGGAGACCTTCTTCATCGCCTTGATCTGTGCGTCGCCACCCACGCGGGAGACCGAGATACCCACGTCGACGGCGGGCCGCTGGCCGGCGTTGAACAGGTCCGACTGCAGGAAGATCTGCCCGTCGGTGATGGAGATGACGTTGGTCGGGATGTAGGCGGACACGTCGTTCGCCTTGGTCTCGATGATCGGGAGACCGGTCATCGAGCCGGCACCCAGGTCGTCGGAGAGCTTCGCGCAGCGCTCCAGCAACCGGGAGTGCAGGTAGAACACGTCACCGGGGTAGGCCTCACGGCCCGGCGGGCGGCGCAGCAGCAGGGAGACCGCACGGTAGGCCTCGGCCTGCTTGGACAGGTCGTCGAAGACGATCAGCACATGCTTGCCCTGGTACATCCAGTGCTGCCCGATAGCGCTGCCGGTGTACGGGGCGATGTACTTGAAGCCGGCGGCGTCCGAGGCCGGGGCGGCCACGATGGTGGTGTACTCCAGCGCGCCGGCGTCCTCCAGGGCGCCGCGCACCGAGGCGATCGTGGAGCCCTTCTGCCCGACGGCCACGTAGATGCAGCGCACCTGCTGGTCCGGGTCGCCGGTCTCCCAGTTCGCCTTCTGGTTGATGATCGTGTCCAACGCGATCGCGGTCTTACCGGTCTGTCGGTCACCGATGATCAGCTGCCGCTGGCCACGACCGATCGGGATCATCGCGTCGATGGACTTCTGCCCGGTCTGCAGCGGCTCGTGCACGCTCTTGCGCTGCATCACACCAGCAGCCTGCAGCTCCAGGGCGCGTCGCCCCTCGGTCTCGATCTCACCGAGCCCGTCGACCGGGTTGCCGAGCGGGTCGACGACGCGGCCCAGGTAGCCGTCGCCCACCGGGACGGAGAGCACCTCGCCGGTGCGGCGCACGCTCTGCCCCTGCTCGATCCCGCTGAAGTCACCGAGGACCACCACACCCACGGAGCGTACGTCCAGGTTCAGCGCGAGGCCGAGCGTGTCGTCCTCGAACCGGAGCAGCTCGTTGGCCATCACGCCCGGCAGACCCTCGACCTCGGCGATGCCGTCAGCGGCCAGGGTGACTGTGCCGACCTCCTCGGCCGCGCTGGTCGCCGGCTCGTAGGAGTTCACGAAGCTGTCCAGCGCCGCCCGGATCTCCTCGGGCTTGATCGTCAGTTCAGCCATCTGTTCGTCCTTCTCCTTAGACCGCCGAAGCGATCGATTCGCATGTGTGTGGGGCTTGTCAGCCGGCCAGGCGCCGGCGGGCCTCGTCGAGCCGGGTGAGCATGGTGGCATCGACCACCTCGTCGCCGATCTGGATCCGTACGCCACCGACCACGCTCGGGTCCACGGCGACGTTGATGTGGACAGCACGACCGTAGGCGCGCTCCAGGATGGCGTCCAGGCGGTCGGTCTGGGCCTGGCTGAGCGGACGTGCCGCCGTCACGGTGGCCACCAGCTGCTGGCGCCGCTCGGCGGCGGCCTCGATCAGGTGGGTCAGCGCTGCCGCCAGGGACGGCTCGTGGCTAGAGCGGAGCGCGCGTTCGGTCAGCTGCAGCGTCTGTGCGGTGACCCGCTCACCGATCAGGGAGGTGAGCAGCCGCACCCGGGCGGCGACCGATCGGTCCTTGTCCGCCAGTGCGAGCCGCAGCTGGCGGTTGTCCGCCAGCAGACGCTGCACGGTGAACAGCTGCGACTCCACCTCCAGCAGCACGCCGTCGGCCTCCGCACTGGCCAGCACTGCGTCGGTCCCCAGGAGCTCCACCGCTGCGCGCAGGTCGTCATCACCGGACCAGCGGGACCTGCACATCCCGCTGAGCAGGTCGAGCACGTCCGGACGGACCCTCCCGGACAGCAGCCGGTCCACCAGCTCCGCCTTGTCGCTGCCGTCCCGCGCCGGGTCGGTCAGCGAGCGACGCAGGCTCCCGTTCGCACTGAGCAGGTCGGCGACCTCGAACAGCTCGGCACCCAGCTCGTGGGCGCCGGCGCCGGCCTGGCGCAGCACCGGGTCGAAGCTGCTGCGCGCGGCCTGCGCTGAAGACTGGCTGCTGGCCCGCATCACGCCTCCGACTCACGGGCGCCGGCGGTCTGCGCGGCACCTCCGGCGGCCTCGGCGGCCGGCTGCTCACCGGCGGGCGCGGTCATCGTCTCGTCCAGCTCGTCGAGGAACCGGTCGATCACCCGGGACTGGCGTGCGTCGTCGGCGAGGGACTCCCCGACGATCCGGGAGGCGAGCTCGGCTGCCAGTGCACCCACGTCCGCACGCAACGAGACCACGGCGGACTTCCGAGCCGCCTCGATCTGTCGCTGGGCGTTCTCCGCGATCCGGGTGGCCTCGGACTGTGCCTTGGTCTTCGCCTCGGTGACGATCTGGGAGGCGTCGGAGTTGGCCTCTTCCCGGATCCCGGCAGCCTCCCGGCGGGCGGCGGCGAGCTGACGCTCGGTCTCCGCCCGGGCCTCAGCCGCCTCGGCCTGGGCCTTGTCGGCCAGCTCCAGACCGCCTTCGATCTTGGCCGCACGCTCGTCGAGGATCGCAGTCATCTTCGGCATCAGGTACTTGATGATGAAGACCGCGAAGATCGCGACGAAGACGAGTGACCAGATGATCTCGAACGGCGCAGGGATGAACGGGTTCGAGGGCGTTTCCGCTGTGATCATGACAACTCCCGGTGGCGCTGGATCAGGTGGATCAGAAGATGAACCCAGCAACCAGACCGATCAGCGCCAGCACCTCGACGAAGCCGATACCGATGAACATGTTGGTGGTCAGCTTGCCGGACAGCTCAGGCTGACGGGCAATCGCGGTCTGGGTCTGACCGATCAGCACACCGAGGCCGAGTCCCGGGCCGAGTGTGGCGAGACCATAGCCGATGGTTGCGATGTCGCCTTCCATGTGTATTCCTTCCTGTGGCGCTCAGGTGAGCGTCGGGGTTTTCTGGGTGTGTCAGTGACCGCGGGTCACGGCCTGGGGCCTTCGGGAGGTCAGTGTTCCTCTTCGAGGGCGAAGTTGAGGTAGATGGCGGACAGCAGGGCGAAGATGTAGGCCTGCAGGGCGGCCACGAAGATCTCGAAACCGGTGATGAACAGTCCGCCGGCGAACGTGGCGATCCCCGCGAGCTTGAGCAGCCCGGCACCCTCCAGGATGAGGAAGTGGGTGGCACCGATGGCCAGGACCATCATGATGTGCCCGGCCATCATGTTCGCCACCAGCCGGATGACCAGCGTGGCGGGCCGGATGATCAGCACCTGCAGCAGCTCGATCGGCGTGAGCAGGAGGTACATCACCTTCGGCACGCCTGGGGGGAACAGCTGGGACTTCACGTAGCCGACGAATCCCTGCTTGCGCACACCGGCGGACAGGTAGACCAGCAGCAGCCAGACCGCGAGCACCAGCGGCACACCGAGCCGCGCGGACCCGGCGATGTTCAGCCCAGGGATCACCCCGCCGATGTTCATCGCCAGCACGGTGATGAAGATCGTGGCCAACAGCGGGACGTACGGCTTGGCCCGCTCCTTGCCCATCACCTGCTCGGCGATCTGCACGCGGATGAAGTCCAGGCCCATCTCCAGCACGCTCTGCCCCCGACCGGGGACCAGCTTCGCGTTCCGCGCTCCGAGCCAGAGCAGGCCGAGCACCACGATGGTCAGGACGATGCGCACGAAGATGATCCGGTCGAAGCCGAACCAGGAGTCGGCGGCCACGCTGCCGAAGATCGCGTCCGGGAAGAACTCGCTCAAGCCAGGGACGTGGAATCCCCCGCCGTCATCGCTCCCGCCGTCGGCGAGAACAGGCGCGGCGATCGCTGTGGTAAACAGGGCTCACTCCCCAGTGTCGTCGGTCGATCCTCGCCATCGGCTGCATCCACGTAGCACCGATGCGGGCCACACGTGCGAAGTGCGGATCGGATCGCGATCAGCCTACAGGATGTGTGCGGCTCCAGTGACGAACCTGTGATCGTCCGTGGCCAAGATCACTGTCCGCCGGCACCGGGTTCCACATACGGGATCCGCGCCTTCAGCACGGTGATCGTCTCCACCACCAGGGCGGCCACCACGACCACCACGAGCGTGGCGAACAGGACACCGCGATGGTAGAAGGTCTGGTGCTGCAACCAGCTCAGCAGGACGAACACCAGGACCATCTTCACCAGCCAGCTGCCGAGCATCACGATCTGCAGCAGCTCCGCTGACCGGCCGACCACCAGGTACAGGCAGCCGACCGTCGCGCCGGTGAACGCCAGGCTCAACCCGGCCCCGATCAGTGCGGCCCACACCCCTGGCACGCCGGCCACCAGGTAGCCGACCCCGCTGGCCAGCGCGGCGATCACAGCGGAGACCAGCAGCAGCCGCAGACCAGCGGTGCGGATCATGGTGAGCACCGCAGCGGTGCTCGTCGGGCGGTCGGTGGGTTTCTCGGGCACGCGGGTGTCCTTAGCTGGTGTGGTCGGCGGTACGCCGTCGGCCGAGGCGTGGGGTGGGGATGGGCACCACGGTAATGACGATCGCCACAGCGGTGCCAATCGCTGCTCCGACCAGCACCTGACCCACCGGGAACAGCACCAGGGCGGCGGCGCTGCAGGAGACCACGAAGGTCCACACGTACATGATCGCCACCGCCCGCCGGTGCGAGTGCCCACGGTCCAGGAGCTTGTGGTGCAGGTGGGTACGGTCGGCATGGAACGGGGACTTGCCGGACAGCAGCCGTCGCAGGATGGTGATGGTCACGTCCGCCAGCGGCAGGATCAGCACGGCCAGCGGCAGGATGAACGGGACGAATGCGGGAAAGGCCACCCGGGTGGTGATCTGTGCCGGGTCCAGCCGGCCCGTGACCGCGATGGAGGCACCAGCGATGGTCAGCCCGAGCAGCATCGCCCCGGAGTCGCCCATGAAGATCCGCGCCGGGTGGAAGTTGTGCGGCAGGAAGCCCAGGCAGACCCCGACCAGAGCGGCCATCACCACTGTGGCCAGGTCGGAGTAGTCGGCCGGGCTGTTGGTGCGGGTGAGCACATAGGTGTAGACGAAGAACGCGGTGCCACCGATCGCGACCACCCCGGCGGCCAGCCCGTCCAGACCGTCCACCCAGTTCACCGCGTTGATCGCGACCACCACCACGACCACGGTGACCACGAGGGACATGCGCGGGGAGCCGATCGTCAGCCCGAAGATCGGGAAGCTGATCATCTGCACCCCCTGCCAGGCCATCGCACCGGCGACGATCACCTGCCCGACCAGCTTGGTGAACCAGTCCAGGTCCCAGATGTCGTCGGCCACACCGAGCAGGCAGATCGCTGCCCCGCAGCCGAGGATCGCCCAGGGCAGGTTGTTGTCGAAGACCGGTTGCAGGAAGTCGATCTGGGACGCGATCGCCAGGGCCACGGCGAGCCCGATGAGCATCGCCACCCCGCCCAGGCGTGGGGTGGGCACGCGGTGCACGTCCCGGTGCCGCACCGGGGTCACCGCTCCGACGCGCTGGGCCAGGAGCCGCGCCACCGGCGTCACCAGGTAGGTGACTGCTGCGGCGATGGCCAGCACCAGCAGGTAGATCCTCACGGCAAGCGGCCACCGGGGCTGTCGTCGGACTGCTGGCTGCTCTGCTCGGCGACGGCGTCGCTCGCCGTGTCCGGACTGCTCGCCGCGGTCTCCGGCTGCTCGGCGACGGCGTCGCTCACCGGGCTCTGCTCGGCTCCCGGGTCCTCGGTCTCGGTGTCGCCAGCCTGGTCCTGGGCCGGCTCCTCGACCGTCTCCGGGACGTGCACCGGCAACAGCTCCGGGGCGATCGAGCCGAGCTCGGTGGCGGTGAGCGCCCCCTCCCGGACGATCCTCAGCTGGTCCCCGGTCGCGTCCACGATGGTGGAGGCGACCCCGCCGGAGACAGTTCCGCCGTCGAGGTACACCCGGACCGAGCGGCCGAGCTGGGCGGCCGCGTCAGCGCAGGTGAGCGCCGGCGCCTCGCCGCTGCGGTTCGCGCTGGAGACCGCCAGCGGCCCGGTGCGGCGGAGCAGCTCCAGGGTGATCTCCTCGTCGGGCATGCGTAGCGCCACTGTGCCGTGGGTGTCCCCCAGGTCCCAGCGCAGGCTGCCGTGGGCGTGCAGGATGACGGTGAGCGGACCGGGCCAGAACTCTTCCACCAGGTCGCGCACCGCGTCCGGCACGTCTGTAGCGAGCCCGTCGAGGGTGAGCGCGTCGCCGATGAGCACCGGCGGCGGCATCTGCCGGCTGCGCCCCTTCGCGGTGAGCAGCGCGGTCACTGCACGCGGGGTGAACGCGTCCGCGGCGATCCCGTACACCGTGTCGGTGGGCAGCACCACCAGGCAGCCTTCGGCGAGCTGGCGCACCGCCTCCGCCAGGTGGTCCGCCCGTACGGCGGCGTCGCGACAGTCCAGGAGTTCTAGATCAGGCACGTGGTGAAGTCTCTCACGACCACAGCAGCAGTCCGCCCGTGAGATCGTGTCCAGGTGAGGTCCGAGCCCGCCCGCGCCGCCGCTGTGGCACGCCGCGCCGCGTTCGCCGTTGCTGTCGCCCTCCAGCTGCTGGTGCTGTACCTGCCGCGTGCACAGGTGCCCGGCGGGATGGACGTGCCCGGGTCGGACAAGGCGCTGCACGTGGCCGTCTTCGCCCTCGTGATGCTGACCGGGGTGCTCGCCGGACTGCCCGCGAGAGGGCTCGCAGTGGTGCTGGTGGCCCACGCGGGGATCAGCGAGCTGGTCCAGCACCTGCTGCTGCCAGGCCGTACCGGGGACCTGCTGGACGCGGTGGCCGACCTCGGTGGCATCGCACTCGGGTGGTACCTGGCGTCCATGCTCGACCGGCACCGGGCACCGGCAGCCGCGCGTCGCGCTGAGCGCCGGTAGCACCGCGCAGCGGGCAGGCTCGTACCCTGCAGACCATGACCTCCGCACACCCACCGCCCGCCGCGGCCGCAGCGACGCCAGAGCCACGACGACAGCTGGTCGCCCTGGGTCTGGGCACCGCCATCGTGCTGGCCGGGTTGGCCGCGTCGACCTGGCCGCTGCGGGCCGTCGTCTACCGTGCTGTGGCTCCGGCGGTGGCCGGTTCTCCGGTCGGGGCGCCGGTGGCCGGCGCTGCGGCCCGCTACGGACCGTTGCTGCTGGTCGCCCTCGCAGCCGTCCTGGCCGTCGTCACCCTCCTGCGGGACCGACCGGCCTTCTGGTTGCTGGTTGCCGGCGGGGTGGGGGTGATCATCGCCTACCTGCTCAGCGCGGTGGTGAAGATGCTGGTCGGCGAGGAGCGGCCCTGCCGGGTGTGGGACGTGCCCACCACGGTGGCCTGCCCTGCGGTCGGCGACTGGTCCTGGCCGTCGAACCACTCGCTGGTGGCGGCCGCACTGGCCACCGCCTGCATCATCGCCGTGCCGCGCACCGCCTGGTTCGCAGTGCCGGCTGCGCTGCTGGCCGGTCTGGCCCGGCTCGCGGCCGGGGTGCACTACCTGCACGATGTCGCCTCCGGGCTCGCGCTGGGCACCGCGGTGGTCGTGGTCGTGGTGCTCTTGCTGCGCCGGGCTATCCGCTCCGGGTGGCCACCACCATCCGGTCCCGCCCGGTGAGGTCGACCCGGGTGTGCACGTCGGTGTACGCCCCGGTGGCACCGACCAGCGCGCGCAGCGCGGCCGCCTGCACCTCAGCGTGCTCCATCACCAGCACTCCGCCGGGTCGCAGCAGCCGGGTCGCGGTGGCGAGCACACCGCGCGGGACGTCCAGCCCGTCCGGGCCACCGCCGTAGAGGGCGAGGTCTGGATCATGGTCGCGCACCTCCGGCTCCTGCGGCACTGCGTCCGGGGGGATGTACGGCGGGTTGGCCGCCACCACGTGCACCTGGGCGCCCAGGTCGGCCAGCGTGGTCGCGGCAGTGGCGTCGGCCCGCAGCACCTGCACCGGCAGACCGAGCCGCTCAGCGTTCGTGCCGATCGCGTGCACCGGCTCCTCCCCTAGCTCCACGGCCACCACCTGAGCACCGGGCACCTCCTGGGCGACGGCGAGGGCGATCGCCCCGGATCCGCTGCACAGGTCCACCACCAGCGGCTGCGGGCCACTGCTGCGGGCGGCCTCGATCGCCGCCTCGGCGACCAGCTCGGTCTCCGGACGAGGGACGAACACCCCAGGCCAGACGGACAGCTCCAGGTAGCGGAACGGGGCCCGCCCGGTGATGTGCTGCAACGGTTCGCGCAGCCGGCGGCGCTCCACGAGCTCGGCGTAGCGGGCGATGAACTCTGGGCCCGGCTCGGGTGGGTTGATCAGGTCGAGCCGCTCGGTGCCCAGCAGGTGGGCCGCCAGCACCCGGGCGTCCACGCCCGGGGACGGCACGCCCGCCCCGGTGAGCACCGCCGTCGCCGCCTGGACGAGCTGGCGCAGCCCGGCAGTGCGTGGGAGGTCGCCGGGACCGGGCTCAGTCACCGGCCGCGGCCAGACGCTCGGCCTCGTCCAGCTCGATCGCGGAGGCGATCACCGGGCCCAGGTCGCCGTCCAGCACCTGGTCCAGGTTGTAGGCCTTGTACCCGGTGCGGTGGTCAGCGATCCGGTTCTCCGGGAAGTTGTAGGTGCGGATCCGCTCGCTGCGGTCCACAGTGCGCACCTGGGACCGGCGCAGCTCGGCGGCCTCCGCCTCCGCGGCCTCCTGCTGGGCGGCGAGCAGCCGGGCCCGCAGCACCCGCATCGCCTGCTCCCGGTTCTGCAGCTGGGACTTCTCGTTCTGCATCGAGACCACGATGCCGGTGGGCAGGTGGGTGATCCGCACGGCGGAGTCGGTGGTGTTCACGCTCTGCCCGCCGGGTCCGGAGGACCGGTACACGTCGATGCGCAGGTCGCCTGCCTCGATCTCCACCTCACCGGGGTCGTCCACCTCGGGGAAGACCAGCACACCGGCAGCAGAGGTGTGGATCCGGCCCTGGGACTCGGTGACCGGCACTCGCTGCACCCGGTGCACCCCGCCCTCGTACTTCAGGTGCGCCCACACCCCCTCGGCGGGGTCGGTGGCGCGGGACTTGATCGCGACCGAGACGTCTTTGAAGCCGCCCAGGTCTGAAGCGGTCTCGTCGAGCACCTGTGCGCTCCAGCCCTGCCGTTCGGCGTACCGCTGGTACATCCGCACCAGGTCGGCAGCGAACAGCGCGGACTCCTCCCCGCCCTCCCCGGCCTTGACCTGCAGGATCACGTCCCGCCCGTCGTCCGGATCCCGGGGCACGAGCACCTCGTGCAGGTGGGTGGCGGCGGACTCGGCGGCCCGCTGCAGCGGTTCCACCTCGGCGGCGAACGCGGGTTCGTCGGCAGCGAGCTCGACCGCGGCCTCAGCGTCCTCGACCGCGGCGCGCCAGGCGCGATAGGCGGTCACGATCCGGCCCAGCTCGGCGTACCGGCGGCCCAGGGTGCGCGCCCGGCCCTGGTCGGCGTGCACCTCCGGGTCGGCCAGTGCGGTCTCGACCTCCTGGTACTCGGCCAGCAGCGGCTGTACCGCCTCGAACTCCTCCGTCATGCCCACTCCCTGCGCCTGTTGGTCCACCTCGATCCGGTCGGCCTGGTAGGCCGACCTGCTGCTGTTGGTGGCGGCGCTAGTCCCGGTCGCCGGACAGGCGACTGGGGGTGGTCTTCTGCACGGTGAGCAGGAACTCGGCGTTCGAGGAGGTGGCGCGCAGCTTGGACTGCAGCAGCTCGATCGCCTGCTGCTGGTCCAGCGAGCTCATCAGCCGGCGCAGCTTCCAGACGATCTTCAGCTCGTCGGCCTCCACCAGGATCTCCTCCCGGCGGGTGCCGGAGGCGTTCACGTCCACGGCGGGGAAGATGCGCTTGTCCGCCAGCTGGCGAGACAGCCGCAGCTCCATGTTCCCGGTGCCCTTGAACTCCTCGAAGATCACCTCGTCCATCTTCGAACCGGTCTCCACCAGCGCGGAGGCCAGGATGGTGAGGGACCCGCCGTGCTCGATGTTCCGGGCGGCGCCGAAGAACTTCTTCGGCGGGTACAGCGCTGAAGCGTCCACACCGCCGGAGAGGATCCGGCCCGAGGCGGGGGCGGCGAGGTTGTAGGCGCGGGACAGCCGGGTGAGGGAGTCCAGCAGCACGACCACGTCCTGGCCGAGCTCGACCAGCCGCTTGGCCCGTTCGATCGCCAGCTCGGCCACGATGGTGTGGTCGGTAGCCGGGCGGTCGAAGGTGGAGGCGATCACCTCACCCTTGACGGTGCGCTCCATGTCGGTGACTTCCTCGGGACGTTCGTCCACGAGCACCACCATCAGGTGCACGTCCGGGTTGTTCGTGGTGATCGCGTTGGCGATCTGCTGCATGATGATCGTCTTGCCGGCCTTGGGCGGGGCGACGATCAGCCCGCGCTGGCCCTTGCCGATCGGTGCGACCAGGTCCACCACCCGGGCGGTGAGCTGCCCCGGAGTGGTCTCGAGCCGCAGCCGCTCCTGCGGGTACAGCGGGGTGAGCTTGGCGAACTCCGGGCGGCCGTTGGCCTCTGCCAGGGGCACGCCGTTGATCGAGTCGAGCCGCACCAGCGCGTTGAACTTCTGCCGGTGGTTGCTCTCCCCGGGGCGCGGCTGGCGCACCGCACCGGTGACCGCGTCCCCACGGCGCAGGCCGTACTTCTTCACCTGGCCGAGGGAGACGTAGACGTCGTTGGCACCCGGCAGGTAGCCGCTGGTGCGCACGAAGGCGTAGTTCTCCAGGATGTCCAGGACACCGGCCACCGGGAGGAGCACGTCGTCCTCGGTGATCTCGATCTCTTCTTCCGGCTCGCGGCCGCGACGCTTGCGGTCTCGGTCCCGGTAGCGGTCCCGCCCGCGCCGCCGGCGGCCGCTGGGTCGGTCGTCGTCGTCCCCGCGGCCGGGGCGCGAGTCGTCGGACCGGTCCGCCTCGGCGGGTCGCCCTTCGGGCAGCTGGATGTCGTCCAAGGACGGGCGCCGGGACTGGTTCTGGTTCTGCTGGCCGCGTCCGGAGCGGTCGACGGCGGCGGTCGAGCCGTCGTGGCGACGGTCGCCGTCCTGCTTCGGCTGAGCAGGACGCTGCTGGGCGGACCGCTGCTGGTCCCGGTGGCCGTGCTGGTCGTCCGGCTTGCGGTCCGGGCGCTTCTGCTGCTCGCCGCGCTGGTCGGTCTTCGGCAGGTCCTGCCCGGTGCGGCGCTCGTTCGGACGGCTGGCGCCCTCCCGCGCGTCCCGCTGGGCGGTCAGCTCGGACAGGTCGAGCTGCGGCTGGCCACCCTCGGAGCTGGCCCGGCGGTTGCCGCGGGGAGCTCGGGTGCTGGGCTGCTCAGCGGCGGCAGTCGCCTGCTGGCTGTCCTCGGCACGAGGTGTCCTAGGTGGAGCAGTGTCCTTGGTCGGGCGCTCCTGAGCGGGTGCCGCTTCCTTGGCCGGGGCAGCACTCTTCTGCTGCTTGCGCGCCGGTTGCTGCTTGCTCGCGGGCTGCTGCCCACCAGGACCGCCGTCGCGTGCGGCACGGATGGCGGTCACCAGGTCGCTCTTGCGCATCTTGCTGGTCCCGCGGATGCCGAGCTCTGCGGCGACTTCTTGCAGCTCGGCGAGGCGCAACGTGGACAACGCCTTGCTGCGGCCCGTGCTGGTCGTGCTTTCGGTCACGAGGTTCCTTCCCTCGACACAGCCCGACCCAGATTCGTCAGGCTGGAGATGTCACCGGATCGAACGCCGGAGTGGAATAGGTCACGCAGGCGCATCAACGAGGATGCTGCGTGGGAGGCGCCGTCGTGGCGATCAGGTCACCGACGAGTCATGGCGCGTCAGCAAGCCTACCATCGCGTACCACCTGTGCCGGCTCGGGGACGCTGACCTGTCCGCCGTCGAGGTCGACCGCAAGGTCGAGCACGTGCCAGGTCTCGCCGACCACCGAGCGCTGGGCCTCGGTGAGTGTGACGAGCACCAGCGCCGTCGGTCCCGCCCCGGAGATCACCGCCGGTGCCCCGACCTCTCGCAGTCGCTGCACGAGCGCCGCGGTGGCCATCATCGCGTCCGCTCGCTGCGCCTGGTGCAACCGGTCCTCGGTCGCCGGCAGCAGCAGGTCCGGCCGGGAGCTGAGGGCGAGCACGAGCAGCCCGGCACGCCCGGCATTGAACGCGGCGTCGGCGTGCGCGACCGTGGCGGGCAGCGCGGCGCGGGCCCGCTTGGTCGGTAGCCGCTCGGCGGGCACCAGAACCGTCGGGCGGATATCCGGGTGCAGCGGGACCTGGGCTGCACGCGCCCGCGTGCCCTCCATCCAGGCGACCGTGGCGCCGCCCAGGAGCGCCGGGGCGGCGTTGTCGGGATGTCCCTCGAACGAGGTGGCCAGGTCCAGCACCACCTCGTCGTCCAGCGCCTCCGGCTCGCTGATCAGTCCACGGGCGGCGAGCAGCCCGGCGACCACGGCCCCAGCGCTGGAGCCCAGGCCGCGCCCGTGCGGGATCGCGTTGTGGCAGTGCAGGCTGAACCCAGCCTGCGGTGCACCGGCATGGTCCAGCCCGGCCCGCAGCGCCTGCACCACCAGATGGTCGTCGCCGGTGGGCACCTCACCGGCTCCCTCGCCGGTGACCTGCACCTGCGTGGCACCGGTGGTGGCCCGCACCGTGACCACGTCGTGCAGAGCGTGCGCGATCCCGAACGCGTCGAACCCCGGCCCCAGGTTGGCGCTGGTGGCCGGGACCTGGACGGTCACCTCGTCCCGCTGCAGACGCATCTCAGACCAGACCGAGCACGCGGGCGGCGTCAGCGGTCGTCGGGGCGATCACGTCCGGGTCCACCTGGGCGTCGCCCAGCGCGGTGGCCGTGTCCTTGAGCCCGTTGCCGGTGACTGTGCACACCACCGTCGCCCCGGCCGGGACGTCTCCGGTCTCGGCGCGAGCGAGCAGACCGGCCACACTGGCCGCCGATGCCGGTTCCACGAACACGCCGACACTGCGGGCGACCAGGGCCTGGGCGTCCAAGATCTGGGCGTCGGTGACCGAGTCGATCCGGCCACCGGAGTCGTCCCGGGCGGCCACGGCCAGCGACCAGGAGGCTGGGTTACCGATCCGGATCGCCGTAGCCACGGTCTCCGGGTGCTCCACCGGTTCGCCCTTGACCAACGGTGCGGCGCCGTCGGCCTGCACCCCCCACATCGTCGGGGTACGGGTGGCCGGACCGTCGGTGGCGTACTCTCGGTAGCCCATCCAGTAGGCGGAGATGTTGCCGGCGTTGCCCACCGGCAGCACGTGCAGGTCGGGGGCGTCACCGAGAGTGTCGACCACCTCGAACGCTGCTGTCTTCTGACCCTGCAGCCGGAACGGGTTCACCGAGTTCACCAGGGCGACCGGGTAGGCCTCGGCGAGCTCGCGCACGATCCGCAGGCAGTCGTCGAAGTTGCCGTCCACGGCGAGCAGCTGGGCGCCGTGCACGATCGCCTGGGCCAGCTTGCCGGCAGCGATCTTGCCGTGCGGGAGCACCACCGCGCAGGTCAGTCCCGCGTGGGCGGCGTAGGCCGCGGCAGAGGCGGAGGTGTTCCCGGTAGAGGCGCAGACCACAGCCTGGGTCCCCTCGCCGAGCACCTTGCTCATCGCCACAGTCATCCCGCGGTCCTTGAACGACCCGGTCGGGTTCGCACCCTCCACCTTCAGGTAGACCTCGGCGCCGGTCGCTGCGGACAGGGCGGGGGCCGCCACCAGCGGGGTGCCACCCTCACCGAGGGTGACCACCGGGTCGCCGTCGGTGAACGGGAGGCGGTCGAAGTACTCGGCGATCACGCCGCGCCAGGGCTGGGCCATCAGTTTCCTTCCACGCGCAGGATCGAAGTGATCCGCTTGATCACCTCGAGGGTATCGAGGTCGACGACGGTCGCAGCCAGAGCGGACTCGCTCGCCTCGTGCGTGACGATCACCAGCTCGGCGACGTCGTCAGCGGAGGCGTGCGCGCCCTGCCGGACGGTCTCGATCGAGACCCCGCGGCGGGCGACCAGGGCGGCGACCTCGGCCAGCACACCAGGCTGGTCGGCCACCTCGATGCGGATCTGGTACCGGGTGCGCACCGCCTCTGCGGGCATCGCGGGCAGCGCGGCGTAGGCGGACTCCGCCGGCGCCTTGCCACCGTTGACGAAGTTCCGGGCTGCGGCGACCACATCCCCGAGCACGGCGCTGGAGGTGGCCACTCCCCCGGCGCCGGCGCCGTAGAACATGAGCGTGCCGGCAGCAGCCGCCTCCACGAACACGGCGTTGTACGGACCGCGCACGCTGGCCAGCGGATGGTCGATGGGCACCAGTGCGGGGTGCACCCGCACCGCGATGCCGGGCACAGTGCCGTGCCGGCCGACCTCGGCGATCGCGAGCAGCTTGATCACGTGCCCGGTCTGGGCGGCCGAGGCGATGTCGGCCGGGGTGATCTCCCGGATCCCCTGGACCGGCACATCGGCCAGCGCGGTACGGGAGTGGAACGCCAGCGAGGCGAGGATCGCGGCCTTGGCTGCGGCGTCCAGGCCCTGGACGTCGGCGGTGGGGTCGGCCTCGGCATAACCGAGCTGCTGGGCCTGGGCTAGTGCGGTCTCGAAGTCGAGGCCGGAGGTGGTCATCTCGTCAAGGATGTAGTTGGTGGTGCCGTTGACGATCCCGAGGATGCGGGTGATCCGGTCGCCGGCGAGCGACTCGCGCAGCCCGCGGACCACCGGCACCGCACCGGCGACAGCAGCCTCGAAGAACAGGTCGGCGCGGGCGGCGTCGGCGGCCTCGTAGAGCTGCGGTCCGTGCGCGGCCAGCAGCGCCTTGTTCGCCGTGACCACGCTGGCGCCGGAGCCGACGGCATCCAGGATCAGCTGTCGGGCCGGCTCGATCCCGCCGAGCAGCTCGATCACCAGGTCGGCACGGCGCACCAGGCCCGGCAGGTCCTCGGTGAGCAGCTCGGTGGGGACCACCGGGTCCCGCGGGGTGGCTGTGGAGCGTACACCGATGCCCACCAGGTCCAGGCGCGTCCCGGTGCGGGAGTGCAGCTCGTCGGCGTGCTCGACCAGCGAGCGAACCACCTCCGTGCCGACCACGCCGCAGCCGAGCACTGCTACGCGTGCCATGCGGGCACCTTCGTTCATGGGCGTCCTTCCGGGGTCGAGACTGGCGCAGGCCGTCCCACCCACGCCCGCTCCACAATAGACGCAGCCGCCTGGTCGTCTCGGGCTGTGCCGCAAAGTGGACGCCGCCGCCCGCGCGGGCAGGTGGGCGCACTGGGGCAGGGTCAGCCGAGGTCGAGGGCGAGGATGTCCGCGACGGTCTCCCGGCGGACGATCTCGCGCGGCGCACCGTCGCCCACGGCCACGACCCCGGGTCGCGGCAGCAGGTTGTACTGGCTGGCCATCGAGCGCCCGTAGGCCCCGGTGGCGGGCACGGCGAGCAGGTCACCGGTGCGCACGTCGCCGGGCAGCTGGACCTGGTGCACCACGATGTCTCCGCTCTCGCAGTGCTTGCCGACCACCCGCGCCTGCACCGGCCCTGCGTCCGAGGGCCGGACCAGGGCGGCGTGGTACTCCGCGTCGTAGAGCGCCGGTCGGATGTTGTCGCTCATCCCGCCGTCCACGGACACGTACCAGCGGGTCAGCTCGGCCGAGACCGGGACCGGCTTCACGGTGCCGACCCGGTACAGGGTGAGCATGCTGGGGCCGATGATCGCCCGGCCCGGTTCGAAGGAGAACGCCGGCATCGGTGTGCCCAGCCGTGCGCACTCCTCGGTGCAGGTGCGGGCCAGCGACCGGGCCAGGGTGGTGATGTCCACCTCGTGCTGCCCGGGCAGGTAGGCGATGCCGTACCCGCCACCGAGGTCCAGCTCGGCGAGCAGGGTGCCGCTGCGCTCGGCGTGCTCGGCGCGCAGGCCGAGCAGCGCGCGCGCCGCGGCGGCAAAGCCGGCCGGGTCGAGGATCTGGGAGCCGATGTGGGAGTGCAGCCCGAGCAGGTCGAGGTGGTCGCTCGCCTCGATCCGGGCCAGCGCCTCGGCAGCGGCCCCGCTGGCCAGGGAGAGGCCGAACTTCTGGTCCTCGTGCGCTGTGGCGATGAACTCGTGACCGCCGGCGTGCACGCCGGTGGTCACCCGGACCATCACCGGGGCACGCACTCCCCGCGCGACTGCGAGCGCCTGCACCCGGTCGATCTCGTCCAGGGAGTCGATCACGATCCGGCCGACGCCGACCTGGAGGGCCTGGTCGATCTCCGCGTCGGACTTGTTGTTGCCGTGCAGACCGATGTCCGCCCCGGGGACTCCCGCAGCCAGTGCGGTGGCCAGCTCACCACCGGAGGCGGTGTCGATGCGCAGCCCTTCGGCGTGCATCCACCGGGCGACGGCGATGGACAGGAACGCTTTGCCGGCGTAGTACACCTCGGCCGGCGCGGGAGCGAACGCCTCGGTGAACGCGGCACGGTAGCGCGCGGCGCGGGCGCGCAGCCCGGGCACGTCGAGCAGGTAGGACGGGGTGCCGAACTGCTCTGCGAGCTCGGTGAGGGGAACACCGCCCAGGCGCCAGACGCCGTCGACGACGGTGAGGTTCTCCGGCCACAGGCCGCTCTGCTCGGGATGGGTCACAGGTGCTCCGGGGCGGGGACGCCGAGGGCGGACAGCCCGGTGGCCAGCGCCACTGACGTCGCCTCGGTCAGGGTCAGATGGGTGCGGTGGGTCGAGGTTACCGGCTCTGTGCCGCGCGGTGCGCAGCGGGTGCGGGTGTAGAAGTCCTGGTAGGTGGCGGCCAGCGTGCGCAACAGGATGCTGCGTCCGAGGCGCTGCGCGCTACCGGTGCTCTGGGCTCCACCGGCAGCCCGCTCGGGCCGGGCGGGGGCGAAGGCCCCGAGCAGCACCAGCAGGTACCGGGCAGTCCGCTCCTCGACGACGGCGGTCAAGGCGGGTTCCAGCTCGTCGCCTGGCAGCGGTCGTACGCCGTGCGCGCGGGCGGTGCGGGCCACGTTCCGGGAGCGGGCGTGGGCGAAGGCCACCGGGTGCAGCTCGGCTGGGCAGCCGCAGCCCGAACCAGGCTGCGCCGCCGACCGGGGCCCCATCGTGGCACCGGCACGGACCTGTAGCAGGCGCCGCACCGGGCCGGCCAGACCGGTCAGGGACAGGGTGAGCGTGAGGTGACCACTGTCGGCGTGCGCTCCGGCCACCTCCTCGCGGTGGCGGAGCCGGTCGGCGAGCGCAGCTGCGACCCGGGCCGCGCCCTGCCCGGTCGGGGCGACCTGGTGGGCGAGGGCGGTGGACCAGTCACCGGGTGACCGGGGTTCGACCGGGCGCAGCGGGATCTGCTCGGGTGGGGTCAGGCCGAGCTCCTGCGCGCACGCACGCAGCAGACCGGTGAGCTCCTCGGGCACCGGGTCAGAAGCTCAGCGAGCCGTAGAAGTCGGATGCGGTGGCCTGGTCGGCAGCGTCCACCTGGTAGACCACCGCCGTGTCGTCGTACCAGTAGATGCTGTACCCCTCGTCACTGGCGTAGCTGATCCGGCTGCCGCGGCCCTGACCGTAGTCCTCCTGCCAGACCGGACCGGTGGTGTCCGGGTCGCCCCGCTCCTCCTCGACGCCGGCGACGTAGCTGTCCGCCGCGTCCACGTCCGGGAAGGAGACAGCGGTGAAGGTGAGCTCACCGTCGTCGGAGGTGTAGGTGGCGGTGTAGGCCTCCGATGCCTCCGCACTCAGCTCGCTGGCGTCGGCCCAGCTGCCCTGCACCGTCCAGGTGCTTCCGTCGATGTCCACCTGGGCGGCCTCGGTGGTGAGCAGGTCGTAGAGCTCGCCACCCTCTGGTTCGGGCTGGTCGCCGGGCTGCTCGGACGAGTCCTCACTGGCCGGGTCGGACGGATCGGTCGCGGTGGGCGTCGGCGTCGGGATGGTGTCGTCGCGGCCGTCGATCAGGGTGATCGCACCCCACAGGAGCAGTGCCAGCACCACCAGCCCCCCGATGATGATCCCGGCGATGATCGGTCCGTTGCCGCGCTGGCGGCCCCCGCCGGGCGGGGACCCCATCGGGCTTGCCGGCTCGGCCGGGCCGGTGCCACCGGAACCGTAGGCGTGCTGACCGCCCGGTCCGCCCTGCGCCGGGTCGTACGCCGGTTGAGACGCACCATAGGGCTGCTGCCCTCCTGGCTGCTCCGGTGGGTTCTGCGTCACCACGCCCTCCTCTGGTCGACAACGGCTGCGGCAACTACGGTCAGCCATGCTACGGCGCCGCCCCCGCAACCGACGACTAGAGCGGATTTCGATCCGGGGCCTGACCCCTGGTAGGCTCACGCAGCGGCGAAAGCCCCTGTAGCTCAGTGGATAGAGCGTCTGCCTCCGGAGCAGAAGGTCGTGGGTTCGAATCCCGCCGGGGGCACCAGCTCGGTGCCGGTCCGCTGCCAGATCGCGTGCGCCCACCTCTGGTACCCGGTGGCCGACGGGTGAAATCCGTCACGGGCGAAGAACTCTGCATCGTCGGCCAGCAGCCCGGCCGAGTCGATCCACAGCACTTGTTCCTCGTCCCGACAGAGCCGTTCTGCGACCTCGTCCAGGCGGCGTCCCCGACCGGTCAGGTACCGGCCGAGCGTGCGCGGCATCGACGGGAACCGGTCAAAGGGCGGGAGCCCTGTCATGACGACCAGCCCGGCCCGTGCGGTGACCCCGGCGAGCACGGCGGCCACGTCCTCCTGCCACTGGTCCAGATGACGGCGGGCCAGCACGTCATTGACCCCGACGAGTACGACGGCCAGGTCGAAGGGGTCGCTGCCCTCCAGCTCTGGTAGGAGCGAGTGGCGCACGCGGCGCGAGGTCGCTCCGCTCTGGGCGATGACGCGCCACTGGACCGCAGCTCTCACGTCCTCGGCGGCCAGCCGCGCGAGAGAGCCAGCGATGGCCTCCTCGTGGTTGGCGGCACCGACACCCGCGGCCGTGGAGTCTCCGATCACCAGGAGCCGCACAGCGGCGCTGTCGCCGGGACCAGGAACGACTCCGCCGGTCGGGCCAGCGGCCGGCGGGAGAATCTCGGTGGCCCGGCGCAGCCGAGCGCCCTGGGCGGCGGCGAGGAGGAGCGCGACGGGATTCACGCCTCACCACGCTCCAGCAGCGATTCGACCGCCTGCGTGCTGGAGACCTTCGCCACGTCGACGCCGAGGGCCTGCAGCTGCACGACCAGGACACCACGGGCCAGGAAGAGGGTGAGCTCCTCGGTGCTGGCGCCGGTCCGCTCGCCGACCGCCCGCAGCGTGGTGGCGAGCATGCGCAGATAGCGCTGCGCTACCTCCGGGTCACGACGTGCGATGGCCAGCGCCTGGATGGAGAACCCGGCGAGCGTCCCGTCCCCGACCAACGACCGGAACACCGCCCCCATCTCGTCGAACGACTCCCCGGTCCGCTGACCCTCACCAGTGAATGCCGCGAGCTCGCGCGCCTCGAGCTCGTCCATGCAGGCAAGGAAGAAGGCTCGCTTGCTGCCGAACAGCCGAAAGATGTACGGCTGCGAGAGCCCTACCTCTCTGGCCACCTGGGTCACTGCAGTCGTCGTCAACCCGTGCTCGCCGAACGCGCGCAGCCCTGCGTCCACGGCCTGTGCTCGACGAGCCTCCGCCGTCCCTCTTGTGGTAACCATACGCCCAGGCTACCGTATGCAGTAACTACTTACTACCTAGATGAGGAGCTCGACACGTGGCACCGCACGACCCTGGAGGAGCGCTCCTCATCCGCAGCGCACACGTCGTCACCGGTGACGGCCGCGAGATCCACGACGCCGACGTCCTGGTCCGGGACGGACGTATCCACACGGTCACCGAGGAGCGCCTGACGGCCCAGGATGCGACAGTCGTCGAGGGCGAGGGCAAGACGGTCGTCCCGGGGCTGGTCGACGCCCACGTCCACCTGGACTTCCTCTCCGTGCGCGGCCCCTTCCGCAGCTGGCTGCAGACCCGGCGCACGCTGCCGCGCGCGCTGGGCCGCCTCGCCCGCAACGGCGTGACAACGATCCGGTGCATGGCCGATCCGCTGACCCCCGTCACCCGGCTGCGCCGAAAGGTGGAGCAAGGACGCATCACCAGCCCGAGCATCGTCACGGCCGGACCTGCCCTCACCGCTGTCGGCGGGCACCCCGACGTCACGCTCGCGAAGGACAACAGATGGCTGCGTCGACAGATCGCACGGACCGTGGACGATGCTGCCGACGCCCGGGCTGCGGTCCGGGACCTGCACCGCAAGGGTGCCGACCTGATCAAGGTGGTCTACCAGGGCGGTCTGTACGGCCCGGACCGTGTCCTGCTGCACCAGCTGTCCCGCGAGATCGTGCGGGCCATCGTCGACGAAGCACGTCACCGGAACCTCCCGGTCAGCGCACACACCCACTACCAGGACGACGTGGCCGACCTGCTCGAGCTGGGCATCGACAGCATCGAGCACGGGGTGATCGAGCACGAGATCCAGGGCGACGACGCGCTCCGGGCATGGGCGCACGCCGGCAGCTGGCTGGTGCCGACGCTGACCATCGCCGCCGTGTTCCCGAACCCCGACGGCACCCTGTACATCGACACTGCTCGCCGGAACCTCACCCGCGCGTACCAGGCCGGCGTGCGGATCGCCGCCGGGACAGACAGCATGATCGGCGCGATGCCCGCGAGCTCGCTGCACGACGAGCTTCGCCGGATGGTCGAGGCCGGGATGAGCGAGGCCGCTGCGATCCAGGCCGCCACCGCCGACGCCGCCGAGCTCCTCCGGCAGCCCGACCGCGGTGTGGTCGAGCCGGGACGCAGAGCCGATCTGGTGCTCCTTCGCTCGGACCCGCTGGTGCAGATCGAGAACCTCGCCGACATCGACCTGGTCGTGCAAGACGGCACGATCATCTACCGGGCGCCTGCGCCCCCGCGCGCGCCTGCGCTGGCTACCTACACCTGCCCGAGCCCACCGGTGCTGGAGTACCTCGACCGGACGAGAGGCGCTGTCCCGCACGAAGCACTTCTGCGCTACGACCGCAGCCGCTTCGTCCAGGAAGGCATCCGTACCCTCACCTACCACGACCCACGCACCGGGCAGACTCTGCGGTCCGAGACCGTTCGCTCCGGCCCGGACCTGGTCACCCGGGAGTGGCGGTGTGAGATCCCGGCCGAGCAGACCACCCTGCACGCCGTCGCGCAGGGGCACACCATCACGCTGACGGGAGTGCTCGGCGGCGAGCCAGTCAGCCGTAGCCACCCGCTGCGCGGCCGGACGTGGCTACAGCTCCTGCTCTACGACCCGGCCACCTTCATCACCTCCGACGAGGCCCAGCTCACCCTGGTGGCGATCGGCGCGAGCGGCCGCGGCGCACTCCAGCTCACCGACTTCGAGCTCACCAAGAAGGTGACCACGACCGGTCCAGGTGGCCGCACGGTCGAAGCCGAGCTCGTCATGCCCCAGTGGCGCCGCTTCTGGGGCGCACGCATCATCTTCGACGCCCACACCGGCGACCCGGTCCGACAGCAGGTCCGTGGCAGGAAGAACCAGACCATCGAGCGAACAGGAGGCACCCGGTGATCACCTTGCCGCCCCGGCCATGGCTCGTCGCCGGCACCCTGTCCGTCGCCGCGACGGCGGTCGGCGTCCTCTGGCTGCTCCGACCAGAGGCGTATCCCTACGGACCGCACGCCACCGTACGGACCGGGCTCAATGCGCTCCTGCCTGCCTCTGCCGGCGCGGTGGCCCTGCTTGTACTCGGCGCGCTCGGGATCGCTCTGCTGCTGTGGAAGTGGGCGGGGGGCCGGGCCGCCATCGGCGCCGCGCTCCTGGCCGCCGGCTTCGCCATCGTGCTCGGCGACACCAGCCTGTTCTCCTCGCTCGGCTACTTCGTCGGCCTCCTCCTGCCCTTCGTCGCCCTGACGCTGCTGGTGGTCCTGACCAAGGCCCGCCCACGGACCGGGGCACCGGTGCTGCTGCTCGCCGTCGTGGGCACGGTCGTCCTCTGGGCGTCCGGGCAGCTGTCCAGCCTGCTCACCCTCTACGGCACGTATGTCACGAACACGATCGGCAGCCTCGGGCACTACCTGTCCCCGATCGCATGGTCGTGGGCCATGGCGGCGACCGCCGCCTGCTGGTGCTGGGCGGCCGTGGCGGAGCTGCGGGAAGCGTTGAGGCAGCGAGCCGCGTGGACGAGGCCACCGCAGCTGGTGCGTTGGGCGCGTCCGGTGACCATCGTCGCTGCGCTCGGCGCCGCCCCCTACGATCTGCTCCGCCTGACGTGGCTCACGCCCTGGCCGATGGGCGGCGGCAACGCGGAGATCTTCATCGACGAGCTCGACGCCACCACCCGCATCACCGGCGCCCTGTTCGTGCTGCCCTGCGCCGCGTCGGTGCTCCTGGTCCTCGGGCTGATCTGCGAGTGGGGCAGGGTGTTTCCTTCCTGGCTGCCGGTGGTCGGCGGCGCGCGAGTACCGGTCCGGCTGGTCACCACAGTGGGGGCGGCGGTCGCTGCTGCGATCACCATGTCCGCACCCGGGATGCTGCTCATGCCGTTCATCCACGGGGACGGTCTGGCCACGGCACTCCTGTGGCAGCTCGTCTTCCCGTTCTACCTGTGGGGTCCGGCGTTGGCGGCGGCAGTGCTGGGGTACTGGCTCCGAAGCACGAACGTCGATGGCGTGGCACCTGCGGTCAGCACGCCACCCGGTCCCAGGCCCGCAGCACGTCCTGCGGACGCTCTGGCCACGGGGCACACCGCGGGGACGACCGACGATGCGCTCGAACGCTGAGGAGACCCATGCTCACCCTGTGTGGCCCGTGATCGCCTTGGCTCTCCTCACTGCCATCGACGCCGTCCTGTGCCTCAAGCCCGCCGCCTTCATCGCCGCCTGCTTCGAAGCCGTCCGGTGGCCGCGCCGGCTGTGGTGGACGATGCCGATCATCAAGCTCGCCGCCGTGGCCGGGCTCGTCGCGGGGATCTGGGTCCCCTACCTCGGCGCGACGACGTCCCTGGCGCTGGTGCTGTACTTCCTCCTGGCCGTGGCAGCACATCTGCGCGCCCACGACCTCGGCCGGAACCTCTTCGTGAACGCCTCCGGCATGCTCCTCGTCTGTATCGCCGTCAGCGTGTTCTGCTTCCTCCGGTGACCGGTGTGCTCGCCCGCTCGTTCCAGCTGCCTGCGCGCCGATCGCGGCGATGGTCATCCGCCGTGCGGGGACACAGCGCGCTGCAGGCCGTCGATGAGTGCGCGCAGGCCCAGACGGAAGTGCCCATCGGGCTGGAGCTCTGCGGCAGCCGCTGCGAGCACGGTGAAGCCGGTCGAGCCGGGTTCGGGGGCGCGGCTGCGGTGGGACGCGGTCAGATCGGCGCTCCTGGCGATGGTGTGGCCGATCACGTACTCGTTGACACACAGCGCGACCTGGAGCGCCGAGCCACTGGGCACCCCCTCGTCGGCCATCTTCAGCAACATGCGCACACCCCACTGGGTGACCTCCTGGGAGCGGACCGGCCGCGTGCCGTAGAGCGGAAGGGCGTTCGGGTGCGCCAGCAGGGCGTCGTGCAAGGCAGTGCCGTAGGCATACAGGAGATCTGGCCAGGCAGCGTCCCACGGCAGGCCGTCGACCGGCACGCCACGGAACAACTCCACCGCGACCTCGTCGAACAGGTCCTCCTGGTCCTCGAACCGTCGGTAGATCGTCATCGGATCGGTACCCAGCCGCGATCCGAGCCTGCGCATGGAGAACGCGGCCAGCCCGTCTGCGTCGATCAGCTCAACGGCAGCACGAGCGATGTCGCGCCGGGTCAGCGCGGTCCGTCGTCGTGGCATCGGGGCCATCCTCCCACCTACACCCTCTCGCTACAGTGTAGACGAAATATGTCTACACTGTAGACTCGTCCGATGGAGTCTTCGCCATCGACGCGCCTGCGCCGGTACTCGACCTGGTTGTGGGCGCTCCGCGTCGCGGTGACCGTGGCGGCGGTCGCCTACCTGTTCCAGGCCGTCTCAGCCGGGCAGTTCCTCGCCGGGGACTACGCCTTCTTGCGCCTGCACCAGCTGGGTACGACGACCGCTGACCTGCTGATGGTCCTCGCCCTGGTCTCGGCTGCGGGCCTGAAGTGGATCGCCCGTGGCCCCCGTGCACCGTTTCTGATCACCCTCGCCGCGATGCTCGTCTCGCAGGCGCAGGCGGCGACCGGTGCGGGCCGGATCCTCTGGCTGCACGTGCCGCTCGGGGTCGCGCTGATCGGTCTGGTGTGGGCGCTGGCCTGGGGTACGTGGACCTCTGCCGCGTGGCGAGAGGTGCCCCGATGAGCGCGACGCCACCAGAGCGGGGCCGGTGCGGGGTCAGCCGGCGCGGACTGCTCGCAGGCGGAGCGGCAGTCCTTGCCGCGGGTGTGGTCGGGACACCCGTCCTGGCGGGCTGGCGAGGGCAGAGCTCTACCGGGACCGTGCTGGCGAGCCGCATCCCGCTACCCGAGCCGTTCGGTTGGCCGCTCACCATCCCGCCGGTGCTCGCGCCGGTCCGGTCGAGCGCGAACGCCGACCACTTCGAGCTCGTGCAGCAGGTCAGCCGCGCTGAGCTCGTTCCCGGATGGCGCAGCGAGGTCTGGACCTACGGTGGCAGCTTCCCCGGCCCGACGATCCGCTCCCGGCGGGGTCGACAGGTGCTCGTGACACATCGCAACGAGCTGCCCGTACCTGTGGCGGTTCATCTGCACGGCGGTGTCACCCCACCCGAGCACGACGGCTACCCGACGGACCTCATCCTGCCCGACGAGCCCTGGGAGGACCGCGGGCCCGGTCACCACGACGGGGACGTGACCGTCGGCACCCGGGTCTATGAGTATCCGAACGACCAGCGCGCGGCGACCCTCTGGTACCACGACCACCGGATGGACTTCACCGCGCCTGCCGTCTGGAAGGGGCTGGCCGGTCTGCATCTCGTCACCGATGACGAGGAATCATCCCTCGACCTCCCGGACGGGGACCGGGACATCCCGCTGGTGATCGTGGACCGCACCTTCGACGCACGCGGACAGCTCTTCTACCCGAGCCTCGACCCCACGCTCACGCACACACCAGGTGTGACACCGCCGTATGAAGGTGGGGTGCTCGGCGACGTCATCTTGGTCAACGGGCGCAGCTGGCCGCGCCACGAGGTGGACACGGCGTTGTACCGGTTACGCATCCTGAACGCCTCCAACGCGCGGCGCTACCAGCTTCGCTTCGAGGTCGAGGGCGGCACCGACCTGCCGATCGTCCAGATCGGCTCCGACCAGGGTCTTCTGCCCGCACCGATCATGCACGACCACCTCACCCTCGCCTCCGCCGAACGGTTCGACGTGCTCGTCGACTTCCGCGATCTCACCGTCGGCAGCCGGGTCCGGGTGGTCAACGACCTCGGCGACGGACAGACCCGTCTGGTGATGCGTTTCGATGTCACCGGTTCGACCCGCGACGACCGTTCGGTCCCGGACACGCTCAGCCCGTCCTTCGAACGTCTCCGCGAGGCGGATGCCACCACGGTACGCTCCATGGTGTTCCGCTCTCAGAGCATCGGCGACCAGCACGGCTGGGTGACCAACGGTGAACCATTCAGTCCCGATGTGACACAGGCGCACATCCCCCTGGGCAGCACCGAGATCTGGGAGCTCACTGCTGACCTGCACCACCCGGTCCATCTCCATCTCGCCCACTTCCAGGTGCTCGGTCGTGGCACCGGCGGGCCCGGCGCCTTCGATCACGGCTGGAAGGACACCATCGACCTGCGCCCGGCTGAACGCGCCCGGATCCTCGCCCGCTTCGATGGCTACCGTGGCAGGTACGTCTTCCACTGCCACAACCTCGAGCACGAGGACATGATGATGATGGCCAACTTCGACGTCATCTGAGCCCTGGAGACGGCGCGGTCGGCCCGGGGTGGGCCGGGTCGACCTGGGCCTGCCCCGACTTCGGGAGGAACAGCCCGGCCAGCGCAGCCGCCATGGTCATGGCCACGGTCCACCAGAACGCGGCGTCGAACCCTGCCGCGGACGCACCGACCGAGGCGTGCGCCGCGAGCAGCACCGCTACCAGGGCCGTGCCGAAGGCGCCGCCAAGCTGTTGCACGATCCGGGTGATCGCCGAGGCGTGCGCCATCTTCTCCTGCTCCAGGTCGACGTAGGCGACCGTCATGATCGGGATGAGCAGGATCCCGTTGCCCAGACCGCGCACGAACAGCACCGCCCCGAGCAGCCACAGGCTCGTACCGGGACCGGCCAGGGCGAACGGCACCGTTGCACCGGCCATGACCAGGGCCCCGGTGACCGCCATTGTCCGGGCACCGAACCGGTCGGTCAGCCGACCGACCACGAGCCGGACGAGTAGCGTGCCCACTCCCTGCGGGATCAGCAGCAGCGCGGCGCCCAACGGGCTGTAGCCGCGCAGCGACTGGAAGAACAGCGGCAGCAGGAAGTTCCCTGCGAACAGCACTCCCCCGGCGAAGGTCAGCGCCACCGTGGCCGTGCGCACCGAGGGCACGCGCAGCAGGCGAAGGTCCACGAGCGACGCCTCGCGCCGGCAGGCCGCCCTGAGCACGAACACCCCCAGCAGCACTGCACCGCCCAGACAGGGCAGCAGCACCTCGGCGCTGGCGAAGCCGGCGGCGCCGTAGGCGTTGGACAGGCCGTAGAGCAGGCCGGCCAGTCCCGGGATCATCAGCGCTGCCCCGCCCACGTCCAACCGGTCGCGGGCTGCACCGGGCGCCGGTGCATCTGTGGCGACGAACCGCACGGCCAGCACCAGGCCGACGATGCCGACCGGGACGTTGATGAGGAACATCCAGCGCCAGTCCAGCCAGCTGAGCACGATCCCGCCGAGCAGCGGACCGAGGATCGGACCCAGCGCGATCGGCAGGCTCGCAGTGGCCATCACCCGGGTGCGCGACTCCGGCACCGTGTGCTGCATCGCCAACGTCTGCAGCAGCGGGAGCATGATGCCCCCGCCCAGCCCCTGCAGCACCCGGAAGGCGACCAGCGCCCCGGCGTTCCAGGCACAGGCCGACAGCGCCGACCCGAGCACGAACAGCCCGAGCGCGAACAGCCACAGCCGCTTGCCGCCGAACCGTCCCTGCGCCCAGCTGACGAACGGGATCGCCACCGCCAGCGCGAGCAGGTAACCGGTGCTCACCCACTGGATCGTCGAGATCGGGGCGTGCAGTGCCGTGGTGAGGGTGTGCAGCCCGATCGCCACGATCGTGGTGTCCAGGATGGCGGTGCTACCACCGACGATCAGTGCAGCCAGCAACCTGCCCGTCGACTGGGCGGAGGCCGGCGGTGCGATCTGCGACTCGGTCATCTTCTCCTCCAATAGTGAACGCCTCCGTTCTCTACAGTAGGTCCGCTACAATAGAGAACGCAAGCGTTCCTAACGAGGAGGGGCATGACCAGCATCCGACGACGCGGCCCGGCGCTGGAGACAGCGATCCTGTCTGCCGGGTGGGAGCAGCTGCGCGAGGCCGGCTACGGCGGCTTCACCTTCGAAGCGATCGCCGAGCGTGCCCAGACCGGCAAGGCCGCCCTGTACCGACGCTGGCCGGACAAGGAGTCGCTGCTGCGCGCTGTGCTCACCCACTCCTACCTCGGGGCACCGCGCGAGGTTCCGGACACCGGTGAGCTGCGCGGCGACGTGCTCGCCCTGCTGCGCTCAGCCAACCGGCTCGGCGACGACGCGCCGGCCGTGCTCAGCACGGTCTTCGGGTCCTTGTTCGACGACACCGGCGCCACCCCGGCCCAGCTGCGCACCCGCCTGCTCGGCGACCGCGAGCTGGCCATGCCTCGCATCGTCGAGCGCGCTGTGTACCGGGGCGAGATCTCCACGCTGCCACCGGCCCGAGTGGTGAACCTGCCCTTCGACCTGTTCCGACACGAGCTGATCATGAACCTCGGCACCGTGCCGGACCAGGCCATCGTGGACATCGTGGACACAGTGTTCCTGCCGCTGGTCAGCGGGACGGCCGCGGCTGCGGACCGGTCAGCCGCCAGCCGGGGAACGCGCTGACCTCGGCCGGGTGACGTCGAGCCCCCGCCAGCGCGTTCCCGAGCACAGCAGTTCGTCAGCCGCTGCACCCCTTGGTTATCGTGCTGGTGGCGTGCTGGGCGACAGGTGTACAACCTCGCCTGTGCACACGGTGACCACCAGCCCACGAGCGAGGACATGAGCGTGACCGAGGACTCCTCCGCACCCGCGATGGCCCACGACCTGGACCACGATCCCCTGGACCCGGGCGACACCGCCGAGCTGCCCGAGCAGTCCGCTGCGCACGAGCCAGCCGATCCGCTCGACGCGGACGACTCGGTGGGGCTGCTGCGGTCCTGGCAGCTGCGGGCCGGGGCGATCATGCGCGCAGTCCGGGAGCCCACCCAGCGGATCATGGTGACCGACCCGGACGAGGAGATCTCCCAGCGGCACGCCCGCAGCGTGATCGACCTGTGCCTGCGCACCGGCGAGGCGATGCTCGCCGCCGGCGCCTCCGCCGCGGACGTCGTGGCCACTGTGCTCCGACTCAGCGAGACCTACGAGCTGGCCGGTATGCAGGTGGACATCACGTTCACCTCGATCACTGTCTCCGTGCGCCGCGGCCTGGACGAGGACCCGATCTCCGTGATGCGGGTGGTCAAGGCGCGCACCACCGACTACACCCGGATCCAGGGGGTGTACAAGCTCATCGCCGAGCTCACCAACGCGACCGAACCGGTGGACATCGCCGAAGCGCGCCACCGCCTACGCCGCATCCTCACCCAACCGCACCCCTACCGACGCTGGGTGGTCACCCTCGGCAAGGCCATCCTCGCCGGCGGGGTGGTGGTGATGTACGACGCGAGCTTCGTGCTCATCCTGGTCGCCGCCCTCGCCGCGGTGGCGGTGGACCTGATCACCCGGCTGATGGACCGGTGGGGCATCGCCACCTTCTTCACCCAGATGGGCGCGGCCGCCGTCACCACTGGGATCGCCACGGTGATGTACTGGCTGCAGTCCCAGGGCATCGAGCTCCCCGGCGCGAACCGGCCCACCGTGATCGTGATCTCCGGCATCATCATGCTGCTCTCCGGGATCGGCCTCACCTCGGCCGCACGGGATGCGATCGACGGGTACTATGTGACCGCCTCGGCCCGCATGCTCGAGGTGATCATGCTCACCCTCGCCCTGGCCGTGGGCATCTCCGCCACCCTCGGCCTCGTGCTGAAGATCGGTGTCCCGATCCAGGTGGGCACCTCCCTGGGGCCGGACGGCGGACTGGCGGCGGGCACCCTCGGCTCCGCCCTGATCGGTATCGGTTTCGCACTCACCTCCTACATCCGGCTGCGGATGGTCCCGCTGCTGGCGATCGTGGCCGGTCTCGTCTTCGCCGCCTACTACCTGCTCCGCCCGATCACCGACCAGCCGGGGCTGGTCCCCGGGATGGCTGGCGTCGTCGCCGGCGTGCTGGGCTACCTCACCTACCGGTGGTTCAAGGTGCCCGAAGCGGCGATGACCATGGCCGGTCTGATCGGCCTGATCCCCGGGCTGGCCGTCTACCGGGCGCTGTACGCGCTGATGGGCACCGAGTACGGGGTGATCCAGGCGCTGCCTGCGCTCGTGCTCGCCTTCGCCACCGGTCTGGGGCTGGCCGCCGGCTCGACCATCGGCGGATACCTCGCCCGCCGCTTTTTCGGTCAGGACCGCGCCTCTCAGAAGGCCTCCCGGCGCACCCAGGAAGCCACCTGACCGAGGCGATAGGCTCACTGGCTGTGAACCCACTGACCGGCCAACAGTTCGAGATCCGCCACGGCAGCTCCTACGCCGTCATCACCGAGGTGGGCGCGCACCTGCGCCTGTTCCAGACCGACGCACGTGACGTCGTCGTACCGTTCGCCGAGGACGAGCTGCCACCGGCGTCCAACGGCGCTGTGCTCGCGCCCTGGCCGAACCGGCTCCGGGACGGGCAGTACCACTTCGACGGCACCGACTACCAGGTGCCGCTGACCGAGCCCGCCCGGCGGACGGCACTGCACGGGCTGGTGAGCTGGTTGCGTTGGGGGGTGCGCTCGCACACCGCCTCGGCCGTAGAGCTAGCCGTCGACCTGCCACCCACGCCCGGCTACCCGTTCCCGCTGACCGTCTCCACCCGCTACGAGCTGAGCCAGGCCGGTCTGGAGGTGACCACCACCGGCACGAACACCGGCCAGACCGACGCACCCTACGGCGTCGGCTTCCACCCCTGGCTCTCCCCCGGCCCCGGCGCACTGGACGATGCCGAGCTGGAGCTGGACGTGGCCCGCTGGGTCACCACCGACGAGCGGCTGCTACCCACCGGCGCAGAGGAGCTGCCGCAACAGTTCGACTTCCGCGCCCGCCGCGCCCTGGGCAGCACCGACCTGGACGATGCGTTCCTCGACCCCGCCTTCGACGCCGACGGCCGCTCTTGGCTCCGCCTGCACGGCAGCGACGGGCGCACAGTCGAGGTGTGGATGGACTCCTCGCTGCGCGCCTGGCAGCTGTGCACCGGGGACCACGTCAGCGCCCCGGCCGCCCAGCGCACCGGGCTGGCCGCCGAGCCGATGAGCTGCATCGCGGACGCCTTCCGCACCGGCGACGACCTGGTGCGCCTGTCCCCCGGCGACCGGTACACCGTGCACTGGGGGCTACGGCTGCGCTGAGGGCCTCGGCACCGTCGGCGGCAGGTGTGCCGCCGCGGCGTGCGGCGACGGTTCAGGGGCGCCTGCGGGCGGTCAGCCCTGCGTGCAGCGCAGCGTCTCGCTGTCCAACGGCACCGCGTTCTCGGCGAGCCAGCTCTCCGGGTCGACCGTGGTCAGGTCCTGGTCCAGGTGCACCTCGAAGTGCAGGTGCGGTCCGGTGGAGTTGCCGTAGGAACCGACGGCGCCGATCACGTCGCCCGCGTTGACCTGCTGCCCCTCGGAGACGTACACCCCGTCCGGGTACATGTGCACGTACCAGGTCCAGAAGAGCTGCCCGTCCACCTCGTGCTCGATGATCACCAGCATGCTGGAACGCCCGTCCATCCCGGCACCGGCGTGCACCACTGTGCCCTCGGCCGCGGCGTGGATCGGGGTGCCGGCGGCAGCGGCCATGTCCAACCCGGTGTGCTCGCCATAGCCGCCGAAGATCGGGTGGCTGCGCAGCCCGTACCGGGAGGTGTAGTGGAAGGACCCCTCGGCCAGCGGCATGACGATCTCCGGCGGGGCCATCTCCACCTCGCTGGCGAGCACCCCGTTGGCCTCCATCGCCCCGGCCCCGCAGGTGGTGGTGTCGCGGTCGTTGCTGCGGCTGGTGGCGACCATCGACCGCAACGAGGCCAGCGGGTCGGCCGCCAGCGCCGCCGAGGTGTCCGAGGACAGCTGCGTGCCGCCGGCGGAGAACACCTCCAGCGCGCTGGTCGCACCGAGGGGGGCGCCGGTGGACTCGTCACTGGAGGAGCCGGGCAGTGCGGCACCGGTCAACGGCACCACTGTGGTGACCGCAGCGAGGGCGCCGAGCACCGCCAGCCGCGGGAGCCACCGACGGGCCGGAGCCTTCTGCACCGGCTTGCGCCGCTCCTGCTTCGGCTGGTCAGCCGCACGGGCCGCGACCTGCTCCGGCAGCACCGGCTCGTCGCCGGTCGCGCCCGGGTGCTGCAGTGCGTCGGGCGGCGCACCAGCACTGCCCGGGCTGCCCGCTCCGGCATCGCGTTCGACAGCGGCGGACCGTGCCCGGCGGCGGGCTCCTTCGGCACGTTCTCGCTCGCGGATCTGGCGTCGGGTGAGCGGGGCCGGGGCGTCCGACGGCGCAGCCTCTCCCGCCGAGGTCGCACTCACCGGGGTTCCGGTGGTGCTGGCGGAGCCGGCCGGTGGGGTCGGGGTGGCAGCGGTCTGCGCAGCGCGGGCCGCTGCACGGAGCTGGCGACGGGTCACGTAGCCGTCAGCGGACCACTCACGCTGCGTACTCACACAACCTCCGGGCACAACAAACAGGGCAGGGCAAAGGGACGTTCACACGGGTACTGCACGGGGAAGGTTCCGCATCAGGCCGCCACGCAGCGGTAGACGACCGAGCAGATTACGGAATCATAACGGACCGCCAGCAGTGGATCCACCACCGCAGAGGCCGAGACGACGGCATCGCGGGAGGCACCACCCGCATCTTTCACGACATCCTCACATCCCGAGGGTAGAGACCGGCAGTTCCGCCTACCGGACCGGCGACATCCAGGTGCGGGACCTGCCGGGCCGGCGGGCTGCGCCGTCACCGGCTGCGCTGCATCGAGTCGCGCACCTCACCGACCAGCTCCTCGAGGATGTCCTCCAGGAACACCACCCCCAAAGACTCTCCCGCCGGCCCCTTCACCCCGGCCACGTGCGCACCGGTGCGCTGCATCGCCCCGAGCACCGTCTCGATCTCGTCATCGACGCGGGCCACTGCGAGCGGGCGCACCCGCCACGGCGGGACCGGCGCCTGCCGCTGCTCGTCGGTCTCGGCGTACAGCACGTCCTTGACGTGCAGATAGCCCACGATGGTCACGCCCTCCATCACCGGGAACCGGGAGAAGCCGGTGCGCGCCACCGCATGCTCCACATCCGCCGGGGTGCACCCGATCGGCAGCGTGGTCAGCGCAGTGCCGGAGACCATCACGCTGCCGGCGTCGGAGGTGGAGAACTCGATCGCCCCGGTGAGCAGACCCAGCTCGTCCTGCAGCAGCCCCTCAGCGCGGGAGCGTTCCACGATCGCGGCGACCTCTTCGGCGGTGAAGGTGGAGGTGACCTCGTCCTTCGGCTCGATCCCCACCAGCCGCAGCAGCAGGTTGGCCACCCAGTTCAAGAACCGGATCACCGGGGAGACTGCACGGGACACCCACACCAGCGGTGGTCCGAACCACATCGCGGCGCTGCCCGGAGCGGCGACGGCCAAGTTCTTCGGCACCATCTCGCCGAGCACCACGTGCAGGTAGACCACGATCGCCAGCGCGATCACCAGCGCGACGGCGTGACTAGCTGCAGCAGGCAGCCCGAGCGCGCCCAGGGGCACCTGGAGCAGGTGCGCGATCGCGGGCTCGGCCACCGCCCCCAGGCCCACCGAGCAGATGGTCACCCCGAGCTGGGCGCAGGCGAGCATCAAGGACACGTGCTCCAGCGCCCAGAGCACGGTCTTGGCGGACCGGGACCCCTCCTCGGCCAACGGCTCGACCTGCGCGCGCCGCACCGACATGATCGCGAACTCGGCACCGACGAAGAACGCGTTGCCCAGCAGCAGCAGCGCGGCCACCAGCAGCGCCATACCCGAGCTCACTGCGCCTCCTCCGGCTCCACGCGCGGCAGCACCCGCACCCGCAACGTGTCCACCCGGCGACCGTCCATGGTCTCCACCCGGAGCAGCACCCCGGGCACCTCGACCTCGTCCCCCACCTGCGGCATCCGGCCGAGCGCGGTCATCACCAGCCCGCCGAGCGTCTCGTAGGCGGCCTCGTCCGGCACCCGCAGACCGGTGCGCAGCACCAGCTCGTCCGGCCGCACGGTGCCGGGCACCAGCCAGGACTCCTCCGGCCCGGCGCGCACGTCCCGACGCCGCCGGTCGTGCTCGTCGGCCACCTCACCGACCAGCTCCTCGACCACGTCCTCCAAGGTCACCACGCCGGAGGTGCCGCCGAACTCGTCCACCACGACCGCCATCTGCAGCCCGTTGCGCAGACTCACCAGCAGCGGCGCCAGCCGGGCGGTCTCGGGCACCTGCGGTGCCTCGTCCATCAGCGCCCCGACGGGCACCTCTGCGCGGCGTTCGTGCGGCACCCCGATCGCCCGGCGCAGCTGCACGATGCCGACCACCTCGTCCGGGGAGTCCTCGATCACCGGGAACCGAGAGTGCCCCGTGCTGCGCGCCAGCGCGACCAGCTCCTCAGCGCTGGCGTCCCGAGCCACCGTCTGCATGCGCATCCGGTCGGTCATCACGTCCAGGGCGGTGAGCTCACCGAAACCGATCGAGCGGGTGAGCAGCAGCGCCGTGGACCGCTCCAGGGTGCCGGCCTTGGCCGAGTGCCGCACCAACGCGGCCAGCTCGGTGGCCGACCGGCCCCCGCCGAGCTCCTCGCGCGGCTGCACCCCGAACAGGTGCAGGATCTTGTTCGCCGACCCGTTCAGCGTGGCGATCATCGGCCGCAGCGCGGTGGTGAACGCGTGCTGTGGCCGGACCACCACCCGAGCCACCCGCATCGGGTCGGAGATCGCCCAGTTCTTCGGCACCAGCTCCCCGAACAGCATGGAGAAGGTGTTCACGATCAGCAGGCTGAGCACGACGGCGATCGCCCCCGTGGCCGCCTGCGCCCACGTGGTCAGCTCCAACCCGCGAGCGAGCAGGTTGGCCAGTGCTGCCTGCATGGTGTACCCGAGCAGCACCGTGGTCAGCGTGATACCGACCTGCGCCCCAGAGAGCTCGGTGGCTAGCTGACGCAGCGCACGTTGCACCAGCTGAGCAGTTCGGTCCTTGCCGTTGGCAGCGCGCTTGTCCACGGCGGCAGGGTCCAGGGCCACGAGGGAGAACTCGGCGGCGACAAAGAGAGCGGTGCCGGCGGTGAGGAGCACGCCGAGGGCAACCAGGAGCCAATCGGTGATCATCGCGCCGGTCTGTACCTCGAGGCGCTGGTATGGCCAGACATGATGGTCGCAAGGGTAACCGCCCTCGCATGCTGTCGACAACGAATCGCACCGGCGAGTGCCACCGGGTCTGGCCTCCGATGTGCCAGGCTTTGCCGCATGAACACCTCGAGCACTGTGGTCCTGGTCGTGGAGGACGAACCGGAGATCGCAACCCAGATCGCCCGCCGGCTGGAGGCCGAGGGCTGGCAGGCGCACACTGTCGGCGACGGTCTGGCGGGGGTGAGCGCTGCGGCCCGCCTGCTTCCCGACCTGATCGTGCTGGACGTGATGCTTCCCGGGATCGACGGGCTGGAGGCGTGCCGGCGGATCCAGGCGGAGGCCACCAGTGCGGGCCGGCACGTGCCGCCGATCATGATGCTCACCGCCCGCGACGACGAGACCGACATGCTGGTGGGTCTGGGCGTGGGCGCCGACGACTACATGACCAAACCGTTCTCGATGCGCGAGCTGCTCGCCCGGCTGAAGGTGCTGCTGCGCCGGGTGGAGCGGTCCCAGGCCGCACCTGCAGGCAGCGGGGAGACGCCGCTGCAGCTGGGTGACCTGACCATCGACAAGGCCGCGCGCCGGGTCCGCCGGGCCGAGGAGGAGGCGCACCTGACCCCCACCGAGTTCGACCTGCTGGTCTGCCTGGCCTCCAGCCCGCGCACCGTCCTCTCCCGGGAGCGGCTGCTCGCGGAGGTGTGGGACTGGGCGGACGCCTCCGGCACCCGCACCGTGGACTCGCACATCAAGGCGCTGCGCCGCAAGCTCGGCTCGGACCTGATCCGCACCGTGCACGGGGTCGGATATGCGCTGGAGCCCACACAATAGCCTGATGAGCACTCCCCCGCGCCCGTTCCGACATGCCCGTACCGAGAGCGGGTGGCAGGAAGCGCGGCACGCGCTCTACCGGGACCTGCGTCCGCTGGATCCGCTGCGCTCGATCAAGATGAAGCTGATCGTGATCATCGGGGCGATGGTCGCGCTGTTCACCTTGGTCACCTGGGCCGGGGACCGGCTCGATGTCGGTGTGCTGCGCACGTTCCCGGTGGCGCTGGTCTGCTCGCTGGTACTCACCCAGATCCTCGCCCGCGGGATGACCCGCCCGCTGCGGGAGATGACCGCGGCCGCCCAGGCGATGGCCCGCGGCGACTACAGCCAGCAGGTGCACACCAACAGCCAGGACGAGGTGGGCGAGCTGGCGGCGGCGTTCAACTCCATGGCCCAGGACCTGGACACGCAGGACACCCAGCGCCGCGAGATGGTCGCGAACGTCTCGCACGAGCTGCGTACCCCGGTCGCCGCGCTGCGGGCGCAGCTGGAGAACCTCGCCGACGGCGTGGTCCCGCCTTCTCCGGAGGCGCTGGAGTCTGCGCTCGGTCAGGTGGAGCGGCTCTCCCGCCTGATCGCCTACCTGCTCGACCTGTCCCGGCTGGAGGCAGGGGCCGCCGACCTGGAGCTCGCCGAGATCGAGGTCGGCCCGTTCCTGGCCGAGGCGGCGACCCAGTCCCGGCACGCGGTCAGCGAGTCCGGTCGGGAGCTGGACTGGGAGGTGAGCACCACACCGGCGGACCTGCGGGTGGTCGCTGACTCCGAGCGGCTGCACCAGGTGGTGGCCAACCTGCTCGGCAACGCTGCCCGGCACTCCCCGGCCGGCGGCAAGATCTATCTGGGTGGCCGGTACGAGTCGGTGCCCGACACTGTGGTGATCGAGGTGCAGGACGAGGGACCGGGGATCCCGGTGCAGGACCGGCAGAAGGTGTTCGAGCGGTTCGAACGCGGCAACGCCCCCGGTCAGCACGGTGGCCAGTCCACCGGTGGCACCGGGCTGGGCCTGGCGATCGCGCGCTGGGCGGTGAGCCTGCACGGCGGCACGATCGAGGTGGTCGACCCCACCCATGGCACCGGCGCGATGATCCGCGTCACGCTGCCCGCCCGCGGACCGGCCGCGGGCGACCGCTGACCACCCGCACCGCTGCCTGCCACCCCCGCACCGCTGCCTGCCATCCATCGGAGGTACACGCGGCGGACTGGGGTGGTGCGCACCGACCTCAGACCGCCGCACGTGCCTCGGACTCCGGAGGAAGGTCGCTGCTCGCCCCTGCGCGTGCGGTGGGAGCACACCCGCGGCACATGCTCCACAGCGGCGCTGCTGACCGGCTGTTTGCCCAGGCTTGAACCGGTGCGCCCCGCAGTGCCTCCTTGACCACACCGATCACTCGAAACGCGCAGTTCTTCAGGCTGTTGTGGCACTGGTCGCCTAGGCTGGTAGTACGCATCCAGCACGCACATCTTTCGGAAGAGGGCGATCCCCGAGTGTCCCAGCAGGCACCCCACGACTCCACATCCGCGGCGGAGATCTTCGGTGGGAACGAGTGGCTCATCGAAGAGCTGTACTCCCAGTACAAGAAGGACAAGAACCTGGTCGACGAGTCCTGGTGGGAGTTCTTCGAGACCTACTCCCCTGCCGATCTGTCCGGCAGCAACGGCAGTACGGCCGCGTCCGCGCCGAGCCAGGCTGAGCAGGCCGAGTCCGCGGCGAGCGCTGCCATCGCACCGGCCCAGCAGCCGCCGGCGAGCGCCGCCTCCGAGCCTGCCTCGGAACCGGCCACCGCACCCGAGGAGGAGCCGGCGGCACCGGCTCGCCAGACCTCTGGTGCTACTGCCGCCCAGCAGCGCGACACCAACCCGGAGCCCGCCGAGGTGCGCGCCGACGTGCCGCCGGAGGCTCCGGTGGCTACCGCGGTGGCTCCCACTGCCCCCTACACCCGGGCTGTCACCGGCGGCGGTCCGCGAGATGCGGGCGGCGAAGGCGAGGCCACCCGGCTGCGTGGTCCTGCTGCCCGGGTGGTCACGAACATGGAGACCTCCTTGGAGGTGCCCACTGCCACCAGTGTGCGCACCATCCCGGCGAAGCTCCTGGTGGACAACCGGATCGTGCTGAACAACCACCTGGCCCGCAGCCGCGGCGGGAAGGTGTCCTTCACCCACCTGATCGGCTTCGCCGTGGTCGAGGCGCTCGGTGACATGCCGGAGATGAACGCCGGCTACCGGGAGGTGGACGGCAAGCCGGGCATCGTGCGCCCGGCACACGTGAACTTCGGGCTGGCGATCGACCTGGCCAAGCCGGACGGGACCCGTCAGCTGCTGGTGCCCTCGATCAAGGGCGCCGAGGAGATGAACTTCGCCGAGTTCTGGCACGCGTACGAGGAGGTCGTGCGCAAGGCCCGCGGGAACAAGCTGACCGTGGACGACTTCGCTGGCACCACGATCTCGCTGACCAACCCCGGCACCATCGGCACAGTGCACTCGGTGCCACGGCTGATGTCCGGGCAGGGCACGATCATCGGTGTCGGAGCGATGAACTACCCGGCCGAGTACCAGGGGGCCTCGCTCGAGACGGTCTCGCGGCTGGGCATCTCCAAGGTGCTCACCCTCACCTCCACCTACGACCACCGGATCATCCAGGGCGCCCAGTCCGGGGACTTCCTGCGGATCGTGCACGCCAAGCTGCTCGGTGAGGACGGCTTCTACGACCGCGTGTTCGCCGCACTGCGGGTGCCGTACGAGCCGGTGCGCTGGACCACTGACGTCACGCCCAGCGAGGAGGAGGACTTCGGCAAGCCCGCCCGGGTGGCCGAGCTCATCCACGCCTACCGGTCCCGCGGCCACCTGCTCGCCGACACCGACCCGCTGGCCTACCGACAGCGCAAGCACCCCGACCTGGACGTGCAGACGCACCGGCTCACCCTGTGGGACCTGGACCGGACGTTCCCCACCGGCGGGTTCGGCGGCAAGCCGAAGATGCTGCTGCGGGACATCCTCGGGCTGCTGCGCAACTCCTACTGCCGCACCATCGGTGTGGAGTACATGCACCTGCACGACCCGGCCCAGCGCCGGTGGCTGCAGGACCGCTTGGAGTCGGGGTGGTCCAAGCCTGAGGCCGACGAGCAGAAGCGCATCCTGCGCACGCTGAACGCGGCGGAGGCGTTCGAGACCTTCCTGCAGACCAAGTTCGTCGGGCAGAAGCGGTTCAGCCTGGAAGGTGGCGAGGCGCTCATCCCGCTGCTGGACCGGGTGCTGGACCGTGCCGCCCAGGAGGGCCTGGACGAGGTCGGCATCGGGATGCCGCACCGCGGCCGGTTGAACGTGCTGGCCAACCTGGCCGGCAAGTCCTACGCGCAGATCTTCGCCGAGTTCGAGGGGAACCAGGACCCGCGCACCGTGCAGGGCTCCGGGGACGTGAAGTACCACCTTGGCACCGAGGGCACGTTCACCGCCCTGAACGGGGCCACCACGAAGGTGTACCTGGCGGCCAACCCCTCCCACCTGGAGGCGGTCAACGGCGTGCTCGAGGGCGTCGTCCGGGCCAAGCAGGACCGTCTCGACCTCGGCGGCGCCGGCTACTCGGTGCTGCCGGTGCTGATCCACGGCGACGCCGCGTTCGCCGGTCAGGGTGTGGTCACCGAGACCCTGCAGCTGTCCCAGCTGCGTGGCTACCGCACCGGTGGCACAGTGCACATCCTGATCAACAACCAGGTCGGGTTCACCACCGGTGCCGCCTCCTCGCGGTCCACGATGTACGCCACCGATGTCGCCAAGGGGCTGCAGATCCCGGTGTTCCACGTGAACGGGGACGACCCGGAGGCGGTGGCGCACGTGGCCGAGCTGGCCTTCGACTACCGGCAGGAGTTCAACCGGGACGTCATCATCGACATGGTCTGCTACCGCCGCCGCGGGCACAACGAGGGCGACGACCCGTCGATGACGCAGCCGGTGATGTACTCGCTGATCGAGAAGAAGCGCAGCGTCCGCAAGCTGTACACCGAGGCGCTGGTCGGCCGGGGTGACCTCACCCAGGAGGAGGCCGAGGAGGCGCTGCAGCACTACAAGTCCGAGCTGGAACGGGTGTTCACCGAGACCCGGGAGGGCAGTGCTCGCACCGACTCCCAGGTCCAGGGTCTAGAGCTGCCGGAGTCTCAGCAGGAGGACGCCGGGATGATGGTCGGCTGGCAGACCGCCGTGCCGGCCAAGGTGGTCGAGCACATCGGTGCCGCGCACACCCGCCCGCCAGAGGGCTTCACCGTGCACCCGAAGCTGACCCAGCTGCTGGAGAAGCGCGAGCACATGGCCACCGACGGCGCCATCGACTGGGCCTTCGGTGAGCTGCTCGCCTTCGGTTCCCTGCTGATGGAGGGGATGCCGGTACGGCTGGCCGGGCAGGACTCCCGCCGGGGCACGTTCGTGCAGCGCCACGCCGTGCTGCACGACCGGGTCAACGGTGCGGAGTGGACACCGCTGATGTACCTGTCGCCGGACCAGGCGAAGTTCTGGGTCTATGACTCCTCGCTGAGCGAGTACGCGGCGCTGGCTTTCGAGTACGGCTACTCGGTGGAGCGGCCCGACGCCCTGGTGGCGTGGGAGGCGCAGTTCGGCGACTTCGTCAACGGTGCCCAGACGGTGATCGACGAGTTCATCTCCTCCGCAGAGCAGAAGTGGGGGCAGACCTCGTCGGTGGTGCTGCTGCTGCCGCACGGCTACGAGGGGCAGGGACCGGACCACTCCTCGGCACGCAAGGAGCGGTTCCTGCAGCTGTCCGCCGAGGACAACATGATCGTTGCCGAGCCCTCCACGCCGGCGAACTACTTCCACCTGCTGCGGCGTCAGGCCTACCAGCGCCCGCGCCGGCCCCTGGTGGTGTTCACCCCGAAGCAGCTGCTCCGGCTGCGGGCCGCCACCTCGACGGTGGAGGACTTCACCTCCGGCACCTTCCAGCCCGTGCTCGGGGACACCACTGCCGACCCGGCGAAGGTGAACCGGGTGCTGCTGTGCAGCGGGCGGGTCTACTACGACCTGCTCGCCGAGCGCAGCAAGCGCGAGGACGACGGCACCGCACTGGTCCGGCTGGAGCAGTACTACCCGCTCGAGGCAGAGGCGCTGGACGCCGAGCTGCAGCGCTTCCCGGACGCCGAGCTGGTGTGGGCACAGGACGAGCCGGCGAACCAGGGGGCCTGGACGTACCTGCGGGTACGGGCGGCCAAGGCGGTGCCCGCGATCGCTGAGCGGGGTCTGCGGCTGGTCTCCCGGCCGGAGTCGGCTGCCCCCTCGGCCGGCACCGGCAAGAAGCACCAGGCCGAGCAGAAGGTGCTGATCAGTGAGGCCTTTGCCCGGTGAGCGCAGCGGCGACGCACGAGGAGCCGACGCGCAGGCGCATCTGCGTGGTCGGGGACGAGCTGGTAGCCGGGGTCGGTGACGCCCGGGGACTGGGCTGGACCGGGCGGGTCGCCGCCCGCACGGTCAGCGAGGAACCGATCGAGTGGTACCCGCTGGCCGTGCCCGGAGAGTCCAGCACCGCCCTGTCCGGGCGGTGGGAGTCGGAGTGCAACCGGCGCTTCGGCACCGGGGACAACCGGCTGGTCGTGGCGCCCGGCGCCGCGGACCTGAACCATGGGGTGTCCCTGGCCCGCAGCCGGCTGAACCTGGCGAACGTGCTGGACGATGCCACCAACCGGCGCATCCCGGTGTTCGTGGTCGGCCCGGCACCGCGCAACGACGTGGACGCCGACGCGCTGGCAGAGCTGTCCACAGCGTTCGCGGACGTCTGCGGACGCCGCCGGCTCCCCTACGTGGAGACCTACCAGCCGCTACGCGACCACGAGCAGTGGGTCGCCGACCTGGCCTCGACCGACGGCCACCACCCGCAGCAGGCCGGCTACGGTCTGCTCGCCTGGCTGGTGCTGCACAACGGCTGGCACGAGTGGCTCGGCCTCCCGCAGGAGACCTGACCACCATCACCTGACCGCGAAGGTGTGGTTGTGGTCGTTGTGAGCCTCGATCACGACCACAACCACACCTTCGTGCGGAACGAGCGGGTCAGCTGCAGCCGCTGGTGGCCCCGCACCCCTCGCACACGTGGCAGGAGCCGGAGGGGCGCATCGTCGCCCCGCAGGTCAGGCACAGCGGGGCGTCCGCCCGAGCAGCCGCAGCCTGGGCAGGCTCCGGGGTGGACGGGGTGACACCAGCGGCAGGAGAGGCCTGCTCCCCCGCCACGGTTGCGCCGTCGTCGGGCTGGGTGAGCTCACCTGTGTCCAGCTCCCGGGCCCGCTCCTGCGTGCTGCGCACCCCGAGTGCGCCGCGGGTGTCGGCGTCCAGGTAGTCCAGCGCCAGCCGGCGGAACACGTAGTCCATGATCGAGGTGGACATCCGCAGGTCGGCGTCGTCGGTCAGTCCCGAGGGCTCGAAGCGCATGTTCGTGAACTTCTCCACGAACGTCTCCAGCGGCACGCCGTGCTGTAGCCCGATCGAGACCGCGATGGAGAACGCGTCCATCACCCCGCCCAGGGTGGAGCCCTGCTTGCCGAACCGCAGGAAGATCTCGCCGAGGCGGCCGTCGGCGTAGGTGCCGGCGGTCAGGTATCCTTCCGCGCCGCCGACGGCGAACGAGGTGGTCTGCGAGGCACGTCGCCGGGGCAGCCGCTCACGTACCGGCCCCAGGGACGCGGTCGCGGCCGGCGTGTCCGGCTCACCGGAGCCCGTCGCTGCCTTCTTCTTGCCGTCGGAGAGCGGCTGGCCGACCTTGCAGCTGTCCCGGTAGATGGCGATCGCCTTCAGACCGAGGTGCCAGCCCTGCTGGTAGATGTCCGCGACGTCGGCCACAGTGGCCTCCGCGGGCATGTTCACGGTCTTGGAGATCGCCCCGGAGAGGAACGGCTGCACGGCGGCCATCATCCGCACGTGCCCCATCGGGGTGATCGAGCGGGTGCCCACTGCGGTGTCGAAGACCGGGTAGTGCTCGGTCTTCAGCCCGGGCGCACCGACCACGTGTCCGGTCTCGGTGATCGACTCCTCGATCGCCTCGATGGTCTCCTCCGCATAGCCGAGCGCCCGCAGCGCCCGCGGTACGGTCTGGTTGACGATCTGCATCGAGCCACCGTCGCTGAGCTTCTTGTACTTCACCAGGGAGAAGTCCGGCTCGATCCCGGTGGTGTCGCAGTCCATCATGAAGCCGATGGTTCCGGTGGGCGCCAGCAACGAGACCTGAGCGTTGCGGAAGCCGTGCTCCGCGCCGAGCCGCACCGCCTGCTGCCACTCCTCGGCGGCGGCCCGGTGGATCGCGGTGTCCATCGTGCAGTGGGTGCGCAGGTCGTCGTCGGCGGCCTGGTGCTTGCGCACCACCCGCTGGTGCGCACCGGCGTTGCGCGCGTACCCGGTATACGGGCCGAGCGCCTCGGCCATCTGGGCAGAGCGCCGGTAGGCCACACCGCTCATCATCGAGGTGAGCGCACCGGCCAGCGCCCGGCCCTCCTCGGAGTCGTACGCACGACCGGTGGCCATCAGCAGGGCACCGAGGTTGGCGTAGCCGATGCCGAGCTGGCGGAAGTCCCGGGTGGTGCGCCCGATCGCCTCGGTGGGGAAGTCGGCGAAGCAGATGGAGATGTCCATCGCGATGATCACCAGCTCCACCACGGCGCGGTAGCGGTCCACGTCGAAGCTGCCGTCCTCGTCGAGGAACGCGAGCAGGTTCACCGAGGCCAGGTTGCAGCTGGAGTTGTCCAGGGACATGTACTCCGAACAAGGATTTGATGCCGTGATCCGGCCGTCCTCGGGCGTGGTGTGCCAGTCGTTGATGGTGTCGTCGTACTGCAGCCCGGGGTCGGCGCACTCCCAGGCAGCCTGGGCGATCGAGTCGAACAGGGCCCGGGCGTCCACCGTCTCCACCACGGAGTGGTCCTGGCGGGCACGCAGGGCGAACTCACCGCCGGCCTCCACCGCACGCATGAACTCGTCGGTCACCCGCACGGAGTTGTTCGCGTTCTGGTACTGCACCGAGCTGATGTCCGCCCCGCCGAGGTCGACGTCGAAGCCGGCCTCGCGCAGCACCCGGATCTTGTCCTCCTCGCGGGCCTTGGTGGCGACGAACTCCTCGATGTCCGGGTGGTCCACGTCCAGCACCACCATCTTCGCCGCGCGGCGGGTGGCGCCGCCGGACTTGATGGTGCCGGCCGAGGCGTCCGCGCCCCGCATGAACGACACCGGTCCCGAGGCGGTGCCCCCGGAGGAGAGCAGCTCCTTGGAGGAGCGGATCCGGGACAGGTTCAGCCCGGCACCGGAGCCGCCCTTGAAGATCAGCCCCTCCTCCCGATACCAGTTCAGGATCGATTCCATCGTGTCGTCCACGGACAGGATGAAGCAGGCGGACACCTGCTGCGGCCCGTCTGTGCCGACGTTGAACCACACCGGGGAGTTGAAGGCGAACACCTGGTGCAGCAGCAGGTAGGTGAGCTCGTGGGAGAACACCTCGGCGTCCGCTTCTGCTGCGAAGTAGCCGTGCTCGCGTCCGGCGCGGGTGTAGGTGAGCACCACGCGGTCGATGAGCTGCTTCAGGCTGTGCTCGCGGGTCTGGCTGTCGAGCGCACCGCGGAAGTACTTGGTGGTCACGATGGTGGCTGCGTTGTCGGACCAGAAGTCCGGGAACTCGACCCCGCGCTGGGTGAAGATCGTCTCCCCGGTGCGCCAGTTCTGCTGCACCACGTCCCGGCGGGTCCAGGTGACCTGTTCGTAGGGGTGCACCCCGGGCGTGGTGAAGATCCGATCGATCGTCAGGCCCGCGGGTGTCTGCTCGGTCTTGGTCTCGGCGGGCGCCGTCTGCGTCATGACACTCCTCGCTCCGTTGTCACAACCACAATATCTTGTCGAACTACATGCTTGCAACTACTAGATGTTGTGCCTTTGCTGGCGTCGTGTCAGATGCCGGATGACCACTGGAGCGCAGCGGGCCCTGAGGTACCGGAGCGGGAGGAGACACCGTTCCGCGACCGGGGCGCGCGGCCTGACGGTCGGTGTCGGATCGGCTGGTACCCGCACAGCGGCGAGGGTGGCCTCGACGCCGCTGCACAGCAGGTCTTCGACGTCGAGGCCACCCCCGGCCCCAGGTGCGGTGCTGCTCGTACCTACTGGTAGCCCGGTCCGGGCTGTGCGGTGCCGGCCGGCTCGTCGGGATCCTCCGGGTCCGGGTTCCGGCGCAGATGGATCAGTGCGGCCACCAGGCCACCCCAGACCAGCACGATCGCGATGATCATCATGATGATCGCCGAGAGATCCATCACCGCTCACCTCCTGTTGTCAGCAGCTCGCGTTCGCGTTCGACCACTCCCTTGGGCCAGGGCACGAAGGACAGGATGATGGCGATCACGATCAGCCCGATCGCCACCCCCCAGCCGAAGATGCCCACATAGCTGCTGGGCATCCCGCCGTAGCCCTCCTGGATCCGGTCCACCACCTCGCTGATGAACATGAACCCGAGCACGATCGGCGTCACGACCGTCAGCATCACCAGCCAGCCCCAGTTCAGCTTGAACGAGGAGATGGCGTTCAGGTGACCGGACAGGTCGCGCAGCCTGCGCAGGCCCCACCCGAGGGTGATCACCGAGACGAGCCCGGCACCGACGATGCCGAAGTTGTTCGCGAAGTTGTCCACGATGTCCAGCAGGTTCAGGCCGGTGGTGGTGGGGAACAGCACCAGGGACACCACTGCCATCAGCCCGCCGACGACTGCCACGGAGGCGGTCCGGCCGAGGTTGAACTTGTCCTCGAAAGCATCGATGACCACCTCCACGATGCTCACCAACGAGGTGATACCAGCCAGCACCAAGGAGGCGAAGAACAGCACACCGAGCAGCGCCCCGCCGGGCATCGTGGAGATGATCGCGGGGAACGCGATGAACGCCAGCCCGATGCCGCTCTCCACGACCTCGCCGACCGGCACCCCGGAGGCGTGTGCCATGAACCCGAGCGCTGCGAACACGCCGATGCCGGCGAGGATCTCGAACCCGGAGTTGGAGAACGCCACCACCAGGCCGGAGCCGGTCAGGTTGGTCCTGCGCTTCACGTGTGCGGCGTAGGTGATCATGATGCCGAACGCGATGGACAGGGAGAAGAAGATCTGCCCGTAGGCGCTGACCCAGACATCGGAGCTGGCCAGTGCGCCCCAGTCCGGGGTGAACAGAGCGTTCAGGCCGTCCAGGGCACCGGGCTGGCGCAGCGCCTGGATCACGAAGATCACGAAGATCACGATGAGCACCGGGATGAACACCTGGGCCAGTCGGGCGATCCCGGACTGGATGCCCATCCGCAGCACGATCAGGGTGAACAGCCAGATGAGCAGGAGCGGAACGAACACACCGGCCACGAAACCGCCACCGATGCTGAAGTCACCGCTCTGCTGCAGGAACTCGCCGCCGAAGAACCCCTCCGGGTCCTCGCCCCAGTCCTGGCTGATGGAGAACCCGATGTAGCGCACCGCCCAGGCGATCACCACCGCGTAGTAGACAGCGATCACGAACGAGATGCCGACCTGCCACCAGCCGATCGCCTCGGTCCCCCGGCTGAGCCGGCGGAAGCTCAGCGGCGCCGAACCGCGGTACTTGTGCCCGATCGCGTAGTACATGAACAGCAGCGGGATACCTGCGGTCAGCAGCGCTACCAGGTAGGGCACGATGAATGCCCCGCCGCCACCTTCGTAGGCGACGTAGGGGAAGCGCCAGATGTTCCCCAGGCCGATGGCGGAGCCCATGGCCGCGAAGATGAATGCGCTCCGCCCCTTGAACTGTTGTCGTTCACTCATCTCTGAGCCTCCAAGATCGACATGTCTGTGCGGACGTCCTCGTCCACCCGCTCATCTGCTCGGTTGCCCACACCGTAGCGACTCCGCGTCGTCGAGTCACGCACCTGCCCCCTCGTGGTGCCAGTGCGTACCGGACACCTCAGCCCTCGCGGGTGAGCACCACCTTGCCGAACACCTCGCCCGAGGCAAGACGGGCGAATGCGGACCGGACGTCGTCGAGGGAGTCCAGGTCGAAGCGGGAGTCGATCACCGGCCGCACCCCGGTGGTCAGCAGCATGGCGACCACTTCGTGCAGCTGGTCCAGGGTGCCCATCGTGGTGCCGATCACCCGCAGGCTGCGGAAGAACACCCGGTTCAGGTCTGCCGAGGGCGCCGGGCCGCTGGTGGCGCCAGCGACCACGACCACCCCGCCGGGGCGCAGCGAGCGCAGCGAGTGCTCCCAGGTGGCCTCGCCGACGGTCTCCAGCACCACGTCCACCGGGGCCACCCGGGTGCCGGTAGGGACCGCCTCGTGGGCACCGAGCGTCTCGACGGCGGCAGCTCGTCTGGTCTCGCTGCGGGAGGTGGCGAGCACGTAGCAGCCGGCGGCGCGGGCGAGCTGGATCGCGGCGCTGGCTACTCCCCCGCCGGCGCCCTGCACCAGCACCCGCTGCCCGGGCCGCACGCCCGCCGCGTGGAAGAGCATCCGGTAGGCGGTCAGGTAGACCGTGGGCACGCAGGCCGCCTCGGCGAAGGTCAGCTCGGCGGGCTTGGGCACCAGGTTGCGGGCCGGGACCCAGACGGTCTCGGCGAGCGTCCCCGGGTGGAGCTCGGACAGCAGGGTGCGCTTCGGGTCCAGAGTCTCCTCCCCCGACCAGGTCGGCGAGGCGATCACCGAGTGCACGAGCACCTCGTTGCCGTCCGGGGCGGTGCCGGCGGCGTCGGTACCGAGCACCATGGGCAGCCGGTCGGCCGGCAGTCCTACCCCGCGCAGGCTCCACAGGTCGTGGTGGTTGAGCGCGGCAGCACGCACCTGGACGGGGACCCACCCCTGCGGTGGGGCAGGATCTGGCAGCTGGCCCAGCTGCAGTCCGGACAGCGGATCCTGGGCATCCTGGCTGGCAGCGTAGACGGCTCGCATACCCCCACCGTACGGGCGGGCCAGCCAGGCAGCCAGGGGTGACCGTTCGGTGCGGACCGTCAGATGTGGAACGATAGGGGGCGGTCCACATCCGTCACCAGCAAGGAGACACCGATGAGCAAGCGCGGTCGCAAGCGCAAGTCCCGTAAGCACAGCGCCGCCAACCACGGCAAGCGCCCCAACTCCTGATCGCGTCCGCAGCACGGACGCCAGCGATCCTCCGGTGCCGAGCCCTCTCCTGGGCTCGGCACCGTCGTCTCTGCCCGGAAACCGGCCGTGAGCAGCTCTCCGGTCAGCGGGTGCGGGTCTGCCGCAGCAGCGTCAGCTGGGTGCGCACCCGCATGCGCAGTGCGTCCGGGGCGACCTCCGCACAGGAACGCTTCAGCACGATGCGCAGCTCACGCTCCCGGCTGACCTCGTCCAGGCACGTGGTGCACTCCTCGATGTGTGCCCGCAGCCGGTCGAGCTGGATCTCGGACATCTCCGCGTCCAGGTACTCGTACAGGTGCTCCAGCGCCTCTTCGCACCGGCACCCTTCAGGGCCGATCTCCTCGGTCATACCTTCTCCACCTTCATCCCCAACGACCGAGCGTGATCGGCCAAGAGCTGCCGCAGCTGGCCGCGACCACGGTGCAGCCGAGACATCACTGTGCCGATCGGGGTGTCCATGATCTCGGCGATCTCCTTGTAGGCGAAGCCCTCGACGTCGGCAAGGTACACGGCCAGACGGAAGTCCTCCGGCAGCTGCGCCAGCGCGTCCTTCACCTCGGTGTCGCCGAGCGCGTCCAGGGCCTCGGTCTCCGCCGAGCGCAACCCGGTGGACGTGTGCGACGCCGCCCGGTGGATCTGCCAGTCCTCCACCGAGTCGGAGTCCGACTCCTGCGGCGCGCGTTGCTTCTTGCGATAGGTGTTGATGAACGTGTTCGTCAGGATCCGGTAGAGCCAGGCCTTGAGGTTGGTGCCCGGCTTGTACTGGTGGAACGCAGCGAACGCCTTGGCGAACGTCTCCTGGACCAGGTCCTCGGCGTCGGCCGGGTTGCGGGTCATCCGCAGCGCGGCTCCGTAGAGCTGGTCGAGATAGGGCATCGCGTCAGTCTCGAACCGCCGCTCCCGCTCCAGGGCGGTCTCGTCCCGCGGCGCGCGCTCAGTCTCTTCCGTCATCACCCTCGAGCCTAGCCTGGCCTGGCCGCTGTGCATCACGGCGTCGACGCCCTCCCCGTGCTGGGGTGAGAGCATCGTGCGCGGACCGGCCGCAGCATCCCAGGGCTGCGTGGCCGTCGCGGACACGGGCACCGCGGCCGGAGTCGTGCAGGAGTCCGGACCGCACACCATGCCGAACGCTGGTGTCGAACCGGGACCGAGGGCAGTCTGCATGCTCATCATCCAGGCACAACCGCATCGGCCACCGATCCATTCCGACGGCGCAGCCCACTGTGCCTACCTCGCTGACCAGGCTCTTCTCGACGGCGTAGCCCGCTGTGCCCAGTCCGGGCACCGTGGTCGGGAGCGCGAGCGGAGACTCCTCACCTGCCAGAGTTCGCACCTCGGCCCGATCTGCGGTAGCAATGGAGCATGGATCCTGTGCGCGCACTCGCCCGCCCCCTGCTCGCTTCTGTCTTCGTGGTCGACGGCGTCGACGCCCTCCGTCACCCGGAGAAGCACACCGCCATGCTCGAGCCGTACGGCCCCGCCCTGGACAAGGCGGCCGAGACCGTTCCCGGTGTGCCCACCAGCCGCACCACGCTGGTGCGGGTCAGCGGCGGCGCCTCGGTGGCCGCTGGCCTGCTGCTGGCGCTCGGCAAGGCGCCGCGCCTGGCCGCGGCGACCCTCGCCGTCATCGGCCTGGGCTCCACCGTGGTCCGGCACCCGTTCTGGTCGAAGAAGGGGGAGGAACGCCGCGAGGAGCTCAGCGCGTTCCTCAGCCGCGGTGCCGTGACCGCTGGCGCCGTGTTCGCCGCCACGGACCGGCGTGGCAAGCCGTCGCTGGCCTGGCAGTACCAGAACTGGCGCGAGCACCGTGAGGACCTCGCCCAGGTCAGCGACGACTTCGAGGAGCAGCTGGCCGAGGTGAAGGCCAAGGCGAAGGAGAAGGTGGCCCGCGCGAAGTCCTGACCGCTGAGCGCGGCTCCGGCCTCGCCGCGTACCGGCCGGTGGGCGACGCGCTCCCACTAGGCTGGGAGGGTGTCGAACCTCACCGAGTCCGTCGAGCCTGCCTGGCCTGCACCCACTGCGGCCGGCCCGCTGGACGCCACCATCACCATCCCCGGGTCGAAGTCGCTGACGAACCGCGCTCTGCCGCTGGCTGCCCTGGCGAGCGAACCCACCACGGTCCGCGGCGCGCTCACCTCCCGGGACAGCGACCTGATGATCGGCGCGCTCCGGTCGCTGGGCACCCAGGTCGAGGTCAGCGACCACGGCCACACGCTGCGCATCACCCCGGGCCCGGTGACCGGTGACGCACAGGTGGACTGCGGCCTGGCCGGCACGGTGATGCGGTTCATCCCGCCGATCGCCGCCCTGGCCGACGGTCCGGTCACCCTCGACGGCGACCCGGCCGCGCGCCAGCGCCCGATGGGACCGGTGCTGCGCGCCCTGGTCGACCTGGGCGTAGGGGTCACCGCGAAGGATGCGCCCGGTGCCGGGGCTGGTGCTGCTGACGTGCCGGAGTACCTGCCCGTCGTCGTGCACGGCACCGGCCAGGTGCGCGGCGGGGAGATCGAGGTGGACTCCTCCGCCTCCTCCCAGTTCGTCTCCGCGCTGCTGCTGGCCGCGCCCCGGTTCACCGAGGGGCTGACCGTACGGCACGTGGGCGAGGTGCTGCCGAGCAAGCCGCACATCGACATGACCATCGCCTGCCTGCGCGAGCGCGGTGTGCAGGTGACCGAGCCGGCCGACGGCGTGTGGCGCGTGGCCCCGGGCGCGATCGCCGGTGGCGAGGTCACCATCGAACCGGACCTGTCCAACGCCGCTCCGTTCCTCGCCGCGGCGCTCGCCGCTGGCGGCACGGTGCGCATCCCCGGCTGGCCTGCCCAGAGCACGCAGCCCGGGATGCTGCTGCCCGGCTTCCTGGAGCAGCTCGGTGCCCAGGTCGAGCACGCCGGCGGCGTCCTGGCGGTCACCGGCACCGGTACCGTCTCCCCGGTCGACCTGGACCTGTCCGCGGCCGGTGAGCTCACGCCTGTGATCGCTGCACTGGCGGCGCTGGCTGACGGCGTCACTCACCTTCGCGGGATCGCTCACCTGCGCGGGCACGAGACGAACCGGCTGGCAGCCCTGGTCACCGAGATCACCCGCCTGGGCGGACAGGCCGAGGAGCTTCCGGACGGGCTGGTGATCCGTGGCGGGCACCTGCACGGGGCCCGGGTGGAGACCTACGCCGACCACCGGATGGCCACGTTCGCCGCGGTGATCGGCATCGCAGTGCCGGAGGTCGGGGTGGTCGACGTGGCCACCACGGCCAAGACGATCCCGGACTTCCCCGGGCTCTGGCGCGAGCTGTTCGGCGGCAGCGGGCGCTGATGCCCCGGCGGTTCCAGCACTACACCGAGGAGGACGTGCGCGTCCGCCCGAACAGGCGCGGGACGCGCCCCCGCTCCAAGCAGCGCCCGGACCACGCCGACGCAGCTCCGGGACTGGTCACCGCCGTCGACCGTGGCCGCTACCACGTGCTCACCGACGCCGGGACACCGGTGGTGGCGATCAAGGCACGGGAGCTCGGACGAGGTGCGATCGTGGTCGGCGACCGGGTGGACCTGGTCGGCGACGTCTCCGGCGCCGAGGGCAGCCTGGCGCGGGTGGTGCGGGTGCACGAGCGCAGCACGGTGCTGCGGCGCAGCGCGGAGGACAGCGACTCTCATCAGCGCGTGATCGTGGCGAACGCCGACCAGCTGGTGATCGTCACCGCGCTGGCCGACCCGGAGCCCCGCCCGCGGATGGTGGACCGGTGCCTGGTCGCCGCCTTCGACGCGGGGATGGACGCGCTGCTGTTCCTCACCAAGGCGGACCTGGCCCCGCCGGAGCCGTTCCTGCAGCGTTACGCCGGGCTGGACGTGCCGGCGGTGACCACCCGCCTGGCCGGCGACCAGGTGCACGGCCTGGAGCAGGTGCATGAGCGCCTCACCGGCCGGGTGTCGGTGCTGGTCGGGCACTCCGGGGTGGGCAAGTCCACGCTGGTCAACGCCCTGGTGCCGGATGCCGAGCGGGCCACCGGCGGGGTGAACGTGGTGACCGGGCGTGGCCGGCACACCTCGTCCTCGGCAGTGGCGCTCGCGCTACCTGAGGGCGGCTGGATCATCGACACCCCGGGGGTGCGGTCCTTCGGGCTGGCGCACGTGGAGGCGGACCGGTTCCTAGCGGCGTTCACCGACCTGGCGGAGGTGGCCCAGGCCTGCCCGCGTGGCTGCACCCACGCTGACGATGCCCCGGACTGTGCACTGGACGAGTGGGCGGCCACCGCCGGGCCGGTGGGCCGGGCCCGCCTGGAGTCGTTCCGCCGGCTGCTGGCCTCTCGCCTCGCCGGCGACGACGGACCGCACCCTCCCTGCACGGAGGTACTTTTGTGACACCGAGGCAGTCATTGCGTGCCTCAGTGTCACAAAAGTGCCTCCGCAGGCATTGGCGACCCGGCGGCACGGCCGCCCGGTCAGGCGGCGCCGGTCACTTCCGGTGCGCGATGGCCGAGAGCACGTCCCGGTCCATCCGGGAGATCAGGTCGATCTGGATGCCCTTCGGGCATGCGGCCGTGCACTCCCCGATCTGGGTGCAGCCACCGAAACCTTCGGCGTCGTGCTGGTCAACCATGTCTAGCACCCGGGAGTGCCGCTCGGGCTGCCCCTGCGGCAGCAGCCCCAGGTGCGCGACCTTCGCGGCCATGAACAGCGAGGCGGACCCGTTCGGGCAGGCGGCCACGCAGGCCCCGCAGCCGATGCAGGTGGCGGCGTCGAACGCGGCGTCGGCGTCAGCCTTGTTCACCGGGATGGAGTTCGCTTCCGGCGCCGTGCCGGTCGGCGCGGTGATGTACCCGCCGGCCTGGATGATCCGGTCGAACGACGAGCGGTCCACCACCAGGTCCTTGATCACGGTGAACGGTTCCGCGCGCCACGGCTCCACATCGATCACGTCGCCGTCGGCGAAGCTGCGCATGTGCAGCTGGCAGGTGGTGACGTTCTTGCCCGGACCGTGGGCGAGGCCGTTGATCACCAGACCGCACATGCCGCAGATGCCCTCACGGCAGTCGGAGTCGAACGCGATCGGGTCCTCGCCGTCGATGGTGAGCTGTTCGTTGAGCACGTCGAGCATCTCCAGGAAGGACATGTCCTCGGACACGTCGGCCACCTGGTAGGTGTGCATCTTCCCGGGCGCGTCACTGTCGGGCTGACGCCAGACCCGCAAGGTGATGTTCACTTGTAGCTCCGCTGCTTCATCTGGATGTTCTGGTACACCAGGTCTTCTTTGTGCAGGACCGGTTTCCCGCCCTCGCCGCCGAACTCCCAGGCGGCCACGTAGGCGAAGTTCTCGTCGTCGCGCAGCGCCTCGCCGTCCTCGGTCTGGTGCTCGGCGCGGAAGTGCGCACCGCAGGACTCGTCCCGGTGCAGCGCGTCGATGCACATCAGCTCGGCGAGCTCGAAGAAGTCGGCCACCCGACCGGCCTTCTCCAGGGTCTGGTTCAGCTCCTCGTTGGTGCCGGTCACCTTCACGTCCCGCCAGAACTCCTCGCGCAGCTCGCGGATCAGGTCGATCGCCTTGACCAGCCCCTCTTCGGTGCGCTCCATCCCGCAGTACTCCCAGACGATGTGGCCCAGGTCCCGGTGGAAGGAGTCCACCGTGCGGCTGCCGTTCACGGCGAGCAGCTTCTCGATCCTGCTGCGCACCGCCTCGGCGGCGGCGACCGCCTCCGGGTGGTCCGGGCCGACCTCCTCGAACGGTGCGTCGGCGAGGTAGTTGCTGATCATCGGTGGGAGCACGAAGTAGCCGTCGGACAGCCCCTGCATCAGGGCGCTAGCACCGAGCCGGTTCGCGCCGTGGTCGGAGAAGTTCGCCTCACCGATCACGAACAGGCCCGGGATGGTGGACTGCAGGTCGTAGTCGACCCACAGGCCGCCCATGGTGTAGTGCACCGCCGGGTAGATCCGCATCGGCACCTCGTACGGGTCCTCCCCGGTGATCTGCTCGTACATCTCGAACAGGTTGCCGTACTTGGCCTCGACCGCCTTGCGGCCCATCCGCTCGATCGCGGAAGCGAAGTCCAGGTACACCCCACGCCCGCCGGGGCCCACACCACGACCCTCGTCGCAGACCTGCTTGGCGGCCCGGGAAGCCACGTCCCGGGGGACCAGGTTGCCGAATGCCGGGTAGCGGCGCTCCAGGTAGTAGTCCCGCTCCGCGGTCGGGATGTCCCGCGGGTGGCGGGTGTCGCCCCCCTCCTTCGGCACCCAGATGCGACCGTCGTTGCGCAGCGACTCGCTCATCAGGGTCAGCTTGGACTGGAAGTCGCCGGAGACCGGGATGCAGGTGGGGTGGATCTGGGTGTAGCACGGGTTGGCGAAGTAGGCGCCCTTGCGGTGCGCCCGCCAGGTGGCGGTCACGTTGCAGCCCATCGCGTTCGTGGACAGGAAGTACACGTTCCCGTATCCACCGCTGCCGAGCACCACGGCGTCTGCCATGTGCGTCTCGATCTCACCGGTGACCATGTCCCGCACCACCACGCCGCGGGCACGGCCCTCGGCCACGATCAGCTCGAGCATCTCGTGCCGGGTGTGCATCTCCACGTTCCCGGCGGCGATCTGGCGTTCCAGTGCCTGGTAGGCGCCCAGGAGCAGCTGCTGACCTGTCTGCCCGCGGGCGTAGAACGTGCGGGAGACCTGCACACCGCCGAAGGAGCGGTTGTCCAGCAGGCCGCCGTACTCGCGGGCGAACGGCACGCCCTGGGCCACGCACTGGTCGATGATCTCCACGCTGATCTGCGCCAGGCGCCAGGAGTTCGACTCCCGGGAGCGGTAGTCGCCGCCCTTGACCGTGTCGTAGAACAGGCGCTGGATGCTGTCGCCGTCGTTGCGGTAGTTCTTCGCCGCGTTGATACCCCCCTGGGCGGCGATCGAGTGCGCCCGGCGTGGGGAGTCCTGGTAGCAGAAGTTCTTCACGTGGTAGCCGGCCTCGCCGAGGGTGGCGGCCGCGGAACCGCCGGCCAGGCCGGTGCCGATGATGATCACCGTGCGCTTGCGGCGGTTGGCCGGGTTGACCAGGTTGGCGTCGAACCGCCTCTGGTCCCAGGTCTCGTGCAGCGGCACGTCCGGGGCACTGGAGTCGGCGATCGGGTCGCCGTCGACGTAGTAGTTGCTGAGGTTGACGCTCACTTAGCCGACCAATCCAAACAGAATCGCGAAGGGTGGGATGAGGAAGCCCACTGTGATCAGGAGGGCCACGACGGTGGCCAGCACGTTCAGGTGCCGGCGGCGGCGCTGGCTGGTGTTGGCGCCGAGGGAGGCCAGCGCTGCCCACACGCCGTGGCGCAGGTGGAACCCGACGGCGAGCAGTGCCACGGTGTAGCTGAGCACCACCCACCAGATCGAGAACCCGTTCACCACCCGCTCGTACGGGCTGCCCGAGGCTCCGCCCGGGGAGATGGTGTTCCAGGTCAGGTGCAGCAGGTGGTAGACCACGAACAGCGCGATCACCACCCCGCCCCAGCGCATGGTGAACGAGGCATAGGTGCGTTGGTTGCCGCGCCGGGCCTTGGTGGACTCATACCGCTGTCCTCCGCCGCCGGCGGTGGCCAGGCGCATCCTCCGCCAGAGGGTGACGGCGCAGTAGATGTGCAGGATGACCGCCACCAGCAGCACCACGCGGATGATCCACAGCGCACCGGCGTAGGGCAGGAGCGGTTCGCCCATCGTGCGCAGGTGGTGCGAGTAGCCGTCGAAGGCCTCCTGACCGGCGAAGACCTTGAGGTTGCCGTACATGTGCGCCAGCAGGTAGAGCACGAGTATCAGTCCGCTGATCGCCATCGCGACTTTCAGCACGATGGTCGACCGCCACACTGATCTGGTCGAAGATGTCACCGTTCGCGTTGCCACCCTTCTAACCTATCCCTTCCGCAGGGTGAGACGTGCCCGGATCGCCGCGCGGAGGGCCGAACCGACAGGTCGCGTCGACGAGCGGGCGCGAGAGTGCGCAGCTGGCCGCAGGCTGTCTGGGTGACCGACGTCATAGCGAACGCCGATGGCGCGAAATTCCGCCGTTCCCCGCCTGCTCGGTCACCCGCCGGACGGGCCGACCGAGCAGACGGTCTGTGCTCGGGCGGTCAGCTCCTGGAGACCCCGCTGGCGTCCACGTCATAGCTCACGCCGCCCACGCGCAGGCCGCGCAGCACCGCATCCGGATCCACGTCCGCCAGCCGCGGTGTCGCACTCACCTCACCGGAGGGGTCCACGTGCAGACCGAACAGCCCGGAGACGACCAGCTCCACCCAGGAACCTGCGGAGGAGCAGGACCAGTCGATCAGGTACGGGAACTGCGGTGGGGTCTTGCGTGCTCCCCCGTTCACCGGCTCGGCGGCCTCCTCGACGAAGTGCGCCTGCCCCGGGGGGCCCTGGTTGGCAGTGCGAGCCAGGCCGGGCAACCAGTGCGCCACCACGTCCGGGCGGCCGAGCTCGATCACTGAACGGGCCGCATCGGCCGGCCAGGCCGGGTAGGCGCCGTTCCACTGGTGGTCGGCGCGTAGCGAGTAGCCAGCATCGGCATCCAGCGGCGACAGCGCCCGCATCCAGGAGGGGGTCTGCAGCTCTCTGGTGAAGAAGTCCACCATCTCGGCGCGGACCTGCTCGTCGAGGTCGTCGGCGATCGTGGTGCCGACCGTGGCGAAGTCGTAGCAGTGCCGGGTGGGCAGCAGCGTGCCGTCGGGCTGGCGGGCGTGGAAGAACCCAGCCCCGGGGATGTACAGCTCCTTGACCAGCTCGGCGAGTTCATCGGCCTCGGTGCGCAGCTGGGCGGCCTCCTCGACGTCACCGTCCAGCTCGGCGATCCGGGCCGCGGTACGCATGCACCAGACGTTCGCGGCGTTCAGGCTGGCGACCTCGTGCACGTAGGTGGACACGCACTCCAGCAGGTTGTCGATCTCGCCGTAGTCCGCCAGGCCGCTGCTGGACCGGATCCTGTGCCAGGCCCGCGCCCAGGACCGTACGTGCTCGCGCAGCGGGCGGGTGACACCATCCGGTGTGGTGAGCTCCTCGTCGAGGAAGCCGATGTCTCCGGTGTAGGCGATGTAGTCACGTACCAGGCGGGTCATCGCATAGTGGTTGACCGAGTACCAGTAGCCGACCGGCCCACCGGTGAGCCACTCGGTGCCGAAGTGGGAGTCGATGTCCAGGCCCACCCAGTGCGCGATCTGGCGGCGCATCACCGCAGGGTCGAGCAACGCGTGCACCTGCGAGGACAACGAGTAGTCCCAGATGAACGTGGTGGTCTGCCAGTACCTGGGCATCAACGTGTCGTAGGTGCGCCCGAGCACCGAGGCTGGGTTGTCCCGCCGGAACCAGAGCACTCCGACCGCGCCCCACCAGTACAGCCGGCGCAACGCCTCGTTGCTGGTGTCCAGGACGGGCAGCGCGCCGGAGAACTCCCCGTCCTGCGGGTCGAAGAGTGCGGCGATGGAGGCGTCCCAGGTCCGCTCGCTGTCCGCGGCGGCTCGGTCCAGGCCTGCGACCATCCGGTCGGCAGCAGCGACCGCGTCCGTCTGCTCCGCCGCGATCGCGTGCACGTACCCCCACGTCACCTCGCCGCCCGCCGGGACCTGCACCTCCGCCTCGACCACCCGAGGGCCCCCGTCGAGCAGCCGAGCGCCCTCCGGCAGCACGAGCTCCTGCACCGCCCACGCGCGCTGGTCGCTGCCGAGCACCCGAGCCCCGGAGCGACTGGTGCGGTTGACCGCCTGCGGCGGCTCGGCTGCTCGCCAGGGCTCTGGCGACCGGGTCACGGTCGAGGTGAGCCAGACGCCGAGCCGCAGCGTGCGCTGCGGGCCGGTGTTGCGCACGCGCAGCTGCACGCTGACCCCGGGCTCCCCCGGCGGGCACACGGTGACCGTCTCGATCTGCCAGCCGTCGATCTCGGTGCGGCGCTCCACCCGGTCCGGTCGCCAGCGGGTGTGCACCGGCTGGCCGAAGGACCGGGCCAGGCGACCGTCAAGGTACAGCTGCGCGCTGATCGAGTCGCCCTGGGACACCGGCGGCACGTTCAGGCTGCGCACTGCCAGCACGTCGTGGTCAACCTGTGCGGTGGCCCAGTGGTTGGTCAGCCCGGGCGGGTTGACCATGTCGTCGTAGCGGTCCAGCACCTCGTCGCCGGACAGGTCGGCGCAGGTGGGGATGAGCGGGTTCGGCACGTGGATCTCTCCTGTTGTTCCGGTCGTGTCGGTCGAAGAACGTGGGTGTCGGTCAGCCGGACAGCTGCTGGTGCAGCCAGCCGGCCAGGTGGGCATCGTCGTGGGCACCGCCGGCCTCGTGGCCGTTGTAGCGCCAGGTGCGTACCTCGGGTGTCACCTGCTCGATCGCGTTGATCGCACCGAAGATGCCTGAGGGTGGGCAGACCAGGTCAGCCAGGCCCACCGACACCCAGGTGGGGCAGGCAATCCGTGGCATCAGGTGGGTCAGGTCGACGTGGTCGAGCACCGTGAGGATCTCCTCAGCGCGGGTGCGGTGCACCCCCAGGTAGGCCGCGAGATCCCCGTACGGGACGGCGTCGGTGACCTCCAGGGAGCGCGCGATACCGCACAGGAACGGGGTCCGTGCGCCGGTCGCAGCGACCCCGGGGTGCAGCGCAGCGGCTGCCAGCGCCATCGCCCCACCCTGGCTGTGCCCCACGGTCGCGATCCGTCCGGGGTCAGCGCCGGGCAGCTGGGCTGCAGCATCGACGGCGAGCGCCGCGTCGGTGAGCAGACGGCGGTAGTACAGGTGGTCGGGATGGTCCACGCCCTTGGTCAGCAGCCCGTTGCCGGCCGGTCCGCTGCCGTGCGGGTCCGGGGTGTCACCGGTGTTCCACACCCCGCCCTGACCACGGGAGTCGACCACGAGCTGGGCGAACCCGTGGGCGGCCCAGGTGAGCCGTTCGTGCACCAGGCCGCGGCCGCCGCCGTAGCCGAGGTACTCCACCACCACCGGCAGCGGGCTGCTCGCACCTCGCGGCAGCAGCCACCAGCCGCGCACCTCCTCCCCGCCGAAGCCGGAGAAGGTGACGTCGTAGCTGTCCACCACGGCCAGCCCGGCGGTGACCGGTTCGCACCGGGTCGGTCCGGCGGCGGCCCGGCTCTCGGCCAGGGTCCGGTCCCAGAACTCGGTGTGCCCGGCAGGGGCCGGCCGCGGGCAGCGGTACTCGCGCAGCTGCGCCAGCGGCAGGTCGACCAGCACCATCAGGGCCACCGGGCGTACAGGTCAGCCAGGGCCGGTGGGAGCTGGTCGTCGGTGTGGTCGGCGAAGCTGCTGTTCGGCAGCAGCGGGTACCAGTCCGGTCGGCTCGGGTCCCGGTCGTAGGGGTAGGGCCCGAGCTCGCGGTAGAGCTCGGCGTACTGGGCGACCTTGTCGCGGTCCAGCTGTACGCCCAGGCCCGGCTCGGTGGGCACGGCCATCTTGCCGTCGGTGTAGGGCCGCAGCCCGCCGACCACCACGTCGTCGAGCAGGTGGTGGTAGTGCGCGTCGGCGGCGAAGGTCAGGTTCGGCAGTACGGCGCCGAGGTGCAGCATAGTGGCCAGCTGGATGCCGAGCTCGCCGGAGGAGTGCACGGCCACGCCGAGGCTGAACGCCTCGCAGATGCCGCCGGCACGGATGCAGGGGCGGATACCTCCCCAGAAGGTGGTGTCCAGCAGGATCACGTCCACAGCCGGGTTGAGCACGTTCGCGGCGAGCTGCTCGAAGTTCACCACGACCGTGTTGGTGGCCAGCGGCACCCGGGTGTTCTCCCGCACCCGGCGCATCCCGGTCAGGGAGTAGACCGGGTCCTCGAGGTAGTCGTTCGGCAGGTCCTCGATGGCGTGGGCGAACCGGATGGAGTCCTCGGTGCTGAGTGCCCCGTTGGGGTCGTAGCGGAACCGGTCGTCCGGGAACGCCTCGGCGAGCGCCCGGTAGCCCTCGAGCTCGAAGTCGGTGTCGAAGACCCCGGCCTTGAGCTTGTGCACCCGGAACCCGTGCTGCTCCTTCAAGCGCCTCGCCTCGTCGACCAGCTGGTCGATGGTGCGCACCTCCCCGGTGCCGTCCCGGCCCGGGTACCGGTAGAAGAGGTAGGAGGCGAACTCCACCTCCTCGCGCACCTGGCCGCCGAGCAGGTCGTGCACTGGGAGCCCGGTGTCCTGACCGAGCAGGTCCAGGCAGGCGAACTCGATCGCGGCGAGCAGCTGGGTGCGGTTGTTGTACAGGCTGGCGGTGGGGTTGGCGATCATGAACCGCAACGCCTCGAGGTTCGCCGGGTCGTGGCCGACCAGGTAGGGCTGCAGGGCGAGGATCGCCTGCTCGGCGCTCTGCCCGCCGCCGCCCATCTCCCCCAGGCCGACCAGCCCGTTGGTGGCCTCCACCTCCACGATGGTGCGCACGAAGTAGCCCCAGTGCGCACCGTTGGAGTGCCGCAACGGCGCCTCCAGCGGCATGGCCACAGTGGTCGCCCGGACCTGGGCGATGCGTAGCGAGCTCATTCAGCTCTCCTTGGTCTCGTCATCGGGAAGGGCGACGGCGTTGCCCGCGGTGAGCCCGCCGTCCACCTTGACATCGGCGCCGGTCACGAACGAGGAGTGCGGACCGAGCAGGTAGGCGACCACGTCCGCCACCTCCCGTGGCTGGGCGACCCGGCCGATCGGGTGGGCCCGGCCCCAGTCGGCGACGATCGCCTCCACGTCGGCGTCGCTGTCAGCGTGCAACGACGCTGCCCAGCGCAGCATCGGCGTGTCCACCGAGCCGGGGCACACAGCGTTCACGCGGATCCCCTCGGCAGCATGGTCGACCGCCATCGCGCGCATCAGGGAGAGCAGCGCCCCCTTGGTCGCGGCGTAGGCGGCCACGCCCTGCTGGGCGACATAGGCCTGGACCGAGGCGACCAGCACGACGGCGCCTCCTGCGTGGCTGCGGATCTGCGGGATGGCCAGGTGCGCGGCCAGGAACGCGCCGCGTACGTTCACGTCCATCGTCCGGTCGTAGGTGGACATCGGGGTGCCGTCGACCGTGCCGTAGGTCTGGATTCCGGCAGCGCACACCAAGGAGTCGACACCGCCGCCGGCGGCGACCTGCTCGAAGGCGGCGGTCATCGCTGCCTCGTCGGTGACGTCGGCGGGCACGGCGATGATCCGCCCCGGCCCGGTCTGCCGTGCGGCCAGCGCCTCGAGTGCTTCGGCGTTCACGTCGATCGCGTAGACGACGGCGCCCTGCTCGGCGAGCAGCACGGCGACGGCCTCGCCGATACCGGCGGCAGCACCGGTGACCGCAGCACAGGCCGGCGACCGGGCGGCCTCCTGGCCCAGGTGCGTGGATGACGCGAGGTGGGCCCCGCCGTCGGGACGGTTCTGGGACATGACGACCTCCTGAAGGTGGACGACTAGAACTGGCCCAGGGACAGGCCCCGGGTGAATATGCGCTGGGTGGCCAGGAACAGCACCACGGTGGGCAGCGAGACCAGCAGTCCACCGGCGAGCACTGTGGACATCGTCGAACCGCCATAGGTGCTCTGCAGTGCCGAGAGCGCGGTGACGATGGGGCGTACCTCGGCCGACTGGGTGAGGGTGAGGCCGAGCAGCAGGTCGTTCCAGACGAACGTGGCTTGCAGGATGAACACCGCCACGAGCGCTGGGACGGCCATCGGCAGGTAGATCCGCCAGAAGATCCGCCAGGTGGTGGCACCGTCTACCACGGCGGCCTCGAACACCTGGTGCGCCACTCCGGTGAAGAAGTTGCGCATCACGAACGCCGAGAACGGCACCGCGATCACGGTGTAGACCAGGATCATCCCGACCCGAGTGTTGAACAGTCCGGTCTGGGCATATCCGACGAACAACGGCATCAGGATCATCTGCAGCGGGAAGATGGACGCGGCGAAGATCACCACGAGCCAGAAGAACCCGTTCCGCAGCCGGAGCGCCACGATGGCGAACCCTGCGGCAGCGCCGACGACGACTGCGATGGCCGGGGCGACGATCGCGTAGATCGCAGTGGAGAGCACACCGCTGTTCAGCTTGCCGCGGCTCCAGGCATCGAGCATGTTCTGCCCAAGTCCCCCAAGGGTCCCCGGCTCCCACAGGCCGTAGTTGCCGAACTCCGCAGGAAGCTTCGAGGCGTTCGCCAGCAGCAGGTACACCGGTACGAGCCAGAGCAGGCCGAGGATGGCGAGTACGATCTTGCGCGCAATCATGGTGGGCTCCTTCCTCACATCGCTCGGCTGTCGGCCAGCTGACGGCGCAGGTACAGGATCGAGGCGAGCACCGTGATCACGGTCAGGAACAGCGCGACCGCTGCCCCGAGTCCGTAGTCGTTGTTCACGAACGTCTCCTTGTACATGGTCAGCGCGAGCGTCTCGGAGACTCGCCCTGGCCCGCCCTGGGTCATCGCCCACACCACGTCGAAGGTCTTCAGGCTGCCCACGATCGCCAGACCGACCACCACAGTGGTCAACGGAGCGAGCATCGGCCACGTCATGGTCCGGAACAGGGTGAACCCGCTGGCTCCGTCGACTCGAGCGGCCTCGATCGGCTCCTTCGGGATGGACTGCAGCCCGATACCGAACAGCAGCGCGTTCACACCGGCGCCCTGCCAGCTGGCGGCCAGGATCATCATGACGGTGTTCAGCGGCCCGTCGAGCAGCCAGCGCAGGTCGGCGCCGGGCAGGTGCAGAAACGACAGCGCCTGGCTCAGTGCTCCGTTGGTCTGCAGCACGAAGGACCAGATCACACCGACGGCTACCCCGGAGATCGCGTACGGGATGAGGAACGGGAGCCGGAACCAGGTGGCGTTCGGCATCCCGTGGCTCAGCACTGCGATCAGCAGGCCCAGACCCACGGGGAGCAAGATGGTCCCGATCACCCAGAACAACGTGTTCCGCAGCGAGACCAGGAATCCCGGGTCGGCGAACATCGCGGTGAAGTTGTCGATACCGACGAACTCGGGATCGCCGAGGCCGTTGTACTCGGTGAGGCTGATCCAGCTGGTCCAGATGAACGGGAGGTAGAGGACGACGGCTACCAGCAGCACCCCGGGTGCGACGAATCCGATGCTGGAGGTCCAGTACGGATTCTTCGGCTTGTTCCCCCTCGGGAGCAGCTCGGCCCGCCGGGCGGTCGGAGCAGACACGCGGTCTCCTTATTCTCAGCGTGGGCAGAGGTGGGGCGAACTACGTATGGTCCGCCCCACCTGGGAGGTCAGGAGTTGTCGGCCCAGTAGGCGTCCGCAGCGTCCTGGATGGCCTGCAGGTGGCCCGTCGGGTCGTCGTTGTTGGTCACGAAGGCACCGAACTCCTCCGAGGCGACCGTGTAGATCTCGTTCGGGGTGGCTTCGAGGTACCGGCGCATCTGCAACGAGTCGTCACTGGTGGCCTGCGTGGTGATCTCCGCCAGCCCCTCGTCGGTCACGGTGGCCTCAGGGTTGAAGGAGACATCTCCGCGGGACTCGCTCCAGGCGGACTGCGCATCGGTGGTCATCCACCACTGCGAGTAGGCCAGGGCTGCCTCCTCGTTGTCGCTGTCGGCCCCCACGCACAACGGCCCGGTCTCCACGATCACCGGCGTCTGCGGCAGGTCCCCGTCCACGGCCGGCAGGAGGAACGAGCCGTAGTCCTCGCCGGAGACCATGTCCAGATCGTTCAGCTGGCCGGTGAAGAACGTACCGAAGTAGGCCATCGCCACGTCACCGCTCTGCAGCAGTACCTGGGGATCGGTCTCCACACCAGGGTCGATGAAGTAGCCGTCGGACTGCATCTGGTGCCAGATCTCCATCGCCTCGACGACTGGCGGGTCGGTGTAGCTGACACTGCCGTCGGACAGCCCGTCATAGGCGTCCGGGTCCAGTCCGGCCAGGATCGCCTGGAACCAGACGAACTCGAAGATGATGTTCATCTGGTGCAGCGGCGTCACGCCGTTGGCCACCAGCGTGTCGGCCACGTCGATGAACTCTTCCCACGTGGTCGGCACGTCGAGGCCGTTGTCCTCGAAGACCTGGGTGTTGTAGTACATCACCCAGTAGACGACGTTCATCGGCACGCAGTACTGCGCACCCTCGTAGGTGTAGTTCTCGGCGAGCTCCTCGGTGACATACCCGTCGGCGATCGCCTCGTCCCAGATGTCTGTCGTCTCGGCCACCAGTCCCTGGTCCACCAGCTCGGCCAGCTGGTCGCCGGTGTGCCAGGTGAACAGGTCCGGACGCTCGTTGGTGCGGAACGACTGCTTGATGAACGCGTCGTAGGCCGTAGGGTCCGAGTAGCCGGTGAAGTCCAGCTGCGGGGCGACCCCGTCGGAGGCATCGTTCATGTCGTCGAAGGACGACTCCCAGGCTGCTTTGTCGGTGAAGAAGCTCAGCGTCGTCTCGGCCGGGTCGCCGCCTCCGTCGCCGCCGCCCGAGCATGCGGTCAACGCGAGGGCGGCTGAGGCAAGCACTGCCGTGGCCATCGCCATCCTGGTTTTCATCGAGACACCCCTTCGTGGTCGGGTGGTAGGTGGAACTGAGGGTCGGGTGGTGCGAGGACCCGTCCGGCGCGGGCCGGCGGGTCGGTGGGACGTCGCTAGGAGCGCGCCCGGACGATCGTTGCCACATGTTCGAGGTGCCCGGCCGCAGCTCTCTCTGCATCGGCCGGGTGGCCCTCACGCACAGCGGCAGCGAGGCGCGCGTGCTCGTCGTAGTCCTCCACCGCGTCTCCGTGCAAGCGCAGGATCTCCCGCTGCGCATCAGCGTGGATGAGGACGATGGAGTCGAGTACCTCGGCGAGGACTCCGTTGCCACCGGTGGCGGCGACGGCACGGTGGAAGTCGAGGTTGGTGAGCCATAGGGCGTCGTCCCGCTCGGCGATCTGCTGCCGGGCCCGCGCGAGGCTCTCCTCCATCCAGGCGAGCCCGACTGCGTCCTGCACCTGTGCGGCGAGCGCGGCGATCGGCGGCTCGATCCGTCGTCGGGCCTCGAGCAGCTCGATCAGCTGACCCTGGTTCGGCCGGGGGCTCAACGGGTTGGCGAGCACCCGGCGGCCGGCGTTCGCACCGACGTAGATACCAGAGCCGTGCCGGAACTCCAGCACGCCCAGGCCTTCCAACCGCCGGAGCGCCTCCCGCATGGTCGGCACGGCGACGTCGAAACGTGCGGCGAGCACCTTGACCGAGTCCAGCGCGTCACCAGGGCCCAGACCGTTGTCGTTGACCATCCGCACCACGGCGCGGGCGAGGTCGCTCGAGAGCGTGCGTCGGAAGTCAGCGGACGAGGTCATAAAGTGATCTAATCATTTTATGACCCGTGGCAGCAACTCGGACGGCGAGGTCGAGAGGCCCTGGTGACGTGATGGCCTGGGGCCGCCCGGCGAGCAGGTGGTGGCGCGAGCAGGTCCGGAGGCTCGAATCGGCCAGGCGCTAGCAGTGCCCGGGTCCGCCGGGCCCGGGGCGGTGCCCGTGACCCTGACCATTGCCACCGCCGAGGCCGTGGGCGCAGGGCTCGCTGTCGGGCCAGACGATGTCGAGGTCGATGGTCACGAACCGTGGCCGGTAGATGGTGACGTCCTCGTACAGGTCCTCGGAGTCGAAGCTGTTCACGTTGTAGCTGATCGTCAACGAGTCCTCGGCGCGCAGCTCGGGGTGCTCGTGAGCGTTGTAGGCAAAGATGTTCGGGTCGCCGTAGCTGCCCGCAGCACCGACCTCGGGCATCTGCGCCACCTCGCCGACCAGCTCGAACGGGCCCGCCGGCGAACAGGCAACATAGGCGTTGATGGTGGCGCTGAACTCCTCGTGGGTGTCTTGGGTGATCAGCAGGTATCCGTCGGCGAATGCCGCCACGCTGTACTCGTTCGCAACCCCGTCCATCACCCGCGCGCTGCTGGACTCGTGCGGCGACCAGCGCCGACCGTCCCAGAACTTCCACGGTCGGCTCAGGTCGCTGCCGACCACCCGGGCGACGTGCATGTACTTGCGCTCACCCTGGTCCTCGACGCCGTAGATGTAGGTGTACTGACCTGCTGGCTCGATCCAGCTCGCCCACTGCACCCCCGTGGCCGAGGGCAGGTCGACCAGGTCGAGCAGCTCAAAGCTGTCCGGGTCGAAGGTAGCCAGGTGGTTGCTGTCCCAGCCGAAGTCCCACATCCCACCGCCGCCGTCCCAGTACTGCAGCGCCATCAGCTGGATGACTCCGTCCCTGCGCTGCAGACCGTCGCCTACCCAGAACCAGCCCGGTTCCTCCGGCGGAGGCAGCAATGCCTCGGGCTCCTCGGCGGTGCCACCGTGGGCGGTGCTCAGCTCGGTGCCCTCCTGGACCACGAAGCTGTTGTTGATGAACGGGGCGGACTCCGGTCTGGTGCCATCGGCGTTGACCGGTCCGAGGAAGGTGTCGGAGAAGACCCACACGTCTCGGCCGTCGCGGAGCGGGATCGAGTACGTAGAGTCTCCTCCGGTCCACCCGGCGCCGGTGTCGGCATAGTCGGTGAACAGCTCCGTCAGGTCCGCGGCGGGGGTAGCAGCGCTCGCGATCTGCGCATCCACCAGCTCACAGGACCGCTCCGGCGGTGTGGCCCCCGCCGGAGCGCTGGTGCCTGGTAGTGCTGTGAGCGCCAGGGCGACACCCGCACCAGTGGCAGCAGCTGCACTCCACGGGCGGGGGCGGGACATCGGTCTGGGCATCGGAGCTCCTTTGCCACCTGGTCGAAGATCGGCGGGCACCTTTCCGGTGCGTCATTCCGTCGTAGCGAACGATCGTTCCAGAACGATGTCATGTGGTCAGGACCTGGTCAAGGGAGCTGCCGGTGCGGTGCGCGCTGCGGCGGACGACTCAGAGCGCCCGTGGGACCGCCAGCGACTCCGGCAGCCCCGTCTCGACGATCTCCCTGAGCCTGCGGCCGATCCCCGGCAGCTGGGGCCGGAGACGTTCGGCGGGCATCGTCACGCTGATCGCCGCCGTCGGCCGCCGAGCACGCAGCACTGCCACCGCGACACAACCGATACCTGGTTCGGAGTCGCCGTCCTCGCAGGCATAGCCTTCCAACCGGGCGGAGACGATCCCCTGCCAGGAGCGAGACACCTCCTCGTCGGTGAACTGTGCCGCCGGGGCGAACTTCGACAGTGTGCTCCGGTCTACCTCCTGGCAGGCAAGGATCGCCCGGCCGAGGGCTGTGGTGATCGCCGGCAACCGGCGGCCCACCTCGCTCCACACCCGGATCGCCCGGGGTGGCTCCGCCTTGTCCAGGTACACGATGTCCGTGCCGTCCAGCACACCCAGCTGGCACAGCTCCTGGAACTCGTCGCGCACCGACGCCAGCAGCGGGTGCAGCAGTGCCGGAAGGTGTTCGTGGTCCAGGAAGTTCGCGCTCAACGCCAGGGCCGCGTGTCCGAGACGGTACCGCCCGCCGGCAGGTTCCTGGCTGACGAAGTGGCGGTGCCGGAGCGCGGCGAGCGTGCGGTGCAGGGTGGACTTGGCGACGCCGAGCGCTGCGGCGAGCTCGGCAAGGCTTCGTCCCTGCGGTCCGGCTCCGGAGAGTTCGGTGAGCACCAGCAGCGCCTTGTCCACGCTGCCCATCGGAGAGGGATCGTTCATCCGAGGCTCCGGGGACGCAGACAGGTGCTCACAGCCAGAGGGTACGCGGATCGACGCGGTGGTACCCCGGGCGCCTCAGCTACTCGATGACCGTGCTGGCATCGCCGAAGGACGACCGCAGCTCCTTTCGCCCGGCGGTATCGGCACGTCGACCACGTCACGTCGCCTCGGTGCCCGGCCCGCGCGCCCCGACCAGTCCGCTCGACCCGGACGGTACGTTGCGGACATGACCTCTGACGCTGTCCCGGCCGAGCGCGCGGCTCGCCCGCGCTACGACGACGACCTGCGCCTCGCGCACGTGATCGCCGACCAGGTCGACGCCCAGACCATGGCGCGGTTCAAAGCCATCGACCTGCACGTGGAGACCAAGCCGGACACCAGCCCGGTGACCGACGCAGACCGGTCCGCCGAGGAGATCGTGCGCGCCCAGCTCGCCCGCACCCGGCCGCGGGACGCGGTGCTCGGTGAGGAGTTCGGCACCACCGGCCACGGCCCCCGGCAGTGGGTGATCGACCCGATCGACGGTACGAAGAACTTCGTCCGCGGTGTGCCGGTGTGGGCCACCCTGATCGCTCTGATCGACGACGGCACCCCGGTGCTCGGCGTCGTCAGCGCCCCTGCCCTGAACCGACGCTGGTGGGCGGCGACCGGCTCCGGCGCCTGGACCGGCCGGTCCCTCTCCGCCGCGACCCGGATGCACGTCTCCGGGGTGCGCGAGCTGGAGGACGCCTCGCTGTCCTACTCCAGCCTGGCCGGCTGGGAGGATGCGGACCTGCTGGACGAGTTCCTCAGCCTGGAGGCCTCGGTGTGGCGCTCCCGTGCCTACGGGGACTTCTGGTCCTACATGCTGGTCGCCGAGGGCGCGGTGGACATCGCCTGCGAACCGGAGCTGGAGCTCTACGACATGGCCGCCCTGGTGCCGGTGGTCACCGAGGCCGGTGGCCGGTTCACCTCGCTGGACGGCCAGGACGGCCCGTTCGGTGGCAACGCGGTGGTCAGCAACTCTCACCTGCACGACCTGGTCCTGGCGCAGCTGCACCGGGCCTGAGGGCCGCACGGGCGCCGAAGGGCAGCCCGATGAAGGCCTCGCTCCGTGGCGGCAGCCCGAGCACGTGGCTCACGTGCCCGGCCACGTCCGCCAGCTCCAGCGGTGCGCTGCCTCCGGTGGGCACCCCCGGCCCGCAGGCGCTGATCCACGCGGTGCGTTCGGCATCCGTGTCGCCACCGTGCCCACCCTCGGGCCGGTGACCATGGTCGGTGGCCGCGATCACCAGCCAGTCCTCCTCGGCCCGGCTGCTCCGTGCCTCGAGAGCGTGCAGCAGCTGCCCCACCCGCTGGTCCGAGGCGGCGATGAGCTCGCGGTAGAGCGGCCCGACCCCGCTGTGGTGCCCGGCCGTGTCACAACCGTGCAGGTAGACGAAGGATACCGACCCGGGGCCGCTGGTGAACCCGCTGAGCGCGTCGGCTGCTGCGTCCACCACGAGCTGGTCGGCGCAGTGCCAGTCCGCCGGCCCGGCGTCCGACCCGCGCGGGCAGTCCGGCAGGAAACCGCCACCGGCCAGCAGCGGTCCCCCGCTGTGGTTGGTGACCAGCGGTTGCCAGTCCGCCCCGACGAACGTCTGCATCCCCGGACGGTGGCTGGTGGCCCGGTGCACCACGTCGGGGTGGGCAGCCAGCTCGTTCCCGGTGAGGTCGTTGTCCAGGATGCGGTGGCTGGCCGGCAGCACACCGGTGAGCATCGTCGCCCAGCTCGGTCCGGAGATGGTCGGGACGTCCGGGTGCACCAGGACCGGCCGGTGCAGACCTGCTGCTCCGATCGCATCCAGGTGCGGGGTGGGCACCTCGGCGAACGTGTCGTGCCGGACGCCGTCGATGCCGATCAGCAGGACATGCGTCGCCGTGGCGCTCATCGGTGGGACGCCTGCGTCGTCATGGGACGATGCTAGCTGTGCCCTTGTCCTCGGGGCATCGGCAGCTCTGTCCACAGCTCGGGCGGGGCTCGCCGTTCTTGTCGGTGGTGGCGGTTAGCCTCGGGTCATGCGCTTCTTGCACACCGCCGACTGGCAGCTGGGGATGACCCGGCACTTCCTCGATGCCGACGCCCAGGCGCGGTTCACGGCGGCGCGCACGGACGTGATCGCCCGGATCGGGGAGCTCGCGGCGAGCGAGGACTGCGCGTTCGTGCTGGTGTGCGGGGACGTGTTCGAGTCCAACGCTCTCCCCCGCCGGGTGGTGGCCCGCGCGTGCGAGGCGCTGCGGCAGGTACCGGTGCCGGTCTACCTGCTGCCCGGCAACCACGACCCGCTGGACGCGGCGAGCATCTACGACTCGCCCGCTTTCCTCGACGCGGCCCCGGAGCACGTGCACGTGCTCCGGGGCACGGAGCCGGTCGCCGTCGGCGATGACATCTGGATCCTGCCCGCCCCCTGGACCTCCAAGCACCCCACCTGTGATGCTCTCGCCCCGGCGGTCACGCACCTTCTCCCCCGGGCCGACGACGGCGCAGCCTCCGGGCCAGGTGAGGTCACCGGGGCGCCGGCTCGCCCAGGCGAGCCGGGTGCGCTGCGCATCGTGGCCGGTCACGGCGCCGTGGACACGCTCAGCCCCGATGCGCACGACCCCTCGCTGATCAGCACACCAGGGCTGCGTGAGCTGCTCGAGGCAGGGACCATCTCCTACGTGGCCCTGGGTGACCGGCACTCCACCACCGAGGTCGCTCCCGGGATCGCCTACTCCGGTGCACCGGAGGTCACCGACTTCATCGAGACCGACCCGGGCAACGTGCTGGTGGTCGACCTGGCCGACGGCCGGGCCAGCACCACGGCCCACCACGTGGGCACCTGGTCGTTCCGCGACCTGCGCTTCGAGGTCGACGACGGCGAGGACGTAGCGGCGATGGATCATGCCCTGGCCGAGATGCCGGAGAAGTCCCGCACCGTGCTCCGCCTGGCGCTGCGCGGCACCCTGACCCTGACCGAGCATGCTCAGGTGGAGGAGGTGCTCGAGCGACACCGGGAGACGTTCGCCTCCGTGCGGGTGTGGCAGCGGCACACCGATGTGGCCGTGCACGTCTCCCCGGGCGACCTGACCCAGCTCGACGTCGGCGGGTTCGTCGCCGAGGCGGTCGAGGAGCTGACCGAAGCTGCTGCCGGCGAGGGCGCCGACCGGGACGTCGCCCGAGACTCTCTCGCCCTGCTCTACCGGCTCGCCGGCGGAGGGAAGCGATGAAGATCCACCGACTGCGTCTGGTCGACTTCCGCGGTATCGCCGAACGGGAGATCACCCTGCCTGACTCCGGGGTGGTGGTGCTGCAGGGGGAGAACGAGGTGGGCAAGACCTCGATGATCGAGGCGATCGACCTGCTGCTGGACAAGCCAGACTCCTCCAAGGCGCGCGAGGTGCGCCAGGTCAAACCGGTGCACCGGGACGTCGGGCCGCTCGTGGAGGCCGAGCTGACCTGTGGCCCCTACCGGTTCACCTACACCAAGCGGTGGTTGCGGGAGACCCGCACCGAGCTGCGGCTGAGCGCACCACGTCCGGCGAGCCTCACCGGTGCTGAGGCGCACGCCGAGGTGCAGCGCATCCTCACCGAGACGCTGGACACCTCCCTGTACCAGGCGCTGCGGGTGCTGCAGGCCGATGAGCTCACCTCGGCCGCGCTAGCAGACAGCTCCGCGCTGGCAGCGGCTCTGGACCGTGCCGCCGGCACCGCCGGGCACGACGAGGAGGGCGATGCCCTCCTGGACGCGGTGGACGCTGAGTATGCCACCTACTTCACGCCCACCGGGCGGGAGACCGGCGAGTACTCCGCCGCCCGCAAGGAGGCAGCTGCGGCGGCAGAGGCCTGCGGTGCAGCAGAGGCCCGGCTGCGTCAGCTGCAGCAGGACGTGGACAGCCACGCGCACCTGACCACCGAGCTGGCGGCCATCGCTGACCGGCTGGAGCAGGCGCACGAGGACCGCGACGCCCACGAGCAGGCCTGGCAGCGGCTCAGCGCACAGCGCCAGCAGGTGGCAGAGGCCCGGGAAGAGGTGCGCACCTGCGGCCGGGAGCACGCCTGGCTGAGCGAAGCCGCTGAACGACGCGCCACCGCCGGCCGCGCACTGGAGACGAAGCTCGACGCCTGGGAGGAACTGACTCGCCGGCTCACCGAGGCACGCGACGAGCTGCACCAGGCACGCGTCGAGCAGGACGAAGCCGCCAGCGAGGTCACCGCCGCCCAGCAGGAGGAGCAACGCCAGCAGCAGAAGGTCGAAGCAGCCACCCGCGCTGCCGAACGCCTCCAGGACCTCGCCGAGCTGGACCGGGTACGCAGCACGCTGGCCGCGATCGAACGCGCACAGGCCACGATCGAGGAGTGCGAGAGCACGCTCGCCGGCTCCCGCATCGATGCCGACCTGCTCGCCGCCATCGACACCGCCGACACCGAGCTCGCGGTCAGCCGGGCTCAGCACGAGGCCGCTGCAGCACGGCTGCAGGTCACTGCGCTGGGGGACCTCGACCTCACCGTCGACGGCGCCGAACGGCACCTGGCCGCCGAGGAGGAGCTCTCCTCCGCGGTCACCGAGGCCGTGCAGCTGGAGCTGCCCGGGACGCTGCGGGTGTCGGTCACCCCGGCACGCTCCAGCGCCGACACCGAGTCCGCCCTGTCTGCAGCACAGCAGCGGCTCGACGACCTGCTGCGCGAGGCCGGGGTGAGCGACCGGCGCGCCGCACACCGGCTTGCCGAGTCCGAGCAGCGCACCCGCAGCGAGCTGGACCGCGCCCGGGAGCGCCTCGAGGAGGAGCTGGACGGCCAGACGGTGAGCCAGCTGCAGGCCGACCAGGCCCGCCTGGCCGCCCGGGTCGCACCTGCCGAGCAAGCCGCGAGCACTGCCAGCACCGACCAGGAGGAGGGCGCCGCCGGCAGCGACGCTGAGTCCACCCCGGCGGCCCCGCAGGAGGTCCCGGCACCGGTCGACCCCGCCTCGGCCCAGCAGGCGAAGGAGGACGCCGCGCGCGCCCATGCCCAGGCGCGCGACCGCACTGTCGATGCGGTGGCCGTCCGCGACTCGCTCGCCGAGCGGGCCAGCCGGCTCGAGCTGGACTGCACCCTGCTGGAGGGCAAGGCCAGCATGGCTGAGACCGACATCAACGACCAGCGCGCCGCGCTGGCAGCCGAACGTGCCAGGACGCCGGACGCCGACCTGGACCAGGCTGCCGCCGAGGCTGCCGCATCCCTGGCCGAGGCCAAGGCCGCACTCACTGCGGTACAGGACGAGCTCGCCGCCGCCCCGGCGGAGCAGATCGAGGCCGCCCGGCAGAACGCGACCCTGCTGGTCGAGCGCCTGAGCACCGAGCACGAACAGGTCGAGGACAGCCTGCGCCGGCTGAGCGTCTCCCTGGAGATGCGTGGCCAGGAGGGGCTGCAGGAGGACTACGACCAGGCGCTGAGCACCCGCGAGGCGGCCGACTCCCACCTGCAGCACCTGGAGCGGCGGGCCCGTGCCTGTGCCCTGCTGCACGAGACCCTGCACCGCGCACGGGACGCCGCTCGGGCCCGGTACGTGCGCCCGTTCCGCGACCAGGTGCTCGCCCTCGGCCGGATCGTCTACGGCACCGGGTTCGACGTCGACGTCGACGACGACCTGGCGATCACCTCCCGCACCCTCGACGGGGTCACCGTGCCGTTCGAGCAGCTGTCCGCCGGTGCCCGGGAACAGCTGGCGATCATCACCCGCCTCGCCTGTGCAGCGGTGGTCGACCCGGAGCAGGGCGTACCGGTGATCATCGATGACGCCCTCGGCTACTCCGACCCGGACCGTCTGGCTGCGATGAACACGATGATCGGTTCGCTGGCCGCCGACGCGCAGGTCATCCTGCTCACCTGCACCCCGGACCGATACCGCAGCATCGGGTCCGCCTCCGTGATCCGCCTGGAGCGGTCCCTGCCGGCCACCGGCTGACCTCAGCCCTCGGCGGCCAGCACCTCCCGCTCGGTGACGTCGTACCAGAGCAGGTCCAGGTCCTCCACCTGTGCCTGGGCGCTCCGCTCGCCCCGGCGAGCGGCCGAGACCAGGCCGCGGACGCCGTCGTCGGCCTCGTCCACGTGGAAGCTGACCACCTGGGACCAGGCCACCGCCGGCGCGCTCACCCGACCCACCTCCTGCCCGGCAGGCACCTGCGCATCCGGGAGGTCCGCTGCAGCGACCACCCGCCGGGTCGGATCGTCCGGACCGAGCCGCTGCAACGAATCCTCGGCGGCAAGCACCAGCGCGGCATACTCAGCGGTGTCCACATCGGCGTCCGGTCCGAGGGCGGCACGCAGCGAAGGTGTCACCGCACGTGCCTCCCGTGGCCCCAGACCCGCGGGTTCGGTGAGCTCGGTCAACGTGGCCGGCAGGTAGACGCGCATGCGCCTAGTGTGCCGTAGCCCGACGCCACGACCGGGGCCACAGCCGGGCAAGTCGGCGATCCGCTACCGGGGTGGGCCGTCCAGCGGCACGGCGCAGCTCACCAGCCAGCTCGGTGACGGCCACGCGTGCGGCCGAGCGTCCGCCCGCCTCGCGCCAGGTGGTGCCGGCCAGCAGCGCACGGTCGGACAGGGCCCGGTCGTCGGGCACCAGTGCCGGGTCGGGCACGTCGGCGAAGCGCGCGAGCGCCTCGCGCACGGAGTCCGCAGCGCGAGGGCCCGCCGCACTGGTCCGGAGCCGGTTGACCAGCACCCGACGCCTGCCGGTGGTGGGCACGTCGTCCAGGTCCAGCAGCGTCTGCACCAGGCGCTCGATACCGATCGGCTCGGCCGCACCGACCACCAGGATCTCCTCAGCGGCACCGAGCAGGCTGCGGGCCACGTCGTTGCGGCCGGGGCCGAGCGAGTAGCCGGCCTCCTCCTCGGGTACGAGCACCGGGAGCTCCACCACCACCCAGGTGGCGACCCGGCGCGCCGTGTCCAGCAGGGCGAGCATGCTCACCGCGCTCACCTCCCGCCACCGGGTGGCCCGCGCCAGGCCGGGCAGCACCCGCAACCGGTCGGCGACCTTCGGAGCGAGCCGGGCGAACGTGGCCTCGTCGAGCCGGCCGTGGTCGGCGGCGCGCACTGCGGCGGACAGGCCGGCGGTCTCCGCCAGCAGGCCGAGCGTCTGGGCGATCGCGCCGCCCCACAGGTCGGCGTCGATGAGCACCACCTCGTCCCCGTGCTGAGCGAGCTCGTGGGCGAGGTTGATGGCGATCGTGGTGCGCCCCGGGGAACCGCCCGGTCCGGTCACGGCCACCACGCGCGGTGCGGCATCCGGTCGGTCCTCAGGTGCTGCGCTGGCTACCGGGTGGTTGGCGCCGGAACGCTGTCGGCGCCGCTCGCGGCGGGTCGCGGGCAGCTCGGGGCCCGGTGTCGGGCCTGCCGCTGCACCCTGGTCAGACGACGTGCTCGGGGTGTGGTGCGCAGCACGTGGTTCCTCGGCTGCTGGCGGCACGTCGTCGCCGGAGCGGTCATCCGTCTCGCCGGCACCGCGCGACGGAGCTGCTCCGAGCACCTGGTTGAGCCGCTCCACGTCCGCCAGCTGCTCGGTGCCGCTCGCGGCTGCCTCGGCGAGCGAGCGGATCGCGGGCAACGGGTCCACCCCGTGGGCCAGTGCGAGCGCGCCGAGCCCGTCGTGACGTACCACGTCCCCTTCCTGGCAGCAGACGACCGGCCGCACCCCGTGCGCACGCAGGCGCTCCAGGAACGTGCGGTCCACGCCCAGGTCGGCGTCCACGACCGCTACCGTCCCGAGCCCGGCCACCGCAGCAGCGGTCAGCTCGGCGAGGTCGGCACACCGCCGCACCACTGTCAGACCCGGTTCGGTGGCGATCCTGCGCACCAGGTCCTCCTCAGGTGCACCGCGCAGAGCAAGCAGCACGGCGACCTCCGACTGCGGCGGCATCAGGAGGGCACCGGCACGATCGTGATCTGCCCGTCACCGGTCTGCGCGGCGAGCACATCAGCCAGGTCGTCGACCGGGACCAGCACCTGAGCGATCATCTGGTCGGCACCGGCGAAGATCGAGGTGTCCTCGTGCACCTGCGCCACCTCCACCGACTGCACCAGTGGTTCCGGTGCGGACAGTGCTGCGCCGGCACCACCCTGCCCGTCCGGCAACGCCACCCACAGGTCCACCAGCGCCCCGGGTGCGATGCTGTCCGCGAGCGCCGCGTCCACCGGCACCGTGACCGTGCGCACCTGCACGCTGCCGGCGGACCCGAGGGCCGCCAGTGGCACCAGCTCCCCCACCCCGACGGTGCGCAGCACGACCAGGTCAGTGGTCGTCCCAGCTTCCGGGGTCAGGTAGGTCTGGGCCACTTCGGGCACCTGCACCTGCGTAGCGACCAGGTCCTCGACGTCCACCCGGTCCCCGGGCGAGAGCGCGGTGGCGGTCGTGTAGACCGTCACCGTGTCATCGGCGCGGGACACCGTCCAGGAGCCCAGCACCACCGATCCGGCCACCAGCAGCACACCCACACCGAGCCGTGGGTCCCGCCAGCTGGGCCGACGGATTCGAGGCGTCGTAGCCTCACTCATGGTCCCCTCCACGATCGCGTGCGTTCATGGTGCCAAACCACACGCGGCCACGGGCACGATTCGGGAGTTTTCCACAGGTACGTCGGCAGTGGCCCTCCGCCCAGCGGTGATGGGAGACTAGGCGGTATGGAACAGCGCTTCCTCTCCCTCGCGGATGTGACCGAGATTCTCTCGATCACCATGTCGCAGGCACGCGCGCTGGTGCGCAACGGAGAGCTGCGCGCGATCCAGGTCGGTGGCAAGGGCACCTGGCGGGTGGAGAACACCGAGCTGGAGGCCTACATCCAGAGGCAGTACGCCAAGACCGACGCACGCATCCAGGGTGCGGAAGCAGCCTTGGAGTCCACGGACTGACCAGCGCTCAGGTGCAGTCCACGCTGAGCAGCGCCCGCCACGGCACGGTGAGGACGTCTGGTTCGGCGGCAAGGTCCAGGTAGTCGGCGCCCACGCGCACGATCCTGCCGCGATGGTCACCGGCGGCGGTGCGCACCAGCACTGCGCTCTGTTCCTCCGCCAGCGCCCGCAGTGCGTGGCCGAGCCCGATCCTGCCTTCTACAGGACCGGGTTCCGGAGCGCTACCACGCAGCGGCCAGGCCAGCACGACGGCGGACAGTGGCACCAGCACGCGCCGGTCACCTTCGGTGAGCAGCACCCAGGCGCGAGTCGCGTCCCGCACCGTGCCGGTCCGGCTGCTGCCGTCGGTCAACCGGACGGTCAGGGGCTTGCCGCGACGGGCCCGGCACCGGTCCGCGAACGTCGTACCGGCCACCTCGGCCGCCACCAGGTCACCGAGGCGCGCCTCCTCCTCGTCCCGCTCAGCGGCCGCCAGCTCTGCGGCGAGCTCGGCGAACACCTCGTCCCACGCCATCTCCTCACCCTAGGCGTCCGTCCGGCGTAGCGGGGGCTTGCGGCCGGCCGTCCACAGCTCTGGTCCGAGCGGTAGACGCCCACCGCCGGCACAGGGTACACATAGATCCATTGAATGTGACGAACCGACACGAACCGATATGAAATGAACAGCATCCACCCATCCGGCGACCGGGTCGCCGAACCCCACCTGCGGTGCGCAGACGGTGCCCGGCCGCCTGCGGGCCGGGCGGTGCGCGGTGCGGTGCTGGGACTGACCGCCCTGGCCGGTACGAGTGCGCTGTGCACGCTGCTGGTGCGTGCCAGCAGCCGAGCCCTGGTGCCGTTCTCCCGCTGGGACAGTGCCGCGACCTCCCCCGACCAGGTGGAGGAGGTGCTCGTAGCTGCTCTGGCCGCGATCGGCGCCGGGGTGGCCGCCTGGTACGCGCTCAGCGCACTGCTCGGTGTGCTCTGCGCCCTCGCGCAGCTGTGCGGGGCAACCTGGCGGGCGGGGGAAGCGCTGCTGCGCACCCACGGCGCGCCGGGTGCGAGCCGGTGGCTCGGCGCCGGTGCCGGTGCGGTCCTTGCTGCCGGGCTGTCCCTCACCCCGGCACAGGCAGACCCGACCGAGCCCGCACCCGAGCCGACCATCGCGGAGGACCTGACCTGGGCGGCGGCCAGCCGAGGGCCGGCCTCCGCGGCGGACCGCGCCGACAGTGACGACGGTTCCGCGGCCAGCGAGGGCACGAGTGCAGAAGGTCGCCAGAGTGGCGCCCGTACCGACAGCGGCGAGGGCGCGGACCCCACCGCCGACGGCGGCGATCCGGCCGCTACCACCTCCGCCCCCGATCTCGAGGATGCGCCCCGGAGCACGCCGACCGCCTCACCAGAGGAGCCCGAGGCTGCCCGCAGCGCCGACTACGTCGTCCAACCCGGTGACAGCCTCTGGACGATCGCCGCGGCGCACCTCGCCCCGGAGGCCGACGACGCCCAGGTCGCGGCCGCCTGGCCCCGCTGGTACGCCGCGAACTCCGCCGCCATCGGCCCCGACCCCGACCTGATCCTTCCTGGCACCCCACTGTCCAGACCCGACTGACCCACCGGCCTCCACCCCAGCAAAGGAGCTCCTGCCATGTCCGTCCTGACCACCGACCCGATGGCACCAGCAACACCTCTCCGTACCCGCCAGCCGGCGCCGAGCGCACTGCACCCACCACCGATCACGGCACCGGCGGCCTGGGATCCGGTGGCCTTCTCTGCCGCTGCGACCGCCAGCGAGGAGCAGCCAAGGACGAGCCCACGCCCCCGGCTGGTGTGGTCCAACGGCCGTGCCCGATCGTTACCGGACCCGCAGACCTGGGCCGGCACAGTGGCCCGAGCCTGCGTGGAGACACTGCGCGGCACCCGCCCTGTCACGCAGCTGCACCGGTGGCTGGACCCGGAGGTGTTCACTGCGCTCAGCCACCGCGCCAGTCTCGCCGCCCGGGTGCGAACCCGTCCGCCACGGGGTGGTGCGGTCCGGGTCCGGCGGGTGCGGCCGTGCCGGATCGCACCGGGCGTCTGGGAGGCTGCTGTCGTGCTCGTCGAGGGGCGCAGAGTACGGGCAGCCGCCGTGCGGATCGAGGAGCACCGCGGGCACTGGCGCACCACGGCCGTGCAGATCGCCTGAGGGCTCAGCGGCGCTTCTTCGCCTGCCTCGCGGCACGACGACGGGCCTCTCGGTTGGCACCGCCCTGCGGGGCGGTCGCAGTACCGGTCGCCGGCTGCGCCGATCCAGCAGCTGCGGCACCGCGGCTCGCGGCCCCGGAGTCGCCGTCCACGCTCGGTGCGGAGTAGCGCAGTGCCGTGGCCCGCTCCGGCTGACCGAGCCCCAGCGGGTCGTCGACCGCCGGTGCCTGCTGCGGGATGGACTTCTTCCCAGCCCGACGACCGCCGGCCGCCTTGCCGCCCTGCTTGCCCGAGGCGGACCGCTTCGGACCAGTGCCCTTCGCAGCCCCAGCACGCTGCGTGGCGTCGCCCTTCGCCGCCCCGCCGGCCGGTGCACCTGCACCGGTGTCCGGGCCGGTGGCACCCGCACCGGCCTCGATGGTCTGCGCCGCCTCCGCGGCCTGCTCCTCGGGCTTCTTCACCTCGAGGTTGAACAGGTAGCCGACCACCTCGTCCTTGATCGCCTCGTTCATCGCCTGGAACAGCTGGTACCCCTCGCGCTGGTACTCCACCAGCGGGTCGCGCTGGGCCATCGCACGCAGCCCGATGCCTTCCTTGAGGTAGTCCATCTCGTAGAGGTGCTCCCGCCACTTGCGGTCCAGCACCGACAGCACCACCCGGCGCTCCAGCTGGCGCATGATCTCCGAGCCGAGCTCCTCCTCACGCTTGGTGTAGGCGACCTTGGCATCGGCCACGAGCTCGTCGGTGAGCTGTTCGACGGTCAGCCGGTTACGGTGGCCGACCTCCTCGATCACCTCCTCCTCGGAGATGGACACCGGGTACACGGTGCGCAGGTCGGTCCACAGCTGCTCCAGGTCCCACTCCTCGGGGTGCGGGTCGGAGGTAGCCGCCGCCACCAAACCCGTGACCACGTCGACGACGAACCCAGCGACCGTGTCCTCGAGGTCCTCCCCCTCGAGCAGCTCGTGCCGGGTCGCATAGACCACATCACGCTGCCGGGAGAGCACGTCGTCGTACTTGAGCACGTTCTTGCGGATCTCGAAGTTGCGCCGTTCCACCTGGCCCTGGGCGCTCTCGATGCCGCGGGAGATCATCTTGAACTCCAGCGGCTGGTCGTCCGGGAAGGAGCTGTTCATGAACCGCTCCGCCAGACCGGTGTTGAACAGCCGCATCAGGTCGTCCTCGAGAGAGAGGTAGAACCTCGACTCCCCCGGGTCTCCCTGCCGGCCGGAGCGTCCGCGCAGCTGGTTGTCGATGCGCCGGGACTCGTGCCGTTCGGTGCCCAGCACGTACAGTCCGCCCAGCTCGGTGACCTCGTCGTGCTCGGCGGCGACCGACTCCTGGGCGGCGGCGAGCGCCTCCGGCCACGCTTCCTCGTACTCCTCCGGATTCTCGGTGGGACTGAGCCCCTTCTTCTCCAGCGCGGCGATCGCCAGGTGCTCAGCGTTCCCACCGAGCATGATGTCGGTACCGCGACCGGCCATGTTGGTGGCCACGGTCACGGCGCCCTTGCGACCCGCCATCGCCACGATCGCGGCTTCCCGCTCGTGGTGCTTGGCGTTCAGCACCTCGTGCGGCACGCGTCGTTTCTTCAGCATCTTGGAGAGCTTCTCGGACTTCTCCACGCTGGTGGTACCTACGAGCACCGGCTGCCCCTTGGCGTGGCGTTCGACGATGTCCTCGACGACCGCCTCGAACTTGCCGTCCTCGTTCTTGTACACGATGTCGATCTTGTCCTGGCGGGCCAACGGCCGGTTCGGTGGGATCGGCACCACACCGACCTCGTAGGTGCTCTGGAACTCGGCGGCCTCGGTCATCGCCGTACCGGTCATACCAGCGAGCTTGTCGTACCGGCGGAAGTAGTTCTGCAGGGTGATGGTGGCCAGAGTCTGGTTCTCCGCCTTGATGTTCACCCCTTCTTTGGCCTCCAGCGCCTGGTGCATACCTTCGTTGTAGCGGCGACCGGGCAGGATGCGTCCGGTGTGCTGGTCGACGATCAGCAGCTCCCCGTCCAGGACGACGTAGTCCTTGTCCCGGGCGAACAGCTCCTTGGCCTTGACCGCGTTGTTCAGGAACCCGATCAGCGGGGTGTTCAGCGACTCGTACAGGTTCTCGATGCCGAGGTAGTCCTCGACCTTCTCGATCCCTGGCTCGAGGATGCCGACCGTCTTCTTCTTCTCGTCGATCTCGTAGTCGGTCTCGTTGTGCAGCCGGCGGGCGATCCGGGCGAACTCCACGTACCACTTGTTCACGTCCCCGGAAGCCGGGCCGGAGATGATCAGCGGGGTGCGTGCCTCGTCGATGAGGATCGAGTCGACCTCGTCGACGATCGCCATGTTGTGCCCGCGCTGGACCTGCTCGCTGGTGGACCAGGCCATGTTGTCGCGCAGGAAGTCGAAGCCGAACTCGTTGTTGGTGCCGTAGGTGATGTCCGCGGCGTACATCTCCCGCCGCTCGTCCGGCTTCTGCCCGGAGATGATCACCCCGGTGGTCAGCCCGAGGAACCGGTAGACGCGCCCCATCAGCTCGCTCTGGTACTGCGCCAGGTAGTCGTTGACCGTGACCACGTGCACACCTTTGCCGTCCAGCGCGTTCAGGTAGGCCGGCAGGGTGGCGACCAGGGTCTTGCCCTCACCGGTCTTCATCTCGGCGATGTTCCCCAGGTGCAGGGCGGCGCCGCCCATGACCTGCACGTCATAGGGACGCTGGCCCAACGTGCGCTGCGCGGCCTCGCGGACCACGGCGAACGCCTCGGGCATCAGTGCGTCCAGCGACTCCCCGTCGGCGATGCGCTCCCTGAACCGGTCGGTCTCCTCGCGCAGCTCCTCGTCGGACAGGTCGGAGACAGAATCCTCCAGGGCGTTCACCTGCGCCGCGATGCCCTGGAGCCGCTTGAGGATCTTCCCCTCGCCCAAGCGCAGGATCTTGTCGAGGATCGAAGGCACACGGACTCCCAGGTGGTTGGAACTGTTCAGCGTCGGTGCGGACGCCGGGGCCAAGGGTCCATGGTATGCGAGCGCCCGCCCAGAGCGCACAACCCGGCCCCCGCAACCTGGTGGGCAGGCTACGAGGGCCGGTCGTCAGCAGTCCTTCCGGCGGTCAGGCGCTGGCGGGGCGTACCTCCTGCTCTGGTGCGTCCTCTGCGCTGCTGGTTGCGGTGTAGTTCAGCCGGATCACGCCATAGGTCCAGCCGCGGCGGTTGTACACCACGCACGGCTGCCGAGTCTCGGCGTCGATGAACAGGTAGAACGGGTGGCCCACCAGCTCCATCTCTGCCAATGCCTGGTCCACAGTCATCGGTTCGGTCTCGTGCACCTTCTGGCGGATCACCACCGGCGAGTCACCCAGCTGGGCCTCCACTGCCACGCCCGGCTCCGTGGGCGGCTGCGGCGTCTCCGGCGCCTCGTCTTCTGGCTGAGGTTGCTCTGGGACGAGATCCAGCTGCTCAGGCATCGGCAGACGGGCGCCGCGGCGCTGATGGTGCGACTTGCGCCGATCCCTGGCCCTGCGCAGCCTCTCGAACAACTTGGTGGCAGCCAGGTCGAGGGCGGCGTACCGATCGGACGCACTCGCCTCTGCACGCACCACCGGGCCCTTGGCCCGAACCGTGAGCTCGACCCGCTCGGAGCGGTCCGCGAGCCTCGGGTTGTTCTCGTGTGTCACCTCGACGTCGACGCGCTGCGCATAGGGCGACAGCTGTGGCACCTTCGCCAGCTTTTCCTCGACGTGACGCCGGAACCGTTCCGGAGTCTCAGTGTGACGGCTGACCAGGACGATCTCCATGACGAACCTCCACGGGTCTCATAGCGGTCCGGAACCAGATCCGGACCATAGACGAGGCGGCTGCCGGCACTGCGGCAGTCGCTGCAACGACTAGCTCGCACCACCTCCCCTGCAGCCACATGAGCGGGCCATCGCTGACGACCGGCTCATCGGAAGCTCCATGACACGACGCTAGTCCACCTGCTGGCGTTGTGACACCTCAACGCGGGCCGTGTCTGGGCCGACACCTGTACATCTCAGCATGTGGGTGGCGGACCGTCTCGGAGCACGGGAATCGCGGCCCTCCCGGGCGGCGGGGTGGCCGCGAGCGCGAACGCGCCGACCACCGGGGCGCCCGCCGCCACCAACGCCCTACGGGAGGCGTGGATCGTGGCCCCAGTGGTGACGACGTCGTCGACGATCAGCACTGGCACCCCGGCTGGGAGCGCGCTGACCACCCGCACCGCCCCGTGACCGCGGGTGCGTGCCGCAGCACCGAGCCGGTGGGTGCTGCCGCCGCGGCGGCGGAGCACGTCGGCGGCCCAGACCTCGGCACCGGCGCCGCGGGCCAGGCCGCGGGCGAGGGCCGCCGCGAGGTCAGCAGCCACCAGGCGCCGGCTCACCCTCCGGCGCCACCCAGAGGGAGCGGGCACCACCAGCAGGTCTGCGGGGGCGCTGGCGCTCCGCTGGGGCAGGCTGAGCCGGGCGCCCAGGTCCTGACCCGCTCGCGTGGCCACAGCGGTCAGCACCGGGCCCAGATCCGGTCGCGCACCGCTCTTCCACGCCAGCACCGCGTGCCGAGCCGCACCCGCATAGCTGGCCGTGGTCCAGGTCGCCAGCCCGAGCGCCGGTGCGTAGTCCTGTGCCGCGAGCACCACAGTGTCCTCCTCGCAGCGGTACGGCGCGCCGAAGGCAGCGAGGCAGGTGCGACACAGGGAGCGTTCTCCTCGCCCGCAGCCGGCGCAGGTCAGCGGCAGCACGAGGCCGAGCAGGTCGGAGCCCAGTGCGACGGCGGAGCGCACCAGGCTCGCGCCACTCACCGTGGCCCCTTCTCACCGCGCACCGCACCCACCGCGGTCGCGTCGGCGGAGGTGATGAGGCCATCGCCTCTCACCGGCAGGCCGTCCAGAGGTGCTTCCATGTCACAGACACCAACAGATCCGCCAGCCGCACGCAGGCGTCGACCGGGGGGCTGTGGATCGAGAGGCGCTGCGCACTCGTTCCACCCGCTGCCGAGGCACACCAGGTACTCTGCGCCACCCATCCCGCAGCCCCCTCCGGCTACGCAGGCACTCCTGTGACATGGAGGCACAGTTCTCTTGCCTCAGTGCACCAGGAGTGCCTCCGTCGCGAGTGCGGGCGCCCGGGTCTACCCGGGGAACGTCGGGTAGCGCACATCGGTGGCCACCGGCGCCCACCCGTTGCCCGAGCGCCCGTAGAGCGTCCCGTCAGTGGTGGCCAGGTACAGGTCACGCACCCCGCGGGCGGAGGCCACCCGGACGGTCTCCGGCACACTCGGCAACGGGGTGGTCCTTCCGCCGACCTCGACCACGTGCACAGTCTCCGCCGTCTGGCTCACCCCGAGGACGGCGAGCTGGGTCTCGTCCACCCACACCAGGTCGGTGGCGTCGGTCAGCTCCCGGCCCACCTGCAGCGGCGGCCCCAGGCCGGTGGGCGTGCCGTCGGCGTCCATGGTGATCGCATGCACCAGCACCTGCACCGACCCGTCAGCATCCACGATCACCGCCAGGCGTGCACCGTCCCGGCTGACCCGCAGTGCCCGCACGTGCATGTCCGCGAGCGCCGGGGTCTCGATCGGCTCCACGTTGCCCTCCGGGCGGGCGATGAGCAGCTCACCAGCGTTGTCCTTCTCCCCGGTCCAGACCCACCCGTACCAGGTATAGGACGGTGCGAGCAGGTTCTTGCCCTCCACCAGCACGGTGGCATCGGCCGAGCCGGTGGCCACGGTGACCAGCCGGGTGCGTCCGGACAGCAGCACCGTCTGCTCGTCCTCGTACCCCACCGCCGGGTCGGCTGGGTCGAGCGTGCTGAGGTCTGCGGCATCTGGCTCTTCCTCGACCGCGGAGCCGTTGTAGGTGGCCAGCACGTCCTCGTCGGTGAGCAGCGTCATCGTCCGCCCCACGCCCGGGTTGACCCGCAGCGCCGGTGGGTTGGCGCTGACCTCCAGGGGCACGTCACCCACGGTGACCTCGACCCCCTGCACCTGGGGCAACGCCGTCAACGTGCGTTCGATCTGCCGCACCAGCAGAGCGCGGTCGGTGGCGCTGGCGGTCTGCACCGCGGCGGTCAGCGGGACCGTGGCCACCCCGCCGCTGACCGTGACCGAGTCGATGGACAGCTCGGTACCGTCCGGGATCGCAGAGATCACCGACGGTGCGAGCCAGTCCGCTGCCCCTGCCATCAGACCGCGCACGGCGTAGGTGGCGCTGTTCCTGGTGGGGTACCAGCGCAGGTCGGGCACCATGGCGGTGCCGTCGGAGCTGAGGAAGTACAGCGGGGTCTTGCGGTACAGGGTGGCGAAGTTGACCTCGGACATGAGCACCCCGTCCGGAAGCTCGCTGATGCGCCACTCCCCGGCTGGGTCGGTGACCAGCTCGTAGGTCATCGTGGCGGTCGTGCCGGGTGATGCTTGGGTGTAGACCCCGTCGGTGTCCACAGTGGCGACGACGGTCGCACCGATGGTCACCGTGCCCTCGACCGAGTCGTCGTAGGTCAGCGGGGCGGAGCCGTCGTAGATCACCACCTGCGTGGCCGGGTCCCAGTCCGAGCGTGTCGGTTGGGTGAGGTACTTGCGGGCCGTGTTGAAGTCGTCGGCGATCCCGGCCACAGCGGCGGTCTGGAAGCCGTGGACGATCTGGGCGGGCTCGGCGCCCGGGCGCGGGTCGTCGGCCACCACGTAGCCCACGCCCTCGTCCTGGCCGGCCTCCACCCCGGGCTGCACCTGCCCATCGGTGGGCAGGGAGGCGCAGCCGGCGAGCAGCACGAGGGCGGTCAGCCCGGTGAGCAGCCTGCGGGCGCGGGTCATGTGGACTCCTCCTGCTCCCACTGTGGCACCGCTGCCGGCCCGGCCGGGTCGGACGGGTCCACGGGGTGGTCCAGGTCGGCCTCGGCACGCTCGGGCCACAGCGCCAGCGGCGGCTCACCGATCTCCAGCCCGGCGCGGCGGGGCAGGGTGAGCCGGAACGCCGCACCTTCTCCGGGGGTGCCCCAGGCGTCCAGGCCGCCGCCGTGCAGCCGGGCGTCCTCCAGGGCGATCGCGAGCCCCAGGCCGGTGCCGCCGAGGGTGCGGGCCCGGGCCGGGTCGGCGCGCCAGAACCGGTCGAAGACGTGCTCGGCCTGCACCGGGGTCATACCGATGCCATGGTCGCGTACGAGCACGGAGACGGCGGTGTGGTGCGCGGCGAGGGTCACGTCGATGTCGTTGCCCTCACCGTGCTCTACGGCGTTGACCAGCAGGTTGCGCAGCACGCGTTCTACCCGGCGTGCGTCGGCGTCGACGGTCACCGGGTCGGCCGGAGCGTGCACCAGGATGTGGCTGCCGCGTTCGGCGGCCAGCGGTCCGGTGAGCGCCACCACCCGGTCCAGCACCAGGTGCAGGTCGAGGACCTCGACGTCCAGCACGGCGGCACCGGCGTCGAACCGGGAGATCTCCAGCAGGTCCACCAGCAGGTTCTCGAACCGGTCCAGCTGGTTCTGCAGCAGCTCGGCCGAGCGCGCCTGCGAGGGCGGGAAGGACTCACGTGCCTGGTAGAGCACCTCGGCAGCCATCCGGACCGTGCTCAGTGGCGTGCGCAGCTCGTGGGAGACGTCGGAGACGAACCGTTGCTGCATCCGGGAGAGCTCGGCCAGGCGCTCGATCTGGTCCTGCAGGCTGGCGGCCATCTCGTTGAACGAGCTGCCCAGGCTGGCCAGCTCGTCGTGCCCGCGCACCTGCATGCGTTCGGTCAGGTGCCCATCAGCGAGGCGTTCGGCGGTGCGGGCCGCCTGCTGCACCGGGTCCAGGACTTGGCGGGTGAGGTACCAGGCCATCACCAGCAGCAGCACCACCAGGCTGCCGGCGCCGACCGCCAGCACCCGCTGCAGCAGGTCGAGCTGGGCCTGCTCGGAGGCCAGGGAGTAGACGATGTACAGCTCGTTCTCCCCGGCGACCGGCATGGTCACCGGGGCGCCCACGGCGATCCCCGGCACCACCGCGCCGTTGGAGGTGGGCAGCGCTACGGACTGCCACTGCTGGAACTGCTCGGCACGCACCTGCTCGCGCAGCTCGTCATGGATCACCGCGCGCAGCGAGTTGTCCGTGGCCGGTGCCTGGATCAGCACCGAGGAGGAGGGGTCCGGAGACGGCAGCAGCAGCACACCGGCCGCATCCAGCGAGGACTGCTGCAGGGTGCTGACCACGTCGTCACCGAGCTGTTGCACGTCCTGGACGTTGGAGACGGTGGCAGAGTCGAACTGCTGCTGGGCCTGCTCGGCGCGGCTGGCGGCGTCGGCGAGCACCTGGTCGCGGGCCTGGTCGAACAGGCCGTCGCGCACCTGGTCGGCGAGCACCGCGGCGAGCAGCACCAGCGCCAGCGACCCGACGGCCACCGTGGTGGCGGCCACGCGTAGCCGCAGCGAGTGCCGCCAGGTCCGCAGCGCCACCCTGGTGCGCCGGCGCAGCCACCTGCTCGCGCGGATCGTGGTGCGGACGGCGCGTTCCCGCCAGGGGCGGTGGCGCCCGGCGGGTGCGTTCACGAGGCGGGCGTGCCTGCCCGATACCCGACGCCGCGGACGGTGACGACCACCTCGGGGTTCTCCGGGTCCTTCTCCACCTTGGCGCGCAGCCGTTGCACGTGCACGTTCACCAGGCGGGTGTCCGCCTGGTGCCGGTAGCCCCAGACCTGCTCCAGCAGCACCTCACGGGTGAACACCTGCCACGGCTTGCGCGCCAGCGCGACGATCAGGTCGAACTCCAGCGGGGTGAGGTTGATGGTCTCGCCACCGCGGGTGACGCGGTGCCCGGGAACGTCGATCACCAGGTCCCCGATCGGCAGCCGCTCGCTGCCCTGCGTCTGCCGGTTACGCAGCCGGGCCTTGACCCGGGCGACCAGCTCGGTGGGCTTGGCGGGCTTGGCCATGTAGTCATCGGCGCCGGCCTCCAGACCCTGCACCACGTCGGCGGTGTCGCCCTTGGCGGTGAGCATCACGATGGGCACCCCGGACTCGGCGCGGATCCGGCGGCAGATCTCGATCCCGTCCATCCCGGGGAGCATCAGGTCCAGCAGGATCAAGTCCGGCTGCTCGGCGCGGTAGGCCTCCACAGCCTTGGCCCCGTCGGAGCAGAACGCCGTCTCGTACCCCTCCGACTGCAGCACGATGCCGATCATCTCCGACAGCGCGGCATCGTCGTCCACCACCAGAACGCGTGCACTCATGACCCTATGGTGTCATCTCCTCCCCCGAATCGGGGGCAGGTGCCGCACCACTGCAGCGCCGCCAGCCGCTATACAGCCGTCTGAGGCAGGGTTGTGCGTCTGCGGTCACTCGCGCTCACCTCCGACGGCGAAACGTGCCTCAGTCTCTTCAGGGCCCGTGGTGCAGCGGTGCTGGGGCGGGCACTGTGGGCTGAGCGCGCGCACCGGGTCCGCGATTCCGGTGTGGAATGGTGGTACCGGTGGGGAGAACGGCCCGCCAGTGGGGCGAGGTGCACGGGGCTGTCCGTGCAAAGATGGGCGCACGATCACGAAGGGGACACCAACCACGATGAGCTACCCGGAGCCGCCACGGCAGAACGGCGCGGAGCCGCCCGCACGGGGTACGCCGCCGGGACAGCCAGCGCCCAGCCAGCACCCGGGAGGGCCGCCTGCGAGCCCATCGTCCACGGGGCCTGGCGGCCAGGGAAACACCGGACCCTCTGGCTGGGGTGACGCCCCGCCCCCCGGTGGGTACGGTCAGCAGCCGGGGCAGAGCGGTCCGCCCGGGTACGCCCAGCAGCCTCCCCCGGGCTACGGCCAGCAGCCAGGACAGGACGGTCCCGGCACCGGCGGTCCCGGTGCGGGTGGGCCGGGAGCTCCACCTGGATCGGCAGGGGGCCCGCCCGGGTGGGGTCCGCAACCGCCGCCCGGCGGCTACGGTCAGCAGCCCGGGCAGCAGGGCCCACCGGCATACGGCCAGCAGCCTCCGCCCGGCTACGGCCAGCAGCCGGGCAGCTACGGGCAGTACGGCGCGCAGGGCGCCGGCCTGCCACCGGCCTGGGGACCGGCCCCACAACCCGGCATCATCCCGCTGCGTCCGCTGACCCTCGGGGAGATCTACGACGGCGCGATCCGCTCCATCCGCACCAACCCGGCCGTCATGTTCGTGCTGTCGGCCGTGCTGGTGGCACTGGCCACGCTGGTGCAGGGCATCGCCACCTGGGGCGTCTTCGAGGACCTGAACGCTCTGGTCGGGATGGACCCGGAGACCCTGCAGAACGTGGCCACCAGCTCGCTGCTGGCCACCCTGCAGTCGGCCCTGCTCGGGTACACGATCTCCGGACTGGTGTCCTTCCTCATCACCACGATCCTCAACGGGCTGCTGATCCACGCCGTCAGCCAGGCGGTGATCGGTCGGAAGATGAGCCTGGAGGAGGTCTGGCACGCCACGAAGCGGCAGATCCCACGGCTGCTGGCGCTGAGCCTGGTGGTCAGCCTGCTGCTGATCCTTGTGGCCGGCCTCAGCGTCGGGATCATCGTGCTGCTCGCGCTCAGCGGGAGCACGGCGCTGATGGCTCTGGGCACTGTGGTGATGCTGCTGGTGTTGCTGGTCTCGATGCTCGCAGTGGTCACCCTGACCGTGCTTGCCACCCCTGCGCTGGTGCTGGAGCAGTCCAAGGTCTTCACGGCGCTGCGCCGCTCGTTCCTGCTCACCAGGAAGATGTTCTGGCGGGTGCTGGGCATCTACCTGCTCACCGCGCTGCTGGTGGGGCTGCTCGGCTCGGTGATCTCCTACCCGGTGACGATGATCGGACAAGTCCTCGGTTCGGTCACGTTCAGCTATGTGCTCACCCTGGTCGGCAGCGCGATCTCGCTGGCGGTCACCACCCCGTTCATGGCAGCGGTCACCGCACTGCTCTACATCGACGTGCGCATCCGCCTGGAGGCGCTGGACGTCGAGCTGGCCCGAGCCGCCCAGGAGGCCTGAGCGTGCTGGGCCCCTGGGCACGGGACGTCCCGCTGACACCGTCGGCGGACGAGGCGCGGGAGTGGGCCCAGGCTGAGCTGGCCAAGGCGATCTACAACGACGAGCCGACGCTGCTGGAGCGGTTGCTGGACTGGTTGGGCAGGCTGTGGCGTGAGCTGCTGTCCTGGAACGAGGACGTCGGTCCGGTGGTGCTGCCGCTGGTGGTGCTCGCCGTGGTGCTGCTGCTCATCGGCGCCGGCATCCTCATCGGTGGCCCCGTTCGACGCCGCCGGCTGCGCCAGCAGGCGACCAGCGCAGTGGTGCTGGACGGTGACGAGCGCACCGCCAAGGAGCTGCGCGCCGCCGCGGAGGCCGCCGCTCGTGCCGGTGACTTCTCCCTGGCGGTGCTGGAACGCTTCCGCGCGCTCGTGCGCTCCCTGGACGAGCGGGTGGTGCTCGAGGACCGGCCGGGCCGCACGGCGCACGAAGCCGCCACGGACGCCGGTCATGGCCTGCCGGACTGCGCGCAGGACCTGCTAGCCGCCTCGCAGACCTTCGATGCTGTCTGCTACGGGGACATCCGCGCCACCCAGGACGACTACGAGCGCGTGGTAGGCGTGGACGAGCAGGTCGCGGCCGCCCGGCCGGTGCGCCTGGCCGGTGCAGAACCAGGCACCGCACCGGGTCGGCACGACGGACCCGCTCTGCAGACCGCGGGCAGCAGCGCGGACACCGGCTCCCACCAAGCAGGTCCACAGTGACCGCCCCGCCGACGTTCAGTGCGCTCGGCCGCCGCGCCTCGGCCCCTGCCGACCCGGGGACGAAACGCTCCGGTCGGCGCACCATCGTGATCCTGGCTGCCGCCGTGGTGGCGATGATCATCGCTGCGGTGCTGCTCTCCCGGCTGTCCCCGAACACCTCCAGCACACCGCTCTCGGCCACCAACCCGGATCCGAACGGCGCCCGTGCCGCCGCACAGATCCTCGGTGCCCACGGTGTGCAGGTCCGGGAGGTCACCAGCACCGCCGCCGCCCTGGCCGACGCCCGCCCCGAGGGCACCCTGCTGATCACCCACGCCGACCAGCTGCGCCCGGAACAGCTCGAGGCACTCGCCGACGTGGAGTCCGACGTGGTGCTCATCGGACTGGGCTACGGCGAGCTGACCGGACTGACCGACCGGGTGGCGGTCGAAGGTGGCGGGGGCCAGAGCACGTACCAGGCCGAGTGCGCCGATCCGCACGCACAGGCCGCCGAACAGCTGGCCACCGCTGGTCCCGGGCTGACCGCCAACCCGGCCGTGACCGGCTGCTTCCCGCTGGACGAGGCCGGCACCGCGTTCGCCTACGGCAGCTGGACCGACGACCAGGAGCGGACCTGGTCGGTGCTGCCGAACGCCCACCCGCTGACCAACGGCGGGCTGGACGAGGCCGGTAACGCTGCCCTGGTGCTGCGCATCCTCGGCGGCCAGGAGCACCTCACCTGGTACCTGCCCAGCGCGACCGACACGTTCGGCCTGGACGACGACGCCACCCCGGCGCTGATCCCGGGCATGGTGATCGTGCAGCTGCTGGTCACCGTGGTCGCTTTCGCGTTCTGGCGCGGTCGGCGGCTGGGCCGGGTGGTGGTGGAACCGCTGCCGGTGATCGTGCGCGCCACCGAGACCACCCGCGGCCGCGGCCGCCTGTACCGGCGCGGGCGGGCCCATGCGCACGCGGCAGCCGCGCTGCGCGCCGGCACCATCTCCCGGGTGGCCGGCCGTATCGGGCTGCCCCGCACCGCCACCGGTGCCGACGTGGTCGATGCGCTCTCCCGGGCCACCGGTCGCCCACCGGAGGCGATCGACTCCCTGCTGTACGGCCCACCCCCGACCGACGATGCGTCGCTGGTCGCCCTGACCCAGGCCCTGGACACACTGGAAAGCGAGGTTCATCGCCGATGAGCACCCCTTCAGGCCCCTCCGAGTCCCGACCCGAGCAGGAGGGTGACCAGCCGCCGGCGTACGGTCCGCCACCGCCGGCCGCTCCCGGTACCCCCGAGCCCGGCCAGTCCGGGCCTGCCGGACCGGACGTGCCAGGTGACGGCGCCACCCCAGGGGGCGCTCCGCCGTCACCGGGATCGTTCGGGCCGGCCAGCGTAGGCTCTGGGCAGCCCGGCGGCTACGACCCTGCCGGTCCGTACCAGCAGCCGGCGGGCTCCTTCGGGCAGGCCAGCGGGCAAACCCCGCCGCAGCAGTACTCCTACGGGTCGCAGCCCTACCAGGGTCCGAGCCACCCGGGGCAGGGACCCTCTCCAGGCTACGGCCAGCAGCCTGCGCAGGCGCAGCCCGCCCAGCCCGGGGTGCCGGCCGTGGAGCCCGCCAACGACTCCGCCGTCCGAGAGACGCTGGCAGCAGTGCGCGGGGAGGTCGCCAAGGCAGTCGTGGGGCAGGACGCGGCCGTCACCGGGCTGGTGATCGCGCTGCTGTGCCGCGGGCACGTACTCCTCGAAGGGGTGCCCGGTGTGGCCAAGACGCTGCTCACCCGCACGTTGGGTGCGGCCCTGGAGCTGGACATGAAGCGGGTGCAGTTCACCCCGGACCTGATGCCCGGTGACGTGACCGGGTCGCTGGTCTACGACGCGCGCACCGCCGAGTTCTCCTTCCGGGAAGGGCCGGTGTTCACGAACCTGATGCTGGCCGACGAGATCAACCGCACCCCACCCAAGACGCAGGCCTCGCTGCTGGAGGCGATGGAGGAGCGGCAGGTGTCGGTGGACGGTGAACCGCGCCCGCTCCCCGATCCGTTCATGGTGATCGCCACGCAGAACCCGGTGGAGTACGAGGGCACCTACCCGCTGCCGGAGGCGCAGCTGGACCGGTTCCTGCTCAAGCTGATCCTGCCGCTGCCAGAGCGCGCCGACGAGATCCAGGTGCTCCACCGGCACGCCCACGACTTCGACCCCCGCGACCTGGACGCCGCCGGGGTGCAGGCCGTGGCGGACGCCGAACAGCTCGCCGCCGCCCGCGCTGAGGTCGCCGAGGTGGAGATCGGACCTGAGGTGCTCGGCTACATCGTGGACATCTGCCGCGCCACCCGCACCTCCCCCTCGCTCTCCCTCGGGGTCTCCCCACGCGGAGCGACGGCGTTGCTCGCCACCTGCCGGGCGTGGGCGTGGCTGTCCGGTCGCCGCTTCGTCACGCCCGACGACGTCAAGGCGCTGGCGCACCCCACGCTGCGGCACCGGGTGCAGCTGCGTGCCGAGGCCGAGCTGGAGGGCGTCACCGCAGAGACCGTGCTCGACGGCATCCTGGGGTCCGTCCCGGTTCCGCGCTGATGGTCATCACCGGACGGGCGGTCGCGCTGGTCGCGCTCGGCATCCTCCCGGTGGCCCTGCTCCCCCAGGCCGCCACCGTGTGGACGTGGGCGGTGATCGTGGCGGGTGCCGTGGGCGCGGACCTGTGGTTGGCCGGGTCGCCGGCAGCGGTGCAGGTGCGGCGCGGCTCGCTCGGGTCGGTGCGCCGGGAGCAGCAGGCGACCTCGGTGCTCACGCTGACCAACACCGGCCGGCGCACGGCGCGAGCACTGGTGCGCGACGCCTGGCAGCCCAGCGCTGGGGCGGGGGCGAACCGGTTCCGGGTGACGATGCCGCCGGGTGAGTCCCGCCGGGTGCGCACGCCGCTGCGCCCGCACCGGCGCGGGGACCTGCGCGCCGACCTGGTGACCGTGCGCCGCTACGGGCCGCTCGGGCTGGCCGCCCGGCAGTCCTCCCAGCACGTGCCGGGCACGCTGCGGGTGCTGCCTGAGTTCAAGTCCCGCCGGCACCTGCCCTCCCGGCTGGCCCGGCTGCGGGAGATGGACGGGCGCACCGCGGTGAACGTGCGCGGGCAGGGCACCGAGTTCGACTCGCTGCGGGAGTACGTGATCGGTGATGACGTGCGCGCGATCGACTGGCGGGCCACCGCCCGGCGCTCGGAGGTGGTGGTGCGCACCTGGCGTCCGGAGCGGGACCGGCGGGTGATGATCGTGCTGGACTCCTCCCGGCTGTCGGCCGCACGGTTGGGCGACGAACCGCGGATCGAGGCGCAGATCGAGTCCGCGTTGCTGCTGGCCGCGCTGGCGTCCAAGGCCGGGGACCGGGTGGACCTGATCGCCCTGGACCACACGGTGCGCGCGCGGGTGCGCGGCAACCACGGGCCCACGGTGATGGCCAAGCTCGCCGACGCGCTCTCCCCGGTGCACCCCACCCTGGTGGAGCCGGACTGGACCCACACCACCCAGGAGGTGCGCGACGCACTGTCCCAGCGGGCGCTGGTGGTGCTGCTCACCGCGATGGAGGCGGGTGTGGCCGAGACCGGCCTGCTGCCGGCGGTGGCGACCCTGGCCCGGGACCACCAGGTGATCGTGGCCTCGGCCACCGACCCGGGCGCCGACGAGCTGCGCCGGTCCCGGGAGAGCTCGGCAGAGCTGTTCGACGCGGCCGCCGCCGAGCGGGCCGACCTGGAGCGCAGGGCGCTGGCCGCCAGGCTGAAGCGCACCGGCGCCGAGGTGGTCGAGCGGCTCCCGGACCAGCTGCCGCCGGCGCTGGCGGACACCTACCTGGCGCTGAAGGCCGCTGGGCGGCTGTAGCCCTGCACGCGGGCTCGCCTCCTGGGTGCACCGCGGCCCGATCCCGGCGATGTCGAAACGCCGCATCCAGTTCCGTCTCCTTGATGAGCGCGGCCACACGGGCCGCGCCAGCGAAGGAGGAGAACTAGCCATGCACCAGCACGAGATCGACGCTGAGCTGTCCCTGCCCGGTGCCGAGGAGCTGCTCGGCTCCACGGCGGCCGCCCACCTGGCCTACACCGGCATCGACGGCACACCCCGGGTGGTGCCGGTCGGCTTCTACTGGACCGGGCAGGAGGTGGTCATCTCCACCGCCGACACTGCCCCGAAGGTCGCCGCCCTGGCACAGCACCCGGATGTCGCGCTGAGCATCGACGGTGGGAACACCCCGGACCAGGCACGAGCGCTCTCCATCCGCGGGCGGGCGGCGACCCAGATCGTGGACGGTGTGGTGCCCGAGTACCTGGAAGCTGCACGGCAGACGATGGACGCTGCGGCCGCCGCGCAGTTCGAGCAGGCATGCCGGGCGATGTACCCACGGATGGCGCGGATCGCGGTCCGGCCACAGTGGGTGCGGTTCTTCGACTTCGGCGCAGGCCGGCTGCCGCGGTTCCTCGCTGAGCTGGCCAGCAACGCGACTAGGTAGAGACACGGCCGGAACACGGCCCCACGGCTCTGGAGGGCCCGGTTATCCAGCTGCCCAGTGGCCGCTGACCGTACCCTGGTACTCCTGCGCGAACCCCTCGGCTGCCTTGCTCATCGTCAGCGTCACGGCAGCACCGCGCACGGACAGGGTCAGCTCGAGCTGCGCCAGGTACAGGCCGAGCACGTGCACCCGAAGGTAGAGAGTCTGCTCGTCCAGCCAGGCCCCCGAGGTCAGCGTCTCGTAGCCATAACCGGGCAGTTTGCCGCGCACGAGCGCGCCGATGCCGAAGGCGAACGTACGTTGCTGTCCAGCCCGGTCGGTCAGGTGCAGGTCCCCGCGGTGGGCGCCGACAGAGACGGCGAGGGTGGTGAACGTGGAGTGCTGATCATCCACTGCCCACCTGCCGGTGAAGCCGCCTTCGGCGTGGGAGCCGCCACGAACCGGCACAGGGGGCAGCGCCAGGCCGGCCCGCACCCGCTCGAGCTCCGCAACAGCCTCCGGCGCGTCGTCGTCGCCGGGGTGGTCCGCCCGAAGGCCGTGCAGTGCAGGCAACAGCTCGTCCCAGACCGCGTCGAAGAAGGCCTGCTCGGTGCCGGTGCGGCCCTGGTTGTCCCCGGTCGTGACCACCACCAGCTCCTCCTCGGGAAGGCACAGCGCGATCTGGCCGCCCATCCCCCGGGCGGAGAAGCCGCCGTTCCGGGTGCGCCAGAACTGATAGCCGTACCCGCAGCGGCTGTCCGGCAGGTGTCCGCCCGTGTGCACGGTAGAGGTCTGGTAGCCGGTGGCGGCCTGCATGAAACCTGCCGAGACGATCTGCTCCCCGCCCCAGCGCCCCTGCTGCAGGCACAGCTGGGCAAAGCGGAGGAAGTCCCTGGGCGTGGTGAACAGCCCGGACCCGCCATGGGCGACCCCGTGGGGGTTGTCCGCCATCTCCCGCCAGGTGGGCCGCCCGGCCCGCTGCTCAGCAGTGGTTCCCGCGGGGCTCACCAGCGCCGTCACCGGTTGCTGCACCCCGATCGGACCGAGCACCCGGTCCATGAGGTACTCGGGCAGGTGCTGCCCACTGAGGCGCTCCACCAGGGCAGTCAGTACTACAGTGGCTGAGGTGTCATAGCTGAACACCATGCCTGGCACTCGGTCCGGCGGCACGGTGAAGAAGGTGCGCACCCAGTCCGGGTCGTCGACCTTCTTGTAGGTGGTTCCTGCGTGCGCGGTGCGCATCGTGAGCAGGTCCTCGACCGTCATGGCCGCCACGTACGGGTGCATGTCTGCCGGCACCTTGTCGGGGAAGTGGTCGGCCAGCCGGTCGGTGAGGGTCAGCGCGGCGTCGTCGACGAGGGTGCCGATCGCCACTGCGACGTAGGACTTGCTCGCCGAGTACAGCCGGTGTGGCGTCTGGGCCGTGTAGGGCGCCCAGTACCCTTCGAAGGCGAGCACTCCGCGGTGGGCGATGAGAAGTGAGTGGGTGTTCAGGCCGCGCTGGTCGAGACGGTCGAGGACGGCCAGCACCGCGCTGCTGGGCACACCTGCAGCGTCCGGCGTGCCCGCAACGCTCAGACCGTTGCTCAGCGCCATCGCCTGCGTGGTGGACATCAGGCCGCCATCGCCACCGTGTCCTCAGCGTGCTCGGCGCGTACGTCGCCGGTCTCACCGTCGCGTACTGCGCGCCGGCCGAGCACGATCGTGTAGGTCCAGTAGGCGGCCAGCACCAGGGCGCCGATGGTGATCTTCACCCCGGTGGGCAGGCTCGACGGCGTGACGAACCCTTCCACCAGACCGCTCACGCCCAGCACCACGACCAGTCCGATGGCGACCGTCACCAGTGCGCGGCCTTCTTCGGCGAGCGCCCGGCCGCGAGTGCGCGGGCCTGGTGCGATCCAGGCCCAGCACAGCTTCACCCCGGCACCCACCGAGATGAAGATCGCGGTCAGCTCCATCAGCCCGTGCGGCAGGATCAGGGCGAAGAACACGTCCAGGTAGTCGTGCTCGGCCATCACTGCGGCAGACATGCCGATCCCCTGGGCGTTCTGCAGCAGGATGAAGATCGGGAAGATCCCGGTGATCCCGCCGCCGATCGCGCGTGCGGCGATCCAGGCGTTGTTCGTCCACACCTGCGCGGCGAAGTCCGGTGCCGGGAAGTTGGAGTAGTAGGCGGCGAACGCCTCCCGTGCGTACTGCTCGCGCATCGCCGGGCTCCCCATCTGGTTCAGCACTGCAGGATCGTGGTAGGCCCAGAACCCGGTGGCCACGCCGTAGGCGCAGAACAGCAGCATCGCCGCGATGGTCCACCAGCGCACGCGATAGAACGCCGCCGGCAGTGCGATCACCGCGAACCGGGTCACGTCCGCCCAGGCGGGCTCGTGCGCACCGGCGATCATGCCGCGGGCACGGGCGAGCAGGATCGACAGCCGGGAGACGATGCTCGGGTCCGGGGCACTGGTACGCACCCGGGACAGGTCGGTGGCGGTGAGCTGGTAGTTCCGGATCAGCTCGTCGGTCTCGGCGCCGTCCAGGCGGCGCTGACGCAGCAGCGCGGCGAGCCGGTCCCAGCGGCTCGAGTTCACGGCGACGAACGCGTCGATGTCCATAGAGGCTAATCTGCCATGGATGAGTACCTTGAACCCATTCGCCGCACCCGGCACTGCCGCAGCGGGCACGCGTAGTGCTCCCGCGGGCAGCGATACGCGGCCCGCGGGAGCACAGGCTGACGGTGGCCCCGGACGGCGAACGGGGAGCTCACCAGCCCCAGCGGCCAGCGGCCCCTCTGGTCCGACGGACCCGACCAACCCGCTCGGGCTGCCCGATGACCTGATCGTCACCGGGGAGGCAGTCGCGTTGGACGTGCGCCCGGCGATGCTGCTCAGCCGGGTCGGCTCCGGGATCATCGACATCGCCACGTACGGCATCGTCGGCCTGGTGTTCGTGCTGCTCGGGCTGCAGCTGACCACGAACGAGGCACAGCTGAGCGTGGTGGTCGTGGTCGCCATGGCGCTGGTGATGCTGATCCTGCCCACGACCGTGGAGACCCTCACCCGCGGAGTCTCCGTGGGCAAGTTCGCCACCGGTATCCGGATCGTCCGCGACGACGGCGGACCGGTCCGGTTCCGGCAGGCGTTCGTCCGGGCACTGGTGGGCACTGTGGAGGTGTGGGTCACGTTCGGCTCCGCGGCGGTGATCACCTCCTTGGTGAACCGCCGGGGCAAGCGGCTCGGCGATCTGCTCGCCGGTACGTATGCCGCCCGGGTCCGCGGTTCGGAGATGCCGCTGCAACCGTTGCTGATGCCCCCAGACCTGGAGCGGTGGGCGCAGCAGGCGGACATCCGCAGGCTGCCCGACCAGCTGGCGGTGCATGCCCGGGTGTTCCTCTCCCGTACCGGCACGCTGCAGCCGCAGGCCCGGGTGCAGGCCGCCTACGCACTGGCGGCAGCGGTGGAGCCGTACGTGGCCCCACCGGCACCCTGGGGCACGAACCCGGAGCGGTTCCTGGCCGCCGTGCTCGTCGCTCGGCGGGACCGGGAGTACACCACCGCGGTTCGGCGGCAGGAACGGGAGCTGTTCGAGGCCGAACGGATGCGTGAGCTGCCCTACGGCATCACCGACTACGCCTGACCTACAGGCCCGGAGAGCCGGAGCGATACTTCCTGCACCGGGGCGACACCCGAGGGCACGACCACACGTGGCAGCTCACGACTGATTCAATTCACGCCGGCGGGGTGGCTGGGTGATGGGTTGGGTGGGGTGGTGGGCGAGGGCGTCACCCAGTGCTGGGGGCGGTGACGTCACCGTGGTTGCGGTGCACCTGCCCGCGCCACCACAGCAGCGCACTGCCGACCAGCGCGGCGAACAGCGAGGCGGACAGCACGGCGATCTTGGCGTGCTCGTCGCGCGGGTGCCCCACCCCGAAGGCCAGCTCGGCCACCAGCAGGGACACGGTGAACCCGATCCCGGCGAGCACGCCCATCGCGCCGATGTCCAGCCAGGCCAGGCCGCGGGCCAGGTTCGCGTGCCGGGTGCGAGTGACCAGCCAGGTCGCCAGCAGGATGCCGACCGGTTTGCCCACCACCAGGCCGAGGGCCACGCCGATCGCCACCGGGTCGCGGAGCGCCTCCCCGAGAATGGTGGGGTCCACGGTCACCCCGGCGGTGAACAGCGCGAACACTGGCACCACGAACCCGGCGGACGCCGGTCTCCAGACGTGCTCGAAGTAGGCGGCCGGGGACTCCTCAGCCGCCCGTGCCGGTGCCCGCTCAGCGGGCTTGCCCTTCAGCGGCAGTGCCGGTGTGGCCATACCGAGCGCCACCCCGGCGATCGTGGCGTGCACCCCGGAGGAGTGCATGAAGTACCAGGCGAGCAGCCCCAGCGGCAGCAGCACCCACCAGGCGGTGATCCCCTTGCGGATCAGGAATGAGAACAGCGCCACGCACGCCGCTACGGCCAGCAGCCAGAGCAGGGCGAGGGAGTCGGAGTAGGCGACCGCGATGATGATGATCGCCAGCAGGTCGTCGACCACCGCGAGGGTGAGCAGGAAGGCGCGCAACGCCGTCGGCAACCACTTGGCGACGAGCGCGAGCACGGTCACGGCGAAGGCGATGTCGGTGGCGGTGGGGATCGCCCAACCGTCTGGGGCCCCGTTCGGCATGGCCAGGTTCACACCGAGGTAGATGAGCGCTGGTGCGGCCATCCCGCCCATGGCGGCGGCCACCGGCACGATCGCCGTGGACATCCGGCGCAGCTCACCGGTGACGATCTCCCGCTTGAGCTCCACCCCCACGACGAAGAAGAACACTGCCAGCAGGCCGTCGGCGGCCCACTCCCCGACGCTCAGGTCTAGCCCGAGCGGGCTGATCGTCAGGCGGGTGTCCCGGATCGCGGTGTAGCTGTCCTGCCAGGGCGAGTTCGCCCAGACGAGGGCCACCACTGCGCCGATGATCAGCAGCACCCCGCCGATCGTCTCCCCGCGCAGGGTGTCCATGAAGTTGCGTTCCCCGCCTGGGGTCAGGCCGGAGAACAGTGCCTTCGGTGCATCGTCGCGGGGCTCGTCGGTCCTCGCATCCGGCTCGGTCGGCTCGCCCTCGGCGGGTCCCCGGTCCGTCTTCTCGCTCACGCCAGCTCTCTCAGTATCGGTAGTGCTCGGGCTTGTACGGCCCGGCCACGTCCACATCGATGTACTCCGCCTGCTCCTTGGTGAGCTCGGTGAGCTCCACGCCGAGCGCGTCCAGGTGCAGCCGGGCGACCTTCTCGTCGAGCACCTTGGGCAGCCGGTGGACCTCGGTGTCGTAGTCCTTCTCGGCGTCGAACAGCTCCATCTGGGCGATCACCTGGTTGGCGAAGGAGTTGCTCATCACGAACGACGGGTGCCCGGTGGCGTTCCCCAGGTTCAGCAGCCGCCCCTCGGAGAGCACGATGATCGAGTGCTCCTCCCGCTCGGCCGTGGCCGGGAAGGTCCACTCGTGCACCTGTGGCTTGATCTCGGTACGGGTCACCCCCGGCAGCCGGGACAGCCCGGCCACGTCGATCTCGTTGTCGAAGTGGCCCACGTTGCCCACCACGGCCTTGTCCTTCATGCCGGCGAGGTGCTCGGTGGTGATCACGTCCACGTTGCCGGTGGTGGTGATGAAGAAGTCGCCCTGGTCCAGCACCGACTCCAGCCGGGCCACCTGGTAGCCGTCCATCGCCGCCTGCAGCGCGCAGATCGGATCAACCTCGGTGACCACCACACGTGCGCCCTGCCCGCGCAGCGACTCCGCAGCGCCCTTGCCCACGTCGCCGTAGCCGCAGACCACGGCCACCTTGCCGCCGATCAGGATGTCGGTGGCGCGGTTCAGCCCGTCGGGCAGCGAGTGACGGATGCCGTACCGGTTGTCGAACTTGGACTTGGTGACCGAGTCGTTGACGTTGATCGCCGGGAAGAGCAGCTGCCCGGCCACGGCCAGCTGGTAGAGCCGGTGCACCCCGGTGGTGGTCTCCTCGCTGACGCCGCGGATCCCCGCGGCTACGGTCTGCCAGCGGGTCGGGTCGGCGGCCAAGGAGCGGCGGAGCAGGTCGAGAAAGACGACCTTCTCCTCGGAGTAGTCGGCGTCCCCAGGCTGCGGCGCAGGTGGCACGGCGCCGAGTGTCTCGAAGCGGTGTCCTTCGTGCACCAGCATGGTGGCGTCGCCGCCGTCGTCCAGGATCAGGTTGGGCCCGCCGTCGGGCCAGAGCAGGATCTGCTCAGCACAGTCCCAGTACTCAGCCAGGGTCTCGCCCTTCCAGGCGAACACGGCTGCGCCACGGGGGTCTTCGGGGGTGCCGTCCGGGCCCACCACCACGGCAGCAGCGGCCTCGTCCTGGGTGGAGAAGATGTTGCAGGAGGCCCAGCGCACCTGCGCCCCCAGTGCGGTGAGGGTCTCGATCAGCACGGCGGTCTGCACCGTCATGTGCAGCGACCCGGCGATCCGTGCCCCGCGCAGCGGCTGCGCCTGGCCGTACTCGGCCCGCAGTGCCATCAGCCCGGGCATCTCGTGCTCGGCCAGCCGGATCTGGTGCCGGCCCGCCTCAGCCAGGGACAGGTCGCGCACCTTGTAGCGCCCGCTCACCTCGGAGAAAGTCATGACGCTCAGCGTATCGGCTCAGACACGGGACCACGGATCCGCTCGAGGCTCGCATGCAGGACGCACGTCCGGGGGCCCTCTCGTGCACACGGAGCAGGGCCCGGACCTGGGGAGGGAGACTCCGCCCGCCGCCGCCAGAGCAGGCGGTACGCACCCATGGCAGCGGGAAGCACGCAGCCAAAATCTCACGATGCGAGATCGCGGTCTTCCGAAAGTTGAGAATCTACTTCCGCCGGTGTCATTTCAGTAACAAAGGAATAACGATCCTTTTGGGGTATCATCGCAGGTCAGAGGGGATGTCAACGAGCATTCTCGGACCCAGAACCGTGTTTGACCCGAATGTCGTGCTGGCACGACTACGCCGATAACGTCATGGTGGTCTGCGGCCCTCGTGGGTCCGGTCTTGTGTGCCCGGATCGGGACGAGTGGTGAGCAGCGGGACGAGTGCTCACCTGCGGTCATCACAGCACCGCAGCCGCCGAGTGCTCCGGCATCGGGCGGGCCGGTCTGAAGGAGACGTGAGGTAGAGGTGAGCGTGAACGCACTACGTGTTCAGAACGTATACAAGGTTTTCGGACGTCGCCCGGCCGAAGCTGTGTCGAAGCTGCGCGAGGGGGCCAGCCGCAGCGATGTCGCCGACCTGGGTACTGCGGCGGTCATCGACGCCTCCTTCGAGGTGCAAGAGGGTGAGATCTTCGTGGTCATGGGCCTCTCCGGGTCCGGCAAGTCCACGCTCATCCGTATGCTCAACGGTATCTGGCGGCCCAACGGCGGGCACATCCACCTCGGTGAGGATGACCTGAGCGAGGTTTCGGCGGCACGGATGCGGGAGATCCGCCGCACTCGGGTCTCCATGGTGTTCCAGCACTTCGCACTGTTGCCGCACCGCACAGTGCTGGACAACGCCGCCTACCCTCTGGAGATCCAGCGGGTTCCCAAGGGTGAGCGGATGGAGCGTGCCAACCGTTCGCTGGAGATGGTGGGCTTGGACGGCTGGGGCGACAAGCTGCCCTCCCAGCTCTCCGGTGGCATGCGTCAGCGCGTGGGGCTGGCCCGGGCGTTGACGGCAGATACCGATGTACTGCTGATGGATGAGGCCTTCTCCGCTCTCGACCCGCTGATCCGCCGCGACATGCAGGAGCAGCTGATCGACCTGCAGCAGCGACTGGGAAAGACCATCGTCTTCATCACCCACGACCTCAACGAGGCGATGCGCCTGGGCGACCGGATCGCAGTGATGCGAGACGGGCGGATCGTCCAGATTGGCACCGCCGAGCAGATCCTCTCCGAGCCGGCAGACGACTACGTGGCCCGGTTCATCGCCGATGTCGACCGCACCCGCGTCCTGCAGGCCTCATCGCTGATGCGTAAGCCCACTCTCACGCTGCGGTCCACCACCGGTCCACGACGAGCGCTGCGTGAGCTCGAAGAGGTACAGCTCGCCGGCGCGGTCGTGGTGGACCGTGACCGAAAGCTGCTCGGCACGGTCGTGGACGAGGACCTGCTCCAGGCCCAGCGCGAGGGCGCTGACACGATCGAAGGCGTGGTGCGTACTCTGATCACCCCGGTTAACGAGGACACCCCGCTGGTGGACCTGTTCGCCCCGTCGTCGGAGTCGCCGGTGCCCCTGGCCGTCGTCGACGACCAGGGCCGGCTCTCCGGAGTGATACCGCGAGTGAGCCTGCTGGAGGCGATGGCCCCTGAGGACTCACCGTCGTCCGCCCCTTCGCCGGCGAACGGTGATACAGAGATCACTGCAGCCGAACCTGAGGGAGCACAGACCACAACCAGCGCCGGAGGCACCCGATGAACGAACCACTCTTCACGCTGCCGCTCGGCAGCTGGGTCGAGACCTTCGTCGACTGGCTGACCGACACGTTCGCGGTCATCTTCACCTTCATCAAGACGGTCCTGGAGGGTCTCTACGACGCGTTGGACCTCGTCCTGGGTGGACCGCCACCGCTGCTGATCGCCGTCGTCCTGGCACTGCTGGCGTTCTTCGCCAAGGGCTGGAAGCTCGCGGTCGGCACGCTCGTCGGGATGCTCGTGATCCAGTCCGTGGGCCAGTGGTCGAACGCGATGGACAGCCTCGCCCTGGTGCTCCTGGCCAGCTTGATAGCCCTGCTCATCGGTATCCCGGTGGGAGTCTGGGCGGCCCGCAACGACACGGTCTCCCTGGTCGTACGACCGATCCTGGACTTCCTGCAGACGATGCCAGCGTTCGTGTACCTGATCCCGACCGTCGTCATCTTCCTCACCGGTGCTGTTCCAGGAATGATCGCCACCATCATCTTCGCCATCGCCCCGGGTATCCGGTTCACCGAGCTCGGTATCCGGCAGGTGGACAAGGAGGTCGTCGAGGCAGGGCATGCATTCGGCTCCTCCCCCGGGCGCATCCTGCGCCAGATCCAGATCCCGCTCGCGCTACCGACGATCATGGGCGGAGTGAACCAGGTGATCATGCTTGCCCTGTCGATGGTCGTCATCGCCGGAATGGTCGGCGCTGGCGGCCTCGGCGCTGACGTCTACAGCTCGCTCACCCGAGTGAACGTCGGCCTCGGTTTCGAGGCCGGGTTCTCGGTGGTGATCCTGGCGATGTTCCTCGACCGGATCACCGCCGCCCTGTCCGACCGTTCCCCGGTCGCGAAGGCGCTGAAGACACGCGCCGCCTGATCGGGAAGCGGACCGGACCCCACGAATTCGATCCCGGGGGCGACGCCCCCAGAAAGGAATACATGCGAAGCACAACGCGCAACATGATCGGCGTTGCCGTAACTGCGGCGTTCGCTCTCGGCCTCGCCGCCTGCGGCTCGGACGAGGGCGATGGCGGCGGTGACGATAATGCCGCCGAGGGCGACAACATCGTCGTCACGCTGTGGCACCCACACTGGGCCTACGACGAGTTCCCGATCCGCGACCTGGAGGACCCCGAGGGCGCCCTGGGCGAGGCAGAGGAGATCCACACCTTCGGCCGGACCGGTTTCGCCGAGGACTACCCGCAGCTCGCCGAGTGGATCGGCAACTTCACCCTCTCCGACGAGCAGCTCGCCTCTCTTGAGAACCTGATGCTCAACGAGAACGACGGTGAGCAGAACGAGGAGTCCGCAGCACAGTGGCTCGAGGAGAATCCTGACTGGGTGGAAGCCACAGTCGGTTCCAGTGAGCCGCAGGACACGGCAGATGACATGACCGAGCTGAGCATCGGTATGCCCGCCGGCTGGGACGAGGGTGTGGCGGTCAGCCACCTCTGGAAGGCCATGCTGGAGGACTTCGGCTACACGGTCAACGCCGAGGACGCCGACATCGGCGTCATCTTCACCTCCCTGGCTGGTGACGGCGGGTACGAGCTGCTGTTCGACGGCTGGCTGCCGACCACGCACGCCGACTACTACGAGCAGTACGGCGACCAGATCGAGGATCTGGGCATCTGGTACGACGAGGCGACCTTGAACATCGCCGTGAACGAGGATGCGCCGATCGACTCGCTGGACGAGCTGGCAGACAATGCCGACGCCTTCGGTAACCGGATCGTCGGCATCGACCCGGGTGCTGGCCTGACCCGCATCACCGAGGACGAGGTCATCCCGACCTACGGCCTGGAGGACATGGAGTTCGTCACCTCCTCCACCTCTGCGATGCTCGCCGAGCTCACCTCAGCGACCTCCTGAGCGAAGCACTGAGGACTTCAGGGCCCTGTCCGCAGCAGCGGGCAGGGCCCTGGTCCGTTCACCGTGCGTCCAGAACGTCCGCGGGTTCCCGATTTTCCCCCGTCAGTGGGCGTACCGTGTCGTCACAAACCCAACCGAACCTGGGAGTCGCTGCTGTGAAGATCGCCGTCGCCGGATGTGGCTACGTCGGGCTGTCCATCGCCACGCTGCTGGCCCAGCACCAGGAGGTGGTGGCCCTGGACGTCGATGAGGAGAAGGTGGCAGCGGTGAACGCCGGCCGCTCCCCCATCGCCGACCCGGAGCTGGCTGAGTACCTGGATTCGGGGCGGCTGCAGCTGCATGCCACCACCTCGGCCACCGAGGCACTGGCCGGGGCTGCCTTCGTGGTGATCGCCACGCCGACCGACTACGACCCGGGCAGCAACTACTTCGACACCTCCTCGGTGCGTTCGGTGCTCGAGCAGGTGCAGACGGTGGCACCGGAGGCGGTGGTGGTGATCAAGTCCACGGTGCCGGTCGGGTTCACCGCCAGCATGCGTGCTAAGCACCCGGACCTGCAGGTGCTGTTCTCCCCGGAGTTCCTCCGCGAGGGCAAGGCACTCTGGGACAACCTGCACCCTTCCCGGATCGTGGTCGGAGACCGTGGCGAGGCTGGGAAGCGGTTCGCGGACCTGCTGGTCGAGGGCGCGGTAGAGGCCGACGTGCCGGTGCTGCTGACTGACGCCACCGAGGCGGAGGCGATCAAGCTGTTCGCCAACACCTACCTGGCGCTGCGGGTGGCGTACTTCAACGAGCTGGACACCTTCGCCCTGACCCACGGCCTGGACTCCGCGCAGATCATCGAGGGGGTGAGCCTGGACCCGCGCATCGGCTCGCACTACAACAACCCCTCGTTCGGGTACGGCGGCTACTGCCTGCCCAAGGACACCAAGCAGCTGCTCGCCAACTACCAGCAGGTGCCGCAGAACCTCATCCGGGCGGTGGTGGAGGCGAACGCGACCCGGAAGGACTTCATCGCCGCTGACGTGCTGCGCCGCAGGCCGCGCACGGTGGGCGTGTTCCGGTTGGTGATGAAGTCCGGGTCGGACAACTTCCGTGACTCCTCCATCCAGGGCATCATGCGCCGGTTGCGCAGCGAGGACGTCGAGGTGATCGTGTACGAACCGGCACTGCAGACGGCGGAGTTCTTCGGCTCCGAGGTGGTCACCGACCTGGCGGCCTTCAAGCACCGCGCCGACGTGATCATCAGCAACCGGCACGATGCGGACCTGGAGGACGTGGCCGAGAAGGTCTACACCCGGGACGTGTACCGGCGGGACTGACCCGACCCCGCGCCTCTCCGCTCGGTCCGACCCTGGCTCGGCCTACCCGGTCACGTCCGCGACGACCGGCACCAGCTGCCGTCCCAGCGCAGGTGTGAGCGTGCGGACGTACACGTCGGTGAGGTGCGAGCCCTGCCGGTAGATGAGCACGTTGCCGATCACCGGTACGCACATCTCCTCCGGGCAGATGTGGTCGGTGAGGTCCACAGTGTGCACCTGCGGCAGCTGCGCTGCGGCCGCCAGCTGCACCGGCTGACCGGAGCGGGCGATGCCTGTTTCCCGGTCGAAGGCGCAGGCGCCCAGCTCGCGCAGGTGGGTCGCCACGCACTCGTACACCGAGTCCCCGTCTGGGCTGGGGTTGTCCAGGATCACCACGACGGCGATACCCGCCTCGGTCAGGGTGCGCCACTGGGTCACCAGCGCGTCGACCATCGCCGCCTGGCTCTCCTCCTGGTCCGCAGGCGGGTCCAGGGCGGTGTTCACATAGTTGGACACCAGCACCACGTCGGGCGGGTCGGCGAGCAGGTCGGCCATCACTCGGTCGTTCCACTGTTCGCAGCTGCGGTACGGCTGACCGTGGTTGGTCTGCAGACCGGCGTGCAGTCCGCAGTTGGACTTGGTGTAGGAGAGCACGTGCCAGGCGTTCTCGTGCCCGAGGGTCGCCACGGCCGACTGCCACTGCAGCACCTTCGAGTCCCCGACCATGGCCACGGTGACGTCCCCGTCCGGATCGCCGAAGTCGCAGCGGACCGCCTCGGCGTCCTGCTGGTTCTGCTCGCAGCCGTAGTCGTAGCCCCGGGGCATGTCGTAGCGTGCATCAGCCGTGCTCGGGATGAACCAGGTCACGTCCCGCAGCGAGGCCATCGTGCCGGGCACGGCGTCTGCCGGGGCGTCCTGGGCCTGGTCCAGCACCTGTGCTCCCTGAGCGTTCGCCGTATCCGCCTCGCGCTCGGGCGGGGGCTGGGCGAGCAGCATGGCGAGCAGCACGACCGCCACGGTGAGCAGTGCAGCGTTCCCGCCGACCAGCCACCGTGTCGTGGAGTGCTGCGGGCGGTCCGGCGCCGAGGTCTCGTGCTTCATCGCTGTGCGGCTACCCCACCGCCTCGTTCACCGCAGGGACGAGCCTGTCCGCCAGGTACGGCGTGAGGGTGCGGACGTAGGTGCTGGTCAGGTGGGAGGTCTGTCGGTAGACGAGGACGTTGCCGATGACCGGTACGCAGGTCTCCTCGGGACAGACCTGGTCGGTCATGTCGATGGTCTGCACCCCGGGCACCCGCTCGGCAGCGGCCTCCTGCACAGGAGCTCCGGACCGTTGGACGCCTTCGTTGCGGTCGAAGGTGCAGGCCTGGAGGTTGTCCAGGTTGTCCGCCACGCACTCGTAGACGGAGATGTCGCCGGGGCTGACCGAGTCCAGCATCACCACCACCGGGATGTCCGCGTCGGCTAGCTGGGTCCAGCGTTCGGCCAGAGCATCTTCCATGGCCTGGCTGGTACGGGACTCGGTGTCCGGCGGGTTGGCCATCGCGGTGGCGACCCGGTTGGAGACGATGACCACATCGGGCTGCTGGTCGAGGATGATCGGCAGCATCTGCTCGTTCCACTGCTGGCAGCTGGTGTACGGGTCGCCCTTGGCGACCTGGACGCCGGTGCCGAAGGCGCAGGCGGACTTGATGTAGGAGTAGACGTGCCAGCCTTCGTCGTTGGCGATCTGCTCGATCGCCGACTGCCACTGGATCACCTTGGAGTCGCCGATCATGGCAACGGTGAGATCTCCTTCCAGATCCCCCCACTCGCACACGATTGGTTCCGGGTCGGTCTGGTTCTGCGAGCAGCCGGCCTCGGACGACTCCGGGTTGTCGCTGGTGGCTTGGGTGGCTTGTGGGGTGAACCAGTCCACCGAGGCCAGGGAGGCCACCGATCCTGGTGGGGCCTCCGCACTGGCCGACCCACCCTGGTGCAACGCCGCCGCACCCTGAGCCTGCTGCTCCTGCTCAGGATTGGCCCCCACCTGCGGCACCACCAACATCAACACCAACCCCGCAGCAACCCCCACCAGGGAGAAGTTCGCCCCCAACGACAACGCCAACCGATTCGACCGCGCAACCGGAGCAGCAAACCGAAACGGATTCTCCACGAACTTATAGCTCACCCACGCCGGGACAAAGCTGACCGCAGCAACCACCAACCCCTTCTTGCCACCCAGCTCCCCCCACAAACCCGTCGCCGCCACCAACAACGGCCAGTGCCACAGATACAACGAATACGACAACCCACCGACCCACACCGCCGGCTTCCACGACAACAACCCCGCCGCACCCCCACGACCAGAGCTAAACCCAGCCACGATCACCGCAGCCGACCCCAACACCGGCCACGCCGCCGCATACCCCGGCCAAGCCACCTCAGTACTCAGCAGCACCCCAGAAGCCACCACCGCCACCAGGCCCACCCAACCCAGCACCACACCCACCACACGCGGCAACCCAGACCACCACCGAGCACCGATAGCCACCAACGCCCCCACCCCCAGCTCCCACAACCGCGTAGGAGTCACAAAGAACGCCGCCTCCGGATTACCCGCCGTCATCACCACCGACCAGATGAACGACGGCACGATCACCAACCCGATCCCCACCGCCATCACCGGCCGCAACCGCGCACCGGCACGCCGACGCACCCACCAGCCCACCAGCACCAGCAACAACGGCCACACGATGTAGAACTGCTCCTCCACCGCCAACGACCAAAAATGCTGAACCGGAGAAACCCCCACCCCCTCAGCCAGATAGTCCACCGACCGAGCCGCCAACACCCAATTCACCACATACAACGCCGCACCCACGATGTCCCCACCAAAAGTGCGCCACTGCACCACCGACACCGACCACCACGTCAAGGCCGCAGTCACCACCAGCACCAACCCCGCCGCCGGCAACAACCGCTTCGCCCGCCGCGCATAAAACCGCGGCAACGACACCCGCCCCTGCTTCTCCAGCTCCCTGATCAACAACCCCGTGATCAAGAACCCCGAGATCACAAAGAAAACATCAACCCCCACAAACCCACCAGGGAACACCTCCACCACACCCGCGTGGTAGACCAGCACCAACCCAATCGCAACAGCCCGCAACCCCTCAATATCAGGCCGAAAACCCCCACCCCCCACACGCGAAGACACACCC
>NZ_ATWL01000007.1 GCF_000421225.1 Ruania albidiflava DSM 18029 | reverse complement strand
ACGTGCAGCTCGACCCCGACCGGGCCGAGCTCGTGCGGTTCGCGTTCACCGCCTACGCCACCGGCGACTGGTCACTCTCGAAGCTCGCCCGCGAGCTGGAAACACGGGGCCTGACCACGAGGCCGACGCCGACGTTCCCCGCGAAGCCGGTCACGACGACCGGCCTGCACAAGATCCTCACCAACCCCTACTACCAGGGAATCGTCACCTTCCGCGAGGTCACCTACCCCGGCACCCATGAACCGCTCGTGAGCCCGGAGACGTTCGAGCAGGTGCAGACGATCCTCACCCAGAACCACGTCGTGGGCGACAAGCCGCAGAAGTACGACCACTACCTCAAAGGCTCGATCTACTGCGCCTGCGGGAAGCGGCTCATGTTCGAACGGCCCCGCAACCACCAGGGCGTCGCCTACGACTACTTCACCTGCACCGGCCGACGGTTCAAGAGCAACGACTGCCAGCGCACCGCCGCCCTCGTCCACCGCGTCGAACAGTCCATCGAACGCGCCTACCAGCAGATCTCCGTCACCGAGGACGAAGCGGCGCGGATCAAGGCGGTGCTGGGGCAGGTTTTCGACACGCTCGCCGAGTCGACCAGCGACGAGCAGAAGCTGCTCGCCGAGCAGAAGGCCAAACTCGAAGCCGAACAGGTCAAGCTCCTCCAAGCCCACTACGCCGACGCGATCCCGCTCGACCTGCTCAAGACCGAACAGGACCGCATCCGCGCGAGCCTACAAGCGATCACGAGCCGGCTCGACACGTTGGAGACGACCTACGACAAGGCCACGATCGGACTCGACGCGATCCTCGGACTCCTCACCGACATCGGCGACGTCTATACCAAGGCCGAACCCGCCGAACGCCGGATGCTCAACCGGGCACTGTTCGACCGCATCACCATCGATGACGACGACCACGCAGCCCTCGAACCGAAGCAGGCCATCGCCGCCATCCTCGCCGCGACCAGGCCGCACAACGAAAGAACCTTGCCCCGCGATCAAGCGGGGCAAGGTTCGAACGTTCAACTTTACGTGGGCCCAGAGGGACTCGAACCCCCGACATCCGCGGTGTAAACGCGACGCTCTAACCAACTGAGCTATAGGCCCTGGCGGAGGGTAAGCCTACCAATCCCACAGACGCTCGCGACCTCGGTCCGGCCCGTCAGTGCCACTGCCCGGGGGCGGGCCACTGATCCCGCTCGGCGAGGACGTCCCGCAGCACGTCGATCCGGTCGGCCACGATGCCGTCGACCCCCTGAGCGAACAGCGTGCGCATCGTGTCCGCGTCATCGATCGTCCACACATGCACCTGCTGGCCCCGCGCGTGCGCGCGGGCAATAAAGGAGTCAGTGACGATCCGCACCCTCCGCCCCCGGACCGTGGTGTGGATCGGCACCTGGAAGGCCACCGCCCCGGCGCGTGCCGCCAGCGGCAGCCGGCCGAACCGCAGCGCCGCGATCTCCGCCGGCGAGGCAGACGTGGCCACTCCGGGCAGCAGCCGGCGCACCCGCACCAGACGTCGGTGGCTGAACGCAGCCAGCACCACCCGCTCGGTCGCACCCGTTGCGCGCAGCACACGAAGTGCTGGTGCGACCACTGCGTCGGACTTCAGGTCGATGTTGAAGCGCAGCGCCGGGAACTCCTCGAGCAGCTCAGCCAAGGTCGGGATCGACTCCCCGCCACTGAGGGTGATCGCTCGCACGTCGGCCGCGGTGAGATCACCGACGGCCACGTCCCGGCCGGCCACCCGGTCCAGGTCGGCATCATGGAGAACGAACGCCTCACCGTCGGCACTCGCCTGCACGTCGGTCTCGATGTACCAGTAACCGAGCTCAGCGGCGTGGGCCACCGCCCGCAGTGAGTTCTCGATCCCTTCGTTCGCGGGCAGCCCGGCACCGCCGCGGTGCGCGATGGCCAACGGTCCGTTGGGCAGCTGCAAGGTCACCGCGTCACTCCCCCGAGCAGACCCGCGATCGCCGCCTCGTAGTCGGCCACTGGGCGAGCCGTGCCGCGCGGCGCGCTGGTGCGCCAGCGGACCAGCCCGTCGGCATCGACCAGCACACTGATCCGGTCAGCGGCGCCGTCGCGTTCGGAGAATGCGCCATAAGCGCGCGCGATGCGGCCATGCGGCCAGAAGTCGGAGAGCACGTCGAAGTCGACCCCGTGCTCCTCGACCCAACGACGCAGCGTGGGCACCGCGTCGCAGGCGACCATCACCACCCGCACACCCTGCTGCCGCCAGCGCGGCCAGGCCTGCTGCAGCGCCGCCGCCTCATCGGTGCACACCGGGGTGAACGCGAACGGTACGAACACCAGCAGCACCGGCCGACCGTGCAGGCCAGCCAGCGAGAGCCTCGCGCCGTGCACGTCCGGTGCGGCAAAACCCGGGGCGACCTCTCCTGCAGAAGGTGAGGCTTCGCCGTCGTTCACCGACCGCGACCACGCGAGGTGAGCCGGAAGCCGCTCCAGTGCTCGGAGGCGGAGATGGTGCTGGTGCTGTGCAGCCCGGCGGTGCGGGCGGCCTCGTCCACCTCTGGTGCACCCACGTGCCCCTGCCGGCCGGCCTTCGGGGTGAGCACCCACACGAGCCCCTCGTCCTCCAGGGTCGTCAGCGTGTCCACCAGCAGGTCGGTCAGGTCGTGGGTGTCACCGTCGTCCTCACGCCACCACACCAGCGCCATGTCGGTGACGTCGTCGTACTCCTCGTCCACGAGCTCGGTGCCTGTGGCCTCCTCCAGCTCGCTACGCAGGCCCGAGTCGACATCGTCGTCGTAGCCGAACTCCTGGACGACCTGCCCAGCCTTCACTCCGAAACGGACGCCTGCGCTGTTGCCCGCGGCGTTCGTGGTCGCTGCCACGTGTGTCCTCTCTTCGTCGTCCACCGCGCCCGGTCGGCAGCGGTGTGCTCATCCCCACACCGTACCGGGGGCACCCAGGCCGACACACCAGTTCGGCACACAATGACCCAGATTCCTCCCTCGCGGCATGGCTGCCACCATACGGAACAGTGGTGTCACGGATCTCACACCACAAGAAGATGACGCGCCCGCGTCAAGGCATGACAATGGGAGCGTCACCGTAGCCCCAGCCACCGAGACCTGCCGGCCGGGGCTTGTCGCTAGCGCCTCACCGGGCGCGGAGAGAAGAGAGAGTCGTGACGTCACGCAACGAGGCCGGACCTCTGATCAACGGCCTGCTCAGCCAGGTTCCGGACATCGACCCGGACGAGACCAGCGAGTGGCTCGAGTCGCTGGACGGTCTGATCGACGACCGCGGCGGACCACGGGCACGGTACATCCTGCTGAACATGCTCAAGCGAGCACGGGAGCGTCAGGTCGCCGTGCCGTCGGCGATGACCACTCCGTACGTGAACACCATCGCGGTCGAGGACGAGCCGTACTTCCCTGGCGACGAAGCCGTCGAGCGCCGCTACCGCGCCTACCTGCGCTGGAACTCCGCAGTGATGGTCACCCGGGCGCAGCGTCCGGACATCGCAGTCGGCGGGCACATCTCCTCCTACGCCTCGGTGGCCACCCTGTACGAAGTGGGCCTGAACCACTTCTTCCGCGGCAAGGACCACCCTGGTGGTGGTGACCAGATCTACTTCCAGGGGCACGCGTCCCCCGGTATGTACGCCCGCGCCTACCTCGAGGGCCGGCTCTCCGAGGCAGACCTGGACGGGTTCCGCCAGGAGCTGTCCCGACCCGCCGGTGGTCGTGGGCTGCCGTCCTACCCGCACCCGCACAACATGCCCGACTTCTGGGAGTTCCCGACCGTCTCCATGGGTCTGGGCCCAGCCTCGGCGATCTACCAGGCGTGGACGAACCGGTTCATGCACGCCCGCGGGATCAAGGACACCTCGCAGCAGCACGTATGGGCGTTCCTCGGTGACGGGGAGATGGATGAGCCGGAGTCGCGCGGTCTGGCCCACTTCGCCGCCGGGCAGCAGCTGGACAACCTCACCTTCGTGATCAACTGCAACCTGCAGCGCCTGGACGGTCCGGTGCGCGGCAACGGCAAGATCATCCAGGAGCTGGAAGCCTCGTTCCGGGGTGCTGGGTGGAACGTGATCAAGGTGGTCTGGGGCCGGGAGTGGGACGCCCTGCTGGAGGCGGACAAGGACCGCGCCCTGGTGAACCTGATGAACAAGACCCTGGACGGGGACTACCAGACCTACCGGGCGGAGAACGGGGCGTTCATCCGGGAGCACTTCTTCGGTCGCGACCCGCGCACCAAGGCGCTGGTGGAGAACATGACCGACGACGAGATCTGGGCGCTCAAGCGCGGTGGGCACGACTACCGCAAGCTCTACGCCGCCTACTCCGCCGCGATGAACCACACCGGTCAGCCGACGGTCATCCTCGCGCACACGGTCAAGGGCTACGGTCTCGGTTCCGCATTCGCCGGGCGGAACGCCACGCACCAGATGAAGAAGCTGAAGGAGAACGACCTGAAGCTGCTGCGCGACTCGCTGCGGCTGCCGATCCCGGACTCCGAGCTCGAGGACCCCTTCACCGCCCCGTACTACCACCCAGGCAAGGACGCGCCGGAGATCGAGTACATGCTCGACCGGCGCCGCCAGCTCGGCGGCTTCCTACCCGAGCGCCGCTCCAAGTACACCCAGGTGAACCTGCCTGGTGACAAGGCCTACGAGCGGCTCGCCAAGGGCTCCGGACAGCAGGAGGTCGCCACCACGATGGCCCTCGTGCAGCTGTTCAAGGACCTGCTGCGGGACAAGGAGTTCGGTAAGCGGATCGTGCCGATCATCCCGGACGAGGCGCGCACCTTCGGCCTGGACGCGATCTTCCCGAGCCTGAAGATCTTCAACACCACCGGGCAGAACTACATGCCCGTGGACCGGGACCTGCTGCTGAGCTACAAGGAGTCCGAGTCCGGTGGGCTGATGCACACCGGTATCACCGAGGCCGGATCTGCAGCAGCATTCCAGGCGGTCGGCACCTCCTATGCCACGCACGGCGAGGTGATGGTGCCGTTCTACTTCTACTACTCGATGTTCGGGTTCCAACGCACCGGTGACCAGTTCTGGGCCGCCGGGGACCAGCTCACCCGCGGGTTCCTGATCGGCGCCACTGCTGGGCGGACCACGCTCACCGGTGAGGGTCTGCAGCACGCCGACGGGCACTCCCCCGTGCTGTCCTCCACGAACACCGCTGTGGTGCACTACGACCCTGCCTACGGGTACGAGATCCGCCACATCGTCAAGGACGGTCTGCAGCGGATGTTCGGCGAGGACGACCGCAACCCGGACGTCATCTACTACCTCACCGTGTACAACGAGCCGATGCTGCAGCCGGCCGAGCCGGAGAACGTGGACGTGGAGGGCATCCTCAAGGGCATCTACCAGCTCGCGGCCCCGGCCGACGGCGACGGCCCCGAGGTCCAGCTGCTCGCCTCTGGTGTGGCGGTACCGTGGGCGCTCAAGGCGCGCGACGTGCTCGCCGAGGACTGGGGTGTGCGGGCCGGGGTGTGGTCGGTGACCAGCTGGAACGAGCTGCGCCGGGACGCTCTGGCGGCCGACCGGGAGGCGTTCGTGAACCCCGGTGGTCAGCAGCGTCAGGCCTACGTCACGCAGAAGCTCTCCGGTGCCAACGGCCCGTTCGTGGGCACCTCGGACTACGACTTCCAGGTTCCGGACCAGATCCGGGCGTGGGTGCCGGGCGACTACTGGACGCTCGGTGCGGACGGCTTCGGCTTCTCCGACACCCGCCCGTCGGTGCGCCGGCACTTCCTCATCGACACCGAGTCGATCGTCACCCGCGCACTGCAGGCCCTGGCCCAGCGCGGTGAGGTGGACGCCTCGGCGCCGGCGCAGGCGGTGGAGAAGTACCAGCTGCTGGACGTGACCGCGGGCACGACGGGGTCGGCCGGCGGCGACAGCTGACCCTCCCCTCCCCCGCGGCGAAATGGCTCGTCGATCTGGTCACGATTCGTAGCCAGATCGACAAGTCGTTTTTGGTCAGGGGAATCAGCTCGTCGATCCGGTCACTGTGGCTAGCCGGATCGACGAGCAACTTCGCCTGTGGGTGGCCGGTGGGTCAGTCGGCGCTGGTTGTCGCCTCAGCAGCCCGGACGAAGGGCTCCAGCTCGGCGACCACGCGGGCGGTGCGGTGCTGCCCGCTGCCCAGCTCGGCCAGGTCGCGCAGGTGCCGGCGGGCATCCGCGGGCCGGTCGGCGTCCAGGGCTGCCTGCACGATCTGCCGACCGGCCTCCGGGTCGTGCTCGGCCGGGGACCAGTGCCCGACGCCCAGACCGAGCGCCTCGCTGGGCAGGTGCGCCTCGCGCAGCATCCGTACCCCCTCCAGCAGGGCCCGCCCGCTGGGGTCCCGCTCACATGCGGCCCCGAGCCGGCGCATGGCTCCCTCCCGGTCGTCCTCCAGCGACAGCCGGGCCATCTCGACCAGTCCGTACCAACCGCTGGGCCGGCCCGCGAGCTCTTCGGCCAGCGCCCAGTGTGCGGTGTCCGCTGCCTTCGCGCGGGTGATCGGCCCGGTGTCCGCAGCGAGCGGGTCCGGGTGTGCGACCTCGGCGGCGCGGCGACGGACGATCTCGGCGAGCTCGTTGAACGCCGGCACGTCGTTCGGGTCCTCGGCGAGCACGGCGCGCAGGTGGTCTTCCCGGGCCGCATCCGGTGGGAGCGGAGCACTGCTCTGCCGGCGCTGCGGCCCGCGCACTGCGGGTGCAGCGCGGAACACCCTGCGGATCCGGTCGCGCCATCCCATAGCGTCAGGTTAGCGCCAAGGCTTGACCTCCTCCTGGTGAGCAGCCCGTCACGACCACGCACCGGACGTGCTCCACCCATGCCTGCGGGAACCGTCCGCGCGTCCAGGAACGGTCTGTCCGTGCCAGATCCGGCAGGCGGTGTGCCGGCACCACCGCGGCTCGAGCGCCGCCCGGTGCGGTGATCCTGACCACGGCTACCGCTTTGTGGGTTTCCCACAAACGCTGTTGCTCGTATCCTCAGGCCATGGCCCCCTCTCCCGGCGATGCTGCACCGCCCGACGCGGCCGCCACCGGAGAGATGGTCCGCCGGTTGCGCGGCGGCACCGACCTGCTGACCGCGGCCGCCCTACGCCGCCTGGACGCCGAGCTCACCTGGTACCGCGCGCTGCCCGCGGAGGACCGTTCCTGGATCGGCCTGGTGGCCCAGTCCGGTATCGCCAGCTTCATCGCCTGGTACGAGAACCAGGGCCGGGGCGCCTACAACGCCGGCGAGATCTTCCGCGCCGCACCGCCCGAGCTGACCCGGTCGATCTCCCTGCAGCACACGCTGCAGCTGGTGCGGATCGTGGTGGAGGTGGTCGAGCAGCACACGGAGGACCTGGCCGCCCCCGGGCAGCGAGCCGCGCTGCGCGAGGCGGTGCTGCTGTACTCCCGCGAGGTCGCCTTCTCTGCTGCAGAGGTCTACGCCCGCGCTGCGGAGAGCCGCGGCGCCTGGGATGCCCGGTTGGAAGCCCTGGTGGTGGACTCCCTGCTGCGCGGAGACCCGGACGACTCGCTGCACTCCCGCGTCGCAGCCCTCGGGTGGGCAGGGCGCGGCAGCGCGCTGGTGATGGTGGGCACCGCCGACGACCCGCTGGACGAGGTGGGCGCCGCCGAGCTGCGCAGGGCCGCGCGTCGCGCCGCGCAGGACGCCCTGGTCGGCATCCAGGGCGACCGGCTGATCGTGGTGCTCGGCGGGGAGGGAAACCTGCGCGAGCAGGCCACTGCGTTGCTGCCCCGGTTCGGGTCCGGGCCGGTGGTGATCGGCCCCGAGGTGCCCGAGCTGGCTGAGGCTGGTCGCTCGGCCCGGGCCGCGCTCAGCGCGCTGCAGGCCACCCGCGCCTGGCCGTCGGCCCCGCGACCGGTGATGGCCGACGAGCTGCTCCCCGAACGGGTGCTCACCGGCGACAACGACGCCCGCCGGACCCTGCTGACCGACGTCTACGAACCGCTGCAGAAGGTCGGCGGCCCGCTGCTGACCACACTGAGCACCTACCTGAACGAAGGCCGCTCCCTGGAGGCGACGGCCCGGCTGCTGTACGTGCACCCGAACACCGTGCGCTACCGGCTGCGCCGGATCGCGACGGTCACCGGCTGGGACCCGGTGGACGCCCGGGAAGGGTTCGTGCTGCAGATCGCGATCGCTGTTGGTCAGCTCGCCGGTGGCGTCGCTTTGTAGGATTCGGACAAACCCCTCCGGGCAACCTGGTGCGATCCGTCGTGCTCGGTGCCGGGCCGCACGCGGAAAGGTGAAATGTGTGATCGCACTGCTCAGCCCTGGTCAGGGCGCCCAGACTCCCGGCATGCTCGCGCCGTGGCTCGAGCTGGACGGCACCACCGACCTGCTCGCCGAGCTCAGTGACGCCGCCGGCCTCGACCTGCACACGCTCGGCACCACCGCAGACGCGGAGGCGATCAAGGACACCAAGGTGGCCCAACCCCTGATCGTGGCCACCTCCCTGGTCAGCCTGCACGCGTTGGAGGCACGGGTCGGGGCGCGGTCTGCGTGGGCGCAGGTGAGCGCCGGGCACTCCGTGGGTGAGTTCGCGGCCGCAGCTGCGGCCGGGGTGCTCAGCGCGAAGGACGCGCTGCACCTGGTAGGGGTCCGGGGCCGGGCGATGGCCGAGGCCGCCGAGGCAGCCCCGACCGGGATGAGCGCAGTGGTCGGCGGTGCCCCGGAGGACGTCGAGGCCGCGCTGGCCGCCCACCACCTGGTCGGTGCGAACGTCAACGGCGGCGGCCAGGTGGTGGCAGCCGGGCTGCTCAGCGACCTGCAGGCGCTGGCGGACGACCCACCGGCACGCGCGCGGGTGATCCCGCTGGCCGTAGCCGGTGCGTTCCACACCGACCACATGGCCCCTGCAGTGCAGACCGTGCGCAGCGAGGCCGAGCAGGTGACCGCCCACGACCCGCAGCTGCAGCTGCTGTCCAACGCCGATGGCGCACCGGTCAGCTCCGGCGGCCAGGCGCTGGAGCGCCTCGTCGCACAGATCTCCTCCCCGGTGCGGTGGGACCTGTGCCAGGCGACGATCCGGCACAGCGGGGTGAGCGGCGCCGTCGAGCTGGCACCCGGCGGCGTGCTGGCGGGCCTGGCCCGCCGGAGCATGCGCGGGGTGGAGACTGTTGCCCTGAAGAGCCCAGACGACCTGGACGCCGCCGCCGACCTGATCACCCGCAGCACCGAGGAGACCCGATGACCAAGCCGACCCTCGCCCAGCCGGTACCGGTGCCGGCCAGCCGCATCCTCGCCGTCGGCGGTATGCGTGGCGGGACGCTGGTACCCAACGACGACATCATCGGCCCGATCAACTCTTCGGACGAGTGGATCACCCAGCGCACCGGTATCCGCACCCGGGCGCGGGCCGGACGGGAGGTCTCGGTCAAGGACCTCGCGGTCGGTGCCGCTGAGGATGCGCTGGCCAAGGCCGAACTGACCGGAGCTGACCTGGGGGCCGTGCTCGTATCCACGGTCACCCACTTCGAGCAGACCCCTTCGCTGGCCGCGCTGGTGGCAGACACCATCGGCGCCACCCCGGCACCTGCCTATGACATCTCCGCCGCCTGCGCCGGCTACTGCTACGGCATCGCCCAGGCCGATGCGCTGGTGCGCGCCGGCACGGCCGAGCACGTGCTGGTGATCGGCGTGGAGAAGATGAGCGACTTCATCGACCCCAGCGACCGGACCATCTCCTTCCTGCTCGGGGACGGTGCCGGCGCCGCTGTCGTCAGCCACAGCGAGACCCCCGGCATCGCCCCGACCGTGTGGGGCAGCGACGGCGGCAAGGCGGACGCCATCTACCAGACCCGGTCCTGGCTGGACTACCGGCGCCAGGAGATGGGCGAGCCAGAACCGCCCACCCCGGAGCTGGCCGAGGAGGTCAGCGCGATGACCACGCCCACGCTGCGCCAGCAGGGTCCGACCGTGTTCAAGTGGGTGATCTCCTCGATGCCGGACATCGCCCGCCGGGCAGTGGCCGCAGCAGGGCTCCAGATGAGCGACATCGACGTGTTCCTGCCGCACCAGGCGAACATGCGGATCACCGACCAGCTGCTCAAGCTGCTGAAGTTCCGCGAGGACGTGGTGGTCGGCCGGGACATCGCCGACACCGGCAACACCTCGGCCGCCTCCATCCCGCTGGCCACCGAACGGCTGCTCCGCGAGGGGCAGGCGAAGAGCGGCGACATCGCCCTGCAGATCGGCTTCGGCGCCGGGCTGGTGTACGCCGCGCAGGTGGTGGTGCTGCCGTGATCGTGGCGCACACCACCGGGACAACCCGAACCTTGCCGCGTGCCGCAGTGGCAGCAGCACCCGCGAGTCGGGGACACTGGTCCCGCTCGCACTGAACAAAGCGTGTCAATCGAGAAACGGAGAAATGATGGCGCACAGCGAAGAGGACATCCTGGCCGGCCTGGCTGAGATCGTGAACGAGGAGACCGGTCTGGAGACGGACGCCGTCCAGGCGGACAAGTCCTTCACCGACGACCTGGACATCGACTCCCTGTCCATGATGACGATCGTCACCCTGGCCGAGGAGAAGTTCGATGTGCGCATCCCCGACGAAGAGGTGAAGAACCTCGCCACCGTTGGTGACGCCGTCAAGTACATCGTCCAGGCACAGTCCTGACCCCGCCCCGGCCCCGGGCGCACACTGCGTTCCTCCGGCCGGGGCCACCACCTGGCGCCGGGAGCATCCCGCCGCCGTCGGGCGCGTGCTCTGTTGCGGGTACGCGCCCGACGCTTAGCACCTGACACATCCTTGGAGACCCTCATGACGGACCAGACGAACGTCGTGGTCACCGGCCTCGGCACCACGAACCCGCTCGGTGGTGACACGGCCGCGACCTGGGACGGGGCGCTCGCCGGACGGTCCGGGGTGCGCACCCTGGAGCAGGACTGGGTGAGCCAGTACGACCTGCCGGTCACCTTCGCCGGGCAGCTCGCCGTACCCGCCGAGGAGAAGCTCACCCGCCAGGAGATGCGCCGGATGGACCCGAGCGCACAGTTCGCCATGATCGCCGCCCGGCAGGCGTGGGCAGATGCCGGGGAGCCGGAGGTCGACGGCGAACGGTTGGGTGCCGTGGTCGCCTCCGGTATCGGCGGGGTCACCACCCTGGTGAACGCCTGGGACACCATCAAGGAGAAGGGGGTGCGCCGGGTCCTGCCGCTGACCGTCCCGATGCTGATGCCCAACTCCCCCGCCGCATACGTCTCCATCGCGCTGGGCGCGAAGGCCGGTTCGCACACCCCGGTCTCCGCGTGCGCCTCCGGGGCGGAGGCGATCGGCTACGGCCTGGAGATGATCCGCACCGGGCGAGCCGACGTGGTGGTGGCCGGCGGCACCGAGGCCGCCACCCACCCGCTGCCGATCGCCTCGTTCGCGAAGATGCAGGCCCTGTCCACCCGCAACGACGACCCCGCCGGTGCCTCCCGGCCCTACGACGTGAACCGGGACGGGTTCGTCCTCGGCGAGGGCGCAGCCGTGGTGGTGCTGGAGAGCGAGGTGCACGCCAGGGCCCGCGGTGCCCGCGTCTACGCTCGGGTGGCCGGTGTGGGGATGACCGCCGACGCCTACGACATCGCACCACCCGACCCGAGCGGTGCCGGGCAGGAGCGGGCGCTGCGCCTGGCCCTGGAGAACGCCGGGGTGTCTACCGCCGACCTGGTGCACGTGAACGCGCACGCCACCTCCACCCCCGCCGGCGACGGCGTGGAGGCCACTGCGATCCGCCGCGCCCTGGGGGCTGAGGCCGACCACGTGGCGGTCTCGGCGACCAAGTCGATGACCGGGCACCTGCTCGGTGGTGCCGGCGCGCTGGAGTCCCTGCTGACCGTGCTGGCGGTGCACCACCGCACCGCTCCGCCGACGATCAACGTCACCGACCCGGAGCCGGACCTGGAGATCGACCTGGTGCGCGACACCCCGCGCGAGCTGCCCCAGGGTCAGATCGCCGCGGTGAACAACGCCTTCGGCTTCGGTGGGCACAACGTGGCCCTGGTGGTCGCCAGCAGCTGACCGGGTTCCACTCGCGAACGCCCTGGTTTGCGGCCTGCGGCGGCGTGTCGGCCGCCTAACCTTGCGTTCGCGAGGGGTGGGGAGACAGAACTCAGCGGCGCGGCCCCTCCTGCCGCGCCGCTGAGTAGTCTGCGACCGTCCTCCTCCTCGGGGCCGGTCAGCCGACCCGGTGCAGCCAGCGCACAGGCGCCCCGGCACCGGCGTAACGGAACGGTTCCAGCTCGTCGTCCCACGCCTGACCGAGGGCGAGCTCGAGCTCGTGGCGCATCCGCGCGGGCTCTCCGGCGTGGGCCATCGCTGCCCGCACCCGGTCCTCGGGGACGACGACGTTGCCGTGGGTGTCGATCTGGGCGTGGAAGATGCCCAGCTCCGGGGTGTGGCTCCAGCGGCCGCCGTCCACCCCGCGGCTGGCTTCCTCGGTCACCTCATAGCGCAGGTGATTCCAGCCGCGGAGCGCCGACGCCAACCGTGCCCCGGTACCGGACACACCGGTCCAGGACAGCTCGGCCCGGAACATCTCGGGCGCGGCGGGCTGCGGGGTCCAGTCGAACGCCACCCGGGCGTTCAGCACGGACCCGGTGGCCCACTCCACGTGCGGGCACAACGCGCGAGGCGATGAGTGCACGAAAACAACACCGCGGGTGCTCTGACCTGACATGCTGTTCCCTTCTGTGACCGGTCGAGATGCGTCTTCCCCAACGATCTCGCGCGTTCACTTCCAAGAACCGCTCGCGGCGTACGGCTGCGATTATGCCTTAGATCGGCCGTTTTGTCGCCCTGGTCAGAACTTCTCCCGCACAGTACGCAGGGCATCCTTGCGCACCGGGCCGGTCAACCGGGACAGGTAGAGCTTGCCGTCCAGGTGGTCGTACTCGTGCTGCAGGCAGCGAGCCATCAGTCCCTCGCCGGCCACGTCGACGGCGTTCCCGTCCACGTCCATGCCCGTCACCCGGGCATAGGCTCCTCTGGTGGTCGGGTACCAGAGCCCGGGAACGGACAGGCAGCCCTCGTCACCGTGCTGCTCCTGCTCGGACACCTCCACCAGGCGCGGGTTGAGCACATAACCGAGCTCGCCGTCGATGTTCCAGGAGAAGGCCCGCAGGCTGACGCCGATCTGGTTCGCGGCAAGACCGGCGCGCCCGTCGGCATCGACCGTCTCCAGCAGGTCGGCCACGAGTGCGCGCACGCGGTCGTCGATGGTGGCAATCTCCTCGCACGGGGTGCGCAGCACGGGGTCGCCGACTATGCGGATGTCACGAACGGTCATCGGTCAGAAGTCTGCCAGGTTCCAGACGTAGACGGGCTGCTGGCTGGTGACGTCCAGGAACGGGTTCCAGGTGATGGACGCCGCCTCGGGCGATGCGTCGATCACAGCCCACCCCGTGTAGGTCTGGTCCGGAGCCATGTCGGACGGTGCCTGCTGGTCCTGGCTGAGGCAGAAGAGCCCATCGATCCCGCTGGCATCCAGAGGTGTGCCCTGCTCGGTCGCCAACCCCAGCTCGAATCCCGCGAACGTGTAGGTGCCGGAGCCGTCCGCCAGGGAGGGCAACGTGGTGAACTCGAGCTCGACAGCGATGTACTCGTAGTTCGGTTCACCGCATATCACCGCCTGGGTGCCCTCGGGCTCCCAGTTCCGCTCGACGCTGAGCACCGCGACGGTCAGCTCCGGATCACCGGTGATGCCCAGGACCTCGCCGGCCTCTCCAGGCTGCAGGGTGACCATGTCGCCCGCGGAGCCACCGGCCGCCGGGTCATCGTCGGCCGGGTCCGTACTCGCCGGATCATCGTGGGCCGGGTCCGTACTGGCCGGGTCGTCGTCGGTCGCGTCCGGGGTAGCGGGCGCGGTCGGCGAGGGGTCCGGGCCCCCGGCTTCGTCGTCACCGCCGCCGATGAGCCGCACGCCGAGCACGATAGCGAGCACCAGGATGACGGCGGCGGCGATACCGCCGATGATCAACGGGGTGCGGCTCTTCTTCGCTGGCGCGTCGCCAGGGTCGAACGGCCCAGCCTGCTGCGGCTGCTGACCGTCGAACAGGCCACCGAACTGCGGGCCGGAACCTGGCGGCGGTGCCGCCGAGTAACCGCCGGTGGGTTGCTGCGGACCAGCAGGCTGGTAGCCGCCTGCGGGATGACCCTCGCTCGGTGGTGCAGTGCCCCACTGCGGTTGAGCGGGCGCCGAGGCTGCCGGTCCCTGCGGTGCTGGAGCCTGTGGGCTCCCCAGACCAGCTCCCGGTGCCTGCGCAGCGGCGGGAGGCGGTGCTACCTGGGGACCGGGCTGCTGCGGCACGCCGCCCCAACCGCCGGCCTGCTGCTGGACGGGGAACTGCTGGGTGGGCTGCTGGGCCGGAAACTGCTCCGTGGGCTGCTGGGCGGGGAACTGCTCCGTGGGCGGCTCGGCCATGAACTCCTCGGTCGGCGGATCCACGGGCTCAGCAGCAGGCGCCTCGCCTGCGCCGTGCTCTCCCACGTCCTCGACCTCAGGTGCACCAGCCGCGCGCTCAGCCTCGGTGGCATCGGCCTCGGCCGCATCATCATCCACTGCGGGCGCGGCCGGCGCCTCGTAGCTCCCGGGCGCATCCTGTCCCCCCGGAGCTTCAGCGACCCAGAACTCCCAGCCGGGGGGCGCGGGCGGCCAGGCGGGGTCGGGCTGCCACCCCTCGGGAGGACGCCACCCCTGTGGCGGTCGCGGCCAGCCGGGCGGTGTGTTGAAGCGGTATGACAAGGTTTCTCCCCATGGATGAGCGCACACCCCGCGCGCGAGCAGGAACGGGCCCATACTAAACGGCGGTCGTACACCCGCATAGTCGCGCCGATGGGCTCTTCTCCCCAGGGTCCGCGGTACTGCTGTCAGCGGGCCGTGGACCGTCTGATCAGGAGTCGGCCGCCATACTCACGGTGACGAACGAGTGCGCCGGCAGCTCCACCCGCAATCCGCCGTCGGTCCGCGACACTCCGTCGTGGGCCACGGGCGCCACCTCTGTCGCGTGCCCGGGGGCATTGTGCGCGGTGAGCGAACCGGCACTGAGGATCCGTGCCTGCACGTCGCTGACCGCTCCGCCACGAAGGTCGAGGTGCACTGCCACGTCCTCGGCCGCATCCAGGTTCGACAGCGACACCAGCACGCGCCCGTCCTTGCGGCTGGCGGAGGCGGACACGGTCGTCAGCTCCTCCTGACCCACTGTGCGGACCGGCAGCCCGTCGGGGGTGTCCACCCGCAGGCTGGCGGCGTCCTGGTGCCCAGCGTTCATCTCGAACACGTGGTAGGTGGGGGTGAGCACCAGCTCTCCGGAGTCGGGGTCGGTAAGGATCATCGCCTGCAGCACGTTCACTGTCTGTGCGATGTTCGCCATCACCAGCCGGTCGGCGTGGCCGTGGAAGATGTCGAAGTGGGTGCTGGCCACCAGCGCATCGCGCAGCGTGTTCTGCTGGTACAGGAACCCCGGGTTGGTGCCCTTTTCCACGTTCCACCAGGTGCCCCACTCATCGAGCACCAGCCCGACCTTCTTCTCCGGGTCGTAGCAGTCCATCACGTTCGAGTGGTTGCGCAGCAGCTCGTCGGTGAACGCCGCCCGCACCAGGGTGCGGTAGTAGTCCTCCTCGGTGAACTGCGTCGCCTCGCCCTTGTCGTCCCACGTGCCGGGGATCGTGTAGTAGTGCACTGACACTGCCTGGTACAGCCCGCGCGGGTCACGGCCGCACCCGCCCAGCGGGTTCAGCGCCTTCATCAACGTCTCGGTCCAGGCGTAGTCGTCCGAGTTGGCGCCGGCAGCGATCCGGTACAGCCGATTCTCGCCGTGGTCACGGCAGTAGGTGGCGTACCGGCGGGCTTCCTCGGCGTAGTGTGCGGCCGTCATGTTGCCGCCACAGCCCCAGGGCTCGTTGCCCAGCCCCCAGAACTTCACCCGCCAAGGCTCGTCGCGGCCGTGCTCGCGGCGCAGTGCGGCCATCGGGGAGTCGTCCCCACGGGTCAGGTACTCCACCCAGTCGCTCATCTCCCGCACCGTGCCCGAGCCAAGGTTGCCGTTCACGTACGGCTCGGCACCGAGCAGCTCGCACAGGGCCATGAACTCGTGGGTGCCGAACGAGTTGTCCTCCACCACATCCCCCCAGTGGCTGTTCACCATCTGCGGCCGCTCCGCACGGGGACCGACCCCGTCGCGCCAGTGGTACTCGTCGGCGAAGCAGCCGCCGGGCCAGCGCAGGTTCGGGATCTGCAGCGCGCGCAGCGCCTGCACCACGTCCAGCCGGATCCCGCCCTTGTTCGGAATGTCGGAGTCCTCCCCCACGTAGAACCCGCCGTAGATGCACCGGCCCAGGTGCTCGGCAAAATGCCCGTAGACGTGCCGGCTGATCACCGGACCCGGGACGTCGACGTTGATGATGGCGCGGATCGGTGCAGACATGTAACGGGACTCCGGTGTCAGAGGGTTCGTCGGATGTGTGAACGCGCACATCATACCCAGGGCACACGCGCCCCTTCAACGATGTACAAGTCGGGTCACATCGATCGCCGGTACGCGCCACCCACCTTGTACAGGGCGTGGGTGATCTGCCCGAGGCTGTGGCTGCGCACCGCCTCCATCAGGGCGGCGAAGGTGTTTCCTCCGGTGCGGGCCACCTCCTGCAGTCGGTTCAGCGCGCCCGGGTCGACGGCGTTCCTCACCTGCTGCCAGCCGGTCACCGAGGCGACCTGGTCGTCCTTCTCCGCTGTGCTGGACCGCACCAGGTCGATGGCCACCTCGATCTCACCGGCATGCTCAGCGGGCAGGAAGGTGTTCACCCCCACGACTGGCAGCGACCCGTCGTGCTTGCGGCGCTCGTAGACCATGGACTCATCCTGGATCTTGCCGCGCTGGTACATGCTCTCCATCGCACCGAGCACTCCCCCGCGCCGGCTGAGCGCCTCGAACTCGGTGTACACCGCCTGCTCCACCAGGTCGGTGAGCTCGGAGATGATGAAGCTGCCCTGCCACGGGTTCTCGCAGCCGCTCAGCCCGAACTCCCGGGCCAGGATCAGCTGGATCGCCACCGCCCGGCGCACCGACTCCTCGGTCGGGGTGGTGACCGCCTCGTCATAGGCGTTGGTGTGCAGGCTGTTACAGGCGTCGAAGCTGGCATACAACGCCTGCAGCGTGGTGCGGATGTCGTTGAACTCGATCTCCTGGGCGTGCAGTGAGCGCCCGGAGGTCTGGATGTGGTACTTCAGCATCTGCCCCCGGGCGCTGGCCCCGTACCGGTCGCGCATCGCCCGCGCCCAGATCCGGCGGGCCACCCGGCCGATCACCGAGTACTCCGGGTCCATCCCGTTGGAGAAGAAGAATGACAGGTGCGGTGCGACGTCGTCGATCGCCATCCCCCGTGCCAGGTAGTACTCCACGATGGTGAACCCGTTGGCCAGGGTGAACGCAAGCTGGGTGATCGGGTTCGCCCCGGCCTCGGCGATGTGATAGCCGGAGATGGACACTGAGTAGAAGTTCCGCACCCCGGAGTCGATGAAGAACTGCTGGATGTCGCCCATCATCCGCAGCGCGAACTCGGTGCCGAAGATGCAGGTGTTCTGCGCCTGGTCCTCTTTGAGGATGTCCGCCTGCACGGTGCCGCGCACGGCCGCCAGCGTGTCGGCGGCGATCTGGGCGTAGGTGTCGTGATCGACCACTTCGGACCCGGTCACGCCGAGGAGCGCCAGCCCCAGTCCGTCGTTGCCCTCTGGCAGCTCGCCGCGGTACACCGGCTGCTCCCGGCCCCCGAGCACCTCGCGGATCCGGTCCTGAGCCGCCTGCCAACGCGCCGGCTCGGCACGCAGGTGCTTCTCCACCTGCTGGTCGATCGCCGTGTGGAAGAACATCGCCAGGATGATCGGTGCCGGGCCGTTGATAGTCATCGACACCGAGGTGGTCGGGGCACACAGGTCGAACCCGGAGTAGAGCCGTTTCATGTCGTCCAGCGTGGGCACGGACACCCCGGAGTTGCCGACCTTGCCGTAGACGTCCGGGCGGGTGGCCGGGTCCTCCCCGTAGAGGGTGACCGAGTCGAACGCCGTGGACAGCCGTGCCACACCCTGCCCGGCAGCCAGGTAGTGGAACCGGCGGTTGGTGCGCTCCGGTGGCCCCTCGCCGGCGAACATGCGGGTGGGATCCTCGGTCTGTCGGCGGTAGGGGTACACGCCCGCGGTGTAGGGGAAGGCACCGGGGGTGTTCTCCTGGTGCAGGAAGTGCAGCAGGTCGCCCCAGGAGCGGTAGCGGGGCGGGGCCACCCGCGGCAACGGTGTGCCGGACAGCGAGGTGGAGTAGTTCGCCACAGTGATCGTCCTCCCCCGCACCTGGTAGGAGCCCTCCTCGGCGGTGAGCGCTGCGAGCCGGTCCGGCCAGGTGCGCAGGAGCTCCAGAGAGTCCTCGCTCAGCTGTGCGAGCGCTTCGGCGTACAGCTGGCGCAGCCGGGTCAGCGTCTCGTCCTGCTCGACGGCGGAGCCCGGGTGGGTCTGCAACGGTTCCGGGAGCACGGGGTCACCCAGGTCCCGCAGGCTGGTCCAGTACCGTTGAGCAGCATCGGCCGCCTCCGCCTCGGCGGTCACTCTGCGGCCGAGGTCGCGGCCGGCCTCGGCGATCTCGGCCAGGTAGCGCACCCGGGAGCCGGGGATGAGGCTGCCGCCGGCGCCGCCGCCGATGATCGGCTCGTGGCTGGTCCAGTCCGCGCCGAGCCGGCTCAGGAGCGCCTCGAATGCGCGGGTGAGGCCGTCGTCGTGGAAGTGGCTGGCGATGGTCGGGTAGACCGGGATCTCCTCGTCCGGAGCATCGAATGCGAGACGGTTGCGGCGCCACTGCTTGCGCACGTCCCGCAGCGCGTCCTCCCCGCCGCGGCGGTCGAACTTGTTCAGGATCACCAGGTCGGCGAAGTCGATCATGTCGATCTTCTCCAGCTGGCTGGCGGCACCGTACTCGCTGGTCATCACGTACACGGGCACGTCCACGAGCTCCACCACCGCGGAGTCGCCCTGACCGATGCCGGCGGTCTCCACGACGATCAGATCGAAGCCGCAGGCCCGCATCGCCCGGATCGAGGCGGCCAGCACATCGTTGATGCTCACATCCTGGCGCCGGGTGGCCATCGACCGGAAGAACACCCACCCGGAACGCAACGTGTTCATCCGGATCCGGTCGCCGAGCAGGGCGCCGCCGGTCCGCCTGCGGGTGGGGTCCACCGCCAGCACCCCGATGCGGATGCCCTCGAACGCGGACAGGAACCGCAGCACCAGCTCGTCGATCACCGAGGACTTCCCCGAGCCGCCGGTGCCGGTGATCCCGATCACCGGTGCTGCACCTGGGCGAGACGACAGACCAAGGCGGGCTACGCCGTCGGCAGTAAGCACGCCATCCTCGATGGCGGTCAGCAACCCGCCGATCGCGGCATCCTCCCCGACGTGCGGAAGCATCTCCGGTGCCGACGGTAGGCGGCGGGCGGCCTCGGTCCGGGCGACGAGGTCCTCGATCATGCCGGTCAGGCCCAGCCGGAGCCCGTCGTCGGGGTGGTAGAGGCGTTCTACCCCGGCGGCCTCCAGCTCGGCGATCTCCTCGTGGGTGATCGTGCCGCCACCGCCGCCGAACACCCGCACGTGGCCGGCGCCGGCCTCGGCCAGGGAGTCGACCAGGTAGCGGAAGTACTCCAGGTGCCCGCCCTGGTAGGAGGAGATGGCCACGCCGTCGGCATCTTCCTGCAGCACGGCGCGCACCACCTCCGCGACGGACCGGTCGTGGCCCAGGTGCACCACCTCGGCGCCCTGGTCCTGGATGATGCGGCGCATGATGGTGATCGCGGCGTCGTGCCCGTCGAACAGGCTGGCAGCCGTGATGAAGCGTAGCGGGACGTCGTTCGCCGGCTCTGGTTCGCCGGCGGGAGCATGCTCCATGGGGGTGGTCACGGATTCCCTCCTTCTTCCGCGCCTCGGCGCGCGGACCTCTCGATCGTAACCGCGCCGCGGCCTGGGAGCGCGGGCGTGTGCCTGCGGCGCCCCGGGCCACGTAGCCGCTACGGTGAGGTCACGATCAGGTCACGGGAGATGACGATGGCACAGTTCCCCAGGGACGATGAGCATGCAGCAGGAGAGCACACCGGACTGAGCCGGCGTGGGGCGTTGATCGGGTTGGCGGGCGCCGGCCTTGCCCTCGGCCCGGCGGCGGCCGCGCTCGCTGCCCCGTCGGACGATGCCGATCCGGCTGAGCTGCAGTCCGCACCGGACGGCCCTTCGGACCAGGGGGTGAGCCGCATACCGGTGCAGGACGTCGGCGGCGGCAGCACGGCAGCCTGGCAGGTGGAGGCGTTCGAGCTGGTCGCACTCACCTGGACCGGTGCAGCTGAGCCGGAACCGTTCGTGCGGGTGCGTACCGATGGGGTGTGGTCGTCATGGACTGCACTTCCCGCGGACGGGCAGCAGACGGGCGATGCCGAGGTCACGGGCACCGAACCCCTGTGGGTGCGCAGCGCGGATGCGGTGGAGGTGTCGGTCACCGGCGACGTGCCCAGCGACCTGGAGCTGACGCTGGTCCACCCGGAACCGGTGTCCCAGGCGGCAACGACGGGCCCGGAGCCGACCGCGACGGTGGCGGCCGCCGGGCTGCCCGGTCGGTGGATCGTGCCCAAACCGACGATGGCCTCTCGGGCGAACTGGGGTGCCGACGAGTCGCTGCGGCAGAACCAGGACGGGGTGCAGTACGGAGACGTGCGCGGCGGGTTCGTGCACCACACGGCGACCTCGAACTCGTACTCTTCGGGCGAGGTGCGCGGGATCATCCGGTCGATCTACCGCTACCACGTGCTCAGCCGGGACTTCTACGACATCGGCTACAACTTCCTCATCGACCGGTTCGGTCGGATCTGGGAGGGTGCCTACGGCGGTGTGCACCGGGCGGTGGTCGCGGCGCACACCCAGTACTACAACTCCCAGTCCTTCGGCGTGGCCGCGATCGGGAACTTCCAAGAGCGCAGCGTGCCCAGCAGCGTGCTGAACGCCTACGCGGCGCTGCTGGCGTGGAAGTTCGACGTGCACGGCGTGCACTACGCCCGCAACACCGCCCGGTACACCAACGCTGGTACGCGCAACCTGCCGGTGATCTCCGGGCACCGGGACACCAAGTCCACCGCCTGCCCGGGCCAGTACCTGTACGCGAAGCTAGGCACTATCCGGAGCAGGACGCAGGACATTCTCGCTGACCGGGTGAAGCTCCGGCTCTCCGGGACCGGTGGGAAGGTGTCCACGGCCGGCGGCCGGCTGGTCGTGCTCTGGGAGTACGACGACGTGCCGGTGAACGGCACCGTCCGGCTGCAGCGTCGCCGGGCCAACGGCACCTGGCAGAACATCCGCGACATCACCGTCAGCAACGGTGAGGGCTCCACTGTGGTCGGCGCGCGGAACACCGCCTACTGGCGGGTCCGGGCGATCAGTGCACGGAGTCAGCAGATCGACACCAGCCACCCGAACGGGACCAGTAACTGGCACCGGCTGCGCTGCGTGGGTCCGGACGACCGCGCCATCCTGGACCTGAGCGGTCCGAAGGAGACCGCCAAGGGCCGGAACACCACCCTGTACATCGGCTGGATCAGCCCGAAGGGCGGGGTGACTGGCACAGTCCGGCTCCAGCGAGAGATGTCCGACGGTAGCTGGCGCACGGTCCGCGACATCGCGGTGAAGAACGGCCAGGCGACCACCACCGTGAGCCCGGCTGCCAAGACCCGGTACCGGGTGCTGTCCCGGGAGGTGACCAAGCCCAGCGGTGTACCGCGCCGGACGTCCTACCTGTACACCCTCGACGTGTGGTGAGCCGCAGTCTCGTGCGGCTCGCGCGTGGGGTCAGCGGACGTCAGCGGCGGCAGTGCTGACTCAGGACCTTGTGCGTCCCGTCGCACCAGGGCGGGATCATCGACTCACCGCACCGGCACACGGCGCTCACTGGGCGGCTGGTGCGGTGCTGCTGGCCGTCCTCGTCCTGCACCACGTGGTCGCCGCGGAGCAGCATCGGCCCGTCCGGGCACAGGATGACGTCCGGGTGGTCCGTCCGCTCCGGCCGGTTCATGCCGCCCACTCCTGCAGCATCCGCTCGGCGTACCGGTCCTCGAGATCCATGCTGGTCCAGGCGCCGAAATAGACGTCCTCGAGCAGGTCCGGCTCCTCCTGCAGCAGCACGCCGCAGATCGTGCGTACCGCAAGCTGTTCATGCACTGCGTCCGCCTCGACGTGCTCGAGGTAGTAGTCGATCATCGCGGTCGGGAAGCCCAGTCGGTCCAGACCTTGCGCCATCCGTCGGGACGGCGTGGAGCTGGTGGCCTCGAACGCGGCGAGGAAGCCCAGGGATGCGGCGCGCAGGCGCCGGTTCAGGCCGAACAACGACATCGCGTTGTTCTGCTCCAGGATCTCCACAGGGGCGTCGTCGACGTAGCTGCCGTACTCACGCCGTAGACCGCTCGCCTCCAGGCCGAGGGCGAACAGGTGGGCATGCAGGCGGTCCGGGTCGCCGCACCCGTACTCGTCGAACTGCAGCTCCATCACGGCCGCCTTCACCGGGTCGGACAACCGCGGGATGGCCCAGGTCGTGTGGTCGGACTCCTTGAGGTGGTAGATCGAGCGGTGCCGCAACAGCTCGCGCACCTGCTCGCTGGTCGCGGCCCGTTGTACATGGGCTGCCACAGAGGGCCCGTCGTGGTCGGCGATGTAGGCGAAGAACGTCTCGGCGAACGGTTCTGCGTGTGGAGCGGGCGGAGTGCGGTCCCGCAGGATGCGCTCGAAGTCCTCCTCCAGGTGCCGCCGCACGGCGATGAGGTGCGGATCCCACTCCAGTGCGGCCGGGACGTCGTCGAAGCCGCGGTAGTGCTGCTCGTACAGCGCCCAGAGGGTGAGCTGGGCGTCCTCCGCGACCTCCGCCTCCGGCACCTGGACCAGGTGGGCTGTGGCGCCGTCGCGCATTGCAGCCAGGACCCGGTCGCTCAACGGCCCGCGAGCCTGCGGTGTCAGCATGACCATGCTCCTGTCGGTGATCGGTGGCTGGCTGGTGGAATCGCAGCGGTGCTCAGTCGCCCGGCCATTCCCCGGTCCAGCGTTCGAAGGCCCGGGCACCGCTCCGGCTCACTGCGGCCTTCACCGCAGCGAAGATGGCACCCTGGATCAGCGCGCCGAGGACCACTTCCTTGAAGGAGTACTCCGACTCCAGTGCTCCGGGCGGGTCCCCCTGGTCCCTGTTGCCGACCCGTTTCCACACCTGTTTGAAGATCTGTCCCGCGACCAGGCCGGCGATCACGCTGCTGACCAGCCCGAACGGGCGGTACAGGATCTTTGCTGCCGTGTTGGACTGCTGTTCCGTCTCCAGTGCCATCAGGGTCTCCGTCCCGTTCCAGCGATCCGCGGCCAGTTCCAGCACCTGGCGCCTCTGGTCTGAAGCAGGATCTCCACCAAGCCGGCGGGGTCGCCGGCCGGTGCTTGGAGTCCACCGTAAGCGCGGCACCCGGATGCGCAACCTAGAGCAGAAGATGCGCAGGAGCCGGCCGCACACGATGATGAGCGCACCGGTCTCGGGTAAGCACACGTGATGTCTTACTTCTGGACCGTGCCGTAGGTGCGCCCTGCCCCCGCTCGCCCGGCTGTTCAGACACCAGTGGGAGACGACCATGGCCGAACGGCGTACGACTGACCCCGATCAGACGAGGAAGGGGAGAGGCTCTCGCCGGAGGGCTGCTCCGGCCCGCCGCCGGGGGAAGGCGGACTCCCCCACTGAGCTGCGCAAACCGTCCTGGCTGTTCATCCTGCGCCGCACGGTGAGCGAGTTCGTCACCGACCAGTGCCTGGACCTCGCGGCAGCGCTCACCTACTACGCGATGCTGTCGATCTTCCCGGCCATGATCGCTCTGGTGTCGATCCTCAGCCTGGTGGGGCAGCAGTCGCTGACCGACCAGCTGGTGGATCTGGTCTCCGCGGCCGTACCGGACAGCGCGATGAGCACCCTCGAGCCCGTCATCACCAGCCTCACCAACGCACCTGCACCCGGAGTCGGTCTGCTGGTCGGGCTGCTGGCTGCGTTGTGGACGGCGTCCAACTACGTCAATGCGTTCTCCCGCGCGATGAACCGGGTCTACGGCGTCACTGAGGGGCGCCCGATCTGGAAGCTGCGGCCGGCGATGTACGGGCTGACCGTGCTCATGCTGCTGCTGGTCGCGGTCGCGACGTCGATCCTGGTCCTCAGCGGTCCGGTCGCGCGCGCGGTGGGCGAGCTGGTCGGCCTCGGGAGTGCTGCGATCACCGTGTGGTCCATCGTGAAGTGGCCTGTGCTGCTCGCGATCGTCGTGGTCGTGATAGCGCTGCTGTACTACGCCACCCCGAACGTGAAACAACCCCGGTTCCGGTGGATCAGCCTGGGTGCGATCATCGCCATCGTGGCTGCTGCGCTCGCCTCGACAGGGCTCGGGCTCTATGTCGCCAACTTCGCCAAGTACGCCACGACCTACGGCGCGCTCGCCGGGGTCATCATCTTCCTGCTTTGGCTGTGGATCATGAACCTGGCGCTACTGCTGGGGGCCGAGTTCGACGCCGAGCTGGAGCGTGGCCGCCAGCTGCAGGCGGGCCTGCCGGCTGAGGACACCCTTCAGCTCCCGGCACGGGACACGCGTGCTGCTGCCAAGCGGGCCGCCCGGGAGGAGAAGGACCGACAGCGGGCGCGTGAGCTACGCACCTCAGGAGGCCGCAGCGCTGGGGAGCATGCGGACCGGGAACAGGCCACCGGACAGGATGGTGTGCACTGAGGCAAGGGCTCCCCCGACTGGACTCGAACCAGTAACCGTCCGATTAACAGTCGGATGCTCTGCCTATTGAGCTACGGGGGATCGCGACGACAATACTAACAGCGTTCCTCCGTGCTCCGGACCGCCGCCACCGGCTCAGGGCGTGAGTCCCACTACACCTCGGATCCGGGTCTCGAGATCGGCGGCTCGGCGGTCAATGTCGGTCGGAGTGCGGCGGGCGCCGGAGATGGTCACCTGGGAGAAGAGCGAGCCGTCTGGGTTGCGGCGGATCGCACCCCGGAGCACACCACCACCCGGCAGCTCTTCGGTCTCCACGTGCACGAGAGAGTTGTCCACGCGCTCCTTGACCGCGAAGGTGAAGTCGGCAACCCCGGGTTGGTCCCCGACCGGCAGGACGGTCGGTTCCGCCCCGTCCACCCAAGTCACGGTCAGCTCTTCGGTGTCGGAGTCCATCGTGGCCCGGTCCACCTCCGCCCACGGACGGTCCACCAGGCTCTTCTCGGCCTCCAGGACCAGCACCCGCTCGGCCGTCGCCACCGCCCAGTGACCATCGGTCAGCTCCCGGCTGGCCAGCACCTTGGCGCCGGCGGGAATCTGGGCACGGATCGGTTCGGGCAGCTGCCGCAGAGATCGACGCATGGACATGACACTAACCCGTGCCCGGCACCCATTACGATTGTCGGCGCCGGCCCATGCCACGGACCGGCGGCGGTGCGCCGCTGCGCGCCCGGCCCCAGTAGCTCAGCTGGTCAGAGCAGCGAACTCATAATTCGTCGGTCGCGGGTTCAAGCCCCGCCTGGGGCACCGCCGTTCCTCACCGAAGTGCCGGACACCGCCCGACTCGGTGCGAAACACAGAACGCCGGCCGCTCCCTTGCAAGGGAGCGGCCGGCGTAGGTGCTGACGACTCAGCGGCTCACGGGTTCACGAAAGACACGACTTGTGGTGAGTCGCTGTCCGCGAACGAGGCCATCAGCCAGTAGCCACCGGTGCTCTCTTCCGACACCTCGAACACCCAGGTCCCGGTACCACTCTCGCCGGGCGCCAGCTCCGACACCATGTACATGTCGTCCGGTGCCACGACGTTCGAGCTGTCGAACTGGTCACCGTTGGCGTTGACATACGCCATCCCGAGGTCGTTCCACGGTGTACGGGGCTCGTCGCTGGTGTTCGTGACAGTTGCGTAGACGATCACGTACTTTTTGCCGTCGCCAGGTTCGGGGTTGCCCTCGTCGACCACGAGCTGCGTTGCGTCCATGTTCGGCTCCTCGACGGTCGCGTCCCAATTCGCATCGAGAGACACGATGTCGCCGAGCGCGACGTCGTCGGTGGGGACGTCGGCTCCCCCGTTCGTCGGGTCGTCACTGGGCTGCTCGCTCGTCGGTTCATCGCTCGGCTCATCGCTCGGTTCGTCGCTGGTGGGCTCCTCCGACGGCTCGGTGGTGGTCGGGTCGGCGGTCGGCGGCGGCTCGTCGCCACCGCCTCCAGCGAGCTTCACGATGCCGAACACGATGAGCACGATCACCAACGCTGCGGCCACCCACACGTACCAGCGGGCGTACCACGGGGTCGGTCCTCCCGGACCACCAGCGCCGCCGGGACCCCCCGGACCACCGGGTCCGTACCCGCCTGGGCCACCTGGGCCGCCGTACCCGGGCTGCTGGCCGTAGCCACCGGGTGCCCCGTAGGCCGGCTGCTGGCCAGGCGCCCCGTACCCGGGCTGCTGCCCCGGCGCGCCATAACCAGGCTGCTGCCCCGGCGCGCCATAACCAGGCTGCTGCCCCGGCTGCGGACCAGGAGCGCCATAGCCAGGTTGCTGCGGACCACCAGGCTGCCCAGGTGCGCCGTACCCCGGCTGGCCGCCGGACGAAGCACCAAACGCCTGCGTCGGCTGTTCACCCCCGGGCTGCTGCCCCGGCGCGCCGTAGCCGGGCTGCCCCCCGGAGGAAGCGCCAAACGCCTGCGTGGGCTGTTCACCCCCGGGCTGCTGCCCGGGCGCACCGTAGCCCGGGGTCCCCTGCGGACCGGGCGGTGTGCTCCCCGGCTGCTGCTCCTGTGGTCCCTGCGGTTCACTCATACGGTGCAGGCTAGAGCACCGGGCAGGGTGGATGCACACCTCATCCGGGGTAGATGTCCCCACAGGACGTCCGGTGTCCGCACCGGCCGGGTACCAGCTAGGCGGACTCGTTCAGCAGCCGACGCCGCTCCTCCAGCCGCACCAGCTCGGTGAACGCCTCGCCGTAGGCCGGGTCGTTGGGATCCATCCGCTGCAACCGGCCCTTCACGTCCGCCACCTGCCGGGTCATCCCCATCCGCAGCAGCGCGACCAGCACCCCTCGCGCGTAACCGCCCAGCTCCTCGGGACGGTCCTGCGGCAACGGTGCCACCGCCAGCTCGGTGATCAGGGTGGACACCGGCCCGTCCGCCGCCTCCCGCACCTGCTCGGCCCAGGTGGCGGTAGCCCGGTCCGCTGCACTGCTACCCGCACCGCTGGCGCTCAGCTGTTCCGCCAGCTCACCAAACCGGGCCAGGCCACCTGCCGCGCGGATCACATCGTGCACCGCCCGGTGCGCCGGGACCACGAACGTGTCCGCCCCCAGGTCGTCGAACCCCGCCTCCAGAGCGTGCTGCGGTAGCTGCAGCACCACCTCGAGCACCTGACGCTCCAGCCGTGCTACCGGGTCGTCGCGGTAGCGGGCCGCCGCCCGAGCGGCAGCCGCTGCTGGTGCCGCGTCCTGATCACCGGCACCGTCCTGGGCCCGCCCCTGCGGGCCGCCCCCACTCGGCCCCGGACCAGGGCCAGGGCGCCTGTCCCGGCGAGTTCCGCCGTCATCGGCTGGCCGAGGTGCCCGCGCTGCTCGGTTGACCGCCTGACGCACGGACGACTCGTCCATGCCCAACCATCCGGCCAGCTCGCGGGCGTACTCTCCCCGCAGCGCGTGGTCGCGGATCCGGGCTACCACCGGAGCGGTCACCCGCAACCCGTTCACGCGCCCCTCGGCCGTGTCCAGGTCCACCTGCTGCAGCACCGAGCGGATCGCGAACTGGAACAGCGGCTCCCGGTCGGCCACCAGTGACCGGACAGCCTCGTCGCCACGCGCCTGGCGCAGGTCGCACGGGTCCATCCCCGAGGGTTCGACCGCCACGAACGTCTGGGAAGCGAACTGCTGGTCCTGGTCGAACGCACGCAGTGCCGCCTTCTGCCCGGCTTCGTCCCCGTCGAAGGTGAAGATCACCTCACCGCCCACTGCGCTGCCGGAGGAGAGCATCACCCCGGCGGCCGAGCTGGCACTGTCCCCTAGCAGCCGGCGCACGATCTTGATGTGCTCGCCGCCGAACGCCGTACCGCAGGTGGCCACCGCCGTGGGCACTCCGGCCAGGTGCATCGCCATCACGTCCGTGTAGCCCTCGACCACCACCACCCGCCGGTTCTTTGCGATCGCCCGCTTGGCCAGGTCGATGCCGTAGAGCACCTGGGACTTCTTGTAGATCTGCGTCTCGGGGGTGTTCAGGTACTTCGGTCCCGGATCGTCCTCGTACAGCTTGCGCGCCCCGAAACCGACGACGGCGCCGGCCAGGTCTCGTATCGGCCACACCAACCGTCCGCGGAACCTGTCGTAGCTGCCGCGCTGGCCCTGAGAGAGCAGCCCGGAAGCGGTCAGCTCCTCAGAGGTGAAGTGCTTCTGCCGCAGGTGCCGGCCCAGGTTGTCCCACCCCTTGGGGGCGTACCCGAGGCCGAACGTCTCGGCAGCGGCCCGGTCGAAGCCGCGGCCGGTGAGGAAGTCGCGCGCAACCTGCGCCTCCGGGCTGGAGAGCTGGGCGGCGAAGTACTCGGCGGCCACCCGGTGCGCATCGAGCAGCCGCTGGCGCCGGCCCGCCTCGTGCGGGGACCGGCGCGGGCCGCCGTCGTCCTCGTAGCGCAGCTGTACCCCAGCCTTCGCGGCAAGCGTCTCCACCGCCTCGGTGAAGCTCAGGTGGTCGATCTTCTGCACGAAGGAGATGACGTCGCCACCCTCCCCGCAGCCGAAGCAGTGCCACAGGCCCAGGTGCGGACGCACGTGGAAGGAGGGGCTGCGTTCGTCGTGGAACGGGCACAGGCCCTTCATCGAGCCCACGCCGGCGCTGCGCAGGGTCACGTGCTGGCCGACGATCTCGTCGATCTTCGCCCGCTCCCGCACCGCGGTGATGTCCTCACGACGAATGAGACCGGCCATATCGACGAGTGTAAGTCGTCGCAGCGCGACCCGGGTGCGGCGTCCACAGCGGACCGGGTGCGGGAGGTGGTGGGCCCCGCCGCTACAGCGCGGTGCCCACATCCGGTCCGCAGAGCCGGGCGTGCCACTCCAGGGCGGACAGGTCGGTGAGCGAGGCCACCTGGTCCACCACCACCCGTAGCCGGATGTCGTCGTCACCCGCCTGGCCGAAGTCCTCGGCGAACATCTCCGCGAGCGCGATCTCCGCCCGGTCGTAGAGCACGGCGACCAGGTCGGTGAGGATCAGTCGCTGGCGCTGGTAGAGGGGGTCGTCCTCGCGCGGGGCCATCACATACGTGGCAGCGATGCCCTTGAGGACGCTGATCTCTGCGAGCACCTCGTCCGGGACCACCACGTCCGCGTCGTAACGCACCAGCGGGCCGTCCCCGAACGACTCCCGGGTGGCTCGCGCGGCAGCCACGCAGAACCGGCCGATCAGCTGGCTGGTCATGTCCTTCAGCCGAGCCTGCCCGCGGCGGGTGCCGTCATAGCTGTGCACCCAGTAGTCCAGCGAGGTGAGCTGGGTGATCGCCGCATCCAGCACCTCGTCCCCGACCGGCGGGTCGTACCACTGGCGCACCAGGGTGATCACCTCTTCCCGCTGCACCTCGCCAGTGATGGTGCTCAGGTCGACCCGGCCGGAGAAGACCGCGTCCTCCACATCGTGCACGGAGTAGGAGACGTCGTCGGCCAGGTCCATCACCTGCGCCTCGATGCACCGTTTCAGCTCCGGGGCGCCTTGCCGCAGCCAGCGGAACACCGGCGCGTCGTCGGCGTAGACCCCGAACTTGTGCGTGCTGGACCCATCGGGTCGCACCGGGCCCTGACCGGCGAACCACGGATACTTGGTGGCGGCGTCCAGGCTGGCGCGGGTCAGGTTCAGTCCCACGCCGAGCCCTTCCGGGGTGAACGTCTTCGGCTCCAGCCGGGTGAGCAGCCGCAGTGTCTGCGCGTTCCCCTCGAACCCCCCGATACCGGCGGCCACCTGGTTCAACGCGGTCTCTCCGTTGTGCCCGAACGGTGGGTGACCCAGGTCGTGGGCCAGGCAGGCGGTGTCCACCACGTCCGGGTCGCAACCCAGCGACTTGCCCAGCTCCCGTCCGACCTGGGCCACCTCCAGGGAGTGGGTCAGCCGGGTGCGGGCGAAGTCGTCGGTGCCCGGCCCCAGCACCTGGGTCTTGGCGCCGAGACGGCGCAGTGCCGAGGAGTGCACGATCCGTGCCCGGTCCCGTTCGAACGGCGTGCGGTGGGCAGTCTTCGGCGGCTCTGCGTACCACCGCTCGATGTCCAGCGCCCCGTAGCCACGGACCGGTATCTGCTCCTGCACCACGCCCACCAGCCTAGACGGTGGGGGTCTGCCGCCCCCGCGGCGGTGCCGTGCGCAGGTGCCCGAGCAGCCTCTGGCGCTGTCCCGTCCGGGCGCCGTTGATGTTCCGCCCGGAAATGACCAGAATGGCGCGGTGACTGTTTCCGCATCTGTGCCCCTGGGCACCCTCGACGAGACCACGAGCACCCTGATCCACAGCCCGGCGGGGCCAGATCCCGAGTGGTGGCGCACGGCGGTGATCTACCAGATCTACCCCCGCTCCTTCGCCGACGCGGACGGTGACGGGATCGGTGATCTGCCGGGAATCACCGCTCGGTTGCACCACCTGGCCGAGCTTGGCGTCGACGCGATCTGGCTGTCCCCGTTCTACACCTCCCCGCAGCACGACGCCGGCTATGACGTGGCCGACTACCGTCAGGTCGACCCGCGGTTCGGGACGCTGGCCGACGCCGACGCCCTCCTCGCCCGGGCCCGCGAGCTCGGGCTGCGGGTGATCGTGGACCTGGTGCCCAACCACACCTCCGACGAGCACGAGTGGTTCCAGGCCGCCCTGGCCGCTGCCCCGGGCTCGGCCGAGCGCAACCGGTACATCTTCCGCGACGGCCGCGGCGAGTCCGGCGAGGAGCCGCCCACCAACTGGGAGAGCGTCTTCGGTGGCCGCGCCTGGACCCGGATCACCGAACCGGACGGCACCCTCGGCCAGTGGTACCTGCACCTGTTCGACTCCCACCAGCCGGACCTGAACTGGGAGAACGAGGAGGTCCGGGCCGAGTTCGACGATGTGCTCCGGTTCTGGCTGGACCGCGGTGTGGACGGGTTCCGCGTCGACGTGGCGCACGGGCTGATCAAGGACCAGGAGTTCCCCGACTGGGGCGGGCACACCACGATGGTCGGCGGCCAGGACGACGACTCGGTCGAGGCCGGGGACCGCCCGCAGGCACCGATGTGGGACCAGCCCGGTGTGCACGAGGTGTACCGCCGCTGGCACCGGGTGCTCGCCGACTATGACGGCGACCGTGCCCTGGTGGCCGAGGCATGGACAGACACCCCGGAGGCGCTGGCCCGCTACGTCCGCCCGGACGAGATGCACCAGGCCTTCAACTTCGACTTCTTGTGCACCCGCTGGGACGCCTCCGAGCTGCGGGCCTCGATCACCCGGGGGCTGACCACGAGTGATGAGGTGGGAGCGCCGACCACCTGGGTGATGTCCAACCACGACGTGGTCCGCGCCTCCTCCCGGCTGGGGCTGGCCGAGACCGGCAAGGGTCCGAACGGGATCGGCGCCGAGGACACCCAGCCGGATGCGGCGCTCGGGCTGCGCCGGGCATCGGCTGCGGCGCTGCTGATGCTGGCTCTGCCCGGCTCGGCGTACCTGTACCAGGGTGAGGAGCTCGGGCTTCCGGAGCACACGGCCCTACCGGACCAGCTGCGTCAGGACCCTGCGTTCTTCCGCACCGAGGGTGCCGAGAAGGGCCGCGACGGCTGCCGGGTGCCGCTGCCCTGGGAGGCCGACGCCCCCGGGTTCGGCTTCTCCCCCACCGGCACCACCTGGTTGCCGCAACCGGAGGACTGGGCTTCCTTCGCCCGCGACGCCCAGATGGACCAACCGGGCTCGACGTTGGAGCTGTACCGGGCCGCGCTGCGGCTGCGTGCCGAGTGGGAGCTGGGTGCGGGTTCGCTTGCCTGGGTGGACGGGCTGCCCGGTGCCGCACGCGACTCGGTGCTCGCCTTCCAGAACGGGTCGGTGCTGGTGCTGGTGAACCTCGGCGAGCAGGACCTGCGTCTACCGGAGGGCACCGAGGTGCTGCTCGCCAGTGCGGACCTGTCCGGGTCCGGCGACGGCGCTGCAGTCCTCGCCCCGGACGTCACCGCCTGGGTGCAGCTCCCCCAGGTATAGGCGGGCGGCCTCACACTGAGGTACTCCTGTGACATGGAGGCGCGAAACTCGTACCTCCGTGTCACAGGAGTGCCTCGGTCGGCGATCGGGCGAGGGGTGCCTACTCGGTGGTCAGGCTCCGGCGCCGGGCGAGGAGCACCACCGCGGTGCCGAGGATGATCGCCAGCACCGCCCAGGCCACCAGGGCCGGTAGCGCCACACCGGTGGCGGAGAGCTCACCACCGGCTCCTGTGGCCCCCTCGTCCGAGCCGCTGGCGTCGCTGTCGCTCGGTGCGGGGTCGCCGGTGCCGCCCGGGTCGGTCGGCTCCTGCGTCGGGTCAGGCACCTCGGTGGGCTCCTCGGTGGGATCCGGTTCGCCGGCCTCCTGGTCGTCCACCAGCACCGCCACGGTCCGGCCGGGGACGGTCACGGTCCCGGTGTCGGCCTCCCACTCGGTGCTGCGCACCACGTCGTCCACACCGTCCTGCTGCACCGCGGAGAGGGTGAAGTCTCGTCCGGCGAAGCCGTCGACCTGCTCGGTGATCGGCTCGGGCGAGGCGTTGAACACGGCGAGCACCCCGTCGAGGTCTGGGTCCACGTCCTGTGCCCCGGCCAGGTCGTCGATCGCCATCACGATCAGTCCCGGGGTCGCGTCCGGGCCGGCCTGCGGGAAGCTGACCTTGTCCTCGATCGCCTCCGCCGAGCCGAGCCGGAACAGGTCGGTGGAGAACCGCAGCCGGAGCAGGTCCTGCGCCATCTGGCTGGCGTGCTCGATGTCCGCCGGCTCCGGGACCAGGTCCTCGTCGGCCAGCAGCGGGCCCATGATGTCCCAGCTGTCCTCGTTGTCGGCCGCTGGTGGCAGCCCGACCCCGAAGGTGTTCGACTGGCCGCTCCAGTCCAGCTCGTTGAAGTGGTCGCCGGAGTTGTAGCTGTTCCGGTCCAGGGACTTCGACCGGAGCAGGTCGGTGCCGGCGTGCCAGAACGACGGCGTCTGCGCCAGGGCGGTGGTCGCCAGGGACAGGATGTTCATCCGCACCCGGTCGGTCATCGAGGTGTCCGTCGGCAGCTTGAACACCAGGTTGTCGTAGAGCGTCTCGTTGTCGTGGGCGTCCACATAGCTGATCACCTCCGCAGGCTGCTGCGCATACCCGGCGCTCTGGCCGTTGTAGTCGATCTGCGCACCGGTGAGCACCTCACCGGAGGCAGTGCGGAAGGAGTAGTCGGCCAGGTTGCCGGCCAGCCCGAGGCGGACCAGGTCGCTCTGCTGCGCCAACTGCGCCGCCTGCTCCTCCGGCGAACCCGCCGCCACCGCGTTCGGGTCGGTCGCCGAGCCGGAGCCGAAGCCCTGGATGCTGCGCTGGTCCTCGTCGAACGGACCACCACCACGCACTGCATCGCGCAGCCGGTCGGAGAACGTGCCGATGCCGCTGCCGCCGAGCTGGCCCTGGATCGCCTGGGTGAACCGGGCGTTGCCGGTCACCTCGCCGAAGTCCCAGCCCTCGCCGTAGAGATACACGGACTCCCCGTCCACCCCGTCCTCGGCGAGAGTGAGCTCGTCCAGGGCATCCCGCACCGCCTGCATGTTCTCCACCGAGTGGTGGCCCATCAGGTCGAACCGGAAGCCGTCCACGTGGTAGTCGGCGGCCCAGGTGACCACGGAGTCGACCATCAGCTTCTCCGCCATCTCGTGCTCGGTCGCCACGTTCTGGCAGCAGGTGGAGGTCTCCACCTGGCCGGTGGCGTCCAGCCGGTGGTAGTAGCCGGGCACGATCCGGTCCAGCACCGAGGGCGCCTCCTGACCGGAGTAGGTGGTGTGGTTGTACACCTGGTCGAGCACCACCTGCAGGCCCAACGAGTGCAGACCGCCGACCATGGTGCGGAACGCCGCCACCCGGTCACCACCGTGCTGCCTCCCCTCGGCGGCGTAGGAGCCTTCTGGGGTCTGGTAGTGCAGCGGGTCGTAACCCCAGTTGAACCCGTCCTGGTCAGCGACGGCAGCCACCGCCGCCTGCTGCTCGGGTGAGTCCGGGCCGGCGTCCGGGATGTCCGGTTCCTGCTGCGCGGACCGGTCCTCCTCGATGGTGGCCAGGTCGAACGTGGGCAGCAGGTGCACCGTGTTCATCCCGGCCTCGGCCAGCTCGCGCAGGTGGTTCACCCCGTCGCTGTCGCTGAGGGCGAACGCGCCATAGGTGCCGCGCAGCCCGGCCGGTACGGTCTCGTCGCTGATGGAGAAGTCCCGCACGTGCAGCTCGTAGATGGTGCGGTCCACCGGGTCCTCGATCACCGGGGCGGGTACCTGCGTCCACTGCTGGGGCGCCCACCCGCTGGTCGTCCAGGTCCGCCAGCACCGAGTGCGTGGAGCCAGCCGTCAGCCCTACCGAGTACGGGTCGGTCACCGAGCTGGTGAGCACCTCGTCAGCGGCGTCGGCGTACACCTGCACCTGGTACCGGTAGGACTTCCCCTCCCAGTCCGGGCTGCCGGTCACCGTCCAGGTCCCGTCGCCACCTCGGGTCATCGGCACCAGCTCCGGCGCCGCCCGGGTCTGCTCGCTGCCCGGCGCCCACAGCTGCAGGTCCACCTGGCGAGCGGTCGGCGCCCACACCGCCAGGCTCGGGGTGCCCTCGGCCCAGTGCACGCCCAGGGTGCGCTCGGCTGCCTCGTCGGCGTACAGGTCGTCCAGCACGCCGGGGATCTGCACCCCGGTGAACGCCACCAGCTCCCCCGCCTGCTCGGCCGAGACCCGCAGCTGCCCCTTGAGCGCCTCGGCGACCTCCGCCGTCGAGAGTCCCTGCACCTGCAGGGCGAGGGAGTCGGACAGGTGCGGGAAGGCCTCGGCGAGGTCGTCCGGGAGCTGTGCGGCGACCAGCTCGAGCCTGGCGGAGCTCTCTGCCCCGGTGACCTGGCCGGAATCCACCGACATCCCGCCGTCGGCGGCCTGGTGCAGCGAGAAGGTGAGGTCCTCCAGCGCGACGTCCTCCGGCAGCAGCGAGCGCGGCCAGGCGATCGTGGTGGCAGCCACCCACTGCGCGGCCTGCTCGCCGGCACCGGGCAGCGGCGGGTTCTCCGCGGTCACGGTGAGCCGGTGGCTGGCGGAGTCGTAGCTGAACGTGACCACGTCACCGGCAGTGGCGCTGAAGGTGATGTTGTCCCCGTCCGGGACGCCATCGGCGCCATAGTTCTCGTCCCAGCTGCGCCCGTGGGCGACCTTCACCTGGTAGCTGCCGGTGGCCAGGGCGTCGGTGGACCACTCATAGGTCCCGTCCCCGTCGCTGTCGTGCATCCAGGTGGCCATGCAGTCCGGTTGCCAGTCCGCGGGGCAGCCGACCTGGCTCTGGAAGCTGCCCGGCAGGGTGAGGATCTCCCCCTCGGCAGTGCTGCTGAACCGGTGCGTGGCCGGGTCGTAGAAGAAGGTGATCTCGCCGCCGTCGTGCTGGTAGGCGACGTTGTCCCCGCCGGGCACACCACCGGCCCCGTCGTTCTCCTCCCAGCTGCCGCCGACGGCCACCTTGTACTCATAGTCCCCGGCGGGCAGGTCGAAGGTGGCCGAGTAGACGCCGTCCTCGCCGAGGGCCAGGGCGGCCACCTCGCACCCGGGCTGCCAGTCCCCGGCGCACCCCATCGCGGCGTTGTGGCTGCCCGGGACGGTCACCAGCTGCTCGGTGGGTTCCTCGGCGGCGGTGCCGTCCATCGCCTGCCCGACCACCCCGAGGGTGGATGCGGCCACCCGGTGCCCGGCAGCGTCCTCGGAGACCGCCCGGTACTCCACCATCGTGCCGGTGGGCAGCCCGGTCACGTCGTGGAACACCCGGGGCGCGTCGCCGGTGGTGGTGCCCAGTGGTGTCCAGTCGCTCTCGCCGAGCAGCCGGTAGGCGAAGGAGGTCTGCGCCCAGGTGTGCTCGGCGATCTCGGCCTCGATCGGTGCCAGCTCCGCCAGCGCACCGCCCTGCCCCGGGGTGAGTGTGATGCTGCCCGGTTCCGCCGGGGCGCCCACGGTGCGGTCGGCCACCAGCACGACGGCGGACAGCGGCGGGACATCCAGGGTCACCTGGCCCTGGGCGTCCGCGGTGACCGGGGCGTGGTCACCGGACACGGTGGTGTAGTCCGCTCCCGGGGTGAGGGTGGTCAGGGTGGTGGTCACCGGGTCGGCCGAGCTGTTCAGCGCCACCAGGTGCTCGATCCGCTCCTGGGCATCCACCCGGGCGAACGCGTACAGGGGCCCGTCGGCAGCCAGCTCGATCTGCGCGCCGCTGGTCAGCGCCTGGTGCTGCTGGCGCAGCGCGGCAAGCTCGGCGATGTGGGTGTACATCGGGGCGCTGGTGTCATAGTGGTCGGTCTCGCCGATCTGTTCGCCACTCAACCGCTGGTCCTGCTGGTACTGGGGCACCTGGCTGGCGAACATGTCCTGCCGGGCGTCCTTGTCCCCGCCCTGGCCGACAAAGCCCTGCTCGTCACCGTAGTAGACCACCGGCTGCCCGCGGGTGAGGTACATCAGCGAGTGCGCCAGCCGGGAGCGCTGCAGCTCCTGACCGGCACCCTGCAGGAAGTAGCCGACCCGCCCCATGTCGTGGTTGCCGAGGAAGGTGGGCAGCGCCCCGGCGTCGGAGGTGGGGGTGGTGTAGTAGTCGTCCGCGGCGAACAGCCCGGACAGCCCGGCGGCGCTGCCACCGCGGGCGTAGGCCACGGCCGAGGACTGGAACGCGAAGTCCAGCACCGAGCTCATGTCGGTGCTGCGCACGTACGGAGCGAGCAGCCGGGCGTCGGCTTCGTAGACCTCACCGAAGGTGAAGAAGTCGTCGTTGCCGGCCGAGTGGGCGTAGTCGAGCACCTCGGTGGTCCACTGCTGCCAGAACTCGAGGTTCACGTGCTTGACCGTGTCGATGCGGAACCCGTCGATGCCCAGGTCGATCCAGTCGGAGTAGACGTCCACGAACCCCTGCACCACCTCCGGGTGCTCGGTCATCAGGTCGTCCAGGCCGTCGAAGTCGCCGTAGGTGACCGACTCCCCCTCCCAGGTGGAGTTGCCGCGGTTGTGGTAGAGGGTGACGTCGTTGAGCCAGTCCGGCACCAGGGTCACCCCCTCCTCGCGCACCGGGGTGTAGGGGAAGGAGGTCTGCCCGTCCAGCTCCGGGAAGCTCCCGGTACCGGCGTAGTCGGCCGGGTCGAAGGGGGTGCCGTCCACGTCGGTGTAGGGCGAGGTGGCCTGGTCCACGTAGTCGTAGCTGCCCTCGGCGTAGTCGATCACGTCCGCGGTGTGGTTGGTGATGATGTCGAAGTAGACCTTGATGCCGCGGGAGTGTGCGTCGTCGATGAGCGCCTCGAGCTCGGCGTTGCTGCCCAGGTGCGGGTCGATCTGGGTGAAGTCGGTGACCCAGTAGCCGTGGTAGCCGGCCGAGGCGTCCGCCCCCTCCCCCTGCACCGGGCGGTTCACGAACGACGGGGTGAGCCAGATCGCCGTGGTGCCCAGGTCCTCGATGTAGTCCAGCCGCTGGTGCAGGCCGGCCAGGTCGCCGCCGTGGTAGAAGCCCTTGTCGGTGGGGTCGTAGCCGTGGTCCAGGCGGTCGCCGGAGATGCCGGCGGTGTCGTTGCTGGCGTCACCGTTGGCGAACCGGTCGGTCATCACGAAGTAGAACTGCTCGTCCGAGCCGGCCTGGTGCACCGGGTCGGCCACCAGGGCGGCGTCCGCCTCGGTGTAGCCCTGGTCCAGGTCGGGTGCGGTGACGCTGAGCAGCGTGGTGGTCTCGTCGAAGGTGAGCTGCAGCGTGGTCGGACCGGCCAGCCGGATCTGGTAGTTCTCCTCGCCGCCGCCCACCCCGTAGGAGGTGTCCCAGTCGCCGTCCAGGACCACCTTGACCTCGTGGTCGCCGGCGGGCAGCTCCAGGGTGGTGGTGTAGCTGCCGGCGTCCTCGCCGGGCTGCAGGGCGGTGGCGGCGCAGTCGGCCTGCCAGTCCTCGGCGCAGCCGAGCTCGTCCTGGAACGTGCCGGCGAGCACCACAGTGTGCGCAGCGGCGGCGGCCTCCGGGGCGAGGGCGGTCTCGGTGGCCACCAGGCCGGTGCCGAGCAGGCTGAGCGCGGCGCCGAGAGCGAACCAGGCGCGGGGACGGGTGGTGCGGGACAACATCAGACTCCTTCGTCAGGGCGCAACAAGCCGCCGGTGCGGTGCAGAACGTCTCATCTGGGCGCAACGGTGGGGTGGGACGTGCCGGCCTCGGGGCCGGGGTACTACCTACCTGGGGCTGGGCCGATCACCCCTTGACCGAACCGCTGGTCAGGCCGCCGACGATGTAGCGCTGCAGGAACAGGAACAGCAGCAGCACCGGGATGGCGCTGATCACCGCACCGGCGGCGAAGATGCCCCAGCGGGCGTCGAACTGGCCGGAGATGAACTGGTACAGGCCGACCGCCACGGTCAGCCGGTCCTGGCTCTGCAGCACGATGCCGGCGATGATGTAGTCGGAGAACGTGGCCACGAAGGACAGCAACCCGACCACGGCCAGGATCGGGGCGGCCAGGCGCAGGATGATGGTGAAGAACACCCGGGCGTGGCCCGCGCCGTCGATCTTGGCCGCCTCGTCCAGCTCCTTGGGCACCGAGTTGAAGAACCCGTACATCAGGAACGTGTTCGTGCCCAGGGCGCCACCGAGGTAGACGGCGATCAAGCCCACCTGGGAGTTCAGGCCGAGCACCGGCACCACGTCGCGCAGGCTGAGCAGCAGCAGGAAGATCGCGACGAAGGCCAGCATCTGCGGGAACATCTGCACCAGCAGCAGGCCGGTGAGCCACTGACGGCGGCCGGCGAACCGGAACCTGGAGAAGGCATACGCCGCGGCACCACCCATGAGCACCACACCCACCGCCGTCACGCCCCCGATGAACAGCGTGTTCGCAACCCATGTCGGGAACATCGTGGCCAGAAGCTGCTCGTACTGGCTGGTGCTGACCTCGGCGAACAGCCGGTTGGAGCCGGTGAGCGTGCCGCGGTCGGACAGGGATGCGGACAGGATGTACACGATCGGGAACGCGGCGTAGACGATCGCCACGGCGGCCACCGGGTAGCGCCACCCCACCTCACGCCACCACCGCTTGCCGCGCACCTCGGTCGCAGAGGTCACCACTGCCATCTCAGAGCACCTCCTCGAGCTTGCGGGTCTGTCTGAAGCCGAGCCAGGAGATCAGCCCGACCATGAGGAAGATCAGGATCGACATCGCCGAGGCGAGCCCGTACTGGGTGGAACCGGACTCGATCGCCACCGCGTAGACCATGGAGATGAGGATGTCGGTGGCGCCCACCGCGATCGGAGACCCGGGGAAGTTCGGGCCACCCTCGGTGACGAAGTAGATGAGGTTGAAGTTGTTGAAGTTGAATGCGAACGAGGCGATCAGCAGCGGCGCCACGGAGATCATCAGCAGCGGCAGAGTGATCGAGCGGAACATCCGCCACACCCGGGCGCCGTCCAGCCTCGCCGCCTCGTACATGTCCGAGGAGATGGCCTGCAACGCCCCGGTGGTGATCAGGAACATGTACGGGAACCCCAGCCAGAGGTTCACCCCGATCACGCTCAACCGCGCCAACCAGGCGTCGGTCAGCCACGGAATCTCCGCGCCACCGAGCAGCACCTGGTTGATGAACCCGAATCGTCGGTTCAGCAACCCGGCCCAGACCAGACCGGAGAGGAACCCCGGGAAGGCGTAGGGCAGGATCAGCAGCGAACGGATCACCTTTCGGCCTCGGACCCGCGGGTGGTTGAACACGATCGCGAAGAACAGGCCGAGGAAGAACGTGGTGGCCACGGACAGGAAGCCGAAGGCGAAGGTCCACACCAGCACCTGCAGGAACGGACCGGACAGCCGCGCATCGGTGAACATCCGGGTGAAGTTGTCGAACCCGACGGGCACCCGCCAGCCCACCCGCAGGGTGGAGCCGTCGTCGGCGGCGAACATACCTTCCCCGTTGTCCCGGTACACCACACCGGTGGTGGTGTCGGTCAGGGCGCCGGTGGCCTCGTCATAGCTCAGCGAGGGCTGGTAGAGGAACCCGGTGGACCCGGTCTGGGTGCGGATGCTGCCCTGCTCCGCATCGCCGAAACCGACCCGCAGGGTGGTGATCTCCTCCTGCTGCTGCAGGATCTCCTCGAAGGTGAGCACCTCGTAGCCCGGGACAGCGGTGATCGCCCCGTCGGCCACAGTCGCCTCCGGGGCGGGCTGGAACGGTGAGTCGGACGTGCCCACCAGCACGGCGCCGTCATCGAGGATGGCGAAGCCCAGCTGCTCATCATCGCTGCTGACCACGGCCAGCGGATAGGCCGGTGTCCCCTCCACCCGGTGCTCGTTCTGTGCGAGGTTCGCCTCGATCGCGGCTTCTTTGGTGCCGATGTGGCCGGTGCCGTAGTTGGTGAAGGCCACGTAGCCGGTGTAGGCCATGGTGAACAGCTGGTACACGCACAGGAACACCAGTCCGGGCACGAGGAACTTCGCCGCGAGCATCCGCTTGGAGAAGTAGGCCCAGTTGACCACGACCAGCAGGACCACCATCGCGGCGAGCATCCCCCAGTGGCCCACCTGCCAGGAGGAGTAGAGCACGAACAGGCCGAAGGCGTTCACCAGCGCCATCAGCACGAGCTTGACGAAGAAGAACTTGTTCATCTCCCGCGCGTGGGAGGTGCTGCCGCGGACGTCGACGGTGGACGTGGGCTTGTTCTCGGTGCGTAGGGACACGTTTCCTCCGGGACCAGGTGCGCCGCGATGCGCGGAGCCGCACTCCGGGGCCGGCACACCGCCGGCACGGGAATAGTCACCAGCCTGCTCGGGAGGGGCGTTTCCTGCGCCCCTCCCGAGCGGGTGGTCAGGCGGCGTCGATAGCGCCCTGGATGTTCTCCACCATCGTGTTCCAGGCTGCTGCCGGATCACTGGCCGCACCGGAGACGATGTCCGCCTGCGTGGTGCCCCAGAACGTCCAGACGGCGTTAATCTCCGGCAGCGCCGGCATCGGCACACCGGCCTCACCGGCCTCGGCGAAGCCAGCCACGATCGGGTCGTCAGCGAGCGCGTCGGCCGCTGCGGTCAGTGCCGGGATGCGCCCGCCGGTCTCGTACAGCGCGATCTGCACGTCCTCAGTGGCCGCGTAGTTCACCAGGAACTCGTTCGCGAGCACCGCGTTCTCCGAGTAGGAGGAGACGTAGAAGCCCTGCACGCCCACGAACGGCGCCGCCGGCTCCGGGCCCGCGCCGGGGATCGGCAGCACGGAGATGTCCAGCCCAGCGTCGGTGAACGCGGAGATGTTCCACGGCCCGGTGATCATGTAGGGAGACTCACCGTTGGCGAAGGCCTCCTTGGCGATGTCACCGGTGATCGCAGTGTCCAGCACACCCGAACCGGCCTGACCGATGGAGCCCAGGTACTCCGCGAACGCCTCACCGTTCTCCCCGCCGAGGGCCAGCTCGGGCACGTAGGAGCCGGACTCGTCGGTCTCGAACACCGGGGCGCCGAACGAGGTCTGCAGCGGGTACATGTGGTACGCGTCGCCCTCCTCGCCGACCTGGATCAGCACCGGGTACTCCGCGTCGGCGTCCTCGCCCTGGGCGATCAGGTCGTCGAAGGTGTCCGGGGTGTCGCTGGCCAGGTCGTTGTTGCGCACCAGGGCGATGTTCTCGATGCCGTAGGGGACGCCGTAGACCTGACCCTCGTAGGTGAAGGCGTTCACCGCGACCTCGGAGAACTCCTCAGCGGTGGCACCGAGCTCGACCGGGCTGACCACACCGTTGGTGACCAGCTCCCCGGCCCAGTCGTGCGCGCCGACGATCACGTCCGGCCCCTCGCCGGTGGGTGCCTGGGCGAGGAACTCCTCGCGGATGTCGTCGAAGTTCTTCTCCACGACCTCCACGTCCACGCCCTTGTCCTCCTCGAACTGGGCGACGATGTCGGTGATCGCGTCCGCACGCAGCTCGTCGGCCCAGACGGTCAGCGAACCGGAGGCCTGCTCCTCGCCGCCGTCGGCCTGGTCGGAATCTGCGCTGCCGGGTTCCTCGGGCGCCTCGGCCGTGCCGCCCGAGCACGCGGCGAGCACCAGCGTGAGGCCGGCCGCCGCAGTGATCATCATGCTTCGTCGCATCCGCTCTTCTCCTGATGTGGGACTGGTGGAAGGCCGCCTGCGTCGATGCGTCCTGCGGCCGGGACACTCCGAAGATAAGTGCTCGACTGGCATCCTGCAAGCCCTTGCTGTAACTTTCAGATCACGCTTTCAGAATGAGGGGCACCGTCGGTGGCGGGGCGCCAGACGAGGAGGTCGCCGTGTCCTCACGCACTCGGCTCACCGATCTTGCCGACCAGGCCGGTGTCAGCACCGCGACGGTCTCCCGTGTGCTCAACGGCAAGCCGGGAGTGTCCGCACAGGCCCGGCAAGCGGTGCTCGCGGCCCTGGACATGCTCGGCTACGAGCGGCCGGAAAAGCTGCGCGGCAAGTCTGCGGGCCTGATCGGCCTGGTGGTCCCGGAGCTGAGCAACCCGGTGTTCCCGAACTTCGCGCAGAAGATCGAGGCGGCACTCACCCATTCTGGTTACACACCGTTGTTGTGCACCCAGGCACCTGGGGGCACCACCGAGGACGAGTACGTGCAGATCCTCCTCGATCACAGCGTGGCAGGGATCATCTTCGTCTCCGGGTTGCACGCCGACTCCGAGGCGAGCCCGGAGCGGTATCAACGGCTGCACAGCCGCGGGATGCCGATGGTGCTGATCAACGGGTACTCGGCCAGCGTGGACGCGCCGTTCATCTCCTCCGACGACGCCGGTTCGATGGACCTGGCGGTGCGGCACCTGGTCGCTCAGGGGCACACTCGGATCGGGCTGGCGATCGGTCCGCAGCGATTCGTTCCGGCCGAGCGCAAGGTGGCCGGGTTCACCGCCGCGCTGCGCGAGCGGCTCGGCGTGAGCGACCCGGGCGAGCACGTGGCGACCAGCCTGTTCACCGTGGAGGGCGGGCAGGCGGCAGCCACAGAGCTGCTCGCCTCCGGGCACACGGCGATCGTCTGCGGTTCGGACATCATGGCGCTCGGGGCGATCCGGGCGGCGCGGTCACGCGGGCTGTCGGTGCCGGGCGAGGTGTCCGTGGTGGGCTATGACGACTCCCCGCTGATCGCGTTCACCGATCCCCCGCTGACCACCATCCGGCAGAGCGTGGACGCGATGAGCACCGCTGCGGTGAGCACGATCCTCGCCGAGATCGACGGCACCGGGGCACCGCACACGGAGATGCTGTTCACCCCGGAGCTGATCGTGCGGGACTCGACGGCGGCTGCCCCGCAGGGCTGAGACGTGCGCCGGACGTGTGCTCAGCCGCCGGAGATGGACAGCTCCGCCTCGGCGAGCTGGGCCCGCCAGGACTCATCCATCACTCGCGAGTCCAGCCAGCCCTCGGGCACGTGCGGCCGCTTCGGGCTGCCGGCCCGGCCCCGCGGCCCCTCCGCAGCCTCACCCGGATAGGGCTGGGACAGGTCCAGTGCCTCGAGCCGCTCGTCCAGCTCGGCCAGGGTGCTGACCAGGCCGAGCTGCCGGCGGGCCTCGCCGCCGACCACGTACCCCTTCATGTACCAGGACAGGTGCTTGCGCAGCTCGCGCAGTGCCTTGAGCTCTTCGCCGAAGTGCTCGACCATCAGCAGGGCGTGCCGCCGGATCACCTCGGCCACCTCGGCCAGCCCGGGTCGCACCCGCAGGTCCGAGCCGGCGAAGGCGGCGACCAGGTCGGTGAACAGCCACGGCCGGCCCTGGCAGCCGCGGCCGACCACCACCCCGTCGCAGCCGGTGTGTTCGACCATCGCCAGCGCATCCTCGGCGGACCAGATGTCCCCGTTGCCGAGCACCGGCACCTCGGTGATCGCCTGCTTCAGCGTGGCGATCGCGTCCCAGTGTGCGGTGCCGGAGTAGTAGTCGGCGGCGGTGCGGGCGTGCAGGGCGATCGCGGCTACGCCGGCGTCCTGGGCGTGCCGGGCGGCGTCCAGGTAGGTGAGGTGGTCAGCGTCGATGCCCATCCGCATCTTGATGGTCAGTGGCACGTCGGTGCCGCGGGTCTCCTCAGCGGCAGCGGTGATGATGGCGCCGAACAGGTCCGACTTCCAGGGCAGCACCGCTCCCCCACCCTTGCGGGTGACCTTGGCCACCGGGCAGCCGAAGTTCAGGTCGATGTGGTCGGCGCGGTCCTCGGTGACCAGCATCCGCACGGCAGCGCGCACAGTGGCGGGGTCCACACCGTAGAGCTGCACCGAGCGGACGGCCTCACCGGCATCGTGGGAGATGATCCGCATCGACTCCGGGGTGCGCTCCACCAGGGCCCGGGAGGTGACCATCTCGGCGACGTACAGCCCGGCCGGTGCTGGTCCCGCGGCGAGGTCGGGCCGGTCGGCGGGCAGCCCGGCAGCGCCGGCCTCTCGGCAGAGGCGGCGGAACGGGGCGTTGGTCACGCCCGCCATCGGCGCAAGCACCACGGGAGTGCCGACGGCGATGGGTCCGATCTGCAGTCCACTCACCCTGCCATTCTCTCAGCTGGGCGGGGCCGGCCATCACCGGGCCCGATCGGGTCGAGCAGCGCATCGCCGTTGGTGAGGACGTGGGTGGCGTTGACATCCCCGAGGTCGCGGACGAACCTGCGACCGCCGCCGACTTCACCGCTCGATGATCATTCTCGACACCAACGTCATCTCCGAGCTGATGCGGGGTCCGCACGCTTCTGCGCACGTCCTGGCGTGGGTGCGGAGTCTCCCGGAGCAACCGGTCACCACAGTCATCAACCGCGCAGAGGTCCTGGCCGGCTTGAGGATCTTGCCTCCGGGGCGCTGGCGCGACCGTCTGTCAGATGTTGCTGTCCGCGCTCTGGACACGTTGGGGGTCTGCCTTCCGCTCGTGCCCGAGTGTGCGGTAGACCCGTGGGGGTTGACTATCCCGTCACGGTGAACCCGTGGCCGACCACCCGCACCCTGCGCCCCGCCCGGGCGCGGCCGCGGCGGCGTCCGGTGGCGGTGTAGGCGCTGCCGTCGCCACGGGCCAACGGATCCGAACCATTCGTGCCACATCCCTCCGCGGGGGTGACCTTGTGGTTGCAAACGGCGCCGATCGCAACCACAAGGTCACCCCCGTTGCCCTGCAGCACGCCGAGTCAGCCGCGCCCGAGCAGCCTGCGGTAGGACGCCAGCGTGCGGCGGGCCATCAGCGCCCAGGTGTGTGCCCGCGCGTGCTCCAGCCCACCGACGCCGAGGCGGCGGACCTGGTCCGGGTCGCGGAGCAGACCGGTGACCGCCTCGGCCCAGTCCTGCGGGTCGCGGCTGTCCAGCACCAGGCCGGTCTCGCCGTGCCGGACCGCTTCGACCAGCCCGCCGGCGGCGGAGGCGACCACCGGCACCCCGCAGGCAGCGGCCTCCAGCGCGGTCAGACCGTAGGTCTCCGAGTGCGAGGGGTTGAGGAAGAGCCGGGCACCGGCCATCAGCCGAGCCAGCTCGTCCCGGTCCCGGGCACCCACGAACCGGACCCGCTCCCCCAGGCCCCGGTCGGCCACCAGGTGGTGCAGCTCGGTGACGTAGTCCTCGAACCCGCTGGTCGCGCCACCGCAGACGATCAGCTCTCCGACCAGCGCGGGATCGATCCGGGCGAAGGTCTCGATCGCCAGGTCGGCCCCCTTGAGCGGTTCCAACCGGGCGGCCATCAGCAGGTAACCAGGCCCGCCCTGCTCGGCCCGCTGGGGGTGGAACTGGCGGGTGTCCACTCCGGGCGGGATCACCTCGACCCGGGCGGGATCGGCGCCGAGCCGGTCGACGATGGTGTCTCGCTCGGCAGTACTGACCGCGTGCAGCGCGTCGGCGCGGCGTGCCAGTGCCTGCTCGGCGGCGAGCCGCCCCGGTGACTCCGGCCGCTCGCCGGCACTGAGCGGGGTGTGCGGGGCCGCGGCGATGCTGTGCAGGGACTGCACCAGCGGCGCACCCCAGTCGGCGGCCGCCTGCCGCGCCGCCAGGCCGGAGTACCAGTGGTGGGCGTGCACCAGGTCGTAGCCCGGCAGGCCGCGCAGCGCCGCGGCGAACTCGGGCACCAAGCTTTCGTGGGCGTTCTTCGCCAGCACCCGCGGCGGTCCGGCGTCCAGGTGCCGGAGCCGCACTCCTGGGTCCAGCTCGATGCTGTCCGGCGCCTGGGGGTCGGTGCGCCGGGTGAGGATCTCGACGGCGCAGCCCAGGCGGGCGAGCTCATCGCTGAGCTGGCGGATCACCACGTTCATCCCGCCCACGTCACCTGCCCCGGGCGAGGCACCTGGGGAGGTGTGCAGGCTGATCATCGCGACGCGCACAGACACCGCGTCAGTCTACGGACGCCGCCTGCTCCGGGGCCGACCGGTCCACCCGTCGGGCACCGCCTCGGGTGCGCACCAGCACGGCGGCCAGGGCGGTGGTCGCGGGGATGGCCAGCACCAGCCCGATCGAGGAGACCAGGGTGCGCACCACCTCCTCGGCGATCTCTCCGGCGGTGAGGGTGGCGCCCAGGGACCGGTCGTAGAGCATCACCAGCATGAGGGTGGGCAGCGCGGCGCCCACATAGGCAAAGGCAAGGGTGTACACGGTCGAGGCGATGTGGTCCCGGCCGATCCGCATCGCCCGGGAGAACAGCCGCCGGCGCGGTGCCCGAGGACTCTCCGCGTGCAGCTCCCACACGGCCGAGGCCTGGGTGATGGTCACGTCGTTGAGCGCACCGAGGCCGGCGATCACGATCCCGCAGAGCAGCAGCTCACGCAGCCCCACCCCGGGCAGCATGGCGTTCATCATGATCGAGGCGTCCGAGCTGCCCCCCGGACAGCTCGGCGGCACCGGTCGCCCAGGAGGCCAGGAACGTGGTCACCGCAAGGCCGACGAACGTGCCGAGCAACGCCGTCGTGGTCCGGACCGAGATGCCGTGGGCGAGGTAGACCGCGATGAACATCATCGCGCTCGCCCCCACCAGGGTCACCGGTAGCGGCGGGCCCCCGGCCATCAGCGCCGGCAGCAGGAAGGCCACCACGATGCCCATCGAGGCAACCAGGCCGACGATCGCCATCAGCCCGCGCACCCGAGCCACGGCCAGCACCACCAGCACGTAGACCGCGGTGAGCAGCACGAGCGGCACATCGCGCACGAAGTCGACGAACACGTACGGGCTGCCCGAGCCCATCGCGGTGGCGGTGAAGAACACCCGGATGCTGTCGCCAGGGTCCACGCCGGCAGCCATGATCTCCGGCGGCACCTGCACCGGCACCACCTCGCCCGACCCGTCCGCCAGCTCGGCGCGCACCTCCTTGCCGGTCTCCCCGGTAACCTCCACGACCTCCGCGGTCACGAACTGGGCACCGGCGAACGGGTCCGGCTGGGAGCCCACCGGGGTGTCTCCGCGCGGCCAGAGCACGGCCAGTCCGATCAGCGTGGCCAGCAGCAGCGGCACGGTGATGGCGGCCAGCACGCGCCGGGCCCGACGCGCAGGTCCGGCGGCCAGCTCCACCTGGCCGTGGCCGTGACTCACCCGGTCATGCCCCGATCAGACGTGCCCCCAGGTAGGCGCCCACCTGGTCCAGGGCCACCCGCTCCTGGGCCATCGAGTCCCGCTCCCGGATGGTGACCGCCTGGTCCTCCAGGGAGTCGAAGTCGACAGTCACGCAGTACGGGGTGCCGACCTCGTCCTGGCGACGGTACCGGCGGCCGATCGCGCCGGCGTCGTCGAAGTCCACGTTCCAGCTCTTCCGCAGCTCGGCGGCCAGGTCGCGGGCGACCGGGGAGAGCTTCTCGTTCCGGGACAGCGGCAGCACCGCAGCCTTCACCGGGGCCAGCCGGTGGTCCAGGCGCAGCACGGTGCGCTTGTCCACCCCGCCCTTGGCGTTCGGTGCCTCGTCCTCGGCGTAGGCCTCCACCAGGAACGCCATCAGCGAGCGGGTCAGCCCCGCGGCGGGTTCGATCACGTAGGGCACCCAGCGTTCCCCGGTGGCCTGGTCGAAGTAGGACAGCTCCTGCCCGGAGTGCTTGGTGTGCGTGGACAGGTCGAAGTCGGTCCGGTTGGCGATGCCCTCCAGCTCACCCCACTCGCTGCCGGAGAACCCGAACCGGTACTCGATGTCCACCGTCCGCTTGGAGTAGTGGGAGAGCTTCTCGGTCGGGTGCTCGTAGTGGCGCAGGTTCTCCCTGGCGATACCCAGGTCCACGTACCAGTCGGTGCGGTTGTCGATCCAGTACTGGTGCCACTCCTCGTCGGTGCCCGGCTCGACGAAGAACTCCATCTCCATCTGCTCGAACTCGCGGGTGCGGAAGATGAAGTTGCCTGGCGTGATCTCGTTCCGGAAGGACTTGCCGATCTGGCCGATGCCGAAGGGCGGCTTCTTCCGCCCTGCGCTCATCACGTTCGCGAAGTTCACGAAGATGCCCTGCGCGGTCTCCGGGCGCAGGTAGTGCAGACCGGACTCGTCCTCGAGCACGCCGAGGTAGGTCTTCAGCATCATGTTGAAGTCCCGAGGCTCGGTCCACTGGCCACGGGTGCCGCAGTTCGGGCAGGCGATCTCGGCCAGCCCGCCCTCGGGGGCACGCCCCTTGCGCTCCTCGAACTCCTCGATCATCTGGTCCTCGCGGAACCGCTTGTGGCAGGACAGGCACTCGGTGAGCGGGTCGCTGAACACACCCACGTGCCCGGAGGCGACCCAGACCTGCTTGGGCAGGATCACCGAGGAGTCGATCCCGACCACGTCCTCACGGCCGCGCACCATCTGCTGCCACCACTGCCGCTTGATGTTCTCCTTCAGCTCCACACCCAGTGGGCCGTAGTCCCACGCGGAGCGGGTACCGCCGTAGATCTCCCCGGACGGGAACACGAATCCCCGACGCTTGGCGAGGTTGACGACGGAATCGAGACGCGACGGCTCCTTGGCCACTTCATACACTCCTGGGTCGGCGGGCCCGCACCTGGCTGGTCCGGGCGAGACGTGCGCACCAGGCTACCGGTCGCCCGACGTGCCTCTGCCCACTGCCAGCCGCCCTGCACGCACGTCTGAGGCCGTGGGTGCTGACTGAGGTACGCCGCGCCTGCCTCAGACACCCTCTGGCACCTCAGATCGTCGACTCGGGGCGGGCCAAGACAGCGCCAAGTTGACATCGACCCTTACCTGGATTGAGAATCGTTCCCATGAAGCGTAGCGGGCGGACCTGGGGGCTACTGAGTGCTGCCCTCGTATCCGCCCTGGCCCTGGCCGGCTGCACCGCCGGACACGCCAGCACCGGCGAGGTGCGCGTGGTGGCCTCCTTCTACCCGCTGCAGTTCGTCGCCGAGCAGGTGGGCGGCGACGAGGTAGACGTCGAGAACCTCACCCCCGCCGGGGCCGAGCCACACGACCTGGAGCTGACCACCCGGGACGTGCTCGTGCTGGAGGAGGCAGACGCGGTGCTCACCCTCTCCGGGTTCCAACCGGCGCTGGACGACGCCCTCGCCGAGATCCGCGGCCCGCAGGTGGTGGACACCGTCGCAGAGGAGGATCCACACCTGGGCACAGCCGACCCCGAGGGCGCAGCCGAGAACCACGCAGGCCACAGCCACGACGAGCACGCCCATGCCCACGACGACGGCCACGGTCACCTGGGCACCGACCCACACTTCTGGCTCGACCCCACGCGGCTCGCTGCGACCGCCGACCAGGTGGCCACCGCCCTCTCCGCGATCGACCCCGCGAACGCCACCACCTACGCCGCGAACGCCGCACAGCTGCAGGCGGAGCTGGGCGAGCTGGACGCCGAGTTCCACGACCAGCTCTCCAGCTGCGACCAACACGTGATCGTCGTCAGCCACGAGGCCTTCGGCTACCTGGCCGACCGGTACGGCTTCGAACAGGTCGGCGTCGCCGGCCTGGACCCGGAGAGCGAGCCCTCCCCGGCACGGATGCAGCAGATCGCGCAGGTGATCCGCACCGAGGGGGTACGCACCATTTTCACCGAGACCTTGCTCAGTCCGGACGTCGCCGAGGCGCTCGCCGACGAGCTCGACATCACCGTGCAGCGCCTCGACCCGCTGGAGAGCCTCACCGACCCGGGCGCCGACTACCTCAGCGTTATGCGCAGCAACCTGACCGCCCTCACCTCCGCCCTGGAGTGCGCATGAACGCCTCGAACCCCGCCGCCGCCCGCCCCGCCCCGGGCACGCCTGTGATCCAGGCCGAGCACCTCTCGGTGGCCTATGACTCCGCCCGGGTGCTGTCCGATGTGGACCTGACCATCCGGTCCGGAGAGGCAGTGGCGCTGCTCGGGGCCAATGGCTCCGGCAAGTCCACGCTGATGCGCACCCTGCTCGGCATCATCCCCGCGACCGCCGGGCAGGCGCGTATCTTCGGCACCCCGGTGAGCAAGGGCCGGGCGGTGCCGTGGGAGCGGATCGGGTACGTGCCCCAGCGGGTGGCCGCCCCGTCCGGTGTTCCGGCCACCGCTGTGGAGGTGGTGCTCACCGGCCTGCTGAACCGCCGCACGCTCCGCCTGCACCGGGGCGCCCGCCCTCGTGCCCTGGCCGCACTGGAAGCAGTGGACCTGGCCGGGAAGGCGCACACTGCACTGCAGCACCTCTCCGGCGGACAGCAGCAGCGGGTCGCGATCGCCCGAGCACTGGTGCGTCAGCCCGACCTGCTGCTGCTGGACGAGCCGATGGCCGGGGTGGACACGCCCACCCAGAACACGCTGGTCGAGCTGCTCAGTCAGTTGCACCACGACGGGATGACCATCGTGGTGGTGCTGCACGAGGTTGCCGGGATGTCGGCGATCCTGCAGCGAGCCGTGGTGCTGCGGCATGGCCGTATCGTGCACGACGGCGCCCCTCCCCTGGCCGCAGACGCACACGCGGGCTTGGGTCACCAGCACCTGCACGCCGACCACGGCGAGGAACAGACCCTTGCCGAGGAGCACCTGATGCAACGGAGCCTGCCATGAACGCCTGGTGGGAGCTGATGTCCACGGCCCTGTCCTCCCCGTTGCTGCAGCGCAGCCTGCTCACCGCCCTGGTGGTCGGGGTGAGCGCCCCAGTGGTGGGCACCTACCTGGTGCAACGGCGCCTGTCCCTGCTCGGCGACGGGGTCGGCCACGTGGCCCTGACCGGCGTGGCGATGGGTTGGCTCGTCGGGGCCCGGACCCATGCCGAACCCAACGATGCCTACGCAGTCCTGGGCGCCGTCGTCGCCGCGGTGATCGGCGCGATCCTGATCGACGTGGTCAGCGCCCGGGGCAGGACCAGCGGGGACGTGGCCCTGGCGCTGCTCTTCTACGGCGGCATCGCCGGCGGCGTGGTGCTGATCGGCGTGGCCGGCGGCACGAACGCGAACCTGATGGGCTACCTGTTCGGTTCCTTGGCGACCGTCTCCCCCAGCGAGCTGGTCACGACCATGGTGGGTGCCGCCGTCATCCTCGTGGTGGGTCTGGGTGGGCGGACCGTGCTGTTCGCGGTGAGCCAGGACGAGGAGTTCGCCCGCTCAGCCGGGCTGCCGGTGCGGGTGGTGAACCTGGCGATCGCCGTGGTGGCAGCGCTGACCGTGACGATCGCGATGCGGGTGGTGGGGCTGCTGCTGGTCAGTGCCCTGATGATCGTCCCGGTGGCGATCGCCCAGCAGCTGACCAGCTCGTTCCGGCGCACGATGACCCTGGCGATGGGCCTGGGCGCCCTGCTGTGCGTGGGCGGGTTGCTGATCACCTTCACCCAGCCGCTCGCTCCGGGGGCGACCATCGTGGTGCTCGCAGTGACCGTCTACGCTGGAGTGGCCATCGTCCGCACCGTCGTCCGGCCCCGCCGGCGGCACCAGCACGCCGACCCGCACCCGGATGTCCCGGACGACGTCAGTCTTTCCGAGCAGGAGGTAGGCCAGTGCAACGCATGACCCGCCAGCGGACCGCGGTGGCGGAGCTGTTGGACGGGACCGATGACTTCCGCAGCGCCCAGCAGCTGCACGAGATGCTCCGGGACCGTGGTGAGGAGATCGGCCTGGCCACCGTGTACCGGACCATGCAGGTCCTCGCCGAACGCGGTGAGGTGGACGTGCTGCGCGCCGCCGACGGCGAGTCCCTGTATCGCAAGTGCCTCACCCGGCACCACCATCACCACCTGGTCTGCCGGGAGTGCGGGGCCACAGTGGAGCTGGATGCCGCCACTGTGGAGAACTGGGCAGCGCGGATGGGCGCCGAGCACGGGTTCACCGGCGTGGAGCACACTGTGGAGCTGTTCGGCACCTGCGCGGAGTGCGCCGCCAAGGAGTGATCACGCGCGGGCGGCCGCGCCCCCTCGCTGGGTGACCGGAGCCACTTCAGCAACACTGATGTTGCGATAACATGGTTGCGGGTCAGCCCCCAGGTGCTGCGCGCCCGGTAACTGCAAGCGATGGACGGAGACGGCGTGCCCGATTTTCTCAGCAGCCTTCCGTTCGCGGTGGCGCTGACCGCCCTCAGTGTGGGCGGCTGGCTGCGTGGGCAGCTGATGTACTGGATCGGGCGCATCCCCACCGACCAGGCGCTGCGGCGCACCAACCCGACCGGGCGGCTGGGCCGGGTGCACGCCTGGCTCGCCGGTGGCGGCGCCGATGCCGGCATCGAGGCGATCCGCCGCTGGGGCCTGCTGATCGTGCCGGTCTGCTACCTGACCGTGGGTTTCCAGTCGATGGTGCAGACCGGTGCCGGGGTGCTGCGGATCACCTGGTGGAAGTACGCCCTCGCGCAGGTTCCCGGGGCGATCGCGTGGGGGCTGATCTATGCCTCCATCGGGTTCGCCGTGTGGGAGGCTGCGCTGGCGGCGGCTGCCGGCAGTCCGCTGGGGATCGCCGTGATCGTGGTGCTGGTGCTCGGCGCAGTGGCAGGCGTGGTGCTGGTGCGCCGGCGGCGCAGCCGGGCAGCGGCCGAGCAGGTGCCCGCCGAGGTGCACTGAGCCGCAGGTCAGCGGGCGGCGGGCCGGTCCTGGGCTCCGCCGTACCTGCGGTCCCGGCTGGCGTAGATCTCGGCGGCGGCCCACAGGTCCCGGCGGTCGCAGTCCGGCCAGTGCTTGTCCAGGAAGACCATCTCGGCGTAGGCGGACTGCCAGATGAGGAAGTTGGAGGTGCGCTGCTCCCCGGAGGTGCGCAGGAACAGGTCCACGTCCGGCATGTCCGGCTCGTCCAGGTGCCGGGCGAGGGTGCGTTCGGTGATCCGGTCGGGGTCCAGCCGCCCGGCGGCGACCTCGCGGCCGATCGCCCGGACCGCGTCGGTGATCTCCGCCCGGCCGCCGTAGTTGACGCACATGGTCAGCGTGCAGGTGGAGTTGCCGGCGGTGAGCCGTTCGGCCTCCTCCAGCTCGGTGATCACCGAGCGCCACAGGCGGGGACGGCGACCGGCCCAGCGCACCCGCACCCCCCAGTCGTTCATCTCGTCCCGGCGGCGGCGCAGCACGTCCCGGTTGAAGCCCATCAGGTAGCGCACCTCAGAGGGTGACCGCTTCCAGTTCTCGGTGGAGAAGGCGTAGGCGCTGATGTGGCTGATGCCCAGCTCGATGGCACCGGCCACCACGTCCAGCAGCACCGCTTCCCCGGCGGCGTGCCCCTGGTTGCGGGTGAGTCCGCGGGCGTTGGCCCACCGGCCGTTGCCGTCCATCACGATCGCCACGTGTCGGGGTACCAGCTCGGCAGGGATCGCCGGCGGGCGGGCGCCGGAGGGATGTGGTGGGGGCGCGACCGGGTGGTGCTGGTGTGCGGCTGGTCTCACGCCCGCTCCACCAGCCGCAACGAGCGCAGCTGACGCTCCAGGTGCCACTGGGTGTAGACGGCCACCAGCCCGGAGGCCTCGGTGCGGTGCCGGTCCTCGCTGGCCTCGGCCAGCGGCCAGTCCCCCGCGAGCAGCGCACCGAGCAGGGTGAACGTCTCCGGGGCGGGCGCTGCCGAACCGGGCGGGCGGCAGTCCCCACAGACCGCACCGCCCAGCGCCGGCGCGAACGCCCGGTGCGGACCCGGGGCGGAGCACCGGGCACACTCGGTGAACGACGGGGCCCAGCCGCCGATCGCCAGCGCGCGCAGCAGGTAGGAGTCCAGGATCAGGGTGGCCGGGTGGCGCTGCTCGGCGAGCGCGGCAAGCGCGCCGGAGAGCAGCAGGTACTGCTGGGTGGCCGGTTCGCCAGGGATCTCGGTGAGCCGCCCGGCGGTCTCCACCATGGCGGTGGCAGTGGTGTAGCGGGCATAGTCCCCGCCCAGCGGGCGACCGTGCGGAGCGAGGGTCTCCACCTGGGTGATCACGTCCAGGTTCCGGCCGGCGTAGAGCTGCACGTCGATCACGCTGAACGGTTCCAGCCGGGCGCCGAACTTCGAGCTGGTGCGGCGCACCCCCTTGGCCACCCCGCGCACCTGCCCATAGCGGCGGGTCAGCAACGTGACGATCCGGTCGGCCTCACCCAGCTTGTGGGTGCGCAGCACGATCGCCTCGTCCCGGTAGAGCTTCACCTTCCCATTGTCACCTATCGGACCGACAAGCCCCCTGCAGACGCGCGGTGTCTCCGGTGACGGCGCCGCGAAACGTCAGCGGAGTGGTGCCGTGCCCGAGAGATTCATCCGGTGATGAATGGCCCCGCCACCGCACCTCTGGCCAGATGGGGCTGATCCTGACTCAGCCAGCCGACAGATCTGGGGCAGTGACAACCCGACGACGTCACTCTGGTCGTGCCCGACGTCGCTGTGCCGAACGATCTGAGAAGTACAGCACGGTGAGTATCGCCCCGCCGCCGATGGCGCACGGCAACAGTACGGTACGAACAGCCTCAAGCAGCGAACTGGCCGTTACCGCCACAACAGCGAAGTTGGTCAGCGTTAGCGCTGCAGTACCAAGCGCCGCTTGCCGAAGCTTGTACAATCCGACCAACCACCTATTCGCCTCAATCAGAACATGCACCCGATACTTGTTGGAAAAGCCAACGGACTATAGGTGGCCCACCGCAGCTCCAACCTCTGACCGGATGGACAGACTCCTCCGCGTTCATTCAGATACGCGTGAGCCGCTGCCAACGCGGCCGTAGCAGCAGCGCAGCCAATCAACGCGGTCGAACCGCAGACCCACCATGGGCAACCTCGTCGGCGACGCTACCCCCGACTGTAGGCCTTGAAGCTCACAGTCAACCATTCCGGCATGCCGTCAAGCTCCCCATGATCCGACCCCATTCGCTCGGAGACGGCCCCAACGCCGCTCACTATTTGAGTGTGTACCCCGATGAGGCGATCCGCTGACGAATAGTGGTCCGTATGAGCCGTGACGGCGGCGGAGGCGCCAGGGGTGTGTCCGGACATTGCCGACAGCAGCGGCCAGGAAGCCGGGGTGAGAGAATGGGCCACCGTGACCAGCCACTTCTCCCGCATCGAGGATGCGGCCCGCCGCTCCGCCTGGTTGGTCTGGCTGCTCGCGGTCGGCGTGTACTTCTTCGGCATGGTGCACCGCACCTCGCTCGGGGTGGCCGGCCCGCAGGCGGTGGCCCGGTGGGACATCTCCGCCACCGAGCTGGGCAGCTTCATCATGGTCCAGCTCGGCCTGTACGCCGCCATGCAGGTACCCGCCGGACTGGCCATCGACCGGTTCGGCCCACGGCGGGTGCTGCTGGTGGCGACCGTGGTGATGGGCACGGCGCAGCTGGTGTTCGCCGTCGCCACCTCCTACCCGGTGGCGCTGCTGGCCCGGGCGCTGCTCGGGGTGGGCGATGCCATGGTGTTCATCGCCGTGCTCCGCCTGGTGGCTGGCTGGTTCCCGCGGCGGCGCTACGCGGTGCTGACGATGGCGACCGGGCTGGTCGGCATGCTCGGCAACTTTGCCGCGACCGTGCCGCTGGTGCTCGCGCTGGGCGCTCTTGGCTGGACGAAGACGTTCCTGATCACCGGTGGCATCTCCGTGGCTTATGCGCTGCTGCTGCTCCGCCCGGCGGTCGCTGCTCCGTTCCGCACCGACACGGGTGAGGAGGACGGGTCGGCGAGCGCGACCGGCTCGCGCCGCGACCCGGACCAGACCGCCGCCAGCACCGCCGCCGGCGTCACCCGCCCCGCCCGGCCGACCGGCACGATGCGCGTGGCTTGGGCCCGCCGGGAGACCCGGTTGGCGTTCTGGTTGCACCAGGGCACGATGACGGCGGGCACCGTGGTGTCCCTGGTGTGGGGGTACCCCTACCTGACCGAGGGGCTGGGGTACGACGACGCCGCCGCTGCGTCGCTGCTGTCGGTGTACGTGCTCGGCAACCTCCTCTCCAGCCTGGTGATCGGTCCGTTGGCCGGCCGCCGCCCGGAGTGGCGCACCGCGATGGGTCTCGCTGTGGCCCTGATCTGCATCCTGGGTATCGGCACGCTGGTGCTCTGGCCTGGTGGCCGGCCACCGACTGTGGTCATCGGCCTGGTGCTGGCGCTGCTGGCCACCGGGGTGCCTGGTTCGCAGATCGGGTTCCACCTGGCGCGGGACTACAACAGCCCTCGGACGATGGCCACCGCCACCGGGCTGGTGAATGCGGGCGGGTTCCTGGGGTCGATGGTGGTGGCGATCGTCGTCGGCGTCGTGCTCGACCTGAGTGCAGGTGGCGCTCCCGCCGCCCTGGGCGACTACCGGTGGGCACTGGGGGTGATCGCCGTGGCCGGGTTGTTCTCCACGACGGCGATGGTGCTGGTGCTGCTCGGTGCCCGGGCTCGGTCGCTGGCGCGGCTGGCCTCAGGAGAGCAAGTGCTGATAGCGGTGACCGAGCGGCCCTGGGACCGCCTCTGGCGCCGCCTCTCCCCCTGACCCACCCCCCTCGCGAACGCTCCCCTCCGCGGCTGCTGAACCGATTCAGGTCGCGAACCAGAGCGTTCGCGAACCCTGGGAGTGACAAGGGCGCCGCCGGAGCCGGGTGGCTCCGTGCGGCGCCCTTGTTCGATGGTCACGGGAGGGCCGGGTCGCGACCCTCCGCGCCGCCACCGAACGCCCGCGGCCGAAGGGATGGTCGACCAAGCGGGAGCTAGTCCCCACCACCCCATCGCGAACGCTCGCCTTCGCGGCTGCTGAACCGATTCACACCGCAAACCAGAGCGTTCGCGAACTGGGGGGGTTAGCGGACGGCGCGGTTTACCGCGGAGATGATCGCCTTGAAGGAGGCGGTGGTGATCGACGGGTCGATACCCACGCCCCAGATCACCTGGTCGCGGACCTCGCACTCCACGTAGGCAGCAGCGGCCGCGTCCCCGCCCTCGGACAGCGCGTGCTCGGCATAGTCCAGCACGGCGACCTGCACGCCCAGCTGCTCGAGCGCGTCAGTGAACGCCGCCACCGGGCCGTTGCCGCGGGCCTGCACCGTGTGCTCGGTGCCCTGGTCGACGATGGTGGCGGTGAGCACGTCGTCACTGCCGTCCCCGGCGGAGGCCACCTGGGTGGCGTGCAGCTGGAACCGGCCCCACGGGGTGAGCCCGTTGTCGCTGGTGGCCGGCAGGTACTCGTCGGCGAAGATCTCCCACAGCCGCTCGGCGCTCATCTCGCCGCCGTAGGCGTCGGTGTGCCGCTGCACGGTGCGGGAGAACTCGATCTGCAGCCGGCGGGGCAGGTCCAGGTTCCGGGTGGAGGCGAGCAGGTAGGCCACCCCGCCCTTGCCGGACTGGGAGTTCACCCGGATCACAGCTTCGTAGTTGCGTCCGACGTCGCGGGGGTCGACCGGCAGGTAGGGCACGTTCCAGACCACGTCCGCCTCGTCGCCACCGGCCTCGGCCACCCGCTGCTCACGCACGGTGAAGCCCTTCTTGATCGCGTCCTGGTGGGAGCCGGAGAACGCGGTGTACACCAGGTCGCCGCCGTAGGGGTGGCGCGGGTGCACATCCATCTGGGTGCAGTGCTCCACGGTGCGGCGCACCTCGTCGATGTCGGAGAAGTCGATGCCCGGGTCCACGCCCTGGGTGTACAGGTTCATCCCCAGGGTGACGAGGTCGACGTTGCCGGTGCGCTCGCCCTGGCCGAACAGGCAGCCCTCGATCCGGTCGGCTCCGGCCATCACGGCCAGCTCGGCGGCGGCCACGGCGGTGCCCCGGTCGTTGTGCGGGTGCACCGACAGCGCCACGTGCTCGCGGCGGGTGAGGTTGCGGCTCATCCACTCGATCTGGTCGGCGTACACGTTCGGGGTGGCGCGCTCTACGGTGGCCGGCAGGTTGAGGATGATCTCGCGTCCGTCCTCCGGGCCCCACACGTCCATCACCGCCTCGCAGACCTCCAGCGCGTAGTCCAGCTCGGTGTCGATGAAGATCTCCGGGGAGTACTCGTAGCCGAAGATGGTGTCGTCGTCGAGGATCTTCTCCGCGTGGTCCATCACGTGCTGGGTACCGGCGGTAGCCAGCTCCTTGGTGGCGTCCTTGTCGTTGCGGAACACGATCTCGCGGAACACCGGAGCAGTGGCGTTGTACAGATGAACGGTGGCGCGGTGGGCGCCGACCACCGAGCGAACCGTGCGTTCGATCAGCTCGTCACGGGCCTGGGTGAGCACCGAGATGGTGACGTCCTCGGGAATCGCGTCGTCGGTGATGATCGAGCGGACGAAGTCGAAGTCTGTCTGGGAGGCGGAGGGGAACCCGACCTCGATCTCCTTGTAGCCCATCTTCACCAGGAGGTCGAACATGGTGCGCTTGCGGACCGGGTCCATCGGCTCGATCAGGGCCTGGTTGCCGTCCCGCAGGTCGGTGGACAGCCACCGCGGGGCCTTGGTGATCTCCTTGCTCGGCCAGGTGCGGTCGGTCATCAGCGTGGAGATGTCGGTGGGCATCGCCTCGTGGAACGAGACGTACTTGGAGACCGGCATTCCGTAGGGGGTGCGCTTCGTCATCGGATGTCCTTCATCGTGTGGTCGGCTATGGCCGGGCACCACCACTCCGCGACGAGGATCCGGCCTGCTAGGCCTCGTCGCGGCAGCGAAGGAGGAGGTTGACGCTCATGCGCATGCTGGCCACCGTACCACCGATCAGCTGGCCGCCTCTATCTGCACCGTCGACGTGCCGAGCAGGAGCCGGTCACCGGCTGCGAGCAGCACCTCCTGCCAGGGGGTGAGCGTCTCGTGGTTGCCGTCACGGACCAGCACCGACCCGTTCGTCGATGCCCGGTCGGTCACCCAGCCCTGGGCGCCCTCCAGCCGGATCGCCAGGTGCGTCTTGGACACCGCAGCGTCCTCGACCGCGACCACTGCGGCCACCTGCTCACCGGCACGCCCGGCGGGCGACCGCCCGAGCAGGGTGAGCCCCTCGGCGGCGATGGTGCGTCCATCGGCCAGCACTGCGCGCAGCGCGGTGGTCATCGGCTCCGCGGTGGGGCGGGCCTCGGCGGGCAGGTCGCCGACCTTTCGGGTCTCGGCCCACTGCTCCTCGGCCGACGATCCGGGTGCTGACGGGGGCACCGGCTGCTCCACGGGCACCGGCTGCTCCATGGTCGCCGGCGGCTGCCAGCCCGCTGCACCCGTGGGAGCCCCCGCACCTGCCGGTGCGCTGGTGGCCAGGTCCAACCCCCCGGGTGCCGTCGCACCGCCGGCTCCGCTCGACATGCCACCACCGGGCTGAGGAGCGTACTGCTGCTGGGAGGCAGCGGCCTGTGCCGCTGGTGCGGCTCTCCTGGTCCGGGGTCGACGGCGGACGGCCAGTCCCGCTCGGACCGCACCACTGCCTGCGGCCAGTCCGCTCGCCATGGCGATCACCGCAGCGAACCACGCCCACAACGTCTGACCGGCTTCGTCCGGTGCCCCGCCCGCGGTCAGGGGCAGATCGAGGTTGAGCACGTCGGTGCGGACCAGCACCACGGCGAGGCCGCTGAGCAGGGCGAGCAGCGCGAGCACCAGCCGCACCATCACGGCAGGGGTGAGCACCTTGCCCACCCCGGGTCCGCCGTCGTCGGCCCGGGCCGCGCTCCAGGTGCGCAACGCACCGACCAGCCGGGTGCCGGTCAGCAGCACATACCCGGCGCCCACCAGAGCGGCCAGCAGCAGGACCACTCCCCCGACCATGGTGAGCACGGCGACCAGACCGCCAGGACCGCTCAGGTCTCCTGCGCCTCGGCCGAGCAGGAACGCCCCGCCGAGGGCCACGACGGTGACCAGCACACCGCAGACGGTGCGCAACCAGGAGGCGTAGGCGCTGGCGAGGTGCCCCATCGCCTCACGGCGGGTGCGCTTCATCGTCCAGGTGTCCTGCCACCGTGCCCGACCCGCGGGGGCGGACAGATAGGCGGCGGCCTCGCCGATGAGATCGAGCATCCTGGCTCCTGGTCAGTGGTGCTGTTCGTGCCCGGCGCGGGCCTCGAGCCGGGCCCGGGTGGACCACAGACCTGCAGACGGGGTGGAGATGAAGTAGATGCGTTCGCCGTCGGGCAGCGTGTTCCAGCCGTCGTCGAGCTGCTCTGGATCGTACCGCCGCAGCGCCTCGTCCAGGTCCAGGTACTCATAGCCCACAGACTCGATCTCCTCGCGGGTGAGGCCGCCGGGGGCGTAGGTGATGGTGAAGCGGCCCTCTGGGCTGCCGTGCACCAGGTGCGCGGTGGCGTGCGGGATCGCCTGCATGTCCGCCTCGGTGGCGTACCGGCTGAGCACCTCGTCCTTGCTCAGGTAGCCGTACTTGCGGATCAGTGCGTCCACCTCAGGCTGCTCCCCGAACCGCTCCACCCCTGGGGCGATGATCACCAGCTCGCCACCGTCGGCCATCGCCATCCGGGTGCGGTACACCGCCTTGTTCGCCACCCAGGTGGCGCGGAACTCGTCGGCCTGCATCACCGCGACGATCTTGTCCACCGGCTCCTCGAACGCGGTGATGTTCTGCGCCATCGAGGCGCGTGCGGCGCTGTAGTAGGTGTCCAGGTCGTCGCCCACGTACACGCCGGTGTGCGCGAGGGTGCCGTCCTCGCGGTAGTCCATCACCACCTGCAGGTACACGTCCGGCAGGTCAGCCAGGAAGTGCTCCTCGGCGTAGTTGAAGCACGCCCGCACCGGGGTGAGCAGGTTGCCGAGGTTGTTCTCGATGCCGTACACGGCCGAGGCCATGTGTGCAGCGCCGAGGGTGCGCTTGCCGCCGAGGCCGATGAAGTAGTTCTTGTTGTGGTTGGCGAAGCCGAGCACCTCGTGCGGCACGATGTGGCCCACGTTGATGATCAGGTCCCAGTCCTGCCTCATCACCATGGTGTTCAGGTCGATCGGCATCTCCCAGTCCACGGCCCCGCCCGTGCGTTCGGCCACGTATTCGGCCGGCACAGTGCCCACGTGGGTGACCCCGTCCTTCCAGTCGTGGGCGTGGATCCGTTCCTCGGGGATGGTGCCGAACATCCACCGGTTGTCCTCCGGGGTGTGCGGCACGTGCTGGCCCAGGGTGGGGATCACGTGCACCTCGGCACCCGCCTGGTCGAGCTGGTGGTAGAGGTACTCGGTGATCCAGCCGACCCCCGCGTGTGCCCGGGTGATGTCCGGCGGCAGCAGCAGCACCCGGCGGTAGGTCTCGATGCCGAGCCGTTCCTTCGCCTCGGTGAGCAGCTGGTCACACGCCTGCTCGAGCTGCCCGCGCTCCAGCCAACGGCCTTCCTGAGAGAACCACACCATAGATGTCACCCTAGACGCAGGCGGGTACACCAAGACATCAGTTGTCGGTTGTTGTCGACCGGTCGGCCGCTGCTAGCGACCGCCAGCCAGCCCGGGACCGGCGACGGTGACGAAGTCCGTGACCGCACCTAGCGCCACGCCCAGGCCTTCTGGGATCCCCAGCAGCGACCGTGCCCGCCGGACGGCGACGTCCAGCCCGCCGGTGAGCCGTACCTGGCTCTCGGGCGCACCGGCTCCGGAGTGCAGCAGCGGTTCGGTGACCTCGCGGAGCATGCCCAGCACCGTCTGGGCGCCACTGACCACGAGGGTGATGTCCAACCAGGCAGGTGCGGCATCGATCGCCACCGACAGGTCGCCGAATGCCGCCACCACCTGCTCGCGCAGCCGCCGCGCGTCGGCCGGTGCACCAGCGCCCCGGTCGGCCGCAGCGGGCGCTGCCCCTTCGGTGCCCGCAGCATGCGGTCCTGCACCTGTGGCCCGGTGCAGCGCGGCACGTACCTCGGCGGCGACCTGCCCGTCGGAGAGGTCCGGGTCGATACCGCTCAGGTCCGGGTCCGGTCCGAGGAGCCGTGGCCCATCGGGGGCTTCGGTCTGCGCTCGCAGGACCATCGGCACCCAGCCGCGAGCCCCGAGGCTCTCCCGTAGTGCACCGCACCAGTCGGCGAGGCGGGAGCCGTGTGCCGCGCGGTGCGCCTCGGTCACCGCCGCCGGGAGCCCCTGCTCGTCCACCAGCTCCCGCCAGTCGGGATCGAGGTGCACCGCCTCGACGTTCCCGTCGGCACCGAGCACGATCTCGACCGCACCCTCACCGTCCTGACCATTGATCGTCCGGGCGATCGCGTGCTCTGCTCGGTCCAGGTGCCTGCGGATCTCCTGGACGCGGGTCTTCGCGCGCTCCAGCTGCTGCAGCAGCTGCGTCCCGTCCGCGCCCACCAGCTCGGCTGCCACCGGCCCTCCTCACTCTTGCTTACTCGTCGAGCCTAGGCAGCACCCTGCGCAGGGTCGACGGGGAGGACTCCCCATCGTCTGCCCATCCTCGGCTCAGGACGGGGTCCCTTCGCTACCGCCCGGCCTCAGCGCTTCCTGCGCCGCAGCGACCGGGTGGAGATCCGCGCGCGCATCCGGCGGCGCCACGGCATGCCCGCGGCCACCCGGGAGGCAGCGCGTCGGATGGCCGCCCAGTAGGTGGTCACGTGCTCCTCGGCGGGCTGCTCCGGTGCGAACACGGCACGGTCTGCCTCGCGTGCCAGGGTGAGCACATCGGCACCGTCGACCTGGGCGTCCACCTGGGTGGCGAGCTCGCTGCGGGTGGTCCCGGACGGGGTGGCCACACCGAGGTCACGCAGCGAGTCGATCACCTCGTCCCAGCCGCCGGTGATCCGGTCGACGGTGTCCCCGCGGGTGCGTCGGCGCCGGCGGCGCAACCCCTTGATCGCCAGGATCAGCAACAGCGGGCTGAGCAGGACCAGCAACGAACCCGAGCCGATCCCCGCGATGAGCACCCACCGGTTGTAGTACGGGAGCTTGTCGATGGTCTTGTTGTCTACCTCGGCGTCGTCACGGTCCTGCGGCGGCACCTCAGCTGGCTCCTCCGGCGGTGGCGGCGGCTGCAGCACCTGCGGCTGGGGGCGGTCTGCGGGGTCAGGGTCCTCCGCCTGCGGGATCTGGTCCTCGGGCGGGGTCGGGAAGAACGGCACCCAGCCGACGCCCTCGAACGGCACCTCGACCCAGGCGATCACGTCCTCACCGGTGAGCGTCACCGTGCCCCCGGAGGTCACGTCGAAGCCGAGCACCACCCGGGCGGGGTACCCCAGTGCCCGCACCATCAGCGCCATCGCCGCAGCGTACTGTTCCTCGTCCCCGACGATCTGCTCGGCGTCGAGCATCTCCTGCAACCGGGCGGACCCGTGCCCGGGACGGGAGGGCACCTCCCCTTCCAGACCGTGGGAGAAGAAGCCGTAGCTGCTCAGCGACTCGGCGATCGCCTCGATCTTGGCGTAGGGAGAGTTCGCGTCTGCGGAGTACCGTCCGGCCAGCGAACCGATCGCGTCGGGCACGTCTCGTGGCTCGGGCAAGGTGATGTTGGCCACGGCCAGCTCGGTGACGTTCTCCGGGACCACCTGCGCGGCCGGGTCGGCCACCAGCTCGAAGCCGTCTCCCTCGCTGAGGCGGGCGGTGGTCAGCCCGGTGTCGGTGGCCTGGTTGTAGTAGAACGTGTCGCTCAGGTCGGCGGCATCGGCCCCGGAGAAGTTCACATCGACCGTGCCGCCGGCGTTCAGCACCCACACGTCGTCATAACCGGAGACGTGCACGTCCACGGCGTAGGCGTCGTCAGGGACCTCCACCTCGACCCGTTCCCCGATCCGCCGGAACACTCCCGACCCGGGAACGTTCTCCCCGGTCACCGACCAGACCAGCCCGTCATAGCTGTCCAGCGCGGCCAGCCGCAGCAGCGTCTCGTCCTGCGGCAGCCCGGACACGGTGAACAGGTCGACGTCGGCGAGCTCGTCGGCATAGTTCCGGAACCCGGCCAGGGGGCTGGGCAGGTCCTGCGGGTCCGGCGGCGGCTCTACGTAGTCACGCAGCACCACACGTTGCGAGGTGGGCGCGGCGAACACCGAAGCACCGGTCCCACCCAGGGCAGCGACCGCGAGCACGATGGTGACCGCGAGCACCCGGTTCAGCTCCAGGCGGTCGGCACGCCAGGCGACCCAGGTGACCGCGACCACCACAGCCAGCACACCGAGCACACCGGCGAGCACGGACAGGTACGTGCCGAACAGGATCGAGGCCATCAGCACCACCGCAGGCAGCGCCAGGCTGAGGCTGTACAGCCGGCGGGTGCGCAGCGAGATGGTCACCGCGACCACGGCGGCCACGAACGTGAACAGGTACGGCAGCAGCAGCACGACACCGCCTGCGCCCAGCGGCGGAGCCACGGTCAGCACGTGCTTCCACACTGTCACCATGCCCACGCCCATGAGCTGCCACGTGGTGGGCGTGGGGATCACCCCGAGCACCGCCGTCGACGGGGCCGCCAGTGCCCCGAAGAGGAAGAACACGATCACGGTCACCGAGATCATGGTCACGGCACCGAGACGGTAGGCGGCGCCGGCCACGGCGATACCGCCGCCGAGCACCAGTCCGCCGACCACTGCCGCGTACAGCGCCGGGTCCAGGTAGACCGCGTGCAGCGGTGCGATCGCCATGCCGATCAGGAGCACCGGTACGACGGCGTTGAGCACGTTGCGCAGGCTGGCCCACCGGGCCAGCGGGGTCAGCCAGCTGCGGGCCTGCACGCGTCGTTCGCGACGAGAGGCGGGTGCTGCGGCGTCGGCACTCATGGGCTACCCCGCATCATGCCTTGAGCCTTCGGAAGCCGCGGGGCAGGTCCTCGAGGTTGCCCAGCTCGAGCACGGTGACGGCGCCGAGCCGGTGGGCGCGCACCTGGGCGCCGATGCGGCACTGGATTGCCAGCGCCCGAACCCCGGCGGGCAGCACGGCACCGGCAGCACGGATCTGGTGCGGCGTCACTGTGGACCCGCAGGCGATGATCGCGACTGTGGCACGCATCGCGTCCCGGGTGACCGCCCGGGCCAGGTCCACCACCCCTTCGCTCATCTTCCGGCTCTCCAGCCGGGTGAGGTCGTCCAGCAACGGGCGCGGGCCGAGGGTGACGATCTCCCGGCGCTGGGTGAGGGCGGTGAGCTCGGACTCGGTGCCGAGCGTGTGCAGGCCGAGCGACCCCACAGCGGAGATGGCCAGCTCGAACTCGTCTGGGTCGCCGTAGTCGCGGTCGTTCACCGACAGGGCGGTGACCAGGTGGGTGCGGCGGGTCTCCTCGAACTGACGCACCATCAGCTCCCCCACCCGGGCGGAGGAGCGCCAGTGCACGTACCGGCGGTCATCACCCGGTACGTACTCGCGCAGGGCATGGAAGGACAGGTCCGCGTTGGTCACCTCGCGGGAGACCTGACCCTCCAGGTCGTGCAGGAACCCGGCCGAGGAGGAACCCAGCCGGATCGTGCGCGGGTGCACGTACAGGTCTTCCGGGTCGGTCCACTGCACCGCCCGGCGGATCAGCCCGAACGGGTCGCCACGCACGGAGCGGACCGGGCCGACCTGGAGCACCCCGCGGCGTTCGGTGGGGATCGCGAACAGCTCGTCGTGCTCGGCTCCCGGGTCCAGCCCGGGGAGGGCGAACTTCGCGGTGACCGGGCCGACGGGGAGCTCCAGCCGGGCGGGCAGCACGTGCGAGGTGCCTACGTTGCGTACGTCGATCCCACCCATCGCACGCTCGCCGACCACCACACGCCCCTCGCGCAGGCGCAGGTTCACCGCGTACGGGTGCCGGCCGATGGCGAAGAACGCGCAGCCCAGGAGCACCGCGAGCAGACCGGCACCGACCACGACCAGTTCCACCCAGCCGCCCAGTGCGCCGACCACCCAGGCGATGACGCCCAGGCCGAGCACGATCCAGGCCGCTCGCGTGATCCAGGTGAGCACCGACGTGGTGCGCCGGATCGGGTCGCGCAGCCCGGCGACGGCCCGGGTGAGGCCGTCGCCGATGCTGGGGCCGGTGTCGATGCGCCGGCGCGTCTCAGGCGGGGTGCTCATGCTCCGGGGGTCTGCCCCCGCTGCGCGGGCGGCGGCACCTCGGAGACGATCCGGGAGAGCACTGTGGCCGGGTCCGCGCCCTCGAACTCCGCCTCGGCGTCCAGCACCATGCGGTGGGCCAGGACGGGCTCGGCCAGCTCCTTCACGTCGTCCGGGATCACGTAGTGCCGGCCGTTCGCGGCCGCCCAGGTCTTGGCGCAGCGGACCAGGGAGAGAGCACCACGCACGGAGACACCGAGGGCGATCTCGGGAGCCTCGCGGGTGGCTTCGGCCAGGCTGGAGATGTAGGCGAGGACGGCGGGGTCCACGTGCACCGCGCCAGCGAGGTTGGCCATGTCCACCACGGCGGAAGCGGTGATCACCGGGGACAGCGCCGCAGTACGGTCGCGGACCGCGGCACCGCTGAGGATCTCCACAGTGGCGGCCTGGTCCGGGTACCCGAGCGAGGTGCGCATCAGGAACCGGTCCAGCTGCGCCTCGGGCAACCGGTAGGTACCGGCCTGCTCGACCGGGTTCTGGGTGGCGAGCACGATGAACGGGCCGGGGACGGAGTGCGGTTTGCCGTCGATGGTGACGCGCCCCTCCTCCATCACCTCCAGCAGCGCCGACTGGGTCTTCGGCGAGGCACGGTTGATCTCGTCTGCGAGCACCACGGAGGCGAAGATCGGGCCCGCGTGGAACTCGAACTGCTGGCTCTTCTGGTCGTAGATCGTCACACCGGTCACGTCCGAGGGCAGCAGGTCGGGCGTGAACTGGATCCGGGAGTGGCTGGCCTGCACGGTGGCGGCCACAGCGCGAGCCAACGAGGTCTTCCCGGTGCCCGGGAAGTCCTCCAACAGCAGGTGACCGCCGGTCAGCAGGCAGGTCAGGGTCAGCCGTACCACGTGCGACTTGCCGAGCACTGCAGCGGACACGTTGGCGACCAGCCGGTCGAACGTGTCGGCGAACCAGGCCGCCTGGTCGGGGGTCACCGGGGCCTGCTGCCCCGTCAGAGGTGCTGCTGTCATGAGTGCCTTTCGTCACGCCTGCCTGTCACCAAGCGGTGTCGTCTGCCCATCCACCGTTCGGACTGATCTCGAGATCCACGGTTCCGCTGCAGTTCGGGTCGAGGTGCGGCGGCGTGTATCCGGAGTTCCCGAGCTGGACGCTGCCATCCGTCGAGTCGATGGTCGTGGAGTATGGCCCGCGACGGTCGAAGCAGCCGTTCGAAACTGAGATCCAGACATCGTACGTACCCTGATCCGCCGCTGGAATGTCTTCCCAGTTCAACTTGAACCGTACGCAGCCACTGGTACTTCCGGAGCTCTGGCAGCCGCGCTCGTCACCGTGGGTGATCCACATGCGCGGGTTCGCCGGCGGCGTCGGGTCCTTGTCGGCCTTCTGCGACTTGCTAGCGCTCGAGTCGCTCCACTGGCCGTGCTCGTTGCGCACCTGGACGTCGATGGTGTGGTTCTCCTCCCAGTCACCGCTCACGTTGGCGCTGCCGGACCGGCCGGAGACGTTGTGCCAGCTGCCACCGTCGATGCGGTAGCGGCTCGCGTTCAGCGCAGCGCCGTTGTCGCGATCACCGATCGTCCAGGAGAAGTTGACGCGCTGCCCATCGGCAGAGGCATCGATGTTCACCGTGGAGGTTCCCGGCCTCCCGTAGGTGCTGAACGCAGACGACTGTGCGCTCCAGGCGCCGCAGTAGGTGTTGCAGGCGCGCACCTGGACCCGGTAGGAAGTCCCGTCGTTGGGCACGGTGATCTCGCCGCCGGAGGGCAGGTTCTGCACGCTGCCACCGTTCAGCCGGTACTCGTACCGGGAGATCGCCTGGCCGTTGTTCGACGGCTCGTTATGGCTGACCTCGGCCGTGTTGTCCACGCCTGTCGGCTCCGCCGAGACGTTCCCCACCCGACCGGGTTTGCCGAAGGAGCGCACCTCCTCGGACCGCGGAGACATCTCCGAGTCACCGGATCGGTTGATCGCCACCAGGCTGAACTGGTAGTCGTGCGCGTTCTCCACCTGCACCTCCCGGGAGGTCTGCCCACCCCCGGGTGTGAAGGTCTGCACGCGGTCGCCGTCCTGGTACATCCGCAGCTCGTAGGAGGAGATCGGGTCGCCGTTGTTGTTCGGCGCGCTCCATTCGACCATCAGACGTCCGCCGTCGGCATCGTCGATGCGGGTGGTCTGCGGTGCTGCTGGCTGGGCCGGCGGACCGGACGGGTGCTCGGCGGCGGACCACTCGCTCCACTGCCCGGGGTCCGGTGCATCGTTGATGGCACGCACCCGGAAGGTGTAGTTCTGCCCGTTCGTCAGACCGGTCCAGGTCATCTGGGTGCCGTTCACCGACTGCTGGCTGCGGCCACCGGCCGGGTTGATCTGCACGTCGTAGGAGGTGATCGGCGTGCCCTCGTTGGCCGGTTCGTTCCAGTCCAGGGTGAGCTCACCGTCGCCGAACTCTACGGACGGGGCGCGCGGCGCCTCTGGGCGCACGTCCGGGGTGGCCTCGGCCGAGGCCGGGCTCTCCTCAGAGTCACCGACGTCGTTGTGCGCCACGGCGGTGAAGGTGTAGGTGGTCCCGTTCGACAGTCCGGAGATGGTGCAGGTGGTGGACGGGCAGGACTGGCTGCCGCCGTTGTAGTGGACCGTGTACCCGGTGATCGGCGAGCCGTTGTCGTCCGGTGCCGTCCAGCTCAGCGCCACCTGGCCGTTGCCGACCTCTTCCACCAGCGGGATGGTCGGCGCCTCCGGCGCACCGAGCACGGCAGCGGTCACCTGCCCCTGCACCTCTCGGTCCGGGGCGCCGGTGACATCGACGACGGTGTAGACCACAGTCATCCGGCCGACATAGTCATCGGCCGGGGTGATGGTGACCGAGTCGCCGTCGATCGAGGCAGTGCCCTGCTCTGCGTCCACCTGGACGTCGGTGATCTCGCGCGGCTCGCCCGGGAAGGGGTTGGAGTCGTTCTCCAGCACGTCCACAGTGGTGCTCTGCCCCTGGTGCACTTCACCGGCATCGTCCGGGTTGGTGCTGATCAGTGGCCGGTTGCTCGCCGTGGCGGTCAGCTCTACTGCGGCGCTGACCGGGTCGGACTCGCCGTCGGTGACCGTGATCGGCAGCTCTGTCACCGTGCCGGTGGCGGTGTCGTTGTCCGCCTGCACGGTCAGGATGTATCCGTCCAGGGACGCAGTGAAGCCCGGCGCCTGCTCGGCGATCGCGTACTCCAGGTCGGTGGACTGTCCGTCCGGGTCCTCCGCCAGGCGGGCCAGGTCGAGCGTGACCGCGTCTCCACCGACCTCCGCGGACAGGGAGCCGTTGCGCATCCGCGGCGGCTTGTTCTCCTCCGAGTAGACCTCGATGTCCAGGGTGAGCACCGAGGTGAGGATGTCGTCGGAGTTGATGTCCTCGGCGTCGGTGACCTCGAAGGTGAGGGTCGCCGGACCCACGTAGTCGGGGCTGGAGGTGAACTGCAAGGTGCTGGGGTCCACCACCGGGTTGGACCCGTCGGAGTTGCTCGCGCGCACCGAGGTGGTGTCGGCCAGCTGCACCGGGTCACCGCTGAGCGAGATGACGTAGTCGTTCAGCTCGATCGTCTCGGTGACACCCGCCTCCACCCGGATCGGCTCCAGGTCTGGGCGGAGCACCGGCCCGGTGTCGGTCAGCCCCGGCACGTCGATGAAGGCGTACGAGGACAGTCCGTCCTCGTCGGTGATCTTGTAGGTGACCACCTGCCTGGTGTCGGTGAGCTGGACCTCGACCTGGTCGTCCACTTCGCGGACGCCGTCCTGGCCGTCCGGGATGGAGACCTCCAGCGCCTCTCGGCTGCCGTCCGGGTCGTAGTCGTTGGCAAGCACCTCGACCCGCACCTCGGTACGGTCCACGATCTCGTTCGCCGGGACGACGTCATCGACTGCGACCGGCGCCTGCGGTTCGGCGTCCGGGTCGACGTCCACGGTGAGCAGCCCCTGGGCGGTGCCACCGTGCAGGTCGGTGACGTTGTACTCCACCAGGTAGGTGCCCGGCTCCTCCGGTGCGGTGAACGCGACGTTCCCGTCCTGCACCGATGCGTCGATCCCGTCGGTCTCACCGAAGGGCGGGTCGTCCAGCGCGAGCTGGTCACCGTCCGGGTCGGTGTCGTTCTCCAGCACGTCCACGGTCACGGCACGGCCCGGTCGCACACTCAGCTGGTCGTTGACGGTCACCGGGTCCCGGTTGGTCGCCGGCGGCGGGATCACGCCGACGGTGACCGAGGCGGTGGCCATCGCCCCGAGCCGGTCCCGCACAGCGTAGGTGAACTCGTCGGCACCAGCGGAGTCGGTGTAGGCCTGGTAGTCGATGTAGCTGGGACCGACCTCCACGATCCGCCCGAGGGAGGGAGCGGACTCGGTGCCGAGCAGCTGCACGGAGTCCCCGTCCGGGTCGATGCCGTAGGTCTGGATCGGGATGCGGATCCGCTCCCCGGCGAACGATCGGGTCTGTTCGTCCCGGGGCACCGGCGGCGTGTTCGCCTCGTCCGCCCGAGCCTGCACGTTGATCGTGATGCGAGCGGAGGAGGTGCGGTTGTTCTCGTCGGTGATCGAGTAGACGGCATGCAGCGTGGTGGCCTCGTCCGGGGCCTGGAACCGCACCATGTCCCCGGCGGTGAAGATCAGCCCTTCCTCCGGCTCCTCCACGAGCTCGTCGTCCAGGCTGAACGGCACCCCGTTCGGGTGTGAGTCGTTGGCCAGCACCGGGATGGTGACATGGTCTCCGGCCCGCACCCGGACCGAGTCGGCCACTGCGACCGGGCCCTGGGCCTGGGTCTCGGCGTCCATCGGCAGCACCAGCACCTCACCCTCGGCGCTGGAGGTGCCGTTGGAGACGGTGTAGTTGATCGTCACCGGAGCGGCCAGGGCCCGCTCGGAGCTGATCCGCAGGATCCGGTGGTCCAGGATCGAGACCCGCAGCCCTTGACCGGCCGGCACGTCGATCTGCTGCACCGCCAGCACACCACCGGCTGGGTCAAAGTCGTTCTCCAGCACATCGACCAGCACAGTGCCCGTCGGAGGCAGCAGCGCTGTGTCGGCCACGGCGATCGGCTCGTCGTCCTCGGCCGCCCGCACGTTCACCCGGACCAGACCGGTGGCGGACAGGCCGTCGTCGTCGGCCACCACATAGGTGACGTAGTAGTCCCCGGGAGTCTCGGCCTTGAACTGGAACGTGGTGCTGTCTGAGTTCTGGGAGATCTCCGCCCCCTCGGCCCCGCTGATGTTCGCCAACCGCAGTGGCTTGTCGTTCGGGTCCACGTCGTTGGCGATCGGGTCGATCGTGATCGCCTGCCCGGCGAACGCCGTCTCGAAGTCGAAGACCGCCGTCGGTGGTTGCGCGGACTGCGGAAGCACCTCTACGTCGATGACCGCTTCGGAGGTGTCCTGCCCGTCGCTGACCTCGACGCGCACCTGGTGCACGCCGGGTTGCACCCCGGGGTCGGTGATGTTGATCAGACCGTTGGGGTTGGCGACCACGTTCAGCCCGGCAGCATCGACAGCGTCGACGACGTACATCGGGTCACCGTCGGGGTCGTGCATGTCGTCGAGCAGGTTCACCTCGGTGCTGGCGCCGCTGGTGATGGTCGCCTCGATGTCCTGCTGCTGCTCGGGTGGGCTGTTCTGCTCCGGCCCGTGCACGGTCAGGTCCACGGTCGCATCGTCGGTGCCACCACGGCCGTCGTCGGCGGTGTACTGGAAGCTCGCAGTGCCGCTGGCCTCCGCTGCTACCCGGATCTGCAGCGCCCGGCCACCGAGCACCGGCTCCACGACGCCGAACTCTTCTGCCACCTCCTCGAAGGCACCGACAGTAAGCAGGTCGCCGTCGGCGTCGGAGTCGTTGTCCAGCACCGGGAGCAGCACAGTGCGCCCTGGCCGCACGCCGAAGGAGTCCGGCTGGGCGACCGGGTCGCGGTTCTCTGCCTCCCGGTCCAGCTCCAGCTCCCGCTCCTCGAGGTCCTCGGAGTCCTCTTCCTCCTCTTCTTCCTCCTCGGTCGGCGGAGTGAGGTCCTCCCAGTTGTCCACGAGGATCAGCGTGTCCTCGATCATCCACGAGCTACCGGTGGACAGCTCGTTGAGGACCACGAAGTTCCGGTTCGTGCGGAACTTCAGCTCCCCACCGGTGCCTTCCGGTACTGGCAGCGGCACGGCCTCGGAGTCGCCGCAGACCCGGATGTACTCCGAACCGGCCGAGGACCAGGCACTGTGCACACAGTCGGCCACCTGCACGGGCTGTGCCGGCTCGCCCGGGGTGCTGGGCTGCTCCACCCGGGGCTCGCCACCATCCAGCGGCACCAGCACCAGGGCGTCGGAGGTGGTGATGGCGACCACGTCGCCGTCGGCGGAGGGTGCCTGCAGCTGTGCGGTGCCGCGGTCGATGTCCAGGCCGGTGAGGTCCACCGGCTCCTCTTCCGGCCGCAGCAGGGTGAGCGCGTCCTCCTGCTCGTCGTAGCTGAGGGCCACCACATCGTTCCCGACGGCGGTCAGCTGGGTGTCGTCGGTGAGCAGGTCCGCGTCCATGGTGGTCGCCTCGGGTTCGGTGCGCTGTCCTGGGGCGAAGGTGAGCAGCTCCCCGTCACGGGTGTTCACCCCGTAGGCGGTACCGTCGTCGGCGATCGCCTGGGCCGACCCCTCGCCGAGCACGGCCTGCGGGTCCTCGCTGGACTCCTGGAGCACGTCGAGCTCGTTCAGCCCGAGCACCCGCCACTCACCGGTCTCGCCGACCAGCACCCCGAGGGTGCCGTCCCCGAGCTGCACGTCGGAGTCCGCCGGCAGCGGGATCATCCCCTGCACGCTCACCGCCGCCGGGTCCACCCGCTGGATGCCGTTGGTGGCCCGGTCCCGGACGAAGACGACGTCCTGGCGCTGCAGCAGGTCCACGTCCTGGCTCTGCGCCGCCAGGGTGGCGTCGATCTCCCCGATCGGGTAGTTCAGCCGACCGACCATGATCGAGGAGTTGTTCGAGACCCAGACCCCGCCGTCGTTCAGGTCCACGTCGGCTGTGGCGACGCCTTCGTAGTTGAGGCTGAGCGCCACGACGGTGCCGAGCACCAACGACATGATCGTCGCGCTGGCAACACCACGCTTGTGCTGGCGCAGCCGCGTTCGAATCCTCACCTTGCCCCTGCCTTGGTCGACCTGCGGTCCGCGTGGCAGTCTACGATGCCGCCCTGGGGAAGCCAACGGGAAGAGCTCCCCATCACAGCCCGCCGTCGCGGGCCGCAGCTGCGGTCAGCGGCCGGCCGCGGTCAGGACTCGGCGGCCTCCGCAACCGCCCGTGCGTTCTCCTCGAGCAGCTCCAGGTCGGCAGGGACCACGACCCGGGAGGCGACCGCGTGCTCCACCAGGCGGGCGCGACGGTTCACCGCCAGCTGTCGGGGGCCACCACGCAGACCGCGCACGCCGAACCGGGAGAGCTTGTCGCAGACGTTGTCCAGCTTGCGGTTGAACCGGGTGATCGCCCAGCCCAGCCGGGCGGCGGCCTGGGCGGACGTCGGGATGGAGGCGGTCGATCCGCGGCCGCGCAGCACAGGTTCGGCCAACGCGATGATCAACAGCTTCTGCGTCTCGGTGAGAGTGACCGGACCGATCGTGGTCTCTCCCACCTGGGTGCGTTCCGGGGCCGACGGCTCGAAGTGTGGCGAGTCCCCGACGATGCCGATCTCGTAGGTGGTCGGCCCGGCGGTGAACAGCACCGAGGTGTGCGCGAACACCAACGGCAACCGCGCCCCCGGGGCGAGCCAGGCCTGCATGTTTCCGTCGGAGTCCGCCACGGTCGCCGACAGCCGGCTGCCCACGTTCTCCAACCACCACAGGTCGTCGTGGTAGGTGATGGTCAGGAACCGCCGGTGCAGGTAGGGGTTGTCATCGATCTCCAGGTCCCCTTCCCGCCCGATGAGGAATGTCTCCTCGTTGCTGACGTCGAACCATTCACCGCAGAACTCCACCTGGATGCTCATCGATCGTCTCGCCCCTCCCCGTGGTCACGCGCACGCCGTCGGATTGCCATTATCACTGGACACCTTCCTGGACGTGGCATCGATGCTCTTCACCGTGACACAGACCTGGTCGGCCCGGTCCTCGATCGTGCTCGACGTCCGAGAACCGGTACTGAGGTCCCAGCTGTCCCCACCGGAGGTGACGACTATGACGAACTCTAGTTCCCCCTCGTACTTCGGTGCCGTCCACGTGACCTGCACGTCGTCACCTGTGCGGTCCAGGTCCAGGTCCGTCACCGGTGGTGGCGGGGACTGTTGTGCGGTGGGCGTGTCAGCGGTGGCCACCGAGTCCGACGGGCTCGGTTCCTCGATACCACCGGGCTGGTTCAGCGCACCGATCGCCATCGCCGCCACTGCCGCGACCACCACCAGCGCCGCGCCGAGAGCGATCCAGGCGTTCCGGCGTCGACCGGCACGCTCCGAGCCCGGTGCGCCGACGTCCCCCTCGTCCGCGGCCCGCCCTGCTCCCGCAGCCTCCTGGCCGCGTGCGGCCGGGTCGATGATCGCGGGCCGGTGCCGGGTCGCGCTCGGGTCGCGGTTCACCTGCACCGTGCTGATCGACCGGACCCGGGTGCGCTGGTCCTCAGCATCCTCTCCGGTCTCCACCCAGGAGGCGTCCGGCACGTCCAACGCAGTGGGGGTCAGGTGCAGCTCCTGCTCCACCCGCTGGATAGCACGCGCGAACGCCGCTGCGGAGGAGAACCGCCCCTCCGGGCGTTTGGCCATGCCGCGCCGGAACAGCTCCTCCAGCGACGGGGGTACGTCGTCTCGGCCGGTCGGAGGCACCGGGTCGCGCTCGATGCGGGTGATCAGGTCCAGCGCCGAGTTCGACCCGCGCCCCTGCTCGAACGGGGAGCGCCCGGCCAGCAGCGTGTAGACCGTGGCGGTGAGGGCGTACACGTCGCCACCGGCGCCGCGGGGGGCGTCGTCGGCGAAGAACTCCGGTGCTGCCCACGGGATGGACATGCCTGCCTGGTCGGTGTCGTCGGCGGCGGCGGTGGCCACGGAGATGCCGAAGTCGGTGAGCGCGGGCCAGCCGTAGTCGGTGGTGAGCACGTTCGCCGGTTTGATGTCCCGGTGCAGGATTCCGGCCCGGTGCGCAGTCTCCACGGCACCTGCGAGACGTACCGCGATCCGCAGCGACTCGGCCACACCGATCCGTTCGTTGCGGTACCGCACCGACAGGTTCGGTCGGGGGCAGTACTCCATCACCAGGTAGGGGCGTCCGTCGGCGGTCGTGGCGGCCTGGTAGATGGTCACGATCGAGGGGTGGGTGGACAGCTGGGCCATCAGGTTGGCCTCGTCCACGAACTGTGCCAGGCCGGCGGGGGTGACGGCGTCGGCGAGCAGCGCTTTGACCGCCACCTTCCGCCGCGGCAGCTCCTGCTCGTAGAGGAACACATCGGCGAAGCCGCCGCTGCCGAGCAGCCGCTGGTACCGGAACCCGGGGATCTCCGGCGGCCGTGAGGGTGGTCGCCGGGTCACGTTCCGGCCTGGTCGGTCGGGTGCACGTTCACGGTGACCCCGTCGCCCAGGTCGATGAGCGTACCGGCCGGCACGGACGCACCTTCGCCGGCGTGCAGCCGACGCGGGGCAGCACCGGGCTGCACGAGCACAGTGCCGTTGGTGGAGTTCAGGTCGGTGACGACGGCGCTGCCTGCTTCCGCACGGATCTCCACGTGCGTCCGGGAGATGTCCTGTTGCGGGCTGGGCACGGTGACCAGCCGGGGCTGCACACCCGCGCTGAACCGGGCCGACTCCGGGGCGCGCCCGATGAGCACTGGCCGGTCCAGCGGCACCTCGGCGCCGGTGGACACGCTCAGGCTGAGCGCCGGGGCGCCGGCCGGCCGCTGCCCGGGTTCGTCGTACAGGTCGGTGTCCCCGAGGCCGGGCACGATCGTCATGTCCTGGTCCTTGGGCAGCTCGGAGACCATGATGGTGTGCCCGTCGTGGTCGCCGTCGATGTCCACATCACCCTGACCGTAGGCCGGGGCCGCTGCGCTGGGTGGGGGCATGTCCGACGGCGGCTGCCAGGGCGGCACCGGACTGCTGGCGGCCGCCGCTGCAGCGGCGGCGTTCGGACCGCGCGGGGAGAGCACCGTGTGCTCAGGCAGGTCGTCCGCAGCTGGTTCCGGCGCCGAGGACTCCGGTGCCTCGGCCGCCGGTGCGGTAGCGGCTGCCTGCTCCCGGTCGGCGGTGCTCACTGCCCAGGGCAGGGAGTCGATGATCTCGCTGCCTTCAGCGGCCAGCGAGGGTGCCGGGTGCGTGGGCCGCCGTTCAGACAGCTGACCGACCTGCGTCTCCTCGGAGACCGGCGCTGCACCTGCCTCCGGCTGCTCCTCCTCGCCCGGGGCCTCTTCGGCCGCCACCGCATCGGGGGCCTCGACCGGTTCACCTGACTCGGCTGCCGCCTGCAGCCCGTCGTCGGCCACCGCGGCGATCTCGTGCTCGTCGCTCTGCTCGACGGCGGGGCTCACCTCGGTCTGCTCCACGCCACTGCCCGTGGCTGGCTCGTCCTGCTGCGGACCCTCGTCGGTGGCCGGCCCGTCGTGCGGCACGCCGCCGTCCGCCACCGGTCCTACCGCTGGGACCGGCGCGGCGACCTCCGGCGAGCTCACCGCCGCGTCCTGCGCGGCGGTCGCTCCCTCGACCTCGGCCTGGCCCTGGGCGGCCTCAGCAGCCTGGACGCCTGCCTGTGCAGCCCCGGTGACCTCCGGTGCTGCACCCAGCCACTCCACCTCCGAGGCGAGCACGACGCCCGCTGCCAGCGGCCACGCCACCCCGGCTGCGTCGTCGTCCGCGACGAAGATCCGGTAGGACTGGGCGGGTACGAGCGCCTCTCGCCAGGTTGCGATACCAGCGGCACCGAGCACCTGCTCGGCGGCACTGATCTGCACCTCGCCGCGCACCAGCACGCGCAGCTCACCCTGCCCGTGCTGCACGAGCCCGAACGAGGGCAGGTCGACCAGCCCGTCCGCAGCGAGCACCTCCAGGCAGCCGCTGACCCCAGCGCCCTCGCTCAGCGCCGACCACACCCCGCGGACGCGTTCCTCCCCGATCGAGGGGTGCAGCAGCGCCGTGCCCTGCTCGGTCACCAGCGCTGACCATCTGCCGCGGACGTACCGGGCTGCCGTGCTCCCTGCCATCGTCATCCCTCCGTGGACCGAATCTGCTCGCGGGGCACGGTCGTGCCCACCGACGAGATGTCCTGACCCCTAGGTTCCATCCTCGGGGCGGTGTGCGCCAGGTCGGCTTCACCGGCCAGGTCCACCACCACTACTGAGACATTGTCGCGTGCTCCGCCAGTGATCGCGTCCTGCAGCAGCACCTCGGCCGCCGCCGAGGCGAGCTCTCGCTCCGCCAGCACGCTCGCGACATGCGCTTCGCTGAGCTCGTCCAGCAGGCCGTCGCTGCACATCAGCAGGCGGTCCTCGCTGCCGGCGGCCAGCAGCCAGAAGTCGGCGGTGGTGTCCGGCCCGGAGTCCACCGCCCGGGTAATCACGTGCCGGTGCCGGGACTCGCGCGCCTGCTCTGGCCGCAGTGCGCCGGCCTCGACCAGCTCCTGCACGACCGAGTGGTCCACACTCACCTGGTGCAGCTCACCGCCGGAGAACCGGTAGACGCGGGAGTCGCCCACGTTGAACACGAGCCAGTACGTCTTCTCGTCGTGCGCGGTGAGCACGGCGCCGGCCACTGTGCTGCCGGCGGTGATGCCCGCACCACCGAGGTGCGCCAGCTCGGACCGGATCCGCTCCTGAGCAGCGTGGATGGCCGCCAGCACGTGCTCCCCGCGGACCTCCACGTCCGGGTGCCAGGCGTCGGAGAACTCGGCGAACGTGCGCACCACGATGTCCGAGGCCATCGCTCCGTGCACGTGGCCGCCCATGCCGTCGGCAACGAGGAACACCGGCGGCTGGGCGAGCACCGCGTCCTCGTTGGCCGGACGGCGCCCGCCCGCATCGGTGGCAGCACCCCACGCAACCTGCACGTGTTGCCTTCCTTCCCTCCGGGCGCACATCGACCTGCCGATCCTAGCGCTGGCGGGTGCGGACCGGCCTAGAACAGGGTGGGGAACACTCCCCAGTAGGCAGCGATCAACAGCATCGCCGCCGCCCCGAGGTGGACGCTGGCCCAGATCACCGCTGAGCCTGCGCTCATCGCCCTCCGCCGGAGAGTGCGCCAGGCGTTCCAGCCGGCGGCCACCGAGCGCACCCCGACCGCCACGGCGAGGATCCCCAGTGCGTGCAGCACGATCCACCCGCCATCGACCACCAGGTCGTCGGTGCGGTAGTTCAGCGCCAAGGTGGCCACGTAGACCACATAGGCGACGAACACCACCAGCACGGCGACCGCACTCATCACGGTCGCGGCACTGAACCGGGCCAGTGGCGGCGGCAGCGCGCGAGTTGGTCGGCGCAGCAGCCGGCTGGTCGCCCACACCACCGGCCCGAGGAGCACCAGGGCGAATGCCCCGAGCAGGGTGAACACCAGCATGTCCCCGTTGGCGTACCAGCGCGGGTGGTCCAGCGGTGCGGCCCGGATCGTCTGTTCCGGCTGTGCTCCGGCGATCCGTGGTTCGGCGATCGCCGTGGCCGGCAGGCCCTGGGTCCACCGGGCGAGCACGCTGGTGAACCCGGGGGCCAGCTCGCCGTCCACCCGGATGCCGTGGTTCGCGTCCGCGAAGTACCGCACGGTGTAGGCGTGGTTGCCGGCGTGGGAGATGTCCTCGATCAGGGTCAGCGGCCCCTGGATGGTGGGCATGGAGGCGTCGTCGGTGCCGTAGACCATCAGCACCGGCTGGGTGAGCTGGCGCTGCCAGGGTGTGGCGTCGAAGTCCACGTAGTCGAAACCGCCCCCGGGCACGTCCGCCCCGAGGCCGCGCGGGATGGCCCGCAGCAGCGCGTCCGGCACGCCCACGTTGCGCAGGTAGGAGTCGGTGGCGAAGGCGAACTGTTCCCGGGGCGGCACGATCGGTGCAGACACCAGGACCAAGTACGCCACGCCGGGTTCTTTCACCGCAGCGATCGGGGCGATCCAGGCGCCTTCGCTCTCCCCGTAGATCCCGACCTGGGTGGGGTCCACCCCGGGCCAGTCGCGCAGCACGTGCCAGGAGACCAGGTAGTCCTCGGCCATCGCTGGGTAGTTGCGGCTGGTGGTGGTGTAGGTGTCCATCCGCTTCGCCGGGACCAGCACGTACACCCCGGCACTGGCCAGGGCGGTGGCCTGGTCGTGGAAGTTCTCGTTGCTCGCAGTGCCGGCGCCGTGCATGAACAGCATCCCGGGGCGCTCTCCGGGCGCACCCACCGGGTAGGTGAGCGTCGCGGCGACCGTGGCGCCGTCCAGGTCGACGTCGAAGGTCTCGCTGGCGATCTCATAGCTGCCGACCGGGTCGGTGACGGCGTCCGAACCGATCGTCACGTCCGGTGTCTCGGGCACGATGGCCCGTTCCATCGGCTGCGGCGTCCACCGTGGCCCGGCCAGCGACCCGATCACACCGAAGGCGATGACGATGACCAGGACCATCGCGAGCTTCCGGTATCTCACCGGTTCAGGCTAGCGGCCTCAGAAGCCCAGTCGTTGCAGGTGCTTGGGGTCACGCTGCCAGTCCTTGGCCACCTTCACGTGCAGGTCCAGGTAGACGGCGGCGCCCAGGAGGGCCTCGATCCCCCGCCGGGCGGTGGTGCCCACCTCGCGCAGCCGGGCACCCTTGGCGCCGATGACGATGCCCTTCTGCGAGTCCCGTTCCACGAACAGGTGCACCCGCACGTCCAGCATCGGCCGCCCGTCCTTGGCTGGCCGGTCCCGTTCGACGATCTCCTCCACGACCACGGCCAGGGAGTGTGGCAGCTCGTCGCGCACCCCTTCCAGGGCGGCCTCCCGGACCAGCTCAGCGACCATCACGTGCTCCGGCTCGTCGGTCAGCTCTCCGTCCGGGTACAGCGGTGGAGAGAGCGGCATGTGCGAGCGGAGCACAGCCACCAGCTCCTCCAGCTGGTAGCCGGAGACGGCCGAGACCGGCACGATGTCCGCCCAGTCACCCAGCTCAGCGATGGCGACCAGGTGCTCGGCGAGCCGCGCCTTGGACACTGTGTCCGCCTTGGTGGCCAGGGCCACCACGGGGGTGCCTGCCTGGGCCACTGCGCCAGCGATGAACCGGTCGCCGGGGCCGATCGTCTGGTCCGCCGGGAGGCACAGGGCGATCGCGTCCACCTCGGTGAGCGTGTCGATCACCAGGTCGTTGAGCCGCTGGCCGAGCAGGGTGCGCGGCCGGTGCACCCCGGGGGTGTCCACGAGGATCAGCTGGGCGTCCGGACGGTGCACGATGCCGCGGATGGCGTGCCGGGTGGTCTGCGGCCGGCCGGAGGTGATCGCCACCTTCTGGCCGACCAGCGCATTGGTCAGGGTCGACTTGCCGGCATTCGGCCGGCCGACGACGCACACGAAACCGGCGCGGAAGCCCTCGTCTGGTTCGGTGGCGGGCTGCTGGTCGTGGTTCTCGGTCACCGGGTCTGTCCTTCGGGTGCCTCTATGGACGCGGGTGAGGGGGCGCTGGCTGCCGCAGCAGCCTCGGTCTCGGTCTCTGCCCGCCAGACCCGTAGCGCGTGCAGGCGGCGGCGCCGGCCCTGGAAGTCGATCGCCTCCAGGCAGATGCCGTGCGTGCAGGCGCGGGCGCCTTGGATCGGCACCCGCCCGAGCGCCTTGGTGAGCAGCCCAGCGGCGGTGGTGACCTCGTCGTCCTCGATGTCGATGTCGAAGAGCTCGCCGAGCTCGTCCAGGCCCAGCCGGGCAGGCACGACGAACGTACCGTCGTCGGCTGCGGCGACCTCTTCCTCCTCGGTGTCGTGCTCGTCCACCAGCTCACCGACGAGCTCTTCGAGGATGTCCTCCACCGTGACCAGACCGGCCACTCCGCCGTACTCGTCCACCACGATGGCGATGTGCACCGACCCGTCTCTCATCTCCTCCAGCAGGTCGTCGACCACCTTGGTCTCCGGGACGAACAACGGCGGACGCATCACCTCCTCGACGACTGTGGTCTCCTCTGGTCCGCCGCGCACGGTCTGGGCCAGGGCATCCTTGAGGTAGAGCACCCCGCGCAGGTCGTCCACCGAGTCACCGACCACCGGCACCCGGGAGTACCCGGACCGGACGAACAGGTTCAGCGCCTTGCGCACCGAGACACCGACGTGGATGGTGACCATGTCGGTGCGCGGCACCATCACCTCCCGCACCCGGGTGGTGCCCAGCTCGAACACCGACTGCAGCATCTCCCGCTCGTCCTCGTCGATCTGGTCGCTCTCGCTCACCCGCTCGACCATGTCGCGCAGGTTCTCCGTCTCCTCCTGCAGCTCCTCGGCGGGGCTGCGGCCCCGGCGATGCGCGAGCCGGCGCACTGCGGCGATCATCGGGGTCAGGCCGCGCTGCACCAGCAGCACTGCCGGGCCGACCAGGGCCAGCACCTGCAGCGAGTACCGGCGGCCCAGGGCGCGGGGCAGCAGCTCCACCACCACAGTGGCCAAGATGATCAGGGCGGCCAGGGCCACCAGCAGCACCTGCCACCAACGGGGGAAGGCGGCCGCGATCACCAGGGTCAGGCACACCGCTCCGACCAGCTCGAGCAGCACCCGGGCGTAGGTGGCCGAACGCACCGCCGGCGCGGGTTCCTCGGCGATCCGCACCACCGTCGTGCCGCGGCCGGAGCCGGCGGCGTAGTCCTGGGCTGCGGCGCGGGTGACCCGGCTGGCGGCCTCCTCAGCGGCAGCGAGCACGGCGGCGAGCAGGGCGCACACGCAGGCGAGCACGATCATGAACCCGATACCACCCACCGGGGCCGGGGCATCACCGGCAGTTCCGAGCAGCATGGCGATCAGCGGGCGGCCAGGAAGGTGAGCAGGAGCCGACGCTGCAGGTCGAACATCTCCTTCTCCTCCTCCGGTTCGGCATGGTCGTAACCGAGCAGGTGCAGGATGCCGTGCGTGGTCAGCAGCAGCATCTCCTCCTCGGCGGAGTGCCCGGCGGCCAGCGCCTGGTCGGCGGCCACCGGTGGGCAGACGACGATCGATCCGAGGATGCCCTCCTCGCTCAGCTCGCCGTCGGTACCGGGGCGCAGCTCGTCCATCGGGAAGGACAGCACGTCGGTGGGTCCTTCCTCGTCCATCCACTGCACGTGCAGCTCGGACATGACGTCTGCGTCCACGAACCGGATCTCCAGCTCGGCCAGGGGGTGCACACCCATCGCATCCAGCACGTGCCGGGACAGGTCGGCGAACTCAGCCTCGTCCAGGCGGTAGCCGGACTCGTTGGTCACCTCGACGCTCATCGGCGCTGGCTCCTCGCGTTCGTCGGTGTCTGCGCGGTCATCGGGTCCACTCCGACCGGCCCCGAGGGGTGCTCTGCCCCCGCCCCACCTGCGGGTGCCGGGTCTCGTAGTGCGAGTAGGCGTCGATGATGTCGGCAACCAGCCGGTGGCGCACCACGTCGGCGCTGGTCAGCTCGCAGAATGCGACGTCGTCGATGTCGGTGAGGATCTCCTGGACCACCTTCAGACCGGAGGTGGCCCCACCGGGCAGGTCCACCTGGGTGACGTCCCCGGTGACCACGATCCGGGAGCCGAACCCGAGCCGGGTGAGGAACATCTTCATCTGCTCCGCAGAGGTGTTCTGCGCCTCGTCAAGGATGATGAACGCATCGTTCAGAGTCCGCCCCCGCATGTACGCCAGCGGCGCGACCTCGATGGTGCCGGCGGCCATCAACCGTGGGATCGACTCCGGGTCGAGCATGTCGTGCAGCGCGTCGTACAGCGGACGCAGGTACGGGTCGATCTTGTCGTTCAGGGAGCCGGGCAGGAAACCGAGCCGCTCTCCCGCTTCCACGGCCGGGCGGGTGAGCACGATCCGGTTCACCTGCTTGGCCTGCAGGGCCTGCACCGCCTTGGCCATCGCGAGGTAGGTCTTCCCGGTGCCGGCCGGGCCGATGCCGAAGACGACCGTGTTGGCGTCGATCGCCTCGACGTAGTCCTTCTGCCCGACGGTCTTGGGCCGGATGGTCTTGCCGCGGTTGGACAGGATGTTCATCGTCAGCACCTGCGCCGGCCGGTCGGTGGTGGCGTCGGTGAGGATGGCGATGGCGCGCTCGACGGCGTCGGCGGTCAGCGGCTGCCCGGCGGAGGCGATCTGGGTCAGCTCGTCCAGGAGGCGTTCGGCCAGCGCCACGTCGCCGGCGTTGCCGGTCATCATGACCAGGTTGCCGCGCACGTGCACGTCGACCTGCGGGAAGCCTGCCTCGATGGCGTCGAGCACCTCGTCGCGCTGTCCGAGCAGGGCCACCATGGGCACGTGCTCGGGGACGGTGATCTGGTGACGCACCCGACCAGCGGGCAGCTGGTCGTCGGCGCCGGAGGGGGTGGACTCGGTCATGGGCTGGGCCGATGGCCCTGGGGTGACTCCTCGTTCGGTGGTGTGGTGTGTCTCGATGCTACCGAGCACAGCCGACGTTGGCAGACCGCTTCCTCACTCTCGGCCCAGCGCGTGGGCGACCAGAGTGAGGGCGACCGGACCGGCGGTGGAGGTGCGGAGCACGTGCGGGCCGAGCCGCACCACCTGGGCACCGGCATCGGACAGGCCGCGGACCTCGTCGTCGGTGAGGCCGCCCTCCGGTCCGACCACCACGAGCACCTCGGGGGCCTCCGGTGCGATCTGCACCTGGCTGATCGGCGTGGTGGCGCTCTCGTGCGCCACCAGCACCACTCCCCCGCTGGCGACGGCGGAGCGCACCGTGGTCTGCACGTGCTCGCCGTCCACCAGGTCGGCCACAGCGGGCAGGTACGCACGCCGGGACTGCTTGGTGGCCGCCTGCACCACCTGGCACCAGCGGGCCACCCCACGGGCTGCCTTCGGGCCGCGCCAGCGAGAGACCGACCGGGCCGACTGCCACGGCACCACCGCGTCCATGCCGACCTCGGTGCCCGCCTCGATCGCGAGCTCGTCCCTGCCTCCCTTGGCCAGGGCCTGCACCAGGACCAGGCGGCACCCGGGGGCCCGCTCGCGCTCGACGGACTGCACGTCCAGGTCCAGGCGGGCTCCGCCGTCGACGGCGGTGACCTGACCGGTGAGGCGGACGCCCGCCCCATCGACCACCTGGACCTGCTCGCCCGGGCGGATACGCATCGCACCCACCGCGTGCCGGGCCTCCGGTCCGGTCAGTGCGTAGCTGTCGCCTGGTCCGAGGCCGTCCAGGTCACCAGCGGCGGTGAGGAAGACCGGCAGGCTCACTTGCCCTGCAGCTTGTCCCGCAACCGGGAGAACATCCCCGGGTGCGCGGGGGCCAGACGAGCCTCAGGCCGCTCCTCCCCGCGCAGGGTGGCCAGCTCGCGCAGCAGCCGTTCCTGCTCCTCGTCCAGCTTGCTCGGCACCGATACAGCCACGTGCACGTGCAGGTCGCCGCGGCCACCGCCGTTCAGGTGCCCGATGCCCAGACCGCGCAGGGTGACCACCTCCTCCGGCTGTGTGCCCGGTCGCAGGTCCACCTGCTGAACCCCGTCCAGGGTCTCCAGGTCGAGCACGGTGCCCAGCGCAGCAGCGGTCATCGGCACCTCGGTGGTGCAGTGCAGGTCGTCACCGCGACGGGTGAACACCGGGTGGCGCCTTTCCCGCACCTCCACGTACAGGTCTCCCGGGGGGCCTCCGGCCGGACCGACCTCACCCTGCCCGGTGAGCTTGATCCGAGTGCCGTCGTCCACCCCGGCGGGCACGTTCACCCGGACGGTGCGGCGGGTGCGCACCCGGCCCTCTCCGGCGCACTCGGTGCACGGGCTGGTGATGATGGTGCCGAAGCCGGAGCAGGCAGCACATGCCGTGGTGGTCATCACCTGGCCGAGGAACGAGCGGGCCATCCGCTGCACCGAGCCGCGACCGTGGCACACCTCACAGGTCACCGGGCTGGTGCCGGGCTGGCAGCAGGTGCCCTGGCAGGTGGTGCACATCACCGCCGTGTCGACCTCGACGTCCTTGGCCACCCCGAAGGCGGCGTCGGCCAGCTCCAGGTCGATGCGCAGCAAGGCGTCCTGGCCACGGCGGGACCGTGGCACCGGCCCGCGTTGCGCGCCGCCACCGGCCGCCGCGGCGAAGAAGGACTCGAAGATGTCGGAGAACCCGAACCCGCTGCCGGCGCCGCCACCGGCCATGCCGGGCATCCCGCCCATGTCGTAGGCGCGCCGCTTCTCCGGGTTGGACAGCACGTCGTGCGCGGCGGCGATGTCCTTGAACTTCTCCGCGCTCTCCGGTCCGGCGACGTCCGGGTGGTGCTGACGGGCGAGCTTGCGGTACGCGCGCTTGATCTCATCCGTGCTGGCGTCGTGGGAGACACCCAGGATGGCGTAGTAATCGCTCACAGGTTGCTTTCTGTAGGTTCTCAGGTCGCTAGGGTCCGAGGGTGGGCTGTGGGCCGAGTCATCCGCTCATGAATCGGGACAGGTAGCGGGCGACCGCGCGGACGGACGCCATCGTGGTGGGGTAGTCCATCCGGGTGGGACCGAGCACGCCGAGCTGGCCGACGGCCTCTGGGCCCTCCCCACCGTAACCGCTCGCGATCACAGCCGTCTCCGCGAGGTTCTCGTGGTGGGTCTCCCGGCCGATGCGCACCGCCAACGGCCGGTCCGGGGCGTCGTCGACCATCTCGGTGAGCAGGCGCAGCAGCACCATCTGCTCCTCGAGGGCCTCGAGCACCGGACCGATCGTGCGAGGGAAGTCCAGGTCGGAACGGGCCAGGTTCGCGGTGCCGGCCATCACGATCCGCTCCTCGACGTCCTCCGACAAGGTCTCGTCGATGGTCTGCACGATCGCTGTGATCAGCGGCCGGTCCTGTGGGTCGAACGCTGCTGCGACCAGCTCCAGGCGCTGGCGGGCCTTGACGGCACCCAGGCCGGCGACCTCGGCGTTGATGCGGGCGCGCAGCTCGGCCAGCAGCACCTCGTCCAGGTCCTGGGTGGACTCCACGATGCGCTGGGCGACCCGGCCGTTGCTGGTGATGATGACCACCATGAGGCGGTGCGGAGCGGTGGGTACGAGCTCGACGTGCTGCAGTGCAGAACGGCGCAGGGAGGGGTACTGCACCACCGCCACCTGCTGGGTGAGGTGCGCCAGCAGCCGCACGGTGCGCTCGAGCAGCTCGTCCAGGTCCACAGCGCCGCCGAGCAACTCGGTGATGGCGCGCCGTTCCGGACCGGAGAGCGGTTTGACCACAGAGATCTGGTCCACGAACATCCGGTAGCCCTTGTCCGTGGGGATGCGGCCCGCCGAGGTGTGCGGCTGAGCGATGTAGCCCTCGTCCTCCAACGCAGCCATGTCGTTGCGGATCGTGGCCGGGGAGACGCCGAGGTTGTGCCGGTCCACCAGGTTGCGCGAGCCCACGGGTTCGCGGCTGCGGACGTAGTCCTGCACGATCGCGCCCAGCACCTGCAGCCGCCGGTCGCTCGTCACTGGTCCTCACCTCCTCGACCCTCGAACAGATAGCACTCGCACCTCTAGAGTGCCAACTCTACGCGCGGGCGCCAAGTTCACTGCGACCCACACATCATCCCGAGGGTGCGGTTATGGCTGCAATCACCCCGGATCACGACCACAGGTGCACCCTCGCGCAACCATCAGGGCACCCGGGCTGGGCGTGCCTGCGGTGGTTCCGCCGGCGGTCCGCCTAACCTTGACCGGTGACCTTCGACCGCTATGGCAGTAACGTCCTGGCCGACGATCCGCATTCCCGCCGCCGCCCGCAGACCCGGGACCAGCCCGCTGAGCCTGGACTGGTCGTCGAGGACGTGCAGACCGGCTGGGTGGGCGCCATCGTCCGGGTGGAGAAGAGCGGCGGTGTGCACGTGGTGGTGCTCGAGGACCGCAAGGGGCGGACGCGGTCCTTCCCGCTCGGGGCTGGGTTCTGGGTGGACGGGAAACCAGTCCGGCTGGTGCCGCACCGCCCGGCTCCTGCCGCGGCAGCACCCCAGCGGACCGCCTCGGGCTCGGTGGCTGTGGCGGGTGCGCGCGCACGGGTGGCCCGCGGGTCGCGGATCTGGGTGGAGGGTCGCCACGACGCCGAGCTGGTGGAGAAGGTCTGGGGAGACGACCTGCGCATCGAGGGCGTGGTGGTGGAGCTCCTCGAGGGGATCGACAACCTTGCCGACCGGCTGGCGGAGTTCTCCCCCGGACCGGGTCGCCGGGTCGGTGTGCTGGCCGACCACCTGGTGCCCGGGAGCAAGGAGTCCCGGATCGCCCGGGCAGCGACCCAGCAGTTCGGGGCGGAGCATGTCCTGGTGGTTGGGCACCCGTACGTGGACGTCTGGCAAGCGGTCAAGCCGGCCCGGGTAGGTCTGCAGGAGTGGCCGCACGTCCCCCGGGGTACCGATATCAAGGTGGGCACGCTGCGGGCGCTGGGCTGGCCGGCCTCCGACCAGGCGGACGTCGCGCGCGGGTGGAAGCGGATCTTGGGTCAGGTACGGGACTTCCGGGACCTGGAGCCGAGCCTGCTCGGCCGGGTGGAGGAGCTGGTGGACTTCGTCACTGCCGAGGCGGTGTGAGCGCCAGCTGGCTGCGGTACAGCCACGCGCTGGCCAGTGCCGTCAGCGGCAGTGAGACCAGGGTGCCGATGCCGCACAGCAGGCCACCGACCAGGTTCGCCAGGTAGGCCAGCAACAGCAGCAGGATGGTCTGCCCCGGGTTGGCCAGGGCCATCTTCACGCTGGAGGTGATCGCGTCCACGAGGTGCTCGCCCCGGTCGAGAGCGAACAGCACCGTGTAGGCCGCGAAGAACATCAGCGCCACCGGCAGGATGAAGGTGAAGCTGAGCAGCGCTGAAACCACTGACAGCACGATGGCGACGAGCACGATCGTGCCGACGTTCGGGAAGCGGAAGAAGTCGCCCACGCTGATCGACTCGCCGCGCACCAGCTTGAGCGTGGCGTTGCTCATCCCGGCGGAGGCGAAGATGCCCACCAGCACCACTACCACCACCAGGAGGATGACGCCGAGGATCCCGACGCCCAGGAATGCGCCGGCCGCCACCTGAGAGCCGCTGGTGCTCGCGAGGATCCCGGAGCCGGACAGCAGCCCGAACCATAGTCCGACGATGACCAGCACGATCACCAGCCAGGCGAGCTGGCCGAGGATGAGCGTGCCGGCGTTCGCCTTGAACGCGTTCCATCCCCAGACGAACCCGTCGGTCGCTTGCGGTGTGGGCGGGAGCGGGGCGTATCCGCCGGGTCCCGTCTGCGGCGGTGGGCCGTCATACCCACCGGGCGGGTGGTAGCTGGCGGCAGGACCCTGCGGCGGACCGCTGTAGCCGCCGCTGGTCGGGCCGAAACCGCCAGGCTGCCCCTGCGGCGGCCCTCCGGGTGGCGGGCCCGGCGGCGGCCCGCCCGGAACGCCTCCGGTGCTCGGTGGCCCTGCAGGTGGTGGCGGGGTCTCTGGCTGTCCGGCGGGACGTTCGCCGTACGGGGGGTTCGTGCTCATGGCCCCTTACGCTAGCGGCCGGGCCCCCTTCTGCGGGGACCCGGCCGCTCGCGTCAGCCGCAGCGCGGTCAGACGATCGGTGCGACCGGCTGGTTCGACAGCGACTTCGCCCCGTACGTGGCTGCTACCACGGCCACCGGATAGGCCACGAGCGCGCCCACGAGGCAGGCGATGAACCCGAGCACGGTGATGCCGAAGCAGGCCAGCGCGAGCAGGAACGCGCTGCCGAAGTTCTGCGTCACCAGGGTGATGCTGTGCTTGATCGCGTCGATCCCGGAGACGTTGCCGTCCAAGGCGATCGGGATCGCGAACATGGCCAGCAGCGAGACCGCTAGGGAGAGGAGCCCACCGATGATCGGGATCTGCTGCAGGATGCCGGACACCAGGCCGACGATCAGCGCCGCGATCAGCGCCTGGGCCGGGTTGTTCAGCTGGAAGAAGTCACCGAGTCCCGGCTTGCGGCCGTTCACCTGGTGCACCGCGCCCTGGTAGATGATCAGGCCGAACAGGGTGGTCAGCGTCCAGGCGATGATGCCGAGCACGACGCCACCGAACGACGGCTCCGGCACGCCGAACCCGCCGGCACCGGCCCGGGAGAAGTCTCCGGCATCCAGGGTGTAGGTGAAGGCCGGGTTGAGCAGCCAGTTCACCAGCGCCGACAGCACGCCCACGATGAGCATCGCCAGGATCCAGGGGCCGAGGTTCTTCGTGACTGCGTTCCAGCCGTAGCTGGCCGCAGCGCCGACGGAGAACTGCTGCGGGTAGGCCTGCTGGTACGGGTTGGCCCCGTACTGTGGCGCGTGCGGCGGACCACCGTAGCCGGGGCCGGGCTGACCGTACTGGCCGTAGCCGTCCGGTCCTGGCGGCGGGGGTGTCTGGAAACCGCCCTGCTGCGGGTCCGGGTAGGCGCTGTGCGGCTGCGGCGCAGCGCCGTACGGCGGTGGTGTCTGACCGGGTGGCGGGGGTGGCGGGGGCGGCGGTGCCTGACCGGGCCCCTGACCAGGTGGCGGCGGGGGCGGCGGTGCCCCTGGGTCCTGTGGCTGCTGACCGTTCGGACCGTTGGGCCCGTTCTCCGGTGGCTGCTGGCTCATTCGGCTCCACTTTCTGTTCGAGTCGATGGGTCGCGAACCGCGCGACACAGCCGATACCGTAGCGCTGCCGCACCCTTGGGTGCCACGACCCACACCACCCACCCCCGGTTCGCGAGCGCTCTGGTTCGCGACATGAATCGGTTCAGAAGCCGCGAAATCGAGCGTTCGGCAGAGGTGGGGTGGGTCAGTCGACCAGTGCGCGGACTACTGTGTCCGCCAGCAACCGGCCCCGCAAGGTGAGCAACGCCACACCGCGCTCGGCAGCCCCCGGCTCCAACAGACCGCCGGCCACCAGCTCCGACAACCTCTCCCGCTTCTCCGGGGCGACCTGCAGCCCCTCGGCCAGCCGCACCGCCAGCAGGACCTCCTCGTCCGCGCGCTGCTCGGCGGTGAGCTCCTCCACCCCGGCCACCGGCAGCCGCCCACCGGTCAGCAGCGCCGCGTAGGGCCGGGGGTGCTTGACGTTCCACCACCGCTGCCCGCCGACGTGGCTGTGCGCCCCCGGACCGATCCCCCACCAGTCCTGCGAGCGCCAGTAGGCGATGTTGTGCCGGCACCGGTACTCCGGGGCGCGGGCGAAGTTGGAGATCTCGTACCAGTCGTACCCGGCCCGGGCGAGCAGGTCGGCGGCGAGCTCGTACTTGTCCGCCTCGTCGTCGTCTGCGGGCATGGGTAGCTCCCCGCGGCGCACCTGGGCGCCCATCTTCGTGCCCGGTTCGACCACCAGTGCGTAGGCGGACACGTGGTCCGGTTCCATCTCGACGGCGGAGCGCAGGCTGGTCTGCCAGTCCGCCAGGGACTCCCCGGGAGTCCCGTAGATCAGGTCCAGGGAGACCTGCAGCCCGGCCTGCCGTGCCCAGTCGACCACCTGCGGCACCCGGTCCACATCATGGGTGCGGTCCAGCGTGGCCAGCACGTGCGGCACAGCCGACTGCATCCCGAAGGACACCCGGGTGAACCCGGCTGCAGCCAGCTCGTGCAGGTCTGCCGCCGTGACCGAGTCCGGGTTCGCCTCGGTGGTGACCTCCACGTCGGGCGCCAGCCCCCAGGTGTCGGCCACTGCACCGAGCATCGCGGCCAGGTCACGCGGGGGCAGCAGGGTGGGCGTGCCGCCGCCGACGAACACGGTGCTCACCACCCGCTGCGGCAGCCCGGCCGCCCGCATCGCTTCCTCGGCCAGGGCGATCTCGCCGATCGCGCTGCCGGCGTAGTCGGAGCGGCTGGCACCCTCCCCCAGCTCGGCGGCGGTGTAGGTGTTGAAGTCGCAGTACCCGCACCGCACCGAGCAGAACGGCACGTGCAGGTACACGCTCAGCTCGCGGTCGGCAGCGCCCTGGGCGACCCCGGCGCCCAGGTGAGCCTCCGGCGCCCGGCCGGGCTGCGCCGTCGTCATCGGGAGCAACGGCTCCCCGCGGGAGCCCGGCTCACTTCTTCGCTTCCTTGCCGGTGGGGGCATCGGAGGAGAGCGCGGCGATGAACGCCTCCTGCGGCACGTCCACCCGGCCGATGGACTTCATCCGCTTCTTCCCCTCCTTCTGCTTCTCCAGCAGCTTGCGCTTGCGGGAGATGTCGCCGCCGTAGCACTTGGCGAGCACGTCCTTGCGGATCGCCCGCACCGTCTCCCGGGCGATGATCCGCGAGCCGACGGCCGCCTGGATCGGCACCTCGAACTGCTGCCGTGGGATGAGCTCCTTGAGCTTGCCGGTCATCATCACGCCGTAGGAGTAGGCCTTCTCCTTGTGCACGATCGCGGAGAACGCGTCCACCTGCTCGCCCTGCAGCAGGATGTCCACCTTCACCAGCTGCGACTCCTGCTCGCCGATCAGCTCGTAGTCCAGGGAGGCATACCCGCGGGTGCGGGACTTCAGCTGGTCGAAGAAGTCGAAGATGATCTCCGCCAGCGGCAGCTCGTACCGCAGCTCCACCCGGGACTCGGACAGGTAGTCCATCCCCTGCATGGACCCGCGGCGGGACTGGCACAGCTCCATCACCGCCCCGACGAACTCAGCTGGCGTGAGGATGGTGGCTCGGACCATCGGTTCCCGCACCGAGGCGATCTTCCCGGGCGGGAACTCGCTCGGGTTCGTCACCTCGTGCTCGGTGCCGTCCTCCATGGTCACGTCGTAGACGACGTTCGGCGCCGTGGAGATCAGGTCCAGGTTGAACTCCCGCTCCAGGCGCTCTCGGACGATCTCCACGTGCAGCAGCCCCAGGTAGCCGACCCGGAAGCCGAACCCGAGCGCCACCGAGGTCTCCGGCTCGTAGGTGAGGGCAGCATCGTTGAGCTTGAGCTTGTCCAGCGCGTCGCGCAGCACCGGGTAGTCCGACCCGTCGATCGGGTACAGCCCGGAGAACACCATCGGCTGCGGGTCCTGGTAGCCGCCGAGGGCCTCCGGTGCCGGGGTGCCGGCGGAGGTGACGGTGTCCCCCACCCGGGACTGGCGCACGTTCTTCGCCCCGGTGATCAGGTAGCCGACCTCGCCCACGGCCAAACCGGGCACTGCGTGCGGCTCCGGGCTGGAGACACCGATCTCCTGCAGCTCGTGCACCTCACCGGTGCTCATCATCTGCAGCCGGTCGCCCTGCTTGAGGCGACCGTCGACCATCCGCACGAAGGTGACCACGCCACGGTAGACGTCGTAGACGGAGTCGAAGATCAGCGCCCGCGGTGGGCCGTCCGCACTGCCGGTGGGGGCCGGGATCTCCTGCACGATCCGGTCCAGCAGCTCCGGCACGCCCTCGCCGGTCTTGCCGGAGACGCGCAGGCAGTCCTCCGGGTCGCCGCCGATCAGCGAGGCGAGCTCCTCGGCGAACCGCTCCGGCTGCGCGGCAGGCAGGTCGATCTTGTTCAGCACCGGGATGATCGCCAGGTCGTTCTCCAGCGCCAGGTACAGGTTGGCCAGGGTCTGCGCCTCGATGCCCTGGGCGGCATCGACGAGCAGCAGCGCCCCTTCGCAGGCGGCCAGGGAGCGGGACACCTCGTAGGAGAAGTCCACGTGCCCGGGGGTGTCGATCATGTTCAGCGCGTACGCCTCGTCGGCGACCTGCCACGGCATCCGCACCGCCTGGGACTTGATGGTGATGCCCCGCTCGCGCTCGATGTCCATCCGGTCCAGGTACTGCGCGCGCATCACCCGCTCCTCGACCACACCGGTCAGCTGCAGCATCCGGTCGGCCAGGGTGGACTTGCCGTGGTCGATGTGGGCGATGATGCAGAAGTTGCGCAGCTGCTCGGGCGCGGTGGCACTCGGTGCGATGGTGGCACTGGCGGCCGGCGTCACGATGGGCACGGGCTTGACTACCTCGGGGGTCGGTGGGCGGGGACAGGTCTGCCCTCTATGGTCCCATGCCTGGCGGGTGCTGCCCCGCCTGGCGTGCCCGCGCCGGGCTGAGGGTCAGGACCCCCACTCGGTGGGCGGGCCGAGCGCCAGCAGCACACTGACCACCACGGCCACGGCCACGACCATGCCGACAGCGAGCAGCACCGGGTGGGCCAGGAAGGCCCGCAGCAGCCGGTTGACCCAGGTGCCATCCCGGGGGTCGTCGGTCTTCTCCCGGCGCCAGGGGCCGTCGAGCATGCCGCGCCGCTCCAGGCTGTGGTCGAACGGGATGGTGGCATAGGGGACCACGGCGGTGGCTACCGCGCCGACCACCTGCACCGGGGTCCAGCGCTGGTTCACCCCGACCAGGCCCGCGGTGAAGGCGTAGGCGACGAACACGATGCCGTGCGTCATACCGCCCACCCGCACCGGCCAGTCGCCGAGCTCGAGGACGTACTTGCCGACCATCCCCAGGATGAGCATCGTCCAGGTGACGGTCTCGGCGACGGCGAGGATGCGGTAGAGGCGGCGGGGCGTGAGCGCGCCGGTGGTCAGTGTGCTGGTCACGCCCCCATAGTCCCAGGCTCCCGCTGGCACCGGCATCCATCGTTCGATGGGTACGCGCCGGCCGGCTGGCCGGTGCCGGACGCTCTCCTCCGCGGCGACACGCCCGACTATGGCCGCGAACCGGAGCGTTCGCGCACAGAGGAGGGGGCGGTGACGGCCAGGTTGATCAGGCATGATCGATCTATGAGCTCGTTACCGGAGTCGATCGGACAGCTCGCCCGCGGGCTCAGCCGCCTGTTCCGGCTGCCCAGCGCTGCCATCCTCCTGCTCGCGACGGCGGCAGCCGGCCTGGCCCTGCTGCTCGCCGTGGTCAACCTCACCACGGCCGACCCGGCCACGGCCGGGCACTGGGTGGTGCTGGGTCTGGCCGTGCTGCTCGCCCTGCCGGTCGTGCTGTTCGCAATCCGGCGACGGCGGTGGTTGCGCGCCGTGGAGACCTCGGCTCCCGCTGTGCTCTCCACCGACCTGGTCGCTCCCGACGAGCTGGCCGACCGGGTCTCGGAGCAGATGGGCACCGCACCGGGTGGCCAGGACGTGCACGTGGTGCTGGAGGCGATCACCGAGGGCCGGGTGCCCCCTGGCACCGGGACCGGCGCCAGGGCAAGGATGACCCGCTGGCTCGGCTCGGGGCGGCTCGGGGTGCTCGGTTACGCCCTCACCCGCACCGAGCAGGCCCAGCGCGCTCTGCTGGTGGCCGCTGGTGGTCCGGTGGCAGCCCCCTACCTGAAACCGGACCTGCGGGTGACCGTGCTCGCCCTGCTGGGAACGCTGGTGGCAGTTCCGTTGGCCGGGCTGCTGGCGATCATCCTGGCGCTGGTGCTGCTCACCGGCTGACCCCGCTCAGGGCGTCAGCAGCTCCGGTTCGGTGGCCGAACGCACCTCCTCCTCGCTCACCCCGGGGGCGAGCTCACGGAGCACCAGGCCCTGCTCGGTGACGTCGATGACCGCCAGGTCGGTGATGATCCGGTCCACCACACCGCGTCCGGTGAGCGGCAGGCTGCACTCGTGGGTGATCTTCGCCGAGCCGTCCTTGGCGGTGTGCGTCATCAGCACGATCACCCGTCTGGCTCCCTGCACCAGGTCCATCCCGCCGCCGGGGCCCTTGACCATCTTGCCCGGGATCATCCAGTTCGCCAGGTCGCCGCGGGCGGAGACCTGCATACCGCCGAGGATGGCCGCGTCGATCTTCCCGCCCCGGATCATCGCGAAGCTGGTGGCCGAGTCGAAGAACGCCGACCCGGGGAGCACCGTCACGGTCTCCTTGCCGGCGTTGATCAGGTCCGGGTGCACCTCCTCCTCCCGCGGGTAGGGGCCCACGCCGAGGATGCCGTTCTCGGACTGGAGCACCACGGTGCGGCCCTCGGGCACGTAGTTCGGCACCAGTGTGGGCAGCCCGATACCCAGGTTGACGTAGGCGCCGTCGGCCAGCTCTTCTGCCGCCCGTGCGGCCATCTGCTCACGGGTCAGTGCCATCGCTCAGTCCTCCTGCCGAACGGTGCGCCGTTCGATCCGCTTCTCGATGTCGGCCCCGACCGGGACCACCCGGTGCACGAACACGCCCGGGAGGTGGATCTCGTTGGGATCGATCTCGCCGAGCTCGACCAGCTGCTCCACCTGGGCGATGCAGGTGCGCCCGGCCATCGCGGCGAGCGGGTTGAAGTTGCGGGCAGTGGCGTTGAACACCAGGTTCCCGGCCCGGTCGCCGGTCGCGGCGTGCACCAGCGCGAAGTCTGTGCTGATCGCCTCTTCGAGCACGTGCTCCACCCCGTCGAAGAGCCGCGTCTCCTTCACCGGGGAGGCTGTGGCCACCGTGCCGTCGGCGTGGTAGCGGCGGGGCAGGCCGCCCTCGGCCATCTGGGTGCCCACCCCGGCGCGGGTGTAGAAGCCGGCGATCCCGGACCCGCCGGCGCGCAGCTTCTCCGCCAGCGTGCCCTGCGGGGTGAGCTCGACCTCCAGCTCACCGGTGAGGAACTGCCGCTCGAACTCCTTGTTCTCCCCCACGTAGGAGGAGGTCATCTTCGCCAGCCGCTGGGCGCGCAGCAGCACGCCGAGCCCCCAGTCGTCCACCCCGCAGTTGTTGCTCACCACCGACAGCCGGCTCGCACCCTGGGCCAGCAGCGCCTCGATGAGGATCATCGGGTTGCCGCACAGACCGAACCCACCGACGGCGATCGAGGCACCGTGCCCGATGTCAGCCACCGCCTCGGCCGGGTCCAGGACCACCTTGTCGATCCCGGCGCTCAACGTCGTGCTCATCACCACTCCCTCCTGCGCGCCGTCGGCGACGACGACCCGCACCCCACCATCTTGCTATCTGGACAATCGGAGCGCAGCAGTTCGTACACAGCCGGGCCGTTTCGCGTCAGAATGGCAGTACCGAACGACCCGAGGAGCGCACCGCCAGACGCGGCACCACTGCGCCCGCGGTGCGCCACAGCGAAGGAGCTGACATGACCACCTCCGCAGACGTCGTCGTCATCGGCGCGGCACGTACCCCGTTCGCCCGCCTGAACGGCGCCCTGGCCACGCTGCCCGCCACCGCCCTGGGTGCGCACGCGATCGCCGCAGCGCTCGCCCAGTCCGGACTGGACGGCGAGGAGGTGGATGCGGTGTACCTGGGGCAGGTGCTGCAGGCCGGTACCGGGCAGAACCCCGCGCGGCAGGCGGCTCTCCAGGGCGGAGTCGGACGCCGGGCGCACGCCGCGGCGGTGAACAAGGTGTGCCTGTCCGGTCTGGCCGCGATCGTGGACGGCACCCGGCTGCTGCGCTCCGGGGAGGCGCAGGTGGTGGTGGCCGGCGGGATGGAGTCGATGACCCAGGCGCCGCACCTGCTGCCCGGTGTGCGCGGCGGCTGGGCCTACGGGGACCGCACCGCTGTGGACCACCTCGCCCACGACGGGCTCACCGATGCGACCGACGGCATCAGCATGGGCGAGCTCACCGAGCGCGGGGGCGGCCCACCCGGTGTGGACCTGTCCCGCTCGGCCCAGGACGCGTGGGCAGCGCGGTCGCACCAGCGAGCGGCAGCGGCCACTGCGGCGGGCCGGTTCGCCGCGGAGATGGCACCGGTGCGGGTGCGCCGGCGCAAGGACGAGGTCGAGGTCGCCACGGACGAGGGGATTCGGCCGGAGACCACTGTGGCGGCCCTGTCCCGGCTGCGGCCCGCGTTCACCCCCGACGGCGCGATCACCGCCGGCAGTGCGTCCCAGCTCACTGACGGAGCGGCTGCCGTGGTCCTCACCACCCGCGAGCGGGCCGACGCAGCCGGGGCGCCGATCCTGGCCACGGTCGGGGCCTGCGGTCAGGTGGCCGGTCCGGACAACAGCCTGCACCACCAACCGGCGGCGGCGATCGACCAGGCGCTCGGGCGGGCCGGCTGGTCCGCCGCGGACCTGGCGCACGTAGAGATCAACGAGGCGTTCGCCGCCGTGGTGCTCGCCTCGGTCGCCGAGCTCGGTGTGGCCGCCGACCGGGTGAACCCGGACGGCGGTGCGATCGCGCTCGGCCACCCGATCGGTGCCTCCGGTGCGCGGCTGGTGGTGCACCTCGCGCATGCGCTACAACCGGGGCAGCGGGGTGCGGTGGGGTTGTGCGGCGGTGGTGGTCAGGGGGAGGCGCTGCTGCTGAGCCGCTGACCGCGGCACACCGGGGCCGGTCCACCACCGGGTCCCGTGCGGGTCACTACCCTGGTTCGCCATGAGCCTGGTGAGCAGTCTTGCCCGCGCAGCCCGTCTGGTCGCTCGGGATGCGGTCCGTGCCTCCCGACGTGAGGCCGGGCGTGTCGCTGCTCGTCGACCACGTTCCCGGTCGGCGGCGCCGCAGCAGGCACATGCGTACCTCGGCCCGCTACCACCGCCGGAGTACGCGCCGGCTGCGGACGGTGCTCCCGATCCGGGTGAGGTGGTCTGGGCGTGGGTCCCTTATGAGGACGACCCGAGCCGCGGCAAGGACCGCCCGGTGCTGATCATCGCCGAGCACGAGGGTGGGCTGCTCGGCCTGCAGCTCACCTCCAAGGACCACGACAAGGACGCCGCCCAAGAAGCCCGGTGGGGCCGGTACTGGGTGGACGTGGGCAGCGGCGGCTGGGACGCCCAGCGCCGCGACTCCGAAGCCCGGGTGGACCGGGTGCTGTGGCTACCGGTCGCCACCGTGCGCCGCGAAGGGGCAGCCCTGGACCGGGACCGGTTCACCGAGGTGCTGGCCGCGGTCCGGCGGCACCGCAGCTGAGCCCGGCTCCCCTACCGTGCTGACCGGCGCCATGGTGACCGAGGCCACGGCTCGCACCTGCTCGCTCTGCTGCTAGAATCAACGGCTGGACCTGCGACGGCGTGCTTCGTCGCCGCTGGGCCACCCATCGACCCGCCACAGGGCACCCCACGCCCGGTCCTGAGGTCATGGGCCGCCCTCTTCGACGTCATTGAGCCCCGTCGCGCCAGCGACCACACGAGAGAGTCAACACGTGGCAAACATCAAGTCCCAGATCAAGCGCAACCGCACCAACGAGAAGGCCCGGCTGCGCAACAAGGCGTACAAGTCCGAGCTGAAGACCCTGGTGCGCAAGGTGCGCGAGTCGATCGCAGCTGGTGACAAGGAAGCGGCGGAGACCAACCTCCGGACCGCCACCCGCAAGCTGGACAAGGCCGTGAGCAAGGGTGTCATCCACAAGAACCAGGCCGCGAACCGTAAGTCGGCGCTGGCCAAGCAGGTCGCCGCTCTCTGAGCCGAGCACGACGGCGCCGCTCCCCTGCTCGGGGTGCGGCGCCGTTTGCGTCCCGCCACGCAGGCATCGGAGGTCCGCCAGGCGGTCTGCGGGTGGTCCGGACGACCTCCGATCGCCGCGCGCACCTCAGACAGGTGGCCAACCGCCCGGCGGTGCGGTGCGGGTCCGCGGGTGTCGGCGCGAGCGGCTACTGCGGGCCGTGGGCGGCGCAGATGCGCAGCACGGCCCGTTCGACGGCGAACCGGGGGTCCCGGTACTCACCCTTGACCTGCGCGTCGGCGTCGGCGACGGCGGTGATCGCCGTGGCCAGTCCCTCTGGGGTCCAGCCGCGCAGCTCGCGCCGGGCCCGGTCCACCTGCCACGGGGCCATGCCCAGGTCGCCGGGGTGGCCGCGGCCGCGCACTGTGGACACCTTCGCCAGCGCCCGCAGCTTCATCGCCAGCACGGCCACCAGCGGCACCGGGTCCAACCCGGTCTCCAGCGCGTGCCGCAGCAGGGTGACCGCCTCGGTGGTCTGCCCCGCGACGGCCGCATCGGCGACCCGGAAACCGGTGGCCTCCACCCGACCGCCGTAGTACTTGTCCACCAGGTCGGGGGTGATGGTGCCCGTGGTGTCCGCGACCAGCTGCGCACAGCCGGAGGCGAGCTCTCGCAGGTCCGAGCCGAGCGCCTCCACCAGGGCCTGCACCGCGGCGGGGGTGGCGCTGCGCCTCGCGTCCTTGAGCTCGCCCCGGGCGAAGTCGAGCTTGTCGGAGTCCCGTTTGACCTGGTCGCAGACGACCACCGGATAGCCGGCCTTGGCGATCGCGTCGAGCAGCTTCTTCCCCCGCACTCCCTTCTCGTGCCGGATCACCAGGGTGACGTCGCCGACCTCGTGCCCAGCCGTGGTCAGGTAGGCCAGACCATCCTCGATGAACGCGTCCGAGGCCGCCTCAGCACCGCTGACCACCACGTGCCGGTGCTCCCCGAACAGTGACGGGCTAGCGATCACATCCAGCGTCCCGCGGGTGTAGCCGGCCGCCTCGATCTCGGTAGTCTCGATCTCCACGCTCGCCGCAGGCAGCCCTTGGGCGGTGGCGGCGTGCTCCTTCGCGAGGGCAGCCAGGCGGTTGGCGGCCCGGTCCACCAGCAGCCCTTCACCGCCGCGCACCAGCACCACCGGCGCGAGCGGCACATCACGCCAGCTGGGTCCGGAGGGAGCGGGTCGGCGACGGGAGGGAGGCACGGCCCTAGCCTGCCACGGACCGAGGACACCCTGGCACCCGGCCGCCACCCGGCGCCCACTGCCGAGCACCCCTACCCGACCCGGATTGGCCCAGCGTCCGGGCCCGACCCGGACCGCGCGTCCCCTACCCGGCCCCGGGCAGCGCCGCGCACGCTCGCGCCACCACGGCGATCCACTCCGCGCACCAGGACGCGGCCTGCGCACAGACCAACGCCGGTCCCGGTGCCACCGGTGCGAGCAGCGCCGCACCCACGCCGAGCACCGTCGCCGGGGGCACCACAGGTGCAGCCAGGATGTTCGCGAGCACACCGTAGACCGGTAGCCGAGGTTGCAGCAGCACCAGCACCGGGAGGCAGACCAGCTGGGCGGCCACCGGGATCGCGATCGCCAGCGCCAACGGTCGGGGCAGCCAAGCAGACAGCCGAGCGCTCAACGGTGGGGCCAGGAGCAGCAGTCCGGCAGTGGCCGCCACGGACAGGGCGAACCCGTAGGAGCGACTGATCCACGGGTCGGCGGCGAGCAGCACGACCGCCGCCACGCACAGCGCTGGCAGCCCGGACCGGGGCCGGCGCAGCGCGAGCCCCAGGAGCAGCACCCCGCCCATCACCGCGGCGCGCAGCACACTGCCCTCGGGCCGCACCAGCGCCACGAACGCCACCAGCGCTACCGCACCGGCTCCTGCCCGCAGCCACCTGGGTGCCCACAGCAGCAGCACCATGAGCACGGCGAGCAGCAGGGCCACGTGCGCCCCGGAGATGGCAGTCAGGTGGGTCAGGCCGGTGGTGCGCATGTCTGCGGCCAGTGCTGCCGGCAGGGCGCGGGTGTCTCCGAGGGCGATACCCGGCACCAGTCCGCGACCGGCCGGCGGGAACTCTGCGCACAGCTCGGCCAGCCCGGCCCGGATCTGCGCCACCGGCGCCCGCCAGCCGACCGGCTCCTGCACACGCTCGACCGTCTCGGGGAACACCAGGAACGTGCGGTCCTCTCCCGGTCCGGTGCCGGCCAGCCGTGCCTGGGTCTGTACGCGCGCACCGAAGGGCAGCTCGAGCCAGGCCGCATCGGCGAGCACCAGCACCGGAGTGCGCAGCGTGCCTCCTCGCCCGTCCACGGCCAGCAGCAACGCGTCCGCGAGTGCACCGTCCTCGTGCGGGCGCGCCTCGCGCTGCACCCGGAGCGTCACGCTCGCCTCGGTACCGTCCAGCGCGCGCACCTGGTCGGCCCGGTCGGCACCGCGCACCGCGACCGTGGCCAGCAGTGCCGCGGCGAGCAGCAGTGCCAGCACCCAGGCCGCGAGCGCTTCGTCACCTGCCTGCCGGTGCCGGGCCCGCACCCTCCGCCGCAGCCGGCGCAGCAGCCCAGCGGCGACCAGCAGCAGCAGGAGCACCCCGACCCAGACGGCGTCTGCGACCAGCCCGATGCCCACACCGCAGACCAGCCATGCCAGCACGGCGGCGGGCACCAGCCGCAGGTCCAGACCTGCCGCCGGGACAGCGGTGGGCTGCCCTGGTCCGGACCACGGATCCGGTTGTGCCTGGTGCGTGCTCACACGCTCACCTGGTCCCGGAGCCGGTCCAGCGTGGCAGGGCCGATACCCGGCACCTGGAGCAGGTCCGCCACGCTCTGGAACGGGCCCTCCTGCTCCCGGTGGGCGATGATGTCGGCAGCTCGTGCCGGGCCGATCCCGGGGAGTGTCTCCAGCTCCTGGCTGTCCGCCGTGTTCACGTTCACGACGGCGGAGCCTCCGGCCGTAGCGGCCTCACCGGCACCAGCCGGTGCGCCGGGCACGGCGGGCGGTGTCTCCCCGGCAGCGGGCACGTACAGCCGCTCGCCGTCGGCCACCGGGGCGGCCAGGTTGACCCGGTCCAGGTCTGCTGCCGGCACGGCGCCGCCGGCTGCGTCGATGGCGTCGGCGACCCGGTCGCCAGGCTGCAGCTGCACCAGTCCCGGTGCGGTGACGGCTCCAGCCACGTGCACCAGCACGACCTGCGCAGTGGCGACCGGCCCGGCCGACGGTGCGGCTGCGCCGTCACCGGCCGACGTGGGCGAGGCCTGCGGCAACGGCAACGTGGGTTCGGCGGGTTCCGTAGGGTCTGCCGGAGCGGTCAGCACCCCGGTGAGCAGCACGCCCCCGGCGACCAGCGCCCCGAGCAGCACGACGGCCAGCCCCACCCGGGCGAGCACAGCGGGACGGATCGCCCAGGTGACGTGCCGCCGGGCCCCCTCCCCGGCGGCAGCACGGTGGCGTGCGCCGTCACCGCTCGGCTCGGCCGCCCCGGAGGCCTCCGGGGCGTAGGCGGCCAGCCGCAACCGCCGGAGCCGGTCTCGAGGGCGCTGCGCAGTCACTCCCGCACCGTAGGGACAGCATGCGGGAGGCTGCCTACGGCCCTGGGGTGGGCTGGGGACAACCGGGCAGCAGCGTTGCCGGAGCGCCGCTGTCTCAGTCCGCGGTGCGCATCGGCGGGCTCATCGCGGCACCGAGGGTGCGTGGGGCCGGGCACCGACCCCGTGCCCGGTGACGTCCCTGGGCAGCCGCCGGGAGAGCACCCCCTCGACGATCCGACCCACGATCGGCACCAGGAGCATCAGCGCCAGCAGCACCACCAGGACCGCGTGGGTCGCTGCTCCGGGTCCCAAGACGATGTTCGGGACCAGCAGGAGCAGCAGTCCCACCGGTGTGGAGACCAGGCCGCTGCCGGTCAGGACGGCCACCTCCAGCGGACGGGTCACGGCCGTCGCAGCCCCCGCAGCTCGTAGGGCGCGGAGCTTGGTGAGCATGACGATGTCCAGCACCAGGGCGGCCACACCGAGCAGCACGATGCCCACCACGGCGAGCGCGTTCGTCACCGCCCAGGCGAAGAACACCTCGCCACCGTGGAACATCCCGCCGTCGGACGGGCCGGTGAGCTGGTCCCCGACACGGACGAGGCCGAAGGTGGTGCCCGCCAGCACTGCCACGAGCAGCAGCGCCGCCAGCCCCGTGCCGGCAGCCCAGAGGCCGGTCAGCCGGGCCCTGCGGGCGTGCTCTGCGAGGGGGATGGTCGGCGTCGGGTACATCCGGCTCATCCTAACCACACATCGGTCAGCTCCCTGGGACGATGTTCACCAGCTTCGGTGCCCGCACGATCACCTTGCGCACCGGGGCCCCGTCCAGTGCCCGCTGCACCCCCGGTGCCGCCAGGGCCGCCTCGCGCAGCTCCTCCTCGGTGGCACTCGGGGAGACCTCCAGCCGGTCGCGCACCTTGCCCTTGACCTGCACCACGCAGGTGACGGTCTCAGCGACCAGCAGCGCCGGGTCAGCCTCCGGGAACGGCTCGTAGGCGAGGGAGTGGGGGTGCCCGAGCCGGGACCAGAGCTCTTCGGCGATGTGCGGGGCGACCGGGGCGACCATCAGCACCAGCGGCTCGATCGCTTCCCGCGGCACCGCCTCGATCCCGGTGAGGTGGTTGTTCAGCACGATCAGCCGGGCGATCGCGGTGTTCGGGCGCATCGCGGCCATCTCGGTGCGCACCTCGTCCACCGTGCGGGCCACCAGTCGGGCGGTCTCGGTGTCGGCGGGTTCGTCGACCACGGTGACCTGGCCGGTGTCCTCGTCCACCACGTTGCGCCAGAGCCGCTGCAGGAACCGCTGCGCACCGACCACCGCGCGGGTGTCCCACGGCCGCGAGACGTCCAGCGGACCCATGCTCATCTCGTACACCCGGAAGGTGTCGGCGCCGTAGGCGGCATACATCTCGTCCGGGGTGACCATGTTCTTCAGGGACTTGCCCATCTTGCCGTACTCGCGCCGGACCGGGGTGCCCTGGTGGGTGAAGGTGGACTCGCCGTCGTCATCGATGTGCTCGACGACCTCCTCGGCGGGCACGTACACCCCGCGGGAGTCGGTGTAGGCGTAGGCCTGGATGTAGCCCTGGTTGAACAGCTTGTGGAACGGTTCCAGGCTGGAGGTGTGCCCCAGGTCGTAGAGCACCTTGTGCCAGAACCGGGCGTAGAGCAGGTGCAGCACCGCGTGCTCCACCCCACCCACGTACAGGTCGGCACCACCGGACCCGGGCAGACCGTCCGCACCGGTACGCGGTCCCATCCAGTACTTCTCGTTCTCCGGGTCCACGAACGCCTCGGCGTTGCTGGGGTCCAGGTAGCGCAGCTCGTACCAGCAGGAGCCTGCCCAGTTGGGCATGGTGTTGGTGTCCCGGCGGTAGGTCTTCGGCCCCTCCCCCAGGTCCAGGGTGACGTTCACCCACTCCTCGGCGCGCGCCAGCGGCGGCTCCGGGGTGGAGTCGGCGTCGTCCTCGGCGTAGGTGCGCGGGGAGAAGTCCGGCACCTCCGGCAGCTCCACCGGCAGCAGCTCGTCCGGGATCGCCACCGGGCGGTCGTCGCTGTCGTAGACCACGGGGAACGGTTCACCCCAGTACCGCTGCCGGGAGAACAGCCAGTCCCGCAGCCGGTAGGTGACGGTGGGGCGAGCCTCGCCGCGCTCGGCCAGCCAGTCGGTGATCAGCGCCTTGGCCTCCTCCTGCTCCAGGCCGTCCAGGGAGATCTCGTCGTTGGCGGAGTTGATGGTGGGCCCGTCGCCGGTGTAGGCACCGCCGGTGAAGTCCTCTGGCGGCTGCACCGTGCGCACCACTGGCAGGTCGTAGGTGGTGGCGAAGGCGAAGTCGCGCTCGTCCTCAGCCGGCACCGCCATGATCGCGCCGGTGCCGTACCCGCTGAGCACATAGTCCGCCACGAACACCGGCAGCCGTGCCCCGTTCACGGGGTTGGTGGCATACACACCGGTGAACACACCGGTCTTCTCCCGCCCTTCGGCCTGCCGCTCCAGATCGGTCTTCGCCGCAGCGGCCTCCCGGTAGGCGGCCAGCGCCTGGCCGGGAGTGGGCGCCCCGCCGGTCCAGGCCTCCTTGGTGCCCTCCGGCCAGGTGGCCGGCACCAGGTCGTCGATCACCGGGTTCTCCGGGGCGAGCACCATGAAGGTGGCACCGAACAGCGTGTCCGGCCGGGTGGTGAACACCTCGACGGCGGAGCTCGCCCCTCCCGTGCCCTCCCCCAGCGTGAAGCGCACCTGGGCACCTTCGGAGCGGCCGATCCAGTTGCGCTGCATCGCCTTGACCTTCTCCGGCCAGTCCAGCAGGTCCAGGTCGTCCACCAACCGGTCGCCGTAGGCGGTGATCCGCATCATCCACTGCCGCAGGTTGCGCTGGAACACCGGGAAGTTGCCGCGTTCGCTGCGCCCCTCGGCGGTGACCTCCTCGTTCGCCAGCACAGTGCCCAAGCCGGGGCACCAGTTGACCGGCACGTCGGCCACGTAGGCGAGCCGGTAGCTGCCGAGCAGCTCCTCCTGCTCCGCCGGGGTCAGCTCGGCCCAGGGCCGTCCGTCCGGGGTCGGGCGGCGGCCGTCGGCGAGCTGGGCGACCAGCTCGGCGATCGGGCGGGCGGCACCGGTACCACGCCCGTCCCGACGGGGGGCATCGGGGTCGAACCAGGAGTTGTAGATCTGCAGGAAGATCCACTGCGTCCAGCGCACGAACTCCGGGTCGGTGGTGGCGAAGGTGCGTCGGTCGTCGTGCGCCAGCCCCATCCGGCGCAGCTGCCGGCGCATCGTGGCGATGTTCTCCTCGGTGGTGGTGCGCGGGTGCTGCCCGGTCTGCACGGCGTACTGCTCGGCGGGCAGGCCGAACGCGTCGAAGCCCAGGGCGTGCAGCACGTTCGAGCCGGTCATCCGCTTGAACCGGCCGACCACGTCGGTGGCGATGTAGCCGAGCGGGTGCCCGACGTGCAGCCCCTTGCCCGACGGGTAGGGGAACATGTCCAGCAGGTAGAACTTCTCCGGCCGCACCTGTCCGTCCGCCAGGTCACCCACCGGGTTCGGGGCGTGGAAGGTGCCCTCGGCCTCCCACCGGTCCTGCCAGTGCTGCTCGATCCGGCCGGCGAGCTCGGCGGTGTACCGGTGCGCCGGCTGGTCGACGGCGGGGGTCGCGGTGGCAGCAACAGGTTCAGTCATCAGATTCCTCGACAAGGACGGGCGGCCGCTCGCGGCTCGGGTGCGGCGCACGGGCGCGCCGGGCCCAGCGCGGGCGCGCGCAGGTACAGCTCGGGCGAGCCCGTCCAGCGTAGCGCAGCACACACCGCTCACCGGGCGAGCAGGCAGGTGGCGGCATAGGCTCAGTACATGGGGCGGGCACGCCCCCGCCATCGTGCTCGGGACGAGAAGGAGATCGTTGTGACCGACCAGACTGTCACCAACCACCTGCAGGCTGCCCTCGTCGACCTGGTCGACCTTGCCCTGCAGGGCAAGCAAGCGCACTGGAACATCTACGGACCGCACTTCCGGTCCGTCCATCTGCAGCTGGACGAGGTGATCGCGGACCTGCGCACCTGGTCGGACACGGTAGCCGAGCGGATGGCCGCGATGGGCACCCCACCGGACGGGCGCGCCGACACCGTGGCCTCCAGCTCCGAGGTGGACAAGCTCGACGGCGGGACGCTGGCCACCGACAAGGTGATCCGCCAGTTCGAAGACCGGCTGCAGGCCGCCAGCGACCGGATGAAGGCCACCCTGGAGGACCTGGAGGCGGACCTGCTCAGCCAGGACATCATCATCGAGGTCGCCACCGGGCTGGACAAGCACGCCTGGATGTTCCGCGCCGCAGCCGGCGACTGACCCCGAGAGGCGAAATTGCTCGTCGATCTGGCTACTGAGCGTGACCGGATCGACGAGCAATTTCGCCTTAGGGGGTCAGTGCGGCTGGGTGGTCCGAGCCGCGGGCAGCATCCGAACCGCGTCTGCGCCGGCCTGCTCGATCCGCCGGGCCAGCTCCGGTGCCCGCTTCGGTCCCAGGTCCACGTCCTCGGTGGCCGCGTAGACCGCGGTCGGCACGATCAACGCCCCGAAGTAGGCGAACAGCGGCCGCATCGTCTGATCGATCATCAGCTGGTGCCGGGTGCTGCCACCGGTGGCGCCGAGCAGCACGGGCTTGCCGCGCATCGCCACCGGGTCCACCATGTCCCACAGGGACTTGAAGATGCCGGCGTAGGACCCGCGGAAGACCGGGCTGGCGGTGATCACCAGGTCGGCACGCTCGATCGCGGCGAGCGCCTGGTCCAGCTCCGGCGAGGGCAGTCCGGCCACGGTCGCGTTCGCTACGTCCACGGCCAGGTCACGCACCTCCACGGTGCGGGCGGCCACCGCCACCTGCTGCACGGCGGCGGCCTGCTGCACCGCAGCGAACAGGGCGTCGGTCAGCCGACGGGTGCTGGACGGGAAGCCCACTCCCCCGCTGACCGCCACCACGTCGATGGCACCCGTGGTGCTGGTCAGGTCGGTCATCTCTCCTTCTCTCCTGTGCCCCGGGCGGCCCGTGGTGCTGCACCACGGGCCGCACCCTTCAGCTTTCCGGTCAGCGTGGTGAGCACGGCCTGCTCCTCCTCGGTGAGCACCGGGTCGACCAGCGCGGCGATGCTGCGCACGTGCCGGCGGCCGATCTCCTTCTGCAGCTGCGCCCCTGCCCCGGTGAGGCAGACGAGCACGCCGCGTCCGTCGTCGTCAGCGGTGCTGCGCTGTACCAGACCGGCCGCGGCGAGCCGGTCGACCATCCGGGACAGGCTCGGCTGGCTGAGCAGCACGTGCGCGTTCAGGTCCCGCAACCGCATCGGTGCCTCGCTCCCGGAGAGGGTGAACAGCACGTCGTACTCCCGTGAGGTCAGCGGGTGGAAGTCCTTCGCCGCCTCGAACTGACGCATCAGGTGCACCTGCGCCCGGAACAGCGACTCCCAGGCCTGGGCAGCGCTGCGTGCACTCATCGCAACCTCCTCGGGGTCCGCATCCCGTCGGTCACCGGCGCACTGCGCTGCCGGAGTGCAGGTCGATCTCCACCTGCGGCGTGAGGTCCACCGGACCGCCGGCGGCCGCCACCCGGGCGGCGTGGGTGGGACCGTCCGGGACGTGCGCGGGGCGGTTCTTGTCGAACTCGGCGCGCAGCGTGGGCAGGATCTCGCCGAGCAGGTCGAGCTGTTCGAGCACGGTCGTGGTCGGCAGGCCGGCGTGGTCCAGCAGGAACAGCTGGCGCTGGTAGTGGCCGAAGGACTCGGCGAACGTGAGCGTCTTGTCGATGACCTCCTGCGGGCTGCCGACGGTCAGCGGGGTGGCGTCGGTGAACTCCTCCAGGCTCGGCCCGTGCCCGTACACCGGGGCGTTGTCGAAGTACGGGCGGAACTCACGCACCGCGTCCTGGGAGTTCTTCCGCATGAAGATCTGCCCGCCGAGGCCGACGATCGCCTGGTCGGCGCTGCCGTGCCCGTAGTGCTCGTAGCGTTCCCGGTACAGGCCGATGAGCGCCTGGAAGTGCTCCTTCGGCCAGAAGATGTTGTTGGCGAAGAAGCCGTCCCCGTAGCGGGCGGCCAGCTCGGCGATCTGCGGGGTGCGGATCGAGCCGTGCCAGACGAACGGGGGCACCCCGTCCAGCGGCCGCGGGGTGGCGGTGAAACCCTGCAGAGGGGTGCGGAACCGGCCCTCCCAGTCCACCACCTCCTCGTCCCAGAGCTTGCGCAGCAGCTGATAGTTCTCCACGGTCAGCGGCAGGCCCTGGCGGATGTCCTTGCCGAACCAGGGGTACACCGGGGCGGTGTTGCCACGCCCGAGCATCAGGTCCACCCGACCGTCGGCCAGGTGCTGGAGCATCGCGTAGTCCTCGGCGATCTTGACCGGGTCGTTGGTGGTGATCAGCGTGGTGGCGGTGGACAGGAGGATCCGCTCGGTCTGGGCGGCCACGTAGCCGAGCATCGTGGTCGGCGAGCTGGGCACGAACGGCGGGTTGTGGTGCTCCCCAGTGGCGAACACGTCCAGGCCCACGTCCTCGGCCTTCTTCGCGATGGCCACCATCGCCTGGATCCGCTCGTGCTCGGTCGGCACGCGGCCCGTGGTGGGGTCGGGTGTGACGTCACCGATGGTGAAGACTCCGAACTGCATCCTGTTCACCTTCCAAAGTGTATGCGTTTGCATGAAGTTCTGCACCGTGCAACGCATGCCGGCTGGAGGTATTCCCGCTGTGACCGGCACCACTCCCCCTCCCCCGCAAGGTCAATAAGAAGCGGGCACCCGTGCCCGGATCCACGTGACCTTGCGAGCCGGCAGCGGCGGCGAGCTACCGAGCTATGGCCGCGCGGGTCAGCAGCTCCCGCACCTGCCCCATGAACACCCCCGGGTCGGTGAGCAGGGCCAGAGAGGGGATCCGCAGCACCGGCCCTCCGCGCAGGCGCACCTCGTTGTCCCGCAGGGCATCCTCCACCGGGTTCAACCCCTGCTGGTGCTGCACCCCGTCGATCTCCACCCCGACCGACAGCCTTTCCCACCACACGTCCAGGTAGATCCGCCCGCGCGGGGCCCGGCACACCCGCTGCCGGGAGGGCTCCGGCAGGCCGTGCTGGCGGCACAACCGGGCAAAGTCCAGCTCGCCGAGCGCCTGCACCCCGCCACCGACCTCCCGGAGCAGGTCACGCAGGAAGGCGCGGCGGCGGACCCGGCGCCGACTGTGCACCTCTGCGGTCAGTCGCTCGGCGGTGGTCAGCCGCTGCTGTACGGCGAGGATGACGATCAGCGCGGCCTGCCGCTCGCTGACCGCCCACGTGGTCGCGTTCACCACTGCGGCCTCGACGGCCAGCCGCGGCAGTCCGGGCACCGGCGCCGGGGTGATCACCCGGTGGCTGCGCACCCGTACACCGGGCAGCCGCACCGGGCAGGTACCCCGCGGCACGGCGACCACGATCTGGTCCTCGGTGTAGTTCTCCAGCCCGGCGGCCAGCAGTGCGGAGACGCCGTCGAGCACCGCCCCGGAGCCGGTCTCCCACACCGCCCACGCGGCTCGCGCAGGCCAGTCCTGGGGCACCAGCGCGGTGTCGATGCCGATCGTGTGCCGGCCCAGCGCCGTCCACCGCTGGCCGCGGAGCTCGCTGCGCACCTCGTCCCGGCCGATCCCCGCAGCGCGCAGGTCTCGGCGGTGCACCAGACCGCCGAACGGCGCAGCGAGCTCCCGGGCGCGAGCCCGCCGCCACGCTCGCCGGGAGGCCGGCACCGTCTCAGTGACCACAACCCCAGCCTGCCGGTGCGCGCCGACCGAGCGGCGACCCCCTGTGGACAACCCGGCCCACCGTCCGCAATGTCAATAAGAAGCGGGCACGGGTGCCCGGGTTCTAGTGACCTTGCGGGAGGGGGATGGCTTCCGCTTGGGCTACTACGGCGGCCACCAGGTCCGCGTCGTCACCGAGGCCGGGCTGCAGCGTCTCCAGCACCGCGGGCACCACCTCGGCCACCGGCCCGGCGTTCGCAGCCTCCTGTGCGGGCCCGGCACCGGCGTCGTTCACCGGGGCACCGACACCGCGCAGGTGCAGCACCCAGCCGGCGAGCGTGGTCGCTCCCCCGGTGGGCACCCGCCCGGCAGCGCGCTCGGCGTTCACCGCGGGCAGGGTACGCACCGGCAGCTTCTGCGAGCCGTCCATGGCGATCTGCGCGAGCAGGTGCCGCACCCGCGGGTTCGCGTACCGGTCCAGCAGCGCCGCTCGGTAGGCGGCCACCTCCTGCTCCGGCAGCCCGAGCCCGCGTTGTGCCTCGTCCCAGAACTGCTCCACCCAGCTGCGGCAGGCGGGGTCGGCGATCGCGGCGTCGATGGTCTCGTGCCCGCGCACGCTGCCTACGTAGGCCAGCTGGGAGTGCGAGCCGTTCAGCAGCCACAGCTTGCGGCGCTCGTGCGGGGCCACGTCGGCCACGAACTGCACGCCGGCGTCCTCCCATGCGGGTCGCCCGGCAGGGAACTGCCCGCTGACCACCCACTCGGCGAACGGTTCGGTGGGCACCGGGGAGGCGTCCTCGTAGCCGATCCGCTCACGCACGAGCTCCCGGTCGGCGTCGGTGGTGGCCGGCGTGATCCGGTCCACCATCGAGGTGGCGAACTCCACGTGCTCCTCCACCCAGCCCACGAGCGAGGCGTCCACGGCTCGGGCGGCGTCCAGCACCAGGGTGCGGGTGACCTCCCCGTTGTCCGGCAGGTTGTCGCACGGCAGGATGGTCAGCGCCCCGGCACCGGCCTCCCGGCGGGCGAGCAGCCCGGCGAGCAGCCGCATCGGCATCGACGTCACCACCGCGCGCGGGTCCGCCCGCAGCGCGGCCACGTCGGTGGCCACGTCCGCAGCGGAGGTGTCCAGGTGCCCGTCGGCGTCGCGGCGGTAGCCGTGCTCGGTCACCGTCATGCTCACGACGGCGGTGCTCGGCCTGGCCAGGTACGCCAGGTAGGTCTCGTGCTCGCTGGCGGCGTGCACGGCCACGATCGAGGAGATCACCTCCACCTGGTCGCCGTCGGCACCCTTGGTGATCAGGGAGTACAGGCCGCCCTGCGGTGCGAGCGCCTCGGCCTGGTCCGGGCGGCGGCCGGTGAAGGCGGCGATCCCCCAGTCCGCGGCGTCCGGGGCGTGCTGGGTGTACCAGGCCTGGTGGGCGCGGTGGAAGTTGCCCACCCCGAGGTGGACGATCCGCACCGGGGCGGCAGTCTCTGGCGTACCGGGCAGTCCGCGGCACAGTCGCTGGGTCACTTCTCTCCTCAGAGCTTGAACACGGTGGTGGGGTTGGTGACCACCAGGTCGTAGATGGCCTCGTGCGCCTCGTCCTCGGCCAACCGGTGCTCGACCACCAGCTCGGAGAGGTAGCCCGCATCCAGGCGGCGGCTCATGTCGTGCCGGGCCGGGATGGAGCAGAACGCGCGGGTGTCGTCGATGAATCCGGAGGTCCGGGAGAACCCGGCGGTCTCGGTCACCGCGGACCGGAACCGGCGGATCGCCTCCGGAGCGTCGATGAACCACCACGGCACGCCTACGTACACCGACGGGTAGAACCCGGCCAGCGGTGCGAGCTCGCGGGAGTAGACGGTCTCGTCGATGGTGAACAGCACCAGGTGCAGGTTCGGGTGGGTGCCGTAGGCGTCCAGCAGCGGACGCAGGGAGTCGGTGTACTCCACGGCGATCGGGATGTCGCAGCCGACATCCGGACCATAGGTGCGGAACGTCTCGGTGTGGTGGTTGCGCCGCACGCCGGGGTGGATGGTCATGACCAGACCGTCCTCGCAGGACATCCGTGCCATCTCGGTGAGCATGTGCTGCCGCAGTGCCGTGGTCTGCTCCTCGGTGGCCGTGCCCGCCCGGGCGGCGGAGAAGAGCCGGGAGGCTTCGCCGTCGTCGAGGTCCAGGGCGACGGCATCGATCACGCCGTGGTCGGCCGAGACCGCCCCGTGCTCGATGAAGTAGCGGCGCCGGTTCTCCAGCGCGGCGACGAAACCGGCGTAGGTGGAGGTGTCCTCGCCGGAGACCGCACCGAGACGGTCGACGTCGGCGTTCCAGTCCGGCAGGGCAGCGTCCAGGTACTTGTCCGGACGGAAGGTGGGCACCACCCGGTGGTCGAAGGTCGGGTCGGCGGCCAGGCGGGCGTGCTCGGACAGGTCGTCGCACGGATCGTCGGTGGTGGCGAGCACGTCGATGTTGAACGTCTTCATCAGGGCCCGCGGCCGGAAGTCGGGCTGCGCGAGCCGATCGGCGATCTGGTCGTAGATCTGGTCGGCAGTCGCTGCGCTGGGGCGGACCTGCACCCCGAAGATGCCGCCGAGCTCCTCCTCCAGCCAGTACCGGACCGGCGTGCCCCGGTAGGCCGACCAGTGCTCGCAGAGCGCCCGGAAGGCGGCGCGGGCGTCCGCCTCGTCCAGCGGGCCGCGGCCCACGCCCAGGTCGCTGAGCGGGATGCCGTGCGCGTGCAGCATCCGGTTGATGTAGTGGTCCGGGGTGATCAGCAGCGAGGTCGGGTCGCGGAACGGGGTGTCATCGGCGATCCAGGCCGGTGGCACGTGCCCGTGCGGGGAGATGATCGGCAGGTCCTTGACCGACTGGTACAGCGACCGCGCGACGCCGCGACGGGTCGGGTCGGCCGGCAGCAGCCGGTCAGGGTGCAGTTCCAGAGCAGGGGTTGAAGTCGACACGCCGCCCACGAAACCGGTTCCCGCGCGCTGTGGCAACACGTTGCCGCCTGTTGCCCTGGCCCGTCAGGTCTCAGCCGGCGACCGGCGCTGTGGTCTCCCGCACCACCAGGCGGGTGGGCAGCTGCATCGGCTCGGGGGCCTGCGAGCGCGCCCCGCCGACCATCGCCAGCACGTTCTGCGCAGCAGTTCGCCCGAGCGCGTGCAACGGCGCCGCCACAGTGGTCAGCTCCGGGCTGACCAGCTCGGCCATGGCGCTGTTGTCGAAGCCGACCACCGACACCTCCCCCGGCACGCTCACCCCGAGCCGACCCGCCCCGCGGATGAAGCCGATGGCGACCAGGTCGTTGTAGGCCACCACGGCGCTGCTGCGGTGCTGCGCCCAGGTCGCTGCCGCCTGCACCCCGCCGTTCACCGTGGGCGCGAACGGACCGGTGCGCCGGATCCGCACACCGAGCTCCTCAGCGGCCCGGCGCAACCCGCGCCAGCGCATCCCGTCCGCCCAGGACGCCTCCGGACCGGACAGGTAGGTGACCGTCTCGTGGCCGAGCTCCACCAGGTGCTGCACGCTCCGGAACGTGCCCCGCTCCACGTCGATCACCACCGACGGCACCCCCGGCACCACCCGGTTGACCACCACCACCGGCTTGACCTTCGCCACCTGCCGGATGGCCGAGTCAGAGATCCGGGAAGCGGTGAGCACCAGCCCGTCCACCGACTCCAGCGCCCGCTCCAGCGTGGCCCGCTCCCGCACCGCCGACTCCGCGGTCTCGGCCAGCATCATCGTGTACCCGGCAGCCTCGCACGCCGACCCGGCGCCACGGACCAGCTCGTAGAACACCGGGTTCGCCAGGTCGGCCAGCACCACAGCGAGCATCGAGGAACGCGTCGGCGAAGTGGCCCGCGCCTGGGGTCTGGCCCGGTAGCCCAGCTGCGCAGCGATCTGCCGGATCCGCTCCCCGGTCTCGGCGTTCACCCGCCCGGGCCGGGAGAAGGCCCGGGACACAGTGGAGGGTGCCACACCGGCCGCACGGGCGACGTCATAGATGGTCACCGCAGGGGTGGCATCCGGGTCCGGCTCAGGCATACCAGCCAGACTATCCGCGCCACGCAGCGGCCAGCCCGGCGCACACTGCGCACCCGGCCCCGAGGCTGCAACAAGCGGCAACCGCTTGCCCGGCAGGACGGTGCAGGCGTTGGCTGGGCAGCATGTGGACACTGTCCGGATTCGCCGATGAAATCGACCCCGACCTCGATCTCCAGGTCGCCACCATCACCCAGCTGGGGCTGAACTACCTGGAGTTCCGCAGCGCCTGGGACACGAACGTCCTCGACCTGACCGACGCCCAGGTCGAGGAGGTGCGCAGCACGTTGTCCGCAGCCGGGCTGCAGGTCTCGGCCATCGGCTCCCCGATCGGCAAGATCGGCATCGAGGAGGACTTCGGCCCGCACACCGACCGGATGCGCCGGGCGGTGGACGTGGCCCAGGCACTGGACACCGGCTACATCCGCATCTTCTCCTTCTTCACCGGCAACCAGGACCCGACCAGCGTGCGCGACGAGGTGCTGCGCCGGATGGACGCCCTGGCCACCATCGCCGCTGAGGCAGACCTGGTGCTGGTGCACGAGAACGAGAAGGGCATCTACGGCGACGTCCCGGCACGGTGCGCCGACCTGGTCACCAGCGTGGACAACCCGCACCTGCGCCTGGCCTGGGACGCGGCGAACTTCGTGCAGGTGGGCGTGCGCCCGTTCAGCGAGGGCTACGAGCTGCTGCGGGAGCACCTGGAGTACGTGCAGATCAAAGATGCGCTACTGGCCGATGGCACCGTGGTGCCCGCCGGCGCCGGCGACGGCCAGGTGCGGGAGACGATGCGGGCACTGGCCGCCGACGGGTTCGACGGGTTCTTCTCCCTGGAGCCGCACCTGAGCGCCGTCGGCACGTTCGGCGGGTTCTCCGGACCGAACCTGTTCAGCGAGGCGCACCGGGCCTTCACCGCCATCCTCGACGAGGAGAAGATCGCCTACTCATGACCGGCACGAGCAGGCCTACAGCCGCCATCGTCGGCTGCGGCGACATCTCCGCGATCCACGTCGATGCGCTCACCCGTCTGGACATCCCGGTGGTGGGGGTGTGCGACACAGTGGCGGAGCGGGCTGAGGAGGTGGCTGGTGCCCTGGGCGTGCCCGCGTTCACCGACCACACCGAGCTGCTCTCTGCCACCCACCCCGATGTGGTGCACGTGTGCACCCCGCACGCCGAGCACCTGCCGGTCGCTCTCGATGTGCTCGACGGCGGAGCTCACCTGCTCGTGGAGAAGCCGCTGGCTGCCTCGGTCGCCCAGGCGAGGCAGCTCGCTGCGGCTGCCGAGGCAGCCGCAGCGAGCGGGGTGCGCACCGGGGTGGTGCTGCAGAACCGGTACAACCCGCCGAACCAGCGGTTGCACGAGCTGGTCACCACCGGCGCGCTGGGGCAGGTGCACGCCGCCAAGGCGGACGTGAACTGGCACCGCACCGCCGCCTACTACCAGGCTCGCCCGTGGCGCGGCACCTGGGCCGGGGCCGGCGGAGGGGTCATGATGAACCAGGCGATCCACACCCTGGACCTGCTGCTCTGGCTGCTCGGACCCGCCGAGGAGGTGCGCGGGCACGCCGCCACCTACGCGTTGGCCGAGGCGATCGAGGTGGAGGACACCGCCGAGCTCGTGCTCCGCCATGCCGGTGGCGCGGGGTCCACGCTGTTCGCCACGAACACCTACCCGCTGAACGCCCCAGTCAGCCTGACCGTGCACGCCGAGCGAGCCACCGCCGTCATGGCTGGAAACCTGACGGTGACCTGGACCGATGGCCGCACCGAGACTGTGGCCGCAGCTGTGCCGGGCAACGTGGGACGCTCCTACTGGGGCGACTCGCACCGCCTACTCATCGACGACTTCTACACCCGCCTGGGCGAGGCCGACCCGTTCTGGATCGGCCCGGCAGCCGGACTGGCGCTCGTCGAGACGATCGCCGCCGTCTATGACGCCTCCCCGAACCTGGTTGGTCGCCGTGCCCCGGCGGCCATCCCCTGACCCGCGCCGATGAGACAGCCGCGCACCGCGGAGTGCCAACCTGGCACGATCGGGGCGTACCGACAAGCCTTGAACGGACCGATCCGGAAGGACCACCTATGACCAGCACCCCTGCAGCCACCGCCCAGGTCGGCGTTGTCGGCCTCGCGGTGATGGGCCGCAACCTGGCCCGCAACTTCGCCCACCACGGCTACACGGTGGCGGTGTACAACCGCACCGCGGCCCGCACCGAGGAGCTGATGGCTGCCTACGGTGACGAGGGTTTCGTGCCGGCCACTGAGCTCGCCGACTTCGTCGCCAGCCTGGAGCGCCCGCGCCGGGTGGTGATCATGGTGCAGGCCGGCAAGGGCACCGACGCCACGATCGACGCCCTGGCCGAGCTGCTCGAGCCGGGCGACATCGTGGTGGACGGCGGGAACGCGCACTACGAGGACACCCGCCGGCGGGAGGCCGCACTGCGGGAGAAGGGCCTGCACTTCTTCGGCGTGGGCATCTCCGGTGGTGAGGAGGGTGCGCTGAACGGGCCCTCGATCATGCCCGGTGGGTCTGCCGAGGGGTACAAGGCGATCGGCCCGCTGCTGGAGGACATCTCCGCCAAGTACGACGGCGAGCCGTGCTGCGCACACATCGGCCCCGACGGTGCCGGGCACTTCGTGAAGATGGTGCACAACGGCATCGAGTACGCCGACATGGAGTTCATCGCCGAGGCCTACGACGTGCTGCGATCTGCAGGACTGAGCATCGAGGAGATCTCCGCGACGTTCCGCCAGTGGAACACCGGCGACCTGGACTCCTACCTGATCGAGATCACCTCCGAGGTGCTGGACCAGGTGGATGCGAAGACCGGGAAGGCGCTGGTGGACGTGATCGCCGACTCCGCAGGGCAGAAGGGCACCGGCCGGTGGACGGTGCAGATCGCTCTGGAGCTGGGCGTTCCGGTGAACACGATCGCCGAGTCCGTGTTCGCACGCTCGGTCTCCGGGCACGCGGACCTGCGTGCCGCTGGGCAGGAGCACGTGCCCGGGCCGGCACACTCCTTCGACCCGGCGGACCGCGCCCAGCTGGTGGAGGACGTGCGCAAGGCGCTGTGGACGGCGAAGGTGGTCGCCTACGCCCAGGGGCTGGACCTGATCCGCACTGCGAGCCTGACCTACGACTGGAACATCGACGTGGCGTCGGTGGCCTCCCTGTGGCGGGCCGGCTGCATCATCCGGGCCCGCCTGCTGGAGCGGATCCGCGCGGAGTACGCCGGGCACAACCTGCCCACGCTGCTCGCCGCACCGAGCATCATCGACGGCATCGCCGAGGCGAACGAGGGCGCACGGCGGGCGATCGGCACGGCCATGCAGGCAGGGGTGCCAGTGCCTGGGTTCGCGGCTGCGCTGGCCTATCTGGACCAGGTGCGCGCGCAGCGTCTGCCTGCGGCGCTGATCCAGGGGCAGCGGGACTACTTCGGTGCGCACACCTACCAGCGAACCGACGCTGAGGGCACGTTCCACACCGAGTGGTCCGCTGACCGTAGCGAGACGAAGCTGGACTGAGTCTGATGACCACTCCGCCGGTGAGCAGCAGCCTGCGCGAGGCCCTGGCCGGGCTCGAACCGGACGCAGCGGCCATCGCCGCCCGCGCTCGGGCGGCGATGGCCGGGGCCGGCCGGGTGGGGGTTGCCTACTCCGGCGGGGTGGACTCGGCGGTGCTGCTCGCCCTGGCGGTGGCCGAGCTGGGACCTGAGCAGGTGGTGGCGATCCTGGGCATCTCGCCCAGCCTGGCCGCTGACGAGCGTGCTGCGGCGCACGAGGTGGCGGCGGTGATCGGCGCCCGGGTGGTGGAGGTGGCCACACACGAGCAGGACAGTACCGGGTACCGCGCCAACGATGTGGACCGGTGCTTCTTCTGCAAGGACGAGCTGTTCACCCGCATCTCCGACGAGGTGGTCACTGAGCACGCGCTGGCGGCGGTCGCCTATGGGGAGAACGCCGACGACGCCCGCCGCCCGGACCGGCCTGGTGCCCGGGCGGCGACGAACCACCGGGTGCTGCGCCCGCTGGCCGAGGCTGGTGCCAGCAAGGCGGTGGTGCGCCAGATCGCCCGGGCGATGGCACTGCCGTGCGCGGACAAGCCGGCCGCACCGTGCCTGGCCTCCCGCATCCCGCACGGTCACGAGGTGACCCCGGAGAAGCTGCACCAGGTGGAGGAGGTGGAGGCCGGGCTCAGGCGCCTGGGCTTCAGTGACTCCCGGGTGCGCCACCACGACCAGATCGCCCGGATCGAGCTGGTACCCGAGGAGATCGAGCGGGCCGCGACGCCGGCGCTGCGGTCGGCGATCCACGAGCTGGTCACCGGTGCCGGCTTCCGCTTCGCAGCAGTGGACCTGCGCGGTATCCAGTCCGGGGCGTTCACCATGTCGATCCTGAACGCCGGCCGCACCGGTGCCCCCGGCACGCCGGTGCCCAAGCCGGTGTCATGACCAGTCAGCGGCCCGGCATCGACGGCGTGGCGAACCTGGACACCGGCCGGTACCGCCGCCGCGGCTACCCGGAGGCGGTCTACTGCGAGGGCAAGTCCATCGAGCAGCTCACCGCGATCGCCACCCAGCTGCGTGAGACCGGCGGTGCGTGCAGCACCCTGTTCACCCGGGCCCGTGCCGAGCAGGCCACTGCTGTGCTCGCAGTGCTACCGGACGCAGTGCATCACCCGGACGCCCGGCTGCTCGCCTGGCCGGCGGATCCGCCACCGCCGACCGGCGGCCTGGTGCTCACCCTGACCGCGGGCACCTCCGACCTGCCGGTGGCTCGGGAGGCGCAGCTGAGTGCCCGCTACCTGGGCCGCCGCAGCGAGCTGGTCGCCGACGTCGGGGTGGCCGGGCTGCACCGGCTGCTCGCGCGGATGGAGGACCTGCGTGACGCGGATGCGATCATCGTGGCCGCGGGCATGGACGGTGCGCTGCCTTCAGTGGTCGCCGGGCTGGTGGAGGTACCGGTGGTGGCGCTGCCCACCTCGGTCGGCTACGGGGCGGCCTTCGGTGGGATCGCCCCGCTGCTGACGATGCTGAACGCCTGCGCGCCGGGGGTCGCGGTAGTAAACATCGACAACGGCTACGGGGCCGGCCACCTGGCGGCGCAGATCGCCGCCGCACCGCGCGGGGGCTAGCGGTCCCGGAGGGTCTCGGTCAGGCTGCCGCGCAGCAGGGTGGCGGCCAGCAGGGTGCTGGCAGCCGTCCCGATCAGCAGCGCGGCCGCGGCGTAGCGTGCCGCGATGCCCAGCACCTGGAGGGGTACCCCGGTGGCGGCGGCGGTGATGGTCGCCGCCAGCGCCGCTGCTGCGCCGGCGGGGAGGGCAATGAGCACCAGCTCCGCGGCGAGCATGACCATGACTACGGTTCGTGGCGTGCCGAACGTGCGGTAGACAGCGAGCTGACTCCGCCGCGACCAGGACACCAGCAGCACGGCGGCGGTGATCATCAGGGCGCCGATGAGCCACGGCTGCAGGGCGAGTGCCGCCTGCCACTGCTGCGCAGGCGTGAGCACCCCGGTGGCCTCCGGCAGGAAACGGGCGATGGTCGCGGTCCCACCCGGGAACGCGGCCGCGAGCACATCACCTCCGGCCGACACGGCTCCGGGCTGCATCCGCACCCAGCAGGTGCTGACCGGTGTGTCGGCCAGGACCATTGTGGTGACGTTGGAGGTGAGGACGCTCACTGGTGCCTGCTCCACCTGGTGCTCGGGGCGCACCGCTCTGCTCCCGTCCGCGGCCAGCAGCCACTGCCCTGCCCCGACCTGGCCGGTCTGGACCAGCTCGCCGCCGACGGTCGGCATGGCCCACGGTGCTTCGGGGAGGAACACCTGGACCGCTCCGGGTGTCACCGCCTGGACGGGGAGCTCCAGGCCCCCGTGGTAGGCATACAACGGTCCGGGTGAGCGCACCGCCAGCCCTCCGGCCGCCGCCACGCCCGGCCAAGCACCCGCCCGGGTGCATACAGCTCCGGAGAGCGGGACGGTCTCGTCGGTCGCGGTGGCCACCCACACCAGCGATCCGGCTGCCCGGAGCTGCTCCTCCTGGTTGAGCGCCCGGTCGGCCTGGACGATGACGTACCCGCTCACGCCGGCGAGCACGAGCGCGATCACCACGCCGAGGATGCGGTGCGCCGTGCCGAGGTTGCGCAGCGCCTCACCGAGGAGCTGGTCAGGACGCCACACGGCGCTGCTCCGGATCGGTGCCGTCCCTGGCAGCGTGGTCGGTGGCCGGTCGCAGCTCGACCACCCGGTCGGCCATCGCGGCAACCTCGGGATCATGGGTGGCCAGCAGCACTGTGGTGCCTTCGGCTGCCCGCAGCAGTGCGCGCGCGATCTCCCGGCCGGTGACCAGGTCCAGGTTGGCGGTCGGTTCGTCGGCGATCAGCACGGCGGGGGCGACCATCAGCGCCCGTGCGACCCCCACGCGCTGCGCCTGCCCGCCGGACAGGGTGCGGGCGCGCTGTTCCGGCTCGGTGATCCCCACCGAGGCCAGCAGGTCGACTGCTCGGGGCCGGGCTCGAGCACGCGTGCCGCCGCTGACCAGCGCGGGCAGCATCACGTTGTCCACAGCAGATCTAGCCGGTAGCAGGTTCACGCTCTGCAGCACCAAACCCACCTCCTGGCCGAGCACGAGCGCCGCATCCCGGGTGGTGCGCACCTGTCCGGCGATCCGCACCTGCCCAGCGTCCGGTGCCAGCAACAGCCCGGCCACCGCCAGTGCCGTGGACTTCCCCGCCCCCGAAGGACCGATCAAGGCCACCGACTCCCCGGCCGGCACCCGCAGGTCCCAGTCGGAGAGCACCGGACGCACCGCGCCCCGGTAGCGCACGGAGATGCCCGTCAGCTCGAGGGACATGTCACGTCTCCGAGCACGGGCACAGGGTTCACCAGCACACGCGCGCCCTCGGGGAGCGTGGGGCGAAGCTGTGCCAGGCCGTCGACAGAGCTGCCGAGCACCTCCACCACGGCAAGGTCAGACGCGCCATCGATGGTGCTCGAGGTCGTCGCTGCCACACAGGTGCTATCGGTCGAGTCGGTGATGATGGCGGCCGCTGGCACCGCCTGGCCCGCCTGTCCGTCGAGCAACCGGACCTGCCCGGTGACAGACACCTGGTCGACGGCACCGGCATCGGCGAGCACCACCGATGCTGCGGCGTCCAGATCGGTCACCTGCCAGCTGCCGTCCTCGGCGCGCTCCACCGGCACCGCCTCACCCCGCACCAGCAGCTCATACTCGCCGGCCGGGCCGGCGGAGGCGCTGGTCATCGTGACATCCGCCAGGGACGCGGTACCGGTGGCCACCGGCTGACCGGCGGCCGGAGCGGGTGCCCCGGCCTGGACGTCCACCTCAGCGACCTCGAACGACTCAGTGGGCAGGTGTGCGAACCATCCGGGATCGAGAACACCGGTGGGGTCCTGGACGCCGATCCGGCGCTCGTAGTCCTGTACCGCGGACCGGGTGGTGGTGCCGAACACGCCATCATCGTCCAGATCGGCATCGAGCAGGCTGTTCAGGAAACGTTGTGCGGTGGCGACGTCCGGACCGCGATCGCCGCGACTCAGCGGGCGGAACAGCACTCCCTCGTCGGAGTAGGCCACCACCGGCACACCATCGACCGCGTAGAGCTTCTCCTCGCCGCTGAGCACATCGCCCGGCGCCACCTCGACCCCGGTGACCGTGCCGGCCAGCGGCGGCGCAGGGATGCTCCGTCCCGGGGCCACCTGGGCCGACAGGGTCGCCGGTGCGGAGAAGTCCACCGTGGTCTCCTGCACGGGAACCAGGACCGCACGATCCTGCGGGGTCAGCTCCTTCAGGTCGCTTGCACTACCACGAACCAGCACCCAGGTGGCGACGACCGCGCCGATCACGAGCACACCCACCAGCATCAGGTAGCCCCGCCCCGCACGCCGCACTATCGGTTCGCCCCATATAGTCGCCCGCCGTACTGGTCCAGACAGATCACACCCTCATCGAACTTCGCCGACCCCTGTGTGGCCACGACTCGCTCGTTGATCCCCTGGATCGTGTCACTGGACGTCACGCCAGGGAAGCCCGCCTCGTCCATGCACGCCACAAACTCCGCAAAGGTGCGCTCACGTTCTGCACCGGTCAACGTGTGCTGATTCACATACGCCACCTCGGCTTGTGGCAGGTTGAAATTCGCCTCGCACGCTAACCGATCGTCATGCGCGGACATATCGCCGGGAGCGCCACCGGTAACGGCAAAACCGTACGAGATTCCATCGGGACGCATCTCCACCGGACCAACCTCATAACCCTCGCGGATCATGCACTCGCGAATCGAGGCTACGATCCGCACATACTCCGCCTCAGAGATCGGCCCACCCGTATACGGCGCTGGAACGCTAGGCTCAGGTTCACCCCGCGTGATCGAACAACCCGCGAGTACGCCAATCACAAATACGAGCGCGCCGAAGTGGCCCAAGAACGGGGTTCGCAACGCAGACTCAGCACGAAATATACGTGTACATGCTCGCCCGCTCCTCGACATTCGTGTAGATATCGTTGCCCCAGCCGTAAGTCCGGTACGATCCCGATACCGTGCAGGACCTAGAAGAAGACGAGACAAGAGTCGTCGTACCGGAACTGGAGGTGGCCGCCGGTGCCAATTTCGTCGCGGCCCCCTCGAGCTTCGCCTGTGCGTACGCCGCCTCTGGCGTGGAGCCGCACGTCGTAGTCGATTTGAACGTGATGACGCTCGTAGCCGGCGACGGAGTCGCCGGATACACGCCGCAGTCCGGCATGTCGGCCTGCGCCGCACTGGAGGTGACGACCACCGCGCCAACCCCGAAAAGAAGGACCGCAACAACTGACGAGAGGCGGGTCTTCACACTGTCGACCATGACACTCCCCATTTCCCTCGGAGCGGCTTCGGTGCCGCCCGTCACTTCGACCATACGCACGAAGAACGCAGTCGGCAAGCGCTCGCTTTGCGACCGGCACCGCATCCGACCGAGAGTGCAGAGCGCCGCTGAGCGCTAGTCCGCCACCACCCAGACCGCACCAGTCGCCGCCGCGCTCAGCGTGCCGTCCCCGGCGGCCAGCTCGTCGTCCAGGCCGAGCCCGGCACCGGTGATCTCGCGCAGCAGGTCTGGCTCGGTATCGCTGATCCGGGCGATCCGCACCCGCACACCCGGGGGAACGTCGTCCAGGCGGTGCGCTGGTGGGGTGACCACCCGCCCGTCCAGCTGGGGGATCGGGTCACCGTGCGGGTCCCGCAGCGGCGCGCCGAGGTGTGTGTCCATCCGGCGCATCAGCAGCGGGGATGCGGAGTGCTCCAGACGTTCGGCGTCCTCGTGCACCTCGTCCCAGCGGTAGTCCAGCGCGAGGGCCAGGTAGGTCTCGATCAACCGGTGCCGGCGCACCATCGCCAACGCTGCCAGCTGCCCGGCGTCAGTGAGGGTGACCCGCCGGTAGGGCTGGTAGTGGACCAGGCCGGCGGCGGCGAGCCGCTGCACGTTCTCGGTCACTGTCGGCGCACCGACACCCAGCCGCGCGGCGAGCTCGGAGGCGGTGGCACCCGGCTCACCCCACTCGCCCAAGTTGTAGATCGCCTTCAGGTAGTCCTGGGTGACCACTGACTCCGGCAGGTCCACCTCCTCCAGGGAGATCGCCTCAGCAGGTCCGACCTCCCGGTGGTGGCACCGGGCACCGGGAAGGAGCGCCAGCCCGTGGCAGGACCGGCCGTGCACATCTGCCATCAGAACACCGTGAGCCAGGCGTCACCGAGCCCGAGGAGCGCCCCGGCAACCACGAGCAGGTACCACAGTGCGGTGATCAACCAGGCGTTCTTGGTCACGAAGGAGCGCAGCCCCTCCCCGGCCGGCAGCGCACCGCCCGCCATGGTCGCGGCCACAGTGTGCACGAAGAACGGGATCACCACGGCCCAGACCACCAGGCAGTACGGGCACAGCGCACCGATCTGGGTGATCGCCACGACCTGCAGCCAGGTGACGAACGCGATACCGAGAGTGGCGCCGGCCAGCAGGCACCGCCAGTACCAGCGCGGCAGCGCCACCCGGCTGGCGAGCAGCACCCCGGTGGTGAGCACCACCGGGAAGGTGAGCAGGCCGAGCACCGGGTTCGGGATGCCGAACACCTTCGCCTGCCAGCTCTCCAGGAAGATGCCGCAACCGATCAGCGGGTTGATGTCGCAGGCAGGGGTGAAGTCCGGGTCGGCGAGGATGCGGATGTGGTCCAGCATCAGCTCCAGCGAGGCGAACGTGCCGAGCACGCCGGTGACCAGCACCAGCACCACGTAGCTGCGCCGCACAGCGGCGACACGGCCAGCCCCGGTTCCCGCCACAACATCTTCGGCACCGCCCGCATTAGCGAGGTCGTCGGCGACGTCCGCGACGTCGCCGGACCTGTGCTCGCTGCTCACGGTGCTCCTCGCTGTGGGTGTGTCCTCAGTATCGCCCATCTCAGTCGTCCGGCTCCTGTCCGCTGACGAACTCAGTGGGCTGCGACGGCCAGAGCGCCCACTCCCCCAGCTCCACCGAGGTGTCAGTGCCGATGGTGATCACCCGGTAGTCGACCGGCAGCTGGGTCTCTGGGTCCCAGCGGATCACCGTGATCGTGGCCGGGTTGTTCAGCGGGCCGATCGTGGGTTTACCGGCTCCTGCGCCACCGGTGCTGGCACCCACGTACTGAGTGCCCCAGCCGAGCTGGCGCGGCCCGACCTGCTGGTGCAGGTGGCCGGACAGGCTCACCGGTGCGCACCCGGACTCGAGGATCTGCCGACCCGCGTACGGGCTGTGGATCAGCAGCACGTCCACCGGTTGCCCGTCGTCGGCCAGGTCGCAGCCGGTGGCAGCGAGCCGGTCGCCCATCTCCAGCACAGTCTCGTCCCGGGTCTGCCGGGTGGGCACACCGAGCGAGCTGAGCGTGGGGTCGGTGTCGCCGAGGAACCGCAGTCCGGCGACCTCGACCGGGTCGCCGAGCAGGGGGATCCAGCCGGCCGCCACCTCCTCCTCGGTGGTGGTGCGGGAGTCGTGGTTGCCGTCGGCGAAGACCACGGGCACGTCGTCACCGAAGCCGTCCGCGAACGCCTTGATGCAGTAGGACTCCACCGAGGTGCCGGCCATCACCGTGTCCCCGGCGTTCATGATCAGGTCGGCGTCGGACTCGGCCACCGCTGTGCCGATCACCTCGGCCATGCCGATGTTGCAGTGCAGGTCGGTGACCATCACCCCGGTGATCAGGTCCGTCTCAGCGTCTGCGACCGCCTGGTCCTCAGTCGACGGCGTAGCCTCGCCGTCCGAGGTCGGCTCACCTGCCGGGGCCTCATCCTGCTCGGTCTCCTCCGCGGACGCACTGGCCACGCTCGTGGGGTTCTCGCCGCCGCCCGCTCCGGCACCGGGCTCCGACGGCTCCGACGGCTCCGACGGCTCCGGGGAGGACAGCCCGTGCGCGTCGGTCGCGTCCTCGCCGGCGCCGTCGGCCGAGCCGGCCGAGTCCTCATCGCCTGCCTGCGCGGCCCGTTCGGCCTCGAAGGCGGAGGTGAGGTTGGCCTGCACTCCGGCGTAGAACTCGCTGTTCTTGTCGATCGCGTCCACGACGTAGCCGCCGTAGTAGTCGACGATGGTCGCCAACCTGCCGGTGATCCGGGCATCCTCCAGCGGGGTGCCGTCCAGCACGGCGGAGGTGCGTCCCACGTTGCCGGAGCCCCGGGTGGCGTCCACCAGCGGCACCAGCACCAGGGCCACCACCACTGCGATCGTCAGCGGCGGTACGCCCGGCTGCCGGAGCGCGTTCTTCATCGTCTCCCGGAGCAGGCCGTGCCCGGCGAGCCGCAGGCAGGCCACGAGCGTCAGCTGGATGGACCAGAGCAGCGCCACCCGGCCGAGTGCGTTGGTGATCAGCCCGTCAGCGGCCTCCCGGATCGCCGGCTCCGGGTTGGCGAAGAACTGCGTGTAGCTCTGCAGGTCAGCGGTCAGACCGGCCACCGGGTTGGCCCCGGGTGCGGCCAGCCCGATCGGGATCTCCTTGACCTGCACGTCCACACCGAGGTGCAGCGGCAGCGGCGAGTCGATGATCAGCGCCCCGAGCGGCCCCATGTCCACCCGGATCTCGTTGTTCAACCGCACCGTGTACTCCGCCTCGTGCGGGCCGAGGGAGCCGGTGTAGTGCGCACTGAGCACACCGATGACCAGGGCGACCAGACCGGTCACCATCACAGTGATGCCAGCCCGGATCCCGCGCCGGGTCATCGGGCGCAGCCGGTGCCACCACTCCACCCGGTGCCGCTGCGCCTGGGCCTCGGTGCTCACTGATAGCTCACGTAGTCCGGTTGGGGTTCGATGCGGTAGGTCTGTGCGGGAGTGAGCATGGGGTCATCTTCGTCGATGAAGTTCTTCCAGCCCCAGTGCACACCCTCCGGCGCGTCGGTGCGCACGTTACGCCAGGTGGCGCGCTTGTCGTGCGGGTCGCCGTTGCCGTCGGCGTGGATGAGCAGCGCCACCTCACCGCGACTGGTGTCCAGGTCCTCCCGGTGGGTGATCATCCGTTGCTGGAACTGGTGCAGCACTACCATCTTCTGCGGCAGCGCGTTCTCTCGGGTGAAGTCGGCCACGTAGTTCACCACCTCGTTGACCTCCTGGACGCCGACCGAGCCGATCTGCTCCAGCGGCACCTGGTCGTCGGTCAGCCGCCACTCCGGGTCGAGCGCCACACCCACGTTCGGGTAGGCGAGGAGCTCTTCGTACTGGCGGACCTGGTCGAGGAAGCTGGAGCGTCCAGGCTGGAAGTCGAGCACGACATACTGCCCGGCCTCGGCCGCAGCCTCGACCAGCGGCACGAAGTCCTCAGCCGGGAACTCGCTGGAGTAGTTGCCGTCCGCACCGGCGGAGCCAGCGGCCACGGTCACGATCACCTCGAGGGTGGGCACCACAGTGGCGTCGGTGAGGTCGTCGTAGTCGGCTGCCTCGCCGGCTGCCAGGTCGATGGTCTCGTCGGTGCCCTGTTCCCCGAGCACGCCCAGGCTCGGCGTGCCGGGGTGCCCGTAGAGGGCGATGTACCGCTTGTCGTCGAAGACCAGCTGCCCACCGCCGGGCAGCTCGTCGCCAGTGGCGGCCGTGGCAGCCTGCCAGGCGAAGGTGGTCTCGTCGCCGTAACTGGTGCCGTAGCCCACCACCGCCTCCGGATCACCGAGGCCGCTGACCTCGGCGACGGAGCTGCGCGGGTCGCCGGAGACGATCGCCACCTTCGCACCTGCGGCCCGGGAGTTGGCCACGGCCACGGCCTGGTAGTCCTGTCCGTCGGCGAGCACGTGCAGCCCCTCGACGCCCTCACCGGGCAGCAGCGGGGGCATGTGCCCGCTACGCTCGGGAGCCTCGCCGCCACCGTGCCCGTCCAGGTCCACCGCGGGGTAGAGCTCGCCGGGCTCCAACCCGGCCACCGACTGGGCGACATCTTCCGCCTCCGGCGTCTGCACGTCGGTGAACGAGGTGTCCAGGTGCTGTCCGATCAGCTCGGTCAGCTCGTCAGTGTCCCCGGGGTCGGGCTGGACGTTCAGGCTGGTCAGGTCGATACCGTCGAGGTCCACGGCCCCGACCGGGATGAGCGTGCGCACCCCGAGGCGGAGCAGCTCGGCCTCCAGGTCCTCGGCGTCGGCACCGGTCAGGAGCACCGGGGCACCCAGCGCGATCCCGATCGAGGAGGCGCGCAGCACAGCGGACTCGTTCTCCGCCGAGGCGAGCACGACCGCCTTCGCGGAGGTGAAGAACTCCTCGCTGCTGCTCAGCGCGAGCGCTGCGGGGTCGGTCTGCTGCACCAGGCTGGCCTCCTGCTCCGGCCGCTGCGCCACGGCAGCGGGTTCTGGCTCCGGCGGCGGTGACGTGGGGTCGGGGTCCACTGTGGTGGTCCCTGTGCACCCGGCGAGCCCCAGGGTGAGCGCGGTCAGCGCAGCCCAGGCTGTCGCAGGTCGGAATCGCACGAGTCCCCCTAGATCACGTAGGGAAGGTCAGGTCCGCGCCCCCCGCGGCGTCCCTACTGTACGCCCCCGCCCTGGGCATCCTGAGGTCTGGCGGGCGTGGCGTCGCTCTCACTCCGGTTGCCACCGGCGGCCTTCCCCCGGCCCCGCCGCAGCAGCCCGCGGCGCGGTGTCTGCTCACCCCGGCTGCTGCGCAGCTCGGCCCGGGACCAGCGCAGCCAGCGCCAGCCGAGCACCCCACCGACCACGCCGAGGAGCGCCAGCAGGGCTCCGATGAGCGTGGAACCGGTGAACGCGGGGGCACCGATGACCATGTCCAGGCGGGCGTCGTAGGCGGAGGATGTGCGGCCCACGTCGATCACCAGGGTGAGCACGTTCGGCAGCGCGAGCACTGCGGCAGCAGCGGCGACGATCAGCCGGGTGCGCCACTGCCAACGCGAGCGCACGGCGAACCAGATGATCGCAGCAGGCAGGGCAGTGAACACCACCCCGCAGGCGAGCCCTACGAGGATGCCGGCACTGGTGATGCCCTGCACCCAACCGGTGACCACGGCGGCCCACCAGCCGGGCAGCACGATGCTGCCGACCACACCGAGGAGCACCAGCACCACCAGCACCCCGAGCGCCACGGTGACGCGGCGCAACCACACCGGGGGAACGCCGTCCGCGAACCGCCAGCGGGACGGAGTGGGCACACCGGAGATCTCTGGTTCACCGGGCGACTGCGGATCGGCGCTGCTCATGTCCTCATCCTGGCACTGCCTGCCTCACACGAGCGAGTCCTGCCAGGCCTTGTGCAGTGCGGCGAACGAGCCGGTGCCGCTGATCAGCTCCTCCGGGGAGCCGTCCTCGACCACCTCTCCCTGGCTCATCACCAGCACCCGGTCGGCGATCGCCACCGTGGACAGCCGGTGGGCGATGATCAGTGCCGTCCGGTCCGCCAGCAGGGTCTGCAGACCGCGTTGCACCAGCCGCTCCCCGGGGATGTCCAAGGAGCTGGTCGCCTCGTCCAGGATGAGCACTGCCGGGTCGGCCAGGAACGCTCGGGCGAACGAGATCAGCTGCCGTTGTCCGGCGCTGACCCGCCCGCCGCGCTTGTTCACGTCCGTGTCGTAGCCGTCCGGCAGCGCGGTGATGAAGTCGTGCGCACCGACGGCGCGGGCGGCGGCCTCGATGTCCGCGTCCGGCGCGTCCGGCCGTGCCAGGGCGATGTTGTCCCGCACCGTCCCGGAGAACAGGTAGGCCTCCTGGGTGACCATCACCACCGCCCGGCGCAGGTCACGCGGGGCGACCTCGCGCAGGTCCACCCCGTCCAGGGTGATCCGGCCGTCGTTGACGTCGTAGAATCGGGCGACCAGCTTGGCCACAGTGGACTTGCCGGCGCCGGTCTGCCCGACCAGGGCGATGATCTGCCCGGAGGGGATGTCCAGGTCGAGGTTCGGCAGCACGGTCTCCTCGCCGTAGCCGAACCGGACGTGCTCGAAGCGCAGGTGCCCGGAGGCCTTCGGCAGCGTGACCGGCTGCTCCGCGGCACGCACAGTCGGCACCTCCTCGAGCAGCCCGGAGATCTTCTCCAGGGCTGCGGAGGCGGACTGGAAGGAGTTGTAGAACATGCCCATCTGCTGCACAGGCTGGAAGAACCGTTTGGTGTACAGCAGGGTGGCCAGCAGCGTGCCGACCTCCATACCGCCGTCCAGGACCCGGAAGGAACCGATGGCCAGTGCGACCGCCACGGTGACGTTGCCGATGAGCTGCAATGCCGGGTCGTAGATACCATTCAGGCCCATAGTGCGCACGTTGTTGCGCCGGTAGTCCTCGGTGAGCTCGCCGTAGACCACGTCATTGGCCTGCTCCCGGCGGAACGCCTGCACGGCGCGCATCCCGGTCATCGTCTCCACGAAGTTCACGATCAGCCGTGCGGAGGCCACCCGGGAGATGCGGTAGAGCACCTGGGAACGCTTCTGGAACCAGCGGGTGACCAGCCACACCGGCACGACCGCCACCAGCAGCACCAGGCCGGCGCGCCAGTCCAGCAGCACCAGGGAGATGCCGGTGAAGGTCATGAACAGCAGACCGGAGGCCAGTGACGTGATGCCGTTGTCGAGCAGCTCGCGCAGCGCCTCCAGGTCGGCGGTCTGCCGGGAGATGATCCGCCCGGAGGTGTAGCTCTCGTGGAACTCCAGGGAGAGACGCTGGGTCTGCCGGAACACCCGCTGGCGCAGGTCCAGCAGGATCGCCTGGCTGACGTTCGCGGCGAACCGGATGTACCCGGCGGTACCGCCACCAGCGACCATCGCGCACACCACGTAGGCGATGGCGAAACCGAGGACGGGACCCCAGTCACCGTCCATCGCGGCCGGCAGCCCGCGGTCCACGGCCCAGGCGATCAGCGCCGGGCCGGCCACCTTCGCCGCCTGGGCGAGCACCACCAGCACCACGGTGAGGGCGAACATCTTCCGTACCGGTGCGAGCAGACTGCCCAGCAGCCGCCGCGAGCGGCGCCGGACCTCCCGGGACCGGGTGCGGTCCAGGTAGCTGTTCTCCTCGTCAGCGACCCCCTGGGGGATCGGTGCAGCCGGGGGCATCAGACCACCGCCTTCGGTTCGGCACCGGTCTCCGCCTCCGGGCTGAGGCTGGAGATGACGAATCGGTAGTGCGCGTTCTGCGCGAGCAGGTCGCTGTGCGTGTCGACGGCGGTGATCCGCCCCTCCTGCAGCACTGCGACCCGGTCCGCCAGGGCGACCGTGGAGGGCCGGTGGGCGACCACCAGCGTGGTGGTCTCAGCCAGCTCTTGCCGCAGCTGTGCAGTGACCGCCTCCTCCGTGGACACGTCCAGCGCGGACAGTGGGTCGTCCAGCACCAGGATCTTCGGCCGGGCGGCCACGGCGCGGGCCAGGGCGAGGCGTTGGCGCTGGCCGCCGGACAGGCTCAGCCCCTCCTCCCCGATCGTGGTGTCCAGTCCGTGGGGCAGGTCGCGGACGAAGTCTGCCTGCGCCACGGTGACCGCCCGGTCCAGGTCCGCCTCGCTGCGCTGCCCCTCAGGGGCGCCGAGGAGCACGTTCTCCCGGACCGTGGCGGAGAACAGGGTGGCGTCCTCGAAGGCGATGGAGACGATCTCACGCAGGTCGTGGCGGCTCATCTCACGCACGTCCACACCGTCCACGCGAACGCTGCCGCTGGTGACGTCGAACAGCCGGGGCACCAGCGAGATCATCGTGGTCTTACCGCAGCCGGTCAGGCCGACCAGCGCCATCGTCTCCCCGGGGCGTACGTGCAGGTCGATGCCGTCGAGTACCTCGGTCCGGGGCGCCTCGCTCGGTCGGGCCGGATCGCGCCAGGCCTGATCCGGGGTGGGCTCGTCCGGGTACTGGAAGTGCACGTCGTCGAAGACCAGGTCGCCGACCACCTTCTCCGGCCGGATCGGGCGCGCTGGGTCGCGCAGCTCGTTCTCGGTGTCCAGCACCTCGAAGTACCGGTCCACCGCAGTCTTCGCGTACAGGGTCATCGACACCAGGTGGCCGAGCTGTTCCACCGGCCCGTTCACCACAGCGGCAGTGGCGAAGAACGCCAGCAGCGCGCCGACGCTGAGCTGGCCGTCGACGACCAGCCAGACACCGAGCAGCAGGCAGCCGCCGAGCACTGCCTCGGAGATGGTGGTGATCGCGAAGGTGAACCCGCCGAGGGTGCGGGCCTTGGACAGCTCGGTGCTGCGCAGCTCGTCAGCCTGGGCGGAGAAGCTCTGGTACGCCTCCCGGCCGCGGCCGAAGGCCTTGAGCACGCGGATGCCGTGCACCGACTCCTCCACTGTGGTGGCCAGGTCACCGGCCTGGTCCTGGCTGAGCCGGGAGATGCGGCGGAACCGCTGGGAGAACCGGTAGGAGAAGTACACCACCGGCAGCGCACCGCACAGGTAGGCGACCCCGAGGATGCCGCCCATGTGCACCATCAGCCCCACACCGACGCCAATGGTGGTGGTGTTCACCACCAGCATGATCAGCCCGAAGGACATCCAGCGGCGCAGCTGGCCGAGGTCTGCCATCGAGCGGGACAGCAGCTGCCCGCCGGGCCACTGGTCGTGGAAGGCGAGCGGCAGGTCCTGCAGGTGGCGGAACAGCGCCATCCGCATCGAGGCCTCCACCCGGGTGCCGGGGAACAGGATGAAGGCACGGCGGGCGGCGACCATCCCGGCCTCGAGCACACCGAGCCCGAGCACGAGCAGCACAGCGGACCACACCCCGGCACGGTCACCGCCGGCAGCGGAGCCCAGGAGCGGCCCGTTGACCGCCCACTCCAGCACCTGCGGGATGGACAGGGCGCACAGGCTGGCACCGAGTGCGCACAGCATGCCTGCGACCAGCCGGGGCAGAGCAGGTCGGAGGAAGGGATACAGTCGAGCGAGAGTGGCGACCACCGCGGTGCTCGGTGGCATCGACGCCGTGAGGTTCCGGTCAGCCGTGGTATGGCCAGAGGGCATGGTGAGTCGATGACCTCCTGGGTCTATCGAGGATCGGTCGGGCGCCGGCCGGTGAGGTGGGACAGACCCCCCGAACCGGGCAATCGTCGAGCCTACTCCAGCCGGGCGACAAAAGGCAGGGGGCACGCCATGATCGGGTAAGCGCTCTCAGGCAGGTTTCTCCTCGGCTTCTGCCTTCTTCTTCCCGCGCCCGCCCGCAGCGGACGGCTTCGAGGCCCCGGATCGCTTCGACGAGCCACTGCCGCCGGCAGCCTTCTTCGAACGGCCCCCTGACGATCCGCTGCGACCACCAGTGGCGCCGGGTCCACTGCTCGAACCGGCCCGGGCGGACCGGCTGGCCTCCACGCTGCGGCGCAACGCCTCCATCAGGTCGAGCACCTCACCACCGGTGTCCTCCTCCGCACCGGATGCGGCCTGCACGACATCCCCGGAGGCGAGCTTCTCCTCGATCAGCGTGCGCAGCTGCACCTGGTACTCGTCGGTGTGGCTGGCGGGGTCGAAATCGGCCTCGTAGCTGCGCACCAGCTGGGCAGACATGTCCAGCTCCCGCTCGCTGACCTTGGCATCGTCCAGGCCTTCGAACTCCGGTTCGCGGATCTCGTCGGCCCACAGCAGCGTCTGCAGCAGCAGCGCGTCCCCGCGCACCCGCAGCGCAGCGAGCCGGGTCTTCTGCCGAAGGGTGAAGGAGACGATCGCAGTGCGGTCGGTCTCCTGCAGGGTGCGGCGGAGCAGCACGTACGGCTTGGCCGAGGAGGAGGTGGGCGCCAGGTAGTAGGCGGAGCCGAACATGATCGGGTCGACCTGGTCGTTCGGTACGAACTCCAGGACGTCGATCTCCTTGCTGCGTTCGGCGGGCAGCGTGGCCAGGTCGTCCTCGGTGAGCACGACCGAGGCCTCGCCGTCGGTGAACGCCTTGTCGATGTGCTCGTACGCCACCACCTCACCGCACTTCTCACAGCGCCGCTGGTAGCGGATGCGGCCGCCGTCGGCGTCGTGCACCTGGTGCAGACGCACGTCGTGGCTCTCGGTGGCGCTGTAGACCGCGACCGGCACGTTCACCAGCCCGAAGGTCACCGCACCCTTCCAGATCGCCCGCATCGCCGCTCCTCTCCCCCGTGGCCTGCCAGCATCGTAGGCACGGGGATCTGCCGTGGTCTCCTAGTGAACACGTGATGCGCGGTGAACGCCAGCAGGCAAGGATGGGGTGATGGCCCGCAGCTCCACCCTGACCGAGCTCGACGGCCGGCGACTGCAGCTGACCAGCCTGGAGAAAGTGCTCTACCCAGCCAGCGGCACCACCAAGGCGGAGGTGATCGACTATTACCTGCAGGTGGCCGGCGCGATGCTGCCGCACTGTGCGGGCCGGCCGGTCACCCGCAAGCGCTGGGTGAACGGGGTGGGGACGGCCGAGGCGCCCGGCGAGGCGTTCTTCACCAAGAACCTGGACTCCGGCACCCCGGAGTGGGTGGTGCGGGCGGACCTGCAGCACTCCGACCACCGCAGCACCTACCCGTTGGTCAACGACCGGGCCTCGCTGGCGTGGATGGCACAGATGGCGGCGCTGGAGCTGCACGTGCCGCAGTGGCGCTTCGACTCAGCCGGCGTGGTGCGCCCACCGGACCGGATCGTGTTCGACCTGGATCCAGGTCCGGGCGTGGAGCTGGTGCAGGTGGCCGAGGTGGCCCGCTGGGTGCGGGACATCCTGGCCGGGATGGGGTGGGCCAGCGTGCCGGTCACGTCCGGCTCGAAGGGCATCCATGTGTATGCCGCGCTCGACGGCGGAGCCTCCGCTGATCAGGTCCGTTCTGTGGCGCAGGAGCTCGCCAAGGCGCTGGAGGCGGATCACCCGGACCTGGTGATCTCCCGGATGAAGCGGGCCGACCGCACGGGGAAGGTGTTCATCGACTGGAGCCAGAACCACGCGAACAAGACCACAGTGGCGCCATACTCCCTGCGGGGCACGCTCACCCCGCACGTGGCCGCACCCCGCACCTGGGCGGAGCTGGAGGACGCGGACCTGCACCAGCTCACCCCGCAGGAGGTAGTCGCCCGGCTGGAGCGGGACGGGGACCTGATGGCCGCGGGCCTGGCCGGGGTGGACACTGCCGATGCGCTGGCCGACTACCGCGGCAAGCGGCGCGCGGACCGCACCCCGGAGCCGGTGCCGGACGCTGTGGCCGAGCCGGGTGAGGAGGTGTTCGTGGTACACGAGCACCATGCCCGCCGGCTGCACTGGGACCTGCGGATGTCCTACCTGGGGGTGCTGACCAGCTTCGCCGTGCCGAAGGGGCTGCCCACCGACCCGGCCCGGCAGCACCTGGCGGTGCAGACCGAGGACCACCCGCTGGACTACCTCACCTTCTCCGGCACGATCCCGGCCGGGGAGTACGGCGCCGGGGAGATGACCGTCTGGGACACCGGCACGTTCGAGATCCACAAGTGGTGGCTCGGCAAGGAAATCATCGTGACCCTGCACGGTCGCGCCGACGGGCCGCTGGCCGAGCAGGAGCCGGCGAAGTTCGCGCTGATCTGCACCGATGCCAAGGAGCGCCAGTGGCTGGTGCACGCGATGAAACCGGGTGCGCCGCGCCGCTCCCCCAGCCGGGCCGGGGACCGGGCCGAGCACGCACCGCCCAGGGTGAGCACCGCCGTCACCGGTTCCGCCACCCGGACCCGCACCCCGGGTGAGCCCACCCCCGCCAAGACGAGCTCCGCCGTCGTGCGCCCGATGCTCGCCACCCCGGGCTCACCAGGCGACGTGGGCTCCGACTGGTCGATCGAGATGAAGTGGGACGGACAGCGCGTGCTCGCCCACGTGGTCGACGGCGGAGTGCAGCTGTGGGCCCGCAGCGGTCGCGACATCACTCCCAGCTATCCGGAGCTGGCCGAACTGGGCGTGCACGCGGACTCCGCCCTGCTGGACGGTGAGGTGGTCGCGCTGGATACCGAGGGGCGGCCCTCGTTCGCGCTGCTGCAGCCGCGGATGCAGGCGGCCCGGTCGGCGGAGATCGCTGCGGCGGCCCGGCACCAGCGGGTGCACTACCTGGTGTTCGACGTGCTGGAGGTGAACGGGCAGGACCTCACTCGGCAGCCCTACACCGACCGTCGGGACCTGCTGGCCCGGCTGGTGGAACCGACCGAGCACGTGCAGGTGCCCGAGGCGTTCGACGGCGACCTGGAGGCCGCGTTGGCCGCCAGCCGGGCGTACCGGCTCGAGGGGGTGCTGGCCAAGGACCCGGCCGGCCGGTATCTGCCCGGTCGCCGCTCGTCCACCTGGGTGAAGATCAAGCACACTGAGGCGGTGGACGTGGTGGTCTGCGGCTGGCGACCTGGGCGTGGGGAACGTGCCGGCCAGATCGGCTCGCTGCTGCTGGCCGTGCCGACCGGGGCCGGCGGGCTGCGGTATGTGGGGCGGGTGGGCACTGGCTTCTCGGCCGCGCAGACCCGTGACTGGGTGGCGATGCTCACCCCGGAGGAGGTCGAGGCGCCCGCCGTGGCGGACGTGCCTGCTGCCGATGCCCGGGACGCCCGCTGGTTGCAGCCGGTGCGGGTGGCCGAGGTGCTCTTCGGCGAGTGGACGCCGACCGGCCGCCTGCGGCACCCGCGCTGGCGGGGCTGGCGCCCGGACCTCACCCCGGCGGACATAGGCCCGCCGGATGCGGACTGAGCCCGCCGGACGTGGGTTGAGAGTCGGTCAGACCGGCCGGCGCACCAGGTACACGAAGGAGCGGGCGGAGCGTCGGGGCAGCCGTAGCGCCGGGCGCAGGTGTCCACGGCGAGCGAGGATCGTGCCCACCACCAGCGCACCGAGCAGCGGACCGGCGGCGCATGCGGCCAGGCCCGCGTGCGGGCCGCCCCACTCGCACACCCAGCCGATGATCACCCCGGACGCCGCCTGCGCGCCCATGTTGATCAGCACGTACAGCGACAGCACCCGTCCACGCATGGTCGGGTCCACGCTGGTCTGCACCAGGGTGTTCGACCGGGTCAGGTAGAGCAGGCTGGTGGCGCCCATCGCGTACAGCACGAGCAGGAACAGCGCAGTGCTGCCGACCAGGGCGGCGACCAGCTGCAGCACACCGAGCGTGGCGGCCCCACCGACGAGCGTGCGCAACCGCAGCCGTCGGGCCCGGCCGGCGAGCAGCGCCCCGGTGATGGCACCCAGTGCGAGCGTGGAGGTGAGCATGCCGTAACCGCTGGCGCCCAGGTCGATCACCTCGGCGGCGTAGGCGGTGAGCACGGTGGCCATGTTCACACCGGTGAGCGCCACGAAGCCCACAAGCACGCACGCCCAGAGGATCTCTGGGTGCTCGGCGACGTGCGCCAGGCCGGCACGCAGCTGACCCTTGGCGCGGCGCACCACCGGCACGGCGAACATCTCCGCCCGGCGCATCGAGTGGATCAGTGACGCTGCGGTGAAGCAGGCAAGCGCGTTCACCACGAACGCCCAGCCGCTGCCGACCAGGGCGATCAGCGCCGCGGCGAACGCCGGGCCGATCAGCGCACCGAGCTGGAAGATGGAGGTGTTCATGCTGATCGCGGGGCGGAGCAGCTTCGGGCCGGCGATCTCGTGCACGAACGCCTGCCGGGCGGGGTTGTCCACCACGATCGCCATCCCGCCGAGGAACGCGGAGGCCAGCACGTGCCAGGCCTGCACCACCCCGGCGAGGGTGAGCACGCCGACGGCGAGGGTGAAGAGGCCGAACAGGGACTGGGTGATGGTGAGGATCTTCCGCCGGTCGTACCGGTCGGCCAGCACACCGCCGAACAGTCCGAAGAGCAGCATCGGGGTGAACTGCATCGCCACGGTGAGCCCGACGAGGGCCGCAGAACCGGTGAGCTCGAGCATGAGCCAGTCCTGGGCCACCCGGGCTGCCCAGCCGCAGGTGCTGGTGAGCAGCTGGGCCTGTACGTAGAGGCGGTAGTTGCGCACCTTGAGCGCGTCCACCAGTCCGGTCTCTGACGACGGCGCAGCCTGGGTGCGCAGGCGGCGTTGCCGCGCGGAGAGGCTCGCCCAGGCGGGACGGCGGGTGGTTGCCAGGCGCACCATCGTGCTGGGCCTGGGCCTGGGCGTGGGCCTTGGCGTGGATCCGGGCGTGGGCGTGGGCGTGCCGGCGCGGGTAGCGGCGAGGCCGAGGTGGCGGTGCCGCCGGGATGGGCGCACCTTGGCCGGTCGGTTGTGCCGCCGGGCTCGGATGCGCTGTGCACGGGCCTCGCGGGCGGAGAGCGCGTCGCTGTCGGTGGTGGGGTCGGAGCAGGTGTCGGTGTCGAGTTCGGTGGCAGTCACGTATGGGGTCGCGGAATCAGGTGTGTCGTCGGTGGTGGTGGGCGGACAGGTCGGAGCCGAGCTGGCCGAGTGCACGGGAATCACTGCCGATGCTGAGAGTTCGGGCGTGTGGAAGGTGGTGCAGTACCACGCTAGGCAGCCACACGTCATTTATCCAACCTATAGCGCCTATAATTGCCATTGCGTCTCACAATGACCGGTCGTACGATGGTCGAATCGATACGACGAGGAGACGATCCCTTTGTTCGACCCGGTCCAGCTTCGAACGTTCCTCACGGTCAGTGAAACTCTGAACTTCACCGCAGCGGCAGCGCGCCTGGGCATCAGCCAGCCGACGGTGAGCCAGCACGTCGCCCGCCTGGAGCGCGCGGCCCACCGCCGGCTGGTGCAGCGGGACACCCACGAGGTCACCCTCACCGACAACGGCCAGGCGATGGCGGGCTTCGCCCGGACGATCCTGGCGGCCCATGACCAGGCGTCCGCCTACTTCACCGGGTCGGCGATGAGCGGACGACTACGGTTCGGCGCTGCGGACGACCTGGCCCTGACCCAGTTGCCGCGCATCCTGCGCGACTTCGGTCAGCTGCACCCCAGGGTCACGATGGAGCTGACCATCGCGCAGTCGCTGGTGCTGCACCGTCGCCTGCTGGCCGGCCACCTGGACCTGGTGTTCATCAAGCAGAACCCGGGTGACGGGGTGGGCCGACTGGTGCGGCGCGACCGGCTCACCTGGGTCGGGTTGCCCGGTGCCGCACTGGGCGAGGCGGACATCGTGCCGCTGATCACCTACCCCAACCCCAGCCTCTCCCGGGATACGGCGACCAGTGTGCTGGAACGCGCTGGGCGCACCTGGCGAGTCACCTGCACCACCCGGGAGATCAACGGGATGCTGGCCGCCGTGCGCGCCGGGCTCGGCATCACCGTGCTGGCACAGAGCCTGGTGCCCTCGGACCTGGTGGTGATGCCCGCCTCGAGCGCGCTACCAGAGCTCGGCGATGTGGACATGGTGCTGGTGGACAATCCGAACGCCCCGCGGGACCCGGTCGAGGCCCTGGCGGAGGCGATCCTGGGGCGACACTGATCAACCCGGACACGTCAACCCCGGTGCGGGACCTACGATCGCTGGCTCCGCCGTCCAGCAGGCTCGCTGAGGCCCCGCACACCGCAGCTGGACGACGCAGCCCTTGCTGCGCCGTCGACACTGCGCGCCGAGCGGCTCAGCCCTGCTGGCGCTTCTTGTCCTCCTGGACGAAGAAGTCGATCACCAACCGCCCCACGGTCAGCACCCCGAAGGCCAGCGCGCCGTAGAAGATCAGACTCGTCAGCCCGCCCAGCACCGAGGCGATGCCGCCGAACCGGATTGCCGAGAACTCGGCGATGGCATCAAGGATGGCGGTCAGAGCGAGCACACCGGAGAAGACGATGACAGCCAGGTAGGCGAGCTTGGCTGTCCGCTGGGTGCTCGAGACCGCGAAGGTGGTGTCGAACAGGCCAGAGCTCCCGGCGGTCGGGTACTGCCCACCGTAGGCGTAGCCGCCGGGCTGCTGCTGACCGAGACCAGGCTGCTGCGGTGCGGAGGGCTGCCCATATCCGTGCGCCGGAGGGGGCGGCGCCGAGGCCTGACCGTAGCCTCCTGGCGCTTGTGGCTGCTGCGGCGTCGAGGCCTGGCCGCCGCCCGCCTGTCCCTGCTGCGGGTAGCCGGGCTGCTGGCCGTATGCCTGCGGATCCCCCTGGGGGCCCTGGTACTGAGTCATTTCCAGCTGTGCCTTTCGTGACGCGGATGCTGCCGCCAACCCTATCTGTGTGCCGGAGTGCCCGACCGGGGAGAACTCCCCATCTCACGGCAGTGTCAGTGGTCGATGAGAACGTGTGAAGCAGTCGGATGGGCGCCACAGATCTGCTGGGGACCGGCGCCCATCCGACACCTGGAGCACAGCCGACCACTTGACAGCCACGACGAGAATTGATACATTTGTTCTATGCCGTTCGACGACGACGAGATCGACCCGGAGGCTCCCTCCTCCGGCGTCGAACCGCGTGCGGAGAACGCCAACGGGGCCGCCAGCTGCGAACACGAGGCGGGCATCGACGACGGAGCCGGCGAACGGCCAGTCGAGGATGAGGCTGCCACCGCCGACGAGGCCGGCGATCCACCAGCCGAGGACACCTGTGCCATCGCCGACGAGGACCCACCGGCCGAGGACGACGCCACCCCCGGGGACGAGCCGAGCGATGAGGATGAGCGCCAGCACTTCGTCACCCTGCCGGTCGGCCCAGAGATCGGGCTCACCGAGGTGGTGGCCGCCGCACAGGAGGTTGATCGCGCACAGGCCGCCTGGCACCCGGGGGTCAGCCACTCGCAGACCGCTGCCGTGCTCGGTGCTGCTGCTCCAGGAGCGTCGCTCGCCACGGCGCTCGAACAGGCGGCCGAGCAGGACAGCAGCGGCCGGGACCAGGCCGCCCGGGTGGAGCTGGTCGCGGCCTGCGACCGGATGATGGCCTACCTTTCCGGCCTGCAAGCGCGGTTCGCCGGAGAGTTCCTCGACCAGCGCGGGGGCTCGTCCGGGGCACTGACCGCCACGCACGACGAGATCTCCTGCCGGCTGGCGACGACCTCCTACGCTGCCGGCTCGATCATCTCCCGCGCGCTCGCACTGGAGGAGTCCCCTCGGCTCCGCGAGGCGCTGGCCAGCGGAGAGGTATCCGCCCGGAAGGTCGATGTGATCACCGCCGCGGTGGCCGGGATGGAACAGCGCGAGCGCATGGTGATCGAGGACTACGGCATCGAGCTGGCGCCCACGCACACTCCGCCCCAGCTGAAGAAGGCAATGGCAGCGGCGGTGATCGCGGCGGACCCGAGCAAGGCGAAGGAGCGGCACGAGAAGGAGGTCAAGGAGCGGTGCGTGACGTTCGAGCCGGCGCCGCACGGGATGTCCTGGCTGGGGGTCTACCTGCCCGCTGAGGACGGCCTGAGCATCTACACCTGCCTGGACGCGATCGCCGCCCAGCGCGCGGCCGACGACGACCGCAGTATCCACGCCCGCCGCGCCGATGCGCTCACCGAGATCTTTACCACGATGCTGGCCGACGGACAGCTGCGCGCTGGCAGCAACCTGCCCACCCACCACGGGCGGCTGCCGCACATCCACCTGTCCATCACCGCCCCGGTGCTCTCCGGCGACGAGCACACCCCAGCCCTGCTGCACGGTTACGGCCCGATCGACGCGGGGCACGCTCGCTCACTTGCCGAACGGGCCGGCGCTGCGGCGGGCCGGACCGACGGCACCGACCAGCCCCGTGGCGGGGCCAGCGGGTCCTCGTTTTTCAGGTCTCGGTCGCCGGGACGCAGCACAGCATCCGGCGCTCCACCGCCACACTCACGGTCCGGCAAGCACCGGAGCGGTTCGACGAACGCGGCACGCTCGGCAGCACCAGCTGGTACCGCCCTCCCGCCCCACAGTCCCAACGAGCTTTCTTCAGAAGCATCTGCAGCACGTGCGCAGGCAGCCGCGGGTTCAGCGAGCAGCCCGGACCCACGCCGCCCCAACCTGCAGCACGCTCTGCCGGGACCGTGCGCCGTTGCACCGGGAGTGCTGGTCAGCCTGGGCGCGCACCCAGGGGCCACCTGGTCCGAGCGGTGCGACCTGCTTGAGCGCCTCGGCCCCGATGCCACCATGAAGGAGCTCGATGCGATCCTCGGCCCCGCCGGTCCGTGGAAGGACCACCGATCGCGGGCGGAGGACGAAGAGATCTGGCGTCAGGTCCTCGACGTTCGAAGTTCCCCGCCCCGATCCCCCGGTTCACCGGAGGAACCTGATTCGGACGCCGGACTCCACAGCACCGATCCAGAGGATTCCGATGATATGAGCGATCCGGACGAGCTCGATGCCGAGTGGACCTGGCTGTGCCGGTACCTCCCCAGGCTCGACCCGATGTGGGGGCTGATCCCGCCGCCGCGGGCACCACACCTGCCCGATGGCACCAGTGCGCACACCCTCCTGCGCTGGCTGCGTGAGCACCCCGCTGACGCCGCCAACCGACCTCCGAACTGCGCACTCGTCGAGGAAGAGCTCGGCCTGATCTGCACGGACGCCTATGCCCCGTCCCGCCGACTGCGGTCCCGGGTCGTCGAGCGAGACCAGACCTGCCGGTTCCCGACCTGCCGGGTCCCGGCTTGGCGGTGCCAGCTCGACCACATCGTCCCTTTCGACGACTCTCTGCCCGCCTGGGCACAGACCGTCGAGACCAACCTGCACGCTCTGTGCACGCACCACCATCAGGTGAAGACCGCCACCATCTTCACTGTGGAGCGCGACCCGCGCACCGGGATCACCACCTGGCACGCACCCACCGGACACGTCTACACCCGGGCACCGGAGCACGCCGACTACACCGCCATCGGCCACCACCTGCGCGACGACTACGCCATGACGATCTGCGAGGAGGAGTCCCTGGTGGGTCTCGACGACCTGCCTTCGCAGACCGTTCCGGCCGGTGCCGACGTCGATGCCGATGTGCATCGCTGGCTACCGGAGAGCACTGCCCCGGCCAGCTCGCATCGTGCCAGCTGGCAGCGCACCACCAGCGCCTCGACGCCGACGAGCAGCTGGCCAGCTGAGCCGCCGTTCTGACCGCAACCGGAATGTCCGCACCGCCGCTCGGGTTGCACCACACATGAGCGCTGCACCATCGCTGACCGTGGACGTCTGGTCCGACATCGCCTGCCCCTGGTGCTACATCGGCAACCGGACGCTGGGCCAGGCCATCGAGAAGCACGACGGTGAGGTCACCGTCCGGTACCACTCCTTCGAGCTCGCACCGGACACCCCGGTGGACTACGAAGGCTCCGAGGTGGACTTCCTCGTGCAGCACAAAGGGATGCCGACCGAGCAGGTGCAGCAGATGCTGGGACAGGTGACCGCCACCGGCGCAGCCGCCGGCGTCACGTTCAACTTCGACACTGTCCGCCACACGAACACGCTTCGGGCGCACGAGGCCCTGCACCACGCAGCCGAACACGGACGGCAGGGCGCCCTGCTGGAGCGGCTGTTCCGCGCCTACTTCACCGAGGGCCAGCACATCGGACGTGACGCCACCCTTGCGGACCTCGCCGCCGAGGTCGGCCTGGACCGGGAGCTGCTGCTGGCAGACCTGGCCGCCGACCGGCACGCCACCGACGTACAGCGCGACCTCAACCACGCCCGCCAGATGGGGGTGCGCGGCGTGCCGTTCTTCGTCTTCGAGGGACAGTACGGCGTCTCCGGTGCGCAGAGCGCTGACACCTTCAGCGACGTGCTCTCCCGTGTCGCCGCCGAGGTCGGCGCCGCCCGCGCCTGACGCCCACCTCCGTCGCGCCTACCCGAGCCGCTCCCGCAGCGCGGCGAGCTGGTCCCGCAGGGCCTCCGGCAGCCGGTCGCCGAACTGCACGAAGTACTCCTCGATACTGTCCGCCTCAGCGTGCCAGGCGGCTGGATCCACGCGTTCCAGCTCGGCCAGGTCCTCAGCTGAGAGGTCGAGGCCGTGCAGGTGCAGCTCACCGTCCGCCGGCGCCAGGCCCAGCGGCGTCTGTTTGCCGGTCACCTCGCCCTCGACGAGCCGCAGCAGCCAGTCCAGCACGCGGGCGTTCTCGGCGAACCCGGGCCACAGGAACGAGCCGTCCGCCCCCTTCCGGAACCAGTTCACGGCAGCGATCTGCGGCGCGCGGGCACCCAGCTGCGCACCGACCGCGAGCCAGTGGCCGAAGTAGTCGGCCATGTTGTAGCCGCAGAACGGCAGCATCGCGAACGGGTCCCGGCGCATGTCACCGATCGTCCCCTCGGCGGCTGCCGTGCGCTCCGAGGAGATGCTGGCACCGAAGAACACGCCGTGCTCCCAGTCCCTGGCGGCGGTGACCAGCGGCACGTTCGTCGCGCGCCGGCCGCCGAACAGGATGAGGTCCAGCGGCACTCCCGCACCGTCGTCCCAGTCCGGGTCGATGATCGGGCACTGCGCCGCCGACACGGTGAACCGCGAGTTCGGGTGCGCGGCAGGGCGGCCGGTCTCAGCCGCAACCTGTGGCGTCCAGTCCTCGCCGAGCCAGTCGACCAGGTGGTCCGGTGGTTCGGGGGTGAGACCCTCCCACCACACGTCGCCGTCATCGGTGCGGGCCACGTTGGTGAAGATGACGTCGTGGGTCAGCGTCTCGACGGCGGTGGGGTTGGTCCGCACCCCGGTGCCCGGTGCCACCCCGAAGAACCCGGCCTCCGGGTTGATCGCCCACAACCGACCGTCTTCGCCAGGGCGTAGCCAGACGATGTCGTCGCCGAGCGTGGTCACCGTCCACTCCGGCAGCGCCGAACGCAGCATCGCCAGGTTCGTCTTCCCGCAGGCGGAGGGGAACGCCGCCGCCACGTGGAACCGCCGGCCGTCGGCGTGGGTGAGCCGGATGAGCAGCATGTGCTCAGCGAGCCAGCCCTCGTCCCGGGCCAGCGCCGAGGCGATCCGCAGCGCGTAGCACTTCTTCCCGAGCAGCGCGTTGCCGCCGTACCCGGACCCGTAGGACCAGATCTCCCGGTCCTGCGGGAAGTGGCTGATGTACTTCGTCTCGTTGCACGGCCACGGCACGTCCGCGCGCTCCGAACCGTCATCGCCCACCAGCGGCATCCCCACTGAGTGCACCGCGGGCACCCACTCGTCGCCCGCCTCGACCTGGGCCAGCGCCGCCTCACCCATGCGGGTCATGATCCGCATGCTCACCACCACATATGGCGAGTCCGTGATCTCGATGCCCACCTTGGCGGTCGGTCCCCCGACCGGCCCCATGGAGAACGGCACCACGTACATGGTGCGCCCGCGCATGCTCCCGGCGAACACGTGCGCCAGCTCGGCGCGCATCTGCGCCGGGTCGCGCCAGTTGTTGGTGGGTCCGGCGTCCGCCTCGTCCTCGGCGCAGATGAACGTCGCGGCCTCCACCCGGGCGACGTCTTTCGGGTCAGAGCGGGCCAGGAAGGAGCTGGGCCGCAGCTGCGGGTCGAGGCGGACGAACGTGCCCGCCGCGCACAGCTCCTCGTTCAGCCGGTCTCGCTCCACCTCGCTGCCGTCGCACCAGACGACGGCATCCGGCTCGGTCAGGTCCGCCACCTCGGCCACGAAGTCGCGCGCCGCACCCAGACCGCGTGGCAGCGTGTGCCCCGGTTTCCGGTGCGGCGTGGGCAGTGGTTTCTGGTGCGAAGCCTCCGCGCCGGGCGTGGTGCGGTCCTGCAGGTCGAGGGCGCTGCGCATGAGGTGCCTTTCGTCGCGATGGTCGCCGTGGTTCCTCAAGGCGATACCTGGACTCTTCTGCATCTCCGCGCGCTCTTGAAGGTGAGAATTGCTGCAATTTCTACATAAGTTGCCGTATCGTCAATTCATGGCTGACGAGCGCACCGACCCGGTCACCCTCGGCAAGCGCATCCGACACTTCCGCACCCGCGGCGACCTCACCCTCGCCCAGCTCGCCGAGGCGACCGGTACCACCGCCAGCCAGCTGTCCCACATCGAGAACGGACGACGGGAACCACGGCTGTCGCTGCTGCAGTCGATCGCCGCCACCTTGGGCACCACAGCGGCTGAGCTGCTGGAGTCCGCACCTCCCCCGGACCGGAGGGCGGCCCTGGAGATCGAGCTGCACCGCGCGCAGTCATCCCCGCTGTTCGCGGCGCTCGGAGCCCCGGCGGTACGCCCCACGAAGTCGTTGCCGATCCCGGTGCTGGAGTCCCTGGTCGCGCTGCACCGCGAGCTGGCCCGCCGTGCCGCTGAGGCGATCGCCACCCCGGAAGAAGCTCGGCGGGCAAACACCAAGATGCGCCTGGCGATGCGGGCGGCGAACAACTACCTACCAGAGATCGAGGAGCTCGGTGAGGAGGTGATCCGCAAGGCGGGGTACATCTCCGGGGCGCTCACCCACTCCACTGTCTCCACCCTGGCCCGCTCACTCGGCTTCGAGATCATCCACGTGCCCGACCTGCCGCACTCCACCCGGACTGTCACCGACCTGGAGAACGGCCGAATCTACCTGCCGCCGGCCTCCATCCCCGGCGGTCACGGTCTGCGTTCCTTAGCGCTGCAGGCGATCGGGCACCGGCTGCTCGGGCACACCCAACCCACCAGCTATGGCGACTTCCTGCACCAGCGGATGGAGATCGCCTACTTCGCCGCCACCTGCCTGATCCCGCGCAGCGCAGCACTGGAGTTCCTCCAGCCACGGCTGCGGGCGAAGGACTTGGCGATCGAAGACTTCCGGGACGCGTTCGGCGTCACGCACGACTTCGCGGCGATCCGGTTCACCAACCTGGCCACCTCGCACCTGGACCTGCCGGTGCACTACCTGCGGGTGAACGAGGACGGCGCCCTGTTCAAGGGATACGAGAACGACGGGGTCACGTTCACCGCCGACGTCACCGGTGCGATCGAGGGGCAACCGGTGTGCCGGCACTGGGCCGCCCGGACCGCGTTCGCCCGGCGCACCCGCACCACCGAGTTCCACCAGTACACGGACACGGCGAAGGGGACCTTCTGGTGCTCCACGCAGACCGGGGCTACCGACTCCGGTGAGTTCTCCATCACCCTCGGGGTACCGTTCGCGCACGCGAAGCACTTCCGCGGCCGGGAGACCAAGCGCCGGGCCACTTCCACCTGCCCGGAGAAGAGCTGCTGCCGGCTCCCGGACGAAGCACTCAGCGAGCGCTGGCAGCAGGCGTCTTGGCCGAGTGCCGTCTCCCATGCCCAGATCCTCGGCCCGTTGCCCGCCGGAAGGTTTCCCGGGGTGGACGACACCGAGGTGTACCACTTCCTCGAGGCGAACGCCCCGGAGCCGGAGTAGCGCAGGGCCCGGGAGCACGTTACTGGGTGACGACGTTCCCGTCCTGGATCCCCACCGGGAACTCCGGCAGCGGTTCCTCGGCCGGCCCGCTGATCACCGACCCGTCGGTGAGCGCGAACTTCGACCCGTGGCACGGGCAGTGCAGGTCCTCTTCCTCGGCGCGCACTGTGCAGCCCTGGTGGGTGCAGATCGCGCTGAACGCACGCACCTCCTGCTCGCCCTCACGGACCACGGCGACCTCGACGCCGTCGCTGGTGGTGACCACCTTCGCCTGACCGACCTCCAGCTCGTTCACGCTCAGCAGCACCACGCCCGCCTCCGGGGCGTCCACAGCGTTGCGGTCCTCGGTGCAGGCAGCAAGCGCGAGCAGCCCAGCACCGGCACCGGTGGCGGCCAGTACCTGACGACGAGCGAGGCAACTTCCAGGGCGCACCATGCTCGCCAGTGTAGGCCGGGAACTCTCGGTCCCGGACCGCGCCGCAGCCGACACCGTCGCCGGTCCGGTCATGCTTCTGCGAGCCACTGTTGGGCCGCGTCCAGCACAGCCCGGTGGAAGGTGGGGAAGGCGTAGATCATCCTGCTCAGCGCGTGCACGCTGAGCCGCTGGGCCACAGCCACGGTGAGCAGCCCGAGCACCTCTCCCCCGCGCGGGCCGGCCGACGTGGCCCCGAGCAGCATCCCGGACTCGGCGTGCGCGAGCAGGCTGATCACGCCGTCGTTGCCCGGCCCGTGGATGAAGCCGCGGGACGACTGGGACACCGCCACGCTCGTGCTGCGCACCGGGATGCCCTGCTCCCGCGCCTGCGCCTGCGTGAGCCCGACGGCGCCGACCTCCGGGTCGGTGAAGGTCACCCGAGGCACCGCGTGGTACTCGGCCGGTTCGGTGTCCTCCCCGCGCAGGTGCGCCAGGGCCACGCCGGCCTGGTACATCGACACATGCGTGAACGCGCCCTCGCCGGTCATGTCCCCGATCGCGTACAGCGCCTCGAGCGCTTCACCGTCGCCGCCGATGACCCGACAGAACTCGTCCACGGCCACGGCGCGCCCGGAGGTGTCCACGCCGAGGGTTTCCAGCCCGAGCCGGTCCAGTCCCAGGTCCCGGCCGGCGGCCACCAGTAGCCGCTCCGCGTGCAGCTCCCGCTCACCGACCATCACCGTGAGCACCTCGCCGTCGCTACGCACGGAGGATGCGCCGTCACCGGTGAGCACCTCGATGCCCTCGACCCGGAACACCTCGGCGAGCACCTCGCTCGCCGCGGGCTCCTCCCCGGGCAGCAATCGGTCGGCCATCTCCACCACAGTGACCTGGGTGCCGAACCGGGCGAACGCCTGCGCGAGCTCCGCCCCGATCGGCCCGCCGCCGAGCACCACCATCGACTCCGGGGCGGTGGTGGCGCGGACCGCGTCCCGGTTGGTCCAGTAGGGCACGTCCTCCAGGCCCGGGATCGGCGGGATCGCCGGGGCGGTGCCGGTGTTCAGCACGACGGCGCGGCGTGTGTGGATCTGTTCGCCACCTACCTGCACCGTGCGTGGGGCAAGGAGGCGGCCATGGCCGCGCACCAGCCGCCCGCCCTGGCTCACGAACCGGTCGGCGGCTACGGAGTCGTCCCAGTCGGTGGTGGCCTCGTCGCGAATGCGGGTGGCGACCGGGGACAGGTCCGGGTGCACCTCGGCCTGGCCGGCCACCTCGTTCACCCGCCGTGCCTCGGCGAGCGCGTCAGCCGACCGGATCATCATCTTCGTCGGGATGCAGCCGTAGTAGGGGCACTCCCCGCCGACCAGGTTCGCCTCGATGCCCACCACGTCCAGCCCGTCGGCAGCCAGCTCGCCAGCGAGGTGCTCCCCGCCCGGCCCCATCCCGATCACGACGACGTCTGCTCGCTCGGTCATGGCCCTTCCCTTCGTCGTGTGCTCACCCCTCGATCGTCACGCGGGAACGGGAGGTCGGCCACTTGGGAGCTCAGCTCGCCACGCGGCGGCGGACCGGCAGGCGGGAGCGGCTGAGCAGCCAGCCGGCGGCCATGGCAGCCAGCGGCAGCCCGGGCAGGAGGAGCGCTACATGTGGCCACGGCACGATGGTGCCATCCTCGCCATCGGTCAGCTCCGCTCGGGGAACGTTCCTTCCGCCCGGATCCGCTGGTTCAGCTCAGCCAGGTAGAGCTCCTCGTCGAAGTCGATCGGGACCTCCTTGCCGAGCCAGGCGGACAGGTGGATGGCGTTGGCCAACCGGACCCCGTGCATCCCGTCCGCTCCGGGAGCCAGGAGAGGTTCGCCGTCGAGGATGTGTGCGGCGAAGTTGCGCAGCACCTCCCCGTGCTGAGAGCCCCAGGCGGAGTCGAAGGAGATCTCCTCAGTCTCCTGGTACTGCTCCAGATGCATCTCGCCGCGGAACATCTTGCGCACGTCCTCGGGGGCGATCGACGCCGAGATGTCCACCTCGTCCTGGCTGAGCCGGGTCACGGTGGCCACGCTCGACCCGTCGACCACAATCTTGCCCCGGTCGCCGAGGATCTCGAACCTGTCGGTGCCGACGAGGTCGTGGGTGGCGGTGATGAACACACCGGTCACACCGTCGCCGTAGTCGGCCACGGCGGTGACCTCGTCCTCCACGGCGATGTCCCGGCGGAAGCCGAACCCGGCCTTGGCGAACACGGACTTCGGCACCCCGCAGATCCACTGCCACAGGTCGAGCTGGTGCGGCGCCTGGTTCACCAGCACTCCCCCGCCCTCACCGCCCCATGTGGCCCGCCAGGCGGACTGCTCGTAGTAGCCCTGCGGGCGCCACCAGGTGGTGATCGTCCAGGTGCTGCGCCGGATCGCACCGATCTCCCCAGCGTCGATGATCTCCTTGATCCGCCGGTACAGCGGGTTGGTGCGCTGGTTGAACATGATGGCGAACGTCAGCTCCGGCTTCGCCTCGGCAGCCTCGATCAGCTCGCGGACCTGCTTGGTGTAGACCGCGGCGGGCTTCTCCACCAGCACGTGCAGCCCGGCATCCAGCGCCGCTATCGCCACCGCCGGGTGGTCGTAGTGCGGCAGCGTGGTGATCACCGCATCTACCTGCCCGCCGGCGATCAGCTCCTCGTGTCCCTCGTGCAGCGGCGTGTCCGGGTGCTCGCGGGCCACCACCTCCCGACGCGCCGGGTTCCGGTCCGCGATCGCACCGAGCGTCATTCCCGGCACCTGCCCGCCGGCGATCATCTGCGCGTACACCGACCCCTGGGCCCCGTAGCCCACGATTCCCAGTCTGACCTCTCGCGTCACTGCGCGTCCTCTCTGCTCGCGAAACCACCCCGAGCCTAGGCGGCGACCTCGCACGCGCCCGCCGGTTGCCGAAAGTTGCCGACCTGACCCGCGAACCTGCTTGCACGGGGAGAGGTCCCCAGCCGCCGGCGCCCCGGCACTTGCCCCAAGGTGCAAAGATGGCACCCATGATCGTTGTCACCACGAACGAGATCCCTGGCTACCGCGTCGAGGCCGTGATGGGCGAGGTGATGGGCCTGACGGTCCGTTCCGCCAACATCGGGCAGAACTTCGTCGCCAGCTTCCGCTCCATCGGCGGCGGTGAGGTGACTGAGTACACCAAGCTCGTCTACGAGTCCCGTCAGGAGGTCATGAACCGGATGACCACCGAGGCGCAGCGACGTGGCGCGAACGCGGTGATCGGCATGCGCTTCGACACCGGCGACATCGCCCAGGCGTTCTCCGAGGTCTGCGCCTACGGCACTGCGGTGTACGTGGTGCCGCTCGGTGAGGACGAGGAGGGGCACACCCCGCAGTCCGCGCAGTTCGCCGACGGTGGTTCGCAGCAGGGCCCCTCGGCCTCCCAGCCGGTCACGCCCCCGCCGCCGCCAGCCGCCGGGTACGACGCGCAGGTGCCGCAGCCGCCACAGGCGCAGCCGCCACAGGGCCAGCAGGGGTACGGTCAGCAGCCGCCGCCCCCGCCGCCGCCGGCCCCTGGGTACGGCCAGCAGGGCTACGGCCAGTAGCTTCCCGCTCGCACCCGCCCGCGCTCAGCGTCCACCGGGCTGCTCGCGCGGGCGGATGCGCACGTTCGGCAGCACCGGGGCAGGCAACGGGGCACCCGGGTCGTCCTCGGGCAGCCCGAACGACGGCGGAGCCACAGTCTGTGTCTCGCCTGCTGTTCCGTAGAGGTGCTCAGATGAGTCGGCGCGCCGTTCGGGGCGACCGATCTGCTCCTGCCAGGCGGTCCGGAACGCGACGATCTCCTCGTGGCTGCGACCCACGAAGTTCCACCACATGACGATCTGCTCACCCAGCGGCGGGCCGCCGAACAACACCAACCGGACTGCTCGGTCCCCTGCGGCCAGCTGCAACCGGCGCTCCCCGGCCCGGCGGTAGGCCAGGTGGTCGGCCGGCACCGGCTGCTCGTCGACCGTGACCTCACCGGTGTCCACCAGCACACCGTGCTCGAAGTCCGCAGCGACGTCCACGTCCAGCGTGCGCCCCGGTTCCAGCCGGACCTCCGCGGCGAGCATCGGGGTGGCGGTTGGCACCGGTGCAGTGTCGCCGAACCCCGTGCCCAGGAACACCTGCGCGGACCAGCCCGGGCCGGTGCGCACGGGCGGGGTGTAGTGGTCGAACCGGCGCGGACCGAACCGGGACTCCTCCGGCAGCGCCACCCACATCTGCACCCCGTGCAGCTCGGGGGACGGCCCGCTGCTGCGTTCGGAGTGAGAGATCCCGGATCCTGCCGTCATCAGCGACAGCTCTCCGGGCCGGACCACCGCCCGGTGCCCGGCGCTGTCGGCATGGGTGATCTCCCCGGAGAACAGCCAGCTCACCGTGGCCAGCCCGGTGTGCGGGTGCGGCGGCACGTCCATGCCGCCGGTGCTGGCGACCTCGTCCGGGCCGTAGTGGTCCAGGAAGCACCAGGCGCCGATCAGGGACAGCGCCCGCTGCGGCAGGGGGCGCCGCACCGACATGGCCCGCGGTCCGCCGAGCGGGACCTCGCGTGGGGTGAGCACCCGGATGGTGGGGGCAGCATCTGAGGAGGCTGCGCCGTCGTCGGCAGCACAGACCACCTCCGACGGCTTGGTCTCGACGTTGCTCACTTGCCGACCATCTGCAGCAGCACCGGCACCTGGCTGAGCTTCAGGTCCTTCGTGGCGGTGACCAGCGTGACCGGTCCCTCCTCGGCCAGGTCGCGCAGGTCCGCCAGTGCGCTGGCAGCCGGCTCTTCCTTCAGCTCGGCCCGGTAGCGCTTGGCGAACTCCGCCTTCTTCTCCTCCTCGTGGCCGTACCACTTGCGCAGCTCGGTGCTCGGCGCCACGTCTTTCAACCAGTGGCCCACCCGCGGATCCTCCTTGCGCATCCCGCGCGGCCAGACCCGGTCCACCAGCACCCGGGTGCCGTCGTCGTCGCTCACCTCGTCATACACACGTGCACTACGCATGCCGCCATCATCTCTCGCCAGCCCGGCGCCCGCCTCCCGGTGGCCGCTGCAGGCGCTCAGCCGACCTCGGTGAGGATGCGTACGATCGTCTGCCCGGGGCGCTGTGGGGCGGACACGACCGCCTCCGCGTCCAGCACGTAGGAGAAGGGCTGCAGGGCCACCAGCTTCAGTGCGGTGCCCCCTCACCGGCGGCAAGCTCGGCCACGATCAGCATCCGTTGCGGGCTCGCCGCCGCAGCGAGCACAGTGCTCAGCTGCTCCACGTTCACCATCGACTTCCTCCTGCAAGAAAAGCATTACAGGCGTCGGCGGTCTCTTGCCTCCTTGATGACGGTGAGCAGTGCGGCTATCAGGCAGGCCGCGGCCACCACGACCAACGCCACCAGGTAGGAGAAGCCGGTTGCGAGCGCGCCGACCACTGCCGAGCCGAGGCCGGTGCCGGAGTCGAAGCCGATGTTCCACACTGTGCTGGCCAGGCGGGTGCGCCGCGGGCCGGCCCGTTCGAAGGCGTGCACCAAGGTCAGGCTCTGCAGACCGCCGTAGGCGATGCCCACCGATGCCGACCCGGCGAGCACCTGCACCACAGCCCGGCCACCCTCACCAGGCAGCGCGGTCCCGATCAGCACCAGCCCACCGGCAGCAGCGGCCAGCAACGGCCAGGTCAGGCCCGCCGATCCACGCCGGTCCACCAGACCACCGATCCACCACCGGCTCAACGTGGCCACCGTGAGCAGGACGAAGAGCCCGAGCAGCGCCAGCGCCGCATCGGCGAGCATCTGCGGCAGGAAGGTGAGCAGGGCACCCCCGGAGGCAGTGGCCAGCAACAGGATCACCACCGGCAGCACCAGTGCGCCGAGCAGTACCCACCGGCTGCCCGGTTCGCCGGAGGCGGCTCTCTGCTCGTCCGGCCCGCCGTCGTCGGTGGCCGGGCGGTTCAACCGACGCCCGAGCACCAGCGCCCACGGCACCCCGAGCACCGGCAGCGTGCCCAGGGCGAAGACGACCCCGAACCCCGCCTGCTCGGCCAGCCACGGAGCACCGGTCATGGTCAGGATCTGCGGGGCGGAGATGGCCAGCCCGTACGCGCCGATCGCCCGGCCGCGCATCAGCGGTGGGGAGAGCTCAGCGATCGCCGCCGAGCCGCACACGGTGAGCACCCCGAACCCCAGCCCGCGCACCGCAGACAGCAGCATCAGCCACCACAGCTGGCCGCTGAGCAGGAACAGCACCGACGGCAGCCCGAGCGCCAGCAGCCCGATGGTCAGCGTCACCGCCCAGCCCAGGCGGCGCAGCGACCACGGGATGAGCGTCTGGGTGGCCACTGTGGCGAGCATGAGGATGCCGTTGATCGCCCCCGCCCCAGCGGCATCCGCTCCCGCACGCACCGCCCAGAGCGGCACCGTGGCGAACAGCACACCGAAGCCGGCGAAGCTCACCGCACTCATCACGGCGACCGCCCGCATCCCCGGCAGACGCCACACCGATCCGCTCATCACAGCACCGGTCTACCATCTGCCGGATGGAGAACTCGATTCTGACCGAGCAGGACCGCGAGCACCTGCGGCACTGCGTGGCACTGGCCCGTGAGGCCCTGGCCGCCGGTGACGAACCCTTCGGTTCGGTCCTGGTGGACGCCAGTGGCGCCGTCGTGCGCGCCGACCGCAACCGGATCGCCGAAGGCGACCCCACCGCACACCCGGAGCTCGCTCTGGTGCGGTGGGCGATCGCCCACATGAGTCCTCAGGTGCGGGCTCGTTCCACGGTCTACACCTCCGGCGAGCACTGTCCGATGTGCGCCGCAGCGCACGCCTGGGCCGGCCTGGGGCGCATCGTGTACGCCTCCAGCTCTGCCCAGCTCGGCCACTGGCTGGACAGCTGGGGCATCCCAGGCCCACCCGTGCAAGTATTGCCGATCACCACTGTTGCGCCCTCAGTGCCGGTGGCGGGGCCGGACGAACGGCTGGCGGAGGAGGTCCGCCTGCTGCACGCACGCCTGCACGGCATCGGAGGCGCTGAGCTCTGAGAGGTCCCGTGTCCCGAACAGCCGCGGCTCGCACCACTGGTCAGCGTCAGCTCGGCATCGGGATCGCACTGGTGGGCATCCTGCTCATCGGGGCCAACCTGCGCGCTTCGCTGACGGCGGTGGGGCCGTTGATCGGGGACGTCCAGGCGGACCTGGGCTTCTCCTCGATGCTGGCTTCCGCCCTGGTCGGCCTGCCGCTGATCTGCTTCGCCGTGTTCTCCCCCATCGCCCCGCAGGTGGCCACCCGGTTCGGGCTGGAGCGCACGCTCGGGGCGGCACTGCTCATCCTCGCGGCCGGCATCGTGCTGCGGTCGGTCCCCTGGCTGCCGCTGCTGTGGCTGGGCACAGTGCTGCTCGGGCTGGCGATCGCGCTGGCGAACGTGCTGCTGCCGTCCCTGCTGAAACGGGACTTCCCGCTCGACGCCGGCCGCTACACCGGTGCGTACTCCGCAGTGCAGTCCGTGTTCGCCGCACTGGCCGCCGGGGTCGCGGTGCCGGTGGCCGGGTGGACGGACGCCACCTGGCGGTTGGCCCTGGGGATGTGGGCCGGGCTCGCTCTGATCGCGTTCGCAGTGTTCAGTCCCCGGTTGCGTGGCAGCACCTCGGTCAAGGCGCTCCGGCAGCCAGTCGGCACGGCCAGCAGCGCCGCCAGCAGCACCGGCGGCGAGCACCGCTGGTCCCCCTGGCGCTCCCCCACCGCGTGGATGATCACCGTGGCGATGGGCACCCAGTCCACGTTGTACTACGTGGTGATCACCTGGTGGCCGGAGATCGAGCAGGCCCAGGGGATCAGCGCGAACGCGGCCGGGGTGCACCTGAGCGTGCTGCAGCTGTGTGGGATCGTCGGCAACCTGACCACTGCGGCGGTGCTGCAGCGCTGGCAGCGGGACCAGCGCGGGCTGGTCGCAGTGCTGGTGCCACTGAACGTCACCGGGCTGGCCGGGATGCTGCTGCTACCCGCCTGGGCGTTGCTGTGGTCGATGCTGATCGGGATGGCGCTGGGCTCATGGATCGTGTTCTGCCTGGCTTCCTTCAGCCTGCGCACCCGCAACCACCGGCACGCAGCGTCGCTGTCCGGGATGGCGCAGTCCTTCGGCTACCTGCTCGCCGCCCTCGGACCGTTCGTGCTCGGTGCGCTGCACGATGTCACCGGCAGCTGGACCACCCCGCTGGCGGTGCTGCTGTGCCTGCAGCTGGTGCAGCTGGTCTCCGCCTACGGCGCGGCCCGGCCGCGGCTGGCCTGAGGTCCGGGCCGCGGCTGGCCTGAGGTCCGGGCCGTGGCTGGCCGGACCTCCCGGCCGCGACTGGCCCGGCGCCCCCAGGCCCGACCTCAGGCGGTGCCGCTGAAGTGCTGCACCCCGGTGCTCCAGTCCGGTCGTGGCGTGTGCGGGCCCTGGTAGGGCAGGTCGCCGTAGCGTTCCTGCAGCCGGGCCAGCTCGGCGCGCATCTGCGCCAGCACGTCGGCGTAGGCGGGATCGTCGACGACGTTGCACAGCTCCTCAGGGTCGCGTTCCAGGTCGTAGAGCTCGAGCTCCTCAGGGAAGCGGTGCTCGGAGGAACCCGGTGAACCCAGTCCGTCACCGTAGTAGTGGATGTACTTGTACCGCTTGCTGCGCACCCCGTAGTGCGCGGGCACGTGGTGGTTCGGGTCGTCGTGCTCCCAGTACCGGTAGTACATCGTCTCCGGCCAGTCCGGCACCTGCGCACCGCGGAGCAGGTCCCGGAAGCTGCGTCCCTGCTGAGCGGGCAGCGCCTGCTGCGGCGACAGCCCGCAGATGTCCAGGAAGGTGGCAGCGAAGTCGACGTTGGTGACCACCGCCTCGCACCGCGTGCCGGCCGGGATCTCGGCGGGCCAGCGGACCAGCATCGGCATCTGCAGCGACTGGTCGAACATCAGCCTCTTGTCGAACCAGCCGTGGTCGCCGAGGAAGAAGCCCTGGTCGGAGGTGTAGACCACCACGGTGTTCTCCGCCAGCCCGTGCTCGTCGAGATGGTCCAGCAACCGCCCGACACCGTCGTCGATCGCCTGGATGGTCTGCAGGTAGTCGCGCATGTAGCGCTGGTACTTCCACCGGGCACGGGCCTCGGTCTGCTCCGGCCCGCGGAGCTCGGCGGGGACCTCTTCCTTGATGTCGTCGCTGGTGAGGTCGTCAGCGATGGTCATCCGCACCTCCTGCACGGCCCGGCTGCGGGTGGCGTGGTCGTCGAGCAGGGTGTCCGGCTCCGGGATGGTGCCGGCCGGGTACAGGTCCTGGTGCCGGGGGTGCGGCACCCAGGGACGGTGCGGTGCCTTGTGGTGCACCATCAGGCAGAACGGCTGGTCCTGCGGCACCGAGGAGAGCCAGTCCAGACTCAGCTCGGTGACGATGTCCGTGGCATACCCGGGCACCACCCGGGAACCCTCGGCGGTGTACATCTGCGGGTCCACGTACTCGCCCTGCCCAGGGAACACCTGCCAGGCGTCGAACCCTCGCGGCTGTGCCGCCTCGGACTCCCCCAGGTGCCACTTGCCGAACAGTGCGGTGGCGTACCCGTCCCGCTGCAGGGCCTGGACGTAGGTGGGCACCCGGTAGTCGAACTCGGAGAAGATCGACGGGCAGCCGTTCACGTGGCTGTAGGTACCGCTGAGGATGCTCGCCCGCGAAGGGGTGCAGATCGAGTTCGTGCAGTAGACCGCGTCCATCCGCACCCCTTCGGCGGCGATGCGGTCCAGGTTCGGCGTGGTGTTCACCCGAGACCCGTAGGCGGAGATCGCGTGGGCGGCATGGTCGTCGGACATGATGAACAGCAGGTTGGGCCGTGCGGTCATGCGTTGACGAACTCCTCACCGAGGAAGAAGCTGGACACGTCGACCATCTCGTCGGTCTTGTCGAACTCGACGTAGAGCTCGTTCAGAGAGGTGAGCCACTCAGCGGCGGTGCCGTCCTCGATCGCATCGAGGAGGTCCTGGGAGGACAGGTTCTGCACGTGCTCCATCTCCGCAGCGATGCTCTCCTCGGGGGCATCGAGGTAGTCGGCGAGCAGGCTGGGCAGCTGGTCGTTGTTCTCCGCCGCCCAGTCCAGCGCGTCCTTGACCACCGCCTGGAACTTCGCCAGCACCTCCGGCTTCTCGGTGGCGATGTCCGGTCCGGCCACCTCGCAGGCAGGAAACTCCAGCTCCGGGAAGTCCGCGGCCACGTCCAGCTCGACCAGGCCCGAGACCCGTTGGCGGATCGTCTCGATGTGCGGGTACCAGATGGCCGCCGCGTCGATCTGCCCGGAGGTGAAGGCCGAGATGATCGTCGAAGGGTCCATGGCCACGCGCTCGATGTCATCGGTGGTCATGTCCGCGTGCTCCAGGGCCAGAGAGAGGATCATGTCGCTGCTGGTGCCCTCGGCGACGCCGACGGTCTTGCCGCGCAGCGCCGCCACGGAGTCGATACCGGGCTGGGCGATCACCCGGTCGGCGCGGCCCAGGCTGTTCAGGGAGACGACGGTGGCCTGTCCCTCCATCGGCAACCAGAGCGCTCCCGGTCCGATGTAGCCGAAGTCGATGTCTCCGGTGCCGAGCGCCTGGATCTGCAACGGGCCGTCGGTGAACTCCTCGATGGTCGGGTCGAGGCCGTGCTTGGCCCACAGGTCCTCCTGCTCGGCGATGGCCACGATGGTGGCCCCGTTGCCGTCGGCGATGAAACCGACCGTGACGGCAGTGCCGCCCTCACCGCCACCACCGGAGTCGTTGCCGCAGGCGGTGAGGGCGACGGCGCCGGCGGCGCCGAGACCGGCGCCGGTGAGAAAGGTTCGACGGGTGAACATGACTGCTCCAATGCGGTTCACAGATGATGGGGCTGGGTCGTGCTGGGGCGATGGTCAGGTGGTGAGCTCGTCGGGCTGCTGGTGGTACACGGCGCTCCACACCGTGTTCCTGAGCTCGGCGAACTCGTCGGTGAGGCGGATGTCCTCAGTACGCGGGTAGGGCAGGTCGACGTCGATCACGGCGTGGATCCGGCCCGGCCGCGCGGCCATCACCACCACACGGTTGGCGAGGTAGACCGCCTCGTCGACATCGTGGGTGATGAACATGACCGTGCGGCGTTCCTGTGCCCACGTCTGCAGCAGCTGGACCTGCATCTGCACCCGGGTGAGGGCGTCGAGTGCACCGAACGGTTCGTCCATCAGCAGGATCTTCGGGTTGACGGCGTAGGCGCGCGCGATCGCGCAGCGTTGCTTCATCCCCCCCGGAGAGGTTCTTCGGCAGGGTGTCGGCGAACCGGGTCAGACCGGTCAGCTCCAGCTGGTGGTCCACCAGGCGGCGGCGCTCGGCCTTGTCGATCTTCTGCAGCTGCAGACCGAACTCGACGTTCTGGCGCACGGTCAGCCACGGGAACAGCGCATACTGCTGGAAGATGACACCGCGTTCGGGGCCGGGGCCGGTGACCACCTCGCCGTCGACCCGCACCTGGCCGCCGGTCGGTGGCAGCAGGCCACCGGCCATGTTCATCAGCGTGGACTTGCCACACCCGGACGGGCCCACGACGGTGACGAACTCGTTGTCGGCGATGGTCAGGTCGACGCCGTCGACTGCGGTGAACGGTGTGCCGTTCAGGTCGAAGACGGCGGAGACCTGGTCGAAGTGGATCTTCGGCGTGCGGGTGGTCATCGGCGCTCCTGCCAGTAGGTGAGCTTGCGGTCGGCCAGCAGCAGCAGCTGGTCCATGATCAGCCCGAAGATCCCGATGGTGATCAGTCCGACGAAGATGGTGGCCAGGTCGTAGTAGACCTGGGCCTGCTGCATCCGGTAGCCCAGTCCCACCTGTGCGGCGATCAGCTCCGCGGCCACGAGCGTGGCCCACGAGGCGCCGAGTGCTTGGCGCAGACCGACCATGATGAACGGGACGGAGGCCGGTACGGCGATCCTGCGGAAGAGGATCCAGTCGCTGGCGCCGAGCACCCGGCCGGCGTTGATCATCGTCCGGTCGATGTTCAGCACGCCCTGGAAGGTGGCGACGATGCTGACCAGGAAGCTGGCCAGGGCGATCACGAACACCTTGGGGACCTCGCCGATACCCATCAGCACGATGGCCAGCGGGATGATGGCCAGCGGCGGGATCATCCGGAAGAACTGGGTCCACGGCTCGATCAGCGCCCGCACCGGCCGGTACCAGCCCATCACGAAGCCGATCGGGATCGCGATGCCGGCACCGATGGCGAAGCCGAGCAGCACTCGTCCCAGGCTTGCGCCGATGTCCTCCGCCAGCGTGCCGTCGGCGATCAGCTCGCCGTACTTGACCGCGACCTCCACCGGGCTCGGCAGCGTGACCGGGTTCAGCACGGACAGCAGCCACCACAGGGCGATCCCGGCGGCCACGGAGACCACCGAGACCAGGCTCCACACGTTGGTCCGGCGAGCGCGCGGGGACCGTGGGCTGGTGCGCGGCGATGCGGGTGCATCGGTCGTGCTCTCCTCCGGGCGGGCGCTCATCCGCGCACCCCGGCAGGTTCGAGGGTGCCCGCTCCGGCGGCCACGATCGCCCGCAACGACCGTTGCGTGGTCTCCAGCCAGCCGATGAACAGCGAGGTGGACTGCCAGCCGCGGTCGTGCACGATCCGGGCGACATGGTCCAGCCAGCGCTCGTCGATCTCCGGGATGTCCGGGGTGCCCCAGTGCCACCACTGGTCCTCGTCGATCTCCCGCTGGCGCTGCTCGCGGCGGAACTCCAGCTCGCGGGTGACGATGTCCAGGGCGTACTCCGGACCGAGCTGGCCGGCGAACTCCATCTGCACGATGAAGTCTGGGGACATCGGCCGGTCCGACGGCTGGTAGGGCGTGCGCGCTCACTCCACCAGGGCCGCCCGGCCCTCTTCGGTGAGCCGGTAGACCTTCGCGTCCGGGGCGCTCTCCCGGGCATCCACCCGCACACTGACCCAGCCCAGCTCGGCCAGGGTGCCCAATGCACGGTAGACCGGAGTCATGCTCGCGGCCCGGCCGTACCAGCGCCCCTCCTGGCGTAGCCACTTGCCGAGGTCGTAGCCGCTGGACGGACGCCGGGCAAGGAGTCCCAGCAGCGTGTAGTCCGGCTTCATCGTCATACTCCTCAGTTCGGGCGCCTATGACCTGTGGGTATAGGTTGCCGGACGCACCGCACCATCTCAAGAAGCTAATTCAGCCATCTGTGCATGTGCGCTATTCCGCTTGGTCATAGTGATGTGCGCCTCGCCGCCCAGCCGGCCGCAGCGGGTGGCTGACCGCCACGACAGTGCTGCGCGAGTCAGCCCGCGATCCTCGGCGCGATCCGCAGAGCGTTGGCCGCGATGGTCAGGGCGGGGTTGAGTGCGGCCGAGGACGGGAAGAAGGACGAGTCGGCAAGCCACAGGTTGTCGAGGTCGTGAGCACGGCAGTCTGCATCCAGGACGCTGGTGGCAGGGTCGTGGCCCGCAACCGCGGTGCCGCACTGGTGCGAGTTCGTCTCGATACCCATCCGCTGGGTGAACACCAGCGGATAGCCCGCTCTGCGGACGACCTTCGTCACCCGACGTACCAGCTCCGAGTGCGGCTTGAGGTTGTTCGGTCGCCAGTCGACCGCGATCCCTCGTCGCGTGACCCGGACTCGGTTCTCGCGGCGTGGCAGGTCCTCAGTAGTGAGGTAGATGTCCAGGCTGCGTGAGGTCATGAAGTCCAGCACCGGGCCGGGCACCCAGGGCCGGGCGGCCTTGATCATCGGCGTGCGCAACTTGCCGAGCATCTGGAGGTTCCCCAGCGGATAGGGCACACCCGGGCCGGCCTCGTACCAGTCGTTCAGGCCGAGAGTCTTCTGCCATGCGGTCTCGTTGCGGCGTCGCGGGTCGACAGCCACGAAGAAGGTCGAGTTGTGCACCATGTATCGGCGGCCGACCAGCCCCGAGGAGTTCGCGAGCCCGCCGGGATGGTCGGCGCCGACCGAACCGAGCAGGAGGGCAGCGGTGTTCACTGCCCCGGCGGCGAGCACGAAACGGTCCGCCTCGATGCGCAGAGACTGGCCGTCCTGCTCGGCGAACGCCGCTCGGACCACCCGACCGCGTGCCTCCAGGCGGGTGACGTGCACCCCGGTCATCAGCCGGACGTTGCCGGTGGCCAGCGCTGGCTCCAGGGCGCGGTTCTCCGCATCTGACTTGTGTCCGTGCTGGTCCGGGCACCCGTCGCTGGCGGTCGAGGCGACGCGCGCCTCCTGGGTGTCCAGGTCCATGCCGCCAGCCATGTGGAACGGGTGCAGACCGGAGCTGGCGAGCGAGTCGGCGAACGCGGCCACCCTGGCCTCGTGCTCCAACCGCGGGTACGGGTACGGGCCGGAACGGGGCGGTTCGGTCGGGTCCTCGCTGCCGTCACCGTGCACGCGGTAGAGCCGCTCGGCTTCGACGTAGTGCGGCTCGAGGTCGGCGTAACGGAACGGCCAGGCGGGCGAGGTGCCGTCGGCGTGCTCGACCTCCTCGAAGTCGCTCACCCGGAACCGGGGCAGGCAGGCGCCGTAGAACTTCGTGTTGCCGCCGACCCAGTAGTACACCCCCGGATCGAAGAGCCGTCCGCTCTGGCCGTCGATCCACTGCTCGGCGGTGCGGTAGCGCTTCATCAGGTGCATCTGCGCGGGGTCGGAGTTCTCCGGTTCCACGGGAAGGCGCTGCCCTCGCTCCAGGACGAGCACGTCGGCGCCGGCATCGCGCAATGCCCAGGCGAGGGTGGAACCGCCCATCCCGGAGCCGATGATGACGACGTCCGCCCGCACCACCTGCTCCGGGCCTGCGTCGTTGCTCATCGCGACACGTCATCCGGGGCGTCCACCCAGCGCCCGGTGCGCGCACCGACCTGGAGCTGGATGGTCTTCAGCTCGCTGAACGCGTCCAGCGCCTGCCGACCGAGCTCGCGGCCCAGGCCGGATGCGGCGAACCCGCCGAACGGCAGCTCGGGGTAGCCGTCCATCCACCGGTTCACCCAGACCGTACCGGCGCGCAGGTCGCGGGCGACCGACAGCGCTGTGTCGACATCACTGCTCCACACCCCGGCGGACAGCCCGTAACTGGTGCCGTTGGCCAGCGAGACGGCCTCTTCGGCGGTTTGGAACGTCAGGATGGACAGCACCGGGCCGAAGATCTCCTCCTGGGCGATCGTCATCTGCTCGGTGACGCCGGTGAAGATCGTCGGATCGAAGAACAGACCGTCACGACGGTTGCCGCCACTGAGCACGTTCGCACCGGCTTCTCGCCCCTGGCGCACATAGGACTCGATCACCTCAAGCTGTCCGGTGTTGACGATCGCGCCGACGTCCGTGCGCTCGTCCAACGGGTCACCGACCACGACGTGCTCGGCGCGCTTCGCGACCCGGTGGGCGAACTCATCCGCAATCGCTGCCTCGACGATGATCCGGCTACCCGAGTTACAGCACTGCCCGACGTTGAAGTAGGCGCCGAACACGGCCGCGTCCACTGCGGCGTCCAGGTCCGCATCGGCGAAGACCACCTGGGCGTTCTTCCCGCCGAGCTCGAGCTCCACCTTCTTCAGCTGCTCGCCCGCCTTCCCGGCGAGTGCCCGGCCCACACGGGTGGAACCGGTGAAGGAGAGCATGTCGATCCCCGGGTGTTCGGTGATCGCCGCACCGGCACGGGCGGCGCCCGTGACGATGTTGACCACACCGTCCGGCAGGCCCGCCTCGGCGAGGAGCGCCCCGAGCTGCAGGGTGGTCGAGGGTGTGTGCTCGCTCGGCTTGACGACGGCGGTGTTCCCGGAAGCGAGCGCGAACGGGAGCTTCTGGCTGACGATCAGCAGAGGGAAGTTCCATGGCGTGATGATGCCGACCACGCCGGCTGGTTCGCGCACCACCATCGCAAGGGTGTCCGACCCGAGAGCGTTGTGTGCATCGCCATAGTTGTGCCGGGCCAGGCTGGCCGCGTACTCCCACAGGCCGGCGGAGGAGAGCACCTCGTCCCGTGACTGCCGGATCGGCTTGCCCGCCTCCACGCACTCGGTCCGGGAAATTTCGTCCACGTTGCGGCGGATCAGGTCGGCGACCGCAGTCAAGAGCTTTGCACGGGTAGCGCCGTCCGTCTGTCGCCATTCTGCCCATGCTGCCCGGGCGGCCCGGACGGCGAGGTCAACATCCTCGGCGTCCGCCTCGGGGAACCGCCCGACCGGAACTCCATACGCTGGCGCCTCGCGGACGAAGGTCTCTGCGGACCGGGACGGCACCTGGGCCCCGTCGATCAGCATCTGCCGCTCGACCAGCTCCAGACCGTGGACATTGCTCTGCTCTGTGGTGCTCATCGTTCTCTCTCCTCCTCGGTCGCTGCTCAACGACCGGTGAACTCTGGTTCGCGCTTGTCCTTGAAGGCGCTGACTCCTTCGCGCAAGTCCTCGGTGGCCAGGCTCAGACCGCCCGCCAGTCCTTCGATCAGGTGGGGCGACGCGCCCTCGAGGGCTGCGGTGATCAGCTGTTTGGCGAGTGCGTTGGCCACCGGGGCGCTGGTGCACACGTCGGTGATCCACCGCTGCACGGTCTCCTCCAGCTGCTCGCGTGGCGCGACAGCGTTCACCAACCCCCAGTCGAAGGCGCGGGCAGCGTCGATCTGGTGACGGGCGAAGATCATCTCCTTCGCCCGGGCCGCGCCGACCAGGCGCGGCAGGCGGCCCGCGCCGCCCCAGCCGGGAACGGTGCCCAGGCCGGTCTCCGGGAGAGCGAGCCGGGCGCCGTCGACCATGATCCGAAGGTCGCAGGCCAGCGCCAGCTCCAGACCGCCACCGAACGCCAGGCCGTCCACCACGGCGATCGTGGGGCACCGCAACGCCTCCAGGGCGTTGAACACCCGGTGGCCGACGCCGATCCAGTCCCGCCACATCTGAACCGAGGACAGCTGGGAGAACAGCGTGATGTCAGCACCGACACAGAAGACCTTCTCACCGCCGGTGCGGACCACGGCGAGGCGAACCTCGGAGGCCTCGACCTCGGCCACGACGCGCTCGAGGTCGAGGAGCATCTGCGGGGTGAAGGCATTCAGCTTGGCCGCCCGGTCCACGAGGATGGTGGCCACCTGCCCAGAGTCGTCCAGGGACCAGGTGGTACGACCCTCGTCCGGGGTAGGGCTCTCAGCGCTCATGGTGCTCCTCAGTTCGTGCCGGCGGGCTCGGAGGTGGCGGCCTGCAGCCGCGGGTGCCAGGCGCGGCTGGACAGGTCCAGGGTGATCGGGCCGCGGGCGAACAGACCGGCGTCCATTGGGCGCACGTCTGGATCGACGAGCAGCTCGAAGTCGCTGCGGTCGAGCACGTCCCGCTGCAGGTCCACACCGGGTGCGACCTCGGTGACCGTGATCCCCTCGGGGCGCAGCTCCATCACGCAGCGCTCGGTCACGTACTTGACCTTCTGACCCCGCTCAAGGGCCTGCTGGCCGTTGAAGGTGACCTGGGTGACCTGCTGCACCAGCTTGGTGTGCGCGCCGTCGGTGCGGATGTCCACACCGGTGCCGGTGAGCTCGATGTCCCGCCGGCCGGCGGTGAACGAGCCCACGAACACGATCTCCGGAGCATGCGCGGTGATGTCGGCGAAACCGCCCACCCCGGCGGTCACGTGCCGCCGGCCGGGCAGATGGTGCACGTTCACGCTGCCGCCTGAGTCAATCTGCAGGAAGGACAGGAGGGTACGGTCGAAGCCGCCGCCCTGGAGCAGCGTGAACTGGTCCGCGCTCTGCATGATCGCGTCCGGGTTCTGCGAACAGCCGAAGGCGAAGTCCAGCAGCGGTATGCCGCCGACCGCACCCTGCTCCAGCACCCAGGACACCTCGGCGCCGCTCCCCTCCTCGTTCAGCACGTGCGGCACCAGGGCGGAGACTCCGAAACCGAGGTTGATCGTGTCCCCGTCCTGCAGCTCGGTGGCGGCGCGGCGGGCGATGATCTTCTCCAGGGAGAAGTCGATCGGCGCCAGGTCGCTGACCGGGCGGCGCAACTGGCCGGAGATGGTCGGGTCGTAGGCGGTGGCGGTGGCCTGCATCTGGTTCTCGTCCACCACGACGACGTCCACCAGGATCCCTGGCAGCCGCACCTTCTGCGGGTCCAGGCTGCCGCCGGTGGCCACCCGCTTCACCTGGGCGATCACCAGGCCCCCGTTGTTGTGGGCCGCGTAGGCCAGGTCGAGTGCGCCGAGGGAGGAGCCCTCATCCTCGAAGGTGAGGTTGCCGTACTCGTCGGCGGTCGTTGCTCGCACGATCGCCACGTCGGGGACGAGCGCCGAGTAGTAGAGCCACTCCTTCCCCGCCACCTCGGTAACCGTGACGAAGTCCTCGGGTGTGGTCTCGTTCATCCGGCCGCCCTGCTGGCGCGGGTCGATGAAGGTGCCGGTGCCGATGTCGGAGAGAATCCCGGGCTGGTGTGCGGCGGCGGCCCGGTGCAGCTGCCAGAGCACCCCGGAGGGGAAGTTGTAGGCCTGCACCTGCTCGCCCTCGATCATCTGCCAGATCTTCGGCGGGGTCGCCGACGAGGGACCGGACGGGTAGGAGCCGGCGACCACGCGAGTGAGCAGACCGGGCTCGGCCAGGTGGTCGATCCCGGGCATGCCGTACATGTCACCGGCAGCGATCGGGTGCACCGTGGTCAGGTTCCGCGGCTCGGTCGTCTCGGCGAACCGCTGTCCGATCCCCGCCAGGGTCGCGTCCGGACAATTCAGACCGGACGAGGAGTTGATGGTGATCACGTCGCCGTCAGCGATCAGGTCCGCCGCCTCCCGAGGCGTCAGGAACTTCACTTTCTGCATCTGCTTTGGTCCTTCGGCTGTCTTCGTGGCTGGGGATGTCGGATCTGGTTCAGGGAACGTCGCGCGGGTCGACGGCGTGGCCGGTGCGGGCGGCCCGCTCCACGGCGAGGGCCACACGGACCGCGTTGGCACCGTCCTGCCCGGTGGCGGTGGGTGCGCCGGTGCCGGTGACAGCACCGGCGAACGCGGTGAGCACGATCTCGTAGAGGTCTGCGTCAGTGTCCACGGCCACCTCTTCGGTGCCTGCGGCAGTGGTGAGAGTGATGCTCCCGGAGGCATCCTGGGTCATCGCGTCGTGGACGACGATCGTCCCTGCCGAGCCGAGGACCTCGAGTCTGGTGGTGTCGTGCGGGACGGTGAACGCGTCGTGGGTCTGCGCCAGCCGGGCACGGCCCTCCGGGCCGGAGTAACGCAGCACGGTCATCACCGCGTCCGGCGCCTGCCCGCCGCCTTCAGTCCACTCGTTCTGCCGCACGGCCAGCGCGCTCACCGTCCCGGGCAGGCCACCGAGCAGCGGGTTGAGCACCGAGGCGTCGTGGCAGGTGATGTCGAGGATCACGCCCGCACCCTGTGCTTCGTCGGCCGACAACCGCCAGGTGCGGAGCCGTTCCGGAAGCTCGACGGCGTGCATCACCCGAGCGCCGAGGAGGTTGCCGATACGTCCGCTCGCCACCAGCTCACGGGCCTTGACGTGCAGAGGGCTCCCCGGCAGGTGATGGTTGGCGGCGAGGACCACGCCCGCCGCCTCGGCCTCGGCAACCAGCTGGTCGGACTCTCTCGCGGTCAGCGCGAGCGGCTTCTCGCAGAGCACGTGCCGTCCCGCCCGGATAGCAGCAAGCGCCTGCTCGTAGTGCTTGGTGTTGGTCGAAGAGATGTACGCGGCGTCGACGTCCCTCAGCCCTTCGGCCAGATCGGTACCACAGCGGGCCACCTGATGCTGGGCGGCCCACCGACGAGCATGGCCTTCGTTCCCGCTGACCACGCTGGCGGGGGCATGGTCGAGCGCGCGCATGGCAGGAACCATCCGGGTGGCCGCGATATCGCTGGCGCCTAGAAGCGCCCAGCGCAACGTTGATGTGCTCATGAGGTCTCCATTCGTGGCCGCCACAGGCCGGTCGAGGCCCGGATGCGCAGCTCTGGTTCTTCGAGGACGGTGCGCGGTGCCGGGGGCTCGCCCCCGAGATAGCCGAGAAGCAGTTCGGCGCAGCTACGGCCGACCTCCTCGGAACGAGTCGCCACCGTGGTCAGTCCAGGCACCTGTCCGGCGGCGATACGGATGTCGTCGAAGCCGGCGAGCGCGATGGAGCGCCCCGGCTCCAGACCGCGCTCCCAGAGTGCGACGTTCACCCCCATGGCGATCACGTCGTTATAGGCGACGACAGCGTCAGGGAGAATGCCGGCGTCCAACAGCTGGCTGACGGCCTGTGCCCCACCGACGGTGCTGGACGGAGAGTAGATCGGCGGGAGGTCGATGCGCACATCGTCACCCGCGCCGGCGAGGAGACCCTCGACCCGCTCCCGCCGCGAGGACGTCTCCTGCCCGCCGACGAACGCGAGGTGCCGAACCCCAAGCGAACGAAGGTGCTCACCAAGCATCCGCCCAGCGGACACGTTGTCGGCACCCACGTAGGGCCGGCCACCGCCTAGGTGCCGGGTGAACAGGACGGTGGGCACGTGCTGCGAGTCCAGCGGCGCCAGGGACGCCTCGGTGGTACCCAGGGCCGGCAGCAGGCAGACGCCGTCCACCCGCCGCTCGACCATGGCCGACAGCGTCCGAGCCTGCCGGTCGAGATCGTCTCGGGTGTAGCCGATGAACAGCGTGTACCCCTGCTCATGCACGTCATGCTCGAACGCCATCGTCAGCTCGGCGAAGAACGGGTTCGAGAGATCGGTCATCACCAGGCCGAGCGTCATCGACCTGGACTGTCGAAGATTGGCTGCCGCGCGGTCATAGACGTAGCCGAGCTCGACGATGGCCTCACGCACCCGAGCAGCCGTGGTCGGCGCCACCCGGGGGCTGCCGCGCACCACCAGGGAGGCGGTAGCACGCGAGACACCAGCGTGCCGGCTCACGTCCAGCAGTGTCACCCGCGGCATTACAGCCCCTTCGTTGGTCGAGCAGCTCGTTATCGGCCTGTCGTCTTCACGGTAGCAAACATCGTCAGATCGATCTACCAATGATCTCATCGGAACATTCCCGCTATTCTCCGCGGTTTTATGGCATCACGGCCCCTCGACTGCTTGGCAGACCTGCTCGAGTGTGCTTTCATAAGATCGATCTACTATAAGATCGATCTACATTGGTCGATGCGCCCGACGATCCCCAGATCCGCACGCAGCTCAAAGGAGAAGCCATGATCAACCGCAGAATCCCCGCACTACTGGGAACAGCAGCTCTGCTGTCGATGTCGGTCGCAGCCTGCGCCGCGAACACCTCCGAGGCCGACAGCGAGGGAGGCAGTGGCGGCGACACGCTCGAGATCGTCTCCTGGTGGACGTCGGGCTCCGAGGCCGCGGCCCTTCAAGTGCTCTTCGATGCCGTACAGGAACAGGACCCCGGCCTGGACGTGGTCAATGCGGCTGTCTCCGGCGGTGGCGGGTCGAACGCCAAGCAGGCCCTCAACGCCCGCCTGCAGGCTGGCGACCCGCCGGACTCCTGGCAGCTGCACCCGGACGGTGAGCTGACCAGCTACGTCGCCGGCGGCAACGTCGCCGATGTCTCGGACCTCTGGGAGGAGAACGGCTGGGCGGGTCAGATGCCCGCCGACCTCGCGGCGCTGCAGCAGGTCGATGACGCGTACTACACGGTGCCAGTCGGTGTACACCGCGGAAACGTGCTCTGGACCAACCCGTCTGTGCTGGATGACGCGGGCGTGAGCATCGACGCCGAGGACAGCCTGGACGACCTGGTCTCTGCGCTGGAAGAGGTGGACGCCTCCGGCACGACCGCGGTGTGCCTGGGCGACAAGGACATCTTTGCCGCTGGTCAGCTGCTGGAGTCGATCATCATCTCCAGCATCGGACCGGAGAACTGGAATGGCCTGTTCACCGGCGAGTACCCGTTCGACTCTCCAGACGTACGCACCGCGGTGGAGACGTACGGACACCTGCTCGAGCTGGCCAACTCCGACCACTCGGCCCTGACCTGGGACGAGGCCGCACTAAAGATGGCGGACGGTGACTGTGCCGTGACCCTCATGGGCGACTGGGCCTACGGCGAGCTGGTCAACGCAGGCAACGAACCCAGCGACGACTTCGCCTGGGTGCCGTTCCCGTCCACCCAGCCCACGTTCGTCTACGTGGGCGACGGCTTCTCCCTCCCAGCGGACAACATCTCGAACGAGGGGGCCGCCGAGCTGTGGCTGACCACGGTCATGGATCCGCAGGTGCAGACTGACTTCGCGGTCGAGAAGGGGTCGATCCCGGCGCTGAGCACCGCGGACGTCTCCGTCCTCTCGGACTACCAGCAGTCCGCAGCCGAAGACTTCCAGAGCCTGCCGATCGTCTCGTCGCTCGCGCACGGGCAGGTGACCACCGCCGAGCTCTCCCAGGAGTACGCCGACGCTGTGACCGCGTTCAACGGCAACACCAACGTGGACGCCTTCATCTCCACGATGGCTGCTGCCCAGCAGAGCCAGCTCGACTGAGCCCGCTCAGCCGAGAGCTCGACACCGCCCTCGAGTCGAAGGGTCTTCCCATGACTGCTCCCCCCACCACCGGCCTGGCGGCGCCCGAGCGCGCCCCAGGCCGGGGCCGGGGCCCGCGCGAGACGTTCAAGCACTCCAAGCACACTCTCGCCCGTGCCCGGCATGCTCGCCTGCTGTTCGCGCCGAGCCTGCTGATCAGCTTCTTCTTCGTCTACCTGTTCATCGGGACGACGCTGTACATCTCCTTCTCCAACTGGCGGATCGGCACCAGCCGCGACCTCACGTTGCAGAGCCCGTGGTGGTCGACCTACTCCAAGCTCGCTGAGGAGATGCGGTTCCAGGCGGACATCCGTAACGTCGTCGTCTTCACGGTGCTGTTCCTGGCGGTGGCGGTGATCGCCGGCCTGGTAGCGGCGCTGCTGATCCACCACGTGGCAGTGGGAAGAGGCCTGTTCCGCGCGGTCTTCATGCTTCCGTACGCACTCTCGTTCATCGTCACCGGTGTTGCTTGGCGCTGGATCTTCAACCCGAACACTGGCGTGAACGAGATCCTGCGCTGGTTCGGCATCGAGAACCCTCCGGGCTGGACCACCGACACCAGCATCCTGCTCGCACTGAACAACCCGACCGGAGCCGGTCCACTGAAGATCGAGCTGGGCATCCCGGTGGCGCTGATCCCCATCGTCCTGGCGGCAGCCTGGCAGCTGATGGGCTTCGCGATGGCGATCTACCTCGCTGGCTTGGGCTCCATCCCGGAGGAGCACCTCGAGGCCGCCCAGCTCGACGGCGCAGGGGTCTGGAAACGACTCCGGCACGTCGTGCTGCCCCAGCTGAAGCCGTCGACGATCACCGCGCTCGTCCTCCTGCTGCACGTCGCCCTGAAGATGTTCGACCTGGTGGTGGCGATGTCCGGTTCCGGACCCGGATTCGTCACAGACGTGCCCGGCATCTACATCTACGACTACCTCGGAAGCCGCTATGACAAGGCGTCGGCCGCCTCGATGGTGCTCCTGGTGATGACCCTGGTGTTCGTGGTGCCCTACCTCATCCGGAGCTACCGCAGAGGAGGAGACTCCTGATGTCAGCCCCGACCATCTCCACGGCCGAGCCAGCACGACGCCGTCGTATCCGCTCGGAGAGGCGCTGGCCCAGGACTCGCGGCGGCTGGGCCGTGCTCGTGCTCTGCACGCTCGGTTCGCTCGCGATGCTGGTGCCGCTCTACGTCATCCTCACCACTGCACTGTCCGGCGAGGACGGTAGCCCCGGCTTCTTCCTCACCTTCCCCTCGGAGGCGAACCTCGACTCGTTCGCCGAAGCCTGGGAGCTGCTGCACGGCAGCCTGCTCAACTCGCTGCAGATCACGATCCCTGCGGCGGCGATCTCGTGCCTGATCGGATCGTTCAACGGCTATCTGCTCAGCAAGATCCGGTTCCGCGGCGCGAACGTCCTCTTCATTCTCCTGCTGATCGGTATGTTCATCCCGTTCCAGGCGATCATCATCCCGATGTTCCAGTTCCTGTCCACGATCGGGCTGCAGGGCTCGCTGGTCGGGTTGATCGTGGTGCACATCATCTACGGCATCCCGATCACCACCCTGGTCTTCCGGAACTACTACATCGTGGTCCCGGACGCGCTGATGGAGGCAGCATCGCTCGACGGGTGCGGCGTCTTCTCCACCTACACCAAGGTGATCCTCCCGCTGTCGGTGCCCGGCTTCGTGGTTGCTGGCATCTTCCAGACGACGAACATCTGGAACGACTTCCTGTTCGGGCTGATCTTCACCTCGCCGGAAGCCTGGCCGGCAACAGTCACGCTCAACAACATGATCGGCACCACGACCGTGGACTACTCCCAACTCATGGCCGGTGCCGTCCTGGTGGCCCTGCCGACCGTGCTCATGTACCTCTTCCTCGGCAAGTACTTCGTCCGCGGCCTGACCGCGGGGGCCGTCAAGTAGCGACCCCTCAGAACGCAGTAGCCACCCCGCACACTGAAGGATTCGTCCATGACTATCGATCGCTTTGACTACATCGTAGTGGGTGCCGGTGCTGCCGGGTCGCCAGTAGCCTCTCGGCTCAGTGAGGACCCCGACAGCTCCGTGCTCCTCCTCGAGGCTGGTGGCCGGGACTGGAACCCGCTCATCCACCTCCCGATGGGGTTCACCAAGCTCACCACCCCGGATGTCAACTGGGGCTTCTCCACCATCCCGCAGAAGCAACTCAACAACCGCCGGATGCACTACCCGCAGGGCCGCACCCTGGGTGGAAGCACCTCGATCAACGCGATGATCTACATCCGCGGTGCTGCCTCCGACTACGAGATGTGGAAGTCCCTCGGCAACGCGGACTGGGGCTACGAGGACGTACTGCCTTTCTTCCGCAAGGCGGAGAACAACGAGCGGCTCAATGACCGGTACCACGGCTCAGGCGGGCCGATGAACGTCACCGAGCAGGCCGCTCACAACGAGCTGAGCAAGGCCTACGTGCGGGCCGCCCAGGAGCTCGGTCTTCCGTACAACCACGACTTCAACGGTGCCAGCCAGGACGGCGTGGGCTACTACGACGTCACCCAGCGGAACCACCGCCGCGAGAGCGCAGCCACCGCCTACCTCCGTCCGGCGCGGAACCGACCCAACCTCACCATCTCCAGCCGCTCCCAGGGCACCCGCCTGATCGTCGAGAACGGCCGTGTGATCGGCCTGGAGTACCTGCGCAAGGGAGAACCGCGCATCGCTTATGCCAACCGGGAGGTGATCCTGTCCAGCGGCGCCATCAACTCCCCCCGGTTGCTGCTGCTCTCCGGGATCGGACCTGCCGCGGAGCTCGAGGCACTGGGCATCGAGGCAGTACATGACCTTCCCGGGGTCGGCAAGAACCTTCAGGACCACATGGACGTCTACCTGACGGCCCGGTCCACGCCGGTCAGCTACAACGAGTCCGACCGTCCGCTGAAGATGCTCGGCGCCGGGTTCCAGTACCTGATGAACCGGACAGGACCTGCCACCGCGACGGTGTGCGAGGCAGGGATGTTCGTGCGAAGCAGCGAGAATCCTGAAACACCCGACATCCAGATGCACATCCTGCCGGCCTTTGTGATCGACCACGGCCGCCAGCGCGTCCGCGGGCACGGGTTCACGATCAACACCTGCCACCTACGCCCGCGCAGCATCGGGGAGGTCACGCTCGCCTCGTCCGATCCCACTGCGGACCCGAACATCGACCCCAACTTCCTGGACGATCCCTACGACTGGAAGCTGTCTCTGGAGGCTTTCGAGTGGGGGCGCGAGATGCTCGCTACCCGCGCCTTTGCACCGTTCGTAAAGAGTGAGCACATGCCCGGCGCCGCGGTGCAGACCGATGCGCAGAAGCGGGACTACGTCCGAAAGTGGGCCAAGACCGACTACCACCCGGTCGGCACCTGCAAGATGGGTTCCGATCCCATGGCAGTGGTGGACACGGATCTGAAAGTGCATGGTCTGCAGGGCCTGCGTGTGATCGACGCCTCGATCATGCCCACGTTGATCTCGGGCAACACCCAGGCCACCTCGATCATGATCGGCGAGAAGGGGGCGCACCACGTGCTCAGCTCGCCCGGCGCAGCCGGCTGATGCGATCGCGCGGTTGTGCCGACCAGCGGGAGGACTCAGCGCAGGTGCGCGAGCACGATCCCCACGGGGATGCTCACCACCAGCAGCACCAGCAGGCCGAGGTAGCCCCAGCCGAGCAGGCGCCGCCACCGGTCCTGTGCCCGCACCTCGCTGCGCCAGCCGGACAGGGCCACCAGGGCGAGCAGCAGCGCGAGCACGAGCAGCGCGCTGCCCACGTCCACACCGAGCGTGCGGTCGGTGAGCGTGCCGGCGATCACCGCGGCGTTGCCGAGGTTCCAGGCGAGCAGCACGGCCCACGCGCTCCTGCCGTCGGTGGGGCGAGCGAGCACACCGGGCACCCAGCCGAGCGCCAGCTGGCCGATCCCGCCGACCAGCACCAGGTAGGCGGCGGCCCAGCTGCCGTGGACCAGGTCGAGCGGTCCGGTGACCGCGGCCACCAGACCGCCGGCCACGATGCACAGGTAGCCGGCGGCGATCAGTGCCCACGACGGCGCCGCTCGCCCGGGCAGGGTCTGCGCACCCGGTCGAGGTGGGGAGAGGGTCATCAGCCGGTGACCAGGGTGAGCAGCACGGCGGCGTCCTCCAGCGCGAGCAGGTCGTGGCGCCGGTCCGGGATGACCAGGTGGTCCCCGGCCGACCCCTCCCAGGCATCCTCCCCGGCGGTGAGCCGCACCCGGCCGACGAGCACCTGCAGCGTGGCCTCCTTGGGGCTCTCGTGCTCCCCGAGGCCGTGCCCGGCAGCGAGCGCCATCACCGCCTGCCGCAGGGTGCGTCCCTGCCCGCCGACCACGGTGTGCGTGCTGCGTCCGCTGCCCGCCGCACGTGCGGCAGCCACCTGGGCGGTGGCGACGTCGGTGAGGTTGTCTGCTTGCATCGTCACGCTCCGGTCTGCGTCTGGGGGGTGGTGCTCAGGTGCACCAGGCATCGGTCAGGTTCGACGAACGGGTCCAGGGCGTCGGCCTGCACGGGCGCACCCCAGGCCTCCAGCGCACCGCGCATCAGGCCCAGGTGCACCGGGCAGACTATCCGCTGGTGCGCGTCGGCCAGCTCCAGGAACGGGCAGTGCCGCACGCTCAGCGGCGGTACCGGCTCGCCCCGCTCGCCCGGGCGAGCCGCTACGCCACCGGTGCCCGCGGCATCCCGGTGAGCTCCGCCGTCGGACTCTGCTGCTACGGCAGGCTCACACTGACCACCCCGGTGAGCTCCGCCGTCACGCTCGGGAGCGAACCCATAGGCATCCAGCAGGTCGACGAGCCGGTCCACGGCCTCGCTGACAGCAGTGATCGGGTCGGCGGAGGTGGCGGCCAGGCGGTGTCCCCACCGCCGACCCGCCTCTGTGGCGCGCTCCGGGCCGTCCGGATCGGCGAGCAGCGCATCGGAGAGCACCCCCGCGAGCAGCTGGTAGAACCTCGGGCCGCCGGGGTCCATCCCGCGCACCGCACGGAACGCCTGGGCGGGGCGGCCCGGTCCGGAGCGGACCTGGGCTGCCCGTTCCACCTGCCCGGACGCGAGCAGCGACTCCAGGTGGAACCGGACGGTGTTCTTGTGCACGCCCAGGGCGTCGGCGATCTCGGCGCTGGTCAGCGGGCGGTGGGCGTCGGTGAGCGCCCGCAGCACCTCCTGGCGGCGAGAGGAGACCGGCACCTCTCCCTCGTCCGGTTCCGGTGGTGGGATGCTCATCCAGCGGCCGCCTCGCCCTGCGGCGGCACCGAGGCCACCAGCGGGGTGTCCACACCGAGGTGCCCGATCTTCGCAGCCCCGCCGGGTGAGCCGAGCGGCTCGCTGCGGCCGGGCAGCACCGTGGAGAAGAACGCGTCATTGTCGGCGAGGTAGGGTTCCAGCTCGCCGGGCAGGTCGTCCTCGTAGTAGATCGCCTCGACCGGGCACACCGGCTCGCACGCACCGCAGTCCACACACTCGTCCGGGTGGATGTACAGCGAGCGCCCGCCCTCGTAGATGCAGTCCACCGGGCACTCGTCCACACATGCCCGGTCCATCACGTCGACGCAGGGTTGACCGATCACGTATGTCATGTCCTAGAGTTTACACAATTCGTCGTTGTGCAAACTAGTGCCCAGCGCTCGATTCCTCAGGAGATCCTCATGAAGCTACGCACCGCAGCCGACGCCGCTGTCCGCCAACCCCCGCTGCCGGACAGCCCGGTGATCAGCGTGTTCTTCGGTGACGCGGACGACCCGGGCGACCTGGGCCTGCTGAAGGTGGCGGTGCCTGCCGGCGCCGGGATGCCGCCGCACCGCCACCACGGCTCGGACGTGATCCTCATCCCGGTGGCCGGGTTCGTGCGGATCGTCAAGGGTGAGGAGCAGATCGACGTCTACCCCGGGGACGCGGCGTTCATCGACAAGGACGAGGCGGTGTCGCTGACCAACCCGGGCAGCCAGGACGCGCAGGTGTTCGTGGCGGCCGGGCCGGCCTCGTTCGTGCGCACAGTGCTCGCCTGGGCTGCGGTGGACGCGGCCACCGAGGACACCTCGGCCCGCGAGGACGCGAGGGACGAGGACGCCGAGCCGGTGGCTGAGGCTTCGTGAGCCGGCCACCGGCCGGGGAGGTCGTCGACGGAGTGCTGGACCTGCGCGAGCTGCCCAAGGTGGAGCGGCACCCGGCGGTGTTCACCGCCTATGACGAGCTGGCCGTGGGAGAGTCTCTGGTGCTGGTCAACGACCACGACCCGGTGAACCTGCGGGACCAGCTGGAGCGCGACTACGGGACGGGCTTCGGCTGGGAGTACCTGTCCGAGGAGGTTCCCGAGTACCGGATCCGGCTCACCAAGAACGCCTCCACTCCCCTGCCGCGGGTGCTCGCCGACACCACCGAGATCGCATCCGGGACCGGCGAGCGCGGGCTCGGCGGCGCGGTGTTCTCGCTGCGGATGCGTGAGCGGGACCTGGACTCCAACGTGATCGCGCTCGAACCCGGTGGGGCGATCGCCGAGCACTGGGGGCCGGACGTGGACGTGCTGGTCCACGTGCTCGCCGGATCCGGGCACCTGGACACCGAGACCGGCGTGGTGGACCTGGCGCCCGGGGTGCTGCTCTGGTTGCCGAGACGGTCCCGGCGGGCGTTCCGGGCCGGGCCACAGGGACTGCGCTACCTCACCGTGCACCGGCGGCGGGAGGCGCTGGTGCTGCAGGCCTCGCGGCCGCCGGGGGCGCCGTAGGGGTTGGACCGACCGCTGGCGCGGGTGCCCTGTTGTGGCGCGGTGGCGTGCTACCCCAGGGCGGGGTGCCAGTCCGCGGGCACCGGTGAACCGGCCTGGTAGTCGGTCATCGGCACGGCACCGGAGCGCCAGGCGGCCAGCACCTGGTCGGCGATCCGCCAGCACTCCTCAGCGGCGTCCCCGCGCACGGAGAGGATCACCTCACCGTCCAGGATGGCGGCGAGCACCTCGCCGTAGGCCTCCAGCTCGGCCTGGCGCAGGTCGGTGCGCAGCACGCTCTGCTCCAGGGCGAGCGGGTCGGAGGTGCCGTTGGTGGTCAGGTGCAGCTCCATCACGTCCGGACTGAGCCCGATGATCAGCCGGTCCTTCGGGTCCGGACCGGTCAGGCCGGCGGGCAGGTGGCGCACGTCGGCGAAGGTGACCACCACGTGCTTGCGGGTCTGACCGAGCGCCTTGCCCGAACGTAGCGTGATCGGCACACCGGCCCAGCGCTGGTTGGCCACCTCCACGGTGATCTGCGCCATCGTCTCGGTGTCCCGCGCCGGGTCCACGCCCTTCTCGGCCAGGTAGTCGGGAACGGACCGGTCGCCGATCGTGCCCGCGGTGTACCGGCCGCGACGGCTGGCGGTGGCCGGGTCACCGTCCCAGAGCCGGGTGGCGCGCAGCACTGCCGACTTGGCGTCCCGCAGCTCCCGGTCGCTGATCTCGGCAGGCGGTTCCATGGTGACCACGGACATCACCTGCAGCAGGTGGGACTGGATCATGTCCACCAGGGCGCCGGCGTGGTCGTAGTAGCCGGCCCGGCCCTCCAGGGCGAGGGACTCGTCGTAGGCGATCTCGATGCTCTCGATGTGCTCGGCGCTCCAGACTGCCTGCAGCATCCGGTTGGCGAACCGCAGGGCCATGATGTCCAGCACACTGGACTTGCCGAGGAAGTGGTCCACCCGGTGCACCCGCTCGTCCGGCACGATCCGGGCCACCAGGCGGTTCAGCTCCCGAGCGCTGGCCTGGTCGTGCCCGAACGGCTTCTCCATCGCCAGGTGCACGTTCTCGGCGAGCTCCATGCCGACCATGGCCCGGCAGGTGCGCTCGGTGACCGCTGGCGGCAGCGCGAAGTAGAGCACGAGGCGGCCGGTGTCTCCCAGCTCCTCGAGCACCGGACCCAGGTCGGCCGCCTCGGTGACGTCGATCGGGTAATAGGTGGCCGAGTCCCGCAGCCGGTCCACGACCTCGGAGCTGGCCCCGCCTTCGGTGAGGGCCTCGGTGAGCCGGCCGCCGAAGTCCTCGGCGCTCAGGTCTGCCCGGTCAGCGCCGACGATCCGCACCGGCCGGTCCGGCTCACGCTCCAGCAGCGAGCCGATCCCGGGCAGCAGCAGACGTCGGGTGAGGTCTCCAGAGGCGCCCAGGATCAGCAGAGTGGTATCGGTCATCACGGCTCCTCGGGATCGACGGCGGTGCTCGGGTGGTCCGGGCGGGCGGCGGGGTGGCCGGCGGTCACCTCGTGCAACGCGTCTGCTGCTCGCACCAGCGCCAGGTGGCTGAACGCTTGCGGGAAGTTGCCCATCTGCCGCTGGGCGGCGGGGTCGTACTCCTCGGCGAGCAGACCGAGGTGGTTGGTGTAGCCGACCAGGGTGTCCATCAGCGCGGTCGCGTCGGCCACCCGGCCGGTGCATGCGTACTGCTCCACCAGCCAGAACGAGCAGGCCAGGAACGGGTGCTCGTCACCGGTCAGGCCATCGGTGCCCACCGTGCGGTAGCGCAGCAGCAGCCCGTGGTACATCAGCTCCTGCTCCAGGCGCTCGACGGTGGCGAGCATGCGCGGGTCGTCGTAGGCGACGAACCCGGTCTGCGGGATCTGCAGCAGGGAGGCGTCCACCTCGGTGTTGTCATAGGTCTGGGTGAAGGAGCCGGTCTCGGCGTCCACCCCTTCGGTGAGGATCTCCTCGCGGAGCTGGTCACGCAGGCGGGCCCACTCCTTGGCCGGTCCGGGTAGCCCGTACTCGGTGACTGCCTGCACCCCGCGGTCCAGCGCCGCCCAGACCATCACCCGGGAGTGGGTGAAGTAGTGCGGGTCGCCGCGCATCTCCCACAGGCCCTGGTCCTTGCGGTCGACGTGCTCGGTGACGTACCCGAGCATGCTGCGCTGCAGCGGCCAGGAGAAGTCGTCCTCGTCCACCCCCGCCTCGCGCAGCTTGGCCAGAGCGATGAGCACCTCCCCCACCACGTCGCCCTGGAACTGGCTCACCGCCGCGTTCCCGACGCGCACCGGGCGGGAGTCGGCGTATCCGGGCAGGTGGTCCAGCTCGCGCTCGATCAGCGAGCGTTCCCCGGCGACCCCGTACATGATCTGCAGGTCCTCAGGGTCGCCGGCTACTGCGCGCAGCAACCAGTTGCGCCAGTGCAGCGGGCTGGCGGTGCGTCCGTGCAGCAGCAGCGCCTCCAGGGTCAGGGCCGAGTCCCGCAGCCAGCAGAACCGGTAGTCCCAGTTCCGCACGCCCCCGGGGTCCTCCGGCAGCGAGGTGGTGGGCGCGGCGACGATGCCGCCGGTCTCGGCATGGGTGAGCGCCCGCAGCACGAGCATCGAACGGTGCACTGCGTGCGACCAGCGGCCGTGCACGCTGATCTGGTTGCTCCAGTCCTGCCAGTAGGTGCGTGTGCGGGTGAGTGCTTCGGTGATGTCCAGCGGCTCGGGGATCTCCGCGTGCGAGGGCACCCAGGTCAGCACCCAGGAGTGGGACTGGCCCTCGGAGAGCTCGAAGGAGCCGCGGTGGTGCTTGTCCCCCGCCTGCAGCCGGGGCCCCCGGAGCACGTAGGAGTCCGGGCCGGTGATCGCCTGGAGTACCGAGCCGTGCTCGGTGTGCACCCGGCGAACCCACGGCAGGGCGTCCCCGTAGTCCGGGCGCAGCCGTAGGTCGTGCTCGATGCGCACGGTGCCGGAGGTGCAGCGCACCTGCCGCACCAGGTCGGCGCGGTCGTCGGCGATCGGCATGAACTCGATCACCTCCGCCTCACCGGTCGGCGTGCGCCACTGGGTGCGCAGCACGAACGTGCCTGCTTCGTAGTGCTGCTCGACGACGGTGCCTTCGGCGGGTGCCATCAGCCATCGGCCGTGCTCCTCGGTACCGAGGATGGCGGCGAACACGGCGGCGGAGTCGAACCTGGGCAGGCACAGCCAGTCGATGCTTCCTCCGCGGGAGACCAACGGTCCGGTGTGCAGGTCCGCCAGGAGTGCATAGTCACCGATCGGAGTGCTCACACGATCCAGGTTGGCACAATCACGCCGGGATCTCAGGTCGACGGCCCAGCCCAGCAGGAGCAGGCACCGGCCCCGCCCCTCTACCCGGCGGCGCGGTCGATACTTCTCCCGCCCGGTCGCGCTCCGCGAGCACGCCTGAGCGCAGCAGGTATCGCCTGAACCGATTCACGCCGGGAGGCGGTCGTGGTGCCGCCCGCGTGGCAGCATCAGCGGCTTGCCGGAGATCGGGTCGGTGATGATCTCGCTGGCCAGGCCGAACACGTCGGTGACCATCTCGGCGGTGAGCACCTCGGCCGGGGCTCCGGCGGAGTGCACGGTGCCGCCGGCGATGGCGATCAGGTGGTCGGCGTACCGGGCGGCCAGGTTCAGGTCGTGCAGCACCATCACGATCGTGGTGCCGCGGGTGGCGTTCAGGTCGGTGAGCAGGTCGAGCACCTCGATCTGGTGGGCCACGTCCAGGAACGTGGTGGGCTCGTCCAGCAGCAGCACGTCGGTGCGCTGCGCCAGGGACATCGCCACCCACACGCGCTGCCGCTGCCCGCCGGAGAGCTCGTCCACGGGTCGGTCGGCCAGCGCCACGGTGCCGGTGGCCTCCAGCGCCTCGGCGACCGCCTCGTCGTCGGCGGCCGACCAGCGGGCGAGCAGCTTCTGGTGCGGGTGCCGGCCACGGCCGACCAGGTCGGCCACGGTGATGCCCTCCGGGGCGATCGGTGACTGCGGCAGCAGCCCGAGGATGCGGGCCAGCTCCTTGGCCGGCATCCGGTGCACGGCCTTGCCGTCCAGGAGCACCTGCCCGCCGTGCGGGGCCAGCAGCCGGGACATCGACTTCAGCAGGGTGGACTTCCCGCAGGCGTTCGCCCCGACGATGCCGGTGATCTGCCCCGGTGGCACCACCAGGTCCAGGTCGGTGATGACCGTGCGGTCGTGGTAGCCGAGGCTGAGCTGTTCGGCCAGCAGACGACGTTCGGTGGTCACAGCGCACCTCCGGTGCGGTTCGTGCGGGCGATCAGGTAGATCAGGTAGGGAGCGCCGGCGGCGCCGGTGACCACCCCGACCGGGAACCGGGTGCCGAACAGCCACTGCCCGGCCAGGTCGCCGGCGAGCACCAGCAGTGCTCCCACCAGCGCAGCCGGCACGAGCAGAGAGCGTCCGGGGCCGACCAGCCGCGCCGCGATCGGACCGGAGAGGAAGGCGACGAACGCGATCGGGCCGGCCGCCGCCGTCGCGAAGGCGATCAGCACCACAGCGGCGCAGATGGCGACCAGGCGGGTGCGTTCCACCCGGACCCCGAGGGCGCCGGCGGCCTGGTCACCGAGCTGGAGCATGTCCAGGTTCTTCGCCTGGCCGAGCAGGACGGGGCCGAGCAGCAGCAGCGCGACCAGCACGGGCAGCACCTGGTCCCAGGAGGCGCCGTTCAGGCTGCCGGTGAGCCAGCGCATCGCCTCCTGCAGGTCCCAGTCCGGGGCCTTGTCCAGCAGGTAGGAGATCACCGAGTCGAGCATGGCGGCGATGCCGATGCCCACCAGGATCAGCCGGGTGCCGGCCACCCCGCCCCGGTAGGCGAGCAGGTAGACCGCCAGCGCCACGCCGAGCCCGGCGAGGATCGCAAACAGGGACAGCGACGGGCCGGACAGGCCGAGCACCACGATCGCCACCATCGCCGCAGCGCTCGCACCGGAGCTGATCCCGATGATGTCCGGGCTGGCCAGCGGGTTGCGCAGCATGGTCTGGAAAGTGACCCCGCCCATCCCGAACGCCAGCCCGGTCACCAGCGCCATCCCGGCCCGGGGCAGCCGCAACCGACCCACGGTGAACGAGGCGCCACCCACGTCCTGGCCGAGGATCACCCCGAGCACCTCCGAAGGGCTGTAGAAGGTGTGCCCGACCATCAGCGTGACCCCGAGCAGCACGACCACGGCGAGGCAGAGCGCGCCCAGCACGACCCGCCGTCGGCGATCGCCGGAGGTGCGGGTGGCGACCACTGTGGCCACCGTGTCCGGGTGAGCGCGCCTGGTCCCGGGCACGGGCGACCGCACGCTCGACGGCGCAACCTCCCCCTGCGGGGCTGCGTCAGCTCGCGTGCGGGTCATGCTGCTCACAGCTCACGCACCTTCGCCCGGCGCACGATCGCGATGAAGAACGGGGCGCCGAGCAGGGCGGTGATGATGCCGACCTGGATCTCGTCCGGGCGAGCCACGACCCGGCCGAGCACGTCCGCGGCGGTCAGCAGCGCAGCACCGGTGACGGCAGCGAACGGCATCAGCCAGCGGTGGTCGGGACCGACCAGCAGCCGGCACACGTGCGGTACGACCAGGCCGACGAACGCGATCGGGCCGCACACCGCCGTCGCCGCGGCACACAGCACCACGGCTCCGAAGGAGGCCACGGCGCGGGTGAGCACGACCCGCTGGCCCAGCCCGGCGGCGAGCTCGTCGCCGAGGGCGAGCATGTTCAGCCCGCGGGCGCAGACCAGGCAGATCAGCAGCCCGGCGACCAGGAACGGCAGCACCTCGCGGATCGAGGCGTAGGAGGCGCCGCCCACTCCGCCAATCTGCCAGGAGCGCACGCCGTCGGCGATGTCGTTGCGGGGCAGCACCACGGCGCTGATGAACGAGGCCAGAGCAGCGGCGGAGGCCGCACCGGCGAGGGCCAGCTTGAGCGGTGTCGCGCCCTCGCGACCGATCGAGGCGACCAGGTAGACCCCGGCGGCGGTCACACACCCACCGACGATCGCCACCCAGATGTAGGCGGTGGCCGAGGCGATGCCGAAGTAGGCGATACCGACCACCACCGCCAGCGAGGCGCCCATGTTCACCCCGAGGATGCCGGGGTCGGCGATCGGGTTGCGGGTGACCCCCTGCGTCACCGTGCCGGACAGGGCCAGAGCACCGCCGGCCAGGGCGGCGAGGATGGTGCGCGGGATGCGTTTGGCCACTGCGGCGTGGTCGAACCCGTCCACCGAGCCGGACAGCCCCGCGATCACGTCCTGCACGCTCACCACCCGCGAGCCGAAGGCGATGGACAGCAGCAGGATCGCGGCCAGCACCGCCACCAGGAGCACCAGCCAGAGCACTCGGATGCTCCGGGGCCGGCGCACCGCCGCCAGGCCCGCCTCGGAGGCGGACCCGGCAGTGGGGGTGGTGACGGCGGGGCTCACGGGTCAGGCTCCGGCGGAGGCGTCCACCGCGTCGGCGAGCAGGGTCAGGTAGTCGTCCAGCACCCAGGAGATCGCCAACGGTGTCGGGTTGGCGGCGGTGCCGAGCGGGTCGGAGCCGGGCAGGGTGACGACCGCACCGTTCTCGACGGCCGGGATCTGGGACAGCAGCGGGTCGGCCTCCAGGGCGTCGATCAGCTCCTGGCCGCCATAGGTGACGATCACGTCCACGTCGTCGAACATGTCGGCCTGCTCGGCGCTGACCGTGGCGGAGAACCCGTCGGTCTCGGCGGAGGCGTCCTGCACGCTCTGCGCGATGGTCATGCCCAGGTCTTCGAAGAACATGATGCGGGTGTCGTGCGCGGTGTAGAAGCTGACCTCGCTCAGGTCGGTGGTGTCCACGTGGGTCAGGAACATCACCGAGGCACCCTCGATCTGCGGGTAGTTCGCGACCGCCTCATCGATCTCCCCCTCGATCTGGCCGATCAGCTCCTCACCCTGCTCGGCCATGCCCATGCCGGCGCTGTTCAGCTCGATCATCTCCCGCCACGGGGTGGCCCAGGCGGTGGTCGGGTAGGCCACGGTGGGAGCGATCTCGCTGAGCAGGTCGTAGTCCTCCTCGGTGAGGCCGGAGTAGGCGGCCAAGATCACGTCCGGGTCGGTGTCGGCCACGGCCTCGAAGTCGATGCCGTCGGTCTCGTCGAAGAGCACGGGGGTCTCGGCGCCGAGATCGGCGAGCGCTTCTTCCACCCAGGGCAGGGTGCCGTTGCCGTCGTCGTCGCCGAAGTTCGCCGCGGCCATGCCGACCGGGACCACACCGAGTGCGAGCGGGACCTCGTGGTTCGCCCAGTTCACGGTGGCGACCCGTTCAGGCTGCTCCTCGATCACGGTCTCGCCGAACGCGTGCTCCACGGTCACCGGGGACCAGTCTGCGGCCGCGTCGGAGCCGCTGGCGCTGTCGTCGGTGCTGGTGGCGTCGGATCCGCCGGAGCAGGCAGCCAGGGAGACGGTCGCCAGAGTGGCCGCGATCAGGGCGGCCAGGGTGGATGGGCGGGGCATGATGTCCTTCCGAGGGTCGGTGCTACGCATGGCCGCAGCAGGCCGCCAATCCTCGGGCCGCGGGTGTTCTCGACGGCGGAGCTTGCCTGGGTGGCACGAGTCACCGTGGCTAGGTGGCCGCCAAAGCTGCCCTGACGACGCTGGGACACAGCGACCGCAGTAAGGATTGCCTTACCGAAAGGTAATCGGTGACGGCCACGTTGCGCAATTCTCGTCTCATGTGACGGGAGCCACACATCCCGCGGAGGATCGGCGCGTCGGTGCGCCCGCAGAGTGGAGGTCACCCCTCAGCGGTGAGGTGGGTCTCCACGGCGTCGATGCGGAACGGTGCGGACTGGCTCTCGGTCGTCGTGGTACCGGCGATCGGGATCCACGGCCCCTGCCCGGCGACCTGGAACTCCCCCGACCAGGTGGTGGTCAGTGTGACGACCACCCCCTCCGCCTCACGGGTGTAGACGTGAGCGATGTCCTCCGCCGGCCACGGGGCCCCGGGGTCAGTGGTGACCAACGGTTCGGAGCCGTCCCCAAAGTCCCAGGCGTATTGGACGGGAGTAGCGCGCACTGCGACCGGGACGTCGAGCACAGTGGTCTCGAGGATCTGCGGCGCACCATCGGTGTAGACCAGCGTGTCCATGTTCACCAGGAACCAGCCGCGGTCGGGCTGCAGGTGCACACGCGGCTGGTCGAGCGGCAACTCAGCAAAATCTGACCGCGTCACCGTAATGATGACCGGCTCCGGCGCCTGATCAGTAGCCGGCTCGTCGCTGTTCGGCACTTCTTGCTCCGCGTCGTCAGCTTCCCCACTGGTCAGATCCTCACACGCCGGCAAGGAAACAACCTGCGGACCCAGATCTGTGTACATGCACACATCTACGAAATCAACGTTCCCAACCTGCGACGACGGCACGCTGCCGTTACCTTCCGCAGCGCTGCCCGTGTCTTGATACGCCGCCGCCCCGATACTCGGCGTGACCTGTCTGTCGTCCGAGATTTCGCTGACGGCGCTCACACGCTTCTGCTGTTCATGCTCCTCCCGCACTTCCGTCACATATCCAGAGCCAGAAGCAACAGTCCTGACTTGACTGGTCGGTTCATCATCGGTCGTCTCGGTTGGGCTCGACATAACCATCAGCACTGCAATTGATGCGAACAGTCCAGAGGCACTCATGCTTCCGCTCCAGCGTCGACCCCAAGGACCACCCATCCATCGGTCTGCCAGGCGAGCGACAGACTGAACTCGGGACGGTCTTCAGCGTCGTACTCAGTCCGCACACCATCGTTCGCGACGAATACCGATTCCTCGAATCGCACCCCAAGGTCAACGATGTACACATCGTCGCTGTATGGGCCGCCTCCATACTCCGCATAAATCTCAGTAGCAACACCCGTGGCATACCCGCCGGCGCTATACAACGCCTCCACCTGCTCAGCCACGTTGACGCAGAAGCCACAACCCTCATCGCTTAGCGCATCCCACTCCTCTAGGTCACCTGTCGCGTAGATGTACGGATACAGCTCCATGAAGTACTTCGCGGCCGCGATGGCACCGTCGACGGTCTCCTCGTCCATCGCCGCCGGCCGCTCCGGTGCCTCCACCTCTTGCGGCACTGGGGGATCCTCGTTCCCCGCATCGGAACCGTCGTCGCCCGGCGCATCGGAGGTCGGCTCAACCGTCTCTTGCGGGCTCTGCGTCACTGTCGGCGGCTCCGCCCCGTCAGCCTCAGGCTGCGTGCAGCCGGTGAGCGCCAGCAGCCCTGCCAACACCCACACCAGCCGTCCCCATCGGCTCCTCATGCCATCGACCATGCCACACAAGTGTGAGGTGCGACACCCACTTGTGGACAACCTTCTCTCGCTCCCGACTGCACCCTGCCCAAGACGCCGACGCGCGACCGTAGGAAACTCCGCCCATGTCGGACCACGCGGCTCCTGCTCCCGAGTTCGGCATCGACGGTGAATGTCCGATTCACCGCCGCGGCGCCATCTCCATCTCAGGCATCGTCTCCTCAGCAGTGAGCCAGGGCAGCATCGCCGCCAGCGCCACCACACCGGTCACCCCGAACGCCCAGGCGAAACCAAAGTTGTCAGCCACCAGGCCGATAAGTATCGGACCGAGGATCGCGCCGGTGTCCTGAGCCATCTGGAACGTCGCCAGCACCTTGCTCCCCGACCGGTCGCTACCCACGATGTCCGCCAGCGTCGCCTGCTGCGCCGGGTTCAGCAGCCCGCCACCGATCCCAGAGAACACCGACAGTGCGAGCAGCACCACCAGCCCGTTCGACAGACCGATCAGCCCCAACCCGATCGCAGTGACCAGCAGCCCGGCGAGCACCAGTGGACGCCGTCCCACCGAGTCCGCCCACCGGCCGGAGAACTGCAAGGTGGCCGCGGTGCCGACCGAGGCCGCGGCGAGCGCCGCACCGGCCACCCAGGTGTCGTCGTGCACGGCGACGGCGAGCTGCGGCAGCACCCCCACTCGCACGCCGAAGTTGCTCCAGCCGTTGGCGAACCCGGACACCAGCGCCGCGCGGAACGCCGAGGAGTGCCAGGCCTCACGCACCCGCATCGGCAGCTGCTCGGTCTGCTCCTGTCCGGGTCGTAGCCGGGCACCCCTCAGCCAGATCGCCACCACGAGCGCTGCGATGAACAGCGCCACCGCGTACACCACGAACGGCACCCGCAGTCCGAACTCGGCGAGCAGTCCGCCGAGCACCGGCCCGAGCATCCCACCGAGCAGGAACGCCGTCGCATACGCCGACGTGCACCGGCCGCGGATCGAGGGCGGCGCCAGCCGCACCACCAGGGACATCGCCGAGACGGTGAACATGGTCGAACCGACCCCACCCAACCCCCGCACCACCAGGAGCTGGACGTAGGACTGGGCGAACGCCGTCGCCAAGGAGCTGAGCGCGACGATGACCAGCCCAGCCACGTACACCGGCCGCTCCCCCAGCTTCACCACCAGCGCGCCGCCGGCGGGCGCGAACACGAGCCGGAAGAACGCGAACGCGGAGACGACCACCGACGCGGCGGCCACACCGACGTCGAAGGAGCGCGCGTAGGCGGGCAGCACCGGGGACACCAGACCGAAACCGACCGCGATGACGAACGCGGCCGCCACCAACACCTTGATCTCAGTGGGGATGGCGGGGCGGGTCACACCGCCCGAGTCTAGGAAACTTCCGTGCCCTCACGCGCCGAGCGCCTGGCGCAGCATGGCCACGGCGGAGCCGTCCCGCAGGTCCCGGCCAGTGAACCTGAGCAGCGTGAGCCCACGGTCCAGCATCAGATGGTTCTGCCGGCGGCGGTCCCGGAACACGGCGCCTGGGGCAGAGTGCACCTCCTGTCCGTCCATCTCCACCGACACCCAGCTACCATCCGAGCGCCGCCAGGCAAGGTCTCCCTTCGCGATCCGCCGGCCCCGCTCGTCCACGAACTCCTTCTGCAGCGTGGTCGGCGGCAGTCCGGCATCGGTGAACACCAGCCGCGCCCACGTCTCGAGCGGGGAGTCCGCGCGGCCGTCTGCGAGGACGAGGTAGCTGCGGGCCTTGCGGGCGCCGGGACAGCCAGTGAGCAGGTCGTTGACTTCGCGCAGCGTTCCCGCATGGAGCCTGCCCAGGTGCAGGGCGGAGTCCAGGATCGCCACGCCGTGCTCACGGCCCAGGTCCCGAAGTGCCTGCGCGATCGCCGCGGTCACGTCTGCCACCGGGAAGCCGCCGATCTCCAGCACCGGCATACCGGACCGGTAGCGCCGCACCCGGATCCCCTTCGGTCCCCGCTGGCTGGTGCCGCCGGGCAGGCAGACCTCGGCCGGGATGCGCTGCGGCAGTCCTTGGATCCGGTGCAACGCCACAGCGGCCATCCCGGTGGCCACTCCGCCGGGGACCGCCAGCAGCCCGGTCCACGCCATCCGGTGGCGGGCCATGTCATACCGGTCATCCAGCGGCACCACCGGGGTCCGGTACACGCCCCTGGTCTGCCGCTGCCACCGACCGGTCACCAGCAGCTGCCGCAGATCTCCCCGGGTCAGCCCCTCCTGGAGGACCTGATCATAGCTGAGCAACCCGGCCTGGCGTCCTGCCAGCACCTCGGCTCGCTGCACGATGCGACTGTCCGGCATCCGCCGATTCCAGCACCACCCGAAGCGACCGTGAGACTCACGTACCCGGGGGCTGTGGACGACGGTGCACCTGTGGTTGCACGAGGGTGCCCTCATGGTTGCGAATCGCCGGATTTCCAACCATAAGTGCACCCTCGCGGGAAGAGGGGGGTGGGGGCGCGGCGGCGGGGGACAGAAGGGCAATTACAGCCGCAGGGCCAGGGCATTCGCGGTCAGCCCGGCCGCCGTGCCACACAGGACCACCAGGTCGCCCCGCCGCACCCGGCCAGAGTCCAGGCAGCGTGCCAGCACGAACGGCACCGAGGCGGAGACCATGTTCCCGTAGTCGCTGACCCAGTCGATGTACTGCTCCGGCGGGATACCGATCCGCCGCATCGCCAGACCGAGTGCCCGGCTGGCCTGGTGCGGCACGAACAGGTCCACGTCCGCCAGGCCCAACCCGACCGACGAGCCCAGCCGGTCGAAGAACTCCTCGAAGAACCCCGGCAGCACCCGCACCATGTTCCGCAGCGCGCGGCGCCCATCCATGTCGAACTCATAGTCTGCGGTCCGCTCGGCCGAGTAGGCGTACGGCGGCACCAGCGACCCGCCACCGCGGATCTCGGTGTCGTGGGCGTGCTCGGCCCAGGTCTGCTGCAGGCTGGTCAACACCCCGCGCTCCGGGTCCGCACCAGCGGTCAGCACCACGGCCGCCGCGGCGTCGGAGAACAGCTCGTTGCTCTCCCGCTGGCCCGGGTTGAGGAACCGCGACCCCACGTCCCCGGAGACGATCAGCACCCGCTGGTACTCGCCGTCCACCAGGTAGCGGGAGGCCACGTCCACAGCGGTGATGAACGAGGTGCACGTGGAGTTCACGTCGAACGCCGCCACCTGCGACCGGGGCGCGAGCCGCTCCCACACCAGCGCCGCAGTGCACGGGATCGGCTGCAGGTCCCCAGCCACGGCACCGATCACGCAGTCGATGTCCGCCGGCCCCAGCCCGGCCCGGTCCAGCGCCTGACCAGCAGCGGCGGCGAGCAGGTCCAGCTGGCTACGGCCCTCGGCGATGCGGTACCGGGTCTGGTCACCGAACCGCACCACCCGGTCCGGAAGGTCGGTCCCCCACCCGGCGATCTCGCACTGCCGCATCCGCTGTCCCCTGCCAGTCCCGCCGCACTCGGCGCCGCTTCACTCCCGGATCGGCAGCATACGGGACGAACTCCACCGCCGGCGCCGCCAGCCCCAGCCGCTGCCACAGCCGGTCCAGCTCGACGCCCACCGCCGGCGCCGCCGCCAGCTCGTCCAGCTGTACCTGGAGCCGGTCCGGTCCGGTCTGCACCACGGCATACTCGGTGAACCCGTCCGCAGCGATCACCGCCCGGGAGACCAGGTCCGCGAACACCACCCGCCCGTCGAGCAGCAAGGTGTCGTCCGCACGGCCCTCGATCCGCTCGATCGCGCGCAGCACGCTGCCGCACGGGCACGGTCCCCGACGGGCGACCAGCACGTCGTTCAGCCGATACCGCACGATCGGTTGGGTGCGGCGGGAGAAGTCGGTGACCACGGGGGTGAACCGCCGCTCGTCCAGCCACTCCGGTTCGATGAGCACGTGCTGCTCGTTCAGGTGCAGCACTCCGTGCTCGCAGGTGCGGGCGAGGAACCCCTCCGTGCACTGGTAGAGCTGGTGCAGGTGCTGCTGCCCGAACGCCCTCGCCAAGGACTCCGCCTCCCCCTCGTCCAGCACCTCGGCCACCGAGTACACCCGCTGCAGCCCGCCCAGCCGCGAACCGGCACCGGCGAGCAGCCGCAGCACCGACGGCGGCGCCACCAGGATCGTCGGCCGGTACTCCACCAGGTCAGCCAGGTGCTGGCCCACCGGGACCGTCAGGTCGAAGTACCGGAAGTCCACCAGCCGGGAGCGCACCGACTCGTACAGCGCGTTGTTGGCGCGCAGGAACAGCGCGATCCGGTGCCCGACCAGCCCCGGCGGGAGCGTGAGCGCCAGCACGGTGCCGGCCCACGCATCGCGATCGGCAGGGCTGACCAGGAACAGCCCGCGGTGCCCGGAGGTGCCCGAGGACAGCCCGACCGCCACGTTCCCCAGCATCGGCGTGAAGTCGCGGGACCGCTCGGCCGCCAGCGCGAGCGCCTCCGCCTCGGCCCGGCGTACGCCCACGGTGTTCAGTGCATCGAAGTTCGCCATCATCGTCTGCTTGTCCATCACCGGCGCCTCGGCCAGCGTGCGCACATCCGCGTAGAACGGGGACCGGGCGCGCAGGAACCGCAGGTGCGCCCGGATGCGGCGCTGCTGGTAGCGCTCCAGGGCTGCTCGGGTGCGCGGCCGCCAGCCCCAGCGGGTCCTGGCCAGCACGACGGCGGTGCGCAGCTTGCTCACAGCAGGTTCACCCCGCTGGGGTGGTCGTCGTGGGAGAAGAGCAGCCGCGCTCCCCCACGCTCGACCTCGAGGAGGCGACGGGCCGTGTCCCGGTGAGCTGCGCCGTCGTAGGTGATCCAGCGGGGCACCGCGCGCATCCGGTCTACCTGCTCGAGCAGGTCCCGCCCCCAGGCGGCATCCCCGGCGAGCAGCACCCGGTCCTCGACCAGGGCACCGAGGTGGCCGCGGGCGTGGCCGGGCAGGTGCACCAGCTGGTAGCTGCCGTCGCCGAACAGGTCGTAGCTGCCCAGACCGGCCGGCCCCGGGGTGAGATCCTCGACGGCGGTGCACCGGTCGGTCTGCTGCGTCGCCTCGGCGAACCAGTCCGGCAGCAGCCCGCGCAGCAGCCCCTCCCGCAGCCGCGGGCCGGCCAGGGTGGCCAGCTGGTCGCGGTGCAGCACCAGGTGGGCGTGGGAGAAGTGCCGCAGCCCGCCGATGTGGTCCGGGTGCAGGTGGGAGAGCACCACGTGGGTCACGCTCGCCGGGTCCAGCTGGTCGGCCACGTCCTCGCCCGGCGGCAGCTCAGGGGGCAGCAGCCGCTGGTAGAGCCGCCCGGTCAGACCGACACTCCAGGGCTGCGGGGCGTAGCCGGTGTCGAAGAGCACCACCCGGTCGCCGCTGCGGTAGCAGAACACGGTCGAGGGGAACCGGCGGTGTTCCCGCCGGTGGCCGGAGACCAGCTGGGCGAGGTCGTGGTGGGTGTGCCCGCAGGTGTAGGCGCGCAGGTCACCGGGCATAGCTGGCCAGGCTCTCGTCCAGGGAGACCTGCGGGGTGTAGCCGAGCAGCGCGCGGGCTTTCGAGATGTCCAGTGTCTGGGAATAGGCGATCGTGCTGAGCGTGTACCGGGTCAATGGTGGCTCGGGGCGGCCGGGGAGGCTCGCGTAGACCGCTTCCAGCAGGCCGGCGACGGCGTAGAGGGGTTTCGTAGGCAGGTGGCGGTAGCGCGGGGTGCGGCCGAGCCGGGCGAAGAGCGCATCGATCAGGTTGCGGAACGGGCGCGGGTCGCCGTTGGTGATGTTGATGGCCTCGCCGTCGATTCCTGGGGTCTCGGCGGCCAGGCGCAGCGCGGTGGCCACGTTCTGCACTGAGGTGAGGTCGATCAGGGCGCGGCCGCCTTCGAAGAGCGGGATGCCGATCTTCTCCTCCACGGCCAGCAGCCGGGGCACCAGGCTGGAATCGCCGGGGCCGATGATGCCGCGGGGGCGGAGGATCACGATCTCCGGAGTGCCCGGTTCCCGGCGAGCGCGGTGCAGCAGGGCCTCGGCGGCGACCTTGGAGCGGATGTAGTTGTTGAGGCGGTTGCCGGCATCCACCTCGTTCTCGGTGATGTTCGTGGCGTGCCGCGGTGCGGCGTAGATGCTCGGCGAGGAGACGTGCACGATCCGGCGGACGCCGTTGCGGCGGGCGTAGGTGAGCACCCGTTCGGTGCCGGTGATGTTGGTGCGGGCGAAGTCGCGCCAGGCGCCCCAGGGGGTGGACAGGGCGGCGCAGTGGATCACCAGGTCGGCGGGCTGGTCGGTACGGGCGAGGGCGTCCAGATCCCCGACCAGCGTGGGACCGCCGGTGGGCAGCGCGGCGGCGTTCCGGCCGGCGGCGATCACCCGGTAGCCGTGCGCGCGCAGCTCGGCGACGACGTGACCGCCGAGGAAGCCGCTCGCCCCGGTGACCAGTGCTGTCGTCGTCATCCGGGCATCCTACGAAAGGCTGCGGGCCAGAGGCCGTGCGGCATCCCGGGGGTCGCTACGCTCAGCCCATGCGCGTGGCCCTGCTGACCGACTACTACCTGCCCACGCTCGGTGGGGTGCAGACCGCAGTGAAGGCGCTGCGCGAAGGCCTACAGCGGGCCGGCCACGAGGTCACGGTGTGCTGCCCCGCGGACGAACCCAGCTCCGACCCGGGCATCGTCACACTGCCGGTCTCCGGCATCTTCCGCCCGGACGGGTACCCGTTCGCCTGGACGCCGGCGCGGGTGCGCGCCGTGCTCCGCCGCGAGCTGACCGACCGCAGGGTGCAGGTGGTGCACACGCACTCGGAGATGTTCGCGGCACTGTCCGGGATCCGGGTGGCGCGCGAGCTCGGCCTGCCGGTGGTGCACACGATGCACGGCCGGATCGACGTGTACACCGCCTCGGTGCTGCCGCTGCCGGCCCTGTCCACGGGTCTGCTCACCTGGTTGCACCACCGGCAGGTGCCGCACTCCGGGGTGCAGGTCTCGGCCGGGGCGCCGTTCACCGCCAGCCGGGTGGCGCGGCGGATGTGGCGGCTGATGGTGGCCCAGGCGCGAGCCAGCGACCACCTGGTGGTGCCCTCGGCGCACTTCGCCACCAAGCTGGCCGCGGTCGGGGTGGCCACGCCGACCACAGTGGTCTCCAACGGGGTGGAGCCGAGCGTGCTGGAGCGGGTCGGGGCGCCGGTGGTGCGCGGGCTCGCACCCGGTGAGGTGCTGCGGGCGCTGTGGGTGGGCCGGCTGTCGCCGGAGAAGCGGCCGGAGGTGTTCGTGGACGCAGTGGACCGGGCCGGTGCCGGGGTGCAGGGCACCATGTTCGGTGACGGCGTCGCTCGCCGTGCGGTGGCCCGGGTGGCAGCGGGCAGCCGGGTCCGGCTGGGTGGGTCGGTGCCGCAGACGGAGGTGCTCGCCGAGATGCGCCGCAGCCACGTGCTGGTCAGCTCCTCGCTGGACTTCGACAACCAGCCGATGGTGATCCTGGAGGCGATCGCCTCCGGTCTGCCGGTGCTCTATGCCGACCCGGACCTGGCCGAGGTGGTGCCCGAGGGGGCCGGGTTCGCCGCACCGACCCCGGATGCGGCCGGTCTGGCCGAGGTGCTGGCGCGCCTGCGCCGCGAGCCGGAGCTGCTCACCCGGGCGAGCACAGCGATGGTCTCCGCCCGTGACACTGCGGCAGTGCAGGCGGAACCGATGATCCAGGTGTACGACCAGGTGGTGCGCCGCTGACGTCACCACACCCCCGGCACGAGGGTGCACTTGTGGTCGCAAATTCGGCGAATCGCAACCATAGGTGCACCCGCGTTGTGCTCGGACCACGTGGTCACCGCAACGGCCCGGTCACCGCCTCCACGGCCGCAAGCACCGTCCCGTCCAGCAGGCACTCCTCGGCGGCGGCGATGTCCGGGGCGAGGAACTCGTCCGGCCCGGGTCCGCCCACCGCCCGGCGCAGCACCGCGATCGCGGCGGCGGCCGCCGGGGAGGGTGCCTGTTCGCGCAGGTCGATCGCCCGGGTGGCGACGAGCAGCTCGATGGCCAGCACCCGGCGCAGGTTCGCCACCGCGGTACGCAGCTTGCGGGCGGCGTGCCAGCCCATCGAGACGTGGTCCTCCTGCATCGCCGAGGACGGGATGGAGTCCACGCTCGCCGGCACCGCCAGCCGCTTCAGCTCCGCGACCAGCGCGGCCTGGGTGTACTGGGCGATCATCATCCCGGAGTCCACCCCTGGGTCGTCGGCGAGGAACGGTGGCAGTCCGTGCGAGCGCGCCTTGTCCAGCATCCGGTCGGTGCGCCGCTCGGCGATGGCGGCCACGTCCGCGGCGACGATCGCCAGGAAGTCCAGCACGTAGGCCACCGGGGCACCGTGGAAGTTGCCGTTGGAGCTGATCGAGCCATCGTCCAGGACCATCGGGTTGTCGATCGCCGCCGCCAGCTCGCGCAGCGCCACCGTGCGGGCGTGCTCCACGGTGTCCCGCGCCCCGCCGGCCACCTGCGGAGCGCAGCGCACCGAGTAGGCGTCCTGCACCCGGGAGGCCTCCCGGCGCACATCGGCAAGGATCGCCGACCCGTCGAGCACCGCCAGGATGTTCGCCGCCGAGACCGCCTGCCCCGGGTGCGGGCGCAGAACATGCAGCTCCGGGCGGAACACCTCGTCCCGCCCGCGCAGACCCTGCACCGAGAGCGCCGTGGTGACGTCCGCGACGCGGAGCAGCTCCTCCAGGTCGGCCAGCGCCAGCAGCAGCTGGCCGAGCATCCCGTCGGTGCCGTTGATCAGCGCCAGCCCCTCCTTCTCGGTCAGCTCGATCGGGGCGATCCCGGCAGCAGCGAGCAGCTCGGGCACCGGCCGCTCTTGCCCCGCCGCATCGCGCGCCCGGCCCTCACCGAGGAGCACCAGCGCGCAGTGCGCCAGCGGGGCGAGGTCGCCAGAGCACCCCAGCGAGCCGTACTCGTGCACGATCGGGGTGATACCGGCGTTCAGCACGGCCGCGATCGTGGCCACTAGCACCGGCCGCACCCCGGAGTGCCCCTTGGCCAGGCTGCGGGCGCGCAGCAGCATCATGGCACGCACCACCTCTCGCTCCACCTCGGGTCCGGTGCCGGCGGCGTGGGAGCGGATGAGCGAGCGCTGCAGCGCAGTGCGCCGGCTGGTGGCGATGGGAGTGTCGGCGAGCGCGCCGAACCCGGTGGACACCCCGTACACCGGCTGGTCACCGGCGGCGAGCGCAGCCACCTGCTCGCGCACCCGGGCCAGGTGGGCGAGCATCGCCGGGTCGAGCTCGACGGCGGCACCATGGCGGGCCACAGCACTCACCTGGGCGGGGGTGGGCCCGTCGGCGGACAGCACGACGGCGGGGGCAGAGTCGGTCACGAAGGTCTCCTTGGGGTGGGGGAACCGGTCAGACGACACGCCTCCCGGCCCGCCAGACCGCGTGGGTGAGCGGCATACCGGGCCGGTAGGCGAGGTGGATGGCGGCGGGGGCGTCCAGCACGTGCAGGTCCGCGCGGGCGCCCAGGCCAAGGTGCCCGACGTCGCCGCGGCGCAGCGCCAGCGCCCCGCCACGGGTGGCCGCCCGCAGCGCCTCGGCGATGCTCAGCTGCTGCTGCAGCACCGCCGTGGTGACGCAGAAGGACATCGAGGAGGTGTAGCTGGTGCCCGGGTTGCAGTTCGAGGCGATCGCCAGGTGCGCTCCGCCGTCGAGCAGGGCTCGGGCCGGCGCCAGCGGCGCCCGGGTGGACAGGTCGCACGCCGGCAGCACGGTCGCCACTGTCGGCCCCTGGTCGACGGCGTAGCCTCCGGGCGTAGCGTCCGCACCGGGGGTGGGGCGCAGCTGGCGGGTGCGGGTGGCCGCGAGCGCCTCGATGTCCGCCTCGTCCAGGAAGTTCAGGTGGTCGACGCTGGCTGCCTGGTGGTCGCAGGCGAGGGCGACCACCCCGGAGCGGCCGAGCTGGTGGGCGTGCACCCGCAGCCCGAGGCCGGCCCGGGTCGCCGCGCGCAGGATCGTCTCGGTCTGGTCCAGGTCGAAGGCGCCCTGCTCGCAGAACACGTCCGCCCAGCGCACCTGGTCGCGGACCGCCTGGAGCATCGGCCCGGTGACCAGGTGCACGTACTCCGCGGCGCCGGGTCGCCCGTCCTGTCCGTCGTACTCCGGGGGCACCAGGTGGGCCCCGAGGAAGGTGGCCTCGTCCAGCTCACCGGCGGCGACCAGGTCGGCGAGCAGCTGGGCGGCGGCTGCCTCGTCGGCGAGGGTGAGGCCGTAACCGGTCTTGGTCTCCAGGCAGGTGGTGCCACCGCGGCGGGCCTCGGTGATCCGGGCACGGACCAGGTCGGCCAGCACCTCTGGGTCGGCGGCGCGAGTGGCGGCGGTGGTCACCGTGATGCCGCCGGCGGCATAGGCGCGCCCGGCCATCCGGGCCTGGAACTCCGCGGCGCGGTCACCGGCGAAGGTCAGGTGGGTGTGGGAGTCCACCCAGCCGGGCAGCACGGTGCGCCCACCGAGGTCCACCTGCTCGTCCGCGGCCGGGGCGTGGGTGCGCGGCCCGGTCCAGGCGATGTGCTCGCCGTCGATGACCAGGGCCGCCTCGCGGACCACCTGCCCCTCGGCGGCGCCGGTGACCGGGGCTGCGGTGGGGTCCTCCAGCGCGGGGTCGAAGGTCCACAGCTCGCCGATCCCGGTGAGCAGGGTGCTGGTCATCAGTCGCGTAGCCGGGGTGGCATCGGCACGCGCAGCGACCGGTCGCGCGCCACCTGTGCGGCGCGGGAGTAGCCGGCGTCCACGTGCCGGAGCACCCCGCTGGCGGGGTCGTTGGTCAGCAGCCGGCTCAGCTTCTGCTCGGCCAGGTCGGTGCCGTCGGCCACACCCACCTGGCCGGCGTGGATGGAACGGCCGATGCCCACCCCGCCACCGTGGTGGATGGAGACCCAGGTGGCCCCGGAGGCGGTGGACAGCAGGGCGTTCAGCAGCGGCCAGTCGGCGATCGCATCCGAGCCGTCCAGCATGCCCTCGGTCTCCCGGTACGGGGAGGCCACCGAGCCGGAGTCCAGGTGGTCCCGGCCGATGACGATCGATGCCTTCACCTTCCCCTCGCGCACCAGGTCGTTGAACAGCACCCCGGCCCGGTCCCGCTCCCCCAGCCCGAGCCAGCAGATCCGGGCCGGCAGCCCCTCGAACTCGACGTGCTCGGCGGCGGCGTCCAGCCACCGGTGCAGGTGCTCGTTGTCGGGGAACAGCTCCTTGAGCGCCCGGTCGGTGGTGTGGATGTCTTCCGGGTCACCGGAGAGCGCCACCCACCGGAATGGTCCGAGCCCTTCGCAGAACAGCGGGCGGATGTAGGCGGGCACGAACCCGGGGAACGCGAACGCCCGCTCGCACCCGCCGCGGCGGGCCTCGTCCCGGATGGAGTTGCCGTAGTCGAACACCTCGGCTCCGTCGTCGGCGAAGCCGACCATCGCCTCCACGTGCCGGGCCATGGAGGCCCGGGCCTTCTTGGTGAACCCGTCCGGATCATTCTCGGCCTCCTGCTGCCAGTCCTCGAGCGCCACCTCCAGCGGCAGGTAGCTGAGCGGGTCGTGCGCACTGGTCTGGTCGGTGACCACGTCCACCCGTACCTGGCCGGCGCGGTGCCGGCGCAGCATCTCGGGGAAGGTCTGCGCGGCGTTGCCGACCACCCCGATGGACAGTGGCCGCTCCTCCGCCACCGCGGCGTTGGCGCGCGCCACGGCGTCGTCCAGGTCGGTGGCCACCAGGTCGAGGTAGCGCCTGTCCATCCGCCGCTGCAGCCGGGAGGAGTCCACGTCCACCACGATCACCACCCCATCGTTCAAGGTGACGGCCAGCGGTTGCGCACCGCCCATCCCGCCGCAGCCGCCGGTGAGGGTGAGTGTGCCGGCGAGGGTGCCGCCGAAGCGTTTCCGGGCGACGGCGGCGAACGTCTCGAACGTCCCCTGCAGGATGCCTTGGGTGGCGATGTAGATCCACGAGCCGGCGGTCATCTGCCCGTACATGATCAGCCCCTCGGCCTCGAGGCGGCGGAACTCTTCCCAGGTGGCCCAGTCACCGACCAGGTTGGCGTTGGCGATCAGCACCCGGGGTGCCCACTCGTGGGTGTGCAGGATGCCGACCGGTTTACCGGACTGCACCAGCAACGTCTCGTCGCTCTCCAGGTCCCGCAGGGAGTCGACGATGGCGTCGAAGGCAGCCCAGGACCGGGCGGCCCGCCCGGTGCCGCCGTAGACGACGAGGTCGTCGGGCCGTTCGGCGACCTCGGGATCGAGGTTGTTCTGCAGCATCCGCAGCGGCGCCTCGGTCTGCCACGACTTCGCGGTCAGGTGGGTGCCGCGGGGCGCCCGCACCTCTCGCGCTCCCTCGAGGCCCATCCCTCACCTCCGCACGCTGCTCGGGCACGTCCGCGCACCCATGCCACCGACGAACGTCACGGTAGCACCGCGCCCCGGGCATCGCCGGTGGATACGGTGGTGGTCATGGACGCCGCAGAGGGCCCCTCGGACCGGGCACGGCTCGCGCCGGAGTGGACTGGCCGGTACGACGGCCACGGCCCGGAGCACGCCCGCTGGCACCAGGTGGCCCAGCCAGCGTCCTCCTGGGCTGCGGCGCACGGTAGCGAGCACATCGGGCTGCTCGGCTTCTGCTCCGACGAGGGGGTGCGTCGCAACGGCGGCCGGGCCGGAGCCCGCAGCGGACCGGCAGCGCTGCGCCGTGCGCTCGCCCCGCTGGCCGCCCACGGTGACCTGGCACAGCAGGTGACGGGCCTGGTCGACCATGGTGACGCCGTCACCGGCGGAGAAGACCTGGAGACCGGGCAGGCGGACGCCGCCCGGCTGATCACCACGGCGCTGGATGCGCGGGGGTGCCGACTGGCGATCGTGCTCGGCGGCGGCCACGAGACCGCCTGGGCCAGCTACCGGGGGCTGATGGTCTCCCAGCAGATGGCCGGCCCTGCCGGTGCGCGTCCGCGGTGGGGAGTGCTGAACCTGGACGCCCACTTCGACCTGCGCCAGGAGGACCGGCCCACCTCCGGCACCCCGTTCTGGCAGATGGCCGAGGCGGAGCGAGCGGCTGAGCGGGAGCTGCGCTACGCCGTCATCGGCATCGCTGAGCCCTCGAACACCCCGGTGCTGTTCGACACGGCACGCGAGCTGGGTGTGCGGTGGCTGACCGACGTGGACTGCTGGCGCGGCGGCGAGGCCGGGATCACCGATTTCGTCGCAGACTTCGCCCACGGCCTGGACGTGCTGTATCTGACCATCGACCTGGACGTGCTGCCGGCGAGCGTGGCACCGGGTGTCTCCGCGCCGGCGGCGTTCGGTGTGGGCACCCACCTGGTGGCCGCAGCGGTACGTGCGGCGGCCGGCACCGGGAAGCTGGCGCTGCTGGACGTGGTGGAGCTGAACCCGGCCCTGGACATCGACTCGCGCACCGCGCGGACGGCTGCCCGGCTCATCGACGAGGCCGTGCGTGCGCACGTTCCTCCGGGCCGGACCGCGGATACCTCTCGAGATCTACCGGCGCAGTAGCCGATCACTCATGCCGGGCGCGGCACTGGTATGACCTCGACGGTCTCCTCCAGCCCGCGAAAATCGTCGGGGTTCGCCGTGTACAGCGGCAGGCCCTCGGCAGCTGCGACCGCCGCGATCATCAGGTCGGCAGTGCGCCGGCGGGGGGGCCGGCCGGTCTCGCGGACTGCCGCGCTCAGCCGTCCGAAGGCGCGCGCGGCGTCTGCACCGAACGGAATCGGATCGAACTCGTGCTCAGCCCGCTGAAGGACGTCGAGCCGTCTCGCCCGCTCACTGGCTGCAGAGTCGCTGAGGTGAACCCCCGCGGAGAGCTCAGCCAGGGTGACTGCACTGATTGCCATCTCCTCCGGCAGCGCCGCAGGCTCGATCGACTGCCAGAGGATGAGGATGTTGGTGTCCAGCAAACCCCGGCTCAGCTCACCGCGCATACGGGTCGTCCAGCTCCGGATCGACAGCTTCGTCGAGGTCCCGACGGAATGCGTCGACATCCAGCTGCGGTGCATTCCGTGCAGCCCGAGCAAAGTGCGCACGGGATACGAAGCGACGAGGCTCGCGGATCGGCACCAGCTCACCGATACCGCGCCCATCGCGCGTGACCGTGTAGGTCTGCCCACGCTCCAGGGCGTCCATGATCTCCTTCGACCGCATGCGCAGGTCGCGCTGGCTGATCTCGGGACTCGTGCTCATCTCCTCAGCATAGCAACATGTAGCACTGCGTGCTACATGGTCAGCCGACCTCGTGCTCCTGGGCCCACTGGGGATCCAGACGCTCCCAGATGCGGGCGAGGTCGGCCAGGTCCGTCTCGTCCAGCCGGTCGAGGAACAGCCGGCGCAGCTCGGCATAGTGGGTGCGCCACGCCCTGCGCAGCAGGCTGCGACCGTCGCTGGTCAGCACCACGACATAGCCGCGCCCGTCGTCGCTGGCGCGCTGCCGTTCCACCAGACCGCGCTGCTGCAGCCGGTCGGTGAGTCGGCTGAACCCGCCGGTGGACATCACCCTGCGCTGGGCCAGCTCGGACATCCGCATCCCGGCCCGGCCGGCCTTCGCCAGTAGGGCCAGCACGCTGTACTCGGCCATGCTCACCCCGGCCCCCTCCAGCTCGGCCTCGATCTCCCGCCAGAGGCGGTCGTGCAGATAGAGGAAGCCCTGCCACGCCTTGTCCTCCAGCGGCGTCAGCTGCGGGGTCGCCATGACCACACACTACCGCTGTGCGCGGCACCGGAGCTCTCGGCAGATCCGTCGGACCATCCGGGAATAGTTGCTTGCGCAAGCAACTTACGGCTAGGTGACAGACACACGAGAAGGGTTGTCGACCATGACCACGACTACTGCCGACCGACCGGTGACCGAGCGCCGTCGCCCGTTCGAGCTCGGCTTCACCACCTTCGGAGAGATCACCGCCGATGCTGGCACCGGGGCGATGCCCTCGGCGCACCGGCGGGCCCGGGAGATCATCGAGCAGGCGCGGGTGGCCGACCAGGCGGGACTCGACCTGTTCGGCGTCGGGGAGCACCACCGCACCGACTTCGTCGGCTCCGCCACCAGCGTCATGCTCGCTGCGGCTGCGGAGGCCACCGAGCAGATCCGCCTGACCAGCGCCGTCACCGTGCTCAGCTCCGACGACCCGGTGCGGGTGTGGGAGCAGTTCGCCTCCCTGGACCAGCTCTCCGGTGGACGGGCCGAGATCATCGCCGGACGCGGCTCCTACACCGAGTCCTTCCCCCTGTTCGGCTACGACCTGGCGGACTATGCCGACCTGTTCCGGGAGAAGCTCGACCTGCTGCTGAAGATCCGCACGGAGAACCCGGTGACCTGGCAGGGCACCCTCCGCCCGGCACTCGAGGACGCCGACATCGGGCCGCGGTCGCTGCAGGCGCAGCTGCCGGTCTGGGTGGGCGTGGGCGGCTCCCCGGCCTCGGCGATCAGCACCGGACGCCTCGGGCTCCCGATGGCGCTGGCCTTCCTGCTCGGACCGCTCCGTCTGCACGAGCAGACCGTCGGGCTGTACCGGGCCGCTGCGCAGCAGGCCGGGCACCGGGACACCGACCTGCGCACGAGCATCAACCTGCACGGATACGTGGGGGCCACCAGCCAGGCAGCCCGAGACGTGATGTACCCGTACTTCGCCCAGGGGATGAAGGAGAACAACCACCAACGCGGGGTCGGCATGCAGATGCCTCGGGTGGCGTTCGAGGCCCAGACGTCCGCGGACGCCGCACTCCTGGTCGGCAGCCCGCAGGAGGTCATCGACAAGCTGCTCACCTACCACGAGGTCTATGGCGCCGACCGCGCCCTGGTCCAGATCGGCTTCGGGGGCATGCCCCAGCGGGACGTGCTGGCCGCGATCGAGCGGCTCGGTACCGAGGTGGCGCCGGTCGTCCGGCGCGAGGTCGCAGCCCGGAAGGAGGCCACGGCATGACCACGGCAGCTCTGACCCGCACACCGGGCCGAGATGTACTCACCGACGCTGGCACACCCGGGACGCTCCACGTGGTGGTGGTGAACGGCAGCCCCAGCGAGAAGTCCAAGACCGTGGGCCTGACCGAGGTGGTCGTGGACACCCTCCGCCAGGTGCTGGAGCCCTCCGGCATCACCGTGCACACGAGCCGGATCGATGTCTACCGGCTGGGTGAGCAGTTCACTGGTGCTCTCGAGCGCGAGGGGGTGGCCCCCGAGGTCGACGCGGTGCTGCAGCAGGCGGAGTCCGCCGACCTGCTGATCGCAGCCACGCCGGTGTTCCGCGGCTCCTACACCGGTCTGTTCAAGCACTTCTTCGACCTGGTGGACCAGTACGCACTGGCCAACACCCCCGTGCTGCTGGCCGCCACCGGCGGTGGGGAGCATCATGCCCTGGTGCTCGAACATGCGCTGCGGCCCCTGTTCGGCTTCTTCCAGGCGATGACCCTCCCGGTCGCGGTCTTCGCCTCCTCCGGTGACTTCGACGGGACCACGTTGCTCACCCCCCGCGTCTACGGGCGGATCGAGATGGCGGTCCGGGACGTCCTGCCGCTGCTCGTGGCGGCGGCCGCCGAACCTGGCCGCACCGCCGACCAGGCAGCACGCGCTGGGTGAGCGGGCGTCATGACGTGCTCTCGGTATCGCGCGGGGCAGCGCGAGCCAGCAGGTCGGCCACCGCACCGGCGGTGGGTACCGAGTCCTGCGCACCAGCGGTGCCCACCGCCAGGGCTGCTGCGGCGGAGGCGACCCGAGCAGCATCGGCGACCGTCTCGATCGCTGGCACGCTGCCCTCTGCCGGGCGGGTCGCAGCCAGCCGGGCGGCGAGAACCCCGCAGAACGTGTCGCCGGCTCCGGTGGTGTCCACCGCGGTCACCTCGAAGGCGGGAACCTGCCGGCGTTCTGTCCCGACCACCACCAGCGCTCCGGCCGACCCGAGGGTGACGATCAGCACCGGCACCTGCTCCGCGACCTGGACGATCGCCGCCTCGGTGCCGATCGCCCCGGCGATGTCGGCGAGCTCGTGCTCGTTGACCACCAGCACGTCGGTGACCGCGAGCAGGTCCGCGGCGGTGGCCGGCTCGGTCATCGCTGCCGACGGTGCCGCGTTCAGCAGGAACAGCGAACCCTCGGGTCGCTCTCGGCCCGCCTGGAGGACCAGCGGGACGGGCACCTCCAGCTGGGTGATCACCGCCCCGGCGCGGGCGAGCACGTCCCGCTGCGCCGGTTCCAGCTCCTCCCGGGCAGCGTTCGCGCCGGCGGCCACCACGATGGCGTTCTCACCGTCAGCGGCCACGGTGATCAGCGCGGTGCCGGTCGGACCGGGCACGCTGACCAGACCGGTGGTGTCGATGCCCTCAGTCTCCAGGTCGCGGCGGCGGACGTCCGCGTCCGGGTCAGAACCAACGGCGCCGACGAAGGCGACCCGAGCACCACCTGCGCGAGCCGCAGCGACTGCCTGGTTCGCCCCCTTGCCGCCGCCGTACCGGGCCAGGTCCTCCCCGAGCAGAGTCTCCCCCGGCCCGGGGATGCGGGCCACCCGGGCGACGACATCGGTGTTCACACTGCCTACCACGACCACGGTCATGGCCCCATCCTCCCCGACTGCACACCCGCGGTGCTGCTCGCTCCCGCACGGACCAGTGGTTGGTGTGCTCTGCCATAGTGGGAACCGCTTCGCCGAGCAGCCTGCTGGGCGAAGACGGCACCTGTTCACCAACGAGGGGATCGACCATGGGCTGGGCACGCACGCTGCTGCTGGGCGACATCGGCAACCGGCTGGACATCGCGGACACCGAGACCGGCATCAACGAGCTGCGTGGACGGCTGGCCGCGATGCGCAGCGAGCGGAGACGTACCGATGCGCACCAGGATGCCCAGCTGGCCAACGCTCGCCAACGCCTCGATGAGCTCGAGGCAGAGGTCGACGACCTGAAGCTGTATGTCACCGCTCTGTCGGAGCTGCTCATCGAGTACGCGGGCGTCCCGCGGGAGAGGGTGCAGCGGCTCGTCGGTGCGGTGGACCCGGACGAGGGGGCACAGCCCCACTGACTGCTCGCGGTGCCGGTCTCAGTGCACCGCTGACCGGTCCCCTGCTCCCAGGAGCTGGCGCTCCAGCTGTTCCTCCACCCAGTCCTGGTACTCGCGGTTGGTCCAGCCGGAGGAGAGCACGAGCTCGGTGTAGATCCCGGTCGCGGCGAGCGCGCGGTAGATGGCCTGGGCCGCGGGCAGCGGCAGCACCAGCGCTTCCCCGATCGAGGCGACGATCTGGTCCTGCACCGCGTTGCGGGCCTCCAGCTTGGCGCGCAGCATGTCCCTGGTCGGGTGGTCCTCCGCGGAGGCGGCCTCGAACAACGCGATCACGTCGTAGGCAGCCTCGAACAGCGAAGCCAGGAACTGGGCGGCCAGGCCGACGGTGCGGCGCGGGTCGGTCTCGGCGAGGGCCGCCTGCACGATCTCTCCCGCGTGGGCGTCGGCGAGCATCTGCTCGCAGAGCACGGAGAGGATCTCCCGCTTGGCGCCGAAGGCGGTGTACACCGTGCGGTGGGCCACCCCGGCCTCGTCGGCGATCGCGGTCATCGTGGTCATCCGGTAGCCCTGGGCCGCGAACAAGCGCCGTGCGGCTGCCGCGATCCGCTCCCGGGTCGCCGCAGCCTGCTCCTGCCGGTAGCTCAGCGAGGACGAAGTTGCCGCCATGTCTGGACAGTAGCACTGCAATGGGTGCAGTATAACTGCACTGAGTACTGCGGCACTGCAGACGGAGGCCATCATGCCCACGCCGTATACCTTCCTCTACCAGATCGGCTTCACCCCCTGGGAAGCCTCCGACGACCGGGGCCCGCTCCCCCAGGTGCTCGCCGCCCGGCCACCAGGTCGCGCGCTCGATACCGGCTGCGGCTCCGGCCGGCAGAGTGTGCTGCTGGCAGAGCACGGCTGGCAGGTGACCGGTGTGGATGTGGTGGCCAAACCGCTGCGTGCCGCCCGGGCCCGTGCCCTGGCGGCTGGGGTGGACCAGCAGGTGAGGTTCGTCCGGGCGGACGTCACCCGGCTGGGTGACGGCCTGCCCGGCGCCCCGTTCGACCTGGTCACCGATGTCGGCTGCCTGCACGGGCTCAGCGATGGCGGGCGGCGGGCGTTCACCGCCTGGCTGTCCGAGCACACCACTGGCGGGGCGGACCTGCTCGTCTCCGCGGCGCTCCCGCGGCGCGGCATCGGCCCGCGCGGGATCGACGAGGCCACGCTGGGCTCTCTCCTCGGCCCGACCTGGTCGGTGGTCGCAGTCACCAGCCCGGACGGGGTCGGTCGCGGCCCGCTCGCCGGTGCGCAGTTCCGCTGGTACCACTACCGGCGGGACTGAGCGCGGCTCACACGCCGAGCGCGTCCAGAGCCGCCTCGAGCCGCGCCACAGTGCCGTCGACGTCGCCGAGCTTGTCCAGGCCGAACAGCCCGATCCGGAAGGTGGAGAAGTCCTCCCCCTCACCGCACTGCAGCGGCACACCGGCTGCCACTTGCAGGCCGACCCGCTTGAACGCCGCACCGCTGTACAGGTCGGAGTCGTCGGTGTGCACCACCACGACCGTGGGCGCGGCGAACCCCTCGGCCGCCACGGACGGCAGACCGCGGGAGGCGAGCAGGTCCCGGACCCGCGCGCCCAGCTCGGTCTGGGCCGAGCGCAGCGCCTCCAGCCCGCGCTCGGTGGTGGCACGCATCAGCTCCACGTTGTGGGCGAGCGTGTCCGTGGGCATGGTCGCGTGGTACGGGGCGTGCCCGGCGCGGTACTCCTCCGCGATGGACAGCCACTTCTTCAGGTCCGCGGCGAAGCTGGTGGTCTGGCTCTGCACCACCGCCGCGTGCCCGGCCTCGCCGAACATCACCAGCCCGGCGCCCGGTGACCCGCTCCAGCCTTTCTGCGGGGCGGTGATGAGCACGTCCACACCCAGGTCGGCCATGTCCACCCACAACGCACCCGAGGCGACGCAGTCCAGCACGAACAGCCCTCCGCCGTCATGCGTGGCCTCGGCGACGGCGCGCAGGTACTCCTCGGGCAGCACCATCCCGGAGGCGGTCTCCACGTGCGGGGCGAACACCACCTCGGGGCGCTCGGCCCGGATCGCAGCGACCACCTCCTCCACCGGTGCCGGCTGCCAGGGGGCCTGGTGGCCCTCACCCACCGGGCGTGCGGTGAGCACGGTGCTGGCAGCGGGGATCGACCCGACGTCGAAGATCTGCGACCACCGGTAGGAGAACAGCCCGTTGCGCAGCACCAGGGTCCGCCGTCCGGTGGCGAGCTGGCGAGCCACCGCCTCCATGGCGTAGGTGCCACCACCAGGCACGACCGCCACGCTACGGGCCTGGTAGGTGCTGCGCAGGATGTCGATGGTCTCCTGCATCACCCCGACGAACCGCTGCGACATGTGGTTCAGGGAGAGATCGGTGAACACCACCGAGTACTCCAGCAGGCCGTCGGGGTCGATGTCGTCGTGCGGCAGGTTCACAGCTGCCACTGTGTCACATCGGCTGCCGTCGTCGGCAGGAGTCTCGCCCCAGGGCTCGCTCGAGGCCGCTCAGCGCACCACCTGCGGCTCGGACATGCTGACGAAGTCCAGACCGGTGCCGCTGCAGCGATCGGCATCGGGCAACCGGCGGCGCATCACCTCGATCGCCTCGGGGCTGGAGTCCACCAGCACGTACCGGCGGCCCAGCTTCCCGGCGACCGCCCCGAGCGTGCCGCTGCCGGCGAAGAAGTCCAGCACCCAGTCCCCGGCTGCGCTGGAGGCCTGCACCATCCGGCGCACGATCCCCTCCGGCTTCTGCGTGGGGTAGCCGGTCTTCTCCTTGCCGGTGGAGGAGACGATCGTGTGCCACCACACGTCCGTGGGCAGCTTGCCGCGGGCGGACTTCTCCGGGCCCACCAGTCCGGGGGCCATGTAGGGCTCCCGGTCCACCTCGGCGTTGTCGAAGTAGTACCGGGTGGGGTTCTTCACGTACACCAGGATCGTCTGGTGCTTGGCCGGCCACCGGCTGTTCGCCCGCGCACCGTAGTCGTAGGCCCAGATGATCTCGTTCAGGAAGCACTCCCGGCCGAACAGCGCGTCCAGCAGCACCTTGGCGTAGTGGCTCTCCCGGTAGTCCAGCTGCAGATACAGCGTGCCGTCCTCGGTGAGCAGCCGCCAGGCTTCCTCCAGCCGGGGCTCCAGGAACGCCCAGTAGTCGGCGAACGCGTCGTTGTAGGCGGTCACCTTGCCGCGCACGGTCTCATAGCTGCGGCCGGTGAACCCCAGCCGGGTGCCGGCCTCCGAGGCGACCACCCGCATCGACTCCCGCCGCTGCACCTTGCCGGTGTTGAACGGCGGGTCCAGGTAGATCATCCGGAAGGTGGCGTCCGGCAGCCGGCCGAGCACCTCGGCGTTGTCGGCGTGGATCACCAGATCCGGACCGTCCGGTGTCCACAGGCTCATGCTCCGCAGGGTACCCGGCGCCGTACCTCACCAGGACCAGCGCCGCACCCGGGCACAGCGCCGCACCCGGGCACAGCGCCCCACCCGGGCACAGCGCCCCACCCGGGGCCGTCGTTCGCCACGTGGCTCAGGAAACCCCCGTTGTCATACGGTGACCGGTATGGCCCGTCCCACGCCTTCCGACCCCACCCCGCCCCGCTCCGAGACCGACACGCCTGAGCCCGCGGGCGGCGCCACGGGAGCGACCGCCGCTCAGCGTGAGGACCGCTCCGCGCGGGTGGCGGTGACCATCTTCCCGCTGCTCGTGCTTGCCGCCGCAGTCTTCGGCTTCGTCGCGACCGGCCCCTCGCTCGCGCTGCTGCCGTGGGTGAACGTGCTCCTGGGGATCATCATGTTCGGGATGGGCCTGACGCTGACCGTCCCGGACTTCGCGCTGGTCGCCAAGCGGCCGTGGCCGGTGCTGATCGGCGTCGTCGCACAGTTCGTGATCATGCCGCTGGTCGGCCTGGGGCTCTCCGTGGCCCTGCAGCTGCCCGCCGAGCTGGCGGCCGGGGTGATCCTGGTGGGTTGCGCACCCGGCGGTACCAGCTCGAACGTGATCACCTACCTCTCCCGGGCGGACACCGCACTGTCGGTGACGATGACCTCGATCTCCACGCTGCTGGCACCGTTGCTGACCCCGTTGCTCACGCTGCTGCTGGCCGGGCAGTACATGGAGGTCAGTGCCGGTGAGATGGCGCTGACCATCGTGAAGATCGTGCTGCTGCCGGTGATCGGCGGCCTGGTGATCCGGCTGCTGCTCTCCCGCCTGGTGGACACGGTGCTGCCGGCGCTGCCGTGGGTCTCGGTGATCGCGATCTCGTTGGTGGTCGCCGCGGTGGTGGCCAACAGCGCCGAGCAGATCGTCTCCGCCGGCCTGCTCGTGCTCCTGGCCGTGGTGCTGCACAACGGTCTGGGCTACCTGCTCGGCTACGGTGCCGGCCGGCTGCTGCGCCAACCGATCCGTTCGGCGCGCACCATCTCCATCGAGGTGGGCATGCAGAACTCTGGCCTGGCGGCCGGGCTCGCCGCCCAGTACTTCTCCCCGGTGGCCGCACTGCCCGGTGCGGTGTTCTCCATCTGGCACAACCTCTCCGGGGCGGTGCTGGCCGCGATCTACCGGCGTACCGCCCGCTGACCGGGGTGCCGGCCCCGGGCGGGCCGCCGGCGAGCCGGTCGTCCGCCGGGTGGAGCGCTCAGGCTCCCATGTCGACGGCGTGGATCCGGTTCGGCTCGATCGTCACCACCACGCGGCTCTCCCCCGGGCGGTCCATCTGCCGCAGGTCGGCGCCGTACTTGGCTCCGACCCGGTCGGCGAAGGCGAGGTCCGGGTCGGGCTCGAGGTGCGCATCGCCGCGGATCTCCAGGTACCGGTAGGGGTTGGCCAGGTCGAGGATGAACAGCGTGGCCGCGGAGTTGGCGCGCAGGTTGTGCACCTTCTGCCGAGTGGTGTTCAGCGACAGCCGCACGGTGTCGCCCTCGGCGAGGAACCACAGCGCGGTCAGCTGGGGCCGCGCGTCGGGGCCGATGGTCGCCAGCGTGGCCACCTGAGCGTCCAGCAGGTCGCGGTGAGAGTCGGGGATCGCGGGCATGGCACTCCTGGAGGTCGGGGACCCACGCCGGTCCGGTGGGGCCATCGGTGCCAGTCTGCGCTCCCGACCGCACTAGTTCAATCTTGAATCTCTTCGTCGACCGGTTCCCAGCGCAGTACGTCCCCGGGCTGGCAGTCCAGCACCTGGCAGATCGCCGCCAGCGTGGAGAACCGGACCGCCTTCGCCCGGCCGTTCTTCAGCACGGCCACGTTCGCCGGGCTCAGCCCCACCCGCTCGGCGAACTCCCCCACACCCATCCCCCGTTCAGCGAGCAGCACATCCAGGTTCACGACGATCGCCACTCAGATCACCTCGGCCAGCTCGGCGCGCATCGCCACGGCCGACCGCAGCAGCGCCCGCATCACCACCATCAGCAGGGTGAAGGCCGCACCGGCAGCACATCCGCCGAGCAGCACCAGGGGCACAGTCACCGGACCTTGCTGCACCACGAACAGCACATGCGCGGTCAGCAGCAGGATCAGCGTGGTCGCCACCACTCCGGCGCCGATCATCACCCCGACCCAGCGGAAGGCCCCGACGTCGAAGATCGCCCCGCGATGCACCCGGGTGAGCAGGGGCCAGATCGCCACCAGCACCACCTGCCCGCAGGCGATCGTCGCAATACCCGCGACGGCGTAGGGCACCTGGAGAGAGGACAGCTCCGGGGCCATCGTGGCCGCCTCTCTCGCCGCGAGCGGCACCAGGGCCTGAGCGGCGAGCGCGAGCAGCAGCAGGACCATGATCAGCGCCCGCAAAGGGACGATCACTTTCGGCGTCATGTCCCGATTATCAATAGATATCTATCGACAGTCAATAGGTGCGCCGTGAACCTGAGTATTTCCTGATCGTCAGGTGGGAGCGGTCCTCAGGTTGGCTGCCTACTCTCGCAGGTTCGCACCGAGAGCGAGGAGACCCATGAAGATCACACGCCCCCTGACCGCAGTCGGGATCGCGGCCCTGCTGGCGCTCGCCGGCTGCTCCGACGACAGCGGGTCGGGCGACGCCGGCTCCGCTGAACCGGACCAGACCGCTAGCGACCCGGCGGCCGACCCTGAGGGCAACCCCGAAGCCGACCCAGAGTCCGGCGCCCAGATGCCGGACGCCGAGGTCGACGATGTCCCGGACGTCGTCGCTGAGGTGAACGGTGAGGAGATCACCCGGGACGAGTTCGTCGGCGACTATGAAGCCCAGCTGCAGCAGGCAGCCATGTCCCAGGACCCGAGCCAGATCGACCAGGACGAGCTCAAGCAGCAGGTCGCCCAGAACATGGTGGACAACCGGCTCCTGGTCCAGGCAGCCGACGAGTCCGGGATCGAGCCCACCGAGGAGGACATCGACACCACCCTGGAGGACATCGCCGCGCAGAGCGGGATGACCTCCTCCGACGAGGTGGTCGCGGCGCTGGAAGAGCAAGGGATGACCGAGGAGGAGATCCGTGCTGAGGCGGCGGACCAGTTCCAGGTCATGGGCTACATCGAGGCCGAGGCGGACATCACCGAACCGTCCGAGGACGAGCTGCGCGAGCAGTATGACGCCTACGTGGAGCAGATGGAGCAGGCTGGACAGGGCGGGGAGGACGCGGAGATGCCTTCCTTCGAGGAGATGCGCGACCAGCTCGCCCAGCAGGCGGTCAGCGAGCAGCAGAACGCCGCTGCCGAGGAGATCCTCACCAGCCTGCGCGAGGAGGGGGACGTGACGATCAACCTCTGACCGCTGGAGCGGGCCGACGCACCCTGCCGGGCGGGCCGCCCCAGCCCCCTGCTACCGACCGGAGCTGTGAGCGCCCGCGCCTAGGATCGGCGCATGTCCCAACGACAGCACCCGCTGGCCCGGATCGCCAGCACCCCCGGCCGGCTGCGCGTGCTGCTGAACGTGTGGCCGCCGTTCCTGTTCAGCGGTATCCGGGTGCGGCACGTGTCCGCCGACTTCCGGCACGTGCGGGTGCGGATGGGCAAGCACCTGCTCACCTCGAACTACTTCGGCACCCAGTTCGGCGGCACCATGTTCGCGATGACCGACCCGTTCTGGACCATCCTGGTCGCCCAGAACCTGGGCCCGGGCTACACCGTGTGGGACCGGCAGGCAGAGATCGAGTTCCTCGCCCCCGGGCGCACCGCTGTCACTGCGGAGTTCACCCTGGAGAAGGCGGTGCTGGACGAGCTGTGCGCCGCGGCCGCCGGAGGGCAGAAGGTGCTGCGCTGGTTCGACACCGACATCCTCGATCGGCGCGGGGATGTTGTCGCGCGTGTGCGCAAGCAGGTGTACGTGCGGCGCCGCTGAACGGCCAGGTCTCAGAAGCTGCGGCCGGCGACACCCTGCTGCGGGGACCGGCGTACCATGAGCCCATGGTGGCCTCGCCGCAGTGGCGCACCGAGCTGCAGGCGCTGGAGCCGGCGCAGTGGCCCGCCTACCTGCACGAGCACTCCGGTCTGCCCGGGCCGCGGGCGAACACGGCACTGGTCGCCGCAGTGGCCACCCTCGCGGGCGCGGAGGTGATCGACCTGCTGCTCGCCGACGCCCAGGAGTACACCGCGATGTGCGCGGCGGCCGCGCTCGGCCGCCGCAGCGAGGATCCTCGGGCGCGAGAGCGGGCCCGGCTGCTCGCCCGCGACCAGCGGTGGCGCGTGCGTGAAGGTGTGGCCATCGGGCTGCAGCTGCTCGCCGACGAGGCCCCGGCAGCACTCGCGCCGACCGTGCTCGCCTGGGCCGACGACCCCGATCCGCTGGTGCAACGGGCGGCGGCCGCAGCGGTGTGCGAGCCGCGGCTGCTGCGCACGGCAGAGGCCGCTGCCCTGGCCGTGGAGGTGTGCCGACGCTGCACCGCTGGGCTTCTCCGGGTGCCGGCACATGAACGGCGCGACCGGGACGTGCGCACGTTGCGCCAGGCACTGGGGTACTGCTGGAGCGTGGCCGTGGCCGCCGATCCGGAACCCGGCCTGGCGGCCTTCCGGGCGCTGGGTTCCACCGACCCGGACGTCGCCTGGATCCGCACGCAGAACCTGCGGAAGAAGCGTCTGGCTCGCCTCGTCTGACAGCCACCGGCTGCCTCCTGGTCCGGGGTAGGCCGAGACCGCCTAGCTGTACCCGGCCAGGAGGTTGGTTACAGGCGGCTGGTGGGAGGTAGTCCACCGAGTGCGCTGTGGCCACGGACAGTGTTGTAAGTTTCCA
>NZ_ATWL01000006.1 GCF_000421225.1 Ruania albidiflava DSM 18029 | reverse complement strand
CACCTGGCAGGACTCCGATGCCACAGCGACGCAGGGTCGCAATTCACGTCCCTGCGCTACGGGGAGCGCCTCGCCGAGCTCGGCGCTGTCCCCTCGATCGGGACGGTCGGCGATAGCTACGACAATGCACTGGCCGAGACGGTCAACGGCTACTACAAGGCCGAGCTGATCCGCGGGCCTATCCGCGACGAGCGTGGACCCTGGAAGAGCGTCGAGGACGTCGAGCTGGCCACCCTGGGATGGGTGCACTGGCACAACAATCAGCGCCTGCACGGCTACCTCGACGACCTACCCCCGGTCGAATACGAGCAGGCACACTATGCTGCGCAACGGAACGACCAACCCTAGTCGGAATCCAATAATCCGAGTCTCCATCGAACCCAGTACGGTTCACGACAGAGACGATCCCCTTCGCGGTGACCGGCCTGGACACCGACAACGGCTCCGAATTCCTCAACCACACTGTCATCGAGTGGGCTGGCGACCTGGGGATCTACTTCACCCGTGGCAGGCCCTACAAGAAGAACGACCAGGCCACCATCGAGTCCAAGAACGGCCACCTGGTGCGCAAGTACGCCTTCTACTACCGCTACGACACCGACACCGAACGCGCCGTGCTGAACCGGCTCTGGCCCCTGGTCAACGACCGGCTGAACTACCTGACCCCGACCAAGAAACCGATCGGGTATGGCAACGACGCAGCCGGACACCGCACCCGCATCTACCACCCACCCCAGACCCCCTTCGACCGGCTCCTGGCGGCCGGGGTCCTCTCACCGGCACAGAGCGCCCAGATGAGCACCTACCGCGAGAGCCTCAACCCCGCCAAGATCGCCCGCCAGATCGCCGACCTGCAGAACCGACTGCTGGTCCTGGCCAAAGAGAAAACCGAACAACTCTACCTCGCCACCATCCCCAGCCAGCTCCCCGACGTCCGCACAGGCGTACGCGTCAAGACCGCCTCCTGACCCACCCCAGCCTCGCGGGCATTCCTACATGAGGCACGGACCAACTTTCGCGGGCACTTGCAATTGAGGCACTACGGTAGCGGCACGGTGTCCCTCGTATACGGCAGGATAGGCACCAGCCGCGCGCACGAGAGGGGACGCTATGAGCAACTTCGCCTTCCTGCGTGAGACGCTGCCCGCCGTCCACTCCGACTGTGCCCGCGCAGAGTCCTACCTCAGCAGCGATCCGCGCTCGGCCTGCTTCTATGCCCGCCGCGCGGTCGAGCTGCTTGTCTACCACCTCTACGACCTGTGGGACCTGCCCGAGCCGTACCGGGATGACCTGGCCGCCCGCATCAACGACGCAACCTTCAAGACCAGGGTGGGCAACGCCGTCGGGCAGAAGCTGAACCTGATCCGCAACCTGGGCAACCGGGCGGTGCACGATGCCCAGCCCATCCCCACGAATGCCGCCATGCATGCGCTGCGCGAGCTGCACCACGTGATGGTCTGGGCGGCCTTCCACCACACCGAGCATCCAGAAGCCGTGCCCATGCAGCAGGCGTTCGATCCTGCCCGAGCCGCTCAGGCTGCGCCCCTCTCCCGGCAGGAAGTCCAACGCCTTGCGGAGAAGTTCGCCGAGCAGGACGAAGCGCACGCCAAGCAGCTGCAGGAGAAGGACGACCTGCTCGCCGAGCACCAGGCCGAGATCCAGAGCCTGCGGACACAGGTCGCCGCTGCCCAGGCGAACAAGACCGCAGTCGACGATCGCGACTACAACGAGGCCGAGACCAGGGACGCGTTCATCGACGAACTCCTGCACGAAGCCGGCTGGCCGCTGGATGCCGAACGCGACCGCGAGTACCCGGTGACCGGCATGCCGAACGCGCACGGCACCGGGTATGTGGACTATGTGCTCTGGGGTGCCGACGGTCTTCCGCTCGCGGTCGTCGAGGCCAAGCGCACCAGCAAGAGTCCCCAGGTCGGGCAGCAGCAGGCGGTGCTGTACGCGGACTGCCTGGAGCAAGAGTTCGGCCGGCGCCCGGTGATCTTCTACACCAACGGCTACGAGCACTGGCTCTGGGACGACGCCGCCGGCTATCCGCCGCGCCAGGTGCAGGGCTTCTACACCCGAGACGAGCTGGAGCTGCTCATCCAGCGCCGCCAGGCCCGGCGCCCGTTGGCCGGCGCCCCGATCGACTCGGACATCGTGGAGCGGCCCTACCAGCACCGAGCCATCGCTGCCGTCGATGCCGCCTTCGACGCCAAGCAACGGGAAGCACTGCTGGTGATGGCCACCGGTTCAGGGAAGACGCGCACCGTCATCGCCCTGGTCGATCAGCTGATGAAGCAAGGCTGGGTGAAACGTGTGCTGTTCCTGGCCGACCGCACCGCCCTGGTGAACTAGGCAGTCGGTGCTTTCACGGCCCATCTTCCTTCCGCCACCACGGTCAACCTGGTCACCGACAAGATCACGGACGGGCGGGTGTACGTCTCCACCTATCCGACCATGCTCAACCTGATCAACCGCGTCGACGGCGCGCGCCGCCTCTTCGGACCCGGCTACTTCGACCTGGTCGTCATCGACGAGGCGCACCGGTCGGTCTATGCCAAGTACGGCGCGATCTTCGACTACTTCGATGCCATGCTCGTCGGTCTCACCGCCACCCCCAAGGACGAGGTGGACCACAACACGTATCGGCTGTTCCACCTGGAGGACGGCGTCCCCACCGATGCCTACAGCCTCGAGGAAGCCGTCAAGGACGGCTGGCTCGTCCCGCCGAAGGGTGTAGCGGTCGGCACGAAGTTTCTTCGCTCCGGCATCCGCTACCAGGACCTCACCGACGAGGAGAAGGACCAGTGGGACAGTCTGGACTGGGGTGAGGAGGAACCACCGGACGAGGTCGGCGCCGAGGAGCTGAACCGGTTCCTGTTCAACGAGGACACCGTGGATAAGGTGCTCGCCACGGTGATGAGCGAGGGGTACAAGGTGGCCGGTGGGGACCGGCTCGGCAAGACCATCATCTTCGCCAAGAACCAGGCGCACGCTGCGTTCGTGCAGCGCCGGTTCGACATCGGTTGGCCCGAGTACGGCGGACAGTTCGCCCGCGTGATCACATATGACAACAGATACGCGCAGTCCCTCATCGACGCCTTCTCGACCAAGGACAAGGCACCGCACATCGCCATCAGCGTGGACATGCTGGACACCGGCATCGACGTGCCTGAGGTGGTCAACCTGGTCTTCTTCAAGATGGTGCGATCCAAGTCGAAGTTCTGGCAGATGATCGGCCGGGGGACGCGCATGTGTGCTGATCTGTTCGGCCCCGGAGCGGACAAGGAGGACTTCCTCGTCTTCGACTTCTGCGGGAACTTGGAGTTCTTCAGCCAGGATCTGCCGGGCGCTGAAGGAGCTCTGCAGAAGTCGCTCACCCAGCGGATCATGGAGTCTCGCCTGGAGCTGATCACCACTCTTGATCTCGACGGCGGAGCTCCCGATCTGCGGTCATCTTCCGCTGATCTGTGGCACGAGTTTGTCGCCGGCATGACCACCGGCAACGTGCTCGTGCGGCCGCACCGGCGGGCGGTGGAGCGATTCGCTGAACGTGCGGCGTGGGAGTCGCTCTCCCGTGAGGACGCCGAGCACGTGCTGGCGCTGGCCGGCCTGCCGAGTGCGGCGAAGGACGCAGACGAGGCCGCCAAGCGGTTCGACCTGCTGATCCTGCGCCGCCAGCTCGCCGACCTGCAGGGTGACGCCGCCACCGCCGAGCGGGTGCGTGAATCGGTCCAGGCGATCGCCGGACAGCTGCTTGCGAAGACAGCGATCCCGTCCGTGGCCGAGCAGGCGGTGCTGATCGAGTCAGTTGCCGGTGACCAGTGGTGGGTGGACGTGACCCTGAGCATGCTGGAGCTGGCTCGGCTCCGGCTGCGCTCCCTCGTGCAGTTCGTGGAACGTACCGCACGCAAGCCGGTCTACACCGACTTCGAGGACACGGTCGGCGACGCGGCGTTCGTCGACCTTCCCGGTGTCACGCCGGGCACCGACTTCGAACGGTTCCGTGCGAAAGCAGAGACCTACCTGCGCCAGCACATCGACCACGTGGCGCTGCAACGCTTGCACCGCAACAAGCCGCTCACCCCGGAGGATCTGACGTCGTTGGCCGAGATGCTCCGGGCGGCCGGTGCGCAGGACGCCGACCTGGCCCGGGCTGCCGAACAGACCGGTGGACTCGGCCTCTTCATCCGCTCCCTGGTCGGGCTGGACCGCCAGGCCGCCCAGGAGGCGTTCGCCGAATACCTGGACGAGGCGCGCTTCACCGTCGAACAGATCCGGTTCATCAACCTGATCGTGGAGGAGCTCACCGCGAACGGGCAGATGGAGCCGGGTCGCCTCTACGAGTCGCCGTTCACCGACCATGCACCCACCGGACCGGACTTCCTGTTCCCCGACGCGGTCGAGAACCTGGTCACGATCATCGACGAGGTGCGTGCCAATGCTGCGCCGGCAGGCGTGGCGTGAGCACAGCGGGGTTGCGCAGCTGGAGACTGTCTCCTACAGGCGCCCAGACACCTTAGGAACGTTAGGGCACTTTATTGGTTCTACCTAAAGCTGGCTCACACACCCGCCAGGCCGAGGGCGTCCGCCGTCTCCCGACGGATGTCCATCGCCCAGTCCTCGTCGGTGTTCATCGCGCGGCCCAGTGACGGCACCAGCTCGCGCAGCGGGCCGTCCCACCGGGTCGAGCGGTCCGGGAAGGCCTGCTGCAGCAGCCGGATCATCACCGAGACCGCTGTGGAAGCGCCGGGGGAGGCGCCGAGCAGACCAGCCAGGCCGTTGTCCGGCGAGACCACCAGCTCGGTACCGAACTGCAACCGGCCACGTCCCCGGGAGTCCTTGGCGATCACCTGCACCCGCTGGCCGGCGGTGATCAGCTCCCAGTCCTCCGCCTCGGCGCTGGGCATCATCCGGCGCAGCGCCCGCATCTGCTTCGCCTTGGAGGCGGTGATCTCCCGCACCAGGTAGGCCACCAGGTCGAAGTTGTCGACTGCGACGTTCAGCAGGGCGCCGATGTTCCCAGCGCGGATGGTGCGCAGCAGGTCCAGCCGGGAGCCGTTCTTCAGGAACCGAGGGTCGAACCCGGCGAACGGGCCGAACAGCACCGACCCCTCTCCCTCCACGGTCCGGTAGTCCAGGTGCGGTGCGCCGAGCCCCGGGACCCCCTGCTCGGCCCGGCCGTAGGCTTTCACCCGGTGCGCGGCGACCACCTCGGGGGAGCGGGTGCGCAAGAACTTCCCGCTCACCGGGAACCCGGCGAACCCGTCCGCCTCCGGGATGCCGGCCCGCTGCAGCAGCTGCAGCGCCCCACCGCCGGCGCCGACGAACACGAAGCGGGCCCGGCTGGTGCCAGTGCCTGCGGGGGAGCGGTGCGTGATCCGCCACGCGTCCCCGTCGCGGTCCAGGTCCACCACCCGGTGCTGCAGGTGCACTGCTGCGCCGGCGGGGGCTGCTGCATCGATGAGTGCCCGGGCCAGAGCGCCGTAGTCGACATCAGATCCGGACGCCTCATAGGTGGCGGCGATCGGCTCGTTCGCATCGCGGCCCTGCACCAGGGCGCTGGACCACTGGCCGATCTCGTCACGGGAGTCGCTGTAGCGCAGGTTCGCGAACAGCGGCTCGCCCTTGAGTGCGTCGTACCACTGCCGCAGGAACGCCACGTCCTGCGCACCGGAGACGAACGCCAGGTGCGGAGTGCTGTGCACGAACGTCTCCGCCGTCGGCAATACCCCCTTGGACAGCAGCGAGGACCAGAGCTGGCGAGTGATCTGGAACTGTTCGTTGATGGTGACGGCGTTGGTCACCTCCAGCGTGCCGTTCGGCAGCGGGGTGGCGTAGTCCAGCTCGCAGAACCCGGCGTGCCCGGTGCCGGCGTTGTGCCACGCGTTCGAGCTCTCCTGCGCGGCGCCGTCGAGCGCCTCGAAGACCTCGACCGACCAGTCCGGTTCCAGCCGCTGGATCAGTGTGACCAGCGTGGCACTCATGATGCCGGCGCCGACCAGGGCGACGTCAGCGGTGGTGGAGCTCATGCTCGAAGGGTACCCACGCAGCGCAGCGGTCACCGCTCCGGCGTCTGCGATGCGTCGGTGCATGGTTTTGACATGATCTGAGGATGACGGCTGAGACACGGACCGACTGTGTGTTCTGCGCGATGGTCGCCGGCAGCGAGCCCACCCCGGTGGTGCTGGACGAGCCGGACGTTTTCGCGTTCCTCGACTTCCGACCGCTGTTCAAGGGGCATGTGCTGGTGATCCCGCGGGAGCACCACGTCACCCTGCCGGACCTGCCCGCTGAGCAGGTCGGGCCGTTCTTCGCCGCGGTGCAGCGGGTGGCCGCCGTGCTCCCGGACGCCCTGGACGCGCACGGCACGTTCGTGGCGGTGAACAACGTGGTCAGCCAGACCGTGCACCACCTGCACGCGCACGTGGTGCCGCGCCGCCGCAAGGACGGGCTGCGCGGCTTCTTCTGGCCGCGACAGAAGTATGCCGAAGGCGAGGCGGCGCAGTACGCGGAGCGGATCGCCGCAGCGCTGAGTGCTTCGAGAAGCTGAGCGGTCAGCGCTTCCTGCCGAAGGCGAAGTAGCTGATCGGTCCGACGAGGTTCACGAAGCTCACCGCCGCCCAGATGCCCTTGCGGCCCCGCACCTCCTCGGCCGGCCGACGCTTCAGGTCCACCAGAGCAGCGACCAGCAGGCTGATCTCGACCAGGGCGGCCGCGATGATCGTCACCTGCTGCACCGGGGTGAAGTCCTGCCAGCGCACCTGTCGTTGCTCGGGTTCCACCTGCTCGTGCTCAGGTTCGACGTGCTCGGGTTCCGTGTGCTCGACGTCCATGTTTCTCAGCGTACGACCGGAGCATCCGTAGGGCCGGGTGTGGCCGGATCTACACTCGACCCGGGATGAAACGGGCCAGAGACAGTGTTCTCGCCGGTGATGACCAGGAGGGAACAACAGGTGCAGGCGCGCAGCGAGACCGGGGACGCCGACTTCGCTCCGCAACCCGTTCGCTGGCGCATCCTGATCGTGCTCCTCGCGGCGATCTTCATGTCGTTGATCGCGGTGAGCATCGTCAACGTCGCCCTGCCGTCGATCCAGAGCGGTCTGGGCGCCAGCGAGTCGGACCTGCAGTGGGTGCTCTCCGGTTATGCGCTCACCTTCGGTGTGGTGCTCGTGGCCGCGGGTCGCGCGGGCGACATCGTCGGGCGCGGCGGGATCTTCGTCATCGGGGTCGTGGTGTTCACTGCCGCATCGGTGGCGTCCAGCATCGCGCCGAACCCGGAGATGCTGAACGCGGCCCGGTTCGTGCAGGGGGTCGGCTCCGGCCTGCTCAACCCCCAGGGCGTGGGCATGATCCAGCAGTACTTCCGCGGGGCCGAACGGGGACGGGCGTTCGGATACTTCGGCAGCGTGGTCGGAGTGGCGGTCGGTATCGGCCCGGTGCTCGGTGGCCTGCTGATCCGGCTCGGCGGACCCGACTTCGGCTGGCGACTGACGTTCTTGGTGAACGTGCCGGTCGGCATCGTGACCATCATCTTGGCGTTCCTCTGGTTCCCCAAGCCGCTTTTCCGGCGTCGTCCCGCCGGGGAGGTGAGCAGCGCCGGCCGTACGTCGATCGACCCGGTCGGTTCTCTGCTGCTCGGGCTGGCAGTGCTGGCGATGCTCTTCCCGTTCATGGAGTCTCGGACCGCGGCAGGTACCTGGTTGCTGTTCCCGGTCGGTGTGCTCCTCGTGGTCGCCTGGGTGAAGTGGGAGCGTCGCTATGCCGCCCGTGGGCGCAGCCCGATGGTCGACCTGCGCATCTTCCGTACGAAGAGCTTCACCAACGGCAGCGTGATCGTCACCCTCTACTTCCTCGGGATGACCAGCATCTGGGTACTGGTCGCGATGTACATGCAGCAAGGTGCCGGGAAGTCTGCGCTCGAGGCGGGGACGGTCGGCATCCCCTCAGCGATCCTGTCCGCGATCGCGGCGAACTGGGCCGGCAAACGAGTCACTCAGCTGGGCCGGAAGATCGTCATCGGTGGGCTGTACTTCGCCCTGTTCGGCCTCGCCCTGAGTGTCGCGGTAGCGGTGCTGCACGAGGCCATCGGGCTGAGCGTGTGGTGGCTGATGCTCAGCCTGGCGTTCATCGGGATCGCCCAAGGGTCGGTGATCAGCCCCAACCAGACCCTCACCCTGGCCGAGGTGCCGTTGCAGTACGCAGGCAGCTCCGGGGCGATCATGCAGACCGGTCAGCGGATGGGCACCTCGATCGGCATCGCGGTGATCACCGCTGCGGTGTTCGTCTCCCTGGAGAGCACCAGCTGGTCGACGGCGGTGGCCATCGGCTTCGGCCTGATCGCCCTGGTGGTGACCACGGCTCTGGTGATGGCGTACAAGGACCAGTGGGACCGGCGGCGGGCTGGTACGCCGTACGCCTGAGGGAGGCACCTCGGTACGCTGAGTCCCGATGACCTGCGCACCGACCTACCGCCCTGCGCTGCTCCGGCCGTGCACCCGTTGACGGCAGCGGCCGGCGGTACGCCGTCGGCGGCGAACGTGGTGCTGCTGCGGCACGGGGAGTCGGTCGCCAATGCCCGGGAGCTGTTCACCGGCGTGATCGACGTCGGCCTCACCCCGGCTGGAGAGCAGGAGTGCCTGCTCGCTGGACGACGCCTGGCTGAGACGGGCTGGGCACCCGACGTGGTGTGCACCTCGGAGCTGGTGCGGGGCTGGCGCACGGCCGAGCTCGCCGTCACCGCCTGGCCGGAGCCCATCACCGTGGAACGGGACTGGCGGCTGAACGAACGCAACTACGGGGCACTCTCCGGCTACCTGAAGGCCGAGATCGCCGACCGGTTCGGCTACGAGCAGTTCCTGCACTGGCGCCGGTCTCTGCAGGGACGGCCACCGGAGCTGCCGGCTGAGACGCTCGCGCTGTGGCGCCGGCTCCCGCCGTTCGACCGGCTGCCGGAGGAGGCACTGAGCGCCACCGAGTCGCTGGCGGACGTGGTCGAGCGGGTCCGCCCGTGGACCACCGACGTGCTCGGCGGCCATCTCGCGGCCGGCCACCGCGTGCTGGTGGTGGCACACGGCAACTCGCTGCGCGCCCTGTGCGCGGTGCTGGACCGGCTCGACGGGGTGCAGCTGGCGGCGCTGAACCTGCCGAACGCCCGCCCGCTGGCCTACCGGCTGCACCCGGACGCGGCCGGTGAGCTCTGGCCGGAGGTCCGCGGTGGGCAGTACCTGGACGCGGCCGCCGCGCACGCTGAAGCCGCGGTGATCGCCGCCGAGGGCGGCACCTGAGCGGCCGGGTGTCCCCGGCTGCCGGTGCTGACTGGCGGTTCCCAGCGGAGACTGCGGTCCTGCCCAGCGGAGACTGCGGTGCCGCCGAGGCGGGAAAGACGTTGGCACCCGCCGCTACCGTTGCCAGCATGTTCCTGCTCGTCTCCGGCGCCTCCGGCTCCGGCAAGTCCACCGCCCGGCGGCACGCAGCAGCGCTCCTGCCGGAAAGCATCGAGGCCGTCGAGCTGCGCGATCTCGGGGAGGTGCCCGCGGTGCCGACCGTCGCCTGGCGGCAGCAGCAGGTGGAAGTCGCGGTGCGCCGCGCGATCGAGCTGGTCGAGCAGGGACGGCACCTGCTGTTCGCCGGCGATCCGGTCCCTGCCGGTGAGGTGCTGGCCGTCCCGTCCGCCGACCAGGTCGACGTGGCGGTCTGCCTGCTGGACGTGGACCAGGACACCCAGTCCGCCCGCCTGGACCAGCGCGGTGACCCACCGGAGCACCGGCACCTGCACCATGGGTTCGCCGACTGGATGCGCCGCCACGCCAGCGACCCGGCGCACCTGCCAGAGGCGGTCACCACCGACGCCTGGCCGCAGATGCGTTGGCACCGGTGGACCGGCCGCGACCCGGGCCCGGAGTGGGCGATGACCGTGATCGACACCAGCCCGCTCACCGAGGCGGAGGTCGGTGCGCAGGTGGCGGCCTGGTGCCGGGACGCGATCACCGGTCGGGCACCGGTCTTCCGCGCCGGCTGGTGGCAGCCGTGAGCGGGACGGAGCTGCTGCTGATCGGTGGCCGCTCCGGTGCCGGGAAGACGTCCGTGGCCTCGGCGCTGCACCACCTGCTCAGCAGCGCGCGGGTGCGCCACGCACTCATCGAGGGCGACATGCTCGACCTGGCCTGGCCGCCCCCGTGGGAGCACCACCTCGCAGAACGCAACCTGGCAGCGGTCTGGGCGGGCTACCGCGAGCTCGGCTACCGACGCCTCGTCTACACGAACACCGTCAGCGTGCTGGCCGCCGACGAGCTCTCGGCCGCGATGGGTGACGACCCCACAGTCACCGCTGTGCTGCTCACCGCCTCGGACGCCACCGCCGGCGCCAGGCTCGCCCGGCGTGAGCACGGCGACTCCCTGGTGGCGCACGTGGAACACTCGGCCCCTGCTGCTCGTCGCCTGGAGGAGCGCGCAGGGGCCCACGTGCACCGGGTTGCCACCGACGACCGACCGGTCCAGCAGATCGCAGCCGAGCTGGCCTGGCTCTGGCTCGGGGACGCCCTGCCGGCGGCGCATCGATGATCGACACTGTCGCGGTTGCCGGCTACCGCTCGCTGCGCAGCCTGGTGCTCGACTTCGGCCGGCTCACTGTGGTCACCGGCGGTAACGGCACCGGCAAGTCCGGCCTGTACCGCTCGCTCCGGCTGCTCGCCGAGTGCGCCCTCGGCGGCGCGGTCGGCGCCCTGGCCCGAGAGGGCGGCCTGACCTCCACCCTGTGGGCCGGCCCGGAGCAGGGCACCCGCCACCGCGACGGGCCCGCGCAACCAACGGTGCGCAATGCCCCAGCAGCCCTGCGCCTGGGGTTCGCCAGCAACGACGACCTGGGCTACGCCGTCGACCTGGGCCTGCCGCAGGAGGGCGGGAGCGCCTTCGCTCACGACCCGGAGATCAAGACCGAGCAGATCTTCTCCGGGCCGCTGGCCCGCCCCGGCGCCGTGCTCGCCGAACGCCGCGGACCAGCAGTGCGGGTCCGCGACAGCAGCGGTGACTGGGACCAGGTCGCCACGTTGCGCACCTTCGACTCGATGCTTTCCGAGGTGGTCGACCCCACCGGCGCCCCGGAGATCGTCGCGATGCGCGAACGACTGCGTGGCTGGCGGTTCTACGACCACCTGCGCACCGACGCCGACGCTCCCGCCCGGCAGGCGCAGGTCGGTACCCGTACGATGGCGCTCGCCCACGACGGCGCCGACCTGGCCGCAGCGCTGGCCACCGCTCGGGAGCTTGGCCGTGGGGAGGAGATCGACCAGGCCGTCGCGCTCGCCTTCCCTGGTGCGACAGTCAGGGTCCAGGTCGACGGCGGTCGTTTCGTGGTGCAGCTGTCTCGCCCGGGTCTGCTGCGTGAGCTGAGCGCGGCCGAGCTGTCCGACGGCACGCTGCGCTACCTGCTCTGGGTGGCCGCGCTGCTCAGCCCGCGACCACCGGAGCTGCTGGTGCTGAACGAACCGGAGACCAGCCTGCACCCCGACCTGCTGCCGGCGCTCGCGGAGCTGATGCGGCGGGCAGCGCAGGACTCCCAGCTGGTGGTGGTCACCCACTCCGAGCTGCTTGCCGAGGCGCTCGGCAGCGACGGCGTCACTCGCCACGAGCTCGAGCTGGACGCGGGGGAGACCGTGGTCGCAGGGCGGGAGGGGCCGCTGGACCAGCCCGCCTGGCACTGGCCGAAGCGGTAGTCCACGATCAGTGTCAATACAGAACGGTCACGGGTGACCGCTTCTGCGTGACGCTGATGGTCAGACGCTCGCCGTCTCCTCGGCGGGCTCCGCCTCAGCCTCGTGCGGGTGCCGGCGCTCCAGCTTCGCGCCCTCCACGTCCACGTCCGGCAGGATCTTGTCCAGCCAGCGGGGCAGCCACCAGGCACCGCGCCCGAACAGGTGCATCAACGCCGGCACGATCAGCATCCGCACCACGAACGCGTCCACCAGCACGCCGAAGGCGAGGGCGAACCCGATCGGGCGGATCATCGCCGACTCGGCGAAGATGAACCCGCCGAAGACGCTGACCATGATGATCGCTGCTGCGGTCACCACCGAGCGGCCGGCCCGGAAGCCGCGGGCCACCGCCAGCCGGGCCGGTGCCCCGTGGGCGTACGCCTCCCGCATGCCGGTGCCGAGGAAGAGCATGTAGTCCATCGCCAGCCCGAACAGGATGCCGACCAGGATCGTGGGCAGGAAGTTCAGGATCGGGCCGGGACTCTCCACCCCGAAGATCGCAGACAGCCAGCCCCACTGGTAGATCGCCACCACCCCGCCGAGCGCGGCGAAGTAGGACAGGATGAACCCGGCGGTGGCGATGACCGGCACCAGGATGGACCGGAACACCAGGATCAGGATGAGCAGGGACAGGCCCACCACCACGGCCAGGTAGACCGGCAGCGCCTCGGCCAGCTTGTCCGAGATGTCGATGTTGCCGCTGGCCTGCCCGGCGACGGCGATGCTCACGTCTCCCTCGAGGTCCAGCGTGCGCAGGTCGTGCACGAGCTCGTCGGTGGACTCGGCGGTCGGGCCCTCGGCGGGGATCACCTGTAAGCCGAGCACTGTGCCGTCGGTGGAGGCGCCGAACGGGGCCACTGCGGCGACGTCGTCCTCGGCGATCAGCTGTTCACCGATCGCCAGCTGCTCGGCGGGCAGCTCCTCCTCACCGACCGGGTCCGGCAGGTCGGCGACCACCAGCAGCGGGCCGTTCATCCCCTCGCCGAACTTCTCCGCGATGGTGGTGTACGCCTGGTACTGGGTGGAGTCGTGCGGCTCGGAGGACCCGTCCGGCAGGTTCAGCCGCAGGTCCAGCGCCGGGATGGCGATCACCACCAGAGCGGCGATACCGAGCACGGCCCGGGCGACGGCGCTGAGGGTGGACATCGGCTTCGGCGTGGCCTTGGCGGCGCCGCCGGAAGCCGCGGCGCCGTCAGCGGCTCCGCTGGCCTGGGCGAGCCGGGCGCGCTCCCGCCGGGAGAGCGCCCGCATGCCGATCAGCTTCAACCACGCCGGGGTGAGGGTGATCGCCACCAGCACCGCCACTGCGATGCTCACCGCGCCGACCGTACCCATCAGGCCGAGGAACGGGATACCGGTGACGTTCAGCGCCACCAGTGCGATCAGCACGGTGATCCCGGCGAACACCACGGCGTTGCCGGAGGTGCCGTTCGCCAGTCCGATGGACTCCTCCAGCTCGAAGCCGTCCTTGAGCTGCTGGCGGTGCCGGTTGATGATGAACAGCGAGTAGTCGATCCCTACCGCGAGGCCGAGCATCACCCCGAGGATCGGCGTCACCGACACCATGTCCACCACGCTGGACAGCGAGAGCGCACCGAGGGCGCTGATCGCCACCCCGATCAGGGCGTTCAGGATCGGCAGCCCGGCCGCTACCAGGGAGCCGAGCATCACCAGCAGCACCACGGCAGCCACCAGCACGCCGACCGCCTCGCCGACGCCGAGGATCGAGGGGATTCCCTGCACGATCTCGGTGGAGAAGTCGACCTGCACACCGTCGATCGGGTTGTCCTCGAACAGTGCGACCAGGGCGTCCTTGGTCTCCTGCGGCACCTCGAAGGCGGGGTCGTCGAAGGTGACCGGGATGACCGCCGCAGAACCGTCGTCGGAGACCTGCTGGACGCCGTCGGTCAGGTCCAGCATCCGCTGCCCGAGCTCGATCTGCTGCAGCTGGGCAGCGACCTCGCTCGCGCCCTGCTCCAGCTCCTGCTGCTGGGCGTCCATCTCTGCCAGGCCCTGGCTGATCTCCTCCAGCTGGGCGTCCAGCTCTGGCCCGACGTAGGCGATGGACCCGTCCTCCTCGGCCTGTGCGCGGGCGGCCTCCAGCTGTTCCTGCTGTCCTTCGAGCTCGGCGCGGGCGGCCTCGAGCTGTTCCTGCTGGTCGGCGAGCTCTGCCTGACCAGCCTCGGCCTCGGTGCGGCCCTCGGTGAGCTCGTCCGCCTGCTGGCTGCGTACTGCCTCGGTAGCGAACGGGTCGATCACGGAAGCTACGCCGTCGACCTCTTCGGCTTGTCCGACCAGGTCGGCGATCTCGGTCTGCTGCTCCTCGGTGAACGCCTCACCGTCGGAGGTGGTGGCCACGATCGAGCCACTGCCGCCGGAGGCCGCGGGGAACTCGGTCTGCAACCGCTCGGTGACCTCCGCAGTGGGCGTACCGGGGATGTCGATGGAGTCGGAGAGGGTGCCGGCGCCGACGGCGAACGCGACGCCGACCGCGATCGCGACGGCCGCCCAGGCGGCGAGCACGGCCCAGACGCGGCGTGCGGCCGCGCGGCCAAGACGGTACAGGAGTTCAGCCATCAGTGCGGTCCTTCGGTGCTGGTGGGTGTGCAGGTGAGGGTGTGCTGCGGCTGAGCCGGGGTCAGCGGGTGCTGGCGAACCCGGTGCGCAGCTGGTGGATGAGGCGGTCGAGCAGCTCGGCCCACACGGCGCGGGAGGCGTCGTCATCGGCTGCGCCGGTGCGCTCCCACCAGTGCGCGTGGCAGACGAGAACGCCGCCGGTGAAGGCGCTGACCAGCAGCTGCAGGTCGAGCGGGTCAGCCCCCGGATGGCGACGGCGGAGCACGGCGGTCAAACCTTCCCCCACCTGGCTCAGGGCTCGGGTGAGCAGGTTCGCGTGCCACGGGCCGCCGGCGTCCGTGCCGCCGAGCGTGCGGGTCAGGTAGGCCATCGGGGTGACCAGGTCGGTGCTGCGCACCACCTCCGCGAGCTCGTCCAGCATCGCGGGACCGGGCTCGGTGGTGGGTCCGCCGGTTGCGGCTGCATCGATCGGTACGGCCAGCTTCTCGATCAGCTCACCGAGAACTTCGGCACAGACCTCGGCGAACACGTCCTCCAGGGACGCGAAGTGGTTGAACACTGTGCGCCGGCTGACGTCCGCCCGCTCCGCGAGCTCGTCGACGGTGAACGCCGTGCCGCCAGTTTCATCCATCAGCTCCGCGGCCGCCCGGACGATCGCCTGGCGGGAGCGCTCCTTCAGCGCGGCGCGACGATCGGTGGCTGGTTCGGTCACGGGATTACACTAAGTGCAACGATGCACTGAGTGCAACGTAGTGTGACTGGGCTCACGTCCCCGTTCTCGCGAACGCTCCCGTGTGCGGCGGCGGGACCGGGTTTTGCCGCACAAGGGGGCGTTCGCGAGTGGTGGGTCTCAGTGCCACCGGGTCTGCAGCACCTCGGGGTTCAGGATGTTCTGCGGCTCGGTGCCGGCGAGCACGTCGATCACGTTCTGCACCGTGCGGCGCTTCAGCTCGGTGTAGGACTGCTCGGTGTAGAAGGCGGCGTGCGGCGTGAGGATGCACCGCTCGAACGTGGTCAGCGGGTGGTCTGCGGGCAGCGGCTCGTCCTCGAACACGTCCAGTCCTGCGCCCTGCAGGTGACCGGACGCCAGAGCTGCAGCGATCGCGTCGGTGTCCACCACACCGCCGCGGGCGGTGTTCACCACGGTCGCCCCTGCGGGCAGCCGGGCCAGCGTCTCGGCATTCAGCAGGTGCTGCGTGCTGGCATCCAGCGGCGTGTGCACGGACAGCACGTCACTGCGCTCGAGCAGCTCGGCCTGGGTCAGTACCGGCCAGCCCTGCTCGGTGCTGGTGCCCGCCTCCAGCCGGATGTCGGTCACCGCCACGTCGAACCCGATGCCTGCTGCCTTGCGTGCAGTGGCTTGCCCGATGCGGCCGAAGCCGAGTACCCCGAAGCGCAGCGTGGACAGCTGCTGGATCGGGGTCGCCTGCTGCAGGTCAGGCGCCCCGCTGCGCGCCTCGCGGTCCAGCACGCGCAGGCCGCGGACGGTCGCCAGCGCCAGGGCGATCGCATGGTCGGAGACTGCTTCGGTGCCGTAGTCGGGCACGTTGCACACGGCCACGCCTCGCTGGGTCGCGGCATCGACGTCCACAGTGTCCACCCCCACGCCGTAACGGCCCACGGCCCGGACCGAGGGCAGAGCATCCAGCACAGCGGCGGTGATCGGCGCGTACTGCACCACCAGGGCGTCGGCCCCGGAAGCGTTGGCGATCACCTCCTCCTCGGTGGCGGACTGGGTGAGCACGAGCTCGTGGCCCGCAGCGTCGGCCGCTTCCTGCTCGGCGTCGATGGTGGCGTGGTCGCAGTCGGTGATGACGATCTTCATCGCAGGTGCCCTTCAGGCGGTGTGGTCGGTGGTCAGGTCGAGCAGGACCTTGCCGGAGGCGTCGGAGTCCTTGGCGGTGGCGAACGCAGCCACAGCGTCCGTAGCCGGAAAGGTGTGGGTGAGCACGTGCTCGATCTGCGGGTGAGCGGCGAGCATCTCGACCGCGGCATCGATCTCGTCGTTGAACCGGAACGAGCCCCGCACGGTCAGCTCCTTGGAGATCATCGGTGCGAGGTTGATCCCGGACGGCGCGTTCGGGACCATCCCCACCTGCACGTAGGTACCAGCGCGGCGAGCAGCCACGAACGCTGCGTTGATCGAGGCAGGCACACCTGAGCACTCCAGCACCACGTCGAACGCTTCGGCGGGCAGCTCCTGCGAGGTCACGTCCACTGTGTGCGCCACGCCGAGCTGCCGCGCGCGGGCCAGTGGTCCTCCGAGCACGTCGGTGCTGGTCACCTCCGCGGCGCCGAGCGCTACTGCAGCGGCTGCCGTGACCAGCCCGATCGCGCCGGCGCCGGTCACCAGCACCCGCTGGTCGGCCACCCCACCGGCCAGCGCGATGCCGTGCAGACCCACCGCCAGCGGTTCTGCCAGGGCCGCTCGCTGCAACGGCAGCCCCTCCGGAAGGGTGCGCACCATGGCGGCATCGACGAGGAAGTACTCGGCCGCGGCGCCCTGGGTGTGCGGCCAGGTGGAGGCACTGCCCAGGTACGCCCCGTTCGGCCACAGGTGCGGTGCGTCCGCGAGGTAGGGCAGCTTCTCGCCGAACGTCGCCGGATGCACGGTCACCGGTGTGCCCGGCGCCAGGGTGCCGGAGGGGTCGGCGTCCACCGTCCCGGACATCTCGTGCCCCGGGACGAGCGGTTCTCGGATCACGAACGCGCCGTTGGCACCCTCGTAGTAGTAGTGCAGGTCAGAGCCGCAGATGCCGACGTAGGCAGTGCGGATACGAACCTGACCCGGGCCCGGCTCCGGTACGGGCAGCTCGGCGAGAGTGAGGTCTTCTTTGCCGTTGATGACGATGGCGCGCATGGCGGGGGTCCTTGCTAGACGTGCGGTTCGGGTCGGAAAGGATCAGACGATCGCGGTCATACCGCCATCGACGAAGATGTTCTGACCGGAGACGTAGGCGGAGGCGTCCGAGGCGAGGAAGATCAGCGTGCCGACCAGCTCTTCGGGCAGGCCCCAGCGCTGTGCCGGTGTGCGGGCGCTCACCCACCCGCTGAACTCCGCGTCCTGGACCAGGGCCGTGTTCATCTCGGTCTTGAAGTAGCCGGGCGAGATCGCGTTCACCTGGATGTTGTACCGGGCCAGGTCGGCGGCCATCCCCTTGGTGAGCATGAGCACACCGCCCTTGGAGGCCCCGTACGGGGCGATGGTCTGGCGGGCTAGCTGGCTCATCACCGAGCCGATGTTGATCACCTTGCCGCTGCCGCGTTCGGCCATCCCGGGGGTGATCTGCCGGGAGACGTAGAAGGCGCTGGACAGGTTCCCGGCGATCACCGCGTCCCAGTCCTCGGCGTCGAAGTCGTTGAACGGAGCGCGGCGCTGGATGCCCGCGTTGTTCACCAGGATGTCCGGTACCCCGTGCTCGGTCACCAGAACGGCCAGATTCTCGGCCACCGCCCGGGCGTCGGTGACGTCGAAGCGCACTGTCGGCGCCGGCTCCCCGGAGCCGGCCCGCCCCACCGCCTCGCTCGCCGCGGTCAGCGCCTGCGGGTCCCGCCCGTGCAGCACCACCTTCGCCCCAGCCTGCGCCAACCCGGTTGCCAGCGCGAGACCAAGACCTCGAGAAGATCCGGTCACGAGAGCGAGCTTGCCGGTGATGTCGAACAGGGGAGAGGTCATGGTGCATACCTTGAGGTCGGGAGCGACGTCGCGGGCCGGTCATCTGGGCACCGCAGTGTGAGTCCCCACAGTCCCACAAAGATAACACCTTTGGCAAAGGCGGTCCGGAGGGCGACGGCGGAACTTTCGTCGGATTCGCCCGTCAAGTAATCAGATCTACTCGGCGCGAGCTCGCGCTGGCGCGCCGCAGAACCGTTTGGAACCGCGACAATTCCCTGAACAACGCAAGGATCGCCGTCGACGACTTCCTGGCCACGGCAGGAAAAGTATGATGACTTGGATGCTCAGTGATGGAGGATGCATGCAGATCACCGATGTGGACGTCACGGACGTCCGTTTTCCCACCTCTGTGACCAAGGACGGTTCGGATGCGATGAACAAGGACGGCGACTACTCCGCCGTCTACGTCACGCTGCACACCAGTGGCACCGCCGGCGCCGGGTCCGGCAACAGCGCCGAGGGGAGGCTGACCGGATACGGCCTCACGTTCACCATCGGTCGCGGCAACGACGTCGTGGCGCTCGCCGCTGAGCAGATCGCCGCGCGGCTGGTCGGGGTGGACGTCGCGGCCATGGCCGCCGACATGGGTGGCACCTACCGTCGCCTGACCGACGACTCCCAGATGCGCTGGCTCGGTCCGGAGAAGGGAGCTGTGCACCTTGCGCTGGCCGCGGTGATGAACGCAGCCTGGGACCTGGCCGGGCGCTTCGTGGGCAAGCCGGTCTGGCGGATGCTCGCGGACATGACCCCCGAGGAGCTCGTCGACGTCGCCGACATGCGCTACCTCGCCGATGCTCTCACCCCGGACCAAGCGGTGCAGATGCTGCGCGCCCAGGAGGCGGGCAAGGCCGCGCGGATCGCCCAGCTGGAGGCGACCGGTTACCCGTGCTACACCACTGCTGCCGGCTGGCTCGGCTACTCCGACGAGAAGATGCTGCGGATCATCGGTGAGCAGGCCGAGCTGGGGTTCGGGCACGTGAAGCTCAAGGTCGGCGGAAACCTCGAGGACGACCTGCGGCGCTGCGCACTGGCACGGGAAGCGATCGGCCCTGAAGGCACGTTGATGATCGACGCGAACCAGGTGTGGGACGTGCCGACGGCGATCGACTGGATCACCCAGCTCGAACCGTTCGGGCTGCACTGGGTGGAGGAGCCGACCAGCCCGGACGACATCCTCGGCCACCGTGCCATCAAGGAGGGGATCGCGCCGGTCAAGGTGGCCACTGGTGAGCACTGCCACAACCGGGTGATGTTCAAGCAGTTCCTCGCGGCCGGGGCCATGGACTTCTGCCAGCTCGACGCCGGCCGGCTGGCCAGCCTGAACGAGATCGTCGCTGTGCTGCTGCTGGCCGCCCGGTTCGACGTGCCGGTCTGCCCGCACGCCGGTGGGGTGGGGCTGTGCGAGATGGTGCAGCACGCCTCGATGCTGGACTTCGTCGCCATCTCCGGCACCCGCGAGGGGCGACTGACTGAGTACGTGGACCACCTGCACGAGCACTTTGCGCACCCGGTGCGGGTGGCTGGTGGGGCCTACCAGGTGACCGGAGAGCCGGGGTACAACACCGAGATGCTGCCGGCCTCGGTCGCGGAGTTCCGGTTCCCGGACGGTCCGTACTGGTCGGGTCGACACGTCGGCTGAGCAGGCCGCTGCGTGCACCCGCCAGGGGCAGCAGGAGGTGAGGACGACATGAGCGACTCGCTCACCGACCGGGTGATCGACGGCATCCGGGCGATGATCCTCAGCGGACGGCTGGGTCCGGGAGACCAGCTGCCGGTGGAGGCTGACCTCGCCGCGGAGCTTGCCGTCTCCCGTGGGCCGCTGCGCGAGGGGGTCCGGGCGCTGTGCCAGCTCGGGGTGCTGACCAGCCGGCGCGGTGCGGGCACCTACGTCACCGGGCTGACGATGGCCGGCCTGCTCGAACCGCTGCAGCAGGTGGCCGACCTGCAGCGCGAGGCCAGCACCGCTCAGCTGCACCAGGTACGCCGCGTGCTCGAGGCCGAGGCAGCGGCCCTGGCGGCCATGCAGGTGCTGGCCGGCGCCTCCGCAGACGCGCTGCAGCAGAGCCTGGACGACGCCCGCACCATCCTGCGAGAAGACCCAGGTGACCATGAGGGTCTGCTGGCGGCGGACCTGGCGCTCCATCGCGGGGTGGCAGCACTGGCCGGCAACCCGGTGCTGGCCGGCTTCATCGACGTGCTTGCGGGACAGACGGCACGCTCCCGGCTGTGGCGGGCGCGGGTGGATGCCGGCGTGGCAGAGCGGTCAGTCGCCGAGCATGCCGCCGTGCTCGCCGCGATCAGCGACGGCGACCCGGAACGGGCCCGGCTACGGATGTCGGTGCACCTGCTGGAGCAGGAGGACTTCCTCGGCCCGTGACCGTTCCGGGCGCGGCGGCAGGCCTCAGCGCATCTCGGCGACCGGAAAGGTGTCCATGTCGTCGAAGGACTGGTTTTCCCCGGCCATCGCCCACACGAAGCTGTAGGCGGAGGTGCCCACCCCGGAGTGCACCGACCAGCTCGGCGAGATGATCGCCTCCTGGTTCGCCACCACCAGGTGCCGGGTCTCGTCCGGCTTGCCGGGGATGTGCAGCACCCGGGCGTCCTCGGGCAGGTCGAAGTACAGGTAGCACTCGGTGCGGCGGTCGTGGGTGTGGGCAGGCATCGTGTTCCACATGCTGCCGGTGTGCAGGGTGGTCACGCCCATCACCACCTGGCAGGACCGCACCCCGTCCTCACGTTCACGATGCCTGCTTCGCGATGCTCGAAGAAGTACTCCGAACGGACCTCCGGGTACGTCGGCATCGTGACCGGCTCGGCCGCAGGCGTGATACCGGCCAGCACTACCCGGTCCTCGTGGGCGTAGGAAGCCTGCACCGTTCCGGCCTGGAACAGGCCCGGCACCAGGTAGCGCTCGCGCAGCTCGGTGGTGTCCATGCCGGGGATCTGGTCGGGGTTGGTAGCGTGTCGAAGCCCCACGAGGAGGCTCTCCTTATGGACGTCGGTTCCTGCCTCATCAATGATCGCACCTTTTGATGGGTGTGGATCTAGCATGGAGCCGTGGACGGGTCGTGGGCGGCGACCGCGTCGCCCGAACGATCAGGCCTGGGAGGGTCATTGGCAGCACCGGTGCTTCACAGCGACATCCTGAACACGCTGGGCGCAGAGATTGCCGGAGGTGACCTCGCGGCCGGGGACGTGCTGACCTTGGCAGAGCTCGCAGAGCGGTTCAACGTCTCCCGCACGGTCGTGCGGGAGGTGATGCGGATCCTCGAGACGCTCGGGATGGTGCGAGCCAAGCGAAGGGTCGGCCTCACTGTGCAGCCCGCCGGGTCCTGGTCGGTGCTCGACCCGCAGGTGATCGCCTGGCGGCTGGCTGGTGCGGGCCGTGCGGAACAGCTCCGCTCGTTGACCCAGCTTCGAGTGGCGCTGGAGCCCACAGCGGCACGGTTGGCGGCGTCCACAGGCCAGCACGCTTGTCCCGAGCTGGTGCAGCTCGCGGCGCGGATGCGTCAGCTTGGGGAACAGGGCCTCGGGGACACCCCTGAGTACCTCGCCATCGATGTGCGGTTCCACACGCTGCTGCTCACCAGCGGTGGGAACGAGATGTTCGCCGCACTCGCGGGCTCGGTGGCGGAGGTGCTGACCGGCCGGACCAAGCTCGGACTGACCCCCGCGCACCCCGCGCACACCGCTGTGGAGAACCACGAGGAGCTCGCCCGAGCGATCGAGGTGGGCGACCCGGTGCGCGCCGAGGCGCACGCCCGGGCAGTGCTGGACACTGTGTGGGCAGAGGTCGACTACGCCAGCCAGGTGGAGCGTGGCAGGAGCACACCGGAGTGACCGCGACCGGCGGGGTGGGGCTGCGTTCCGAGCGCGGGCCGGTGCTGCTCTCGCTGATGCTCGCCACCGCGTTGGTGGCCCTGGACGCCACCATCCTGGCCACGGCCGCCACGACGATCGCCCGCGAGTTCGACGCGTTCGTGCAGGTGCCGTGGCTGTTCTCCGCCTACACCCTCGCCCAGGCGGTCACCGTGCCGGTCTACGGGCGGCTCGCGGACGTGTTCGGCCGGAAGCGACTGATGCTGCTCGGGGTGGGACTCTTCCTCGCCGGGTCGGTGCTCTGCGCGGTCGCGCCGTCGATGACTGCGCTGATCCTCTTCCGCGTGGTGCAGGGTCTCGGAGCCGGGGCGATCATGCCGATGTCGATGACCATCGCCAGCGACATCTACACCGTGGCCGAGCGGGCGAAGGCGCAGGGCTACCTGGCCAGCGTGTGGGCGATCTCCTCGGTGGCCGGACCGACGCTGGGCGGGGTGTTCGCCCAGTTCGTCAGCTGGCGGTGGATCTTCTGGATCAACGTGCCGCTCGCGCTGCTGGCCGCGGTCATGCTCTGGCGCCGGTTCATCGAGCCGGACCACGAGGGCCAGCGCGAGCCGGTGGACCTTCTCGGCGCCACGCTGCTCACCGGCGGCAGCACGCTGCTGGTGCTCGGCCTGCTGCAGGCCGGCACCTGGGGCTGGGCGGATGCACGCACCCTCGGGGTGCTCGTGGGTGGGGTGCTGCTGCTGGTCCTGTTCGTCATCCGGTCGAACCGGGTCCAGTACCCGATCCTGCGCCTGGAGGTGCTGCGGCGGCGACTTATCGCCACCACCACCATCGCCGCGTTCATGGTCGGGGTGATCGTGCTGGGGCTGTCCACCTACGTGCCGATCTACGCCCAGGGGGTGCTCGGCGCCGAACCGCTGGTGGCCGGGTTCGCCCTGGCGGCGTTGAGCGTGGGCTGGCCGCTGACTGCCACGTGGTCCGGTCAGGTGTACCTGCGGGTGGGGTTCCGCCGCACCGCCCAGCTCGGCGCTGCGCTGGTGCTCGTGGGCTCCGCGCTCGCCCTGCTGCTCGGGGAGAGCACCTCGATCTGGCAGGTGGCCCTCACCTGCTTCGTCATCGGAGCCGGGATGGGCCTGACCACCTCACCCTCGCTGATCGCCGCGCAGACGAGCGTGCCGTGGACGGAGCGCGGTGCGGTCACCGGCACGAACGTCTTCTCCCGGTCGCTCGGTTCGGCGGTGGGCGTGGCCGCCTACGGCGGCGTGGTGAACGCAGTGGCGACCGTCGGCCCGGACGGGATGCCGGTCGGGGCGGGGCTGGCGCACGGTGTGCACCTGGTGTTCTGGTGCTCTCTGGGGGTGGCCGGGCTGCTCGCCGTTGCGGTGACCCTGATGCCGAGGGACAGCAGGTCGCTGTGGCAGACTCCGAGTGCATGAGTGGGCCCCCGCAGCACACGGTGATCGAGCAGCCTGGTCGCTACCAGATCCTCATCGACGGGCTGGCGGTCGGGTTCACCGAGTACCACGACGAAGGGGACCGGCGGACGTTCCCGCACACGGTCATCGACGAGGACCAGCGCGGGCAGGGCTTGGCGAGCGCGCTCATCCGTGCTGCACTGGACGCCACCCGCGCTGCCCACGGCAGTCCGCGCAGGGCGTAGGTTGGGGCGGGTGACCGAGCAGCCCAGCACGCTTGCCATCGTCGGCGGGGGACCGCGCGCCGTCTACGCCCTGGAGGCGCTGGCCCGCCGTGCCGCAGACCGCCGCCTGCCGGTCCGGATCGACGTGTACGAGCCGCGCCCACAGCTGGGCACCGGGATGGCCTACGCCCCCGACCAGCCGGCCTGGGTGAGCCTGAACATCCCGGACCACGCGTTGCATGCCGGCCGGGTGCACACCGGTGCCGCACTGGTGGACTCCCCGCTGGTCGGCCCGTTCGCGGCCGAACCGGTGCTGGCTGACCGCCCGGACCACTATCCGCCGCGGGCCGCCGCCGGGCGGTACCTGACCGACCTGGCCGAACGCGCCATCGATGCCCTGGCACCCAGCACGGTCCGCCACCTGCGCCACCGGGTACGTCGGGTGGAACCGACAGGCCCGGGTACGGGTGCAGGTCTGCAGGTGCACACCAGCGAGGGGGCCACCGGCTACGACGCGGTGCTGCTGGTCACCGGGCACGCCGACGCCTGGCCCGGGCTGGACCTGCCCGCCGGCATCCCAGCGCTGCGGGTGTTCCCGGTGGCCGACCTGGTCGCCACCGCCGAACGCCGGCGGCCCGGCCACGTGCAGGTCCGCGGCGCGCACCTGAGCGCCATCGACGCAGTCCTCGCGCTCACCCAGGGCCTGGGCGGACGGTTCGTGCCGGCCGCCGCCGCACCGCACGACCCCGACCCGCTGCACTACCACCCCGGCGAGATCGACCCACGGCTCACCCTGACCAGCCGCACCGGCCGGCTGATGCACGCCAAGACGGACGCCGCGGTGCTGCGCCGCTACCGCAGCGAGGAGGCCGCCGCCCCGTTCCTGCCCGAGATCAGCACGACGGCGGAGCTCCCCGTGCTCCTGGACCGGATCGCTGCTGCGATCCTCACCCAGGCGAGGCGGACGTGGCAGCCGAGTTGCGCCGTCATCGGCCCGGAGCAGATCCACCCGGTCTGGACCACCCTGACCGGACCGGAGCAGGGCGACCCGGGGGCCGTGCTGCGGTTGAGCCTGGCCCACGCCAGGGGCACCGCGGTGCCGGACGAGACCTGGGCGCTGGGCCAGGCGTGGCGGCACGCCTACGCTGCCCTGGTCGAGCGGCAACGCACCGTGGCCGAGCAGGTCTGCCGCGATGGTGCTGCGGCCGGGCCGCCGCTGGGCTGGCCCGACTACCCGCACCTGGTCACTGGTCTGGACCGGCTCGCGTTCGGGCCGCCGCCGGGGAACGTGGCCAAGCTTCTCGCCCTGGTCGACTCCGGCCGACTGCAGCTGCGCCGTACGACCGACCCGCCCGAGGAACCACCTGACCTGGTCGTCGACGCGGTGAGCGCCCCGCCCGGGCTGCCCCGCGGGGACGAGCTGTGGGAGCAGCTGCTCGCCGACGGGTTGGTGCAGGTGGGGCCGACCGGTCGCGGCATCCTCACCGATGCCGCCGGTGCCTGCCTGGGCGCGGACGGCTCTGCCAACGGGCTCGCTGCTGTCGGCCGGATGACCGAGGACCACGTGATCGGCACCGACACACTCCTGCGCAGCATGCACCCGGAGCTGGAGCTGTGGGCCGACCGTCTGCTCGCCCACCCCCGTCCCTAGGGTTGTCAGAGCCAGCCGTTGCGCTCGGCGACCTGGGCTGCCTCCACCCGGTTGGTGGTGCCGGTCTTCCCGATCGCCGAGGACAGGTAGTTGCGCACCGTGCCGGCGGACAGGTGCACCCGCTCGGCCACGACGGCGACCGACCGACCGTCCAGGCACTGGCGCAGCACCTCGCGCTCGCGGTCGGTGAGCGGGTTCGGCCCACCGGCCAGCGACTCGGTCGCCAGCGCCGGATCAACCACCCGGCGCCCCGCGTGCACGCTGCGGATCGCCTCCGCCAGCTCCTCGGCGGGCGTGTCCTTGACCACGAACCCGCTTGCGCCCACCTCCAACGCCCTGCGCAGATAGCCGGGCCGGCCGAAGGTGGTGACGATGAGCGAGCGCACCTCGGGCAGCTCGGCGGCGAGCTGGGCGGCTGCGTCGATCCCGTCCATCCCGGGCATCTCGATGTCCAGCAGGCACACCTGCGCGTTGCTGGACCGGGCGGCCTGGAGCACCTGGTCGCCGGAGCCGACCTCGGCCACCACGTCCAGGTCCACCTCCAGGCGCAGCAAGGCGGACAACGCGCCGCGGACCAGGGCCTGGTCGTCGGCCAGCAGCACGCGGATCTTCTCGGTCACCAGTGCACCTCCAACCGGGTGCCGCCGCCCTCGGCGGCGGTGATGGACAGCGTGCCACCTGCGCCGCGGACGCGTTCGGCCACCCCGGTGAGGCCGGTACCACTGCGCCGGCCCCAGCTGAGCCCTCCGGACGGTGACGTCGCTGCATGACCCGGCCCTACGCCGTCATCGATGACCACGAGCGAGGCGCTGCCGAGCTGCACCGTGCAGCGGGAGGCCCGGGAGTGGCGGACCACATTGGTGACCGCCTCGCGCAGCACCCAGCCGAGCACCAGCCGGTGCCGCGGGTCCACCACGTCCACCTCGTCCGGCACCTCGGCCTCGATCCCAGCGTCCCGCAGCGCGGCGCCGGCGTGCTCCAGCTCGTCGCCGAGGCGCGCCACCCGAAGGCCCGCGACCGTGGCGCGGATCTCCGCCAGCGACTCCCGGGTCATCGACCGGATCTGCGCCAGCTCCGCCTTCGCCGCCTCCGGGTCGGCGTCCACGAGCCGCTCGGCCAGCTCGGACTTCACCGTGATCACGGTGAGACTGTGCCCGAGCACATCGTGCACGTCCCGCGCGACCCGCTCCCGCTCGGCGACCAGGTTCAGCTCCTGCGCCACGGCCATGTGCCGGTCCTGGCGGTCGTCGATCCACCGGATCAGGGCGGTGACCACACCGACTCCGACCGGGATGATCAGGAACACCGGCCGGGCGGCCAGCATGTCGGTCAGCAGCAGGACCACCAGCGTGAGCGCCAGCCATCCGACGGCCATCCAGAGCGCCCGGCGCAGCGGCTGGGAGAACATCCCGAACGCGACCAGGTAGGCCATCAACCCGAGTGCGTCCACGCCGATGATGAGTCCGAGGGCGAGCGTGAGCAGCACCATCGCGGCCAGCAGCAGCCACCGCTCCTGCTGACTGCCTCTGGCCCGGTTGAGCCGCACGAACCCGTATACGTACACGGCGCCGAACGCGGCGAGCAGCGCGCTCGCCGTGATCTTCAGGCCGAGGGTGCGGTCGGAGGTGAGGATGGCGGCCAACGGAAAGGCCAGGAACAGCAGCCAGATCCCGCCCATCAGCCAGCCGAAGCGGTCCCATGGTGAGGGCGCAGCGGTCGGGGTGGCGTCGTCGGTCATGGCGATGCTCCGATCGTACGGGAGGCGGGCGCGGCCGGGGCGTACCCCCGCGCCGGTGCGGCTGGTGCCCCTGAACGGGGCACCAGCCGCATCCACCGGGCTACTGACGGGAGCGGCCACGGCGCACCAGCAGGAACGCGGTGACGGCGAAGATGATGGTCCAGACCACCAGGTTCAGCACCGGGATCCACAGGCCGTTGCCCTCCACCGGCGGTCCCGTCGTGCTGATCATCATGCCCTCGGTGAGCGGGTACCGGGCCAGTGCCACCAGTCCGTACAGCGGGGTGAACTGTGCCACCGTGAGCATCGTGCCGGACAGCGGGAAGAAGATGTTGCCGAGGAAGGCGAAGATCACCAGCGAACCGCTCGCGGCACCGACCGCCGCCTCGGACCGGAACAGCAGCCCGGCGAGCAGGCCGTACAGGGAGAACACGGCGGCCCCGAGCACCACCACCAGGGCCGAGATCAGCCACGCGGTGCCACTGCCCTGGGAACCGGTGAAGTAGCCGAGCACGTAGATCAAGGTGATCGGGATGAGTGCGATCACGAACGCGACCCCGGCCTTCACCGCCACGTACTGGGCGTCCGACATCGGGGTCAGGCCCAGCTGTCGGCCCCAGCCCTGCATCCGTTCGACGGCGGCCATCCCGCCTACGCCGACGGTCGCGGTGACGGCGCCGAAGGCGGCCATCGAGATCATCGTGTACATGGCGGCGTTCCCGTTGCCGACCGGAGCGTCGGACCAGGACATCGCGGCACCGAAGACGATGTACATGAAGGCCGGCAGTACGGCGACGAAGAACATCGAGATGTAGTCGCGGCCGACCCGGCGCAGCTCGATTCCGGTGTAGGTGAGGTTCATCGGAGCGTTCCTTCCGGCTCAGTGGTGGACGTGGTGGCTGCGGCCGCAGTGGGGGCGGTGGCCTGGCCGTTGGTGTGACCGTGCGCGGCGGCCGGTGCACCGCCGGAGGTGAGGGCGACGAACGCCTGGTCCAGGGAGCCGGAGCTGACCTCCAGCTCGGTGCCGCCCAGCTCGGTGAGCAGGGCCAGGGCGATCGCGTCGGAGTCGGTGGCGTGCACCTGCACCCGGCCGGACTCGACGGTGACGCTGTGCACACCGGGCCGGCTGCGCAGCTGGGCCAGCGTCGCCTCGAGGGCGGACCCGTCCACGCGGGCGGAGACGGTGCGGCCGGAGGCGCGGGCGCGGATCTCGGTGGTGGTGCCGTCGGCGACGATCTGCCCGGCGGCCATCATCACGATCCGCTGGGCGAACGCGTCCGCCTCCTCCAGGTAGTGCGTGGCGAAGATGACGGTGCGGCCGCTGTCCGCGTCGGCGCGCATCGTGTCCCAGAACTCCCGGCGGGCGGTCACGTCCATCCCGGCGGTGGGTTCGTCCAGGATGAGCAGGTCGGGATCGGGCAGCAGCGCGAGGGCGAACCGCAGCCGCTGCTGCTCCCCGCCGGAGCACTTGGACACCTTGCGTCCGGCGAGACTGGTGATGCCAGCCTTCTCGAGCACCTCGTCCACCGGCCGCGGGTCCGGGAACGTGGAGGCGATCATCTGCACGGTCTCCCGGACGGAGAGGTCGCGGAGCAGCCCGCCGCTCTGCAGCACCGCCGAGACCCGCCCGGCGCGGACCGCCTGCCGGGGCCGTTGGCCGTGCACGCTGACGGTGCCCGTAGTCGGCTCGGTGAGGCCGAGGACCATGTCCAAGGCAGTCGTCTTCCCGGCACCGTTCGGGCCGAGGAAGGCCATGATCTGCCCGCTCGGCACCTCGAGGTCGATGTTGTCGACGGCGACCACGGGCCCGTCGGCAGTGCGGAACTGTTTCGTCACGCCGACCAGCTGGACAGCTGGCGCGGTGGTTGCTGATGTGCTCATGGCCACCAGACTGCCGATCACCAGGGGTGGCGCGCGATGGTGCGCCGTCATGAATGGCACATGACAGGTGTCATCTCCGCACTGGTGCGTGCGTCATCTGCGCAGGTCACAGCGCCGCACGGACGTGCCGGCTGGCTGCCGGGCGGTGCCCAGACTTGGCCGATGCCTGAACGCGAGCCCGCTCCGGCGACAGTGGCGCTACCACCGGGCGCGCCCACAGCGCTGACCCCGCTGCTGACCGGGCGCCGCTCGGTCAAGGAGCTCACCGGCGACGTCCTGGACCTGGAGGAGGTGGCAGGGCTGCTCCGGCATGCGGCCGGCGTGGACGGCGCCGGGCACCCTACCTACGCCTCCGCCCGGTCGGCGCACCTGGTGTCGGTCACTCTCGTGGCCGGTGCGGTGGCCGGTCTGCACCCGGGGTCGTACCAGTACCAGGCCAGTCGGCACCTGCTGCGCACCGAGGCACTCGGCGACCAGCGCCCGGCGCTGGCCGCCGCGACCGTGGATGCGCACTGGGTCTCTGGAGCGCCCGCAGTCCTCGTGCTCACTGCCGACATCCGGGCGGCCGATGCCCGGTTCGCTGAGCTCGGCCCCGGCCAGGGTGACCGGTTCGCCTGGTTGGAGGCCGGGCTGATCACCCAGAACGCCTATCTCTGGGCTGCCGCGGTGGGCCTGGGCGTCGCGTTCATCGGCGGGCTGGACCGGGCCGCGTGCGCGCGCGAGGCGGGGTCGGTGCTGCCTGCCGGGCACACGGTGCTCGGCCTGCTCCCGGTGGGAAACCCGGCGTACTAGTGCGCACGTGAACTCCTCACCGCCGCTCCCGCGCCCACCCACCCACCTATCGCGAGCGCTCTGGTTTGCGGCGGGGATGCGCTTACCCAGCGCAAACCAGAGCGTTCGGGACCTCAGGCGCGCTGGCGGAACTGCTCGAAGCGCCAGGCGAGGCGCTCCCGGCTGGGGGCGTCCCCGCGGCGCGCGGGTAGATGCAGCGACCGCCCGTGCATCTCCTGCAGGCCGTGGCGCAGCATCGGCCCGTCGGTCTCGGCGAGCAGGTCCAGGGCGATCTGCACCCGGTAGTCCGGGCTGATGCCGAGCATGTTCTGGTCATAGGCACTGTGGTGGATCTTGCACAGCGAGAGCCCGTTGTCCACGGTGGGAGCACCGTCCAGACCGTCCGCTGCGCCGGCGTGGGAGTCGGGGACGATGTGCGCGGCATCCAGCAGCGACCCGTGGTGCAGCCGGCACACCGCGCACCGGGTGGTATAGGCGTGGATCACCCGGGTGCGGAACGCCGGCTGGTGCAGCCGCTGCTTGGCCAGCCGGCGGGCGTAGGCACGCTGCGGTTCGCCGAGGTCACGCAGATCGCCGAAGTACCGGAACGCCTCGTCGAAGGCAATCACGAACGCCCGCTCCTCCGGGTAGTCCTCCACGACGTACACCGGGGCCACCGGGGTGTAGATGTTCGGCTGCTCCTTGCGGAAGAACAGCAGCGGCGCACCGGTGGTCATCGCTTCGCGGAGCTTGCGGTTGTCCCCGCCGAAGGGGTCCCCGGACCGGTAGGCGTAGTGCAGGAACCCGTCCTCGGACTCCACATCGTCATAAGGGCCGTGTGCGGAGCTGACGATGGACAACGTCGCGGAGAACGCCGCCGGGTTGCGGATCCCGCGGGAGAAGTCGATGAGCGGCAGCCGCTCGCCACCGTGACGGAAGCCGAGCAGCTCCTCGCGGTGCAGGAACCCGCCGTTCGCCTCGGCACGCTCGAGCACCCAGCCGATGATCAGCTCACGCAGCGTGCGCTCGGAGACGGGGTCCACGCCCAGAGCTCACCAGGTGTGCAGAGACTTTGCAAGCAGGTCAGGTGTGCGCAGTCTCCTCGGTTCCGACCTGCGCAGCAGATCGGTGTCCCTCAGAGAGGGTGCGTTCCACCGCCCGCTGAAGAGGCCGGTAGTGCGCCAGCACGGCTTCTCGGTAGCTGCCGACGTCGCCAGCCTGTACCGCCTCCAGCATCTGGCCGTGCGCACGAGCTGTCTCGACGATGTCTGCGCCCGGAGCCACCCCCAGGTGGGGCTGCAGGTCCGTGTGGATCGTCCAGAATGCGCCGACGAGCTCGCTGATCAGGGTGTTGTCGACCTTCTCCAGCAGCAGCTGGTGGAACGCCCGGTCCTCATCGATGAACAGCTCACCCTGAGCGGCCTTGGCGGTCATCGCATCGACGAGAGCGGCCAGATCGTCGTCCTGGGTGCCGGTGTACTCCGCCACGAGCCGATCGGCCATCGCAAGGTCGAGAGCGATGCGCACCTCCAGGACCTCCCGGAGCGTGCGGAGGTCCTGGTCGGCGTCCGATCGAGCGCGGAAGATCAGCCCGTTCACGAGCGGGGCCAGGCTCAGGCCGCCGACGAAGGTTCCATGACCGTGCCGCACCTCGATGATGTCCAAGCTGGCCAAGGTGCGGATCGCCTCACGCACCGACGACCGCGAGATGCCGAGCCGCTCGCACAGAGAGGTCTCAGTCGGCATGGGGTCCCCGGGCCGGAGCCCTTCGGCAAGGATCAGATCCTTGATCGCCTCGGTCGCGGACCAGGCCGACTTACGAGTGCTGGTCGTTCCGATCGTGCTCGTCGATGGTCTCATCAGGATGGCCCTCCACAGTTGCGCGGCCAGTCTAGGTTGATCGGACGTCCGATATCGCCAAGACGAATCTCTTGACGACCGCGCTGACTCATGCCAGTCTACCCAGACAACGGACATCAGACATCGGACACAGAGGAGGTCTCGATGCATGGCACCGGCCCGGGGCGGTGGCCCACGTCTGCTGCCAGCGCGCGGCCCACGAGACGCCAGTTCGCTGCCCTGGCTGCGGCGTCTGTCGCTGGCAGCGTGACTGCTTGCGGCTCGGACACGCGCAGCCCCAACACGCCCGACGGTGTGCTCAGCGGGGACCTGCTCGTGTGGACCAGTTTCACTCAGGGCCCCCGCGCTGAGTGGATGCAGCAGATGGCCCGGGCGTTCGAGTCGGCGCACCCCGACGTACGCGTGACGATCGAGACGTTCTCCTGGCCTGACTTCTACACCAAGTGGACGATGGGTCTGGCCGCGGGACAGGTGCCCGACCTCTCCAGCGCGTTGCCGACGCACGTTGCCGAGCTGCTCGATGTGGACGCCCTGGTCCCGCTGGATGATGTGATCGACCAGATTGGTCGGGACCGCTTCGCAGCGGCCGCCCTGGCCGAAGGTGAGATGGGCGGAGCGAACTATTCGATGCCGCTGTACACGCATGCTCAGGTCATGTGGTACCGGACCGACCTGCTGGACCAGGCAGGTTTGGAGGTGCCCTCGACGTGGGAGGAGCTGCGGCACGCGGCGGAGGTGCTCACCACGGACGACGTCTACGGACTCTCTGTGCCGATGGGGTCCGGCGACATGATGGCGACCAGGTTCCTGAACTACTACGTGCAGTCCGCCGGGGACCGCCTCCTCAACGATGACGGATCGGCCAACCTGACCTCCCAGGCTGTGCTGGACGGGATCGCCTACTGGGTGGACATGTACCACACCGTGTCACCGGAGGGGTCGATCAACTATGACGTGCTGCAGCAAGCGACCTTGTACTACGAGGGCAAGACGGCGTTCGACTTCAACTCCGGTTTCCAGATCTCCGGTGTGCAGCAGAGCAGTCCGGAGCTGGTGGAGTACGTCGCAGCTGCCCCCTTGCCAAGGCTGAACGACAATGACTCGCTGTACGGCGGCGAGACCTCGAACACTCCGATGATCGTCTGGGAGGCCTCCGACATGCAGGAGGAGGCCAAGGCATTCCTGCGCTCCCTCTATCAGACCGAGGAGTACATCGAGTTCCTGCACTCGGTGCCAGGGGGGATGTTGCCGGCGCTCTCGGACATCTCCGACGATCCGGGGTACCTCGATGACCCGGTGCTCGAACAGTTCGCTGACACAGTCGAGGTGATCGACGAGGCAGTGCCGCTCGGCACGGCGATCGGCATGGAGAACGGTCCCACGGTCCAGGCCAGCATCCTCACCAGTCAAGGCATCGTGGAGCGCCTCTTTCAAGACATCGTCCTCACCGGGACGCCGGTCCCAGAAGCTGCGCAGGCCGCTGAGGAGCAGCTGAACTCACTGTTCGAGATGGCCGGCGTGGAGATGGAGCACTGATGTCCAGCATCACGGTCAACCGTCCGCCTGCTCCGACTGACCCGTCACCACGGCGACGAACGGTCACCGGCCTGTGGCGGAGGCTGGCACGCGCAGACAAGGTCGGCGTGGCGTTCGTGCTGCCGAGCATGGTCGCCGTCATCGGCCTGCTCATCTATCCGGTCCTCTCCAGCGTCTACTACAGCCTGACCGACCAGAACCTGCTCCGCCGCGACCATGAGATCGTCTGGCTGGACAACTTCAGGACGCTGATCACCAACGCGGACTTCTGGTCGGCGTTTGGAACGTCGATCCGGTGGACGGCGGGGTCGATCGCGGGCCAGCTCCTGCTCGGGCTGCTGCTGGCCCTGTGCCTGGACAAGGTGCGACGGTTCTCCGGACTCTACCGGGTGCTCCTGATTGTCCCGTGGGCCTTCCCGCCGATCATCATCGGGTTTGGCTGGCAGTGGATCCTGGACGACGTCTACGGCTTCCTGCCCAACCTGCTCACCGCTCTCGGGATCACTACGGAGAATGTGAGTCCGCTGGCCGACCCGGCCACGGTGTTCTGGGCGGTGCTCGGCATCAACATCTGGTTCGGCGCTCCGTTGTTCATGGTGAACATCCTCGCCGCGCTGAAGACGATTCCGAAGGAACAGTTCGAGGCGGCCCTCATGGATGGGGCTAACGCCTGGCAGCAGTTCTCCTTCATCACCCTGCGGCACATCCGCAACGTGATCGGTCTCCTGGTGATCCTCCGCATCATCTGGGTCTTCAACAACTTCGAGCTGCTGTTTCTTCTCACCGGCGGAGGGCCAGGCAACTTGACGACGACGCTCCCCATCTTCGCTTATCGCACCGGCTGGGGCCTCCATCAGCTGGGGATGGCGTCGGCGATCACCGTCCTGCTGCTGGTGTTCCTCCTGCTCATGGCGCGCATCGCGTTCGCCGCCCTCAACTACTGGGAGCGTGAAGACTCATGAGGTCGCTCATCCCGGGAAGGGTCGCCGCCTCCACGGCCCGGCACCTGTTCCTGATCGCGGTCGCAGTCGCGTTCGTGTTTCCGCTGGTATGGATTGTGATCTCGTCCTTCACACCCAGCGCCGAGCTGACCAGCGATCCGCTCGGAGTGCTTCCTGACTCGGCCACGCTCGAGCACTACCGCACTGTGATCACCGAGCTGGGCTTTCTCACGAACCTGCGCAACAGTGTCCTCATCTCCCTGGCCTCGACGGCGATCACGATCGTGCTGGCAACTCTCGCAGCGCATGGAGTGGTGCGGTTCTTCCCCCGGGTCGGCCGACGCCTCACCCGCATCTTGATCGCGACCTACATGTTTCCGCCGATCCTGCTCGCCGTGCCCTACGCGACGATCATGATCAAGCTGAACCTGGTGAACACCTACACCAGCCTCATCCTGGCGTATCTGTCCTTCACCCTCCCGTATGCAATCTGGATGCTGGTGGGCTTCTACCAGACCGTTCCACTCGAGATCGAGGAGAGCGCTGCGGTCGACGGCGCCGGGAAGCTGCGCATCTTTGCCAGGATCAGCACACCGATCGTCGCACCGGGAATTGCCGCGACTGCGGTCTATACATTCATCAACTGCTTCAACGAGTTCCTCTATGCGCTGCTCTTCATCAGCTCGACGGAGAAGATGCCCGTCGCGGTGGCCCTGTACTCGATCACCGGAGCCGAGGTGCTCGACTGGGGAGCCATGATGGCCGCTTCCGCCCTCGTCGTCGTGCCTTCGGTGCTGTTCTTCATGTCGATCCAGAAATACATCGCCGGTGGGCTCACCGAAGGCGCCGGCAAATAGCTCGTCTTGTTACACCACCCAGCGAAGTGAGAGTTCATGATCAAGTACGGAATCGTCGGTGCCGGATACTTCGGTGCAGAGATCGGGCGCGTCCTGCAGGAGCGGAACGATGCCACAGTGACCACGCTCTACGACCCGGAGAACGCTGCCCGGGTGGCTGCGGAGCTCGGTGCGGCGGTCGCTGGTTCGGCCGCGGAGGTGGCGGCCTCTGCGCAGGTCGACGCCGTGGTGGTCGCCTCGCCCAACTGGGCGCACCAGGATGGTGTTCTTGCTGCTGCCCATGCCGGCAAACCGGTGTTCTGCGAGAAACCCATTGCTCTGAGCTATACGGACTGCGTGGCGATGCTCCGAGCGGCGGAGGAGGCCGGTGTGCTCTTCATGGCCGGTCACGTGATGAACTTCATGGCCGGTGTCCGGGAGGCGAAGCGGCTCATCGCATCGGGAGAGATCGGAGACGTGCTCGTCGTCCGTGCGGTGCGCAACGGCTGGGAGGACGTGCAGGAGAGCGTCAGCTGGAAGAAGAAGCGGTCGCTCTCGGGTGGTCATCTGTATCACCACATCCACGAGCTCGACTTCGTGCAGTCCGTGCTGGGGCCGGCGACCAGCGTGTTCATGACCGGTGGCAACGTGGCCCACTCGGGCCCGCAGTTCGGCGACGAAGACGACATGTTGTTCCTGTCGCTGCAGTTCGACGGATCGAAGTTTGCCACCTTGGAGTACGGCTCTGCCTTCCGGTGGCCGGAGCACTATGTGCTCATCCAGGGGACCGAAGGAGCCCTTCGTATCGACCTCCAGGATGCTGGCGTCGAACTACGTACTGCCGAGGGCTCGCGGCGTTTCCTGCTGCATCGCACCGAGGCGGAGGATGCCGATCGGACGGCGATCTACCGAGGCAGCAGCACCGACGGCGCGGTTCAGTACGGCAACCCGGATCGTCGCCCGCCGTTGTGGCTACGGGGCATCATCGAGGAGGAGATGGGCTACTTCCACGGTCTGATGCGCGGTGGACGCCCGGAGGCCGAGTTCGCAGGTCTGACCGATGGCAGCGCAGCAGCAGCCTCGATCGCAACCGCTGATGCGCTGACACGTTCACTGCGAGAAGGCCGGCGGGTCGACGTCTCGGAGATCACCGGTGCCGCCGCCCTGCCCGGCTGAACAGATACCGCTGCACCTGCCCTCGCTCGACCCCCAGGAAGAAGAATGTCGATGACCGCCGCCACCCCCGCCCCTGCCGACGTCCAGGGGGTCATCCCGCCGCTGCTCACCCCGCTGACCGCCGACGGCCGGCTCGATGTGCCCAGCCTGGAGCGACTCATCGAGCACCACCTGGCCGGCGGGGTCGACGGCCTGTTCGTGCTCGGCTCCAGCGGTGAGGTGGCGTTCTTCGAGGACGAGATGCGCGAGCAGGTGCTCGCCCAGGCGGTGCGCCTGGTGGCTGGCCGGGTGCCGGTGCTCGCCGGCATCATCGACACCCAGACCCGTCGGGTGCTCGCGCACCTGCGCCGGGCGGAGCAGATCGGCGTGGCCGGGGTGGTGGCCACCGCCCCGTTCTACGCCATCACCGGACCGGAGGAGATCGAGAACCACTTCCGCGCCATCGCCGCAGCCACCGACCTGCCGGTGTTCGCCTACGACCTGCCGGTGTGCGTGCACACCAAGCTGGACCCGGCGCTGCTGGTGCGCCTCGGTAGCGAAGGTGTGCTCACCGGGGTGAAGGACTCCTCCGGGGACGATGTCGGATTCCGGCGGCTGGTGATGATGAACGAGGCCGCCGGGGCGCCGCTGACCCTGCTCACCGGGCACGAGACGGTCGTGGACGGTGCGTACCTGGCGGGCGGGCACGGGTCCGTGCCCGGGTTGGGCAACGTGGACCCGGGCGGCTTCGTGCGCCTGGACCGGGCCGCCCGCGCGGGAGACTATGCCACGGTGCGCACCGAGCAGGAGCGGCTGGCGGCACTGTTCGAGATCGTCTTCGCCCCGGTGGGCAAGACCGGTCCCGCCGCCGGCGTGGGTGCGTTCAAGACCGCGCTGTACCTCATGGGTATCGTCGACACCAACACGATGAGCGCACCGATGACCGCGCTCGAAGGAGAGAACGTGGAACGTGTCCGGGCCGTGCTCACCGGCCTCGGGGTCGAGCTGGTGCGATGACCGGACCACACCGATGATCCAGACTGTGCCGGCGGCCCAGCCCGCGCCGGTGCTCGCCGCCGACCTCGGCGGCACGAAGATCAGCGCCGGCCTGGTGGACGGTGCCGGGCGGGTGCACGCCCGGCGCACGGTGCCCACCGGGGCGATGGCCGGTCCGGTCGCTGTGGTCGCCACGCTGGTCGAGGTGCTCACCGTGGTGCGCGAGGATGCTGCCGCCCAGGCGCTGGCCCCGGCTGCGGTGGGCATCGGCACCGCCGGTGTGGTGGACTCGGGCACCGGCCGGATCGTCTCGGCCACCGATGCGATCCCCGGTTGGGCCGGCACCGAGCTGGGCACCAGCGTGGCAGCGGCGCTCGACCTGCCCACCCGGGTGCTCAACGACGTGCACGCGCACGCGCTCGGTGAGGACACGTTCGGCGCCGGGGCGGGGGCTTCCTCGCTGCTGCTGGTGGCGGTCGGCACCGGCATCGGCGGCGCCCTGGTGCAGGGCGGCGCTGTGCTCACCGGCACCCGCGGGGTGGCCGGGCACGTCGGCCATGTGCCGGTGCCGGAGGCCGATGGGGTGCCGTGCACCTGCGGACGCACCGGTCATGTGGAGGGACTGGCCTCCGGCCCGGGGACGCTGGCCGCCTACCGGCGTGCCGGCGGGCGGGCCGGCGACACCCGCGAGGTCGTGGCCCGGGCAGAGGGCGGTGAGGAGCTCGCTGCCACAGTGCTGCGCACGTGCGCGCTGGCCATCGGCCGGATGGTCGGCGGCCTGCTGAACGTCCTGGACCCGGAGGTGGTGGTGCTCACCGGAGGGATGGCCGGGTCGGGCAGGTCGTGGTGGCAGGGGGTGCACGACGGCGTTGCTCACGAGGCGATCGACCTCGTCGCGGGCACGGAGGTGCTTCCCGCCACGGCCGGGGATGCCGCGCTGCTCGGTGCCGCACAGTTCGTGAACACACGGGAGGAACCCTGATGACCCACCCGATGCTCGAGCCGCTGCGTGGCGGGCTGATCGTCTCCTGCCAGGCCTATCCCGGGGAGCCGATGCGGCACCCGGAGACGATGGCGCAGGTCGCCGCATCGGCGGTGGCCGGGGGAGCGGTGGCAGTGCGCGCCCAGGGGCTGGCGGACATCTCCCTGGTCGCTGACCGGGTCGACGTCCCGGTGATCGGCATCTGGAAGGACGGCCAGACGGGTGTCTTCATCACCCCGACGCTGGCGCACTGCCGCGCAGTGCTGGCCGCCGGGGCGGACATCCTCGCCCTGGACGGCACCCAGCGGGATCGCCCGGACGGTCTCACTCTCGCCGAGACCGTCCACCGGGTGCGTGCGGAGAGCGACGTCCCGGTCATGGCCGACTGCGACAGCCTGGAGTCCGCACTCGCCGCCGCCGAGGCCGGGGTGGACATCGTCGGCACCACTCTCGCCGGGTACACGCCCACCCGGCCGGCGACCGACGGTCCCGACCTGGAGCTGCTCGCCGAGATCGTCCAGGCCCTGCCAGAGGTGCCGGTCGTGGCCGAAGGTCGCATCCACACACCCGCCCAGGCCCGGGCAGCAGCCCAGGCCGGGGCGTACGCCGTAGTGGTCGGCACCGCGATCACCCACCCGACCACGATCACCGGCTGGTTCGATGCCGCCGTGCGCCGCGCCTGACCGGACCCGCACACCTGCCGGGTTGCGGCGATGCCCCGCGACCGGCGCGGTGTCGGCGATACTGTGCGGATGCAGTACGTGTCCAGGGTGCCGCGGCTGCCGCTGAGGGCGCTGATCGACGACCTCTACTACCTGGAGGGTGCGCCGCCGTACGCCCGGCTGGTGCTGCCGCCGATGCCGGGCGCGCTGCTCATCGTCAACCTCGGCCAGCCGTTCCGTCTCCGCAGCGGCAGCGACCCCGAACCAGCCGAGTACGCCGACGGGTGCGTGGTCACCGTCCCCACCCGAGCGTTGGAGTTCGGCTATCCACCCCGGACCCGGTCCGTCGGCGTGCACGTCAAGCCATGGGGCCTGGCACCCTTCCTGCCGGTGCCCGCGGCCGAGCTGCGGGACTGGCCGGTGACCCTCGAGCAGGTGTGGGGCCGGGCCGCCACCACTGAGCTGCGGGACCGGCTGGCCACCGCCGACAGTCCGCACGAGATGCTGGTGCTGCTCGAGCACGAGCTGGTGCGGCGACTCTCCGCGGCGCCAGGACTGGGGCTGGTCCGGCAGACGAGCAGCGTGCTCGCGACCACCCGAGGAGCGGTGCCGATCGGTGACCTGACCGCGGCGACCGGTGTCAGCAGCACCCACCTGGCGCACCGGTTCAAGCAGCTCATCGGTGTCCCGCCGAAACGGCTGGCGCGTACCTACCGGTTCGCCGCCACGGTGTTCTCGATCGATCCCGCCGGCCCGGTCGACTGGGCCCGGACCGCCTATGAGGCCGGCTACTTCGACCAGGCTCACTTCGGCCACGACTTCCGCGCATTCACCGGGTACACGCCGACCCGATACGTGCAGATCCGGCGGCAGTTCCTGCGCGAGCACCCCGGTCACGTGCTGGACAGCTGGCCGCTGCCAGCCGCTTGATTTCTTACAAGAGCACCGGCCCACCCGTGACTAGCTTAGGGGAAAATCCGCAGCAGAAGGAGACCCCGTGGGCAAGGTGATCATGTACAGCGTGGTGTCGGTGGACGGTTTCATCGCCGACGAGAACGACCACCCCGGCCCGTTGTTCGACTGGTACGGCAACGGAGACGTTCCACTGGACGCCAGCGGTGAGATCAACGTGTCCCGGACGTCCTACGACTACATCCGGCCGTACTGGGACCAGATCGGGGTGACCATCGTCGGGCGGCACGTCTTCGACCTGACCAACGGCTGGGACGGGACGCCCCCGGGCGGTGTCGACCACGTGGTCGTCGTGACGCACCGGCCGGCCCCCGAGAGCTGGCCAGCGGAGGCTCCTTACCACTTCGTCGACAGTGTCGAGGCAGCGATGACCAGAGCACAGGAGCTCGCCGGTGACCGTGTGGTCGAGGTCGCCGCCGGCGATGTCGGTGGTCAGCTGCTCGCCGCAGGGCTGGTCGACGAGGTGCGAATGGACGTCGTCCCCGTCGTGCTCGGTGCGGGCAAGCGCTACTTCGGGTCGGTCGACACGCAGCACCTGCTGGACGGTCCGGACGAGGTGGTCCAGGGGAACCGGGTGCTGCACCTGCGCTACCAGGTGCGGCGTGGATAGAGCATCGTTGCTCCGAGCAGCTGCATCAGATCTGAATCAGCTATGATGCAGAGATGAGGACGACTGTCAACCTCCCGCCGGCGGTGCACCGTCGCGCGCAGGAGATCGCCGCCCGCCGTGGTCAGCCGCTGTCCACCGTGCTGGCCGATCTGACGATCCGTGGGCTGGCGCAGCTGGATGAGCCGGTCGATCTCGCCGTGGATGAGCGGACCGGGCTGCCGGTGCTCTCGATCGGACGGCGCGTCACCACTGCCGAGGTGGCAGAGATCCTGGACGACGAGTGACCTTCCTGCTCGACGCGAACGTGCTCATCGCCCTCACCGTCGCTGAGCACGAGCACCACGACCGTGCGGCTGGGTGGCTCCGCGGGATCGAGCGGTTCGCGCTGTGCCCGATCGTGGAGGGCGCGCTGGTGCGGTTCGTGGTGCGGATCGGGGAGCGTGCCCGCACCGCACGCCTCATGCTCGAGCAGATTGCCGCCCACCCGCGGTGTGAGTTCTGGGCCGACGACCTGTCCTACCGGGACGTGGACGTCGACGGACTGCAGGGGCACCGGCAGGTGACGGACACCTACCTGGTAGCGCTCGCGGCGGGACAGGGCGCCCACCTGGCCACGTTCGACCGCGCCCTCGCCCGGTCCCACCCGACCACGACCCTCCTGGTGCGCTGAGCCGCTGAACGGCCGACCCTCAGGGCACCACGTTCACCAGGTGTGGTGCACGCACGACCACCCGCCGCGGCTCGGCGCCGGCCAGCCGGCGCCGCACAGCATCCAGCCGCAACGCCTGCCGGCGCAGCTCCTGCTCGTCCACGTCCGCCGGCACGCGCAGGTGCCCGCGCACCTTCCCAGCCACCTGCACCACGGCCTCCACCTCCTCGGCGACCAGCAGCGCCCGGTCCACCTCCGGCCAGCGCGCGCGGGCCACCGACGGTTCGTGGCCCAGCGCTGCCCACATCTCCTCCGCGGTGTACGGCGCGAACAGGCTGAGCATGACCGCCACCCCCTCGGCCAGCTCACGCACTGCCAGCTCGCCGGCGCCCGGCCCGCCATCGATCGCCTTCTTGCCGACCGAGACGAGCTCCATCAGCCGCGCCACCACTACGTTCAGCCGTCGCATCTCCATCAGCTCGGTGATCTCGGCGATGGTGCGATGAGTGCTGCGCCGCACCTCCACCGCTTCCGCGGAAGCGCCGAAGCCGCCCGAAGCCCCAGAGGCTCCGGCCGCCCCCACGTCCCGGGCCAGCCGCAGCGCCCGCGCCTGGAACCGGTGCATCGCCTCCGGGTGCACGTCCGCCCAGTCCAGGTCGTCGGCCGGCGGGCCGGAGAAGATGATCGCCAACCGCACCGCGTCCACGCCGTAGGTGTCCAGCTGCTCGGCCAGGTCCACCCCGTTGCCCAGCGACTTGCTCATCGCCGCACCCCGGTTGATCACCTGGCCCTGGTTCAGCAGCGCCGCGAACGGCTCGTCGGTCTCCAGCCAGCCGGCGTCGCGGAGCACCTTGGTGACGAACCGGGAGTAGAGCAGGTGCAGGTTCGCGTGCTCCACGCCACCGACGTAGGTGTCCGCCGGCATCCAGTCGCGGGCATCGGCCGGGTCGAACGGCACGTCCGTGCGCCCGGGGGAGAGGTAGCGCAAGAAGTACCAGGAGGAGTCCACGAACGTGTCCATCGTGTCCGTGTCCCGCTGGGCCGGTCCGCCACAGGCCGGACAGCTCACCGTCAGCCAGTCCTTCGCGCCCGCCAACGGCGAGACCCCCTCCGGCACCAGCTGCTCCCCGCGCAGGTCCGGCAGCTGCACCGGCAGGTCCGCCTCCGGTACCGGGACCACCCCGCACCGCGGGCAGTGCACCATCGGGATCGGCGCGCCCCAGAACCGCTGCCGGGAGACCAGCCAGTCCCGGAGCCGATAGCTGCGCGCACGCTCGCCGGCACCGGCGGTCAGCAGCTGCTGCACCATCTCGTCCGGCTCCGGCCAGTCCGGCTCCGCACCGGGCAGGACAGCCAGCCCGGCAGGTGCCTGCGGGATGCCCATCGCCGCGGCGAACGCCGCATCCCGTTCGTCACCAGCGGGCACGCCCATCACTGCGCCGGTGCCGTACCCGGCGAGCACGTAGTCGGCCGCCCACACTGGGATCGGCTCACCGGTGAGCGGGTGGCGCACGCTGGTCCCCAACGGCACCCCGGTCTTGGTCTGCCCGACGGCGGAGCGTTCGATCTCCGTACGCGTCGCCACCTGCTCGCGGTACTCGGCCAGCGCAGCGCGCGCCCCCGGCGCGCACCAGTCCCACGCGGTGGCGCTCTCCGGCGCCACGGCCAGGAACGTCACCCCGGCCAGGGTCTCCGGCCTGGTGGTGAACACCTCCAGGTGAGCCGACCTGCCCGGGTGAGCTCCGCCGTCGTCCGCGAACCGGATCTGCACCCCTTCGCTGCGTCCGATCCAGTTGCGCTGCATCGCCAGGATGCGTTCCGGCCACCGTCCCTCCAGCTGCGCCATGTCGTCCAGCAACCGGTCCGCGTAGTCGGTGATCCGGACGAACCACTGGGTGAGCTCTCGGCGCACCACCTCGGAGCCGCAGCGTTCGCACCGGCCGGCGAGCACCTGCTCGTTGGCCAGCACAGTGGCGTCCTGCGGGCACCAGTTCACCCAGCCTGCACCGCGGTAGGCCAGGCCGCGCTCATACAGCTGCAGGAACAGCCACTGCGTCCACCGGTAGTACTCCGCCTCATGGGTGTGCAGCCGGCGGGAGAAGTCGAAGCTCACCGCGTAGCGGCGGATCGAGGCCGCCTGGGTGGCGATGTTCGTCTCGGTGTAGGTGGCCGGGTGCTCCCCGCGGGCGATGGCGGCATTCTCCGCGGGCAGGCCGAAGGAGTCCCAGCCGATCGGGTTCAGCACCCGGTGTCCGCGCAACCGCCAGTACCGGGCGAGCGCGTCCTCGATCGCGAACACCTCGGCATGACCCATGTGCAGGTCGCCGCTCGGGTACGGGAACATCGTGAGCAGGTAGCGCGCGTCCGCGCCTGGCTCGAGCCTTCCGGGCGGCACGGTCCACGGGTCCAGCGCATCCCACACGCGCTGCCAGTGCTCTTCGCGCTCGCGGGAGATCGGTGGGTCGACGGCAGTCATCGCAAATCCTCAGCAGTGGTCGGGGAGAGCACGTTCCACCCTGCAGCAAGGGGGCACGCCGCGCTGAGGTGTGCTCCGGGTGCGGACTCAGCGCGACCCGGTTAGCAGCTGCCTCTCGACGACCATGAGGACCACGATAGCGCCGCCCTCCCGGTGGAGGAAAGCGCCGGTGACGTCAGTCCGGGTTTTTCTCCTTCGTGGTGGGCCGGCGCAGGTTGAACGCTGCCCTGGTCCGGGAGATCCGGTAGTCGATCCGGTCGTCCACGTAGGAGGCGAGCTCGGGGTACCGGGAGAAGTCCGCGGTGACCTCCTCGGTGACATGTGTGGTGACCCGGTCCAGGCGAGCGCGCAGAGCGTTCCGCTCCCGGACCATGTGGTCCAGCCGCAACGCCCTGATCGTGGCCACGCACATCAGCAGCAGGATCACGCTGAACGGTAGTGCGGTGGCGAGTGCTGCTGCCTGGAGCGACTCCAGACCACCGGCCATCAGCAGGGCCGCCGCAAGGAGCCCTTCCAGGACTGCGAAGAGCACCCGGGACCAGGTGGGTGGGTTCGGGTGCCCACCGGAGGCGAGCATGTCCACCACCAGCGATCCGGAGTCGGAGGAGGTGATGAAGAAGATCGCCACCAGGATGATCGCGATCACGGAGAAGACCGCGCCCAGGGGCAGGTTCCCGAGCGCCTCGAAGAGTACCGCCTCGACCTTCAGGCTGCCGTCGTCGTTCAAGTTGCCGGCGGTCAGGTCGGCGCTGGTGAACAGCTGCTGGAAGATGCCGACACCGCCGAGCACGGAGAACCAGATGAACCCGACGATCGTAGGCACCAGCAGCACGCCAGCGACGAACTGCCGGATCGTGCGCCCCCGGGAGATCCGTGCGATGAACACACCCACGAACGGGGACCAGGAGATCCACCAGCCCCAGTAGAAGATCGTCCAGCCGGCGAACCAGTCCGCCGCGCCTTCACCGCGCTGGTAGGCGCCCACGTCGAACGTCATGTTCATCAGGTTCGCCAGGTAGACGCCCAGGGACTCCACGAGGTTCTGGAACAGGAAGATCGTCGGGCCCAGCACCAGCACGCTGACCAGCAGCACCCCGGCCATCGACAGGTTGATGTTGGACAGCCACTTGATGCCCGCACCGACACCGCTGACCACGGACAGCGTGGCCAGGAAGGTGATCACCACGATGAGGATGATCAGCAAGATCTGGTCGTCCTCCCGCACCAGGCCCATCGAGGCCAGGCCGGAGGAGATCTGCTTCACACCCAGGCCGAGCGAGGTGGCGATACCGAACAGGGTGCCGAAGATTGCCAGGATGTCGATGAGGTCACCCGCCCAGCCCTTGACCCGCTCCCCGAGCAGCGGTTCCAGCGCCCACCGGATGGACACGGGCCGGCCCCGCCGGTGGATGGCGTAGGCGAGAGCGAGCCCGATCACGGCATAGATCGCCCACGGGTGCAGTCCCCAGTGGATGAACGTCTGTGCCATCGCCAGGCCGGCGATGTCCGCCTCGCTACCGGACCAGCCCGGTTTGACGCTGGTGGTGATATAGCTCAGCGGTTCACCTACCGAATAGAACACCAGGCCGATACCCATCCCGGCGGCGAACAGCATCGCGAACCAGGACATCAGGCCGAACTCCGGTTCCTCGTCGTCCCGGCCGAGGCGGATCTTGCCCATCCGGGAGACGCCGATACCGATCGCGACGGCGACGAAGACGGCCACCACCAGCATGTAGTACCAACCGAGATCGGCCACGATCCAGTTGTTCATGCCCTTGAACACGTCCTCGGTGAGGCCAGGGGCGATCAGCGCGAACGCGACCACAGCGAGGACCGCGACCAGTGCGGGCCAGAACACCCGGGGTGCGACCAGGCCTTTGCCGATCTTCGCACCGTGCCGGCGCAGCTTTGCGGTGATCGCCTTGTCCTCGTCCTCGTCCTCGATGCGCATCCCACCGGGCAGGTGCACAGTCTCCGGGAGGTCATCCGGCAGATCGGTGGCCAGTGCGTGCGCCACACCGTTGCCACCGCTCGTGCTGCTGTCGGTGCTCGCGTCTGCCTGGTTGTCCGTGCCGGACTGCGCCCCCTGCTCCGACGTCTCGTGTCCGTCGGTACTCACATGCCCTCCATCGTCGACTGACAAAAAACCGCTACCAGCCTGGCGGCATCAGCACGAGGAGGCAAGCCCAGAGGAGTTGGTGGCGAGTCATCTGCTCGCTCCGCGAGGTGTGCACCGAAATCGGGTACACGTGCCGATCGTGAGGTCTACAGTGCTGTCAACGGACACCGCATACGGGTGTTCAAACCGACTGAGCATCTCGGCTCGAGGTGGGCCGCTGGTAGTAGGAACGTGAGCACCGATGAACCAAGGACCGAGCAGTCCCCCTGGGTGGTATCCGACGCCGGACGGCCACCAACGTTACTGGGACGGTGGCCAGTGGTTGGCGATCCCGCCGCCGGAACCCGGTCCGGGGCCGTCGAAGCGGCGGCGCACGATCGTGCTGTTTGTCGCCACGCTCGTCCTCGCCGCCATCGTCGGTGGTGGCCTCGCTCTCCTTCTCGAGCAACGCGAGGCGCGGCAGGAGGCGGCTGAGGCTTCCGCTGCCGCGGCGTCTGCCGCTGAGGAGAGCCGACAGGCAGCTGAGGAGGAGAGCGCCCGTGCTGCCGAGGAGTCTGCGAGCGCAGCGGCGGCCGAGCAAGCCTCCACCGAGGCTGCTGCACGTGAAGAAGCAGCGCAAGAGGACGCAGCGCGGCAGTGGCGCAACGATGTCGTCGAGGAGATCGAGGCCGCTATCCAGACCATGGCCGAAGGCGATCTCGAGGATGGCCTGATCGGGGGAGATGAGGTCTCCGACGTCAGCTGCTCCCCGGTCGCTGGTGGGTCGGTCGGGGACCTGGACCAAGAGACGACCGCGGTGCAGTGCTTCGCATCGACCGAGGAGAACGATGACGGTACGTGGTCGGGGTACTACTACGAATCGACGGTGAACTGGACGACTGGCGAGTACACCTACGGCCCGGCTCAGCAGTAGCGCCGATCGGTCATCTGCAGGGTTCGACGCTCGTTCGCCAGTCAGCCGCCAGCGCCCGGCAGCTGCGGGGTCGGCGGTCGGTAGTCGCGCAGCCCGCGGTTGCGCCAGCCGACGAAGGCCACCCCGAGAACGCACGCCAGACCGCCACTGACCAGGGCGAGCGGCGCGGAGGTGAGCCCCGCCACCACACCACCACGGAAGTTCCCCACATCCGGGCCGGCCTGCCCGATCACCGACTCCACTGCGGAGACCCGCCCCCGGTGGGAGTCCGGGGTGTCCAGCTGCACCATCGCCGCGCGGATCACCACCGAGATGGTGTCGGCGGCACCGGCCACGGCGAGCAGCCCGAGCGCCAGCCACAACGGCTCGGCCAGACCGAAACCGGCCAGTGCCAACCCCCAGCTGCCCGCCGCGGCCAGCTGCACCAGCCCGGCCCGGCGAGCCCGGGTGACCGTGCCGGAGAGCAGCCCGGCGACGATCCCGCCCACCGCCACCGCCGACAGGAAGAAGCCGAGCGTGCTCGCCGACCCACCGAACCTCACCTCGTTCACCAGCGGGAACAGCGAGATCGGCATCGCCAGGATGGTGGCGAACAGGTCGGTGGCCAGCGAGCCGCGCAGCACCGGGCGGCGCAGCACCAGGCGCACCCCTGCGACCATCGCAGCCAACCCGGGCCGGTCCGCACCGGCGTCCGGCGGCAGGTGCGGCAGCCGGAGCACCCCGAGCCAAGCGAGCACGAAGGTGACCGCCTGCACGCCGAACGCCCAGGTCAGCCCGAGCTCGGCGATGACGATCCCGGCCAGCGCCGGACCCACCAGCATGGACACCTGGAAGCTCAGGTGCTGCAGCGCGATCCCGGCCGGCACCTGCGCCAGCGGCAGCAACCGCGGTGGCAGCGCCCGGCGGGCGGGGACGCCCAGGGCGCCGAAGGTGGCCTGCGCCCCCACCAGCGCAAGCAGCAGCACCAGGGACTGCACCTGGGCCAGCGCCTGAGCGGCCAGACCGCTGGCCGTGACCAGCTGGGCGGCGGTGGTCCACCGCACGATCCGCCGTCGGTCGGTGGCATCGGCGAGCGTGCCACCCACCAGGCCGAACACGATCAGCGGCACCGCCCGGACCAGCCCGATCGCGCCGGTCCAGAACGCGCTGCCGGTCAGCTCCCACACCTGGTACAGCACCGCGACAGTGACGAACTGCCCGCCCAGTGCCGAGGCGGAGGAGCCCAGCCACAGGTCCCGGAACGACCGGCTGGCGCGTAGCGGGCTCAGGTCGAGCACAGCCGAGGAGAGCCTCATCAGGACAGCCGGGCAGCGACCCGGTCGGCGAAGGACCGGTGGGCCAGTGCCCGCTGCAGGTCGGCGACCACCTGGGTCATCGGGTAGGGCACCTCGGCGTCCAGCTCGGCCACGGCGGCCTCGGTCGCGCGCCACTCCTCCTCCAGGAACGGCACGAGTGCAGCCGCCTTCTCGGTGAGCACCACCTCGCGGGTGCGGGCATCAGTGCCGCGAGTGCTGCGCACATAGCCCGCGGACCGCATCGCCGCGACCGTCTGGCTGGTGGCCGAGTGCGTGCCGCCGATCGCTTCGGCCAGCGCTCGGATAGTCATCGGCCCGCCGCGTGCGAGCTTGATCAGAGGCTTGGTGAACCGGGGCCGGAGGTCCTCGATCCCGCGGTCCTGGTAGAGGTGTGCGATGTCGTCGTCCATCTGGGCGAGCAGCTCGCGCAGCCCGGCCCAGTGCAGGTGGACGGTCGGGTCTGGGCTGGGCGGTTCGGAGGGCGGTTCGGCGCGCCGGGAGATCGAGGACACCGACGAGAGTGTAACAGTGCTGTTATATCGGTCGGTGGTCGCCCGGCTCGGCATCGGAGGTCAGCGGCGCGGTCTGAGGCTGTCCGCGCGTACCTCGAAGCGCATGAGGTACCTCACATGTGCAGGGCCGCGGCTACGCTGGGCGTGTGGACCACATCTGGGGCTTCTGGTGGCTGATCTTCCCGCTCAGCGGGATCATCGGCGGCTGGATCAAGGGCGCCCAGAAGTGGGACGAGAAGCGGCGCCGGGACAAGATCGAGCTCGCCCGGATCAAGTACGGCCAGGCGGCGGCAGCACCCGGACCACCCGCTGGCGACGTGGCCACCCCTGCTGCACCGGCAGCTCCGACCAGCACCGAGATCGACCGGCTGCTCGCCGAGCACACCGACACCGAGCGCCGCTGGCTGGACTACGAGCTGGACGTCGGCAAGCTCATCGACTTCCCGGTGATGACGGACATGCGCGAACCGGTCACAGTCGACTTCCACCGCGCCAAGCTGGAGGCAGACCGGCTCCGCCCGGAGGACCCCAAGGAGCTGCGCGATGCGGACCTGCGCGCCCGCTACGCCGACGCGGTCCGGGAGTACACGCTCGCCTTCGAGATCGCCGAACGGGAGGCCAAGCGGCGCCGTGCGGCCGACTTCTCCCCGGAGGAGCGCCAGCACCTGGAGCGGGCGAAGAAGCTGCTCTCCCTGGCGGAGGACTCCGGTGCCACCCAGGCGGAGCGGCAGAGTGCCTACAAGCGCGCCACCCACGAGCTGCAGGGCCTGATCGTGCTCCCCGAGGCCACCACGGACGCGATCGAGCAACGTATCGCCGGCGCGCTCGGACCCGCCACGCCGCCGCACCAGGACCACTGACATCCGGGACAGGGCGAGCCGGGTGCCGTGCAGCGGCGTGCCTCAGCCGCCAGCAACCCCGGCAAGCTCCTCGGGCACCGGACCGTCGCAGAGCAGCCCGAGCCGTCGGGTCGCCCGCGTCATCGCCACGTAGAGCCCGTTCACCCCGCGCCGACCGGCCAGGATCGTCGCCGGGTCGACCACCAGCACACCGTCGAACTCCAGCCCCTTCGCCTGCTCCGGGGTGAGCACCACGCACGCGGCGGTGAGGTCCACCTCGGAGCCGAACGAGGTACCGGGCAGCGCACCTTCGACGGTCATCGCCATCTCCACCAGCCGCTCGCGTGGGGCGATCACTGCGAACGTCCCGCCGGTCACCTGCTGCTGCTCCTCGACGACGGCGCTCGCCAGCTCTCCGGCGAGGTCACCCTGGGCGATGCGCACCCAGGGCGGCGCTCCTTCGGTGCGGGCGCACTCGGGCAGCAGCGCTCCCGGTTCCGCAGCGCGCAGCACCTCGGTGGCTGCCACCATGACCGGTTCCGGGGTGCGGTAGTTGATGCTCAGCTCCACCTGGCGCACCTGCAGGGAGGGGTGGTCGGTCACCAGCTGGTCCCAGGCGGTGGTGCCGGCGACCGCAGCGGTCTGGTGCACATCCCCCACCACGGTCAGCGAGCGGGTCGGCACCCGGCGCAGCACCATCCGCCACTGCATCGGCGTGAGCTCCTGCGCCTCGTCCACGATCACGTGCCCGTAGGCCCAGGTACGGTCCGCGGCGGCCCGCTCGGCCAGCGGTCGGGTGTCGGTCTCGGTGAAGCGGTCCGCGAGCTCCTCGGCGGAGACACCCAGGCCACCGCTGGCGGCGATCACCTGCCGAGCGTAGGCCAGACCCGCCTCCCGCCGGGCCTGGCGCTGCTGCTCGGTGGCACTGTCGTCCGCTCCGAGGAGCTCGGCAGCCTCGTCCAGCAGCGGGACGTCCCCGCTGGACCAGCCCCCGCCTGGCGCACGGCGCAGCGCGGCCCGCTGCTCGTCGTCCAGCTCCGGGGCCACCTCGGCGAGCAGACCTTCCTCGGCGTACAGGGCCTCCAGCAACCCGGTCGGGCTGAGCCGGGGCCACAGGTCCTCGAGCAGGTGGCGCACGGCACCGTCGGCAGCCAGCTCGCCCCGGATCCGGGGCGCTTCGTGCCGCGCGGCCAGCCCGGTCACCTCGGTACCGCCACCCTCCACCGCCGCGGGCAGGGAGTCGGTGCCCCTGGCCAGGGCGGCATCCAGAGCCGCGATCTCCGTCTCGAAGCCGCGGTCGGCGTCGTCGTAGAGCTGTCGGTCGTTCGTGATCACCTGCTCGGTGAGGTGGTCGAGCAGCTCGGCCACGAACGTGCGCCTCGCCTCGTTGTGCGGCAGCCCGGTCAGCCGGGCCCGCTCGGTGCACCGGGCGAGCACGTCGGCCCCGAGCCGGTACGCATCCCCCTGGTAGGTCACGGTCACCGGTACGTCGCTGCCCTGGTGCCGCCGGACCGCCCGGGAGACCACGTCCGCCATCACCGGCAGCGCTTTGACCGCTGCGGCGGCCACCGACTCGGTGCGGGTGGCGACCACCCCGGGCAGCAGCGTCTCCAGGGTGGCCGTCACCGCCTGGGTCTCTCCGAGGGAGGGCAGCACCTGCCCGATGTAGTCCAGGAACGCCGGGCTGGGGCCGAGCACCAGCACCCCCCGTTCGGCGATCGTCGGGTAGGTGTAGAGCAGGTAGGCCACCCGGTGCAGCGCCACTGCGGTCTTGCCGGTACCCGGACCACCCTGCACCACCAGCATGCCCTCCGGACCGGTGCGGATGATCGCGTCCTGCTCGGCCTGCAGCGTGGTGACGATGTCCGCCATCCGACCGGTGCGCTCGGCGGCGAGCGCCTGCATCAGGGCCGCCTCCCCGACGAACTCGTGCGCGGGAGCGGACCCGCCCACGGGCGCTCCGCCGTCATGATCGAGCTGGAGCAGCTCGTCGTTCACGGCGACCACCTGCCGGCCGCGGGTGCGCAGGTGCCGGCGCCGGCGCACGTCGGAGCCGCTGGCCGCAGTGGCGGTGTAGAAGTCCGCCGCGGCCGGGGCACGCCAGTCGATCACCAGCGGTTCCAGGTCGACCGCGCGCAGCCCCATCCGGCCGATGTAGGTGATCGAGTCGTCGGTGCGGTCCAGCCGACCGAAGCACAGCCCCTGCTCGGCGCGGGCCAGGTCAGCGGTGCGCTGCTCCAGGCGGGCCACCTGGGCGTCCCGGTCCAGCAGTGCGGTGGAGTCGGTGCCCGGGGCACGCAGCATCTCGGCGAGCTGGTCGGCGGTCTCTGCGCGCAGCTCGTCCACCCGCTGGTACAGCCGGTCCAGGTACTGCTGCTCGAGCCTGATGGCGTGTCTCGACACGGAGCCCCTCTCTCCTGAGTGTGGACGGACTCGGATACCAACGAACGGTGGTGCCGGGTTGTTCCCACCACCTGGTTCACATGATGGACGGTCCGGAGCCTGGTTTCGAGACGCCGGGCGCCGGTGAGAGGATCGGGGCAGAGACATTCGCCCCAGCTGATGAGGAGCTGCGATGAGCCTGCCCCAGGACAACGACCCGAAGTTCGCCGCCTACGCCCACCCGGAGAAGCTGGTCTCCACCTCCTGGCTGGCCGAGCACCTGGGCAGCGAGGGGCTGGTCGTGGTGGAGAGCGACGAGGACGTGCTGCTGTATGAGACCGGGCACATCCCGGGTGCGGTGAAGGTCGACTGGCACACCGAGCTGAACGACCCGGTCACCCGGGACTACCTGGACGGTGAAGGGTTCGCGAAGCTGATGTCCGCCAAGGGCATCAAGCGCACCGACACCGTGGTGATCTACGGCGACAAGAACAACTGGTGGGCCGCCTACGCGTTGTGGGTGTTCGCCCTGTTCGGCCACGAGGACGTGCGGCTGCTGGACGGCGGTCGCGCGCTGTGGGTGGCTGAGGGCCGGGAATTCACCACTGAGGTACCCACCCCCGCGCCGACCGAGTACCCGGTGGTGCAGCGGGACGACTCCAAGCTGCGGGCCTTCAAGGAGGACGTGCTGGACTTCCTCGGCGGTCAGCTCGTGGACGTGCGCTCGCTGCCGGAGTACACCGGGGAGCGCACCCACATGCCGGACTACCCGGACGAGGGCACTGTGCGCGGCGGGCACATCCCCGGTGCGCAGTCGGTGCCGTGGGCCCGCGCGGCGAACGAGGACGGCACCTTCCGCTCCCGCGGTGAGCTGGAGGAGATCTACCGGCACGAGAAGGGCCTGGATGCTGCGGAGCCGGTGATCGCCTACTGCCGGATCGGGGAGCGTTCCAGCCACACCTGGTTCGTGCTGGAGCACCTGCTCGGCTTCGAGAACGTGCGCAACTACGACGGATCTTGGACCGAGTGGGGGAACACGGTCCGCGTGCCTATCGCTGTGGGCAGCGAACCCGGAGAGGTCCCGAACCGATGACTGCTGGTGCCACCGCCGAACTGCCGGAGGCCCTGGCCGCGATCGTCGAGGACTTCACCGCGCTGTCCCAGACCGACCGGCTGCAGCTGCTGCTGGAGTTCAGCCAGGGGCTGCCGGACCTGCCGGAGCGGTACACCGACCACCCTGAGCTGTTGGAGCCGGTGCCGGAGTGCCAGTCGCCGATCTTCCTGATCGCTGAGCTGGACGACGCTGGTGGCGCCGGCCCGGACTCGGTGGTGCACCTGTACTTCTCCGCCCCGGCCGAGGCGCCCACCACCCGTGGGTTCGCCGGGATCCTGCACGAGGGTCTGGACGGGCTGACCGCCGCCGAGGTGCTCGCCGTGCCCGGGGACGTCTCCGACCGGCTCGGACTGGCGCAGGCGGTCAGTCCGCTGCGGTTGCGCGGGATGGGCGGCATGCTCGGCCGGATCAAGCGCCAGGTGCGGGAGAAGACCGCCGGTTAGCTCCCGGACGGGGTGCCTGCCTGCTGCCAGGTCTGCCCCGGCGCCCCCGGCTGCGGGTGCTGCCCCGGCTGCTGTGGCCAGCTCTGCCCCGGCGCCCCCGGGTAGGGCTGCTGCCCAGCGGCTGGAGGCTGCGGCGTCGCGGCCCCGGGAGCCGAGGGCTGCTCCGGTCCGCGAGCCAGCACCCCAGCGGTCACCAGCACCGCACCAGCAATGACCAGCAGCGGCGCGAACTGGAGCGTCGCGGCGTTGTCCGGCAGCTCTGGTCCGTCCACGAAGGCAATGACCGTCAGCACCAGGCCGACCGCGACGAGCACCCACCCTGCGACACGCGTGAACTTCCCCATGTCGGGACAGTAGTGCAACGCTGCTGCGGGGTGGAGAGGGTTCCGACCCACTACTCGTGCTCGCGGTCCGCACCGGAGATGAGCGACGGGTCCGCCTCCTGGCCGGGAGTGACCACCACGAACTGGCCCATCAAGCCCTCGTCCTCGTGCCGGAGCAGGTGGCAGTGGTACATGTACGGCCACTGGGAGTCGGTGTAGTCGGTGAAGGTCAGCAGCAGCTCGTAGTCCCGGTGCGGTTCGGTGTACACCGTGTCCTTGCGGCCGGCCAGCTCCGGAGGCGGGGGTGCGCCGTCGATGGCATGCACCTCGAACTGCACGTCGTGCACATGGAAGTTGTGCGGGAACAGGTCCAGGTTCCGCACGGTCCACAGCTCGGTGCTGCCCACCTGCACGGTCTCGTCGATGCGTGCCATGTCCATCCGCGCCCCGTTGATCTGGCGGCCCTGCAGCTCGAACCGGCGCCGGACGCTCACCGCGCCGGCGTCCAGGCCGAACGAGGCCAGCTGCTCGGGGACCTCGGCCGAGGCGGTGAGCTCCTCGGCAGCGACCAGGGCGAGCACGTCGAACGCATCATTGGCGCCGACCGCGAACGGTGCCGCCACCTGACCCAGGTCCGGTGCGAAGGAGTGCAGCCGCACGTCCTGGCCCGGCTCGAGAGCCACGAGCACCTCGGCTCGCTCACCCGGGGAGAGGCGTACCTGGGTGACCTTGAGCGGAGCACGCAACAGTCCGCCGTCAGAGGCGATGATCACCATCTCCTGCTCCGGCAGCCCGAGCGAGTAGGTGCGGGCCGTGGACGCGTTCAGGATCCGCAGCCGCACCAGCCCGGTGGTCACCTCCAGCCGCGCCCCGGCCACCCCGTTCACGGTCACCACATCACCGAGGAGACCCACCTCGTTGCCGCCGTCGTCGATCACCAGCTCGCCAGCCTCGTCGAAAGACTTGTCCGCGATCACCACCGGCACGTCGTCCACCCCGTAGGTGTGCGGCAGCTGCTCCTCGATCGCCGCCGCCTCCGACCCGGGCGCCGGGACCAGCTGGAACATCCCTGCCAGGCCGCGGTAGACGTGGCGCTCGGTGGCGCCGTGCGGGTGCGGGTGGTACCAGAGCGTGCCCGGCGCCTGCTGCACCACCCACTCCGCCCGCCAGGTGTCACCCGGTTCGATCATCTGGTGCGGACCGCCGTCCATCTCCGCCGGCAGGTGCATCCCGTGCCAGTGCGTGGAGGTGGCCTCAGGTAGCTCGTTGGTCACCTCGACCGCGACCCGCTCACCCACCGCCGCACGCAACGTCGGGCCGCCGTACGGCCCGTCGAAGCCCCACGTGGTGGCCTGCTGTCCGGACTGGAACTGCCAGCTGCCCTCCTGCGCTGTGAGGGTGAACGTGCGGATCCCGTCGACCATGCGGCTGTCCGCCAGCGGCGGGATGGGCAGCGGAGTGTCGAACGCCTCCGGTTCGCTGACGCCGGTGACGCTCGCGCCCGAGCAGCCTGCCAGGGCGGCGATCCCGGCACCGGCCGCCCCGGCGGCACCGGAGGCCAGCAGCTGGCGGCGGGTGAGGCCCGTCATCGTGGGGCCCGCAGCTTCTGCACGCCGGCGGCGAGCAGCCCGGCCAGCACCCCCCACAGCGCCCCGCCACCGACCAGGTCGAGCAGCAGGAACGGTACTGCCACCGCCCCCAGGCCACCGGAAGCCCCGGTACCGACCAGCAGGTCCGCGAGCAGCAGATACCCGCCGCCCGCCATCCCGGTCAGGGTCAGGGTGAGCACCGGCCGAGGCAGCCGGCCGAAGCCGACCACCCCGATCCACGCGGCACCGACGAGGGCGACCACCAGCAGTGCTCGGGCCGGGGTGCCGATCACGTCGGCGAGCCCGGTGAGGCTCGTCAGCGGCCAGAGCAGCACCAGGGCGCCGAGACCGAGCACCGCCTGCCACACGATCGGTGGGCGGCGCGTTCCGGGGGAGCCGGTGGGCGGGTGCGGGACAGGTGGTGTGTTCATGTCCTCGACGCTAGGAACAGCCACCCGGGTGGCACATCCGCCTGCTGTCGTCGATCCGCCTCGCCTGCTGCGGCAACGACCGGTCGCCTGCTGAGGAGGCGGGTGTCGCCCCGGAGCGACCTGTGTCTCCGTCGCCGGGACGATCCCGCCGGGACGGACCGGTCCGTAGGCTGCCGGTGTGAACCCTCGCGTGACGGACCTGCTGCTCGGTGCCGGGATCGTCCTCGGCGTCGCGCTGGTGATCGCCGCCGACTGGCAGCAGCAGGTCGCGCAGAGCCCGTGGGCGTACCTGTTCGCGCTCGGCTTCGGCGCAGCGATGGTGTGGCGGCGTCAGGCACCCCGGGTGGTGCTCGCCCTGACCGTGCTGGGGATCTTCGCCTACTACGCCCTCGACTACCCGCCGATCGGCATCGCCCTGCCCGCCGTCGCAGCGCTGTACTCCTGTGCGGAGCAGCGGCACACCCTCGTCGCAGTGGTCGGCGGCAGCGTGCTCACCGCAGTGTCCGCCTTCTTCCGGGTGCGTGAAGGCCTGCCCACCACCTACCTCGCCTCCTACGAGGTGATCACCAACGTGGCACTGATCGCCGCGGCCGTCGCCCTCGGGGTGAGCGTGCGGCTGCGGCGGGAGGCGCGGCAGCAGGCCGAGCGGATCGCCGACCTGACCGCCGAGGCAGCTGTGCAGCAGGTGCGCACCCGTGCCCAGGCGGAACGTGTGCAGCTCGCCCGCGACCTGCACGACGTGATCGGGCACACCCTGTCGGTGGTGTCGGTGCACGCGCACGTGGCCGAGGAGGCGATCGGGGTCGATGACGGCGCAGCTCGCCGTGCGCTCCAGCAGGTCCAGCAGGTCATCGGTCCCGCCATGCGTGACCTGCGCGGCACCGTCCGACTGTTGCGCAGCGACACCGACCTGGACGCCCCGGTCACCACCGACCCGCCGGGCCTGGCCGGCCTGCCTGCCCTGGCGGCCGCACTACGAGAGGTGGGAATCGCCGTCGAGCTGGAGCAGCGGGTACCGGAGGGCGGGCTGTCGGTCCCGATCGAGGCGGCCGCCTACCGGATCGTGCAGGAGGCGCTGACCAACGTGCTCCGGCACGCTGCCGCGACCACGGTGCGGGTGCACGTGCGGCTGGCCGGTGACCGGCTCCGGATCGAGGTGCGCGACGACGGCCGGGGAAGTGCAGCACCCGCGGGGCACGGTATCGCCGGCATGGTGGAACGGGCCCGGCTGCTCGGCGGAACGGTGATCGCAGGTTCCCAGACCGGGGGCGGCTACGCGGTGTCCGCCGATCTTCCCGCCAGGCTGGGACCATGATCACCCTCGCGCTGGTGGACGACTCTGCTGTGGTGCGTACCGGGCTGCGCGCCCTGGCCACCCACGACGGCGACATCGAGGTGGTCGCCGAGGCGGGCACCGGGCGTGCCGGCCTGGCCGAGGTCCGCCGCACCCGCCCGGACGTGGTGCTGATGGACCTGCGCATGCCCGAGCTGGACGGGATCGAGGCCACCCAGGCGATCGCTGCCGACCCGGAGCTTGCCGACGTGCGCGTGGTCATCCTCACCACCTTCGACGAGGACGCCGAGATCCTCGCCGCGATCCGCGCCGGGGCGGCCGGCTACCTGCTCAAGGACGTCTCCCCGGGCCGGTTGCGGGAGTCGGTGCGCCTGGTGGCTGCCGGCGAGCCGATCTTCTCCCCGACGGCGGCCCGCACGCTGGTCAGGTCCGCTGCGGCGCACTCGGCGTCCGTGGTGGACGCCACGCCGCTGGCTCAGCTGAGCGACCGGGAGCGGGAGGTGCTCACCGCGGTCGGACGGGGACTGACCAACGACGAGATCGCCGTCGAGCTCTATCTGAGCCCGGCCACCGCACGCACCTACGTGAGCCGGCTGCTCGCCCGGACCGGGGTACGTGACCGTGCCGGGTTGGTGGTGCTCGCCTACGAGACCGGGCTGGTGCGGCCAGGAGAGTGACCGGCTCCCCCGCGGGCGGACATGCCGCAGCGCGGGTGCGCACGTCAGGCCTGTGCAAGCAGCACCGGCTACCGTGTCGTCACCCGATGACGTGGAGGCGTGATGCACGAGGCGGAGCCCCCGCCGCTGCAGCGTGCCGGCGGAGGTGCCGGTGCTGTGGTGATGCTCGCCTGCCTGGTGCTCCTCGTTGCCTCAGCCGTCGGCGCCCTGCTGCTGGGGCCACTGAGCAAGAGCCCGGTGCCCCAGCCCGGTCTGCCGGAGGCCCCGGCCTACCTTGCCACGCACGTGGCCGCAGTGTTCGGGGTGGCGGCCAGCGACCTGGTGGCAGCCGCTGCGCTGTACATCTATGGCGCGTACGTGCCGCACGTGGTGCACTCGCTGCGGCGGATACGGTTCGCGCTGCTGGTGGCAGTGGCGGCCCTGACCCTGGCCGCGCTGGCCGGGTTCGCGCTCGCAGTGGTCGCCCCGGTGGCCAGCGACAGCGTGATCCACGTGCTGCACACCGCCTCCTGGCTCTGTGGCGGGGTGCTGCACATCGGCACGCTCGGGCTGTATGTCGCCTGGCTGGCCCGCTCGCTGTTCTGGTCGCCGACGCTGCGGGTCTACGGTGTGCTCGCGGGCTGGTTCGCAGTCGCCGCGATGGCGGTGCTGGCGTTCGGCGAGCTCAGTCCGCTGGCGACTGTGGCGCGCGTGGCGTGCCTGCTCTGGCTGCTGCTGGCAGCGCACCAGAGCGCGTTCCGGGACCCGAGCTGACCGCCTTGCCCGTGGGTCGGCGGGCGTCGGTGCCGAGTCAGAGGGCCTTGGCGAAGCAGCGGGAGTCCGGGGAGTCCTCGTACGGCGGGTAGTTGTCGATGATCCGGTACCCCTCGGAGGTGTACAGGCCGATGGCCTCCGGCTGCTTGATACCGGTCTCCAGCACCAGCTGTTCCAGCTTGAGCTCGACGGCGATCGCCTCCAGCTCGCGGAGCAGCTCCTTCGCGATGCCGCGACGGCGGTACTCGGGCTCGACGAACATCCGGCCGAGCTCGGCAGTGTTCTCCGCGAAGGAGGGCACCGGGTGGGTGAGGATGCCGGAGGCCACGACCTGCTCGTCCACGCGGGCGACCACTGCGCCCTTGACCGTGGCCGGGTCGACGTCGGGCACCTCCTCTGTGTCCTCGTACCGGGCGTCGATCTCAGCCTTCTGTGCCGCGACCAGCCGCTGCAGGTCGGGGTTCGCCCACTCGACTCGCTCCAGCGCGACCATTCGGTCCTCCATCCGCTCGGTTGAACGAAACGTTACCTGGAATTGGCGGGAGCGGTTCGTGTTCTGTGCCCGGCCCGCAGAGATCCACCGTAACTGACCATGGGGAGGCGCAGGTGCGCGTGCAGCGCCTGTCCGAGCGGGTGTGCCCGGGGCGGCGCTGCGCACGTGCGGTTCACCCGCCGGCGAGCGTGAGCACCACCAGGGCCAGGTTCAACGCCACCACTGCGACCACGACGACGGCCAGCACCCAGCGCACCCCGGTGCCGCTGGCAGAGCTGCCCATCACCGACCGGTCCGAGGTCAGTCGGAGCAGGGGCACCAGTGCGAACGGGATACCGAAGCTGAGCACCACCTGGGAGACCACGAGCGCCCAGGTAGCGTCCACCCCCACGGCGAGCAGCACGAGCGCCGGGACCGCGGTGATCGCGCGCCGTACCAGCACCGGGATCCGCTTGTGCAGCAGCCCGGCCATGATCGTGGCACCTGCGTAGCAGCCGATCGAGGTGGAGGCCAGGCCGGAGGCGAGCAGCCCGATCGCGAAGGCGATGCCGATCCCGGGGCCCAGAGCTGCTGTGACTGCGGCGTGGGCGCCCTCGATCGAGTCCGTCCCGCTCACCCCCTGCAGGCTCGATGCAGCCAGCAGCAGCATCGCGATGTTCACACACCCGGCCACTGCCAGCGCGATGATCACGTCCCACCGGGTGGCGCTGAGCAGCCGGCGGCGCAGCCGCGAGGTGCGGGCGTGTCCGTGCCGGTCCCGGGCCAGGGCGGAGTGCACGTAGATGGCGTGCGGCATCACCGTGGCACCGAGCATCCCGGCGGCCAGCACCACGCTGTCGGTGCCGGCGAACCGGGGGAGCAGCCCCCCGGCCATCTCGGCCGGGTCCGGTGGGGCGACGAACAGGCCGGCCACGAAACCGACCGTGATCACTGCGAGCAGGGCGAGGATCACGTGCTCGAACCGCCGCTGACCGTGCCGGTCCTGCACCAGCAGCAGCGCCATGGAGACCACCGCCACGATCAGCCCGCCCCAGAGCAGCGGCAGCCCGAAGAGCAGGTGCAGTGCGATCGCACCACCGATCACCTCGGCGAGGTCGGTGGCCGCGGCGACCAGCTCGGCCTGTGCCCAGTAGGCCAGCCGTGGTCCGCGACGCAGGCGGTCCCGGAGCAGCTCAGGCATCGTGCGCCCGGTGACCAGACCCAGCTTCGCTGACTGGTACTGCACCAGCACTGCCATCGCGTTCGCTGCGACCAGCACCCACAGCAGCAGGTAGCCGTAGCGGGCGCCAGCGGTGAGGTTCGCGGCGACGTTCCCGGGGTCCACATATGCGATCGCGGCCACGAACGCGGGACCCAGCAGCGGCACCAGACGACCGTGCGGGCGTGGTCGTCGCGTGCGACCGGAGCTGTGGCCCGAGGTCGTTTGTCCATCGTTCTCCCACGCACCCGATGTCGGGGTGCCAGCTGTGTCGGCAGTGCCAGGGGCTACGGTCGCGGGCTGCCCCGGGGCGGGGGACTCCTCACCGGTCACTGTGTCGTCTCGCTCCATCTGTTTCGGGTCCTGAGCAGGTCATCCACGAGCCGAAGTTCGGGGATCCAAACTTCGGCTACCCGAACTCTAGGCCCGAGGTGTGCAGATGTCACCTGCGCACAGCCGGGCGGCGTGCCGCCACGTGCCATGTGCTAGCTGTGCCGGCTTGACTACGGACGCTGGACTGCTCCAGCAGCTCGACTGCAACCCACAGCGCCGACGCGGTGAGCCTGACCTGCCCCGGTGAGCTACGCCGTCGACCCGGAGGGCACGTGCAGTACGCGTGTGGCCACGGGTGTGACCAATGGCTCACCGATCCCGCTGCCACGGATCGGCCTGCGGCAGTAGAGTCGGCACCGTGACTGCACAGTATGACGTCGTTGTTCTCGGAGCCGGTCCCGGTGGATACATCGCCGCCATTCGCGCGGCCCAGCTGGGCAAGTCGGTCGCGGTGGTGGAGAAGCAGTACTGGGGCGGTGTCTGCCTGAACGTGGGCTGCATCCCGTCCAAGGCGCTGCTGCGCAACGCGGAGCTTGCGCACGTGCTCACCCACGAGAAGGAAAAGTTCGGTATCACCGGTGATGCCACCATGTCCTACGAGCCGACCCACGCCCGCAGCCGGCAGGTGTCGGCCGGCATCGTCAAGGGTGTGCACTTCCTGATGAAGAAGAACAAGATCACCGAGATCGACGGCTGGGGCACGATCACCTCGCCGACGACGCTGTCGGTCCAGGCCGATGACGGCGCCACCTCCGACATCGAGTTCTCCCAGCTGATCATCGCCACCGGTGCGACCACGAAGATGCTCCCGGGTGTGCAGGTGAGCAAGAACGTGGTCACCTACGAGGAGCAGATCCTCGACGCCGAGCTCCCCGGTTCGATCATCATCGCCGGGTCGGGCGCCATCGGCGTGGAGTTCGCCTACATCCTGAAGAACTTCGGCGTGGACGTGACCATCGTGGAGTTCCTCGACCGGATGGTGCCCACCGAGGACCCGGAGGTCTCCAAGGAGCTCGCCCGGCACTACAAGAAGCTCGGTGTGAAGGTGATGACCTCCACCAAGGTCGAGGGCGTGGAGGACACCGGTTCCGGGGTGAAGGTCACCGTGAGCCCCGCAGCCGGTGGTGAGTCGCAGGTGCTGGAGGCGGACCGGCTGCTCTCCGCCATCGGGTTCGCACCGCGGTTGGAGGGCTACGGCCTGGAGACCATCGGGGTGCAGACCACCGAGCGCGGTGCGATCGCGGTGGACGCCCGTGGCCGCACCAACGTGGAGAACGTCTACGCGATCGGCGACGTGACCGGCAAGCTGATGCTCGCCCACACCGCCGAGGCCATGGGAGTGGTGGCCGCGGAGACGATCGCCGGTGCGGAGACGATGGAGATCGAGTTCGACTTCATCCCCCGCGCCACCTACTGCCAGCCGCAGATCGCTTCCTTCGGCTACACCGAGGAGCAGGCCAAGGAGCGCGGCTACGACGTGAAGACCGCCAAGTTCCCGTTCAGCGCGAACGGGAAGGCGGCGGGCCTGGGCGAGGCGGTCGGCTTCGTGAAGGTCGTGGCCGACTCGACGTACAACGAGATCATCGGCGCGCACATGATCGGCCCGGACGTCACCGAGCTGCTGCCGGTGCTCAACCTCGCCCAGCGCTGGGACCTCACCGCAGACGAGGTCTCCCGGAACATCTTCGCCCACCCGACCCTCGGTGAGGCGATCAAGGAGGCCGTGCACGGGATCTCCGGGCACATGCTCAACCTCTAGCTCCGCTCCGCCGGCGAGGGTTCGCGCTGTGCTGCAGCGGGGCCCGGCGCCACCGGGTTCCGGAGCCGATCCCGCGCAGTACGTCCGCGCCGGGCGGCGGCGATGCTGCCGGTCGCCCGGGCGAGGCCGAACGGCCGAGGTGCGTCGGAGTAGAGACTCTCGTGGCCGCCGGCGGGCACCGCGTAGGACTCGTGCCAGACCTGCACGGCGCCTGGTACGCGGCGGGCGCGGCGGTAGAAGGCGAGCCAGGCGGGCCGGTGCTGGCGCTCCCGGTCGTTGGCGTAGCGGTAGATGTCCTCGATGCTGCGCCAGTACTGCACCACGGTGACCCCGCGCAGGTCCGCGTCGATCGCCGTACGCGCGTGCAGCAGTCCGGCCTCGGGCTCGCGGGCCAGCTCGGCGAGCATCGGTCCCATCGCAGCGAACGCGGGGAACCAGGCGTCGGGTCGCCACGGTCTGAGCACCCGGGCGCCGATGAGGAACACCGCCAGGTCGCCCTCCAGCCGGTGGGTGGTCAGTGTCGTCACTGGTCGTCTCCCATTATTAGATAGTGTCACTCTCCAATAATGGATAGTTACACTCTCCAGTGTCAAGGGCTCAGCGAGGGAGAGTGCATGCGGATCTCGAAGCTGGCGGAGCAGACCGCCGTTCCGCTCGCCACGCTGAAGTACTACCTGCGTGAAGGGCTGCTGCACCCGGGGCGGTCCACCGCTCGTACCCAGGCCGTCTACGACGGTACGCACGTCGAGCGGGTCCGCCTGGTCCGGGCGCTGACCGAGTCCGCGGGCCTGAGTCTCGGTTCTGTCCGGGACGTGCTCGAGGTCCTCGACCACCCGCCGGCCACCCGGCACGAGCTCCTCGGTGCTGCCCAGGACGTGCTGCTCGTCGATGAGGGCGGGCACCTGCGGCCGGGCGGGGAGCAGGCCGAAGGGGAGGGGCCCTGCGGAGAGCGGGCCCACCCGGCCGCGGCGTCGGCGGCCGCATCGGCTGACCCCTGGGTAGCCCGCGCCGCAGAGCTGGCTGCGGGTCGCGGCTGGTGCACCACCGACGAGCCGCTGGTGCACCGGCTCGCCGACCAGCTCCGCGCAGCCGACGCGGCCGGGATCGACCTGACCGACGACCATCTGGGCGCCTTGGCCCAGGCGGCTGACGGAGTGGCCGCCGCCGACATCGCCGCTGTGCCCGCCGATCCGGGCGCCGCGGTGCGCCACGTGGTGGTCGGGACGCTGCTCACCGACCCGGTGCTGCTCACGATGCGTCGGCTGGCGCAGCAGCGGGCGAGTGCCGCCAGCCAGGACAGTGCCGCCAGCCAGGACAGTGCCGCCAGCCAGGACAGCGCCGGCGGCCAGGACAGCGCCGGCGGCGAGGCAGCCCTCCCCGAGCGCTGAGCCTGGCCCCCGTTCCTGTTGCCGGACCAGGCTGCCGGGTCTAGCGTTCAGCCATCATGAGCGTCGGTCCCGCGGCGCCAGGATGAAGGAGTCCTGATGAGCGTGTCTCCCCGGCGCACCCTGGCGGCCAGCTGCGGCCTCGCTACGGCGACCCTGCTGCTCGCAGGCTGCCTGCAACCGCCCAGCACAGCCGGTGAGGGCGGGTTCGGTCCGGACAACGCGGAGACCGATGCGGACGGGGTGGTCACCATCCTAGGTGCCTTCGGTGGTGACGAGGCGACCCTGTTCAACGAGTCGCTCGCCGAGCTCAGCGAGCGTACCGGGACCACCGTCCAGTACACCTCGGACCAGGACTTCACGAACACGATCCGTGCGCGGGTCGGGTCCGGGCAGGCGCCGGACATCGCGATCTTCCCCCAGCCGGGCGGTCTGCTGGAGCAGGCGGAGGCCGGTACGGTGCAGCCGGCCGACCTGTTCCTGGACATGGACTCCTTGGACCAGACGCTCGTGCCCGGCTTCCTCGATGCCGCCACTGCGCAGGACGGCCGCATCTACGGTGCGCCGATGCGGATGGCGGTGAAATCCATCGTCTGGTACCCGCTGCAGGCCTACACCGACGGCGGGTATGACACCGATCCTGCCGACCTGGACGAGCTCGCCGAGATCGCAACCCAGATCCGGGACACCGGCACCACCCCCTGGTGCATGGGGTGGAACGCCGACCAGGCCACCGGGTGGGTGGGTACCGACTGGATCGAGGAGTACATGCTCCGGCTCTGGGGACCGGACGTGTACGACCAGTGGACCTCGCACGAGATCCCGTTCAACGACGACCGGGTGATCGCAGCGTTCGACGCCTACGGCGAGCTGGTGAACACCCCGGACAACGTGTACGGCGGCACCAGCGCGATCCTGTCCACATCGTTCAGCGAGGCGATGCTTCCGGCCTTCGAGGACCCGCCCGGCTGTCTGCTGGAGCGGCAGGGCAACTTCGTCACCGGGTTCTTCCCCGAGGACGTCCAGGAGAACCTGGACGAGGAGGTCGGCATCTTCGTCTTCCCCCGGTCCACCGACGGCGACTACGACGGACAACCGGTGCTCGGAGGCGGTGACCTTGCCGCACTGATGAACGGCAACGACCCGGACTCGGTCGCCGTGATGCAGTTCATCACCTCACCGGAGTTCGGCGGGCCCTGGGCCGCCGGCGGCGGGTGGCTCTCCCCGCACACCACTTTCGACACCGACCAGTACCCGGACGACATCACCAGGCAGACGGCGCAGATCGTCTCGGCGGCGGACGTGTTCCGCTACGACGGGTCGGACCTGATGCCGAACGCGGTCGGTGGTGGGACGTTCTGGACCGGCATGGTCCAGTGGCTCAGCGGTGACAGGACCGCCGAGCAGGTCACCACCGACATCGAGAACAGCTGGCCCACTGCTGAGGAGGCCACGTCGTGACCGCGGTGACGGCGGCCCCGCTGGGCACCGCCGCGCGGACGTCGACCCGACCGGTGCGGCTGGTGCTCGGCGCCATCGGCACCTGCCTGGTCGCCTGGCTGATGGGGAACACCTTCCTGGCGCTGTCCTACTACCCCGGCTGGTTCTTCGACAGCCGGGTGCTGATGGCTGTGGTCGGCATCATCGCTGGTCTGGGCGGGGCCGCGCTGCTGTTCTACTGCGTCAACGTCTTCGTCGAGGCGCTGCCGCAACGCTTCTCCCAGGGCCTGATCCCGTACGCCTACGTGCTGCCGGCGCTCGCCCTGATCGCCCTGATGCTGGTGTATCCCACCGTGCAGACGATCAACTACAGCTTCGCCAACGATGACAGCACCGCCTATGTCGGCCTGGACGCCTACCGGGCCATCTTCACCGACGGTGAGTTCTGGCTGTCCATCACCAACAACGTGCTGTGGTTGGTCGTGGTGCCCACCCTGACCGTGATCATCGGTATTGCCGTAGCGCTGTTCGCCGACCGGCTCTCCGCCAAGGGGGAGAACGTCGCGAAGAGCCTGATCTTCCTGCCGATGGCCATCTCCTTCGTCGCCGCCTCGACCATCTGGGGCATCCAGATGTACTCCGCCGACGCCGACGTGGGTCTGCTGAATGCGATCGTGACCGCCTTCGGCGGGCAGGCTCAGGACTGGATCCGGGTGGATACCGCGCGGCTGAACTCCTTCCTGATGATGGTCATCCTCGTCTGGATGCAGGCGGGGTTCGCGATGGTGCTGCTCTCCGGGGCGATCAAGGGGGTGCCGGAGGAGACGCTGGAGGCCGCGCGGATCGACGGCGCGAACGAGCGGCAGGTGTTCTTCCGGGTGATCATCCCGCAGATCAAGGGCACGATCATCACCGTCGCGATCACGGTGATCATCCTCGTGCTGAAGGTCTTCGACATCGTGTACGTCCTGCTCAACGGCCAGGCGCGCACGAACGTGATCGCGGTCCTGTTCTACCAGGAGCTGTTCACCTTCCAGCGCGCCGGCATCGCGTCAGCGATCGTCGTGGTCCTGCTGCTGCTGGTCACCCCCGTGCTGGTCTACCAGGTGCGTCAGTACCGGAAGGAAGGTGTGCGGTGACCATCGCCTCGCAGCCGGTCCGTCGTCCCCGGGCTCGCCGGCAGCCGTCGTACATGAGGGACGGTCGTCCGCGGAGCTGGACGTCGATCATCGTCATGGTGGTGCTGGTCATCCTCTGGTCCGTCCCGACCCTCAGTCTGCTGATGAACTCCTTCCGCGGTCGGGACGCCGTCGTCTCCAGCGGCTGGTGGACCGCACTCCTCAATCCCTTCGGCCAGGACTGGACCCTGGACAACTACGTCGGGGTGCTCCAGGGCTCGGACATGGCCATCGGCTTCCTGAACACGATCGTCGTGGCGGTGCCGGCCACGATCCTGCCGGTGATGTTCGCGGCGTTCGCCGCCTATGCGTTCACGTTCATGCACTTCCCCGCCAAAGAGGCGCTGTTCGCCGTCATCATCGGCGTGATGGTGGTGCCCATCCAGGTGTCGTTCCAGCCGATGCTGAACCTGCTCGGTCCGAACGGCATCGGCATCTCCGGCCAGTTCGTCGCCGTGTGGCTGCTGCACACCGGGTTCGGGATGCCGCTGTGCGTGTACATCTTGCGCAACTACATGGCAACGCTGCCGTACTCGGTGGTGGAGTCGGCGAAGATCGACGGGGCCAGCCACTTCCAGACGTTCTGGCTGCTGGTGGCGCCGATGGCGATGCCGGCGATGGCGGCGTTCGCCACCCTGCAGTTCCTCTGGGTGTGGAACGACCTGCTGATCGCGAAGCTGTTCCTGCGACCGAGCAATACCACGGTGATCGTGCAGCTGCAGCAGCTGCTCGGCACCCAGGGGCAGGGTGTGGAGCTGCTCACCGCCGGAGCGTTCCTGTCCATGACTCTGCCGCTCGTGGTCTTCTTCTCCCTGCAGCGGTTCTTCGTCCGCGGGCTGACCGCCGGCTCGGTGAAGGGGTAGCCGCTACCGGTACCGGGCTGACGTAGGTTGGGGTGATGAGGATACGTCGGGCGTTGGCGAGCGTGTACTGGGCGCTCAGTCGCTGGCGTCCACGGCTCGAGCAGGCACCCGACGAGGACGCAGGCATCCTGGTCGGCGCACCGCACACCTCCAGCTGGGACTTCGTGCTGATGCTCGCGCTGAGCTGGAAGTTCGGGATCCGGGTGAAGTTCCTCGGCAAGCACCAGCTGTTCGCCGGCCCGCTCGGTCCGCTGATGCGAGCGCTCGGGGGAATCCCGGTGGACCGGCGGGACCCGTCCCGGGTGGTTGCGGAGATCGTTGCGCGGCTCGAGGCGGGGGAGCGGTTCTTCCTGGTGGTCACGCCTGAGGGCACCCGCAGCCGCGGTGCGCACTGGCGCTCCGGATTCTACCGGATCGCGCGCGAGGCCGACCTCGCGGTCACGCTCGGCTACGTGGACCGCACCACGATGACCACCGGGCTCGGACCCACGTTCCGGCTCACCGGCGACGTGCGTGCGGACATGGACCGGATCCGGTCCTTCTACCAGGGTAAGACCGGTGTCCGACCAGGCCTGGGTACGCAGCCGCGACTCCGCGAGGAAGGCTGAGGCGCAGAAGGACAGCCGTTGGGAACGGGCCTACGCAGGTCCGGCGACCGCCGTCGTGCCGGACGACCGGGCCGTAGCGATCGCCACGCCCACCGGCATGCTCGCCCGGGGAGACCTGCTCCGCGCAGCGGCGCCGACCGGGGCCCTGAGCCCCAGCCGGCGCCGGCCAGCAGTGCGGTGCTAGCTCGGGTCGAACTGCGCGGTCTCGGCATAGACGCGCATCGCCTCGCGGACGTACTTCGCGCCGTCGGTGCCGCCGTAGTTGGCGGCGAACCGGTCGTCGGCCACGTAGAGGTCGGCCAGGCCGAGGAAGTACTCCCGGGTGATGGTCGGCACGGGCCCGCTGAGCCAGCGGTGCAGCCGGGTCGTGACCGCCTGCACCCGTTCGTCGCCCGGCTGCAGGCTCTCCTCGTAGGCGGCGGCGTAGTCCGCCTGGATCTGCTTCTGCTCCTGGCCGAACGACTCCTTCTCCGCGGCGGTCAGCGAACGCCACCACTGGTCGCTGGACTGCCAGGCCCTGCGGCCCCAGCGGGTGGTCACCTCCTCCTCGAAGATCGTGTGGTCGAATCCGTCGAACATGGTCTCTGGCATCAGGGGGGTCCCTTCGTCTCGGTGGTCGAGGGTGGTGGACACTGCGGCGATCCGCCGGTCCAGCTGCTCACGTTCGAGCCGCAGCAGGTCCAGGTGGGTGAGCAGCGCCTCGCGCTCGCCCAGCCGGGCGTCGAGGATCTCGCCGATCTGCGTCAGGCCGAGGCCGAGGCGCCGCAGCAGCAGGATCCGCTGCAGGCGGAGCAGCGCGTCGGTGTCGTAGTACCGGTAGCCGTTCGCGCCGATCCGCGAGGGCGGCAGCAGCCCGACCTGGTCGTAGTGCCGCAGGGTGCGGCTGGTGGTGCCGGTGTGCCGGGTGATCTCGTGCATCGACCATTCTGACGGCGGAGCGTCAGTGGCCGCAGTGCCCTCCCCTCGGGTCCTGGCCGCCTCGTCTCGGGCGGCCCCGGTCGTCGTTGCCATGGCTTCTCCTTCCGTGGCCGGTGGTCTGCGCGGTGTTCTCCGTGCGTGCTAGACGAGCATCCACCTTGACGCAGCGTCAGAGTCAAGTCCTCGACGTGATCGAATGTCAGAGGTCGGTGCGATGCTGGTCACAGCCAAGGAACAACGATCGAAGAGAGGAAACGGTCTCGGGACACGCCGCACCAGATGCTTGATCGGCGGACCGCAGCATCGTACATATGTTTCATGACGGTAGACGACAGCTCCGCTGCTGCCGGCGAAGGCGCCGGTGGCCAGGACCCGCGCGCCGATGCTGCGGGTCAGGACGCTGACGGTCGCCGCCCCGGTGGCCTCGGTCGGGACATCTTCGGGCACGAGACCGACCTGTGCACCGACCACATGGTGGCCGGGCCGTTCACCGTGCCCAGCTATCAGCCCGAGGGACTCGTGGAGCTGGTCCGGGCTGCGCAGCGCGCCGATCAGCGGCACCCGAAGTGGCGGCCGTCCGTCCCGCACTCCCAGACCTCTCTGGTGGTCGGTGCTGCCGATCCGGGCCTGTCGCTGGCGAAGCTGCTGGCAGCCGAGACAGACCCGGTCTCCGCGTGGTCGGGGGCCGACTTCCCGCCGGAGATGGACGACGGCACGCTGGTGGAGATGGTGGCCGGCTGCCAGCGGATGGTCCACCACTATGTGGCGCTGCAGGCGAGGTTCGTACAGGATCTCGTCGAGCGGCGGCAGGAGACGTTGCGGACGGTGCAGTCCTTGGGTGACGAGATCGGTGCGCGACTGAGCGTGAGCAGCTATGCCGGCGGACAGGTCGTCACCCGTGCGCTGGCGCTCGCAGACCTTCCGCGGGTCAGCGATGCGCTGTCCAAGGGACTGATCAGTCCGCGGAAGGTGGACATCATCACCGCTGCGCTGGCCGGTCTGGAGGAGGAGCAGGCGGAGGTGGTGGAGGACCTCGCGCTGGAGATCGCGCCGACGCACACTCCTTCCCAGCTGAAGAAGAAGCTGGCCGACGCGGTGCTGGTGGCAGATCCAGAGGCAGCCGAGGAACGGCACCGGGTACAGCGAGCCCAGCGGCACGTGTCCTGCCAGCCCGTGGAGGACGGTATGGCCTGGTTCGGCGCATACCTGCCCGTGGAGGACGCCGCTGCCGCGTTCACCTGCATCGACAGCATGGCAGCGCACCGGAAGGACGGAGACGAGCGTGGCATCGAGGCCCGCCGTGCGGACGCGTTCACGCAGATCTTCACCGAGGCGCTCGCCCACGGGCGCACACCCGGCGGCCAGACGCTGCCGCTGCACCAGGGGGTGCCTGCACACCTGCGGTTGACCATCACCGCACCGGTGCTCGCCGGTGATGCCCAGACGCCGGCACTGCTGCACGGTTTCGGTCCGATCACCGCCCCCGCTGCTCGGCGGCTCATCGGTGAGCGCGGCTGCGCGGCGGCCGCCACGAGGTGCGCAGAGAGCGGTGGTCTGGTCGGTGCGCCACGCAACGACCACAGCCTTCTCAGCGACGACAGCCTTCTCGATGCGCACCCTGACCCAGGCGATGCCTTCCGCTCCACGGCGTTCCCCACCGGTTACCTAGGGGTGCTCGGCGCTGCGAGCCCGCCGGCGGAGCTGCCGTTCGGGCCGAGGGTCGGGCCGGACGGGGATCCACTGTTCCGGTATGCACCACCAGCATGGCCGGCGCACCTGCCCGACGGTACTGACCCGCTCGCACTGGCCGCCTGGGTGAAGCACAGACTCCGCTCCGACCAGGCCCCACCCGGTGAGAGCCGCGCTACCCACGACAGGTGTGCCCTGATCGAGCGGCAGCTGGGACTGGTCGCGGCTGATTCCTATGCACCGTCCCGCAGACTGCGCCGTCGCATCATCGAACGGGACCAGATGTGTCGGTTCCCGGGCTGCCAGGTGCCCGGCTGGCGGTGCCAGCTGGACCACATCGTGGCCTTCGACCCGCAGCTGCCGGCCTGGGCGCAGACGGTGGAGACCAACCTCCACCTCCTCTGCGCACACCACCACCAGCTGAAGACCGCAGGCCTGTTCCAGGTGGAACGGGATGTACGCACCGGGCAGACCACCTGGCACGCGCCCACCGGGCACATGTACATCCGGGGACCAGAACCGGCCGACCTGGTGGCACTCGAAGCACACCTGCGCGCTGACCTGGACGCCAACCGCTGCACCCAGCGCTACGCCCGGACCCAGACGAAGCGTGTGCAGTCCGCCGCCCAGCTGGCGGCAGCGTCCGAGGCGTGGTCGAACCCGTTCCTGGCCGGGGTGGACTGGATCGACCCGATGTCCCCGCCGCGGACCCGGGGTAGCCGGTCCGCCCAGCGCAGCCGGTCCTCGTCACGCAGCCAGCCCCCCGCGCGCGCCCGCTGCCCCGAGCATGCGCACTCGGCGACTGCCAGCGCCTGGCCCGAGGCAGAACCGCCGTTCTGATCCGGAGGTCTGGACGTCGCCCACCGGCATGAGCGACCCATGTGCCAACTGGTGGAAGCTTTCGCCAGCTGCGCTCCGCCGTCATTAGCGTGTCCCGCATGCCCGAACTCAGTGTGCTCGCGTGGCTGCTGCTGGCGATCGCGGCCCTCCTCGTCGGTCTCTCCAAGACCGCGCTGCCGGGCTCGAACACCATCTCCGTGGCGATCTTCGCCGCGCTGCTGCCCGCGAAGGAGTCCACGGGCGCGCTGCTCGTGCTGCTGATCGTCGGCGACGCCTTTGCCGTGTGGTCCTACCGCCGGCACGCCAGCTGGCCGGTGCTACGGCGCCTGGTGCCCACAGTGCTGGCTGGACTGGTGCTCGGCGCACTCTTCCTCGCCGTCGCCTCCGATGCCGAGGTGCGGCGGGTGATCGGCGTGATCCTGCTCGCCGTCATCGCGCTCACCCTCGCGCGCCGCCACCTCACCCGGCACCGGCAGGAGCAGCCGGAGACCAAGGCCAGGCAGCACCTGCAGTCCGGGATCTACGGCACCCTGGGCGGCTTCACCACGATGGTCGCCAACGCTGCCGGACCGGTGATGTCGATGTACTTCCTCGCCTCCCGGTTCTCGGTGAAGACGTTCCTCGGCACCGCCGCCTGGTTCTACTGCGTGGTGAACCTGGTGAAGGTGCCCTTCTCGGTGAGCCTGGGACTGATCACCGGCCAGACCTTGCTCATCAATGCCGTGCTCCTGCCCGCCGTGGTCGCCGGAGCGCTGGCCGGGCGGGCGCTGGTGGCGAAGATGAACCAGAGCCTGTTCGACCGGCTCGTCGTCCTGCTCACCATCGGCGGCGCGATCTACCTGCTGATCTGACCTGTGGACTGCGCACCGCTTCCGCGGGACGATGGCCGGATGGGCACGCTGCCGGAAGAGGGACGCGCACGGATCCGCGCCTCCGCGATGTGGCTGATCGCCGCGGTCGTCGCGGTCGGGTTCGGGGTCGCGGCCTATGCCGCCTTCCTCGGCTTCCCGGTGTCCACGCAGACCACCGTCACCGCCGCGGCCGTCATCAACGACGGTCACGGGCTGCTCGTGCGGTACCAGGTCGGCTCCTCCAGCTGCCAGGTGCCCGGTGAGGTGACGGTGACCGAGACCGAGGACACGGTCACGCTCGTCGGCTCAGCAGTCGACCCCACCGGCACCCGGGTGGTCAACAAGGGCTGCACCGACGACCTGTACTCCGTGGTGGGCACGGTCTGGCTGGAAGAACCACTGGCTGACCGCACAGTGCGGGACGCCGACGGTACCGAGATCGAGCTCACCGACCCGGCCGAGGTGCTCGGCTGATGCGCCGCCACCGCCGGTCGATCCGGTCGCAGACCGGACCTCACGATCTGCTCAGCTCGTGCGTCTACAGAGTGTGACGCCCTTCGAGCAGGTGGTCGCCGACCACTCCGTGACCGTGCTGCGGGTCTGCCGTGCCCTCACCGGCCCGGACCTGGCCGACGACGCCTGGTCGGAGACCTTCCTGTCCGCGCTCACCGCCTACCCATGCCTACCGGCAGAGGCGAACGTCACCGCCTGGTTGGTGACGATCGCCAAGCGCAAGTGCATCGACCTGCTCCGCCGCAGCAGCCGACAGATCCCCACCCACCCGCTGCCGGAACGCCGCAGCACCGATCCGGAGATCGGCGGTTGGACCTACGACCTGCACGAAGCGCTCGGTGCGCTGACCGACCGGCAGCGCACCGCCGTCGTCGCCCACCACCTGGCCGGACTGCCCTACTCCGAGGTGGCGGACCTGCTCGGCGGCACCCCCGCGGCCGCGCGCCGCGCGGGCGCGGACGGTATCGCCAAGCTCCGAACGATCTACAAGGAGACGCCATGAGGCTCACCAGGGCTCTGGACCGCCCCGACGACGACGCGCACCTGGCCGACCTGCACGCTCACCTTGCCCAGCGGGCCGAGCAGGACCAGCTGCTCGACGTCTCCTACCGCACCGTCGCCTCTCCCGTGGGGGAGCTGCTGCTGGCCACCACCCAGGTCGGCCTGGTCCGGGTCGCCTTCGCCCGGGAGGACTTCGACCAGGTGCTCAGCCTGCTCGCCGACCGGGTCGGCCCGCGCATCCTGGCGCACGTCGCGCCGCTGGACGCCGCGGCCCGTGAGCTCGAGGAGTACTTCACCGGCCAGCGGCGCCGGTTCGACCTGCCGCTGGACCTGCGCCTGACCCACGGGTTCCGCCGCCGCGTGGTCGAACAGCTACCGACGATCGACTACGGCAGTACCGCGAGCTATGCCGAGATGGCCCGGAGGGCGGGCTCCGAGCGCGCCGTACGTGCCGTGGGCAGCGCCTGCGCCACCAACCCGTTGCCGGTCGTGCTGCCCTGCCACCGGGTGCTGCGCACCGACGGGTCGCTCGGCGGCTATCTCGGCGGCCCCGAGGCCAAGCGGACGCTGCTCGCACTCGAAGCAGCCTGAGTGCGGCACCTCAGGATGCCGGGGTGATCTCCAGACCGACCGACGGGCCGCCCCGCCTGCGCCACCGGCCGAACCAGGAGACCAGTCTGAAGAAGCGGAACTTCGCACCGTACTTCGCGCTCAGCGCACTGGTGGCCGTCCGCAGCTGGGACCCCGGCAGCAGCCGTGCGGTGGCCGGCCACGACGGGCCCATCGCCTCACCGCGAAAGTCCGACGGCGCCACCTGTACCCGCCCGTCGCGGGCGATCCGCTTCGCCTTCCCGGACCGGCTCGCCGTGTAGACGTACCAGCGTCCGTCGGCCGGCGCCACCTGTACCCGCCCGTCGCGGGCGATCCGCTTCGCCTTCCCGGACCGGCTCGCCGTGTAGACGTACCAGCGTCCGTCGGCCGGCGCCATCCAGACCGGCGTGGACACCGGCGTGCCGTCGCGCCGGTACGTGGTCAGCGCGAAGAAGTCCTCGCCGGTGTCGTCCTGCTCGAACCGCATTGCCGTCCATCCTGCCACTGCTGTGCAGCCTCGCCCGCCGCGGACCAGCATGCTCAGCTGGACTGCCACCCGTCCACCCGGTCGAGGATCTGCCAGGCGACCTTCCCGAACGTGGCCAGGTCCTCCGGCGCCACAGCATCCACGACCAGCTCCCGGGCCCGGCGCACATGACCAGGTGCAGCCGACTCCACGCGCTCACGACCTGCGTCGGTGAGGATCGCATTCGTCGCCCGCCGGTCCTCCTGGCACGTCTCCCGGCGGACCAGCCCCTGGCTCTCCAGCCGCCGCACCACGTGCGAGAGCCGGGACAGCGACCCGTTGGTCAGCTCGGCCAGTGCGCTCATCCGCAGCGTCTGCCCTTGGTGCTCGGCGAGCATCGCCAGCACCATGTACTCGAAGAAGCTGAGGTGGGAATCGCGCTCCAGCTGGCTGTCCAGCGCCCCCGGCAGCCGGACCAGCAGCCCGGTGAGCGCCAACCAGGCATTGCGCTCGTCCCGGCTGAGCCACTGCGGCTCACCCGTACCCGAGAACGATTGACCCATCAAGGAATTGTGCCACGAGACCTGTGCATGATGGTCAGAGGTTATCCGAAGTCCGACGGCGTCAGCCCGGTCTCGTCCAGTCGGCGCACCTGGTCCGCGCTGCTCAGCGCCCGGTAGGAGGAGTCCACCAGCTCGAAGACCTCTGCCCAGTCCACCTGGTCTGGCGCCGTGCCGTCGTGCGCCAGGTTCCAGCCGATCCACCCGTACGGCCCGTAGTAGGCGGGCACGAACGAGCGGGGGTCTTCGGCCAGGGCTGGCTGCTCCGCCGGATCTGGCAGGAGCAGCAGCGCGTGGTCGTAGCGCACCCGGTTGCGGGCAGGACCCTTCGTGCCGCCGCCGTAGACGACGAACACCTTCTGCGACCGGAACGTCGGGCGGCCGTGCGCCACCTTCTCGGTCGCGTCCGGGAACGCCAACGCCACCCGGCGGGCCCTGGCCAGGTAGGGATCGTCGTCGTCGAACATCTGTGGGTGCGCCATCGAGTGCCCATGATGCCAAGAGCTGCTGCCCGTCGTGCGCAGAACCGCGGGGCGGGTCTGCTTCGGGACCGGGATACGGTAGTGCCCATGGCCCGTACGCTCAGCGAGCGCGCGCATGCCGCTGTAGGAGTGGTGCAGGAGAACCCGGTCCGGTTCGCCGACCAGGTGTTCTTCGTCCTGGCGACCCTCGCATCCGGTTGGCTGGCGTTCCTGCTCATCCACCAGCTGGTCACCGCCGGCTGGCGGCACCTGTGGGCGTTCATCCCGTTCTGGCTGATCGTCACCTACCTGCTGCTGCCCCGCCTGCACTCGCTGCTGACCCGCGTGTACGTGCCGAACTACTTCATCGGTCGGTCCCGCACCCGGGAGGGGCTGCTCGGTGACCCGGTGAACCTCGGCTTCCGCGGCACGGTGGAGCAGCTGCACACCGCGATGATCCGCGCTGGCTGGCACCGGGCGGACGAGGTGAACCTGGAGTCCGGACGCCGGATGGTGCTGGCCACCCTGCTGCGGCGCAGCTACCCGGACGCTCCGGTGAGTCCGCTGTTCCTGTTCAGCTCCCGGCAGGCGTTCACCTACCAGCAGGAAGTGGAGGGGAACCCCGCCCAGCGGCACCACGTGCGGTTCTGGGCGTGCCCGCAGGGCTGGCGGCTGCCCGGCGGGAAGAAGGTGGACTGGCTCGCCGCCGGCACCTACGACCGCTCGGTCGGGCTGTCCCACTTCACCCTGCAGTTCACCCACCGGATCGACGCGGACATCGACGCCGAGCGGGACCACGTGCTCGGCACGCTCACCGCCCCCAGCTCCGGGAACCACGGCATCACCGTGCGCCACCTGCGCAACTTCTCCACCGGCTACCACCACCGCAACGGCGGCGGCGACGCGATCCGCACCGACGGCGACCTGCCGATCGTTGACCTGCGGCAGACCCGACCGCCCACACCGGAGATCCTCGAGACGATCCGGGCCGACGAGGCGGAGGGCCGGCACCGGCGCGCAGTACCGCTGACCGTGGCGTTCGGACTGTTCCTGATGCTGCTGCGGGTGGCAGTGGGGGTGGTGTCGCTGTCCTGGCTGGCCTCGTTGACGACTCTCGGGATCGCCGACCTGAAGGTGGTGGGCCCACTGCTCGACGCCGGTGTGCCACCGGATGTCCTCTCCGTGGTGGTGCGGTCGGTGCTGGCGGCCTACCTGCTCGCCTACCTGGTGCTCTCCGTGTTCATCTTCCGGCGCGCGAACCGAGCACGGATGCTCACCCTCACCCTGAGCGCAATCAGCGTCGGCACGTATGTGGTGCTCTGGATCACCGGTGCGCCGGAGTCCACGCTCGCCACGCAGGTGTTCGGCTCTGCCCTGGAGATCCTGGTGATGCTCGCGCTCTCCGGTGATACTGCCCGCATCTTCACCACCACCCGAGAACCGGCCACGGGGCAACGGCCCAGCTCATAGCAGCAGTCGCCGGGCACGGCCGGGCACGTCTCGGACCGGTGCGTGCCGGTCGTAGGCTGCGACCATGACGTCCGCCCCTGCTCGGCTGCCGCGCTGGCTGCTGCTGGTCGGCATCGTGGTGGTGGCGATCAACCTGCGCCCGGCGATCGCGGCCGTCGGCCCGGTGCTCCCGGTGCTCGGCGCGGACGTCGGGGTGGGCAGTGTGGCGCTCGGGCTGCTCGGCGCGCTCCCGGTCGCGGTGTTCGGCGTCGCCTCCAGCGTGGTGCACCGGCTGCTGCACACCTTCGGCGTGGAACGCACCACCGCAGGCGCGCTCGGGCTGCTCACCATCGCCACCCTGCTGCGCTCGTGGCCCGGCCCGGAGGCGAACCTCTGGGTCGGCACCGTGCTCGTCGGCGCCGCGATCGCGGTCGGCAACGTCACCGTGCCCGTGCTCGTGCGGCAGGACTTCCCCGGTGCCGCGGCCCGTGTCACCGGCATCTACGTGGCCGTGCTCGGCTTCTTCGCCGGCCTCTCCGCCGCGGTCGCTGTGCCGCTGGCGAACCTCAGCACCCTCGGCTGGCGCCTGGCCCTGGGCGTCTGGGCGGTGCTCACCCTGCTCGGGCTGCTGGTCTGGTGGCCCCGTGCGCACCGTACCTCACGACCCGACCCTGCCAGGACGGACGCGCCCGCTGGCGGCCCGCTGTGGCGCACCGCTGCCGCGTGGCAGATCTCGGTGTACATGGGGCTGCAGTCCTCGTCCTTCTACGTGGCGCTGACCTGGCTGCCGACCGTGGAACAAGACCTGGGCTTCCTGCCGGAGGTGGCTGGCTGGCACATGTTCCTGCTGCAGATCGTGTCCATGGTGGGCAACCTCGGCGCACCGGTGCTGATGCGCCGCAGCCGTGACGAACGCTTCCCCGCCACCCTGGCCGGCCTGTGCGTGCTCAGCGGCACGGTCGGCTTCCTGCTGCTGCCTGGTGCCGCCGTGGCCTGGATCGTGCTCCTCGGCCTCGGCATGGGGGTGGCGTTCGTGGTCTCGTTGACGCTCATCGCCGTGCGGGCCGGTGACCTGCGCACTGCGCCGCGGCTGTCCGCGATGGCGCAGTCGGTCGGCTACCTCATCGCTGCCGTGGCGCTCCTGGTCGCCGGTGTGCTGCACGGTGTGGCCGGAGGCCCGGCGGTGCTCGGGGTGATCGTGGCTGTGAGCACCGGGACGGCAGCGCTCGGGCTGCTGGTGGGGCGCAGCGCAGCGATCACTGCCTGAGCAGCCACCGGTCGGCGCCCCGGGCCACGCTCGGGGATCAGCCGAGCAGCAGGTAGAGCAGCGCTACCAGGACCACCACCGCCGCAGCCGCCAGCACACCCGGGAGGGAGCTCGAGGGCGTCTGCGGGACCGGCACGACGTCCGGGTCGGTGCCCCTGGGAGCACCAGCGGTCTCGCTGCGGGCCGTGGCCGTCCCGGTCGGTCCGGTCGGCCTCGTCTTCGGTGAGGTCGCTGACGACAGCGCAGCCTCCTCGGTCTGCTCGCTCACCGGGGTGTGGCTGCTCTGGTCGTCGCCGCTGGCTGCGGCAAGACCGCGGACGCCGGCCATCGGCGCTGTGGCGTCGAACGGCACCTCGGGCAGGCAGCCGCGCAGCGCAGCCGCCGCCTCAGCGGACAGGGATACCCCGTCCTCAGCGGCACCGACGACCACCGGTGCGCCGCCTGGGGGCCGGCCGTCGGGCTGCTCGTCATCGGTGACCACGTCGGCGACCACCACGGTCACGTTGTCCCGGGTGCCCACGGACAGCGCAGCCTCGATCAGGTCTGCGGCCGCCTGCTCCCGGTCGGGTGCCATCAGCGTGGCTCCGATGACGTCCGGCTCCAGGTAGTCCGACAGCCCGTCGGAGCAGAGCAGCACCCGGTCACCGGGCTCGATCTGTGCCTCGATGATGTCCAGGTCCGGCCCCGCCGGCTGATCGTCCAAGGACTTCAGCAGCATCGACCGGTACGGGTGGGTGCGGGCACGCTCGGGAGTGAGCTCACCGCTGTCGATCAGCCGCTGCACGTGGGTGTGGTCGGTGGTGAGCTGGTACAGCGCACCGTCGCGCAGCGCATACACCCGGGAGTCGCCGATGTGCCCGACACTGACCCGGTCACCATCGGAGCCGACGGTGACCAGCGTGGTGCCCATCGACTCCAGCAGCGGGTCCGCCTCGGACATCGCGAACAGGGCACGGCGAGCCAGCCGTCCGGCGCGGAGGAACTCCGGCGCCAGCTCGGCTCCCTCGCGGTGGTCCACCTCGGCGAACACCCGCAGCGCCACGGCGGAGGCCACCTCGCCCGCAGCATGCCCACCCATACCGTCGGCGAGCACCAGCAGCCGCGGGCTGGCGAACGCGGAGTCTTCATTGTTGGTGCGGACGGTGCCGAGATCGGTGCGCACGGCGTAGCGGAAACTGACCGCCATCGTCCACCGCCTCAGATTGTGTCGTCCACCGGTTGCCAGCCCCTTGCGACCCTCACCCTACAACCCCGCGACCCTGCCCAGATGCAGGTGACGAGGGTGCGCAGGACCGCCCGGTCAGCTCGGGTTCAGAGCAGGTTCTGCCGCTGCAGGTGGCGCAGTGCCCACCAGCCGAGCGGCACCCGGATCCAGAACGTGAGCACCCGGAACAGCACTGCGGTCGAGGCCGCTGCCGCGGTGGCGATGCCCGCGGTGGTCAGCCCGGTGGACAGCGTCAGCTCCACAGTGCCGATACCGCCGGGAGTGGGGATTGCCGCCCCCACCGCGTTACCGGTGAGGTACACGATCGCCAGCGACGCCAGCGGCAGCGACTGCCCGAACGCCGCCAGGGACGCGGCGAACGCCGCCAGGTAGCCCACGGTCATCAGCAGGTTGCCGCCCAGCGCCATCGCCAACCGGTGCGGCTGCCCGATCACCCACACCAGCCGCGGCCACACCTGCTGCAGCGTGGGGCGCACCTTGGCCACCACCCAGCGGCGCAGCGAACCGACCGCCAGCAGCACACCGGCCAGCACCAGCACCACGCCCACACCGATGAGCACCGCACCGGAGGGCACCTGCTGCAACGGTCCGGAGGACCCGGTGAGCAGCGCGATGACGACCAGCAGCAGCACGGTGGTGACGAACTGGGACACCTGCAGCAGCGCCACGGTTGCCACCGCCATCGGGGTCGCAGCCCCACGCTTCTGCATGAACCGCAGGTTCAGCGCCGCCGGACCCACCCCGGCCGGTGCCACGAGGGTGATCACCGATGAGGCCATCTGCACCACCACAGTGCGCCACAGCCCGAGCCGGTCCGGGGAGAACCCGACCAGCCCGAGCGCCGCACCCAGGAAGGTGAGCATCCCGCAGCCGAATGCCACCACCATCCACACCGGGTTGGCGTCTGCGACCACCTCGGCGATGGTCTCGAAGTTCAACGTGGTGAGCAGGATCCAGCCGGCGACCACGGCCACGGTGAGCGTGATCGCCGTGCGCGCGTTGAACCGGGCCAGTTGGATCGGCGCCACCTCGCTCGCCGTCGGGATGAAGTCCACCAGGTGTGCCCGCAGCGTGGACATGCCGGCCTTGTTCGCCCGGGCGGCGGCGCGGGTCTGCGCCGGCAGGGCGATCGGCTGCAGCAACGGGGCGATCTCCGCCAGCTGGGCGATCGACAGCGACCGCGAGGCTGCCGCGATCGCCCGCTGCGGACCCACGCGGAGCGCGAACAGGGTGAGCAGCTGGGCCAGGTCCACCCGGCGCGCCAACGACGTTGCGGCGATCTCGCCCTCCTCCCAGCCGTTCAGCCACACCTGGTTCTCCGCCGTACCGGAGGTGACCACGTACACCGTGTCGGCGGAGATGTTCCGGTGTGCGAGCCCGGCGGTGTGCGCGATCCGCAGCTGCTCCCAGGCGTTCATCATCACCTCGTCGGTGATCACAGCGTCGGGCACGTCGGCCAGCTGGCGGGCATCCGGCACGTGCTCGCCGAGCAGCAGCACCGACGCCCCGGCCTCAGCGATGCCGTGCAACCGCGGGCAGTTCACCCCCGCGGCCGCAGCCGCGTAGTACATCAGCGAGGCACGTTCGGCACTCTGCCGCAGGCTCACCGAGGTGCGCCGGTCCAGACCACGCCGGGTCAGGGTGGTGATCAGACCGTTCAACCAGCCGATCACCTGCCGGTCGGCATCGAGCACGACGGCGTCCCAGCGGCGTCCGTCGGTGTCGGTGACGGCGTAGACCCGGTTGGCGCCCTCGCGTTCGGTGGCGACCGTGGCCGACTCCTGGACGTGGTCCGGTGTCGCGTCCGTCATCAGCGGTGCGGGTGAGCGGGCCGGCTGCGCAGCTGCTGCGCCCCGCTGCGCTGCGGCTGGCCGCGGACCGGGCGCTTCCTGCTGCGCCGGTAGGCCCCCATCCGCCGGCGGCGCGCCTGCCCGAGCACCATCGCTGGAGGTGGGCTGGTGGGGCAAGCTGGCTGTGCCGTCGTCGACCGTGCTCTGCGGTGCGCTGGCCGGGACGTACCCGATCGGGTTGGCGGCCACGACGGACTCGCTCTGCAGGCTGGCGGTGTCTGTGGAGTCACCGATCCGGATCACGCTCACCGCATCGACCCCGGCGCGGCGGATGCCCTCCACCAGCACCTGGCCGTGCGCGCGGCGGCTGAGCACGCCCGAGGCGTACCGCATCCCCAGGCCCACCGCCCGGCCGAGCAGCACGGAGACGATCGCCCCGGTCAGCGTGGAGTCACCGGCGATCACCGAGACCACCAGCACCACCCAGAGCAGGTTCCAGGAGATGCCCACCAGTCGGCTCTCGTCCCGGGTGCCGGTGCCGGTGAGGAACGCCGCCAGGCCCGCCACCATCGGGGTGATGGTCATCACCAGCTCGACACCGTTGTGCAGCCGCAGCGCACGCAGCATCGCCTCCGGTGCATAGCTGTTCAACAGCCATACCGCTGCGCTGGTCACCAGGATCGCCACCAGCGCTGCCGCCAGTGCGTCCACCACGGCGCGCACCTGCCGGCGGACCAGCTGTTGCACGATCACCACGATCGGCAGGATCAGGGTGAGGAAGCTTTCGATCGCATTGACCGGCACCAGCAGGATGTTCCGCAGCACCCGGGCCAGCGCCGACTGCACGTCCAGCGTGACCGCAGTGGTGGTGCGGTAGGCGTACACCGACAGCACCAGCACCGCCGCCAACCCGGCGACCGTGGCCAGCATCAGCACCAGGTCGATCGGCCGGCGTACCCGGACCAGGGGAATGTCCAGCACGGTGGTCGTGCGCACCCGGCCGCCTGCGGGCGGTTCCTGGGCGGTCCCCTCAGCCATGGTCTCGATGGTATTCGACAGGTGGCTGCCCACTCCGGTGCGACGGGCGGGTGCGGACCGTCGGGTGACCTGGCTCACTCGCCGGAGGAGCTGGTCGTCTCCGCGCCGACCTCGGTCAGCCGGCGACGCTCACGCCGATCGCCGTCAACCACTCCTCGGGCAGCAGCTGGTAACCGACGAACGCGGTCACGTCCAGCAACGTGTGCGCGACCACCAGCGGCAGCACCCGCCGCCGACCCTTGGACAGGTAGAAGGATGCGAAGATCACACCCATCAGCATGTTCGCGAAGAACGGCCCCCAGCCCTGGTACAGGTGGTAGGAACCACGGATGACGGCGGAGAGCAGCACGATCGCGACCGGTGACCAGCGCTTCTCCGTCAGGCGTTCGGCCAGGTAGCCGACCACCACCACCTCTTCGATCAGCCCGTTCTTCAGGGCGGCGAGGACCAGCACCGGCACGGTCCACCAGTACGGGTCCAGCGCAGAGGCCTGCACCGCCACCGTGATCCCGAGCGCACGACCGGCCACGTACAGACCGAGGCCCGGGATGCCGATCACTGCGCCGAGGCCCACGCCCCAGAGCAGGTCCCGGCCCGGACGGCGGGCATCCAGGCCGATCCGGCGCCACGGGTTGTGACCCCGGTCGGAGAGCAGGTACAGCGCCAGGGCCACCGGTACCAGGGTGAAGGCGATGGACAGCAGCTGGTAGGTCAGGTCCAGATACGGCCGTGGCGACTGCGAGGGGTTCAGAGAGGTGGTCTGCTCGCCCAGCGGGCCGCGGGTCAGGGCCGCGATGATCGCCACCACCGCGTACACCCCGGACTTGCCCAGCGAGAGACCCATCACGATCCAGATCTCCGCGGTCAGACGGCGGGACCGAGACCTCTCCAGGGGTGCGGGCTGGTGGGGCACACCCCGTTATATCGCACCCTGTTCCCCCGCGGCGCAGCGCGCTGCCTCCGATCGAGCGGTCGGCGCCGTGCGGTGCGGTGCGGAGGGGCGGGTCAGCGGGGCTCGACCAGGCCCACCACCTCGCAGTCGTAGTGCTGCGAGGCGGTCATGGTGCCGCGGAACCACAGCACTGCCCGGGTGTCCGGGTCGCCGGGGACCACGATCGGGCGGAGGTTGTCCACGCCTGATCCTTCGGTGACCGGCGTCCAGGACCAGGTAGCACCGCCGTCGGTGGTGCGGCCGTGGAAGATCTCGTGGTGGGTGAGCGCGCGGCCGTCGCGCGGGTCGAACGGGGCGGACAGGTAGACCGAGTCCAGGTCGTAGGGGTCGATCGCGGCCAGCCCGGTGTAGTCCTCCTCGTGCGGTAGCAGGTTCGCCCCGGCCAGGGCGAGGTGGAAGGTCTGCCAGGTGCCGCCGTCGAACCGGGCATAGACGAACCGGTGGTCGCTGAAGTCGGAGTCCTCCGGCTCGTCCCCGGCGCGGGCGGTGAGCACTGCGGCCAGCTGACCGGCCTGGTCGCCGCGGCCTTGGCGGAGGTCGCAGGTCCAGGCGTGGGTGAGCCGCGCACCGCCGAGCTCGGTGCCGGTGGGCAGGATCGTGGTCAGCTCCACCTGGGACGGGGCCTGGGCGCTGAGCACGGTCGCGTCGACCACCGCGTGGTCGCTGCGGTGCAGGGCGCCGCCGGAGATATAGCCGTGGTAGATCGAGTTGTCGTAGTCGCGCGGGTGGTGGTCGGTGGTGACCAGGTCGATGCGATCGGTCCCGTTCGAGGCGTACCGGGTGTAGCCGTTCACATAGCCGACCTTCGGACGGGTGAACAGCTTGCCGCCGTAGCTGAACGTGCTGCCGTCGTCGGTGGAGACCAGGATCGAGGGGTCGTCGTTGACCGCGCGGGCGAACGCGTACAGCCGGCCCTCGGCGGAGAGGTGGTGCAGGTTCGAGTAGGTGGCGCCCCGACCACCGGTCAGCTCGGTCCAGTCGAACGTCTGCTCCGGGTCCCACTCGGTGGCGTCGTGCGGCCGGGTGGAGATCCGCCAGCGGGTGAAGTTGTCCGTCTTGTGCTTGGTGTACATCGCCAGGTAGCGCCCGTCCGGACGGACCCACAGCGCGGGCACGTTGTGGTCATCGGCCTCCAGGTTCGGGTGCAGCACCACCACCTGGGTCTGGCCGGTGGCCAGATCGTGCACGGCAAGCTCCACATTCCCGGCCCGGTGCGCACCGCCAACGCCCTCGGGGGCGGCAATCGATCCGACCAGCAGCGTGCTGGCCACCGGGTCGATGAGCGCCCGCTCGTCCTGGAACCAGCACCAGGCGCCATTGTCGTTGAACGTGTGGACCGTGGGCACGTGCGGTGACATGGCGACGATCCTGCCATGTTTGGATAGCGGTTTCCAGGCATTGTGTCGACGAGCTGTGGCGAGCGAGGATTGCCGCATGGCTTCACCTGCGCCCACCTACACGATCGACGACGACACGTTGCGGGACGTACCCGACGACGCGGACGCCGCGCGTGCTCGGGCAGCCGAGCTGAGGGCGCAAGGACCGGTCGGTGACGCCGAACGCATCGGGTGGTTGCGGATGCTCGGTGACCTGGACGAGGCCGAACGGATCGGCTGGTGCTCGCTCGCCGCTGCAGGGGGACCAGGGACTGCAGCTGAGGTCCCGGTGGCCAGAGCAGAGGTGGACCTGCCCATCGAAGCAGTCGGCGCAGCACTGCGGCTGGCGCACGTGCTGCAGTGGCAGCGCCGGTTCGAGCTTGCGGATGCACTGTTCCGCGCCGGGCGGGAGCGCGCAGATGCCACGGCACGCAGCGCGGGGGCGGGCACAAGGGACTATCGGGTGGCCGTGGCGATGCGGTACTTCGCCCGGCAGCACGGCGGCAAGTCCTTGTTCGACCAAGGCCGCTACGACGAGGCGCTCGGCATGTTTGCCCATGCTCTGGCACTGCGCCTCGCTGCAGGCGCTCCGCAGGATCAGATCGATTCCAGCAGGCAGGCAGTACGTGCTGCTGGTCGGCGACTCATTGCCGCCCGCCGCGCCACGTGAGCGGCCCGCTGCGCCGCCTCCGGTCCCCGGCAAGCCATCACCGAGACGAGGAAAGCGGCACCATCATGCCGGAAACAGGGCCTTGAGCCTCCTACGCTCAACTCTGGGAACAAACCGGACCGACCCCGCGTTGACCCAGATGTCAGACCGATTCCGGTCCGCCACCGCGTGGACCGGCCGAGCGGCTCGCGGTGAGCCGCGCGAGTGGAAGGAGTTGTGATGGCCCTGACATTTGACCCGTTCCGTGAGATGGACCGACTGGCCGGCGCTCTCACCGGCCCTGCGCGCGGACCGCGCTGGATGCCGATGGACCTGTACCGGGCCGGCGACGAGTTCGTCGTCGACATCGACATGCCCGGTGTGGCCCCGGAGAGCATCGACCTGGACGTGGACGGCAGCGTGCTCACCATCCAGGCCGAGCGCACCATCGCTCAGCCGGAAGGCGGCCGTTGGCTCGCCCAGGAGCGGCCCTCCGGTGGCTACCGCCGCCAGCTCACCCTCAGCGACGGGCTGGACGTCGAAGCGATCAGCGCGTCCTACGCCCACGGTGTGCTCACGCTGCGCATCCCGGTCGCCGAAGCGGCAAAGCCGCGCAAGATCGCGGTGCAGACGGCCGACGCCCCGGCCGTGGCCGGCGCCGAGCAGGCCGCCGAGGTCGAGAGCGGTGCGGAGGCGACACCTGTCGCCTGACACTTCCCGCGGTATGACGATGGCCCGGGGACCGATCGGTCCCCGGGCCATCGTGCTGCTGGCGTGGAGTCTGTGCTTGGCTCGCCGACGACCGGCTCAGCGGATCGCGGTGACCTCGTAGCCGGCCTCGTCCACGGCCTCCCGCAGCGTCGCCTCGTCCAGCGGGTCGGTGGAAGTCACGGTCACCGGCGAGATGCCGCCGGCGTTCAGGTCCACCTCCACAGAGCTGACGCCGGTCAGACCGGTCAGCTCCTCGGTCACGTGCTTGACGCAGTTGCCGCAGGTCATGCCCTGGACGTCGATGACGGTGGTGGTCACTTCTGGCTCCTTCTCAGGTCGGGTGTCGGGGTCAGGACCGGACGAGGCGGGCGATGGCGGCGGAGGCCTCCTTCACCTTCTCCTCACCGGCCTCGTGGGAGGTGCGGGCGGCGTCCACCACGCAGTGGCCCAGGTGGTCCTCCAGCAGGCCCAGGCCGACGGCCTGCAGAGCCTTGGTGACTGCGGCGATCTGGGTGAGCACGTCGATGCAGTAGACGTCCTCGGCCACCATCCGCTCGATCCCGCGGACCTGCCCCTCGATCCGCCGCATCCGCTTCAGGTAGGCATCCTTCTCGGGGGTGTAGCCGTGCTCGGCATGGGTGAGCGTCTGCTGGGTGGTCATCGATCCTCCTGGTGCCGGTGCCGTCGTGCACATCCCGTCCATCATACCCCCTGAGGGTATTTCTGTGTGCGTCTCGTGTGTGCACGACAACGGAATGGTCACGATCTGGGGCTGCACGATATCGATCCGGTATCAGGGGCCGATCTGCGTTCGGGGCTCCCATACCGTGGCAGCCATGGGAGAGCTCGTGCGTCTGCGGCGCGCTGTCGCGACGGCAGCGGCCGTCGTCCTGCTCACGTTCGCAGGGCTGCTGCTGGCCGAGCCGGCGCAGGCGTGCGCATGCGGTGGAGCGGTCGCTCCGGAAGGTGCGGAGCTGACCGTCGACCGGGAGGTCGCGGCACTGGCGTTCGACGGCAGCACCGAGGACATCGTCATGCAGCTGGACATGAGCACCGATGTCGCTGATGCTGCGGTCATCATGCCCACCCCGGCCGAACCAGCCGTCCAGCTCGCCGACGCGTCCTTCTTCGCCGACCTGGAGGCGATGGCCGCACCGCGGGTGGAGTACGACTACACCTGGTGGCCGGAGGGGGCCGCCGGCGCAGGAGATGCCGATGCCGGCGCTGCGCCGGTGGGTGGGGTCGAGGTGCTGGACGTGGTACCGCTCGGCCCGCTCGAGGCCACAGTCCTGTCCGCCACCGACGCCGACGGCCTGACCGACTGGCTGCGTGAGCACGAGTACGTGATGAGCGACCCGATGGCGGATGCGCTCAGCCCGTACGTCAGCGAGGGCTGGTACTTCGTCGCGATCCGGATGGTCGCCGAGGAGGGCACGCTGGCCGGGGAGGTCCAGCCGGTGCACCTGAGCTTCTCGTCGAGCTCGCTGATCTACCCGATGCGCATCTCCGCGGCGGCCGAGACCGACCAGCACGTGACCACCTATGTGATCGCTGATGGTCCGGTCCGGCACACGGACCCGACGGTCACGAGCACTCCGGGCGAGCTGCTCTTCGCAGGACCGATCGCCGAGGGCCAGCGGACCAGTCCCACCTGGGACGAGCTGGCCGGGGCCGGTGACTACCTGACGGTGATGGCCTACGAGTTCGACGACCCGGCACGGCAGATCATCTCCGACTTCACCTTCGCCAGCGCTCCGGACGCCGCCGACTACCAGCAGGTGGTCACCCAGACGCGGATGCGGATGATCGCCGGCTTCCCGGCCGGACCGGTCCTCCTGGTGCTCGGGCTGGTCGGTCTCGCCGCGGCGTACGTCGGTGTGCGCCGTCGCCTTCCGGCCGGGGACGGCGGAGCCCGCCTCGGCCCGTCACCGCACCCGGTCCGTGCTCGTCCAGAGCAGCAGTACAGCGCTCCGCGCTGAGACGTCCCGGCTGCCGCGGTCGGAGCGGGTGCGCTGGTCAGGACAGCCAGATGTAACGGGCCAGCAGCAACGCTGCGAGCAGGTACAGCAACCAGCTGGCCTCCTTGACCCGGCCGCTGCACAGCTTGATGACGGCATAGCTGATGATCCCCAGGGACACCCCGTTGGCGATGGAGAACGTGAACGGCATCGCCACCACGGTCAGGAACGCTGGCAGCGCCTCGCCGATGTCACCCCACGCCACGTTCTTGACCCCAGCCATCATCAGCGCGCCGACCAGGATCAGCGCCGGGGCGGTCGCGGCGCCCGGCACGGCGCCGATCAGCGGCCAGAAGAACATCGAGGCGAGGAACAGCACCCCGGTGGTGACCGCCGTCAGCCCGGTCCGGCCCCCTTCTTCGACCCCGGCCGCGGACTCCACGTAGGCGGTCGTGGTGGAGGTGCCGAGCAGGGCTCCGGTCATCGCGGCCAGACCGTCCATGGAGAACACGGTCTTGGCGCGCGGCATGTTCCCGTCGGAGTCCAGGTAGCCGGCCCGCTGGGCCAGTCCGGTGAGCGTCCCGGTGGCGTCGAAGAAGTCCACCACGAAGAAGGTGAGCACCACGGTGAGCATGCCCACCACCAGGTTCTCGCCCCGCAGCAGGTGGTGGAAGTCCATCTGGAAGGCCAGGTCGGAGGGCCACATCGGCAGGCCCACGATGCCGTCGGCGAAGCCTTGGAACGGCACCAGCCCGTCCGGTCCGGTGTAGACCGCTGCCCGGCTGACGATCGCCACCGCGGTGCTGGCCAGGATGCCCCAGAGGATCGCTCCGGTGACCCGTAGATTCATCAGCACTGCGGTGAGCATCAGTCCGAACAGTGCGAGCCAGACTGGCGCGGAGCGCATGTCACCGAGGGCCACGAAGGTCGCCTCGTCGGCCACGATGATGCTGGCGTTCTTCATGCCGAGGAATGCCAGGAACGCACCGATGCCCGCAGTGATCGCCAGCTTCAGGGTCAGGGGCAGTGCCTGCACGATCGCCCGCCGGGCGCCGATCACGGACAGCAGCACGAACAGGGCACCGGAGATGAACACTGCGGCCAGTGCCGCCTCCCAGGTGTAGCCCATGCTGAGCACCACGGTGAACGCGAAGAACGCGTTCAGCCCCATGCCGGGGGCCTGGGCGAACGGGTAGCGGGCGACGATGCCCATCACCAGCGACCCGACCGCAGCGGCCAGGCAGGTGGTCATGATCAGCTGGGTGAACACGTTGTCCACACCGGGGATGACGATGGCGTTGCTGAGCACGTCCGGGTTGACGAACACGATGTAGCTCATCGCCAGGAACGTGGTCAGCCCGGCCCGGATCTCCCGCGGCAGGGTCGAACCAGCCTTGGTGATGCCGAAGTAGCGGTCCAGCACACCGCGCTTGGCCGGGTCCGATGGTGGCGGAGGGGTCTTCGCTGGATCCTGCTTCGCGTCGGTGGTCATAGGGGTGCTCCTTTGCACGGATTGGTGGTGCGCTCCCGGGGAGTCTAGGCATCTTCCGCATCTCGGTAAAGAGATTTCGAGCCCGAGGTGATATGGGGTGTCGTGGTCCGGCGGCGGTCTCAGCTGGTCCAGGCACGCCACAAGGCGGCGTACTCGCCGTCCGCGTCGATCAGCTCCTCGTGGCTGCCGAGCTCGGCGATCCGACCGTCGATCACCACGGCGATCCGGTCCGCGTCGTGCGCCGTGTGCAGCCGGTGCGCGATGGCCACCACCGCCCGGCCCGCCAGCAGCTGCGCCATCGAGGACTCCAGCGTCCGCGCTGTCCGCGGGTCGATGAGCGACGTCGCCTCGTCCAGCACCAGGGTGTGCGGGTCGGCGACGATCAACCGGGCGAGCGCGACCTGTTGCGCCTGCCCCGGGGTGAGGGCAAGCTTCCCGGAGCCGACCAGCGTGTCCAGACCGTCGGGCAGCTCTTTCACCCAGGCCCAGGCGCCGACCGCGCGCAACGCCTCGACCACCACCTCGTCCGGGGAGTCCTCCCGGGCGAGGACGATGTTGTCCCGGACGCTGCCGACGAACACGTGGTGCTCCTGGGTGACCAGAGCGACCTCGGTGCGCAGCACCTCCAGCGGTAGTGCGGTCAGCTCCACCTCACCCACGGTCACCGACCCGGTCCGCGGGCCGTGGATCCCGGCCAGCAGCCGGCCGAGAGTGGACTTCCCGGACCCGCTGGGCCCGACCACGGCGAGCCGTTCGCCCGGGCGCAGGTCCACGTGCACACCGTGCAGCACGTCGTGCCCGGTGCGATAGGCGAAGCGCAGGTCGCTGCCCTGCAGGTGGACGCCGGCGGGCCGGTCCGGGCCCGCCTGCCGGTCCGGCGGGACGGCAGCGATGCCGAGCAGCCGGGTGGTGGACGCCGCCCCGACCTGCAGCTCGTCCAGAGAGTAGATCAACCGGTCCAGCGGCTCCACCACCGCCTGGATGTACAACGCCGCGGTGGTGATCTGGCCGAGGGACGCCCAGCCGTTGGCGTAGCCCACACCACCGAGCAGCAGCGTGGTCACCAGCGGGGAGTTGTAGGCGAAGTCGATCACGCTGAACAGCAGGTTGCGGATCGACATGGTGTACCGCTCCGCCTGCGCGGAGACCGCCACGTCATCGTCCCCGGCGGCGATCCGGCGCTCCTGCAGACCGAGCGCCTCCACTGTCCGGGCACCCTCGACCGTCTCGGTGAGCGTGGTGTTGATGGCCGAGTATGTGGCTCCCTCCGTGATGTAGCCGGCCGGTGCCCGCCTCAGGTACCGGCTCACCGCGAACGCCAGCGCCGGTACGGACAGCAGCAACGGGGCCGCGAGCAGCGGCGAGTTCAGCACCATCGCCGCAACGGTCAGCACAGTGGTGACCGCGGCGATCACCGCCTGTGGCAGCGCCCAGCGCACACTGTCGCTCATCGCCGAGACGTCCCGCGTCACCCGGGTGACCAGGTCACCGGTGGAGGCGCTCTCCACGGTGCTCAGCGGCAGCCCGAGGACCGTGTGCACCACGTACTCGCGGGCCTCGGCGAGCAGGTCCTGACCGAACACGGCCGCGCTGCACCGGGCGGCGAAGGTGAGCAGCGTCTGCAGCAGCACCACACCCGCCACGGTCAGCGCGAGCGTGTTCAGCGTGGTGACCAGCGTGCCGGTCACCGAGGCCACGTCCACCAGGTGACCGAGCACCCGGGGCACCACCAGACCGGCGATCGCAGCCAGGGCGTGCAGCACCAGCACCCCGGCGACCAGGGGGCGCCGGCGCCCGATCAGCCGCTGGACGAACTCCCAGGCGGCCCGTCCCGCGGAGACCGGCAGCCCGCGCTCCGGGTTCCGGGACCGGTGGTACTCCGCGCGGGCGCGTTCCTCCCGGAGCAGGTGCCGGGAGCGCCAGGCACGCAGCCGCTGGCGCAGCGAGCCATGACGTGGCGGCCGCAGCTCGACCGGGACCGGGGGACTGTGCTTCGGTGGCTGCCAGGTGCTGGCGGAGCCCGGCAGCAGCTGCTCGCTCAGCTCATCGAGCGAGGTCACGGGTGTCTTGGACATCGCTGGCCTCCTCGTCCTCGTCCATCGCGCGGACCACGACGCGCTGGTAGGCAGCGTTGTCGGCCACCAGCTCCTCGTGCGTGCCAGATCCGGCCAGCTGCCCGTCGACCAGGAACACCACCCGGTCCGCCCAGCGGGTGAGCAGCGGGGAGACGCTGGTGACCACTGTGGTCCGCCCGCGCCGGTGCTCGGCGAGCCGTTCAGCGATCCGCGCCTCGGTGTGCGCATCCACCGCCGATGTCGGCTCGACGAGCACGAGCACCTCGGGGTCGGTCGCCAGCGCCCGCGCGAGGACCAGCCGCTGTCGCTGACCGCCGGAGAGTCCCCGGCCACGCTCGTCCAGGTACCCCTGCCAGCCGCCGGGCAGCGCCTCGAACACGTCCTCGGCGGAGGCGACCAGCATCGCCTGCTCCGCCTCGGTGCGGCTGAGCCGGCCGTGCGGGTCCAGCGCCCTCTGCAGGGTGCCCCCGAAGACCATGCTCGCCGCATCGCTGACCAGGATGCGTTCGCGCACCCGGGCCAACGGCACCTCGGACAGATCCACCCCGCCCACGGTGACCCCCCACCGCCGGGTGGCACGCTCCCGGTCGGCCTCCGCGCGCTCGCGCCGCTGGGCCAGCCGCTGTGCCCGGGTCTGCCGGGCGGTCCGACCCTTGACGTCCTCCTCCAGCTCGGTCGACACCGGCCCCGCCGCGGCAGGCAGGTACCGACCGATCCGGTCGGCCAGCGCAGCGGAGTCGTCCGGTAGCGCGGAGACCACCACGGTCAGCTCACCAGGGTGGATCTGCGCGCCGGAAGCCTCGTCGTGGATCACTGCGTCCCTCGGCAGGTCCCGCGGCTCGGCTGGGGCGCGCCAGGGTGGCTCAGTCTCCAGCAGCGCGATCGTCTTGTGCGCCGAGACGAGCGCCTGGATCCACTTCTGTGCCAGCTCGAAGAACGTGTAGATCGGCATCACCATGAACGTGGCGAAGCCGAAGAAGGAGATCAGCTGCCCGATGGACAGCTCCCCGGCGACCACCTGGCGCGCCCCCAGCCAGGTGAGCAGGACCAGGAACAGCCCGGAGACCAGCACCCCGGTGGCATCCACCGCACCCTGCCAGATCCCGGCCGCCACGCCCGCCTGACGCACCCGCTGCGACTGTGCCGCGTAGTTGCGGCCGAAGGTGCGCTCGCCGCCGATCCCGCGCAGGATCCGCAGCCCAGCGACGATGTCCGTGGCCAACGAAGTCAGGTCCGAGGTGCGGGACCGCTCCACCGCCTGGCGCCGCTGCAGCGGCCGCAGCAGCGGGGTGGCCACGAACACCAGCACCGGGGCAGCCACCAGGGTGAGCAGCCCGAGCGGCACCGAGGTGTGCAGCACCAGGGCTACCACCACACCGAAGGCGAAGAACGCCGAGGCGGCCCGACCCACGGTCTCGGAGAGCGCCCCGTACTTGTTCGAGTCCCCGGAGGCTACCGACAGCACCTCGCCAGTGGGTAGCCGCTGACTGAGCACGTGCCCCATCTGCGTGGACTTGCGGGTGACCAGCTTCGTGGTCTGGTACAGCGCGAGCAACCAACCCCGCACTGCGAACGTGTGCATCGCCACCCCGACCCCAGCGCCGAGGGCGATCACGCCGAGCAGGATCAGCGACCAGGTGAGCAGACCGGACATCGAGCCCGCAATAATCCCCTCGTCCACCGCTCGGCCCACCAGGTACGGCCCGAGCGCACCGGGCAGGAACACCAGGATGCCGGTGGCGAACACCGCCAGCAGCACGTCCCGCTGGCGACCGAGCAACCACACCAGGAACCGTGCGGGGGAGCGGGTGTCCGGGAAGGAGCGATCGCGGCCGCGGGACCCGGAGGCCTCGGCGCTGGCCGAAGAAGTCGGGTACGCGGGGACCTCCGGGGGGAAATCCTGCATAGCTGCTCCAGCCTAGAGAGGGGGGACGGCGGATCGCCAGGGGTTAATGTGGTCCCCACCCGACCCCGCGAGCGCGGCGACGGGCCAGCGACTGGCGCGCTCCGCCGTCGTGCTCCTGCCCCGGAGCCAGACCGGTGCCTGCACGACCTCTCGGCACCTGCACGGCTCCCTGCCCGACCGCAGCAGGCCACCCGTGCCGCAGACGGGTGTGCAGCGGGGGGATGTGGCCGGGCGGGTGTGGCAGGGGCCGGGCAGTCAGTCCAGGTGCCGCACCAGCTCCGGGGCCAGACCCACGTAGTCGCCCGGGGTCAGCGCCAGCAGCCGCGCGGCCACCTCCTGCGGGAGCCCCAGGTCGGAGATGAACTCCCGCATCGCCGTAGCGTCCACCCGCCGGCCACGGGTGAGCTCCTTGAGCCGCTCGTACGGGTCGGCCATCCCGGTCACGCCCGCGATCCCGGCAGCGCGCATCGCCGACTGCACCGCCTCGCCGAGCACCTCCCAGTTCGCATCCAGGTCGCGGGCCATCGCCTCGGTGTCCACGTCCAGGCCGGCCAGCCCGCGGCGCACGTTGTCCAGGGCGAGCAGCGAGTGACCCAGCGCCACCCCGATGTTGCGCTGGGTGGTGGAGTCAGTCAGGTCCCGCTGCAGCCGGGAGGTCACCAACGTGCTGGCCAGGCTGTCCAGCAGCGCGCAGGAGACCTCCAGGTTCGCCTCCGCGTTCTCGAACCGGATCGGGTTCACCTTGTGCGGCATCGTGGACGAACCGGTCGAGCCCTGGGCGGACAGGCGCTGGGTGAAGTAGCCCAGCGAGATGTAGGTCCACACGTCGGTCGTCAGGTTGTGCAGCACCCGGTTGAACCGGGCGACGTCCGCGTACACCTCCGCCTGCCAGTCGTGGCTCTCGATCTGGGTGGTCAGCGGGTTCCAGACCAGGCCCAGGTGCTCCACGAAGCTGCGCGCCACCTGCTGCCAGTCGACGCCGGGCACCGAGATGCTGTGCGCCCCGTAGGTGCCGGTGGCACCGTTGATCTTGCCCAGGTACTCGGCGGCGGTGATCCGGCGCAGCTGCCGGCGCAGCCGGTGCGCGAGCACCGCGAGCTCCTTGCCCAGGGTCACCGGGGTGGCCGGCTGCCCGTGGGTGCGGGCGAGCATCGGTACGTCGGCGTGCTCCCGGGCCAGGTCGGCCACGGCGTCAGCCGCTGCTGTCGCCGCCGGCAACCACACCTGCTCGACGGCGTCGCGCACCGTGGTGGCATAGCTCAGGTTGTTGATGTCCTCGCTGGTGCAGAAGATGTGCACGATCTCGGTCACCTGGGGCAGCACCGTGTCCGGGCCGAGCACCTGCGGTGCGGCGGCCAGACGCCGCTTGAGGAAGTACTCCACGGCCTTGACGTCGTGCCGGGTCTCCGCCTCGATCGCGGCCAGCTCCGCGATCTCGTCGGCACCGAAGGTGCGCACCACCTGGCGCAGGTAGCCGGTCTCCTGCTCGGACAGCTCCGGGGCGCCGGGCAGCACACGCTGGGTGGTCAGGTGGATCAGCCACTCCACCTCCACGTGCAGCCGGGCGCGGTTCAGTGCAGCCTCGGACAGGTGGTCCACCAGGGGGGCCACCACAGTGCGGTAGCGCCCGTCCAGCGGGCCGAGGGCGATCGGCGGGGTGAGGGTGGCCAGCGAGACGGCATGCTCCATGGCTCCATCATCCCAGAGCCCAGAGCCCAGAGCCCAGAGCCGCTGTGATGCCGCGTTGTCCACACCCCGCCCCGGCGCCGGGCGCCTGCCGGTGGCGAGGTTCCTAGCGTGAGCGGGGTCGAGGTGAGGACGAGCAAGGAGGATGACGATGCATGGTCTGCCAGCACCGATGCCCGGTGCGGGGCCCGGTGTAGCCACGCTGCTGGCTGCCGCCCAGGACGTACGTGGCAGCGCGTCCCGTGCCGCCACCCTCTCCCCGGAGCACTGGCGTGCGCCGTCGGCCGAGCAGTACCGGCAGCGGGTGCGCGAGCTGGTCGCCGGTGCTCGCCGTGCCGCTGACCAGATCGACCTGGCGGTCGCGGCCGCCCAGCAGCACGCCGCCGAGCTGGAGTACGTGCGGCAGGCCCTGCTCCACGGTGACCAGGTGCCGCGGTGAGCCGGGGCATCGCACCGGTCCCCGACGGTCCGGTGGGGCACGGCCGGCCCGCCTACGACGACAGCCAGCTGCAGGTGATCGGCTCCTCGATCGACGCCGACACCGGTGAGCTCACCTATCTGGCCGCACTCCTGGAGGGGGTGGGTGACGCGCTGCGGGACGCCGCCGGGCGGGTCGCCGTGGCACGGCAGGCCGTGGCGGCCTCCACGAGCTGGGCACCCACCTCCGGGCGGCAGGCGCAGCTGGCCTGCCGGGTGGCACAGTCGGCGGTGCTGGACGCCAGCAGGCAGGCCGACGACGTGGTCGACCGGCTCCGGGCGGCCGCTGAGGCCTATGCCGAGGCGGAGGCAGCGGCCCGGAACAGGTTCGTGCTGCAGATGCCGGGTCTTGCGCGGTGGTTCGTGCCCGATCCGTACAGAACGCTCGTCGTGGCCAACCTGACCGGCCTGAACATGCTGGTGCGCGGTCAGTGGACGCCGAGCGACCCGCAGTTCGGCTACTTCCTGGAGGAGATGTCCTGGACCTTCACCGGGGGACCGCTCTACCCGGACTGGGCGCCGATGGCTGAGGACCGGATCCAGCTCCTCGCGACGGTGACCAGCGCCATCGTCACGGGCAACATCACCGTGCAGCGAGGGTTCACCCCGACCGGGGTGCAGCTGGAGCGGATGTGGCGCGGCTACGACCTGGCCGGAGTCCGGTCCGGGCCGGTGAACGCCCATGGCGCAGCGGACGTCGGCGACCTGAACGCTGGGATCTCCGACCTCTACTACGGGGCGGGTGTGCCGGCCGGGACGATCCGGCTGGACCGGGTGACCGGAGCCAACGGTGAGGTGTTCTGGCAGGTGTACATCCCTGGCACCCAGACGCAGCGGGAGCTGGGGGATCCGGACACCGGTGGACCCTTCGGCGCGGCGGTCGCCAACGAGGTGCCGCAGGACTGGGCGACCAACCTCCAGGTGTTCACCGGTCAGGAGAACCCGGTGCAGAACGGGGTGATCGCGGCGCTCGGCGCGGCAGGGGTGGGGGCAGGTGAGCCGGTGCTGCTCGCCGGGCACTCCCAGGGCGCGATGGTGGCGATGGCGGTGGCGAACAGCCCGGTGGTGCGCCGGAGCTACGACGTCCGCTCGGTCGTCACGTTCGGCGGACCGGTCGGGCACATGCGCACCCCGGAAGGAGCGGCCACGCTGAACGTGGAGCACGAGGGGGACCTGACCCCCGGGCTGGAGAACGAGGCCAACCCGGTGGAGCCGAACCGGACCACCGTGCGCCGCGACATCGCCGCCTCCGACGACCCGGAGGACGCCGGGGTGGTCTCCGTGACCCAGGCGCACGACCTGCCCGCCTACCAGCGCACGGCCGAGATGATCGACAGCTCCGACCAGGGGCCGATCACCTCCTGGCGGGCGCAGTCAGCGGACGTGCTCGCCGGTGACACCGCCACTGTGGAGACGTACTACTACGTGCTCCGGCGGGAGGAGTGGTGAGGGCGCCACCGCCGCCAGTGGTCAGCAGCCGTCGGCGGCGTCAGCGGCGGGAGTGCTCGCGCCGCCTCCCGTCCGGCAGGATGACGGTGAGGATCAGCGAGATGATCGAGATGATCAGCGCGGCGAGCACCGCCGTCCAGAACCCGTCCACCCGCAGCCCGTAGTCGGTGAAGCCGGTGATCCAGCTGGTCAGCATCAGCATCAGCGCATTCACCACCAGGAAGAACAGGCCCAGGGTGAGGATGTAGAACAGGAACGAGACGACCTTCACGATCGGCTTGACGATGGCGTTCACCAGGGTGAAGACCGCCGCGACGATCGCCACCACGATCACCGTGTTCAGCACCGGGCTCGTGGTCAGGTCGTGGTCGGTGATGAAGTCCACGCCGCTGACCCACAACGAGGTCAGCCACAGGGCGATCCCGTTGATCAGGACCTTGATGACGAAGCGCATCGCCCTATCGTCTCATCCTCCCAGTCCGCCGAACCTGGTGGCACCGGTGATCGCGCCGATCAGGTCGCTCTGTGCCGCATCCGGGCCGAACGTGCCGTTGTTCTGCCCGTGCCGCAGCACCTCGATCCGGTCGGCGACGGCACGGACGTCGGTGAGGTTGTGACTGATGAAGATCACGCCGAGGCCCAGGTCCCGGAGGCGTTCGATGTGGGTGAGCACCTCCGCGGTCTGTGCCACGGAGAGCGAGGACGTCGGTTCGTCCAGCACCACCAGCCGGGGTCGGCCGATCAGCGTCCGGGCGATCGCCACGGCCTGGCGCTGGCCGGCGGAGAGCTGGTTCAGCGGTGTGTGGATGGACGGGATGTTCGCGCGCAGGTCGTGCAGCACCGAGCGGGTGTGCGCCTCCATCTGTCCGTCGTGCATCAGTCCGCTGCGCTTCAGCTCGCGGCCGAGGAACAGGTTGGCGGTGACGTCCAGGTTCTCGCACAGCGCCAGGTCCTGAAACACGGTGGCGATGCCCAGGGCGTGCGCACTCGAGGGGGAGCCGATCTGCACCGGTTCGCCGCCCAGCTCGATCAGGCCGGTGTCCGGCTGCAGCGCACCGGCGATCACCTTCGCCAGCGTGGACTTGCCGGCGGCGTTGTCTCCGACGAGCCCGACGACCTCACCCTCGTGCACCTGCACGGACACGTCCAGCAGCGCCTCCACCGCCCCGAACCGCTTGGTGATGCCCTGCAGGCAGAGCACCGGTGTGCGAGGCAGCGGCGGCTGGCCCGGCGGAGACGGCGGGCACGGTGGCGGTAGGGCTGCCGGCGGGTGCGCAGGGTGGGTCAGTGGTCGGTTCGTCATTGTCCGTCACCACCTTGAGCGAAGAGGTCTGTGGAGTCGAGCACCTGGACGAGGGCGCCCTTGGCCACCTCGTCCCCGCGCAACGGGGAGGCGAGCACCTCCATCGGGGCCACCCGGTTGGGCAGGATGTGCTCCTGCACTGCTTCGGCCAAGGGTGCCAGAAAAACGGATCCGGCGTCGGCCAGCTCACCGCCCACGCACACTGCCTGCGGGTTGACCGCCTGGCACACCCCGGCCACCACCCGGCCGATCGTACGGCCCGCGTCGGCCAGCACCCGGCTGCAGCCGGGGTCGCCGTCGACGGCCCGGGTGATCACGTCCCGCAGGGTGAGCGGACCGTGGCTGGTCTGCAGCGAGGCCAGCAGCGCCTCGGCGCCGACCACCGTGTCCAGGCAGCCGCGCCGCCCGCACCGGCAGATGTGTCCGTACGGGTCCACCTGCACGTGCCCGATCTCTCCAGCGGTGCCGCCGAACCCGCGGTGCAGCCGCCCACCCAGGATCACCCCGGCACCGGTGCCGTAGGAGGCGCGCACGTAGACGCTGTCCGCATACGGGTGGGTGGCGCCGAAGGTCATCTGCGCCAGGGCGCCGAGGTTCGCGTCGTTCTCCACGTACACCGGTCGGCCGAGCCGTTTGCCCATCACCTCACCGATGTGCTCGGAGTCCCAGCCCGGGAGCACGCCCCGCACCGAGAGCATCCCGGTGGAGACGTCCACCGGGGCGGGCAGCCCGAGCGCGATTCCGGCCAGCTCGTCCAGGCTGGAGGCGACCAGCTCCAGCATGTCCACGATCAGCAGCGCCACCCGGTCCAGCACGGTGTCCATCGGGTGCTCCCGGGGCAGCGGCATGCTCTGCTCGGCCACGATCTCCCGGTTGAAGTCACTGAGCAGCACCCGCAGCGAGCGGTGGCCCACGTGTACCCCGGCGGCCAGACCGGTGGCGCGGGCCAGGGTGACCAGCTGGGCGCGGCGCCCGCTGCGCGAGGTGGGCCGGACCTCGACCAGCCGGCTCTCGGTGAGCTGCTTGACCAGTGTGGACACCGTGGCCGCGGACAGTCCGGTGGCATCGGCGAGCTCCACCTGGGTGAGTCCGCCGAACTGCTTGATCGTGTCGACGAGCAGGCCCTTGTTGGCTTCACGCAGCGAGGACTGGGATCCCGCGGTCAGGCGGCTCACGGCTGGAGTCTAGCCGGGACGAGGGTACGGCCCACCGCACCGGTCGACCCTCGACCGGTGTCGGTGGGCGGGCACCAGGTGGTGCTGGGCCACCTGTGGCAGCGGCGCTCAGCGGGCGACGCCGGCGCGCTTCTTGTTGTACACATCGAAGGCCACGGCCAGCAGCAGCACCAGGCCCTTGACCACCTGCTGCACGGACTGGTCCACACCCATCAGCTGCATGCCGTTGCTCATCACCGCCATGATCAGGCCACCGATCATCGCCCCGGTGACCCGGCCGACCCCGCCGGTGACCGCTGCCCCGCCGATGAAGCAGGCGGCGATCGCGTCCAGCTCGAACATGTTCCCGGCTCCCGGCTGGGCGCCGTTCATCCGGGAGGAGTAGACGATGCCGGCCACGGCGGACAGGAAGCCCATGTTCGCCATCACCCAGAAGTTCACCGTCTTCACCTTCACCCCGGAGAGCTGGGCCGCGTGCAGGTTGCCGCCGATGGCGTAGATGTGCCGGCCGAACACCGACCGCTGTGCGATCACGCTGTAGCCGATGATCAGGATCGCCAGCAGGATCAGCACGTTCGGCAGGCCGCGGCTGTGCGCCAGCTGCCAGGCGAACCACATCACGATCGCGGCGACGATCACGATCTTGACCACGAACAGAGGGAGGGACTCCACCACCTGCTGGTAGCGCAGCTTGGCCATCCGGGAGCGCCACTGCATCACCGCGTAGCCGACCACCGCGATCGCGAAGATCACCAGGGTGAACACGTCGAAGCCCATCCCGCCGAGCAGCCCGTTCTGGAAGCCGTTGGCGATCTGGTAGTAGGTGCCGCCGAAGGGGGACAGCGAGATGGAGTCCAGCACCACCCAGGTCAGGCCGCGGAACAGCAGCATGCCGGCCAGCGTCACGATGAACGCCGGGATGCCCACGTAGGCCACCCAGAACCCCTGCCAGGCACCGGCGAGGAGCCCCACGCCGATCGCGGCGAGCACCCCGACCCACCACGGTTGGCCGCCCTTGATCACCACGACCGCGGCCACCGCCCCGGTGAGCGCTACCAACGAGCCGACGGACAGGTCGATGTGCCCACCGATGATCACCAGCACCATCCCGATCGCCAGGATCAGGATGTAGGAGTACTGCAGCACGATGTTGGTGATGTTCCCCGGGGAGAGGAAGTTGGAGTTCAGCACCGAGAACAGCGCCACGATCGCCACGAAGGCCACCGCGATCCCGCTCTGGCGCATGTTGCGGGTGGCGAGCTCCCACACGTTGGCGATTCCGGTCATGACACGAGCTCCTTTTCAGTGGTCATGAGGTGCATGAGGTCTTCCTGGGTGGCCTCGGCAGCGGTCAGCTCACCGGTGATCCGGCCGGAGGCGAGGGTGTAGATCCGGTCGCAGACCCCGAGCAGCTCGGGCAGCTCGGAGGAGATGATCAGCACCGCCTTGCCGTCGGCGACCATCCGGTTCACGATCGTGTAGATCTCGTACTTGGCACCCACGTCGATACCGCGGGTCGGCTCGTCGAGGATGAGCACCTCGGGGTCGGTGTAGATCCACTTGCTCAGCACGACCTTCTGCTGGTTCCCACCGGAGAGCTGACCGACCGGGGTGAGCACGTTCGGTGCCTTGATGTTCAGGCTCGCCCGGTACTCCTCAGCGACCCGGAGCTCCTCGTTGCCGTTCACCCACCCCCGGGAGGACAGCTGACGCAGACCGGCTGCGGAGATGTTCCGGCGGATGTCCTCGATGAGGTTCAACCCGTAGTACTTGCGGTCCTCGGTGGCGTAGGCGATGCCGGCCCGGATCGCATCGGAGACGGTCGCCGTGGAGACCTCCCGGCCGTGCATCAGCACCCGACCGGTGATCTCCCTGCCGTAGGTGCGCCCGAACAGGCTCATCGCGAACTCGGTGCGCCCGGCGCCCATCAGGCCGGCGATGCCGACCACCTCACCGGCACGCACGTTCACGTTCACCGAGTCGACCATCACCCGGCCCACCTGGGTGGGGTGGTAGACGGTCCAGTCCTCCACCCGGAGCACCTCGTCGCCGATCTGCGGTGTGCGCTCGGGGAACCGGTGCGACAGGTCGCGTCCGACCATGCCGCGGATGATCCGGTCCTGGGTGGATGTGGGGTCGGACATGTCGATGGTCTCGATCGTCTGCCCGTCCCGGATGATCGTGGTCCGGTCGGCGATGTCGGCGATCTCACCGAGCTTGTGGGAGATCAGGATCGAGGTGATGCCCCGGCCCTGCAGCTCCCGGATCAGACCGAGCAGGTGCTCGGAGTCGTTGTCGTTCAGGGCCGCGGTCGGCTCGTCCAGGATGAGCAGGCGCACGTCCTTCGACAGTGCCTTGGCGATCTCGATGAGCTGCTGCTTGCCGACACCGAGCTGGTTGATCGGGGTCACCGGGTTCTCCTGCAGGCCCACCTGCGCGAGCAGCCCGGCGGCCTCGGCGTTCGCCCTGTTCCAGTCGATGAACCGGCCGGTGCCACGGCGCTCGTTGCCGAGGAAGATGTTCTCCGCCACGCTCAGGTGCGGGATGAGTGCCAGCTCCTGGTGGATGATGACGATGCCTTCGGCCTCGCTGTCGTTGATGGAGCCGAACGACATCGGCCGGCCGTCGAAGACGATCTCGCCGGCATAGCTGCCGTGCGGATAGACGCCGGAGAGCACCTTCATCAGGGTGGACTTGCCTGCGCCGTTCTCACCGCAGATCGCGTGGATCTCTCCGGGCTGGACGCTCAGGTCCACATCCTGCAGCGCCTTGACCCCGGGGAAGGCCTTGGTGATGTTGCGCATCTCGAGGATGGGCTCGCTCATGAATCCTCCGTTGATCGGGCAGGGACGGGGTGTGCCTCCCGCCGGCAGCACACCCCGCCACTGACTACTCCGAGTCCGAGACGCCGGACTCGACCTCTTCAGCGGTCCAGTAGCCGGAGTCCACGAGGAGCTCCTGGATGTTGTCCGCATAGACGGTGTCGATCTCCAGCAGGTAGGAGGGCACCACCTTCACACCGTTGTCGTAGGTCTCGGTGTCGTTGGCCTCGGGCTCCTCGCCGGAGAGGAAGGCCTGCGCGGTCACCACGGCCTGGTCGGCCAGCTTGCGGGTGTCCTTGAAGATCGTGGAGTACTGCACTCCCTCGTCGATCAGGTGCACCGAGGCGATCTCGGCGTCCTGCCCGGAGATGACCGGCAGTCCCTCCTCGATGGTCGGGCCCATGCCGTCGTTCTGCAGCGCGGTGATCACGCCACGGGAGATGCCGTCGAACGGGGAGAGCACAGCGTCCAGCTCGGTGCCGTCGCTGTAGGCGGAGGTGAGCAGGTTCTCCATCCGCTCCTGAGCGGTCTCCTGGGACCAGCGCAGGATCGCCGCCTGCTCGATGTCCATCTGCCCGGACGGGACCTCCAGCGTGCCGTCGTCGAAGTACGGCTGCAGCGTCTCCATCGCGCCCTGCCAGAAGAAGTGGGCGTTGTTGTCGTCCAGCGACCCGGCGAACAGCTCGATGGTGAACGGGCCCTCGGGGGCGTCCTCGGCAGGTTCGCCCGCCTCGTCGACCAGGCCGAGGCCGTGCAGCACGGAGGTGGCCTGGGCGACGCCCACCTGGTAGTTGTCGAACGTGACGTAGAAGTCCACGTGCTCGCTGTCGCGGATCAGCCGGTCGTAGGAGATGACCGGGATGTCCGCGGCTGCGGCAGCGTCCAGCTGGCTGGACAGCGCGGTGCCGTCGATCGAGGCGATGATCAGCAGGTCGGCCCCGCTGGTGATCATCTGGTCGATCTGCCGCGACTGGGTGGGGATGTCGTCGTTCGCGAACTGCAGGTCCACGGTGTATCCGGCGTCTTCCAGACCGGACTGGACGGCGTCGCCGTCGGCGATCCATCGCTCCGAGGTCTGGGTCGGCATCGAGACCCCGACGAGCACGTCCTCGGGTGCCTGGCTCTCTCCGGCCGGGTCCTCTGCACTGCTGCCGGCACCTTCGCCCGCGCACGCGGACAGGGCGAGCATCCCCGCCATGCCGAGCGCGACGAATGGGTACTTGCGCATCCTGGGCTCCTTCGCTCCGTCAATCTGTCGGCCCACCACGAGGTGCCGCGGTGGTGGTGTGGTGATCTCGCCGAAGCATGATGCGTTCCTTGGCGAGCAGCCCCACTGTCCTTGAGTTCGAGCCTCGAAGTCAAGGATTTGGTGGTCACGATTCGATCACGACGGCGAAACGTCGCTTCCGGAGTCGTGTTTCGTTGGCATTGTGCCAATGTGAGCGCGCCCATCGCGTGCCGGTCAGAGGGTGGTCGGAGTGCGGGCGGGGCAGCGGATTGAGTTTGAGCCACAAAGGCAGAGCTGCCGTCGGGCTCGCTGTTCTCGTCCCGGTCGTGTCCGGGTGTGCGCCCTGGCCCTCTTCGGATGTGCGTCCGGCCATCCGCCGGATCTGCACCCCGGCCCCCGTCCGGATCTGCACCCCGGCCCCCGTCCGGATCTGCGCCCCGCCGAGCGCGTTCCGTGGCGAGAAGTTGTCGAAGGTGTCACCCTGGAAGCGCGCTAGTGCGCCTCATTCGACGCTCTTCATCGACGCAGAGTTGGAGGTTTCCCACAAACGACCACCCCAGAAGTGATGGCATCTCTTGTGCGGCAACTTACGGTTCCGTAGCCTACGCTGGCGTAGGTTGCTTCCGCGCAAGCCATCCCCACCAGAAGGAGTTCGGTGTGATCACTACCGACACCACCGGGGCGATCCCCCCAGTCGGAGAAACGGATGACGACCTCATCCAGCTGCTCACCCCCGAAGGCGAACGCGTGTACCACGAGGCCTACACGCCGCGGATCGAGGACCTCGACCGCGCGGCGCTCGAAGGTCTCTACCGCGACATGGTCCTGGTTCGACGGTTCGACACCGAGGCCACGTCCCTGCAGCGCCATGGGGAACTCGGCCTCTGGCCCCCGTGCCTAGGTCAAGAAGCCGCCCAGATCGGCTCGGGCCGAGCCCTGGCGCGTCAGGACTACGCCTTCCCGTCCTACCGAGAGCTCGGTGTGGCCTGGACCCGCGGTGTGGACCTGCGCAAGGTGCTGCACCAGTTCCGCGGTGAGGACCACGGCGGCTGGGACCCGGCGGAGCACAACTTCCACCTGTACACCCTGGTGATCGGCTCGCACGCGCTGCACGCCACCGGGTACGCGATGGGCATCCAGCGCGACGGCGACGTCGGCACCGGCGACCCGGACCGGGACCGTGCCGTGGTCGCCTACTTCGGCGACGGTGCCACTGCTCAGGGTGACCTGAACGAGGCACTGACCTTCGCCGCCGTCAACGACTCGCCGGTGGTGTTCTTCTGCCAGAACAACCACTGGGCGATCTCCGAACCCACCACGCGCCAGTCCCGGGTGCCGCTGTTCCACCGGGGTCGCGGCTTCGGCATCCCCTCGGTACGGGTGGATGGCAACGACGTGCTCGCTTGCTACGCGGTGACCACCGAGGCGCTCGAACGCGCCCGCAGCGGCGGCGGGCCCACCTTCGTCGAGGCAGTGACCTACCGGATGGGTGCGCACACCACCTCCGACGACCCGACCCGCTACCGGACCAAGGCGGACGAGGAGGTGTGGCGCCGCCGCGACCCGATCGACCGGCTCGAGGTGCTGCTGCGCGCCGAGGGCACCGGTGAGGAGTTCTTCACCGCCCTGGACGCCGAGGCCGACGAGCTCGGCGAGGACGTCCGCAGCTACTGCCGGGCCATCCCGGTACCACCGGCCAGCCGGATGTTCGAGAACGTCTACGCCACCGAGAACGCGCTGGTCAGCACCGAGCGGGAGTGGTTCACCGAGTACTCCGAAGGGTTCCTCACCGAGGAGGTGGCACGATGAGCACCAGCACGACCCCCGCGCCCGACACCCAGCGGCTCGCGATGGCCAAGGCGATCAACCTCGGGTTACGGCGGGCGATGGAACGCGACCCCAAGGTGCTGCTGATGGGGGAGGACATCGGCGCCCTCGGTGGCGTCTTCCGGGTCACCGACGGTCTGCAGAAGGACTTCGGTGGCGACCGGGTGGTGGACACCCCCCTGGCCGAGTCCGGCATCGTGGGCACCGCCATCGGGCTCGCCGTGGCCGGCTACCGACCGGTGTGCGAGATCCAGTTCGACGGGTTCATCTTCCCCGCCTACGACCAGATCACCACCCAGCTGGCCAAGCTGCACTACCGCTCCCGCGGTGCCGTGCAGGTGCCGGTGGTGATCCGGGTGCCCTACGGTGGCGGCATCGGCGCCGTGGAGCACCACTCAGAGTCCCCCGAGGCACTGTTCGCGCACACCGCCGGCCTGCGGGTGGTCAGCCCCGCGAACCCCGCGGATGCGTTCACCATGATCCAGCAGGCGATCGCCTGCCCGGACCCGGTGCTGTTCCTGGAGCCGAAGGCCCGGTACTGGGACAAGGCGGACGTCGAGGTGTCCGCTGCAGACCAGGTGGCCGGTGGCCAGGCAGGTCTGAACACGGCCCGCGTCGTGCGCCAGGGCAGTGACGTCACTGTGGCCGCCTACGGGCCGAGCGTGGCCACGGCCCTGCGTGCCGCCACCGCTGCGGAGGCGGAAGGGCACAGCCTCGAGGTGCTGGACCTGCGCACGATCTCCCCGATCGACTTCGGCACCATCGCCGACTCGGTCCACCGCACCGGCCGCCTGGTGGTGGTGCACGAGGCTCCGGTCTTCTTCGGTGCCGGCGCAGAGATCGCTGCCCGGATCAGTCAGGAGTGCTTCTACCACCTGGAGGCGCCGGTGGCCCGCGTGGGCGGGTTCCACGCGCCCTACCCGGTGTCCAAGCTGGAGCACGAGTACCTGCCGGACCTGGACCGGGTGCTGCACGCCGTCGACGACGTGCTGGCACACTGAGCGAAGCGACCACGAGGAGAGTGCCTGATGCCGCAGCACGTCGAGTTCCGCCTGCCCGATGTGGGTGAAGGCCTGACCGAGGCCGACATCGTCGAGTGGCTGGTCAGCGTGGGCGAGACCATCACGGTGAACCAGAACATCGTGGAGATCGAGACCGCCAAGAGCCTGGTCGAGCTGCCCAGCCCGTACGCCGGGGTGGTCACCGAGCTGCTCGTGGGCAGCGGGGACACCGTCGAGGTCGGTACCCCGATCATCCGGATCGACACCGACGGTACCGGCGGTCCCAGCGGGCAGGGCGGTGGCAGTGGCGAGGTCGGGGCCACGTCGTCGACGGCGGAGCCTCCTGCCGCTGTGCAGTCGCCCGAGCCGGAGGGCAGCGGGGACGTGCTGGTCGGCTACGGCACCTCCCGTGCCGCGGCCACGCGCCGGCCGCGGCGGCAGTCTTCTGCCGGTGCACCGGCCGGCGGCGCCGCCGGAGCGGCCCGTGCGGGCTCGACCGCACCAGCCACCGAGGCCGTGCAGGCGGGTGTCGAGGTGGGAGCGGATGCTGCTGCTGAGGCGGCGCCGTCCCCGGAGCCGCCCGCCCCGCCTGCCCACGCTGCTGCCCAGGCGGGTGAACCGGCCCCGGCGAGTCCCGCCGTCGACGTGCGGGTGCTGGCCAAACCGCCGGTGCGCAAGCTGGCCAAGGACCTGGGCATCGACCTGAGCCGGGTGCCGGCGACCGGACCGGGTGGGATCGTCACCCGCGCGGACGTGCTCGCCGCCGCGGAGCGGTCCGCCCCGGAGAAGCTGGTGAAGAAGGCTGACGACGACCGGCCCTGGCTGGACGGCGGCACCGTCTCGGCCGACGGGCGGCAGACCCGGGTGCCGGTGCGCAGCGTGCGCGCGCGGACCGCTGATGCGATGGTGGCCTCGGCGTTCACCGCCCCGCACGTGACCGAGTTCGTCACCGTGGACGTGACCAAGAGCATGCGCCTGGTCGAACGGCTCAAGTCCGACCCGGACTTTGCCGACGTGCGGGTGACCCCGCTGCTGATCGCGGCCAAGGCCCTGACGCTGGCGATCCGGCGGCACCCGATGATCAGTGCGTCCTGGGACGACGAGACCCAGGAGATCGTCTACAAGCACTACATCAACCTGGGCATCGCTGCGGCGACCCCCCGCGGGCTGGTGGTGCCGAACATCAAGGACGCGCACCGGCTCTCGATGCTCGAGCTCGCCCAGGAGATCGCCGAGCTGACCGCCACCGCCCGGGCCGGCAAGACCCAGCCGGCGGCGATGAGCGACGGGACCGTCACGATCACCAACGTCGGCATCTTCGGCATCGACACCGGCACCCCGATCCTCAACCCCGGGGAGTCGGCCATCCTCGCGCTCGGTGCGATCTCGCAGCGGCCGTGGGTGCACAAGGGCAAGGTGAAACCGCGCTGGGTCACCCAGCTGGCGCTCTCCTTCGACCACCGGCTGGTGGACGGTGAGCTCGGCTCCCGGGTGCTGCACGACGTCGCGGTGATCATGGAGCACCCGGAGCGCGGCCTGGTCTGGGGCTGATCGCTGTGCCGCTGTCCTGCCTGTACCCGGGCCAGGACAGGGCTTGGTTTCAGCTGCCTGTGTCCGGCGAAGGGCGTCGACCCCAGAACCCGCTCGGAGCGAACAGTCGGTCGACCACCGCCTCGAGCATCCCCAGGTCCGCGAGCAGATCGAGCACGGTGTAGCGGCTGCGGATCCGCTGCGCTGCCAGATGGGTTCGGCGGAAGTGGTCCATGCCGATGCCAATCTGCTCCGGATGGTGCGGGGCGCCGGCCCGCTGCAGCATGGTCGCGGCCCCACGGGCGGAGACCAGCTGCTCGCGGCACCGCTCCCGCAGGGACGGCCAGACCTCCTGGATCCGTGCGACCCGGGCACGCAGGGCATCGCCCTCCGCTCGTTTGGCCAGGGTGAGCGCCACGCATTCGTCGGCCATCGCCGCCGGCAGCGTGGCTCGTACCGCGGCCTCCACCTGTTCGGCACTCGGCGCGTCAGCGACGATCGTCTCCGCATCGAGGGCGGCGACGTCCATCGCGAGTGCCTCTTCCCACAGGGCGCACGATGCGACCGTACCGATGCCCACCTTGAACCCGTGCGAGAGCGGTGGTTCCCAGTCCAGCCCGTGCCCCTCCATCTCCCACGTGTGCGAGAACTGGTGGCCGGCGCCGGATGCGGGCCGGGAGGACTTGGTCGCTTGCATCGCCAGACCGGAGAGGAAGTGGCACTCCGCCATCTGTTCGATCGCCTCCGGCTCGGCGGCTGCGATCTGCTCGGGCCGGTCCAGCACGTCCCGTACGGTCGGCTGGATCAGCTGCCAGGCGACCTCGTGCACAGGTTCGACCCCCAGAGCGTCGGCGAGCAACCAGTCCGCACCCGCCGGGATCTTCTCCAGCAGATCGCCGTAGCCGGTGGCGGTCAGCCGCGCCGGTGCGGCGACCAGGTGGTCCAGGTCGGCCACGAGCCCGGCAGGGGCCGGGCAGGTGCGGGTGATCTTGAAACCATCGACGGTGATCGCGGCGCCGAATGCGCTGTATCCATCCACGGAGGCGGCTGTGCACACGTTCAGGTACGGCCGGTCCAGCTCACCGGAGGCCAGCTTGGTGATGTCGTTGAGCGTTCCGGAGGCAATCGAGCATGCCACCGCTGCAGGCAGTGTCGCGAGCTGCTCCCGCACCACCTGCACGTTCGGGTAGTCGGCATAGAGCGTGGGGCTTCCCGGGAAGATGAACGGTTCGTCCGCCAGCGGTACACCGGCTTGCTCGAGCGAGGCGAGGACCGCTGCGCCGGCGACGGCGAAGGTGTTCTCGTCTGCGACGACCAGCGCTGGTTGGCCGGGGAACAGGTCGGCGAACATGCTTCCGGTGCGGTGCACGGCACCCGGACCGAGAGCGATCGCCCTGGTCTCGTCGGCGGTGGTCAGGGCGTGGTCGAGCAGGGCAGACATCGATAGGTGTCCTTCAGAGCGCGTCGTCAGCTGGGTGCGGCTGGCTGGTCAGAGGTGCTGGGTCCCCGGCCGCTGTCGGGGACCCAGCACCGTGGGCTGGTCAGTCGATCGCACGCCAGGGACCGTGCGCGGCGCCCGGCTCCTGGTTGCGGGTCCACCACTGCGCCTCGTACCGGGTGCCGTCGTGGCTCACCACGTCACCGGCATCGAAGATCCGCGAAGGAGTCCACACTGCGGTCCCGTCCGAGGTGGTGACGATCTCCTGCCACGGCCCGTAGGGGTCGCCGGGCTCCTGGCCCCGGGTCCACCAGGACGCCTGCCAGATCGATCGCGCGTGCGCCACGGTGTCCCCGGCGGTGTAGGTGGCCGCACCGTCCCAGCGGGAGACCGGGTCGAAGTCCGCCGTCACCGGCACGAACGGGTCGTCGGCATGTCCGGTCCACGTCTCCAGCGTCAGGATCGAGCCCTGGCCGCCGTCGTTCGTCTGCGTACTGAGGTAGTACAGCCCGTCACCGAGCGACTGGATACCGACCGAGGCGGTCTCGTACCAGCCACGGATTCCGGTGGCCTCGTCGAGCAGACCGTCCTCCGCCAGCGGCAGGAGCAGCCCCTGCTCACCGTCCAGACCGGTGAGCGTCTCCAGGCTCGGCGTCGACTCGGCATCGACTGCGAACAGCTCGTAGTTCGGATACTGGTCCTTCTTGCCCACGTACACGCCCATGAACCACCGGTCCAGCCACGGGTCGAACTCGAGGTTCTGCACACCGTAGGTGGTGTTGCCGGTGAACACGAAGTACTTGCCGTCGACTGCGTCCGGGCCGCTGTGGTGCGGGTCGGACTCGGCCAGCGGGCGCTCCAGCCCCGTCCAGTCGCTGATGTCGTACTGCAGCAGGACCTGGTGATCGTTGTCGGTCCGCTCGGTGTTGGAGTAGATGCCGTAGGCCACGGTCAGGAGCTGCGGCCCGTCCACCTCACCGAATGCAGGGCCGAACCCGACACCGTCGATACCAGAGCTTCCGTACCGGTGATCGGCAGTGTCGCCAGTGTCACCGTCGAAGACCCCGTCGCCGTCCATGTCGGCGGTGTAGTCCTCGACCACCTCTTCGAGGTACACAGTCGAGACGATCGGGGAGTTCTGGGCATCCATGCCGACCTCGTCGATCTCGTCCACGTCGAAGATCGCGATGTAGAACGCTTCTGCGTCCTTGTACTCCAAGGAGCCGTACAAGCGGCCGTCCTCAGCGTTGAAGTCGAGGTCGCCCAGGTGCCCGGTAAAACCACCGACCGTCCCGATGATGTTCCCGGCCAGATCTGTCTTCACCAGCAGGGTGGTGAACGAGTAGTAGACGAAGCCGTTCTCCTCGTCCACTGCGATGCCCTGGACGTGGGAGGTCGGCCACGGGCCGCTCTGCAGCTGGAGCTTGTACCCGCCGACAGTCTCCGCGCCCCGCATCGTCACCACGGCAGCCTGCTCGCCGGTCAGCCCGATGCTGTTCGTCGCCCGGACCTGCAGCATCTGCTCGGCATCGCCGGGCAGGTCGGTGAAGGTGTGGCTGCTCTCCGCGGCGGCCGGTCCCCAGACCAGCTCGTCGCTCGGTGTGCCCGCAGGGGCAGCGGCAACTTCGTAGCCGGTGATCGTCGCCGGCTGGCCCTGGTCATCGATGCCCGGGTCCGCAGGAGCGTCCCAGGTGATGGTGGCCGCGTCGGCCTCCTCGGTCAGGTGCACGTTCTGCGGAGCGCTCGGTGCGCTGGCCTGCGGGGCGATCTCGGTGATCCGGACATCGTCGAAGGCGACGGTCGACCTGCTGTAGCGGAAGCCGAAGCTGCCGTCAGTGCGGCGCAGCTCATCGGTCCGCAGCATCTCCTCGCCGTCGATGCTGGCCACCAGCGACGATCCGTGCACCTCGAAGACCAGGTCGTGCGCCTGGCCGGTGCCCATGTCGAACGGACCTGGGTAGGCGCTCAGCGCGTTCGACCCGCTCTGCGGACGCTGCACGAACTCCACACCGTTGTCCGCAGAGGTCTGGCTGCGCAACCCTACCCAAGCCCCCCAGTGCTCCTCGGCGTGGTAGTCCAGACCGACGCTGAGCCAACGAGCTGGATTCTCCACCTCGACGAACTCGGCGCTGACTTCCACCCGGAAGTTCTCCGGTGCCTGCGGGCCGAAGCCGATGCGGGCTGCCTCATCACCGCTGGTGGAGCGCAGCTGACCGTCGACGACCTCCCAGTCACCGACCACCGGCAGCCAGTCCTCAGGCAGTGCGCCGCTGGAGAAGTCCTCCTCCAGCAGCACCGTCTCCTCGAAGTCGGACGCGTCCGCCGGTGCTGCGCCCGTGGCGGTCGAGGTGTCCTCCTCGGGTGTGGCCGCCGCGGGCCCGGCGCTGATCGCCAGGCCGGTGGTGGCCAGAGCGGCGCCCAGCGTGCCCGCGATCACCCCTCGGGCTGTGCCTCTGATCGTTCTGGTACTCACCTGTGTTCTCCTTCTCTCCTCCGCCGACCGGTGCGGGCGCACCGGCACGGTTGCGGCGTTCGGTGGAGGTCGCAGCGCCTTCGCTCACGGGCAGGCTCGACCTGTTTCAGGCATGGCGGCACCGCCTCGCTGCTCGGCGAGACCGGTCCCCCCGGTTCGGCCGGACTACGTCGGCCAGCTCTGGTGCTCCCGGTGGGCTGCTGTGCACAGTGCGGGAGCAGCCCACCGGGAAACGGGGCTCAGGAGCCCTGGACGCTGGTATACAGCTCGGTCCACTGCTCCACCACGTCGGACCGGTTCTCGGTGAGCCACTCGATGTCCCGGTCCACCCAGGTGATCTCGTCGTGCGCAGGCAGGAACTCCAGCGTGTAGTCCGCGCTCGTGGTCATCCGGACCGTGCCGTTCGCCTCGGCGAACGCGATCTGGCCCTCAGGGCTCATCAGGTAGTTGATGACGTCCTTGGCGAGGTCGCCGTTGGGTGCGTCGGCGATGACCGCTGTGGCGAACGCCGAGGCGCTGGTGCCCTCCTCGGGGTAGACCAGCCGGATGTGGGAGGCGCCGGACTTCAGCAGCGCGGCGATGCCGTCCTCGTAGGTGAGGCCAACGGCGTACTCACCGTCCTCGGTGCTCGCGAACGGGATGGAGGACGAGGATGCGATCACCAGACCGTTGTCGAGGAGCGCTTCGATGTAGTCCCAGGACTCCTCGGAGTCATAGCCGTACACCGCCATGATGTTGCTGATGTTGTTCCAGGCGGAGGACGACGAGGTCGGGTCGGCCATCGCGATCCGGCCGTTGAGCTGCGGGTCGAGGAGGTCCTCGTACCCGTTGATCTCGATGCCGAGCTCTTCTTCGATGTCCGTGTTGACGGCGAACGCCACTGTGGACAGGTGGTCGACGTTGTAGAACCCGTTCGGCGAGCGGTACTCCGGCAGAAGGTTGTCCTCGTAGTCGGACAGCCAGTGCTCGAAGATGTCGGAGTAGCGGTCTCCGTCCGCAGTGTCCAGACCGCCCCACATCATGTCGCCCTGCGGGTTGCCGGACTCGGACTGGATCCGGGTGGTGAGCTCACCGGCAGAGCCGTTGACGATCTCGATGTCGATGTCCGGGAACTCAGCGGTGACGATGTCGGTGAAGACGTTCAGGTCGTTGTCGGTCATGCTCGAGTAGAGGACGAGATGGTTCTCGTCGTTGCCGCCACCGCCGCCGCCGTTGCAGGCAGCGAGGGCGAGCGCTGCGGCCACCAGCACGCCGCCAGCGGCCAGGGTCTTGCTGCGTCTCATGTGTGGGTACTCCTCGTCGTCAGGGTTGTGGTCGTGTCCGGGGGATGGGGTCGCTGGACCGGGGGACGGCGGTCCTGGGGGAGGGGGAGGCGGCGTCACATCTTGACGTCCTCCTCCTTGGTGAACTTCAGGTACACAGCCAGCAGCACAGCGGTGAGCACGGTGAGGATCGCGGAGAACGCACAGGCCAGCCCGTAGCTGCCGCGGGTGATGGCGACGTAGGCGGACATGGTCAGCGTGATGGTCTGGTTGTTGTAGAGGATGATCCCCGCGGACATCTCGGTGACGATCGCCACGAAGCTCAGCACTGCGCCCGAGGCCACACCGGCGGACATCATCGGCACAGTGATCCGCCAGAAAGCCTTGAGCTTCGAGGCACCCAGGCTGCGTGCCGCCTCCTCCATCGACATCGGCAGGTGCATCAACGTGGCGGTGGCCGACCGGATGGTGTAGGGCATCCGTCGGATCACCAGCATGATGATCATCACCGTCATCGTCCCGGTCAGGGCCAGCGGGGGAGAGTTGAACGCGATCACCAGGCCGATGCCGATCACTGCTCCCGGCATGATGTAGGGCAGCATCGAGACCGTGTCCAGGAAGTTGTTCACCGCGTTGCTGCGCCGGACCACCAGGTAGGCCAGCAGGACGGAGACGGCGATGATGATCACCAGCGCTACGACGGCGAAGAAGATCGTGTTGTACACCGACCGGCCGAGCAGACGGCTCATCGCTTGCCGGTAGTTGTCCAGCGAGTAGCCGGGCAGGAACACGACCTGGTTGTTGTTCCGGAAGGACAGGTACACGATGTACAGCTGCGGCAGCAGCGCCAGGCCGATGAGTGCGTACATGTACAGGTAGACCAGTGCGCCACCGATACCGCGTGGGCGCCGCTTCTGCACCGGGCTGCCGGCCTTCAACGAGAAGCTGAACTTGTTCGCCGCAAACTTCTGCAGCAGGAACACCGCGGCGGTGACCACCACGCCGACGATGCCGATCGCCGCCGCAAAGTTGTGGTTCTGCCCGATCTCACCGAGGTACTGGTTGTAGATCTCGACCGTGAACGTGCGGTAGCCCTCGCCGATCAGCATGGGTGTTCCGAAGTCCGCGAAGGCGCGCATGAACACCAGCAGGGAGGCGGCCAGCAGTGTGGGCACGGTGAGCCGGATCATCACCTGCCAGATGCGCCGCAGCCCCGTGCTGCCCATCAGGGAGGCGGCTTCCAGGAGCGAGATGTCCACGCTCCGGAAGGCGGCGTTCATGTACACCGACACCAGGGGAAACAGCTTGAGGCTGAGCACCAGGACAATTCCACCGAAGCCGTAGATGCTGCCGATGCTGAAGGGAAGCACGGCCTCGAGGAGGCGAGTCGCGATCCCGTTCCGGCCGAGTAGCAGGATCCAGGCGTAGGCACCGATGAACGGTGCCGACATGCAGGACAGCACCGCACCGACGAAGAGGAACTTGGCCCCGCGAAGCTTGAAGAACGTGTAGAAGTACGAGAACGGCACGCCGATGACCAGCGAGACGACCGTGACCGCGAGGCTCACCATGAAGCTGTTCCGGATGGTGCCGAAGTAGTAGTCGTTGGCGAAGAACTTTGCGAAGTTGGCGAAGGTGAACCCGCCCTCGCCGTCGAGCACCGACTCCTTGAGCACTCCGAACAACGGGTACAGCAGGAAGAGTCCAAACAGCAGGAGCAGTCCGAGCGACGTGGCCGTCCACATGTCCAGCTTGAAGAACCTGCCCCGCCGGGTCTGGGCCCCGGGAGTGGTCATGATCGTCGTCATGAGCCGACCACCTCGGCTGCGGCACGGGTGCGCAGGTTGTGCTCGCCGGCGCTGTCGAAGATGTTCACCTTGTGTCGTTTGACGTCCAGGAACACGGTGGCTCCGGGCTCGAGCGCCTCGTCGAACTCGGACTCCTGGATCGCCTCGATCGCGGTGCCGTCGGCGAGCGTGAGGAAGTAGTGCGTGTTCACACCGAGAAAGACGCCATGGTCGACGACCGCCGGGATCCCGGTGGTGGCCGCAGTGTCCAGGACGAACTCCTCGGGGCGCACGGCCACCTTGACCGGCCCGACGGCATCCGCTGCAGAGGGCAGGTCGGGGATCACCAGGTCGGCATCGGCGACCACCAGGTGGGTCTGGCCGTCGCGTACGGTGAGCTGGCCGTCCAGAGTGTTCGTGCGGCCGATGAAGCTGGAGACGAACATGTTGGCCGGGCGATGGTAGAGCTCTCGTGGCGTACCGAGCTGTTGGATCACCCCGTCCTTCATCACGGCGATCCGGTCGGAGACGGCCATCGCCTCCTCCTGATCGTGGGTGACGTAGACCGTGGTGATGCCGACTCGTTTCTGGATCTCACGGATGACCTCGCGCATCTCCACCCGGAGCTTCGCGTCCAAGTTGGACAGCGGTTCGTCCATGAGCAGCACGTCCGGTGAGGTGACCAGCGCTCGGGCGAGCGCCACCCGCTGTTGCTGTCCGCCAGAGAGTCGGTCCGGCATCTGGTCGGCCCACCGGCCGATCTGCACCAGCTCGATGAACTCCTGCGCCTTGTCCCGCACCTCCTTGCGTGGGAAGTCCATGTTGCGCAGCCCGAACTCCACGTTCTTGCGCACACTCAGGTGCGGGAAGATTGCGTAGTTCTGGAATACCATCCCGATGCGCCGCTTGGAAGGTTCGACATCATTGATGCGCTTCTCGTTGAAGTGGATGTCCCCTGCCTCCACCGTGTTGAAGCCGGCGATCATCCGCAGCAGAGTCGTCTTCCCGCAGCCTGATGGGCCGAGCAGGGTGAAGAACTCGCCACTGCCGATCTGCACCGACAAGTCCGAGATGACGGTGGTGTCGCCGTATCGCTTGACGGCATCGGTGATGGTGATCGAAACGCTCAAGATCGTTGCTCCGTAGAACTCTGGCGGGACAGGCTGCGCCGACGCCCTGGACCCAGCCGGTCGCAGCGACCAGGCATCGTGGATGCGCCCTTGCAGGGGTGGTGCGACCCGAGAGTAGGACGAGTGCTGAGGCCGTCCGGTTGGTCGACCAACTAGATCGCTCATTTGAGCGATAACGCTTTGGTAACGCTCGCAGTCGCCGTCAGTCGGCCAGGGTGCTCGTGACCTCCGGGAGCCTGAGCAGCGTATGGGCGAGCTCGACGTCCAGCACCAGCTCGTTGATGACCGCCGCTTGGCACACCGCCCGCACTGCCTCCGCCTTGACCGGATGCACGGCTGCACCGATCACGCGCTCGATCCCGCGCATCTGGTCCGGTGTGATGGTCAGCAGGTGTCGCCACAGCGGGGACTCCACTGTGTATCCCTCCCGGGAGAACAGGTTGCCGCAGATCTCCCCGACCGCTCCAGAGTCCAGCAGGCTCTCGGTGAACCGACGTGGCATCGATGAGAAGGCGATTGTGATCGGTTGCGGCCATACCGTCCCGACCGAGACGACTGCTGTACTGATCTGGTCAAAGCCCGCAACCACTGCTGCCACCTCTGGATGGCGCCGCAGCGCGTTGACTACCCGCGCATCGTCGACGAAGAACGGGGCCGGGATCGCATGGAACGCGCCGCCGGTGAGGGCGACGGCCCGGCGGGTGAGCTCCGCAGCGGCATTGCGCCGGTCGGCTTCGAACCGTCCAGAGAGCTGGATCACCTCGACTTCCGGCAGGTGCTCGACCCCATCCATCATCGAGTCGAGGGTGCGCCCCCACCCGATGCCCAGCGACTCGCCGTCGCGGAGGACCTCGGACAAGCGGGCGCCCGTGGCCCGCCCTACCGCCGTCCGCAGGCTGTCCAGATCGCCATAGACCTCGACTACGTGCGCGTCCCGGAGGCGCAGGTGCGCTCGGACGCGTTCGGACAGCTCAGGCATCGGCGCACCACTGTTCAACGTGATCGAGACGATGCCCACGTCCCGGGCGGCAGCCAGCGCGCGAGCCACGCGAAACCGGGAGATCCCCATCTCCGCGGCGATCTGCACCTTGGACAGCCCATCGATGTAGAACGCCTTGCTGACCAGCATCATCGTCCGGCGATCGATCGTGCGCCGGTCGCGGGGCCGGGAGGCCCCCGCCGATGCTCGAGGAGTCACAGAATGCTCACCGCGCAGCCGCTACTACCAGTTCTGCCCGGAGCCGTCCCCGCCGCCGGACTGCTGCTCCTCCGCCTCGCGCGACTCCTGTGCCTCCTGGTTGCGCTCCTCCAGCTCATCCTGCCGCGGATCGGTGGACTCGCCGGGGGAGGGGGACTGGCTCTGCTCGCCGCCGGACTCGCCCTCCGAGGGGGACTGGCTCTCCTCGCCGCCGGACTCGCCCTCCGAGGGGGACTGGCTCTCCTCGCCGCCGGACTCATCCTCGGAAGGAGACTCGTTCTCCTCCTCGCCCTCACCGTCGCCCTGCTGCTGCTCTTGCTGTTCCTGCTGCTGCTGGGACTCCTCCTGGCTCTGCTGCTGGCGCTCCTCGGCCTGTTCAGCCTGCTCGCCACCGTTGCCACCGGACTCACCGCAGTCGGCGAGCATCGTCTGCGCCTGCTCGTAGTAGTCGGTCGCCATCGCGAAGTCGGAGGCGATCATCGCCTCGTCGCCGAGCCCCTCGAGGGAGAGCGAGTAGTTGGTACGCACCATGCACTCCTCCTCCCCGCGCGGTTCACCCTCAGGGGCCGTCGGCACCAGACCGAGAGCCACGTCCAGGTGCTCCTTGGCAGTGAAGAAGTCGCCGGTGGCGTAGACCGCGGTGCCCTCGTTGAACGGCGCCTTCCACGGCTCCACCACGTTGAAGAACGCTAGTGAGGCGAACCGGTCCGTGGCCGTGACATAGTTCTGCTTCTCGTAGGCGCTGGTGCCCGCCAGGTTCAGCAGCACAGCACTGAGCAGCTTGGCCGCAGCGAGGAACACCACCAACACCACCGGTGCCGACCAGAGCAGCATCAGCTTTCGCCGCCGCGCCAGCTTCTCCGCGAGCTTCGCGTCCCGGATCTCCTGGGTGGTGCGGAACTCCCCCGGCGGGGGCAACAGGTCGACGCTCATCGCCTACTCCCTCCAGAGACCAGGTCCTTCTCCCGTGCGGGCTGCCGTGACGTCTCGTCCGTGCCGCGCTTCCGCCCGGACCTGGGCACCTCGCGGGTGAGGTCCCACGCCTCCCAGGCCAGCAGCAGCGCCAGCAGTATCGCAACCGGCCAGTAGACGTCCTCGTAGCTGGTCACATCACGGCGGCCGTCGGCGGTGATCTGGCCGATGTCCACGTCTGCCACCAGGTCATCGACCGGGCCCGGTTCGATGCGGTGCACGTAGTCCACGCCGAGCTGGTTGGCCACGGTCCGGAGGTTGTCCTCGTCGATCCGGGAGACCGCCGGCTGGCCGGTGTCGTCGGTGATGTACGGCGCATCGGTGCCGAAGCCGGTGCCCGAGGTGCCGTCGTAGGAGCGCATGTTGCCGCCGTCGGCCGTGCCGTAGCCGAGCACCGCTCCGCCATCGACCAACGGTTCCAGCTCGGCGAAGGAGCTGAAGTCGCCACCGGCGTCCGAGGCGGAGCCGTCGGTGTTCTCCCCGTCGGTGAAGAGGAACACCAGCCGGACGTTGCCCGGGTTGCGCTCCTCGGCGGAGGTCAGCGACTGGGTCAGCTCCTCCAGCGGCCGGTCGATCGTCGAGCCCGCCGAGTAGTTGGTGATCTCCTGCGTGACCGTCTCCGCCCAGGTCTGCACCGCGCGCGAGTCCGTGGTCATCGGCAGCTGCTGGGTGGCCTGGGAGTCGAACCCGATGATCGTGTACCGGGCGGCGGGCATCGCCTCGGTGAGCGCGATCAGGTCGTCTCGCACCCCCACCAGCCGCGCCTGGTCGCCGTTGTAGTCCTCAGCGGCCATGGACCCGGTGCGGTCCACCACGAAGAACATCTCCACGTTGGAGATCAGTGCGTCCTGGCTGGTGCGCGGGATCGCCGGGGTGAGACCGATGATCAGCAGGCACACCACGATCGCGGTGCGCCGGATCCAGTCCCACCGTCGCTCACCGTGCGAGCTGCGGACCTTCCACACGGTCAGCGCCAGCAGCGGCAGGAAGACCGGCAGCAGCAGCCACAGCGGCCACATCATGCGCAGCGTCATGATCGCAACCTCCAGACCGCCACCAGGTACAGGCCCAGGGCAACCACCAGCCACGGGTAGTACTCCTCCGGCCGGTCGGTGATGATCACGTCCGGGTCGGCGTCCAGGTCCACCGCCTGCTGGGCGGTGATCTGGTCGATGATCCCCTCGACCGCCTCGGGGTCGTCGCTGGCAAAGAACAGTCCGCCGTTCGCCTCCACCGCGTCCTGGTACTCCTTCTCCTGGGCGGCGGAGGTGGACGTCACCTCCCCGGCGTAGAAGCCGTGCAGGGTGATGTCCCGTTCGGTCACCAGCTCGGCAGCCTCGGTGGTGGTGTACAGCGGGTCTCCGAAGACCTCGTTGTCGGTGGCCAGGATGATCGAACGGGAGCGCTCCTCGTCATTCAGGTCGAACGCCATCGCACAGGTGGCCAGCCCGTCGCCGACCAGGGAGGACGCATCTTGGCCCATGCCCTCTGTGCCGGCGAGGAAGTGCAGCAGCCGGTCCAGGGCGGCCGGGTCGTAGGACCAGTCGTCCAGGGAGTCCACGTCGAAGTCGAGCGCCTCGGCAGCTTCGGTGAGCTGTTCCTCCACCAGCGTGTAGTCGTCGGTGAGCGGGAACACCGTCCGGGAGGTGGAGTTGAAGATGGACAGTGCGATGCGTTCGCCGTGGAAGCTGGGCAGCAGCTCCAGGAACCGTTCGACGATCTCGGTGTCGTACTCGATCATCGACCCGGAGACGTCCAGGCAGAGCACGATGTCCCGGGTGGCGAGCTCCTCGGACCGGGTCTCCTTGTCCACCGGCCGCGCGTTCAGGATGCCGGTGACCACCGAGGCGCCGACCAGCACCACCGCCAGCCCGAGCAGCAGCACCCGGTAGCGGGAGAGCCGTGCGCGGAACGAGGGCAGCCGAGTCAGGTAGGCGGCATTCGCCACCCAGGTCACGCGGCGCCGCTCCTGCCGGGCGGACCGGGCAAACCATCCCAGCACCAGGGCGACGACCACTCCCCCGATGACCACCGGGATGGCCCAGCCGTGCAGCAGCGTCGACGTCACCACTGGCTGATCACCGCCCGGGCGTGCTGGGTCGCGGCGAGCGCCTGCGCATCGGAGTCTGCGGCGAACGCCGGCTCCTGGTAGTCGGCGAGCAGGTCGGTGAGGCGGTCGGTGCCCTCCAGGGTGGCGAGCTCACCCACGGTCAGCGAGCTGGCGTCCATCTGCAGCCGGCCGGAGGCGAACTCGCGCAGGATGTGGTTCAGGTCCAGGTGCAGGGTGCGCAGGTCAGCCTCACCCTCCCGGTACCGGGCCTCGGCAGCATCCACCTCGGCCATGGACGAGGTGCGCAGCGAGGCGTAGGCGTCCCCGCGACCGGACTCCTCCCGTGCCGGGCGCTTGCGGGTGTGGTAGAAGACGAACCAGTACCAGGCGGCGATCAGCGCCAGCAGCACCAGACCCACGATCCACACCCAGGTGGAGTAGGCGGCCGGCGGCACCGGCTCGTTGATCGGTGCCGCCAGCAACGGCCCTTCGAGGACCGTCCTGTGCTCGACGGCGCGGCTCACCGTGGTCAGGTGCTGCTCAGTGGCGAACACGGCGTTGCCTCCGCAGCAGGTCGATCAGGGCGTCGATGAGCTGGTCCTCGCTGGTGGCCACCACCCCTTGGACGTCCTGTCGACGCAGCAGCGTACGGACGTCCTCCCGGCGCCGCTCGGCCACCTCGCGGGCCTCCGCCGCCAGCGCCTTGTCCGAGCGCATGTACTCGGGGATCTCCAGGTGCACGTCCACGTCGTCGATGGGTTGGTCGCCGAACATCGTCGGCACGGCGTCACCGACCTGGACGACCATCACCTCGTGGCGGGTGCGCAGACGCTTCAAGGCCAGCTCGTGCTCCGGCTGCGGCCGAGCCTCGTCGGTGATGAGTACCACCAGGGAACGGCGGTTGAACCAGGTGAGCACTCGGTCCAGCACCCGGTTCAGGTCGCTGGCCGGAGCCTCCAGCTCGAACATCGCCTCCACCCGGCGTAGCAGCGTCTCGATGTGCTCGGTGCCGCCGCGGGCGGGGATCTGCACGATCCGCTCGGAGTCCCCGGCCACCAGTGCGACAGTGTCGCCGCGCGACCGGGCGAGGAAGCAGACCACCTCGGCGGCGAACATGGCGATCTCGGTCTTCGGGCCACCGTCCGGGGCGGTGGCGGCCATGTTCCGGCCGGTGTCCACGGCGACCACCATCGCGAGGTTCGAGTCCCGCACGAACCGGCGGATCACCGGCAGACCGTAGGAGGCGCTGGCCTTCCAGTCGATGTCGGAGACGTCGTCGCCGAACTGGTACTCGGCCATCTCGTCGAAGTCCTGCCCGTGCCCGGAGTAGATCGACCGGTGCCGGCCCTCGAGCAGACCGGAGGCGCGCCGAACCGTCGGCAGGTCGAGCCGGGCTCGGACCTTGGCCAAGCGGGAGGTGGTCGAGGCCACGGGCTGCTCCTCGGTCGGGGTGGGTGGCGGGCGGCCGCTCAGCGGCCGGCCGCGTCGGTCACGGGCTGGGGACGGCGGCGAACACGGCGTCGATGAGCGACTCCGGTGCCACGTTGTTGGCCAGTGCGTCGTAGGTGCGCACGATCCGGTGCCGCAGCACCGAGTGGCGCAGGGCCTTGACGTCGTCGGGCACCACGTAGGCACGGCCGGCCTGCAGCGCCAGCGCCTGGGCGATGCGCATCAGCGCGATGCCACCGCGGGGGCTGGCGCCGACGCGGACGTGCTGGTTCAGGTTCGGCAGCGGGCGGGGCCCACCGCCGCGGGTGGTGTTGATCAGTGCGACGATGTACTGCTTGATCGAGGTGTCCACGTACACCTTGGTCACCAGGGACTGCAGGAACAGCACGTCTGCCACGGTGATCGACTCGGCGGTCAGGGGTGCAGTCATCGACCCGGACTCGATCCGGTCGAGGATCTCCACCTCCTCGTCCGGAGCCGGGTAGGTGAGCACCTCCTTCATCAGGAACCGGTCCATCTGCGCCTCGGGGAGGACGTAGGTGCCCTCCTCCTCGATCGGGTTCTGGGTGGCCAGCACCATGAACGGGTTCGGCAGCGGGTACATCTCTCCGCCGATGGAGGTCTGCCGCTCCTGCATCGCCTCCAGCATCGCCGACTGGGTCTTCGCCGAGGACCGGTTGATCTCGTCCAGCAGCACCAGGTTCGCGTGCACCGGCCCGAGCTGGGTGGAGAACTCGCCGGTGGCGTAGTTGTAGATCTGGGTGCCGACGATGTCGTTCGGCATCAGGTCCGGTGTGCACTGGATCCGGTGGAACGACCCGGTCACCGAGTCGGCGAGCGTCTGTGCAGCGGTGGTCTTGGCCAGACCTGGCACGGACTCCAGCAGCACGTGCCCACCGGCGAGCAGGCAGCTGACCAGCGCAGTGCGCAGCCCCTGCTGACCGACGATGCGCTGGTCGAACACTCGGCCGATCTGTCCGAGCAACGTGGTGGCGCGCTGGCCGTCGTCATAAGAGATCGGCGAGGTCGCGGGCGCGAGGTGCGCGGCTACGGGACTGGACATGATCTCCCACTCGGGACGGGGGCGTTCGGTACGCCGAGCGATTATGCCAGCCAGACCTGGACAACCCAGCGGATGCCGATGGGAAGGACTGCCCATCGCTGGCGGCGGATTAGGCTCGACGTGTGGTCCAGGAGGTTGCGCCGTCGACGGCTGTGAAGCTGCCCTCCCCCTCGCGGTGGGTGTGGGCGGCCGTGCCCGCTGCGCTGCTGGCGTGCCTGGCCGGTCTGGCACTCTCCGGTGCTGCTGCACCCACGGTGATCGCGGACGCCGGTGCCGTGGTCCGCTGGGGCCGGCCACTGGTCACCGTGGCCTGGCAGCTGGCTGCTGCCGGCACTGTCGGGGGTCTGGGCGTGCTGCTGTTCGTCCTGCCCCGCACCTCCCCGGCCTGGTCGACGGCGGCGCGTGTGGTGTCCATCGCAGGCTCGCTGTGGGCGGTGCTGCTGGTGGTCGACCTGTTCTTCGGGTACGCCAACGTCGCCGGACGCCAGATCGGGGGTGCGAACTTCGGGGACGAGCTGGCCTTCTATCTCACCGAGATCTCCTCCGGACGGGCCGCGCTGGTGGCGGCGATCCTCGCCGCGGTGCTCTCCCTCATCACGGTGGCCGTCTCCGGGTACGGCACAGCCCTGCTGTCCGCGGTGGGCGTGCTGGTGGTGCTGGCGCCGATCGCGACCACCGGGCACGCCGCCGGTGCGGCCAACCATGAGCTGGGCATGACCGGTCTGTACCTGCACATCCTGTTCGCGGCGCTGTGGGTCGGCGGCCTGGCCGTGCTCGCGCTGGCCGCGCGCCGCCTGGACACCGGGCTGACCGCAGCCGCCTCCCGGTACTCTCAGCTCGCTCTCTGGTGCTTCATCGGGGTGGGTGTCTCCGGGATCGCGAACGCCTGGATACGGCTCGGCTCCCTGGCCGGCTTCGCGACCGGGTACGGGGTGCTGCTGCTGGTGAAGATCGCCGGCTTCGTGCTGCTCGGCGGTATGGGCTACGTCCACCGAGAGCGCACCATCCCCGCCCTCACGCCGACCGACGGCGCCGGCACCCCGCGGGCCTTCTGGCGCCTGGTGGGGGTGGAGGTGGTGGTGATGGCCGCCGTCATGGGCGTGGCCTCGGCGCTGTCGGACACCCAACCGCCGATCCCGCAGGAACCGCAGGAGGGGCTCAGCCCGGCTGCGGAGCTGTCCCAGAACCCCGTGCCTCCGCCGCCGACGCTGGCGACCTGGTTCACCCAGTGGCGCGCCGACCTGCTCTTCGGCGGGGTCGCTGTGCTCATGGTCGTGATGTACCTGCGCTGGGTGGTGCGGCTGCGCCGTCGGGGAGACAGCTGGCCGCTCTCGCGCACCATCAGCTGGGTGATCGGGGCGATCGGCTTCGGCTACATCACCTGCGGTGGCGCGGCCGTCTACGGGCGGCTGATGTTCTCCGCACACATGCTGCAGCACATGACCCTGGTGATGGTGCTGCCGATCCTGCTCACGCTCGGGGCACCGGTGACGCTCGCGCTGCGCGCACTGCCGCACCGCAAGGACGGCTCCCGGGGACCGCGGGAGTGGCTGCTGAAGCTGGTGCACTCCCGTGCTGGGAACTTCTTCAGCCATCCGGTGGTCGCCGCGGTGAACTTCGCCGGATCGATGATCGTGTTCTACTACACCCCGTTGTTCCACCTGGCGCTGACCACCCACATCGGCCACATCGGCATGGTGGTGCACTTCAGCCTGGCGGGCTACCTGTTCGTGAACGTGCTCATCGGGGTCGATCCGGGGCCGAAGAGGCCGGCCTACCCGCTGCGGCTGGTGCTGTTGTTCGCCACGATGGCCTTCCATGCGTTCTTCGGGATCGCGATCATGATGATGAACTCACTGCTGGCTGCGGACTACTTCGGGGCCCTCGGTCTGCCCTGGGGTGTGGACGCGCTCGCCGACCAGGTCAGCGGAGGGCAGATCACGTGGGGCATCGGGGAGCTGCCCTCGCTGTCGATCGCGATCGCCCTGGCGGCAAGCTGGATCCGCAGCGATGCGCGCACCGCCCGTCGGCTGGACCGCAAGGCGGACCGGGACCACGATGCCGACCTGGCCGCGTACAACGCGATGCTGGCGCAGATGGCCACCGAGGAAGAGCGCGACGACCACCACTGACCGGCCCACCCACCCCCCTGGCTGAATCGATTCACGCGATACTTCGCACGGGGAAGCGTGCTCTTCGGTATCGCCCCGACGGGCCAGGTGTCGAACGCGCCGGTGGGGCGGCGGGCCGAGCGCCGGCCCGGTCCGAGGAATCAGGCGTTCTCGGCGCGGCCTAGGTGCGCTGCGAGGAAGGTGAGCGTGCGTTGCCAGGCGAGCGCGGACGCCCGCTCGTGGTGGAACATCGGCGACGGGTTGTCGAACGCGTGCCCTGCGGCGTCATAGGTGAAGAACTGCACCCGCCGGTTGCCCAGGGTGACCGCAGCACGGATCTTCTCCACCGTCTCCAGCGGGATGTAGTCGTCAGCGGTGCCGAAGTGGTGCAGGCTGGGGCAGGTCACCTCCCGGGCCAGCGGCAGCAGCGTGGGCAGCGCGGACCCGTAGTAGCTGACCAACGCGTCCGGCACAGCCTGTGCTGCCAGGTTGAACGCCAGGCCGCCCCCGTAGCAGAAGCCCAGGAGAGCTACCCGACCACCGGTCTCCGGGGCGGCGCGCAGCGCGTCCATCGCGGTGCGGGCGTCGGTGAGAGCCTCGTCCCACGGCAGCTCTCCGGCCAGCTCCATACCCTTGGCCAGGTCGTCCTCGCCGACTGCGGCATCCGGCAGCCGGTGGTACAGCTCGGGTGCGAAGACCACGTAGCCCGCCTCGGCGAGATCGCTGGCGCGACTACGTACGTAGTCGCTGACGCCGAAGATCTCCTGCAGCACCAGCACGCCAGGGCCGGTGCCGGACGGCGGCAGCCACCGGTGCACCGGCAGGTCGCCACTCTCGGTCGGAAGGTTCATGATGTCGCTGCTCACCCTGCCAGTCTGCCCGGGTCAGGCCGGTCGCGTCTTGCAGATGAGGACGGTGCGCATCTTGTCGTGCCTGCTGCGCCGCCCAGGCCAGGGGCGGTACCCGATGTCCGTCGCCCGGGACGGTCGAGTATCCGTACCTCGGGACGGTCGATGTCGGTGCCCGGGGCAATACTGGGCCGATGGTGCACAACCAGGAGCTCACCCTGCTCCGCATAGTCGCCCAACGCCTGGCCGGACCACGCTGGCAGACGCCCTCGGCAGCGGTGCGGCACCTGGGCGCAGTGCAAGCGCAGGACCTCACCGGTGCACTCACTTCGGTGGCGCTCCGCGTGCAGGGCGGCAGCAGCGAGGAGGTGCGCGCAGCGCTGGACCGCGGCGAGCTCGTGCGCACCTGGCCGATGCGCGGGACGCTGCACCTGGTGCCGGCTGAGGACGTGGGCTGGATGATGGCGATCACTGGTGATCGGATCGAGTCCGGGCTGCGTACCCGGCTGACCGAGAGTGGTATCGATGATGCTGCCCTGGCCAAGGCTGCCGCCGTGGCTGCCGAGGTGCTCGCCGACGGCCAGGCACTGACCCGTGCGGCCCTGATGGAGCACTGGGTGGCGGCGGGCCTTCCGGCGCAACGCCGCACCGCGTTGTTCGTGCTGCACGTGCTCTGCGGCGCTGGCCAGCTGGCGCTCGGTCCGATGGTCGGCACCGAGCAGCAGGTGGTGCACCTGCCCGACTGGGTGCCCAACGCCCGATCGTTGGATGCAGAGGAGGGGCTGACCGAGTGGGTGCGCCGGTACGCCCTCAGCCATGGCCCGGTGACCGAACGGGACGCCGCCCGCTGGCTGGGCCTGCCGCTGGGCCGTGTACGACCCGCACTGGCCCGCGCCGACGGACTGGAACGCCTCGACATCGACGGCGTGCGGCACTACCTGGATCCGGCCGTACCCGACCTGCTCGCCGAACACCGGCGGGATGCGCGCCGCCTGTTGCTGCTGCCCGGGTTCGACGAGCTCATGCTCGGCTACGGTGACCGCACCTTCGCGGTACCGCCGGCGCACCTGCACCGCCTGGTGCCCGGCGGCAACGGCGTCTTCCGCGCCACTGTGGTCAAGGCCGGCCGGGTGATCGGGCTGTGGCGCCGGGCAGGCACCCCGGCCCGACCGACGATCGATCCGGACCCGTTCACCGCGTGGGGGCCGCGGACCCGCGCCGGAGTGCAGCTCGCCTTCGAGCGGCTGCCCTGACTGCTGTCGTCTGCCTGCTCGAAGGCCTCGTCAGCCCAGGGTGACCTGACCCTGCGGGGTGGCCAGCACGACCTCCATCCGGAAGGCCGGTCCCGGGCGGAGCTCGACCAGGTCGAGAGCCCCGACGGCGGTCAGGGCCGCGCGTACCTCGCTCACCTGAGGATGTTCGAGCTGGATGGCGGTCAGTGCCACCGCCGGCAGCGTCATGGACGGGTGTGGGCTGTCCTGCCAGTCGATGAGGAACGGCACCGCACCGTCGAACCCGCCCTCGGGCGGGGTCAGTCGCCAGGAGAGCCGTGTGCCGTCCGGGGTGATCCGGGACATGGCCGCCACCGGGCCCGGGTCGTACCCGTCCGCCCGCGCGGAGCTGACCAGTCGGTCGATGTTCGGGGTACGCACGGCCCACCCGACCAGTGTCGGGCCGGACACCTCGTCCACCCGCAGCGGGCGCGGCTGCTCCGGTTCGCCCTGGTCCGGGTCAGGGCCGAGCAGCTCCAGGTAGCGCCCACCACCCAGGCCGAGCAGCGCGTTCGCCGTCCCGCGAGCCTCGTGGCTGCCACCTGGTGTGGAGGCAACACCGGTGAGCTCCTCGACCTCCCGTTGCAGCGCATCCAGGTCCGGTCCGGCATAGACGAGGTGATCGAGCTCGATGGGCATGTATCGACTGTACGCGTCGTCGGCGGGCGGCCGCGGCGGCGCCACGGGTCCACGGTGTGAGCCGGCTGCTACTGCTCTCAGGGTGCGTGAGAAGGTAGCACCGGCTCGGCTGTCAGCCGACCTTGCCCTTGCCCGACCGAGATGAGGAGTTCGGATGGAGACCGTGCCGTCATCCAGCCCCGAGGAGCAGATGCGCGCCGCGCTGATCGTGGAACGAGGCGGCCCCGAGGGGCGCATCGTCGCCGAGCACCCCGTACCCGGCATGGGGCCGGAGGACGTGCTCGTGCGGGTGCGGGCCTGCTCCCTGAACCACTTGGACGTGTTCGTGCGCAAGGGCGTCGCTGGTGCGCACCTGCCGTTGCCGCACATCTCCGGCGGGGACATCGCCGGTGAGGTGGCTCGTCGTGGCAGTGACGTGACCGAGGTGCAGGTCGGTGACCGCGTGCTGATCGATCCACTGGTCGCGGGGAAGGCCCTGGGTGAGGACCTTCAGGGCGGGCTGGCCGAATACGCTTCTGTGCCCGCAAAGAACTGCATCCCGCTGCCGGACAGTGTCGACTACGTCCGCGCGGCGGCGCTGCCCATCGCCTACGGCACCGCGCGCCGGCAGCTCATCACCCGCGGAGGCCTCCAGGCGGGGGAGACGGTCGCCATCCTCGGCGCCGCGGGCGGGCTTGGCACCGGTGCCGTGCTGATCGCCAAGGCCATCGGCGCGCGCGTGATCGCCTGTGCGAGCTCGGCCGCCAAACGTGACCGTCTGCAGGAGCTCGGCGCCGATATCGTCATCGACTCCAGCGCCGAGGACTGGGGCGGGCAGATCTGGGCGGCCACCGGCAAGCAGGGCGTCGACCTCATGGTGGACAACACCGGCGCAGCCACCTGGCAGTCCTCGATCCGTGCCACCAGGCCAGGCGGCCGAGTGGTCACCTGCGGGGCGACGAGCGGCTACGAGGTCACCCAGTTCCAGCCCTACGTCTGGGTGCGTGAGCTCGATATCCGCGGCAGCAACGGCTGGCGCCGAGAAGACCTCGAGGCGCTCCTCGACATGGTCGCGGCCGGCAGCCTGGAACCAGTGGTCGACCGGGTGCTCGGCCTGGACGAGATCCGAGAGGCGGAGCGGCTCCTGGAGGACCGGGTGGTGTTCGGGAAGGTGGTCATCACCCCGTGACCGGTGTGGAGAACAACCTCGCCGTGCGCCTGCTGGCCGGTGCTGACGAGCACCCGGACCGGCCGGCGATCCGGCAGGGCGAGGAGGTCATCTCCTACCGACAGCTGGCAGACCGGGTGCGCGGCACCGCGCGGCTGCTGCGCACGGCTGGCGTGCGACCCGAGGACCGGGTGGCGCTGCTGTTCGGCAACCACCACCGATTCATCGAGGGGCTGCTCGCGATCCTGTGGACCGGTGCTGTTGCCGTTCCGCTGAACACGCGTGCGGGCAGGACGGCGCTGCGGCACGTGATGGCTGACGCCGATCCGGTGCTGCTGCTTGCCCAGGACCGACTGGCCGACCGCGCCGTCGAGCTGACCGCTGGCGGACCGGACATCCTGCTCGCTGACGCCGGCGGCTGGTCCGCTGAGCCACCGGCCGGTGCCCCGGCTGCCGACGATCCCCACCCGGTCGCCGCCCAGGACGTGTGCCTGCAGCCCTATACCTCCGGTTCGACCGGCTCACCGAAGGGGTGCCTGCTCACCCACGGCGGGCAGCGTTGGAACGCCAGCACCGTCGCGCAGGTGTGGCAGCTCGGTGCCGACGACCGTGGACTGGTCACGGCGCCGCTGTACCACAAGAACGCCATGATCTGCGTGGTGAAGCCGCTGCTGCTGGTCGGTGGCACGATCGTGATCGGCCGCGGGCCGGAACCCGCCGGCATCCCTGCAGAAGTTGCCCGGCACCAGTGCACCTACACCACCGGGGTGCCCGCCACCTACGAGATGCTGCTGGCCAGTGGGGAGCAGCACCGCCACGACCTCAGCTCGCTGCGGTTCGTGATCTGCGGTTCCGCACCGCTCTCCGACACGCTCGGCCGCCGCTTCGCCGAGGGTCTCGGAGCCCCCGTGATCGAGGCCTACGGGCTGACCGAGGGCGGTCCGCAGGTCCTGATGAACCCGCGCACCGACGCCCCGCGGTACGGGCTGGCCGGGCGGCCGCTTCCCGGCTGCCAGGTGCGGTTGCTGGAACCGGGGGTGCCGACCCCGGAGCGCGTCGCCGAGCAGGCGGAGGTCACTCCCGGAGCTGCCGGTGAGCTGTGGGTGCGCAATCCCGGGGTGACCCTGGGCTACCACCACCTCCCGGAGGTCACTCGGCAGCGGATCTCCGCCGACGGATGGCTGCGCACCGGTGACCTGGCACAGGCCGCAGGAGAGGGCTACCTGCGGGTGCTCGGCCGCGCAGACGACATGATCAACGTCGGCGGGGAGAACGTCTACCCGCTCGAGGTGGAGAAGCTGCTCGCGACAATGCCTGGGATCGGGCAGGTGGCGGTGGTGCCGGTGCCGCACGAGCGCAAGGGTCAGGTGCCGGTGGCGTTCGTGGTCGCAGACGATCTCACCGAGGACCAGGTCAAGCAGTTCGCTCTGCAGCGCGGCGCCGCCCACGCCCACCCCAGGAGGGTGTGGTTCGTCTCGGAGCTGCCGCTGGGGGGCACCGGCAAGGTCGACTACGCCCAGCTGTCCACCCTGGCTGAGGAGAAGTACGCAGCTGGTGCATCCCACCCGAAGGAAGGAACACGATGACCATCGACCGTGCCGATCTCGACCGCCTGCTCACCACACCCGCCTACCACCGCTGGCTCGGGCTCGAGCTGGTCGAGGTGACTCCCGGCACCGTGACCATCGGGATGGACTGCCGGCCCGAGATGACTGCGGACACTGCCGGCAGCTATGTGCATGGCGGGCTGCTCGCCACGCTGCTGGACATCGCCGCGGACTTCGCTCTGGTCAGCGAGGTCGGGGTCGGGTTGCCGACGATCGACCTGCGGGTGGACTACCTGCGGCCCGCGCGCCCGGGCGACCGGTTGCTGGCCACCGGGTCCGTGGTCCGCCGGGGCCGTACCCTCGGTGTCGCCGACGCGGTGGTGGTGCGGGAGGGCGACGCCAGGCAGCTCGCCGTCGGACGGGGTGTGTACAGCACGGCGGTCGGCTGACTCGCAGGCAGCCCGACGCGGGTTCTCAGTGGTGACCCGGGGCTCAGCGTCCGACCAGACCGGCTCCACCGTCCACCGGCAGCACCGCCCCGGTGATCCACGCAGCTTCGCTCGAGAGCAGGAACGCGACAGCGGCGGCGACGTCCGCTGGCCGGCCGACACGACCGAGCGGGTACTCCTCGCCGCGGCGCACCACGAGCTCGGCGTAGTCATCGGCAGCCATCCCGCCGGTGACCCAGATGCCGGTGTCCACCAGCGACGGGCGCACCACGTTCACCCGTACCGGGGCGAGCTCGAGCGCCAGCGCGCGGCTGAACGCCTCCACGCCACCCTTGGCCGCGGCATACGCGCTGGCCCCCGGCTGCGGCTGGGTGGCGATCGAGGAGCTGACCGTCACCACCGCTCCACCGGCCTGCTGCAGCGCCGGTGCGAACGACCGACAAGCATGTATCGTGCCGAGCAGGTTCACCTCCACCTGCCGCCGCTGCTGCTGCGCGGAGGTCTCGACCAGGCTGCCCCTGCTGACGGCGCCTGCGCAGGTCACCAGGGCTTCCACCCGGCCATGTCTGGTGCGGATCTGCTGGGCGGCCGCCTCCAGACCGTCCGCATCGGTGACGTCCACCTCGAGCTCCTCGTCCGGCCGCCAGCCGTCGTCGGCGGAGCTGTGACCGCGGGCCAGGCTCACGACACGGAAACCGTCGGCGCTGAGTCGTTGCCCCACTGCCCAGCCGATGCCGGCAGAACCGCCGGTGACCACGGCGACCGGTCCCGGCTGGTGCTGCGTGCTCATGACCGCGCCCCGGTGGTCGCGGGTTCCTCGAACAGTGCGAAGTGCCGGTCCACGTGCTCCCGTGCCGGCGGCCGGGTGGCCAGGCTGACCACCACCAGCAGCAGCACGCCCACGACCGCGGCGAGCATCGCCGGGTGCCAGCCGCCCAGCGGCACCGGCAGCCACCCCTGGTCGAGGCTGATGAACAGCACCTCGGAGACCACCATGGAGACGACCGCACCGGCAGCGGTGGCCCGCCGCCAGTAGAGGCCGGCCAGCAGCGTCGGGAAGATCAGGAACACTGCCGGCCAGGTGATGGCCACGATGATCCCGATGATGCTCTGCGGGCCGAAGAAGGCCACCAGCAGCCCGCCACCGACCAAGAGCGGCAGCATCACCCGGGTGGTCAGGGTCAGGCTCCGGTCGAGCGCGGCGCCGGTGGAGCCCCGGCGCTCCATCACCGGTCGGACGTGCTCCTTGGCCACGATCGAGCTCAGGGTGAGTACGATCGAGTTGGCGGTGCTGCCGGTGGCGGCGATGATCGCCAGGATCGCCAGCAGCAGCAACCACTGCGGCAGCACCTCCATGATCATCGCCGGGTAGATCGACTCCGGATTGGGGAAACCTGGCCGGGTGGCGACCCCGACCATCGCGATGTAGAAGCAGCAGATGTAGACCAGCGCGGTACCCACGGGCAGGGAGATCGCGATGAACTTCAGCGTCGAGTGGCTCCGCGCCGCCATCCATCGTTGCTGCAGCTGCGGCATGGTGAAGTGCGCCGCAGCGAAGATCACCAGCACCGAGACCAGGTACTGCAGGCTGAACAGCCCGTCCCCGCCCGGGTTGGACAACAGCTCCGACTGTTCCCCGACAGTGTCCATCAGCTCGGTGAAGCCGCCGGTCTGGGTGAACACCAGGATCAGCATGGCGACGGCGAGCAGGACGTACATCATCGCCCCTTGCACCACGTCGGTCCAGACCACCGACCGGAACCCGCCGCTCATCACGTACAGCGTCACCACCACGGCCAGGAACACGGCGCCGGCCCAGTAGGGGATGCCGCCCTCGGTCACCGCCTCGAGGGTCAGCCCGCTGCCCCGGAACTGGGCGCCCATGTACGGGACCAGCGCCACGATCACGATGAGCCCGGCCACCAGACCCACAGCGCGGGAGGCATACCGGTCGGAGAGGTACTCGGTGATGTTCACCAGGCCGTAGCGCCGTGCGACCAGCCAGATCCGTGTGCCAGCGAAGTAGATGATCGGGCCGACCGCCGCAGTGGTGGCGACCTGGATCCAGGCGCCGATGCCGTTGGTGTAGAACTGGCCGGTGATCCCGAAGTAGCTGAACGCGCTGAACAGCGTCGCCGTCACCGTGAAGAACGCCGGGAGCTTGTTCAGCTTCCGGCTGCCGAGCACGAAGTCCTCCATCGTGTTGCTGGTGCTCCGGTTGCCGAGATAGCCCAGGTACACCAGCAGCAGCGAGAAGACGATCAGCGCGATCCACATGGCCGCGTTGGACATCAGCGCTGCACCTCCTGGCCGCCGGACCGCCCGGCCTGCTCGTCGACGAAGCGCTGCACGATGGCGGCATACGGGTCCCACCGGTAGCAGATCCAGGCCACGTAGGCGATGAACGCTGCGACCCACACGATCCAGGCGAACAGTGGTGCCGGGATGACTCCGAGGATGATCGGTTCGGGCGTGTGCTCCGGCCACGGGTAGACCATCAAGGCGGCGAGCAGCACGCCGAGGATCAGTGCGATCGTCCTGTGCATGCGCCGTCCATCAGAACGGGGTGTGCTCATGGGGGTGAATCCTTCGAGACTGCGGGCCCGGGGCCGGGTGGCTGACAGTTTGCTGCACCTCGTGTGCGCGCCGCTACCCTGGGACGCTGCTGACCAGCTGGTGGACACCGCGCCACCACACGGCCCCGTCAGCCGTCTCCTGCGGGTACGTCTCGTGCCCGGCGGCCAGCACCTGCAACCGGGCACGCTCACCGGTGGCGCCGCGGGCGGCGTTGTGCACGGCGAACTGCCCGGGCGGGGGCACCGCCGGATCCCACAGGGCGCACGCCATCAGCGTCGGGACGGTGAGGAAGCCGGCAGCGGTGGCCGCGTCGAAGTAGCGCAGCACCTCCCGTGCCCGCGGGTGCAACGACACGTGCTCCCGGACCCGTTCACCGCTGCCGGTGCACGGCAGGTGCAACCGCAGGTCGTACTGGCCGAAGCTGGGCACCCGCAGCGCGCCGGCCACGAACCGGGAGTCCCACGGCAGCGCCAAGGCGCCCTGCCCGCCGCCGAAGCTGCCGCCGACGAACACCAGCGGCAGCTCGCCGACCAGCTCGGTCAGCGCACTCCCCGCACACCACACGTCCGCTGCGCAGCCGCCGAGCACGTAGCTCTCCCGAGACTCGATGCCCTCCAGCACGTGCCCGTCGGTGGGCCGGCGCACCTGCGGCATCAGGCTCACCGACGGCAACCCGCGTGCCACCGGGAAGATCACTGCGGCATCATCCGGGATGCCGGCGAGCTCGGGCTCCTCCCGGCCGCCGTAGCCGTGGCTCACCACCACGCCCACCCGCGCCGGCTGCTGCGTCGGCAGTGCCACCCAGCCGCCGAGCCGTAGCCCGCCAAGACTGGTGAAGTCCACGCGGTGCACGGTGTGCGCCGGGGCGGTCATCGGGTATCCGGCCAGCTCCGGTGCCGGCGCCACCTGCCGTGCCTGGGCATGCAGACCCCGCCAGAAGTCGGCGAAGTCCTCCGGTGGCTGGGGAGCGCTGACCTGCAGCAGCCCATCCAGGTCGTAGCCGTAGGTGGCATCCATCGGCGCGCCGGGGAACCACTGCTCGAACGGTGGTCGAGAGCGCTCCGGGCCGCTGCGGGTGCCCTGGTCGGCGGTCGCGGTCGTCATGGGACTCCTTCCAGTCTGCCGCAGGGCACCCTAGCGAACTCGGACAGCAGACCCCATCTGCTGGGCGAGGTGCCGCCGTCGTGATAGGACGACAGGATGACCGACACCACAGCCACTCCCGACGACCAGGCGACCCCGGGACCGACCCCGTTCCACGACCTGGACGCCTACATCGCCCTGCCGCGGCTCACCTCCCTGGCCCTCAGCCCCGCTGGTGACCGTCTTGCGGTCGCCGTCTCTGCGCTGAACGAGGACAAGACCAAGTACCTGACCGCGCTCTGGCAGGTCGACCCGACCGGGACCACACCGGCCCACCGCCTCACCCGCGGACTGACGGGGGAGTCCGCCCCGGCGTTCACCGCCGATGGTGACCTGCTGTTCGTGGCCAAGCGACCCACCGACGGCGTGGCCGAGGACGACGCCAAGCCGGCGGTCTGGTTGCTGCCCGCGACCGGTGGCGAGGCGCACCAGGTGGCCACCCGGCCCGGCGGGGTGGACGCTGTTCGAACCGCCCGGGAGGCCGCCACGGTGCTGGTCACTGCGGACACGATGCCCTCGGCCACCGGCCTGGCCAGCGAGGAGCAGCTGCTCGAGGCGCGCAAGACCCGATGCGTCTCCGCGATCCTGCACTCCGACTACCCGGTGCGGTTCTGGGACCACGACCTGGGCCCGGCGGCACCCCGACTGTTCACCGGTGACCTGCCCGGACGTGCCGCCGGCGTGGTGACCGGACAGACCGAGGGGAGCTCCGCCGTCGACCTGCGCGACCTGACCCCGGCCGCCGGCAAGGCGCTGATCGAGAGCTCGGCGGACCTCAGCCCGGACGGCAGCACAGTGGTGACGACCTGGTCGGTGCCCACCGGGCAGGGGGCGGTGCGCTCCCGGCTGGTGCACATCGACGTGGCCACCGGGGAGCAGCGTGTGCTCGCCGACGACCCCGACGCGGAGCTGTTCGAGCCGCGGATCAGCCCGGACGGGCAGCTGGTCGCCTACCTGGTGGAGAGCCTGTCCACCCCGGACGAGGCGCCTACGGTCACCCTCCGGGTGAGCCGGCTGGACGGCTCCGAGACCCGCCAGGTCGCCGCGGACTGGGACCGGTGGCCGGCGAGCCTGGTCTGGCTGCCGGACTCGACCGGGCTGCTCGTCGTTGCCGACGACGGCGGTCGCGCCCCGGTCTTCCACCTCACCCTGGCAGGTGGGGTGCGCAGGCTCACCCACGACGATGCGGCCTACTCCGGTGTGGTCGTCGCCCCGGACGGGCGCTGCGCCTATGCACTGCGGGCGTCCTACGCGCACCCGGCCGAGGTGGTCCGCCTGGACCTGGACGCGGGTGCGGCCACGGTGACGGCGCTGCCGGGGCCGGTCTCCCGGCCGGAGCTGCCCGGCACGCTGCGCGAGGTGAGCACCACCACGGACGACGGCACACCGGTGCGCGCCTGGTTGGCGCTGCCCGAAGGCGCTTCCGCAGAAGCGCCGGCGCCGCTGCTGCTCTGGATCCACGGTGGTCCCTTGGGGTCCTGGAACTCCTGGAGCTGGCGTTGGTGCCCGTGGTTGCTGGTCGCCCAGGGGTATGCGGTGCTGCTGCCGGACCCGGCGCTGAGCACCGGCTACGGCCAGGAGTTCATCCAGCGCGGCTGGGGCGAGTGGGGCAAGGCGCCGTTCACCGACCTGATGGCGATCACCGATGCGGCCGAGGAGCTGGCGGAGATCGACGGCAGCCGCACCGCGGCGATGGGCGGTTCCTTCGGTGGCTACATGGCCAACTGGGTGGCCGGGCACACCGACCGGTTCGACGCGATCGTCACCCACGCCAGCCTGTGGGCCCTGGACGGCTTCGGCTCCACCACCGACGCGGGCTACTTCTGGCGTCGGGAGATGACGCCGGAGATGGCGCTGGCCAACTCCCCGCACCTGTCCGTGGCGCAGATCGTCACCCCGATGCTGGTGATCCACGGGGACAAGGACTACCGGGTGCCGATCGGGGAGGGGCTGCGGCTCTGGTACGAGCTGCTCAGCTCGTCCGGGCTGCCCGCCGACGCCGAGGGTCGCACCGCGCACCGGTTCCTGTACTTCCCGGACGAGAACCACTGGATCCTCACTCCGCAGCACGCGAAGGTCTGGTACCAGGTGGTGACGGCGTTCCTCGCCGAGCACGTGCTCGGCCAGCCGGCGCCGGAACTGCCGGAGGTGCTGGGCTGAAGGTCGGCGGTGGCGAGGTAGAGGGGACGCTCCCGTACTGGTCGGGTCACCTGGTTCCGAGGTCGTCCAGCACCACCTCGGTGCCGGTCACAGTGACTCGGAGACCGCCGTCGACGACCTCGATGGCACTGGGCGAGAGTCCTTCCGGCAGTGCGTTGGTCGGTACCGCCAGGCTGCCGATCACCTCGTCGACGGTACCGGGCAGGTGGGTCAGGTCGAGCTGCACACCGCCGAGAGTGAGCTCACGCGGTTCGAGGTAGAGGGCGCCGTCGCGGACCACCGGGTCAGCAGTGGCGCGCAACGTGCTACCGAGGACGGTCAGCTCGGCGACCAGCCGGCCGTCGGCCACGTCCAGCTGGAGCGTGTCGGGAACGGCGTCCACCCGGGCGAGCAGGTGCTGCAGCGTGGCCACCGGAAGCGTCCCGGTGACCGTCAGCCGGTCTAGGGTGCGTGGCTCGTCCACGCTCACCCCGGTGCCGGTCCCGGTGACGTCGGTGATCACCAGGTCCTGCAGCTGCACCTGGTCCGCCTGGACCCGGATCTCGTCCAGAGAACCGCTGATCACCTGCGGGAAGAACAACCCTCCGGTGATCTCGGTGTGCACGCCCTGTCCCGCGGCGGCGGTCGCGAGCTCCTCGCTGATGTTCTGCTCGATGCGGTGCGCAGCGTATCGGTCGACCCCGTAGCCGAGCACCAGCAGGATCACCAGGACCAGGACGGTGCCGAGAGTGACTTTCGCGCCGCGAGACATGGGCACACGGTAGCTGGCGCGGCTGAGACGAAATTCCGTGGACCACCCCGGCCGATGCTTCCTACTGTGAGCGCCATGGGTATGTTCATGGTGATGCGCCGTGTCCGGCTCCGGGCAGCGGCGCTGGGGGTGGCACCGGCTCCGGCCGTCCTGGGCTGACCGGGTAGTCCGGGCTGCCGAGGTGCGCCCCGGGGATACTGTGCTGGACCTGGGCGCCGGTACCGGTGCGCTGACCCGACCGCTGGCGGCCGGTGCGGGCCATGTGCTCGCCGTCGAGCTCCATCCACGGCGGACCGAGCAGCTGCGCGAGGCGATGGCGCGCCACCGGGTGGTCACCGTGGTGCAGGCCGACGTGCTCCAGGTACCGCTGCCCCGCCGCCGGTTCCGAGTGGTGGCGAACCCGCCCTATGCGATCGCTGCCGAGCTGCTCTGCCGGCTCACCGCCCGGGACGTCGCGCTGGTGCGCGCCGACCTGGTGCTGCCCCGGTGGATGGTGCAGCGCTACCTGCGCAGGCCGCCCCGCGGGTTCCGGGCCGAGCTCGGGATGCACCTACCGGCTGCGGCGTTCACACCGGCGCCCCGGGCGGACTCCGCCGTGCTGGTGCTGCATCGGGCCCAGCCGCTGCGGCGGCAGGATCGTCGGCATCGCTCTCGGGGTGCGCGTTCTCGGGGTGCGCGCTCCCCCGATGGTCGCTCGCCAGGCGGCCGCGGCTAGCCTGGCCGGGTGGTGCGACTGGTGCTGATCAACGGGGCGCTGGCGAGCGGGAAGTCGACGCTCGCCCGCCGACTGGCCGAGGAGCGTGCTCTCACGCTCGTGCTCGATCGAGATGCTCCGCACCCGGCCAGCCACGCGGTACGTGCGCACTCGCACCGGCGATGTGGACGGAACGTACGCCGAGCTGCTCCGGGTGCTGACCTGAACGGCGCTGGTGGGAACACCCTTGGCGCACTCGAACCTGCGCACAGAGTGGTTTCGACGAGTGGCAGGTGTTCCAACCTGAATGCGGGGGCGGGTCGGTCAGGCGGGCCGGACCTTCTCCGGGTCGACCTCGAGCCACACCGAGCGGGCCTGGGCGAGCAGCCGGCGACCGGAGTAGAGCGCGGTGCCAGCAGTGTGCTTGCGCCCCTCGCCACCGGTCCGCCAGGACATCACCACACACTCGGCGCCCACTGCCGGCAGCCCGCTGATCTGCGCGGTCATCGTGCCCAGCACCATCGGCCGCCCACCCACTCCGAGCGCCCAGCCGCCCGGGCAGTCCAGCGCGGACCAGACGATCTCGCCGGTCACCTCCCGGGGCAGCCAGGCCGCGGCGAACGTGTGCTCGGCGACCGGCCCGGGGCGTAGGCACAGGGCGTCGTCCGGGTCGCGCTCGGTGCCGCAGGAGAAGCAGGTAGGGAACGGGTGCTCGGTCAGCCCCGGGTAACGCTCACCGGCTGCGAGCGCCTCGGTGTAGGAGACGGGCGCTGGGCCGGGGTCGTCGGTGATCGGCTCGGCCGGGCCGGCCTGGGCGATACGCACGGCCTGGTCCAGGAGCACGGTGGAATCGCCGTCCCGCTCCAGCTGCAGGACCTTGTCCAACGGCGGGGGACTGGACAGCCGTACGGAGGCTGCGCCGTCGACATCGGCATAGGCGACCAGCCGTCCGCTCACCCAGCCACCGTTGCCCGACTCCGGAGGCCCGCAGAAGCGGGCCGGCACCACGAACTCCATGGCGACAACGTACGCCAGCGGAGGGTGCGGGCACGAACCGGCGCCCGGAGCACGTGGTGAGCGACGGCCGGGCGTCCGGACCCCGGGTGATGGGCGAGCGGTCAGGCGGCAGGGCGGAACTGGCGCCCAAGCTCGACGAACACGGCCTCGTTGTACCGGAACGCGGCTCGTGCTTCGGCGACCAGTCGCTCCCGGCCGCCCTGGTCCAGCGGCAGCTCGTCCAGGGCGGTGCGGTAGGCGGCCTTGTACGGCGGGATCTTGGCGATCTGGGTGAAGGTGTAGAACGCGAGCCCGTCCTCGCCCATGCCGTAGTGCCGCTGCATCATCCGCTTGATCGCCTGCCCACCGGAGAGGTCGCCCAGATAGCGGGTGTAGGCGTGTGCGGCATAGCCGGCCAGGTCGTCCAGGGTGTGCAGCCGATGGACGTACTCCTCGGTGCTGGCCAGCACTGGGGGAGCCTCACCGCCCCCGGTGAGCGTGCGGAGGTCCTCGGCCAGCACCGCGGTGCGCTCCAGCTCCGGTCGGACCAGGGCATCAGCTCCCGGTTCGCCGGCCACCCGCCGGCCGAGATCCTCCAGGGCGGCGTAGATCGCCTGGTGCTGTGCCGCCAGAGCGGTGAATGCTGCGATCGACAACCGCCCAGCCATCAGGTCGGTGACGAACGCGGTGGTCTCTGCGCGGGTGTGCGCCTCCTGGGTCGCTCCCTTCAGGAGAACGCTGACAGGTGCGCTCGGCAGGGCGGTGACGGACATGGGACCTCACGATCAGTTGCTGACACGGTGTCGTGACACGATGTCAGCACCCTAGGTGAGGTTTGGCTAACCTGACAAGCCCCTCCAGCTTATTGTGCGACGAGAGTGTGGCGAAAATCCACTTCCGGTCGTACGGAGGTGCTCGATAGGCGGGCACCGGCCGCGCTCCGGCGATGGTCTGACCGCGGCGCTCAGGCGATGGCGTGCCCGCTGTCAGGCAATCGTGAGCGTGCGGGCTGCCTCGAGAGCCTGCAGGTCCTCACGCGGATCGATCTCGGCGGTCGGCGTGGTGGGTGCCGGACGCAGCCCTACGGCCCGCAGCACGAACGCCTCGGTGGCTTCGACCGCGCGCTCGCGTTCCGGGCCGGCCTCCGGGTGGATCCGCCCGGACAGGCAGGCGTTGATCAGCGGCACCACGGCCTCGACGTCCTGGTCGGGCAGCCGCCCGGTCGCGATCCCGTGCTCGAGGATCTCGGTGAGCAGCGCGGTCACCTGCGTCACGTGCTCGCGCAACCGTGCCTGCGTGCCGGACGAGACCACGCTGCGCAGGTCCGGGCCGGGGGCGAGGTGATACACCGACTTCAGGTTGATCTGCTCGCGGACGTAGACCCGCAGCTGCTCCTCGGGGTCGTGCACGTGCTCCAGCGACTCGGCGAGCGCCTGGACGTACTGCCGGGTCTCGTGCTCGATGAACCCGAGCAGCACTGCCTCCTTGTCCGGGAAGTGGTTGTACACCGAGGTGCGCCCCACGCCGGCGCGTGCGGCGATGTCAGCCATGCTGACGGCGTCGAAACCGGTCTCGGCCATCAGCTCCGAGAGGGCGGTGAACAGCTTGGTACGGACGCGTTCACGATGCTCGGCAAGGGTCGAGCCGATGATCTTGGGCACGAGCCGAGTATCTCATTTCGTGACGGAAGAGTCGAATCAGTCGTGAAGAGCGAGGACGCCTCGGCGAGCGCACTTGGCTTTCGACATGCGAAAACCAAATATCGCGCGAAATGGTGCGTCCTGGGTTACTCTGGGCCTTGCGTACAGGCGTACGCACTCGGATGGGTGTGACTCTCACTCCGCAACGAACCCAGTTCGGACGCGTAACGAGGCGCAGGCCTGTTCCGACCCATCAGGTCGGAGGCGCAGCAGTGCACAACAGGAGTGAGGAGTCACGACGATGCAGTCACCCATGATGCAGACCGCCACACCGCAGGGTTCCGGTGCACAGGCGCCAACGGTCCTGATCAACGGCGCACGCCGCAGCCTGGCGGACGTCCCGCCATATCTCTCCCTGCTGGACTGGCTCCGGGACCTCGGCCTCACCGGGGCGAAGGAGGGCTGTGCTGAGGGTGAGTGCGGCGCCTGCGCTGTGCTGGTCGCCCGCCCCGGAGTCGAGGCGGCCACCGAGTGGACACCGCTGAATGCCTGCCTGGTCCCCGCCTGGGCGGTGGCCGGTGGTGAGGTGGTCACGGCAGAGGGACTGGGTACTGCGCAGAACCTGCACCCGGTGCAGCGGGAGATGGCGATGCGCGGTGGCTCGCAGTGTGGCTACTGCACCCCCGGTTTCGTCTGCTCGATGGCCGGCGAGTACTACCGACCCAGCCGGGTCGTCAGCGGTGCTGGGGCCGCTGGGTCCGCCAGCGGTGCTCCCCACGGCTCCGCCGCTGGCGCGGCGGGCGAAGGAACTCAGCTCGGGCCCTGCAGCAGTGGCGGCTGCTGCAGCCCCAGCCAGGAGAGCGGCCCGAACGGCTTCGACCTGCACGCGCTGAGCGGCAACCTGTGCCGCTGCACCGGCTACCGCCCGATCGCCGACGCCGCCTACGCGTTGGGCACACCGGACACCGAGGATCCGCTGCGCCGCCGGATGGACGCCCCGCCGCCAGCTGGTACCCCGGCGGCGGTCACGGTGGGTGGACAGCACCTGCTCCGCCCCGCCGACCTGGCCGAAGCGTTGGCGGCGCTCGCCGCGCACCCAGACGCCCAGGTGGTGGCCGGTGCCACCGACTGGGGTGTCGAGGTGAACATCCGCAGCCGCCGCGCCGCCACCACCATCCTCGTCGACCGCCTGCCCGAGCTGCGGGAGTACGAGGTGGGCACCGATGAGATCCGGCTCGGCGCAGCGCTCACCCTCACCGAGATCGAGCGCCGCCTGGCCGGTGCGGTCCCGCTGCTGGACGAGCTGTTCTGGCAGTTCGCCTCCCGGTTGATCCGCAACAGTGCGACGCTGGGCGGCAACCTCGGCACCGGCTCCCCGATCGGGGACGCGCCGCCGGTGCTGCTCGCCCTGGACGCGGAGATCGAGCTGGTCTCGACCGCTGGCCGGCGCCGGGTGCCGCTCGCCGAGTACTTCACCGGCTACCGGCAGAGCGTCAGAGCCCCCGAGGAGCTGATCGCCGCGATACTCATCCCCAAGCCCCTGGCCCCCGTGACGGCGTTCCACAAGATCGCCAAGCGCCGTTTCGACGACATCTCCAGCGTGGCGCTCGCATTCGCGCTGGAGATCACTGACGGCGTGGTCCGCCGGGCGAGGATCGGTGCCGGTGGTGTAGCAGCCACCCCGATCCGGGCCATGGCATGCGAGGACGCGTTGGTCGGTGCCCCGTGGCAGCTCGACACTGTGGAGCAGGCCGCACAGATCCTCGCCGCGGAAGGCACTCCGATGAGCGACCACCGCGCCAGCGCTGAGTACCGCGCCGCGATGCTCGGCCAGGCGCTGCGCAAGCTCTATGCACAGACCCAGCAGGAGGTAGAAGCATGAGCGCCCTCGCACAGCGCCCCACCGACCCGGTCGTGGGCCGTCCCGAACCGCACGAGTCCGCTGCGCTGCACGTGACCGGCACGGCGCTGTACACCGACGACCTGGTCGGGCGCACGAAGAACGTGCTGCACGGCTACCCGGTGCAAGCCACCTGCGCGCACGCCCGGGTAGAGGTGCTGGACATCACCGCTGCCGAGCAGGTGCCCGGTGTGGTCAAGGTGCTCACCGCCGTCGACGTGCCGGGCAACAACGACGGCAACGAGCACGAGGACGAGCCGGTCTTTCCCGACGAGGTGCAGTACTACGGCCAGGCCGTGTGCTGGGTCCTCGGGGAGACCCTCGAGGCCGCCCGGCTGGGTGCCGAGGCGGTGCAGGTGCGTTACACCGAGCTGCCCAGCCTGGTCAGCCTGGCCGATGCGATCGAGGCCGACTCCTACCAGGGACCGACCCGGCACATGCAGCGCGGCGACGTCCACGCAGCGTTCGCCGAGGCCGCGCACGTGTTCTCCGGTGAGCTCGACTTCGCCGGGCAGGAGCACTTCTACCTGGAGACGCAGGCGGCCCTGGCCTACCAGGACGAGGCCGGGCAGATGTTCGTGCAGTCCAGCACGCAGAACCCCACCGGTGCCCAGCACGTGATCGCCGACCTGCTCGGCCTGGACGCTGGCATGGTCACCGTGCAGAGCCTGCGGATGGGCGGTGGCTTCGGCGGGAAGGAGACCCAGTCGAACCACTACGCCGGCGTCGCGGCGCTCGGCGCGGCCGTCACCGGCCGCCCGGTGCGGGTGCGGCTGAACCGCACCCAGGACCTGACCATGACCGGTAAGCGGCACGGTTTCCGCATCCGGTGGACCATCGCCTTCGACGACGACGGGAGGATCCAGGCCTACCAGGCCGACCTGGTCGCCAACGGCGGCTGGAACCTCGACCTGTCCATCCCGGTGGTGGACCGGGCGGTGATCCACTCCGACAACGCCTACTACCTGCCGAACGCGGACCTGACCGGCCGCATCGCCCGGAACAACGTCACCTCTCAGACCGCCTTCCGCGGCTTCGGCGGACCACAGGGCATGCTCGGCATCGAGGACGCCATCGGCCGGTGCGCCCCGCTGCTGGGCATCCCGGCGCACGAGCTGCGCCGGCGCAACCTGTACCAGCGCGGGCAGACCACCCCGTACGGGCAGGAGGTGGAGCAGGCACCCCGGCTGCACGCCGCGTGGCAGCAGGTGCTCGACAGCGGCGAGTTCGACCGACGCAGCCGGGAGGTCGCCGCATTCAACGACGCCCACCCGCACACCAAGCGTGGGCTGGCGATCACCCCGGTGAAGTTCGGCATCGCGTTCGGGCAGGGCGTGATGAACCAGGCCGGGGCGCTCGTGCTCGTCTACCGGGACGGCTCGGTGCTGGTCAACCACGGCGGCACCGAGATGGGCCAGGGCCTGCACACCAAGATGCTGCAGGTGGCCGCCACCACGCTGGGGGTGCGCCGGGACCGGGTCCGACTCGCACCGACCCGCACGGACAAGGTGCCGAACACCTCGGCGACCGCCGCCTCCACCGGTGCCGACCTCAACGGTGCTGCGGTGAAGGACGCCTGCGAGCAGATCCGGGACCGGATCGCCGTGGTGGCGGCCCAGGAGCTCGGTGTGCACCCGCAGGACCTGGTGTTCGCCGGCTCCGAGGTCTACGCCCGCGGCGGCCGTGGACCGCACCTGGCCTGGGAGGACCTGATCGCCAAGGCTTACGAGCAGCAGGTGCAGCTGCACGCGGCCGGCTTCTACCGGATCTCCGGTCTGCACTGGGACGCCGAGACGATGCAGGGCCACCCGTACAAGTACTTCGTGCACGCCGCCGCGCTCGCCGAAGTGGAGGTGGACGGCTTCACCGGGGCCTACTCCACCCGCCGGGTGGACATCGTCTACGACGCCGGAGACTCGCTCTCCCCGATCGTGGACCTGGGACAGATCGAGGGCGGGTTCGTCCAGGGTGCCGGCTGGCTCACGCTGGAGGACCTGCGCTGGGACACCTCCGACTCCGAGAACCGGGGTCGGTTGGCCACCCAGGCGGCGAGCACCTACAAGCTGCCCAGCTTCTCCGAGATGCCGGGCGAGTTCAACGTCTCGGTGCTCACCGATGCCACTGAGCACGGCGCCGTATACGGCTCGAAGGCCGTCGGTGAACCACCGTTGCCGCTGGCGATCTCGGTGCGCGAGGCGCTGCGGCAGGCCGCGGCAGCGTTCGGACCGGACGGGCTCAGCCTGGACCTCGGCTCCCCGGCCACCCCGGAGGAGGTCTACTGGGCGGTGCAACGCGCCCGGGCGGCGCTGGCCGAGCCGCACCTCGCGCAGTCGGCAGCCCAGCGCGGGGACGGCGCCGTGGTGGGCCTTCGCCCCGGTGAGACGGTCCGCCCCCTGGCGCCCTCCGTCGTCGGTATGGCCGGGAACGGCCAGAACGGTCACGGGGACCAGACGACCATCGACACCGGCCCTGCCGACCAGGACGGTCCGGTGATCGAGCGGCTCCCGCTGGAGGCGACTGCACCGGCCGGTCGCCGCGCGGAGAAGCACCCGTAGGGGCCCGATGCAATGGATGACGGCGCTCGCGCACCTTCGCCACCACCGGTCCCCGGGGGTGCTGGTCACCCTGGCGCAGGTGCGCGGGCACTCCCCCCGCCCCGCCGGGGCGAAGATGGTCGTGGGGCTGGACCAGGTCTGGGACACCATCGGCGGCGGCAACCTCGAGGCGGTGGCCATCGACGCGGCCCGGGAGATGCTGCGCACCGGCGGCACCAGCCCCGAGCTGCTGCACGTGTCGCTGTCGGACAAGGCGCCGCTGCAGTTCGGCGTGCAGTGCTGTGGCGGTGAGGTGACCGTGCTGCTGGATCCGATCGGCGTCTCGGGCGCGGTGGCGGTGTTCGGTGTCGGGCACGTGGGCCTGGAGCTGGCCCGCATCCTGGCCCGGCACGACGTGGACCTCACGCTGGTGGACTCCCGGGCCGAGCAGCTCGCCGAGGAGCGCCTGGCGGTGCTCGCCGATGCCCTCGCCCAGGTGCATGTGCGGCACGAGCCGCTCACGCCGGAGCGGGTGATCGCCGACCTGCCGCCCGGTGCGCACGTGCTGGTGATGACCCACGACCACGCCGAGGACCTGGCGATCTGCGACGCCGCGCTGCGCGCCGACCACCTGGGCAGCATCGGGCTGATCGGCTCGAGCGCGAAGTGGGCGCGGTTCAGCCGGGCCCTGACCGCCGAGTACGGGCACGAGCGCAGCGAGCTGGACCGGATCACCACTCCGATCGGCCGTGCGGACATCGCCGGGAAGGAGCCGGCAGTGATCGCCCTGAGCGTGGCTGCTGACCTGGTGGTGCGGATGCAGGGTGAGGTCGGCGCGCACCAGGAGTAGCGGTGCCGCTCAGCCCCTCGCGCCGAGCAGGTTGCTGACCGCGTCCACGATCGGTAGGTCAGGTTCCAGCCAGGGCACCTGGTACAGGTCGCTGACCGGCAGCCAGCGTAGCTCGTCGTGGTCAGCGAGCGGGGCGGGCATGCCATCGACGATCTGCACGAACCAGATCCGCATCGCGTGACCGTGCAGGATCGGCCACTGCTGGCCCTGCGCCGGCCGGATCTCCGCACCGAGCAGCACGCGGACGCCGAGCTCCTCGGCCAGCTCCCGGTGCAACGCGTCCTCGGCGGCCTCGCCGGGCTCCACCTTCCCGCCGGCGAACTCCCACTGGCCGGCCAGCGACTTCGGTGCGCTGCGCCGAGCAGCGAGCAGCTCAGTGGGCCGGTGCAGGTCGTCGACGATGGCACCGGCCACGACCAGACGACGAGGGGAGGACATGGGGCGATGCTACCGGGGCGTGATCCACAATTTTTGTCCACATCCCTGTGCACAACGGGCATCTTCGCAGGTCAGCCTGTGGAGGAGGATGTGCGTAACCTGCGGCCAGAAATTGCTTCGCAGAACCCCTTGCAAAGTGTGAGCCGGGTCACTACAAAGGAGTCATCGAGTTCACCAGCTCGATCGCAACCGAAGGGTCAGCACCCTGGGATGCGGGTCCGATATCGCAGGCACGATGCCCTGGGGGCGACTCCACGGTAGTAGTCGGCGAAGACGGATCGGCAGCTCGGGACCGTGCCGACGCTCACGGGGCGGTCGGACCGCGCGGTAGGCAACTACAGCGCGAGGCGGCTTTGGGAGAGCCAGTGGTGCACCGAGGTCCAGGACCGAGGCGTCGGAGCAATCCGAGAGGCGCGGGCCCAGACCGGAGCGCACACCGACACTGATCTCCCACCGCACGGACCGGGGACGCCTGGGACGTGCACCCGCAGGGACCGTGGAGAGATCCGCAGCTTCTGCACCGTGTGCCAGCCGGGACGCTGGGTGGCAGCACAACCGCGTTGGTGGGATCGTGTTCGACCGGACTCCACCGGTGGCCGCGACTGAACACGAACGGGTGCAGCTCGCGGGGACCAGGATGGGTCCGCACCGTGATGGCCCGGCCGAACCGCTCTCGAGGAACGCACCCCGCGTGCGGGCGCTGCGGGCGGACATCCACCGTTCACCGTCCTCGGGACAGAGCAAGGCCCCTCGGATCCCTAGTCCGAGGGGCCTTCGCTCTGTGCCGATGGTCCGGTAGGGCTCCCGGCACTGCCAGTGGGCGTTCTCATGATTGCCGACGGCGGAGCTCACCTCGCGCAACGACGCGCACCCGGGCAGAAGTTTCCGCAGTAATCTGCCGGCGACCGGGTGCCGGGTGCGAGGAAGGTCACCCCCGACCCGGCCGGTCCGGCAGACCGGTCCCGGACAGGCCGTTCTGGACAGGGCTGTCAGTCGGCAGAGTTCGCGTACCCGACCAACCAGGTCAGCTCGGCGCGGTAGAGCCGCACGTCCGGACCCCAGGTGGTCGGGTCCGAGCCGTAGTGCGCGGCCCAGTGTGCGATGGTCTCGGCGTACTGGGCATCCATCGGCCGGAGCTGGTGTGCGTATCCGTGGGAGAAGATGCCGCACCGCTCACCGTCCACATAGGCCAGGCTCACAGCGGGTCGGGCCGCGAGGTGCCGCGCCTTGATCGAGGCGCCGGCCGTACCGAAGGTCCACGTGCCGTGCAGGAAGTGGCCGTCGACGGCGCTGATCCGGGGTTCTCCGGCGGCGGTCACAGTGGCGAGGCTGAGCACTCGCATCCCCGTGGTCGCGGTGAGGACCCCGGCTGCGTCCAGCCGCCGGTCGCCGCTGACGATGTCTCTCAGGTGCGCGCTGGCACCGGTGTAGGACCGGTCCATCAGCTCGTGCAGGGCAGTGATCTCCTCCGGTGTCTCCAGCATGTCCTCGACGCTACCGAGCGGTATCAGCGCGGTGCTTGACCGTTCTTGCTCTGTGCGAGGCCTGCTGAGCCGTCGGAGTCGGGCCGCACCCGGTTAGGCTAGGCAGGTGATCGAACTGAAGACTCCTACCGAGATCGAGGAGATGCGCCCGGCGGGTGCCGTCGTCGCCAGCGTCCTGGCGGCGCTGGCTGACGCTGCCGACGTGGGGGTCAGCCTGCTCGACCTCGACGCGCTCGCCCACCGGATGATCCGCGAGGCCGGCGCCACCTCCTGCTACATCGACTACCACCCCTCGTTCGGCGCCAGCCCGTTCGGCAAGGTGCTGTGCACGTCGGTGAACGACGCTGTGCTGCACGGGTTGCCGCACGACTACCGTCTCAAGGACGGCGACCTGCTGTCCGTCGACTTCGCGGTGAGCGTCGACGGCTGGGTGGCCGATGCTGCCCGCAGCATGATCGTGGGCACCCCGCGCGCGGAGGACCAGCGCCTCATCGCGGCCACTGAGCAGGCGTTGGCGGCGGCGATCGACGTGGCGAAGGTCGGCAACCGGATCGGCGACATCTCCGCGGCGATCGGCGCAGTGGCGCGCGAGCACGGTTACCCGGTGAACACCGACTTCGGTGGCCACGGTGTGGGCCGGACGATGCACGGTGAGCCACACGTACCGAACAACGGGCGCGCCGGGCGCGGTCTGCCGTTGCGCCCGGGCCTGGTGATCGCCATCGAGCCCTGGTTCATGGCCGGCACCGACAAGATCTTCACCGACCCGGACGGCTGGACGCTGCGCAGCGTGGATGGTTCCCGTGGCGCACACAGCGAGCACACGGTCGCGATCACCGCTGACGGCCCGGTGGTGCTGACCGCCGCATCCTGACCCCGGCGTCCTGATCCGGCGCAGTCCCGGGCGCCCAGGGTCTGGCAGATCTCCTGGGTGCGCGCAGCCCGAGGGTTCGCGGTCTCCTCTGGCGTCCGGAGCGGAACAGGCGGATAATGGCTCGATACCCCTGCGGAGGTGTCGACGAATGACTGCCACAGCACCGATGATGATGCCGATGCTCGCCCGCGGACGGCACCGGAGCCCCCGACGCGGCGCGTGCTTCATGGAGCTGGCCTCCTACCTGGCCGGCGAGACCTGGACGGACAGTCCGGCCTGCACGGACGAGTCCCTGGCGCACCTGGCTCGGCTGGTGAACGACCTGAGCTCCAACGACGCCCGACCGAGGCTCTCGCCGATGATCCCCTCGGTGATCGGGCTACGCGGCCTGGGCGCGGGCTTCGCTGACGAGGTTGCGCTGATCGCGGCCGTGCACGCGCTGCCGATCGCCGCCCAGGAGCGGCAGCGGGGGATCGCAGTGGGTGTGCTGCGCATCCTCGGCGAGGTGGGCGACTACGACAGCCAGGCGCACGACGTGTGGAAGGCCAGCGCTCGCACGCTGCTCCGCCAGCACTACGGAATCGAACGCTGGGCCCGGGAGTTCGTGGACCGGATGGGCCTGGTCAGCAGGGACCGCTCCGCGACCGGTGCGATGACGGAGATCGCGACGCGGGGAATCGCCGAAGCGTGCGTGTCCGACCCGGACGATCGGCTCTGTGAGCTGCTCCGTGCGGCGATCGCCTGGGCGCACGAGTGCGCCGGCGCGAACCCCGCTCTGGTGCCCGAGCTGCAGCCGCAGCACTGGACGGCAGTGGTGCGACCCGCCTGAGGCCCGGCAGTCCACCGGTGGGCGATGCGGCCCAGCCGGGGGACCGATGATGCACCGGTCACGTGGACCGGTGGTCCGTCTGGACGGGTTGGCAACAGACTCGTGAGTCCCGCCACGTGCGGCTCGCTGCGTCTACACTTCGACCGAAAATATCGGCGCATCGCTTCGGCAACGCGTCGAAACGGTCCAGTTTCGCTCGTGCAGCACTTCCGATCTTGACGGGAACGACGATTATCCTTACGGTATGAAGCGATTCGACGATATCGGGGCAGATATCGAAACGTTCGATGCACAAGGAAGTGGGATGCATGACTGACCCGTCAAGCAGTGCGGTCGCTGACGGAGACCGCACGCGCCCGGGGCTGCCGGGGCCCTGGACAGACGCGAGCCTCTCGCCGCGTGAACGTGCGGCGGCTCTCGTCTCCGCGATGACGCTGACCGAGAAGGTCAGCCAGCTCGTGGGCCTGTGGGTCGGTGCCGATGCCTCCGGTGGTGATGTCGCCCCGTACCAGGGGGACATGACCCAGCACGGACCGGGCTTCGCTGAGGTGATCGTGGACGGTCTGGGTCAGCTGACCCGCCCGTTCGGCACTGCTCCGGTCGACCCGCTGCTCGGCGCGCAGTCCCTGGCACGAGCGCAACGGCAGGTCATGGCCGCCAACCGGTTCGGCATCCCCGCTCAGGTGCACGAGGAGTGCCTGGCAGGGTTCGCCGCCTGGGGCGCCACCGCCTACCCGGTGCCACTCTCCTGGGGCGCCGCCTTCAACACCGACCTGGTCGAACAGATGGCGGCCGAGATCGGCGCCTCGATGCGCTCGGTCGGTGTGCACCAGGGTCTGGCGCCGGTGCTCGACGTCGTCCGGGACTACCGGTGGGGCCGAGTGGAGGAGGCCATCGGAGAGGACCCGTACCTGGTAGGCGCAATCGGCGCAGCCTATGTGCGCGGACTGGAAGGTGCGGGCGTGGTGGCGACGCTGAAGCACTTCGCCGGCTACTCCGCCTCGCAGGCGGGGCGCAACCACGCCCCGGTCTCCGCCGGCCCACGGGAGATGGCTGAGGTGTACTACCCGCCGTTCCTCACTGCGCTGCGGGAAGGTGGCGCTCGTTCGGTGATGAACTCCTACGCCGCTGTGGACGGCGTACCGGCTGCCGCCGACCCGCGACTGCTCACCGACCTGCTCCGCGAGGACTGGGCGTTCGAGGGAACAGTGGTCGCCGACTACTTCTCGGTGGCCTTCCTGCGCTCCCTGCAACGAGTTGCAGCCACTGACGGGGAAGCTGCAGCGCTGGCACTGACCGCCGGCATCGACGTCGAGCTGCCATCTGTGTACGCCTACGGCGAGCCGCTGGTCGAGGCCGTCCGCTCCGGTGCGGTCGCCGAGGAGCTCGTCGACCGGGCGCTGCTGCGCGTACTGGTGCAGAAGGTGGAGCTGGGTCTGCTCGACCCGGACTGGCATCCCGAGACCCACGGCGCACCCGACCTGGACACCACCGGCCAGCGCGAGACCGCTCTGCAGCTGGCCCGCGAGGCCGTGGTCCTGCTCAGCAACGACGTCGGCGCCCTGCCGCTGGGGGCAGGCGGCAGACTCGCCGTCGTCGGCCCGCTCGCCGACGACCCGTACGCGATGCTCGGCTGCTACTCCTTCCCGACGCACGTGGGCACCCACCACCCGGAGGCCGGGATGGGAATCGACATCCCCACAGTGCTCGGGGCCCTCCGGGAGCACCACGACGGCCCGATCACGCACGCGCCCGGCTGCACCGTCTCCGCACCGGGACGGGAAGGTTTCGAGGCCGCCGTCGCCGCCGTGTCCGAGGCAGACGTAGCAGTGGTGGTGGTTGGTGACCGGGCCGGTCTGTTCGGCCGGGGCACCTCCGGCGAGGGCTGCGACGCCCCCGACCTCAGGCTGCCTGGTGAGCAGCAGGCGCTCGCAGAGGCCGCGATTGCCACCGGAACACCCGTCGTCGTGCTGGTGGTCTCCGGCCGCCCCTACGCACTCGGCGCCCTCAGCGGAGCGGCGGCGCTGGTGCAGACGTTCTTCCCCGGGCAGCGCGGCGGTCAGGCGATCGCTGAAGTCCTCACCGGCGCGGTGAACCCGTCCGGGCACCTGCCGGTGTCGATCCCGCGCCATCCTGGTGCGCAGCCTGCGACCTACCTGGCGCCCACCCTCGGCCGCGCCACTGCCGTCTCCAACCTCGACCCCACGCCATTGTTCGCGTTCGGGCACGGCCGCTCCTACCAGGAGCTCACCTGGGGTGAGGTCACCTGCAGCGAGCACGAGTGGGCCGTCGACGGCGAGATCACCGTGCACGTGCAGGTCACCAACGAGGGGCGCAGCGAGGCGAGCGACGTCGTCCAGGTGTACCTGCATGATCCGGTCGCGCAGGTCGCCCGGCCGGAGGCGCTGCTCCTGGCCTTCCGGCGCGTGCGGCTGGCTCCGGGGGAGAGTGCCGAGGTCACCTTCCGGGTGCATGCCGACCTCGCCTCCTACATCGACCCGGACGGCAGTCGGATCGTCGAGCCCGGACCGGTCACGCTGCGCGTGGCCCGGTCGAGCGTCGACGTGCACACCGAGGTGCCGGTGACCATCGTCGGCGACGTGCGTCGTCTCGGCTCCTCGCGGCGGCTGCTGGCCCGCACCGCAGTGGGCACCGGCGGCCGGACACCCCAGGAGGTGACGGTGGGATGAACGCGACGAAAGTCGAGACCCAGGAGCTCGTCGTCGAGCTTGACGCGGTGGAACGGCCGCCGGAACCGGCACGCAAGAACACCTGGCGCCGCGCACTGAAGCGGGACTGGCGCCTCTACACGTTCCTGATCGCACCGGTGATCTTCCTGCTGATCTTCCGGTACCTGCCGATGGCGGGAAACGTCATCGCCTTCCGCCGGTTCCGCCCGGGCAGCTCGATCTTCGGTGACGAGTGGGTGGGCCTGCACTACTTCGAGATGTTCATCGGCAACGAGCAGTTCTGGAACGTCTTCTGGAACACGGCGATCCTCGGCGGGCTGACCTTGCTGATCTGCTTCCCGCTGCCGATCGTGCTGGCGCTGCTGCTCAACGAGCTGCGCTCGCGCCGGTTCAAGCGGGTGGTGCAGACCATCTCCTACCTGCCGCACTTCCTGTCCATCGTGATCGTCGCCGGCATCGTGTTCCAGCTGACCTCGCTGGACGGGACGATCAACCAGATCGTCACCGCGATCGGCGGAGATGCGATCCCGTTCATGCAGCTGCCGGAGTGGTTCCGCACCATCTACGTCTCCTCGGAGGTGTGGCAGACCGTCGGCTGGGGGACGATCCTGTACCTCGCGGCCCTGACCACGATCGACGGCCAGCTCTACGAGGCGGCCCGGATCGATGGGGCGAACCGGTGGCAGCAGACCTGGCACATCACACTGCCAGGGATCCGGCCGACCATGGTGGTGCTGCTCATCCTGAACATCGGCTCGTTCATGGCGGTGGGCTTCGAGAAGGTGCTGCTGCTGCAGAACCCGCTGATCTACTCCACCGGTGACGTCATCTCCACCTACCTGTACCGGGTGGGTATCCAGTCCGCGCAGTTCTCCTACGGCACCGCGATCGGACTCTTCGAGGCACTGATCGGCCTCGTCCTCGTGCTCTCCGCGAACTTCGTCTCGCGCCGACTGGTTGGAGCCTCCCTGTGGTGACCGAGCTCTCCAAGACACCGGACATCCTTGCCGTCCACAGCGGCGGTGCGATCAAGGACAGCCGCTCCTACCGGGTGTTCCGCGTGGTCAACGCCGTGGTGCTGACCGGCGTGTGCCTGGTGACCCTCTACCCGTTCGTCAACCTGATCGCCAAGTCCTTCTCCTCCGAGGGGCAGATCGCGGCTGGGAACGTCAATCTCATCCCCCGCGGCTTCAACACCACCACGTTCCAGGCGGTCCTGACCGACTCGATGTTCTGGACCAACTACAAGAACACCGTGGTGTACACGGTGGTGGGCACGCTGATCGCGATGGCGATCACCAGCACCTACGCCTACGCGATCAGCAGGACACAGCTCAAGGGCCGGACGTTCTTCATCGGTATCGCCGTGTTCACGATGTTCTTCAACGGCGGTCTGATCCCGAACTACATCCTGGTCGCCAACTTCCTCGGCTGGCGGAACAGCATGTGGGCCGTGGTGGTACCCACAGCACTGAGCATCTTCAACCTCCTGGTGATGAAGTCGTTCTTCGAGAACTTCCCTACCGAGCTGGAGGAAGCGGCGACGATCGATGGCCTGACCACCTACGGCGTCTTCGGGCGGATCGTGCTGCCGCTCTCGAAGGCCGTGCTGGCCACGATGACCCTGTTCTACGCCGTCGGACTGTGGAACTCCTGGTTCACCGCGTTCCTCTACCTGGACGACAAGTCGCTGTTCCCGGTGACGGTGTACCTGCGCAACCTGATCGCGGCTGCGACCGGGTCGCAGGAGATCACCGGAGGCGCTGGCACAGACGCCGTCCAGATCGGCGCGAACATCCAGTCGGTGACGATGCTGCTCACCGTGCTGCCGATCATCTGCCTCTACCCGTTCCTGCAGAAGTACTTCGTCTCGGGCGTGATGCTCGGCTCCGTCAAGGGCTGAGGGCACCGCCCGCACCATCCCCCGGACGTCGACCGACGGCGCCAGCACCAGAAGGAGAGAAACACATGGCACTCACTCGTACCCGCATGACGGGGGTAGCGGCACTGGCCGCGACCGCCCTCGTGCTGACCGCATGTTCCTCCGGAGGTGATGAGAGCAGTGGCGGCAGCCCTGAGGGTGGCGATGGATCGGTCACCATCGACGAGGAGCACTCCGTCGGCGCGATGGCGGACTATGACGTCGGCACCACCTTCGAGGCGACCGAGCCGGTCAACTTCTCGCTGCTGTACCGCGACCACCCGAACTATCCGGTGCAGGAGGACTGGTCGGTCTTCGAAGAGCTCGAGGAGAACCAGAACGTCACCTTCGACCTGACGACGGTGCCGGCCGCGGACTACGACCAGAAGAAGGCCCTGCTGGTCTCCGCCGGAAATGCCCCGGAGATCATCTCGGTGACCTATCCGGGCCAGGAGACCCAGTTTGTGAGCGGTGGCGCCATCCTGCCGGTCTCCGACTACTTCCAGTACCTGCCGAACTTCTCCCAGAAGGTTGAGGAGTGGGGTCTGCAGGACGAGCTGGAGACCCACCGGCAGTCGGACGGCAAGATCTACCAGCTGCCTGGTATCCGCGAGGTTCCGGATGTGCAGTACTCCGTGGCCATCCGTGAGGACCTCTGGGAGAACGCCGGCATCACCGAGGATCCGGCCACGTGGGAGGAGTTCCAGTCCCAGCTCGAGCAGGTCATGGCGGCCAACCCGGACCTGGACTACGCGATGTCCGACCGGTGGACCGACGACAGGACGCTCGGCTCGTTCCTCAACGTGATGGCACCGACGTTCGGCACCGCCGCCGGCTGGGGCTACAGCAACACCTGGTACGACCACGATGCCGGGGAGTTCGTCTTCACCGGCAGCTCTGAGGGCTATCACCAGCTGATCAGCTACGTGGCCGGGCTCGTCGAGGACGGGCTGCTCGACCCGGAGATCACCCAGAGCGACGACCAGGCGGTGCAGAAGTTCATCTCCGGGGAGACCGCGGCGATCTCCGCCAACACCCAGGTGATCAACGAGTACCGGACCGAGTTCGCCGACGCCGGCCAGGACGACGTGCCGATCCGGCTGATCACCATCCCGGGCGGCCCGTTCGGCAACTATCTCGCTCGCAGCCAGCTCTCCTCCGGGCTGATGCTGTCCAGCTCGGTCACGGAGAGCCCGAACTTCCTTGCCATGCTGCAGTTCATCGACTGGCTGTACTACTCCGACGAGGGTATCGAGTTCGCCCAGTGGGGAGTGGAGGGCGAGACCTATACCGTCGCCGATGACGGCGAACGCACCCTGGCTGACGATGTGGACTGGAACGGGCTGAACCCTGGAGCCGAGCTGCAGCTGAACGCCGACTTCGGCTACAGCAACGGGGTCTTCCTGCTGGCCAACGGCTCCACCGAAGAGCTCCTGCAGTCGGTGATGTCACCAGAGACCCGGGAGTGGACCCAGGAGGTGCTCGCCATGAACGAGACCCTCCCGGTCGCACCGGCGGCCCAGCTGGACGAGCTCGAGCTGGAGACCACGTCGCTGCTGGACAGCCAGCTGGAGGACGGGGTGCAGGCCGCCACTGCCGCGTTCATCACTGGCCAGCGTTCCCTGGAGGAGTGGGACGCGTACGTCGCCGAGATGGAAGCACTCGGTTCCCAGCAGCTGGTCGACACCTACAACGAGGCGCTCGCCCGGCAGGCCGAGTGACCTGCGCTGCCGCCGGCCGGATGCGCACCGACCCGTCCGGCGGCAGCCCGACAGCAGCGCATGACGGCAGCGCAGGACGGCACCGCATGACCGCACCGACGAGGAGGATGGGCGAAGATGAGTGCGATGGCACGGGCGCAGGAGGCATCGGAGGTCGGACGTGGTCCGCTGTCCCGCGGGGCGGCGGTCGTCTACCGGCTGCTGGTGCTCGAGGTCCTGCTGCTGCTCACCTGCCTGCCCACAGTGGTGGTGCTCCTGCTGCTGGACCGGGACGCCTCCAACCTCCCGCTCGCCGTGCTGGCGTTCCTGCCCGTAGCCCCCGCTCTCGTGGCAGGGGTGGCAGCAGTGCGGGCCTGGCCGAAGGACGACGACCTCGCCCCAGCGCGCCCGTTCCTGCGGGCCTACCGGCGGGACCTGATCGCCACGCTGAGGTGGTGGGTGCCGGCGGTGCTGCTGCTCGCTGTGCTCTCCTTCAACCTGGCGCACCTGGGCGCGGTCGCTGGTGGTGCCGTGCTGCTGCCGGTGCTGCTCGTGATCGCGACCCTGGTGGTGCTGTGGTGCGGACAGATGGTGGTGCTCACCGCCTGCTTCCACCTGCGGACCCGGGACGCGGCCAGGATCGCGGTCGCGGAGGCGGTGCCGCAGTGGCGGTTCAGCCTCGGTGTGCTCGGTCTGCTCGTGGTGGGGGCCGCGGTGCTGCTGGCCTCGGAAATCGTGCTGCTGCTGCTCACCTGGGCATTCGTCGGTCTGCTCGCGCTGACGGCGCGGCCGTTCGTGGCTGCGGTCACGGCGAAGTACACCCGGCGCTGAGCCGCAGCGGCTACGGCGTCACCGGCTGCGGCGGACTGCTCTGACCTGCGCCGACCAGCGGCAGGAGCTGGTCAGGGTAGCTGGTGGATCGCCAGCGGCAGGGTCTGGCTCGCACCGGCGATACCGAGCAGCTGTGCGGCGACGGTGACGGTCCACCGGGTGCGGATGGTGTCGTCCACGAGCAGCACCGGACCGGACAGCTCTACCCCAGGGACCGCCTTCATCCCGGCGAGCAGGTCGGTGACCCGGGTGGCGGACGTGGTCTCGTCCCGCGGCGGCGGCCCGCTTACCTCCAGCGCGTGCACCAGCGGCAGCTTGCCCACCCGGGCAAGGTGCTCGGCCACGGACGAGATCAGCTGCGGGTGACGCCGGGAGGGCATCGGCACCACTGCTGTGGGTCGCTGCCACTCTCGCGACCAGCGGGACAGCACCGCCACGCACGCGGTGAGGATCTCCTCGGGGGCCGGCTGGTCCCGGTGCCACAGGGTCGCGAGGGTCTCGGCCCAGGCGGGGTCGTCAGCGAAGGCGATCGCCCGGCCCTCGCCGATGCCGTGGATGCGGCCCTTCACCTGCGGCGTGCGCGGCGGCCACAGCTTGCGCGGCTCCACCCGCACGTCCAGGCCGCGGAAGAATGCCCGCGCCGCGGCCACAGTCTCCTGGGCCGGTCGAGCACCAGGGTCGGGCAACCGGCCGTCGCAGACGGAGCAGCGGCCGCACGGGTGCGGGTCGGGGTCGTCGAGTGCCTGCTGCAGGAACTGCATCAGGCAGCCCTCACCGTGGGCGTACCGGCGCATCAGGTCCGCCTCGGCTGCCCGGACGGCGCGCAGCTCGTCCCACTTGGCAGCGTCGAAGTGCCACTCTTGCCCGGTGCCGACCCAGCCGCCCTCGACCCGGCGCAGTGCACCGTCCACGGCGAGGATCTTCACCAGCGTGCCCAGCCGGCCCGGCCGGATACCGGTCGCGGCGGAGAGCGCAGTCTCCGACACCGGCTCGAGCCAGCCCTTCTGACCGGGCGGAGCACCCGGAACGCGTGCGGCCGCGTTGGCGGCGTCCGGGCCTGGGTCAGCCGTGGGCTGGTTCACCTCGGTGAGCACCTGCTGTGCCTGCTCGGGATCCGGGATACCGGCGGTGGCGAAGTACTCCCAGATCCGTTCGTCCCCGGCGGAGGGTACGAGCACCGCCGTGGCATCCGGCAGTGCGCGACCGGCGCGGCCCACCTGCTGGTAATACGCCACCGGAGAGGCCGGCGAGCCGAGGTGCACGCAGAACGCCAGGTCCGGCTTGTCGTACCCCATACCCAGCGCTGAGGTGGCCACGAGTGCCTTCACCCGGTTGTGCCGCAGCCGGTCCTCGAGCTCCTCGCGGTTCTCGGTGCGTCCGCTGTAGGCGGCCACGTCCAGGCCCTGGTCGGTCAGGAACGCGGTCACCCGGTCCGCCTCGGCCACGGTGAGCACATACACGATCCCGGAGCCGGGCAGGGTACGCAGCGCTTCGGCCACCCAGGCGTACCGCTCCAGCGGGGAGAGACCCGGCACCACGGCCAGCCGCAGCGAGGCGCGAGCCAACGACCCGCGCAGGGTGACGGTCTCCTCACCCAGCTGGGCGGCGACGTCGTGGGTGACCCGCTGGTTCGCGGTAGCCGTGGTGGCCAGCACCGGTGTGCCCGGTGCCAGCTCGAGCAGCGTGCGGGTGAGCCGTTGGTAGTCCGGGCGGAAGTCGAAACCCCAGTCGGAGACACAGTGCGCCTCGTCGATCACCAGCAGCCCGACCTGCCCGAGCAGCTGTGGCAGCCGGGCTGCGAAGCGCGGGTTGGCGAGCCGTTCCGGGGAGATCAGCAGCACGTCCACCTCTCCGGCAGAGAGGGCGCCCAGCACCTGGTCCCACTCCTCGAAGTTCGTGGAGTTGATCGTGGCAGCGCGCAGCCCGGCACGTTCAGCGGCAGCGATCTGGTCCCGCATCAGCGCCAGCAGCGGGGACACCACGAGGGTGGGCCCGGCGCCGCCAGCCCGCAGGGCCGCCGTTGCACCCCAGTACACGGCCGACTTGCCCCAGCCGGTCGCCTGCACCACGAGCACCCGCCGACGGCGGTCCACCAGCTCGGTCACAGCGGTCACCTGGTCCGGGCGTGGGCTGGCGTCGGCACCGGCGGCCGAACGGATGGTGCAGGTGAGGATCTCGGCAGTGGTCGTCATCCCCTCCATCCTGCCCGGCGGCGCCGACATCTGCGGTCAGGCTGTGGACGAGCGGCCCGGTCCCCTCCTGGTGCTGCCCGCCGGGCGGCCAGGCTGGCGTGCCGCGCCGTAGGCTCGAGCTGTGGAGATCTGGTCCGAGGTGGCGGTGCGGGTGCAGCCGACCAGCGCCGTACAGCTGGACCGGACCACCCTGCTGATCATCCTGGCAGTCAGCTTGGCGATCATCGGGATCGCCCCGGTATGGCGAGCAGCCCGGCTCGGGGTGACGTTCGTGCACGAGCTGGGCCACGCCGTCGTCGGTATCGCCTGCGGGCGGACCTTCACCGCCTTCGTGCTTCGTCCGGACGCCTCCGGGCACGCGGTCACCCGCGGCCCGAGCCGGGGCGTGGGGCGGGCGGTGACGACCTGGGCCGGTTACCCGGCCCCAGCGATCGTGGGTGCCGGCCTGGTGGCAGCAGCGCTGCGCGGCTGGGCAGCACCGGTGCTCACCGTGATCCTGCTGATCACGCTGGTGGCGTTGGTCCGGGTGCGTTCGTTCCTGACCGCACTGGTCACGCTGGCCGTGCTCGCCGGGCTGGGCGCGTTGTGGTGGTTGCGCGCTGACGACCTGCAGGCCTGGGCACTGCTGGCGGTCGGCGGGACGCTGGTGGTCGGTGCGTGGCGGCACCTGGGCGCTGTGGTGACCGGACCGTCGAGCGGGTCGGACCCAGCGGTGCTGGCTGCGCTCACCCGGGTGCCGGTCCTGGTGTGGAACGCGAGCTTCGCCCTGGTGTGCGGTCTGGCGACCTGGTTCGTGGTGCTGCAGGTGCGAGCGGTCTGGCCGGGCTGAGGAAGGTGCGCTGGGCGCTCTCGGACTGGACCATCAGGAGCGTGTCGCCGTGTCCGGAGGTGGAGCCGAGGTGTCGGAGCTGGCCGGTCAGCCCTGCCAGCCGTGGCCGCGCAGCACCCGGGCGATGTCCGGACGATGGTAGCCGGGGCCCTTGAGCACCTTGCCGTCCTCGCGCAGCAGCGGCCGGCCGTCGGCGCCGAGCTTGGACAGGTTGGCGTCCTGGATCTCGGCGAGCACCTCGGCCAGCGGGATGCCGCACTCCAGCGCCATCCCGTAGAGCACGTACACCAGGTCGCCGATCGCGTCTGCTGTCTCCACCACGTCCCTGGTGCCGTCGTCGGCGGCGACGGCGCGGGTGTAGGCCTCCGCCATCACCTGCTGCGCGTCCTGGCCGTAGACGGCCCCGACCAGCTCGGCGAGCTCTTCAGCGATCAACGCCATCCGCATCGGCACCCGGTCGCTGTGCAGACTTGGTGGCTGGCTACGGACGGGGACGTAGTAGACCTCGTGGAACACCCGCACGAGGGACTCTGGATCCTGACCCCGGGCAGCGGTGAGCGCGCCACCTGGGTGAGCTCCGCCGTCGGGGAGCGGAAGATGACCGATGCGGCTGTGCCAGTGGCCACCGGCCTGCAGACGTAGCACCACCGCCCGTTGCAGCGAGGTCTGCTGCGGCAGCGCCGCCAGGTCGATGTCCGAGAGGTCGTGGCGGAAGCTGCGGCGGGAGAAGACGAAGAACAGCACGTCCGCATCCCCGGGCCGCGTCTCGTCGGTGAGCTGCCAACGGCGACCGAACGCCGCGATGTTGGAGCCCTCGGGCAGCACCTCAGCCAGCTGCGGGTCCAGCAACCAGCTCGCGCAGTGCAGGCCGCGCAGGGTGAGCTCGGGGAAGTGCTGGGCGAAGAACGGGCCGACCCGCGCGAAGGAGGCGTCCACCACCTCGGGGGCGAACGATCCTGTGCGGGGGATGTGCGCGGAGGCGACGATGCCGTCGTCAGCCTGCTCGATGGTGTACTGCAACCGGCCGAGCCAGTACAGCCGGCCGGTCCAGGCGTTCACCAACCAGTCGTGAGTGTGCACGCCGAACGTGCCGAAGGTGAGCCGGTGCACCGCCACCTGCTGGCCCAGGTCGGACAAGGAACGCCAGGAGATCGCGTCCGGGATGCCGCGGCCCTGGTGGTAGGCGCGGATGTCGGGCACTGTGGCCAGCAGCGTGGGCAGGGCGAGGTCGCGCTCGCCGGCCCACTGGTGCTCGCGCTGCCACACGTGCCCCTCAGTCTCACCCAGCAGGTCGCCGATGCGGGCGCGGACGGCACCGGTGAGCTCGGAGATGCGGGCCAGCGCTGCATCGTCCTGCAGGGTGCGGGCGACACCTGCCAGCAGGTCACGAGCGTCCTGATCGGTGAACCCGAGCAGCACGAGGGTCTCCGGCAGGTCGGCAGCACTGAGCCGGCTACGTACCTGGGCGATGGTCAGGGCGCCGGTCATGTGCTCTCCTCCAGATCGGACGTCGTGGGACTGTCCAGCCGGTCGACCAGCTCCGAGAGGGTGTCCACCGGGGCGTCCACACCGGTGGGGGTGACGGTCTGCCCGAAGGCTCGGGCGGCGGTCCGGGCGGTGCGCTCGCGCTGCTCGGCGGCCAGCTGCTCCAGCTCTGCACTGAGCTCCCCGGCCCGGTCGGCAGCCCCGGGAGCCGTCGGGTCGAGAGCCTCCAGCTCGGTCTGGATCTCCAGCACGCGGCGGCGGAAGGCGACGATGTCCATCGACAGCGAGACTAGCCCTCGGCGCGGTCGTGCGTCGATCGCCCTAGCTGGTGAGGGTCCAGCCGCCCGGTTCACCGGTGGTGCGGTGTGGTGGGGCGTGATCCGGGTTGATGAGGGTGCCGTCGGGTCGGGTGAAGATCCACCGGTGGTCGTGTCGGGTCATGCTGATCGATCGGGTGTCGACGAGTGCGTGGTGGTGGTAGCAGAGCAGTGCGCCGTTTGCGGTGTTGGTGGGTCCGCCGTCGGCCCAGTGGATGCGGGCATGGTGGGATTCGCAGATCACTGGTGGGGCGGTGCAGCCGGGCCAGGTGCAGCCTTTGTCGCGGGCGATGAGGGCTCGGCGTTGGGCGGGGGTGAACAGTCGGCGTTCTCGTCCGTGGTTGATGATCTCGCTCTCGGGTGAGAACAGCACACGGTAGATGCCACCGCAGGTGGCCAGCCGGCGTAGGAGTGCTGGTGGGACGGGGCCGGTGCCGTCGTCGAAGGTGGGTGGTTGTTCGGTGAGTCGGGGTGCCCAGTCGATGCCGGCCAGGTCTGCTAGTGCTGGGGTCTGCCACGAGGCATCGGTGGAGTGTGCGGGTTCAGGGGTGCCCTGGTCGGGTTCGTGAGCGTTGATGAGTAGCTGATCGAGCTCGGCGGCTCCGATGAGCACCCCCAGGTGCGGCCGCACGGAGGCGCGGTTGCCGAGGAGGCCCTGATCCAGAACCAGATGCGCGATATCCGCGAGAGCCTGAGCGCGGCGCTGCTCGCCGGTGCGCTCGTCGTCTGGTGCAGGCGGGCTCATCACAGCGTCCATCGCGGTGCGGATGAGTCGACCGTTCTCCTCGGTGAGGAAGCCGGACAGGTGCCAGCCGTCCAGGGTGCGCACCAGCTCGAGGTATTCGCGTTCTTTGGCTTTGCGGTAGCCGCGTTCATCGGCCTCGGGGTCGGCCACGTGGGCGAAGTGGCGACCCAGACGCCGCACCTGGTCCGGGCGCAGGTGGCGAGCCTGGTCCAGCAGGAAGGTCTCCATGCTCTGCGTCTGGGCGGCGGGCAGATCGTGGTCGGCGGAGCGCCCCTCGGGCCCCTGGTCGCCCTCTGGCGCGTCGCCGGTGCCCAGGGTGCTGTGCTCCTCGGTCTCGACCTGGACTTCCTCGGCCAGGGCAGCCACCCGGGTCGGTGAGGTCAGGGCGGTGGCGGCGAACGCCTGCACCTGGTCCGGCCCGATCTTCCCGGCACGGAGCGCCGCGCCGAACTGGGGGATCTCGTCTCGCAGCTGACGAGCGAGTCGAACTGTGCTCCGTGCGTGAGAATAGGATATTCCGTGGGTGTGGGCCACATAGGAGGCATAGGTGCGGGGATGGAACTCTGAGGCGGCCCACAGGCCGTCAGCTTCTTCGGCTGCGATCCACTGATACCGCTTGGCGGTGAGCCGGGCGCACATCTGGTGCACACGCACACTCGCGGAACCCAGCTCAGGTCCGGTGTGCCGATCGCGTTCGTCCTGGATGTCGCCGCTGACGATGGCGTCACAGAGCGCTTCCAAGGTGGCCAGCTGCGTCGGCAGGTCCGCCTCGAGGAGGTCGCCGACAGGGGTGTCCGGCGCCAGACTGCTGCTCCGGGTCGAGTCTGCCATCGTCGTCCACCTCCTGACGCCCTTGTTGCTTCTTGATCGCGTGCTCGTACAAATATTCTAACGTTGTGCACTGACATCAAGGTCTGCCGACACGCGATCCAGAGTTTTTGTGGATAACGATCTGTTATCCACAAGAGTCGCCGACAGGACCGAAATTCTCCGGAGAATGTCGGTGCTGACTGGTAAGGCCTCCTGCTGTCCGCCCACCCGGGCCGATACCGACGAGCGTGCCGGTACGCGGACGGCCGCCCATGCCCGCGCCCGTCCGCGTAACGTAGGGGCAGACCGTTGTCTTGGTCTGGCGGCTGGTACGGCCAGACCGCCGACAGACCGCTGCCACGGCCAGACATTGCGTGACCAGAACCGCCGCCCGAGGAGCTGAAGTGATCCCCGCACCGATCGACGCCGCCGGCACCCGCGCCTGGGCCGGCCTGCACGCCCACCAGGACTCCCTCACCCCGGACCTGCGCACCTGGTTCGCCGAGGACCCCGACCGGGCGCAGCGGTTCGCCTTCCGGGCCGGTGACCTGCACGTCGACCTGTCGAAGAACCTCATCACCGACCGCACAGTCGAGCTCCTCCTGCAGCTCGCGGACGAGGTGGGCCTGACCGGCAGGATCGAGGCGATGTTCTCCGGCGGACACATCAACGTCACCGAGGACCGCGCCGTGCTGCACACTGCTCTGCGCCGCCCCGCCGGTGCCACCCCGGCGCTGCACGTGGACGGTCAGGACGTGGATGCCGACGTGCACGCCGAGCTGGACAAGATGTACGCGTTCGCGAACAAGGTGCGCAGCGGGGAGTGGACCGGCATCACCGGTAAGCCGGTACGCACTGTGGTGAACATCGGCATCGGCGGCTCCGACCTGGGTCCCGTGATGGCCTACGAGGCGCTCCGCCCGTACGTCGCCGACCATCTCGAGGTGCGGTTCATCTCCAACATCGACCCCACGGATGTCGCCGAGACGACCAAGGGCCTCGACCCGGAGACCACCCTCTTCATCGTCGCCTCCAAGACCTTCGGCACCCTGGAGACCCTGACCAACGCGCGCCTGGCCCGGGAGTGGCTGTGGGAGAAGCTGGCCGCCGCCGGTGCGCTGGCCGACACCCAGGAGGCGCGCACCGAGGCGGTCACCAAGCACTTCGTCGCCGTCTCCACCGCCCTGGACAAGGTGGCGGACTTCGGCATCGACCCGGCGAACGCGTTCGGCTTCTGGGACTGGGTGGGCGGGCGCTACTCGGTGGACTCGGTGATCGGCACCTCCCTGGCGGTCGCGATCGGCCCGGACCACTTCGCCGAGTTCCTCGCCGGCTTCCACACCATCGACGAGCACTTCCGCAGCACCCCGTTCGCGCGCAACGTCCCGGCGCTGATGGGTCTGCTGAACGTCTGGTACACGAACTTCCTGGACGCGCAGACCCATGCGGTGCTGCCCTATGCCCAGTACCTGCACCGGTTCCCCGCCTACCTGCAGCAGCTGACCATGGAGTCCAACGGCAAGGGGGTGCGCTGGGACGGCAGCCCGGTCACCATCGACACCGGCGAGGTCTTCTGGGGCGAGCCGGGTACCAACGGTCAGCACGCTTTCTACCAGCTGATCCACCAGGGCACCCGGGTGATCCCGGCCGACTTCATCGCGATGGCGAACCCGGCCCACCCGCTCACCGATGGCGGCACCGACGTGCACTCCCTGTTCCTGGCGAACTTCTTCGCCCAGACCAAGGCGCTCGCGTTCGGCAAGACTGCGGACGAGGTGCGCGCCGAGGGCACTGCGGAGGAGATCGTGCCGGCGCGGGTGTTCACCGGGAACCGGCCGACCACCTCGATCCTCGGCCCGGAGCTGACGCCGAGCGTCCTGGGCCAGCTGATCGCGCTGTACGAGCACATCACCTTCGTGCAGGGCGTCGTCTGGGGCATCGACTCCTTCGACCAGTGGGGGGTGGAGCTCGGCAAGCAGCTCGCCCTGCAGATCGCGCCCGCGGTCCAGGGGGACACCGACGCGCTCGCCGCGCAGGACTCCTCCACGAAGGCGCTCATCGAGCGGTACCGCCAGCTGCGGCGGTAGTCGGCGAGCACGGCAGGCACCCGGGCGTTCTCCGCGCTCCTGCCCCAGTCCGACGGCGGAGCTCACCGGGGCAGGTTCGCTGCCGGTGCGCGGTACTCACCCGGCGATCGGCCGGCGTTGCCGGCTCATCCCGCTGCGGTCCGCGCCCTGCCCCGTCATCGTCGCCCGGTTCAGACCCTCGCTGGCTCTCGCAGCAGGCCCGCGCCGGTCGGATCGGGATTGCCCTCAGTCAGCAGCCGTTCGAACCGGGCCCGGGTGGCGTCGTCGCGGGGCGCATACACCATCAGCCGGTTCAGCCCGTCTCCACCGATGGCCAGCCTGGTGCCATGGATCGAAGCTCACCGTACGGGCTGCGGAACTCCTTCTCCGCCATCGCCATCGCTGTGACGTCGGAGCGTCGCCACAGCGATTCGAACTCCGATGACGCCTCTCGGAGCCGAGCGACGAGAGCATTCCAGAGCGGATCGTCGAGGTGCGGTGCCATCGCCGCGCGCATGCTGTTGACCAGGTGCAACGCTGCCCGGTCCCGATTGACGCAGATCGCCTGCCAGTAGCGGTGGGTGAAGAACAGCCACAGATAGTTTCGCTCGCCGTCCGGGACTTCGTCGAAGTCGCCGACCATGAACCGGAACGTGCCGTTGTACGCGAGGATGTCGTAGCGCTCGGAGAGGACGACCGCTGGGAACGGCTCCAGCTGCTCCAGAATGGTATCCACCCCGTCCGGCAGCGTGGCGGCTGGTGTCTCGGCGGTGACTGCCACGCCAGCGAGCTTCAGCAGGTGCCATACCTAGGCCTGGCGCCGACCGGCGCCCCGACCGCATTCGCCCAGACCATGGTCCCGCTCGCTGTGGCGATGATCCTCGTCGCGCTCGCTGGCCCCACGCCCGGGCGCGGTGACGCCACCTGGAGACACCAGCGGCCGGGCTACTGGAGCCCGGCCTGCGAAGCGGGCGACGGGAATCGAATCCGCGCCGTCAGCTTGGGAATCGTCGTCCCGGGACTTTGACAACCCTGCCATCGCGCGGAAGACGCGCTCTGACCTGCGACGATGCCCGATCGGCGCGGAGCAGGAGGGAGTCCGGAGGCGCCCCTGGGAGCGTTCGCCATTTCATCTTGCTCCCTGAACCGATCGCGCCTCGTGGATGCGCCGCCGGGCCGACGCCTGGAAACGCGGTGCGTCTTGACGTGTGGGAGCAGGTGTCTCTGGATCAAGCAGACGGAGATCCAGGGCGCCCAGCGCTTGCACATGGCTCACTATCGGCGCCTCGCGCTGCTGTCGATCGCTGCCATGCGGCGTCGTTCCTGGCCAATCTCAAGTAGCGAGCAGTTCTGCGTCAGCATGCACCCGCTCGATGATCTCCTCGTAGCTGGGCGGCGCCTCGGCTCCGTAGTAGAGGTCACGCATGGCTGCCTCATGCTCGGCCCGCAGCCGCGCCGCTATGGGAGTCGCGGGGTCGAAGACCGGTGACTGGGCGAAACCGCCAGCGGGCACCGGCAGGTCGGGTCGGTGAAGCGCTTCCGACACCTCGCGTGCACTCTGGAGGATCTGGGTGACCTGCCGCTTGTCGGCAAGCAGGGCACGCACATCGTGATGATGCAGCAGTGTCGTAGAACTGGCGACCGACCCGCGGCCAGCCGTGAGAGTCTGCGGGACGACATCGAGTTCTGCCAACAGGTGGATGCGTTCTCGCGCCCGATGATCGTGCGCCGAGCGGAGGACGGACAGTTGCGGATCGTGCCGGGACGAGGATATGAGTGACATGAGGGACATGAGCTTGACAGACGATCGAGATCACGGCGCGGTGTTCCTGCCGATTCTGACATCGTGCGATGCGAACTACCTCCCGTACCTCGCGGTCGTGGTCGCGTCGCTGGATGCGTCGCTCAACGACGACACAGAGGTCGAGCTAACGGTGATCCACGCGGAAATAGACCGCGAATCACAGCGTCTGGTGGAGTCGTGCGCTCAGCGGCTCACTCTGCGGTGGTTCTCCGTCGACGAGTCCGCGACGTGGCATGAGGCCGTCGCGCCGTTCCAACGCAAGCCCCATTACTTCCGCTGTCTCCTGGGCGACGTGTACCCCGAGTCGATCCGGCGGTGCATATACGTCGATGCGGATAGTCTTGTGCGGCGCGATCCCCGGGCGCTCCTCAGCGCGGATCTTCGAGGATCCGTGGTCGGCGCCGCCCTCGACTACTTCCTCCCGCGCCTCGGAGACGCGGTCGCACCGTGGGAGCGGCTGGGACTGAACCCGGAGGCGGAGTACTTCAACTCCGGTGTTCTCCTCGTCGACCTGGAGGCGTGGCGCAGGGAGGACGTCGGTTCGCGCGTCCTGGCCGTGTGCAGCGTGGAGAGGGACTACCTCCTCGCCCAGGGGCGGTGGCCGCAGCATGATCAGTTTGGTCTGAATGTCGTCTTGCATGAACAATGGACCCGCATCGATCAGACCTGGAACTACCTGTCGGAGATGGAGGCGGCGGATCCGGCCATCGTCCACTACTGCGGCGGGGGAAAGCCGGATTCCGCGACCTGCCGACCGGTGTTCTCCGGGTGGTACGCAGATGTGCTGCACCGCACCCCCTGGGGTGACGTCGACCGACCCCGAGCTGATCATGGCGCGAGCGGGACCGCGTGAGCGCGGAGAGGGAGAGGACATGGAACTGATTGCTCGGACGCTGCGAGGGCTGGAATGGGTGTCCGCTGCGGAGATCGAGAGACGCTTCCCGGACGCGCGTCGCATCCGGATGGGGAATCGTGAGGTGACGTTCGAGTACGACGGGCCCGCGGCGGCGCTGCTCCGGCTGCAGACGGTCGACGACCTCTTTGTCGTGATCTCGAGGATCGACGACGTCGGGGCGACGAAGGGCGCCGTGGCCCGCCTCGCGCAGCGCGTCCGGGGACTGGACTGGGACGAAGCGCTGCACAGGCTGAGCGCGGCACGGACGGCTCCCGATGAGTTTTTCTTCGATGTCGTCGCCAGCATCGAGGGCGACCACCGGTACAGCCGATTCGACGTCGAGAACGCCGTCGGCGAACAGGTCGCGCCGCTGTGGGGCGCGACCCACCTCGCGCGGACCGCCGAGGGGCTGTCCTCCTCTGAGCGTCCGGACGTGACCGTGCGCCTGTTCGTGAAGCAGGGCGCGGCGGTGGTGGCCGTGCGGCTGAGCGCGGCACCGCTCCATCGGCGACCGTACAAGCACGACACCGCGCCCGGCACGCTGCATCCGCCGGCCGCCGCCGCCCTCGTCGCGATCGCGGGCATGCGGGCCGAGACTCGGGCGTTCGATCCGTTCTGCGGCGACGGTACGATCGCGATCGAGGCTGGCCTCCAGCACCCCGGGATCGCTTTCCACGCGAGTGACCTCGATCCAGCGAGGGTCGAGAACACCCGCAGAAACGCGGCCCGGGCAGGCGTCGAGATCGATACCGGCATCGAGGATGCCGCCCGAATTCCGTGGGATCGGCGGGGTCCGGGAGCAGTCGTCATAACGAACCCTCCGTGGAATAACGCCGTCCGCGCGGCCGGGGGTGTTTCGGATTCGTTGGACGTGGTCTGGCGGTCTGCGCGCCCGGCGTTGAGGGGAGGTCGTCTCTGCGTGCTGGCCGACGCCAAGCTCGACATTCCCACCAGACTGGCGCACCTCGGCTATCGCCGCGGATTCTCCACCCGCATCCGTCTCGCCGGGCGGGTCACTTCCCTCATCCTCACCGGGGTGCAGGGAGACGATCGACCCGAGCTCCCGCACGATCTGGGGGAGTGGCGTCGACGAGCGATCGATGCGCGCGTGGTCGGCCCGGAGGGCCTCTGACGTGCGGGTGTCGACGCCAGGACGAACCTGGCCCCTTTGGCGCTCGCGAGTTCCAGGGCGTTCATCGTTCCCACCGAGCCGACCCTGAGGGTCTCGAGAGGGAGTTCGAGATAGTCTACTGGCGACGCAGGCGACGCAAAGTGCAGAACCAGGTCGACGGGCCCGTCGACCTGGATGCCGTCGACTATATCGGCCCCGACGACCCTCATCCGCGGGTTCTGGGTCAGGTGCTCGATGTTGCGCGGCGAGCTGGTGATGAAGTTGTCGATGCAGACGACCTCTGCCCCCTCGGAAAGCAGCGTCTCACAGAGATGACTCCCGACGAACCCCGCACCGCCGGTGACGATCCGAGGTGTACGGAGACCCGATGGTGCATCCTCAGCCGGAGATGTACTGGGGCAACGTGAACCCGGTGGGTCCGCGGAGCGTCTATGACGAGGCCAAGCGGTTCGGAGAGGCGCTGACGGCCGCGTATCGTGACGCCAAAGGCGTCGACGCCGGGATCGTGCGCATCTTCAACACCTACGGACCGCGCATGCGCGTCCACGACGGACGTGCCGTGCCGACGTTCATCCGTCAGGCGCTCGCTGGTGATGCTCTCACCGTGGCTGGCGACGGAGAACAGACTCGCTCGTTGTGCTACGTCGACGACCTCGTGCGCGGTGTCCTCGCCTTCGCCGACGGTGCCCATGCGGGGCCAGTGAATCTCGGCGGTACGGAGGAGTTGGGCGTCCTCCGGATTGCGGAGGACGTCATCGCGACTGTCGGATCCGCGTCGTCCATCGACTACATCGCGCGACCCGTGGACGACCCTCAGATCCGGCGGCCCGACACGACCCTCGCGCGCGATCTTCTCGGATGGCGGCCGATGGTGCCTTGGCGGGTTGGCCTGGAACGTACGATCGCCTGGTGGCGCACCCGGGAGCCCGTCGAACCGCGGTGACGACCGCAGACGCTGACCGTCATCTCCGTCGACGCTTCGACGCCCTCCGGGGAGTACCCGGCCCTGTCGCCGCCGCCGCTCGCGGCCGTACCCAACGAGCGCGACCGAGATCGCGCTCGCCGAGTTCACGACCGACGGCGACCTGGCGGTCGATCCCGACCTCCTGGCCTCCGAGCGGCTTGTCGAGGTTGCGATGAGGGCCGCTGGCTTCGTTCCCGACGCACGGCCGAGCGCCCTCGGGTCGTGGATATCACCGAACGGAATACCGGTCGATTTGATGGCGCCGGACGCCGTCGCCGAGCAGGTCGTCTGTCGCCAAGGACGAGGAGCCGACCATGCGCCGCGCCCTCATGCGCTGCGCGACCAACCTGCCCTTCTACGGCAGGAGGGCATGACATCCGATTTCGCCGACGCCGAGCTCGATGATGGCACCGAGGTGGAGATGCCGGCAACGCCCTCGAAACCCTCCTGGCCCTGCACGGCATCACCCAGAAGAACGGCAAACCCTTCAAGCCCACCACCCAGGGCAAGATCGAACGTTTCTGGCAGACCCTGGCCAAACATCTACGCACCCAACACCCAGCCACACTGACCGAGTTGCAACACGTCCTAGATACCTTCCGCGACTACTACAACCATCAGCGCCCCCACCGTGGCATCAACCGCAAGACCCCTGCCCACGCCTACCAAGTGGAAAAACGGCTGAACCCACACTCGGTGAGGGTTCAGCCGTTCACGATGTCGCGAGACATCACATGGAGCGGGTGACGGGAATCGAACCCGCGCCGTCAGCTTGGGAAGCTGAAGTTCTACCATTGAACTACACCCGCATGAGGCCCATGGAGGACCACAGCGGGGCCAGCATACCTAACGGGACCGGGTGTTTTCACATCGGCTGTCGCACAGTGGGACGGGGTGCCCCGAGCGGGCCCCTGCCAGCCGGGATCGACGGGCCGCCTGCCGACCGGGATGAACCGGGCGCTCGCAGCTACAGGCGCCGCTCGGCTACCGTGGCCTCGTGCTCCTCTCCGACCGTGACATCCGAGCCGAGCTGACCTCCGGACGTGTGGGCCTGGACCCGCTCGACGAGACGATGGTCCAGCCCTCGAGCGTGGACGTGCGCCTGGACCGGTACTTCCGACTCTTCGACAACCACAAGTACCCGGTGATCGACCCAGCAGCCGAGCAGCCTGAGCTGACCCGCCTGGTCGAGGTTCCCCCCGACGAGCCGTTCATGCTGCATCCCGGTGAGTTCGTGCTCGGCTCCACCCTGGAGCTGATCACCCTTCCCGACGACCTTGCCGCCCGGTTGGAGGGCAAGTCCTCCCTCGGCCGGCTCGGCCTGCTCACCCACTCCACCGCCGGCTTCATCGACCCGGGCTTCTCCGGGCACGTCACGTTGGAGCTGTCCAACGTGGCCACGCTGCCGATCACGCTCTGGCCGGGAATGAAGATCGGACAGCTGTGCTACTTCCGGCTCACCAGCCCCGCGGAGAAGCCCTACGGCGCCGGCGCCACCGGTTCGCGCTACCAAGGGCAGCGCGGGCCCACCGCGTCCCGTTCGCACCTCAGCTTCCACCGCACACCTGTGGCGGACTAGGTGCCTGCGGACCTCACCTCCCTGGATACCGGCCTCGCGCGGTCCCGGCACCTGCTGGCGGTCGCCGACGACGTCGCAGCCGAGGAGGTCGAGGCACTCGCCCTCTCCCGGTACCCGGCCGCCGTCCGCTCGGAGCCCGATGTGCTCACCCTGGCCTCCGGGGTGCACCTGTCCGGTCCGTTCTCGCTCGACGGCGGAGCTCACCGGGAGCTGGGGCTGCCGGGTTGGGTAGCGGGCATCTACCTGCTCACCGCCCCACCCCAGCGGGGCGGTCCGGTTCCGGCGGAGCTCGCCACTACCGGCGGCCTCCTCGCTGCCTTCGCCGACGCGGAGGTGGTCGGCACCGAGCGGGAGGCGCTCGAGCTGCTGCTCGCGATGGGCCGCCGGCTCGGTGCGTTGGTGCGCACCAGCACCGGGCACCTGATCGAGGCGGAGGAGTGGGCCGGCGTGGACCTGACCGTGCACGCCCCGGTGTGGCTCTACCCGGACGCCCTGGTGCACGTGCTGCGTCCGGTGCTGCCCGGGGTGCAGGCGCTCACCGACACCCAGCCGGCCGAGGGTCCGGTCCCGCCGGCGACCGGGCGGCCCCACGGTGTGCCGGAGCTGGACGACGGCGAACGGGCCTGGCTGCACGCCGAGGCGGATGCCTACGACGCGCACGCCCTCGCCCAGCCGGAGGTCTTGGAGGCCTACGGCGCCCTCTGGCGCTACCCCAGCGGTGGGGTGATCACAGTGGCCGTGTCGGCGGCTGACGCGCTGCCCGCCGTGCTCGCTGGCCTGGACTGGGCCGGCGAGGGGGTGATGGCCTACGAGCTGCGCTGGCACCCGGCCGACGACCAGCAGTGGCAGCGCGACCCGGTCCCGGCCGCGCTGCGGTCCGAGTGCGCCGATGCCCGGGAGCGGATCGAGGCCGCCGCCCGTGCGGTGCTGACCGCGGCCGGCGGCCAGGCCACCGACGACGACGGCTTCCTCGTCCAGCCCTGACCCACCCCTACCCCCCCACTGAGGGTCGTCATGCCCAGAGTGCGCCAGAGCGCACTCGTGGCATGACGACCCGGTGGGGTGGGGTGGGGAGGGATGCGCCCGTGACGGATGTCAGGGGTAGGTCGTGACAGCCGCACCGGGGACACCTCACCGCCTGGGCGCACCGTGGAGGCATGAACACCACCACTGCGCCAGCACCTGGCCGGCAGACCACCGGCAGCGACCTCCTCGCCGTCGCCCTGACCGGTGCCACCAAGACGTTCGGTAGAACAGCAGCCGTGCGCGGCGTGGACCTGCACGTGCGCCCCGGTGAGGTAGTCGCCCTGCTCGGACCGAACGGCGCCGGCAAGACCACCACGCTGGACATGATCCTCGGCCTGGGCACCCCGACCACCGGCGAGGTGAGCCTGTACGGCATGCCCCCGCGCACCGCCGTCGCCCGCGGGCTGGTGGCCGCTGTGCTGCAGAGCGGCGGGCTGCTGCCCGACCTCACGGTCAAGGAGATGGTCACCTACACCGCCTGCCTGTTCGCCCGCACCCGGCCGGTCGCCGAGGTGCTGCAGCGCGCCGGCATCACCGGCATCGCCGACCGCAAGGTCGGCAAGTGCTCCGGCGGCGAGCAGCAGCGGCTCCGGTTCGCCATGGCTCTGCTCGCCGACCCGGCGCTGCTGGTCCTGGACGAGCCCACCACCGGGATGGACGTGGACGGCCGGCGCCGGTTCTGGCAGTCCATCCGCGCCGACGGGGACGAGGGGCGCACCGTGCTGTTCGCCACCCACTACCTGGAGGAGGCGGACGTCTACGCCGACCGGATCGTGCTGATGGCCCGCGGCCTGGTCGTCGCCGACGGCACCACCGCCGAGGTCAAGGCCCTCGCCTCCGGGCGCACAGTGCGCGCCACCGTGCCCGGCGGGCTGCCCACTGCCGACCTGCACCGCCTCGGCGACCTGTCCGGGGTGGACGAGGTGGAGGTGCGCGGGGAGAGCGTGCTGGTGCACACCGCCGACTCCGACGCCGTGGCCCGCTACCTGCTCGATGCCACCACCGCCCGGGACCTGGAGATCACCGCCCGCGCCCTGGAGGACGCGTTCGTCTCCCTGACCGCCGCGCCCGAACCCAGCACCACCCCTGAAGGGAGCGACCGATGACCAGCGCCACCCAGTCCGCCCAGCCCGGCCACCCGGTGCGGCCCGCACCGGCTGTGCTGCCGACCCTGCACCGTCCCGTCCCGGCGTGGGGCGGGTTCTCGCTGCGTCTGTTCGCCCTGGAGGTGCGCCGGCTGCTGCGCAACCGCCGCACGGTGATCCTCATGGTGGTGATGCCGGTCGCGCTGTACTTCATCGCCTCCTCCTCGGTCGGCGGTGACCAGGACGCCGGCCACGGCAACGTCGCCGCCTACATCCTCATCTCGATGGGCGTCTACGGCGCCATGCTCGCCACCACCAGCGCCGAGGCGATGGTGGCCGTGGAACGCTCCCGCGGCTGGACCCGCCAGCTCCGGCTGACCCCCCTGACCCCGGTGGCCTACATCCTGCTCAAGGCGTGCTGCGCCGTCGTGCTCGGCGCGCTGAGCGTGACCGCGGTGTACCTCGCCGGAGCGGTCTCCGGCGGCCCGCAGATGGCCGGCTACCTGTGGCCGCTGACTGCGGGCATCGCGCTCGCCGGGTCGTTGGTGTTCGCCGCTCTCGGTCTGTTCCTCGGCTACCTGCTGCCGAGCGAGAACGTGATGCAGTTCCTCGGCCTGGGGGTGGCCGCGATGGCGTTCCTCGGCGGACTGTTCTACCCGATCCCGGCGGGCTCCACGCTCGACCTGGTCGCCTCGTTCACCCCCCTGTACGGGCTCGGCCACCTGGTGCACGCACCGCTGACCGGCGACCCCGTGCAGGCTGTCTGGGTGCTGAACGTGCTGGTCTGGTTCGCGATCTTCGTGCTCGGCGCCGTCTGGCGGTTCCGCGCGGACACCGCCCGCGGGTGAACAATGACAGGGTGACCTGCCCGGAACAGAGCGAGCCCCCCTCGTCCGAGCCGACGGACCGGGAGGTGCGGGAGCCCACTGTCCCGGCCGGGCGGCCGATGTTCTCCACCTGGGGAGTTCTCGCGTTCTCCGCCATCTGGTTGGTGTTCCTCGCCGACCCGATATCGACCGCGTGGGCATCCCGAGACACCTCGGCGGGGCTGATCGGTCTGGCTGCCACGCTGCTCATCGCCCTGGTCTACCTCGGTGCGTGGATGCTGCAGATCCGGCCGGGTTGGCTGCGCTCCCTGATCGCAGGTGGCGGACCGCGGGGCCGGCGGGCGTGGGATCCGTGGCCGACCGGCAGGGCACTGGGCATCACGGTGATCGTCGTGCAGATCGTGCTGGTGGTCCTCATGATGGTCACCCTGGGGCAGTCGGCCACCGCCGCACTGCCGTTCGTCGGCGTGCTCATGGTGCTGTGGCTGCCGCGGGTGGTCGGTCCCGTCCTGGTCGCCGCGCTGGTGGTGACGGTCGGCGTGCTGGAATGGGTGGTGCCCGGCTGGGACCCTGGGTTCGGGGTGCCGCTGTCCATCGCAGCCTCCGCGCTCGCGGTGTGGGGGATCCGGCTGATGCGTCAGCGCACCCGTGCGCTGATGGCCGCCCGGGAGGAGAACGCCCGGCTGGCGGTGGCCGAGGAACGGCACCGGATGGCCCGCGACCTGCACGACGTGCTCGGCCACTCGCTCACCGTGATCACCGTGAAGATCGAGCTGGCCAGCCGGCTGCTGGAGGTGGACACCGACCGGGCCCGCGCGGAGCTGGCCGGGCTGGAGCGGCTCTCCCGGGACACGCTGCACGATGTGCGCCGCGCCGTGGAGGGCTACCGCGACCTGAGCCTGGCCGGGGAGCTGGTGCGCGCCCGAGAAGCCCTGGAGTCGGCGGACATCCTCGCGGAGGTGCCCACCGCCGTCGACGAGGTGCCCACCCAGGTGCGCGACCTGTACGCCTGGACCGTGCGCGAAGGGGTGACGAACGTGATCCGGCACTCCGGCGCCCGCTCCTGCACGGTGCGGATCGCGCCGGACCGGCTCACGATCACCGATGACGGCGCAGGTCCGCCGGGCAGCGCGGGCTCGGCCGACACAGCCGGTCCGGTGGGGGAGGAGAGCGCCCCGGGTGCAGGTGCTGGCGGCGGGAACGGGTTGCGTGGGCTGCGGGAACGCGCTCGGATGGCCGGTGCGGTGCTCCTCACCCGGTCCACGGACCCGCACGGGTTCGAGCTGACCGTGCAGGTGCCGCGATGATCCGGGTGCTGCTCGCCGACGACCAGTCCCTGGTGCGCGGGGCGGTGGCCGCGCTGCTCGGGCTGGAGGAGGACATCGAGGTGGCCGGCGAGGCCGGCAGCGGCGCGGAGGTGCTCGACCTGCTGCGGTCTGCCGAGGTGGACGTGGCGCTGGTGGACGTGGAGATGCCAGGGATGGACGGTATCGCCCTGACCGCTGCGATCAAGGCCGACCATCCGGGGGTGCGGGTGCTGATCGTCACCACGTTCGGCCGACCCGGGTACCTGCGTCGCGCACTTCGCGCCGGGGCGGACGGGTTCGTGGTCAAGGACACCCCGGCCCGTCGCTTGGCCGATGCGGTCCGCCGGGTGCACGCCGGCCTGCGCGTGGTGGACCCGGTGCTTGCCGCTGAGGGGCTGGTTGCCGGCGAGTCCCCACTGACCGCCCGCGAGACCGACGTGCTCCGCGAGGCCGCCGCCGGTGGCACCGTCGCCGACCTGGCCCGGGCGCTGCACCTGTCCGAGGGCACAGTGCGCAACCACCTGTCCGCGGCGATCGGCAAGACCGGTGCCCGCACCCGCGCCGAGGCCGCGCGGCTGGCGCAGGAGAACGGGTGGTTGTAGCCACCACGGCAGGTGTCTGCCGACTGGACGCCGCCGGGAGCACCGCGTGGCCATTGTTAGTATTGGGACCGGTCCGTTGTCCGCTCGGAAGCGGTGTGGCGAGCCATTTTCCTCAACTTCCCAACACAACTGCACCATTTGAACACTGACCACTGACCACGCCCACTGAGCAGGAGCGGACGTGCTGCAGCTATTAGCCGTGCACATCATCGCGGCTCTGGCTGCCCCCTTCGTGGTCGCGCGGTACGGGCGGAAGATGTTCCTGCCGCTGGCGCTGGTGCCCGGTTCGGCAGCGGTGTGGGCACTGACCCAGACCTCCAGCGTGCTGGCCGGGCACGGTCCACAGGTCGAGGTGGCCTGGGTCGCCTCCATCGGGATGAACCTCACCTTCCGGATGGACACGCTGACCTGGTTCATGGTGCTGGTGGTCGGTGCCGTCGGCGCCCTGGTGCTCGCCTACTGCGCCTGGTACTTCTCCTCCGGGGCGAAGTTCCTCGGCCGGTTCGCCGGCGTGTTCGTGGCCTTCGCCGGTGCGATGCTCGGCCTGGTCAGCACCGACGACACGCTCGTGCTGTACGTGTTCTGGGAGCTGACCACGATCTTCTCCTACCTGCTCATCGGGCACTACTTCGACCGCAAGGGGTCCCGCCGGTCGGCGATGCAGGCGATCATCGTCACCACGCTCGGCGGGCTGGCGATGCTCGGTGGCTTCATCATCCTCGGGGAGACCCCGGGCGGGTCCTACTCCCTGTCCGAGCTGGTCGCACACCCGCCGACCGGATGGGGCGTGACCACCGCTGTGGTGCTGGTGCTCGTCGGGGCGCTGACCAAGTCCGCGCAGGTGCCGTTCCACTTCTGGCTGCCCTCGGCGATGGCCGCACCCACCCCGGTGAGTGCCTACCTGCACGCGGCCGCCATGGTCAAGGCCGGGGTGTACCTGGTCGCTCGCATGGCTCCCGGGTTCGCCGACCTGGACGCCTGGCGCTGGGTGGTCCTGGTCGCCGGGGGCGCCACCATGATCATCGGCGGCTACCGGTCGCTGAAGCAGCACGACCTGAAGCTGCTGCTCGCGTTCGGCACCGTCAGCCAGCTCGGCTTCCTGATCCTGCTCGTCGGCCAGAGCGACCGCGCGGTCGCCCTGGCGGGGCTCGCGCTGCTCGGGGCGCACGCCATGTTCAAGGCCGCCCTGTTCCTCACCGTCGGCGTGATCGACGCCGCCGCCGGCACCCGGGACCTGCGCGAGCTCTCCGGGCTCGGCCGCCGGCTCCCGGCCGCCACCGTGGCCGGCTTCCTCGCCGCGTTCTCCATGATCGGGCTGCCCCCGTTCGCCGGGTACGTCGGCAAAGAAGCAGCACTGGAGGCGCTCACCCACGGCGGCGGGACGCAGCAGAGCATCGTCCTGGTCGTGATCGTGGTCGGGTCGGTGCTCACCGTCGGCTACGGGCTGCGGTTCCTGTGGGGCGCCTTCGCCCGCAAGCCCGGTGTGCCGGACACGCCGCTGGACACCGAGGCCGCCGGACTGTTCGTGCCCGGCATCCTGCTCGCGCTGGCCGGGCTGGTCGCCGGGTTGCTGCCAGGACTGGGGGAACGGCTGCTGTCCGGGCACGCCGCCACCTACCCGTCCGGCGAGGCCGGCCACCTGACCCTCTGGGGCGGGTTCGGCCTCCCACTGCTGCTGACCGCCGGCGTCCTGCTCCTCGGACTCGCGCTCTACGCCGGGCGCGCCGCAGTGTTCAAGGCGCAGGACGCCGTCATCCTCGGACCGGACGCGGACCACACCTACCGCTCCACGATGCGCCGGCTGGACCGGGTGGCGATCGCCGTCACCTCCACCACCCAGCGTGGTTCGCTGCCGCTGTACCTGGCGATCATCCTGCTCACCACCGTCGTCTCGATCAGCATCGCCAGCATCACCGGCGGGGTGCAGATCGGTGACGTGCGCTGGTTCGACACCCCCGCACAGATCGCCGTGGCCCTGGTGATCGCCATCGGCGCCTTCCTCGCCGCCCGCGCCCGCCGCCGGCTCAAGGCGGTGGTGCTGCTCGGGGTCACCGGCTACGGGGTGGTGGTGCTGTTCGCCCTGCACGGCGCACCCGACCTGGCCCTCACCCAGGCACTGGTGGAGACCATCTCCCTGGTGGTGTTCATCCTGGTGCTGCGCCGCCTGCCCCCGTACTACTCGAACCGGCCACTGAAGGCCAGCCGCTGGTGGCGGGCGGTCCTCGGTGCGGCCGTGGGGGTGATGGCGATGCTGCTCGCGCTCGTGGTGCCCGGCGCCCGGGTGGCAGACCCGATCGCCGAGTTCTTCCCGGAGGAGGCGTCCCAGTTCGGCTACGGCAAGAACATCGTGAACGTCACGCTCGTGGACATCCGCGCCTGGGACACCATGGGGGAGATCTCCGTGCTGCTGGTCGCCGCCACCGGTGTCGCCTCCCTGGTGTTCCTGCGGGCCCGCTCCCGCGGTGTGGACCGGGTCCGGGACATCAAGCCGGGTGCGCCTTCGGTCTGGCCGGTTCCGCCCGGGGAGGATGCCGCCGGGGGATTGCGCGGCGACCCCGCGGACAACCAGGACGACCGCCGGAACCGGCGCTGGTTGCCCGCCGGGGTGGCACTGCCGCCCTACCGGCGCTCGGTGATCTTCGAGGTGGCCACCCGGATCGTGTTCCACACGATGCTCGTGTTCGCCGTGTTCCTGCTGTTCTCCGGACACAACGCCCCCGGGGGCGGGTTCGTGGCCGGACTGGTCGTCGGCATCGCACTGACGGTGCGCTACCTGGCCGGCGGCCGGTACGAGCTCGGTGAGGCGATGCCGATCCTGCCCGGTGCGTTGCTGGGCTCCGGTCTGTTCCTGTCTGCCGGGGCGGGGGCGGTACCGCTGTTCTTCGGCGGGGCGGTGCTGCAGTCGGTGGAGCTGGACGTCAGCTTGTGGATCTTCGGTGAGGTGCACCTGGTCACCTCCCTGTTCTTCGACATCGGCGTGTTCCTCGTGGTGGTCGGACTGATGCTGGACGTGCTGCGCTCCCTCGGCTCCGAGGTCGACCGGCAGGGTGAGGCCGCCGGCCAGGCCGCCCCGGACGTGGCGCACGACTCCCCGCGCAGCACCGCCGACGACACCGAGCCCGAGCTCGTGCACACCGGGGACGGGGGAACCTCGTGACCGTGAGGAGCCCCCGCGGAGGTGCGCCGAGGCACGAGGTGCGCCGGAGCGAGGCACCGCAGCGGGCAGAGAAGAGGGCCTGATGAACATCGAGATGAGCCCCTCGCTGGCGCTGGTGCTCGTGGTCGGCGTGCTCGTCGGCACCGGTGTGTACCTGCTGCTGGAGCGGTCCCTGTCCCGGGTGATCGTCGGCATCACCCTGATCAGCAACGGGGTGAACGTGCTGTTCCTGATCGCCGGTGGCGCGGCCGGCGGGCCGCCGCTGATCGGCGCCACCGACCCCGGCGAGATGAGCGACCCGCTGCCGCAAGCGATGGTGCTCACCGCGATCGTGATCAACCTCGGCCTGACCGCCTTCGTGCTCGCCATGGCCTACCGGTCCTGGCAGCTGCACGGTCACGACGAGGTGCAGGACGACCTGGAGGACCGCCGGATCGCCCGCCGCGCCGCACTGCGGGAGGCGGACAGCCGCGCGGACGACGTCGGCACCGACCTGCAGACGGAGGCGGCCGAGGCCCGGGACGAGACTGAGGAGGCCCCGGCCGGGACGCCGGAGGCGCACACCCCGGAGGACCACGGCGGCCCGATCACGGGAGGGGACCGATGACCTGGCTCGTCCCGCTGCCCGTGGTGGTCCCGCTGGTGGCCGCCGGGCTGGCGCTGGCCGTCTCCCGGCGCTCCCGTGCGCAGGGGATCATCTCGGTCGCCGCAGTGAGCACTGTGCTCGCCGTGGCCGTGGCGCTGATCTTCCTCACCCACACGGCGGGTCCGCAGGTGGTGGACGTGGGCGACTGGGCCGCACCAGTGGGTATCGCCCTGGTCGCCGACCGGCTCTCCGCCCTGATGCTCGTGGTTTCCGCGCTGGTGATCCTCGGCGTGCTCGCCTACTCCCTCGCCCAGGGTCTGGCGGACGGGAACGACGGCGCCCCGGTCGCGATCTACCACCCCACCTACCTGGTGCTGGCCGCCGGGGTGTCGATGGCGTTCCTCTCCGGCGACCTGTTCAACCTGTACGTCGGCTTCGAGATCCTGCTCGCGGCCAGCTTCGTGCTGCTCACTCTCGGCGGCACCGGGGAACGTATCCGCGCTGGGTCCATCTACGTGGTGGTCTCGCTGCTGTCCTCGGTGCTGTTCCTGGTCTCCATCGCGCTGATCTACGCCGCCACCGGCACACTGAACCTCGCCCAGCTGGCCGAGCGACTTCCGGAGGTGGACTCCGGGATACGTCTGCTGCTGCAGATCATGCTGCTGCTCGGGTTCGCCATCAAGGCGGCGGTGTTCCCGCTGTCCGCCTGGCTGCCGGACTCCTACCCGACCGCCCCGGCACCGGTGACGGCAGTGTTCGCCGGCCTGCTCACCAAGGTCGGGGTGTACGCGATCATCCGCGCGCAGACGCTGCTGTTCACCGATGGCGTCTTGGACGACGTCCTGCTCGTCGCGGCGATCGCCACCATGCTGGTCGGCATCATCGGCGCAGTGGCGCAGGAAGACATCAAGCGGCTGCTGTCCTTCACCCTGGTCAGCCACATCGGCTACATGATCTTCGGCATCTCGCTGGCCTCGGACACCGGGCTGTCCGCCTCGATCTTCTACATCGTGCACCACATCACCGTGCAGACCGCACTGTTCCTCATCGCCGGGTTGGTGGAGCGCCGCGGCGGCACCACCTCCCTGGAAGAGCTGGGCAGCCTGGCCAAGGTCGCCCCCGCGCTCGGTGCCGTGTTCTTCCTTTCTGCAATGAACCTGGCCGGCATCCCGCCGATGTCCGGGTTCCTCGGCAAGATCGGTCTGCTGCAGGCCGGCATCCAGACCGGTTCCGGGCTCGCCCTGGTCGGGGTCGGCACCGGGTTGCTCACCTCCCTGCTCACCCTGTACGCGGTGATCAAGGCCTGGAACAAGGCGTTCTGGCAGGAGGCGCCGCAGCCGCTGCCGGACACCCGGGTGCCGCGCACCATGTTCGGTCCGGCCGCGGTGATCGCCTCCGTCGGCGTGCTGATCGCGGTGATCGGCGGGCCGTTGTACCACTACACCGACGACGCCGCCCGTGACCTGCGCGCCCGCACCCCCTACATCGAGGCGGTCCTGGTGCACGGGGACCGCGGCGCGGGGCAGTCCTCGGACGCCGCTGGGGGTGACGGATGAGGTCACCGGACGCCTACGACTGGCTGCGCCGCTGGCCGATGGCGGTGTGGATGACGATCGTCTGGGTGCTGCTCTGGGGCAACCTGACCGTGGCGAACGTGATCACCGGCGTGGTGATCAGCTTCGGTCTGCTCCGGGTGATGCCGATGCCGCGGGTCGGCTTCGACGGGCACGTGTCGGTGATCGGCACACTCATGTTGCTCGGCCGGCTGCTGGTGGACATCGTTCGCGCCTCGATCAACGTGGCTGCGCACGCGCTGCGCTTCGGCCACTACCCCAAGGGTGCGGTGATGCGGGTGAAGCTCGCCTCCACCTCCGACCTGGTGCTCACGTTGACGGCGGAGCTCACCGTGATCGTGCCCGGTTCCATCGTGGTGGAGGCGCACCGACTGACCGGGATGCTGTACGTGCACGTGCTCGATGCCAGCGCACCCGGTGCGGTGGAGAAGGCGCGCCGGGGCGTGCTGGAGCAGGAGAAGTGGGTGATGTACGCCTTGTCCAAGGACGAGGACATCGCCGAGGCCGGCTACCCGCCCCGGCCCTGGCGGCGGCGCGCTCGGCAGCAGGCAGCAAGGAGCGAACAGTGAGCCCGATCGTGATGGCCGTGTGCGCCGCGCTGCTGGTCCCGGCGGCGCTGATCACCCTGTTCCGGGTGGAGCGCGGACCGAGCATGCTGGACCGGATCGTGGCCCTGGACGTGCTGGTCTCCTGCCTGATGGGCTGCCTGGCGCTGGTCTCGTTGTGGTTCGGCCGCAGCGACCTGGTGCTGCTGCTGACCGTGCTCGCGCTGGTCGGGTTCGTCGGGTCGGTCACCCTGGCCCGGTTCGCCGCTGCGGAACCGGAGACGGAAGCGCGGATCCTGACCGCCCAGGAGGCAGCCGAGGCCGAGGCCCGCGCCCGGTTCGGGGACGGTGAGCTGTGACCGTCGCCGAGATCCTCTCCGCCGTGCTGCTGATCAGCGGGTCGGCGCTGACCTTCGTCGCCGCTGTCGGGGTGGCCCGGTTCCCGGACCTGCTCTCCCGGATGCACGCGGCCACCAAACCGCAGGTGCTCGGGCTGCTGCTGATGATGGGCGGGCTGGCGATCAGCCTCGGCTCCAGCCAGATCACCTGGAAGCTCACCCTGGTGGTGATGTTCCAGCTGATCACCGCCCCGGTCTCGGCACACATGGTCGGCCGGGCCGGCTACCGCACCCGCAAGGTCGACCCGGAGCACCTGGTCACCGACGAGCTCACAGAGGACCTCCAGCGGGCGCGGGAGGAGGCGGAGCAGGAGTCCTGACCCCGCCGGTCCTACCCACAAGGTCAAGCCAGAGCGGGCACCGGTGCCCGCCTTCTATTGACGTTACGGGCTACTCCTTCTCGATCGCGGGCTTGTCCCCGCTGGCCATCCACTTCGCAGCACCGCGGGTGGCGAACGCGCGGGCGAAGGCGACCACGGCACCGCTCACCGCGGCGAACACCACCAGCTCACCGATGCTGATCTCGCCATCGTCGGGGTCACCGGTCGGCGGCTCGTGCCCGGTCGCGGCCTTCCACCCGGCGGCGAGCAGCTTGTTCGCAGCAAATCCGGCGGCGATCGCCGCCACTGTGGTGACCAGCTTCTGCACGTTCATGCGGACTCCTTGATCGTGTTCCGTGGCCACCCTATCGACCAGCGAGTCGTCCAGCACCATCGTCGGAACGACCATGGCCGCCGCCCGCTGGGCGGGTTACGGTCGCCGGGTGCCCACCTCCTCATCCCCGTCCGCACCGGCTGCGACCACGAGCAGCGCCCGGATCGAGAGCAACGGACGCTGGCTGGTCCGGGACGGTAGCCCCTGGTTCCCGGTCACCGGAGAGATCCACTACGCTCGGCTGCCGCGCGACCGCTGGCCCGAGGTGCTCGGGCACGCGCGCGCCGGCGGGCTCACCTCCGTGGCCTGCTACGTGTTCTGGCAGGCGCACGAGCCGCAGCCCGGCCAGTTCCGCTGGGACGGCAACCGGGACCTGCGCGCGTTCGTCGAGCTCGCCGGCCAGCACGGGCTGGACGTGGTGGTGCGGCTCGGACCGTGGGCGCACGGTGAGGCCCGGTACGGCGGATTTCCGGACTGGGTGGCTACCAGCGGCCAGCCCACCCGCCGCAACGATCCCGCCTACCTGGACCTGGTCCGCCGCCTCTACGAGCAGATCGCCGCCCAGCTGGCCGGCCTCACCCACGCCGACGGCGGCCCCGTGGTCGGCGCCCAGGTGGAGAACGAGCTCTACGACCAGCCCGAGCACCTGGCCACGCTGCGCACCCTCGCCGAACAGGCAGGGCTGCAGCTGCCGATCTGGACCGCCACCGGTTGGGGCGGCGCCCAGGTGCCGGCCACGCTGCTGCCGGTCTACAGCGCCTACGCCGACGGCTTCTGGGCCGACGACGAGGACTGGCCGGACTTCGCCGCCGCCCACTTCGACTACCAGGAAGTCCGCGACGACCTGACCGTCGGCGCCGATGTCCGGGAGGTGTTCGGCACCGGCCAGGGCACGGCGGCGCCCGCGCCCGCCACCCCTGCTGCACCGCAGCCCACCCCGTTCGTCACCTGCGAGCTCGGCGGCGGGATGCACGTGGCCTACCACCGCCGGCCGCTGGTCACCGCCCAGGACGTCGCCGCGCTCGCCCTGGCGAAGATCGGCAGCGGATCGGTCTGGCAGGGCTACTACATGTACGCCGGCGGCACCCAGCGCGTCGGCCCGCACGGCACCGAGCAGGAGTCCCAGGCCACCGGCTACCCGAACGACGTGCCCACCCGGAGCTATGACTTCCACGCCCCGCTCGGCGAGCACGGTCAGGTCCGCGAGCACCACCACCTGCTCCGCCGCCAGCACCTGTGGCTGGCCACCGACGGCGCGGCGCTCGCCACGATGCCCTCCCGCCCGGCGCCGCCCAGCGACGATCCCGGTGCGCTGCGCTGGGCAGTGCGCTCCGACGGGCAGCGCGGCTACCTGTTCCTGACCACCTACCAGCCCGCCCGTCGCCCGCTGCCGGCCCAGCCGCAGGTGCAGCTGACCGTGGAGCTGGATGGTGGCCCGGTCACCGTGCCGCACACCCCGGTGGACGTGCCCGCCGGGGTCTCGGTCGCCTGGCCGCTGCGCTACCCGCTCTCCGACCAGCTGGTGCTGCGGCACGCCACCGCCGGGCTGCTCACCCGGGTCACCCTCGACGGCGGTCGCGACCTGGTCGTGCTCGTCGCCACACCGGGGGTCCCGGTGCAGATCGTGGTGGAGCACCCGGACAGCGACCCGGTGCCGGTCTCCGGCCCCGTGGTGGCCACGATGGTCGACGGCGGTACGCACCTGGCTCTGGCCGGCGCGCCCGGGCCAGCGGCCGTGGTGGGGCTGCCTGGGGTGGACGTGCTGGTGCTGGACGAAGAGAACGCGAACCGGCTCTACCGGCTCCCGCTCGCCGGCCGGGACCACCTGGTGCTCTCCGAGGCACCGGTCTACACCACACCCGAGGGCCACCTGGTGGCACATCCGGTGCAGGAGCGCTCCAGGCTGAGCATCCTGCCCGCACCGGCAGCACTGGCCGCCCGGCCCGGCACGGCAGCGCTGGCCGAGGCTGAGCCCACGGCCGAGAGCCGCTGGCGGTCCTGGACCCTGCACGACCCGGACGCTGCGCCCCTGCCGGCGAGCGTGCGCACGCTGCAGGAGCATGCCCCGCTGGCTGACCTGCCGGCACCGGCACGCGGTGGGCCCGCGGACCGGTTGAGCATGCCGCAGGACTTCTCCGGTGCGACCCGCCTCCAGGTGGACCTGCCGGGAGAGGTGAGCGCCGCCGTCGACCGGGTGCTGCTGCGCATCACCTGGACCGGGGACGTGGGCCGGGCGCTGGTCGACGGTGAGGTGGTCAGCGACCACTTCTGGCACGGCCGGGACTGGGACGTGGACCTGACCCCTCACCTGGAGCAGGTGCGCAGCCACGGTCTGGTGCTCGAGCTGCTGCCCTGGCGTCCGGAGGCGGGGGTGTGGGTGGACCCGTCGGTGCGGGACGTGCCGGCCGGGGTGCAGGTCGACTCGGTACAGCTGGTGCAGGTGCCGCGGGTGGTGCTGGCCGCGCAGGCCGCCGGCCGCTGAGCGGGCAACCGGTGAGCCAGGTCACCTTCGTTCGCTCCTGCCCGAGCCGCGGTGTACCGTGGTGGCAGACGACAGGGGAGCGCCTGCGAGCGCTGAGAGTGCGGCCAACCGCAGACCCTCGAACCTGCTCCGGTTAGCACCGGCGAAGGGAGTCGAGCACCTCTCGACGTGGAACTTCCACGGACCCCTTCTCAATCGATGTTGAGGAGGATGCATGACCTGCACCAGAAGCACCGCCCGGTCCCGGCGAGCCGTCCCGGCCATGGTGGGCACCGCCGTCGTGCTGGCGATGACCGGCTGCTCGCTGATCGGCCAGAGCTCAGGTGAAGGTGGCGACGAGGACGGCGACGACCCGGGAGTGCTGCGCGTGGTCACGCACGACTCCTTCGCCCTGTCCGAGGACCTGGTCGCAGACTTCGAGGACGACACCGGCTACACCGTGGAGCTCAGTGCCCCGGGTGATGGTGGTGAGCTGGTGAACCAGCTCATCCTCACCAAGGACTCTCCGCTCGGGGACGTGGCCTACGGGGTGGACAACTCCTTCGCCGGTCGCGGGATCGCCGAGGGTGTGTTCGAGCCGTACACCTCCGCTGACCTGCCGGCCGGCGCCGAGCAGTACCTCGCCGACGACGCCGGGTCGCTCACCCCGATCGACATGGGCGACGTGTGCCTGAACGTGGACCACGAGTGGTTCACCGAGCACGACGTGGCCGAGCCGGAGACGCTGGACGACCTGCTCGAGGAGGAGTACCAGGACCTGGTGGTGGTGACCAACCCGGCCACCTCCTCACCCGGGCTGGCGTTCCTGCTGGCCACCGTCGGTGCCTACGGTGAGGACGGCTGGGTGGACTACTGGCAGCAGCTCGCCGACAACGGCCTGAAGGTGGTGGACGGCTGGTCGGACGCCTACTCGGTGGACTTCTCCGGTTCCACCGGTGAGGGCGACCGGCCGATCGTGCTGTCCTACTCCACCTCCCCGGCCTTCGAGGTGGACGAGGACGACGACGAGGTCCCCACCGGGGCGCTGCTGAACACCTGCTTCCGGCAGGTGGAGTACGCCGGGGTGCTCGCCGGTGCGGACAACTCCGAGGGCGCGCAGGCGTTCATCGACTTCCTGCTCTCCGACGAGGTGCAGGCCGACATCCCCGAGCAGATGTTCATGTACCCGGTGAACGAGGCGATCGACCTGCCGGAGTCCTGGACCCAGTTCGCGCCGCTGGCCGACGATCCGTTCACGGTGAGCATCGAGGACATCAACAGCCACCGCGACGAGTGGATCGAGCAGTGGACGCAGACCGTGATCGGCTAGCCACGGTGCCGACCGTCCGCACCGGCCCCGAACGCGCGGCCCGCCCTCCTGCCGGGGGTGTGGTTGACGTCGGTTATCGACCCATAACCGACGTCAACCACACCCCCGGCGGGCAGGACCGAGGCGGCTGGGTGGGGACCGCGGGCGTGGTGGTCGCCGCCGCCGTGCCGCTGGCGTTCCTGGCGATCTTCTTCGCCTACCCGGTGGCGGCGCTGGTGGCCCGCGGATTCATCACCGACGGCGCCCTGGACCTGGGCGGGGTGGCGGAGGTGTTCAGCAGCAGCCGCACCTGGCGGATCATCGGGCTCACCTTCGCCCAGGCGATCCTCGGCACGCTCGGCGCTGTGCTCCTCGGCGTGCCCGGGGCCTATGTGCTGTACTGCCGCAGCTTCCCCGGTCGCACCCTGGTGCGGGCGCTGGTGACCGTGCCGTTCGTGCTGCCCACTGTGGTGGTCGGGGTGGCGTTCCGGTCGCTGCTGGCCTCCTCCGGGCCGCTGGGCTTCCTCGGCCTGGACGGCACGTTCACCGCGATCGTGCTCGCCCTGGTGTTCTTCAACTACGCGGTGGTGGTGCGCACTGTCGGCGGCCTCTGGGAGCGGCTGGATCCGCGCACCGCGCAGGCGGCCCGGGCGCTGGGTGCCTCTCCGGCGCGGGCCTTCCTCACCGTGACGCTGCCCGCGCTGGGCCCGGCGATCGCCTCGGCCGCCTCGGTGGTGTTCCTGTTCTGCGCCACCGCGTTCGGGGTGGTGCTGGTGCTCGGCGGGCTGCAGTTCGGCACCGTGGAGACCGAGATCTGGATCCAGACCACCCAGTTCCTCAACCTGCGCGCCGCCTCGGTGCTGTCGGTGGTGCAGCTCGTGGTGGTGGTGGCCGCGCTCGCGGTGTTCTCCCGCACCCGGGCGCGCCGGGAGCGGGCGCTGACCTTGCACGGCAGCCCGGCACGGACCGCCCCGCTGCAGCTGACCCGGCGCGGGCGCCCCGGCAGCGACCTGCTGCCCGCTGTGGTGACCGCCGTCGTGGCCGGGGTTCTGCTGCTCGCCCCGATGCTCACCCTGCTGCTCCGCTCGCTGCGCACCCCGGACGGCTGGGGGCTGGACAACTACTGGGCACTGGGCAGCACCGGCGGCGACAACGCGCTCACCGTGACCGTGTGGCAGGCGGCGGCGAACTCGCTGCGGATCGCGGTGGACGCCACCACGCTCGCAGTGCTGATGGGGGTGCTGGTGGCCCTGGTGGTCTCCCGCCGGCCGCGGAGTGCCGCCGGGCGCCGGGCGGTCGCCTGGTTGGACGGGGCGGTGATGCTGCCGCTGGGCGTCTCCGCGGTGACCGTCGGCTTCGGATTCCTCATCGCGCTGAACCACCCGCCGCTGGACCTGCGCTCCTCCCCGGTGCTCATCCCGATCGCGCAGGCGATCGTGGCCCTGCCGCTGGTGGTGCGCACCGTGCTGCCGGTGCTGCGTGCGATCGACCCGCGCCAGCGGCAGGTGGCCGCCGTGCTCGGCGCCACCCCGCTACGGGTGCTGCTCACCGTGGACGGCCCCTACCTGGTGCGTTCCCTGGGGCTGGCGATCGGGTTCGCGTTCGCGGTCTCGCTCGGGGAGTTCGGCGCCACCAGCTTCCTCTCCCGCCCGGACCGGCCCACGCTGCCGGTGGTGGTGTTCCGGCTGATCGGCCAGCCGGGCGCGCTGAACCAGGGGATGGCGCTGGCCGCGGCGGTGGTGCTCGCGCTGCTCACCGCCACGGTGATGGGCCTGGCCGAACGCCTGCGCGGGGAGCACGCCGGTGAGATCTGAGCGGCGTGCGCTGCAGGCGTGGTGGTCAGCCCAGCAGGTGCTCCAGCACCGCCACCGAACCGCGGTAGGGGGCCTCAGCGCGCGGCCAGTGCACCACCACGTCGGTGAACCCCAGCTCAGCGGCCCGGCCCACCTGCTCCTCGGCGAAGGTGCGGCTGCTCAGCGCCGCCGGTCCGGCCGCATCCACGGACAGGTACCGGCGCAACGGTGGGTGCGCCTCGCCCCGGGCAGCCTCCGCGGTGTCCATCCGCTTGGCGAGGTCGGCGACCCCGCGCCACCAGGTGGCGACCTGCGCACGGGCCGCCGAGGGGTCCTCGGCTCCGGTCGGCGCCGGACCGGCCGACGGTCCGGTGGTCAGCCAGCCCTGCCCGTGGCTGGCGGCCAGCGCCATGGCTCTCGGCCCGTTGGCGGCGATCACGAACGGCACCCGCGGCCGCTGCACGCACCGGGGCAGCGCCCGGGCGCCCTGGGCGGCGAAGAACTCACCCTCGTGGTCGACCCGGTCCGCAGTGAGCAGCTGGTCGGTCAGCGTGACCATCTCGGCGAACCGGCGGGTGCGTTCGGCACGGGTGTGCTCGACCCCGAGCAGCCGGCTGTCCAGGTCCCCGCCGGCGCCGAGCCCGAGCAGCAGCCGGCCGTCGGAGAGGTCGTCCAGGGTGACCGCGTCCTTGGCCAGCAGCGCCGGATGGCGGAAGTTCGGCGAGGCGACGAACGTGCCCAGGCCGATGCGCTCGGTGACCAGCGCCGCTGCCGCCAGCGTGGGCATCGTGGCGTACCAGGGGGAGTCCGGCAGCCCGCCCCAGACCAGGTGGTCATAGGTCCAGGCGTGCACGGCGCCGAGGTCCTCCACCCGGCGCCACAGGTCGGCGGCCTCCCGCCAGGGCCGTTCCGGCAGCAGGCACACACCGATGCGCACGTCGCGGGCAGGGACCGGGCGGAGCGCAGACATGGCGCCAGCGTAGCCACGCCTAGCATCGACACCGAGGACAGGAGCTGATGTGGACGGTCTGCAGCTGCGCGGCGGGGTGGTCCGGTACGGATCGACGACGGCGGTCGCCGGGGTGGACCTACGGGTGCGCCGGGGCGAGGTGGTCGCCCTGCTGGGGCCCTCCGGGTGCGGGAAGTCCTCGCTGCTGCGGGCGGTGGCCGGGCTGGAGCCGCTCGCTGCAGGCGAGCTCACCTGGGACGGTGCGGACATGACCGGGGTGCCGGTGCATCGGCGCGGCTTCGGGCTGATGTTCCAGGACGGGCAGCTCTTCCCGCACCGGGACGTCGCCGGGAACGTGGTCTACGGGCTGCAGATGGCCGGCATGCCACGCGCAGCTCAGCGGGAGCGGGTCGCCGAGCTGCTGGACCTGGTGGGGCTGGCCGACTACGCCACCCGTCCGATCACCGCACTCTCCGGTGGTGAGCAGCAGCGGGTGGCTCTCGCCCGGGCGCTCGCCCCCCGCCCCCGGCTGCTGCTCCTGGACGAGCCGCTCTCCGCGCTGGACCGGGCGCTGCGCGAACACTTGGCCACCGAGCTGCACGACATCCTCCGGGCTGCCGGCACCACGGCGCTGTACGTGACCCACGACCACGACGAGGCGTTCACCGTGGCCGACCGGGTGGCGCTGATGCGCACCGGGCAGATCGTGCAGACCGGCACCCCCGCCGAGCTGTGGGCCCACCCGGTCGATGCCGAGGCTGCCCGGTTCCTCGGCTACTGGGTGGTGCAGGAGGCGGGACGGACCCTCGCGATCAGCCCGCACGCGCTCACCGTGGCACCGCTCGTCGAGGACGACGGCGCAGGTCACATCGATCCAGACAGCCACCTCCTCCAGGGCACCGTGGTCTCGGTCGGCTTCGCGCGGGGGCGTACCACCGCCCGGGTGGCGATCCCCGGGTGGGGGGAGCAGACCGCGACTGCTGACGGGGCGACCTGCCTGGACGCCGGGAGCCCGGTACGGGTACAGGTGGAACCTCGCGGCGTGGTGGAGCTGTAGCCGCAGCTGCTGCTGACACCGGAGCCAGTCGCGTGTACAGTGTCGAAGGTCTTACACAGACGTAAGAAGGCGGCGAGGGCTATGCCCGACTCCACGTTCCAGACCATCGCGATCGTCCTGTACTTCGCGGGGATGCTGACCATCGGCTACTTCGCCTACCGACGCACGAAGAACAACCTCGACGGCTACATGCTCGCTGACCGCGGCCTGCGGCCCGGGGTCGCCGCGCTGAGCGCCGGCGCCTCGGACATGTCCGGCTGGCTGCTGATGGGGCTGCCGGGGGCGATCTACATGTCCGGTCTGATCGAGGCGTGGATCGCCATCGGTCTGACCATCGGTGCCTGGCTGAACTGGAAGTTCGTGGCGCCTCGGCTGCGTGCCTACACCGAGGTGGCCGGCAACTCGATCACGATCCCGAGCTTCTTCGAGCACCGGCTCAAGGGCACCACGCGTGCGATCCGGATCGTCTGCGGGCTGATCATCCTGGTGTTCTTCACCTTCTACGTCTCCAGCGGGATGGTCGCCGCAGGGAAGTTCTTCACCTCCAGCTTCGACGCGCCCTACCATGTTCGGGATGCTGCTGGTCTCCGGTATCACCATCCTGTACACGTTCTTCGGTGGCTTCCTCGGTGCAACCCTGACCGACGTGGCCCAGGGGCTGCTGATGCTGGCGGCACTGGTCGCCGTCCCACTGGTCGCCGTGTTCAGTGCCGGCGGCCCGTCGCAGACGGTCGCCTCGATCCAGGAGGTCGACCCCGAGCTACTCAGCCTGTTCGCCGGCGGCACTGTGCTCGGCATCGCTTCCGCTGCAGCCTGGGGACTGGGCTACTTCGGCCAACCGCACATCATCGTGCGGTTCATGGCGCTGCGGAACCCGCAGCAGGCGCACGCGGCCCGCCGGATCGGCATCGGCTGGATGATCCTGACCGTGGCCGGGTCCATCTGCACCGCACTGATCGGCATCGCCTACTTCCACCGCACCGGCGGGTCCCCCACCGACGCGGAGAGTGGCGAGACCGTGTTCCTCGACCTCGCGCAGATCCTGTTCCACCCGTTCATCGCCGGCCTGGTGCTCGCCGCCGTGCTCGCGGCGATCATGTCCACGATCTCCTCCCAGCTGGTAGTCACCTCCTCGGCTCTGGTGGAGGACCTGTTCAAGATCATCGCCGAGAAGACCGGCGGAGTGGCACAGCTGACGGACAAGACCTACGTGCTGCTCGGGCGGCTCGGAGTCCTGGTGGTCGCGATCATCGCTGCCGTCCTGGCGATCAATCCCTCCGACAGCATCCTGAACCTGGTCGGCTTCGCGTGGGCCGGCTTCGGTGCCTCGTTCGGCCCGATCGTGCTGCTGTCGCTGTTCTGGAAGCGACTGAGCAACTGGGGTGCACTGTCCGGCTTGATTGCCGGTGCCGTGGTCGCCTACGCCTGGGGCCAGTCGGCGCTCTCGGACACGTTGTACGAGATCGTGCCCGGGTTCGTCGCGAACCTGGTCGTGGCCGTGGTGGTCAGCCTGCTGACGTTCAAGGCAGACGAGGAGATCAGCACCGAGTTCGAGCAGTCGGTGACAGCCGTGCGCAGGCGAGCTCCGATGCCCACCACGGCAGACGCGGCGGCAGCCGGTGAGGGCACCGAGCACTGACACCCCGGTCGGGTCGAGCCTCGCTGGCGCACCTGACAGACGGCTCCCAGTGCGCAGGTGTATTCTCGGTTCCTGCCCTTGTGGTTGTGACCGCCTCTGATCATGGTGGGTTACCCTCTGCAACGGAGCACCAGGCACCGAGCCGATGGACCAGGACAGAGCGTGACGATCAACGACAGCCCGAGCGAGTCCACCACGACCGCGCCACCCGACGAGCACCTCGGCCAGAGCCTCAAGGTCGCCTCCGACCACCGCCACGCCGTCCGGATGGGCCGGGTGCGCAGGACAGGGCTCCAGCTCAGTGTCCTGATGGTGTTCCTCGCGGTCTGGTGGCTGATCGCCAGGATGGAGCTGGTGAACCCGCTCTACCTGCCGTCACCCGGTGCGGTGTGGGACGCCTTCATCCAGTCCAACTCCTGCCGTGCGATCAGCGAGACCCGCACCGTCTGCGGTGAGCAGAACTACTACATGTGGGAACACCTGATCGCCTCCCTGCAGCGGATGGCGATCGGTGTGGGGATCGCCGTGATCCTCGGCCCGCTGGCTGGCTTCTTGATGGCGACCGTCGGCTGGCTGAACACGGCGCTGGAGCCATACCTGAACTTCCTGCGCTCGCTGCCGCCGCTGGGCTACATCGGCCTGCTGATCGTGTGGTTCGGCATCAACGACACCTCGAAGAACTGGTTGCTGTTCCTGGCCGCGTTCCCGCCGATCGTGATCGCCACGATCAACGGCGTACGCGGGGTGAAGCAGGACAGCGTGCACGCCGCACTGTCCATGGGCGCCAACCGGTGGCAGGTGGGCACCTCGGTGATCCTGCCCTCAGCGCTGCCGGAGATCATCGCCGGCATCCGTATCGCCACCGGGTTCGCCTGGACCTGTGTGGTTGCTGCCGAGCTGAACGCTGGTATCCCCGGCATCGGTGGTCTGGCCTTCACCTCGGGTCAACAGCTGCAGACCGCGCTGACCATCGCCTGCATCATCGTCATCGGCCTCGCGGCCGTAGCGCTGGACGCACTGATCAAGTACCTCGGCAACGTTGCGGTGCCGTGGTACGGAAAAGCCTGATCGAAGGAGAACCATGACCCAGTCCCGTCCCCGCCTCCTGGGCATCGTCGCGCTCGCAGGGGCTACAGCGCTGACGCTCTCGGCCTGCGTCGAGTCCGGTCGAACCAACAATCCGGACAGCGAGCAGGAGGGTACCGACACCGCCTGCCCGGTCGAGGTGAACGAGGACGTCACCACCACGGTACGTATCGGCTACCAACCGATCCCGAACGGTGACCTCGTGGTCCGAGACCTGGGCTGGCTGGAAGCGTGCATGCCGAACGCCGACATCACCTGGGAGCAGTTCAGCGACGGCGGCAGCGTGGTGCAGGCGTTCGGTTCCGACTCGGTGGACCTCGCCCTCGTCGGCTCCAGCCCCGGCACCAAGGCGCTCTCGCCGCCGGTCAGCGACGACCTGCAGGTCGTCTGGATCCATGACGTGATCGGCGAGGCCGAGTCCCTCGTGGTGCAGGACAGCGTGGACGCCACCAGCCTGCCCGAGCTCGAGGGCAAGCGAGTGGCCGTGCCGTTCGCCTCCACCGCGCACTACTCCCTGCTCGCCGCGCTGGACCGGGAGGGGATGACCCCCAGCGACATCAACCTGACCAACCTCTCCCCGGATGCGATGCTCGCCGCCTGGGAGCGGGAGGAGATCGACGCCGCCTGGGTGTGGGCCCCGACCCTGCCCGAGCTTCTGGACACCGGCTCGATCATCCTCTCCGCCGAGGACACCGCCGATGTGGCCCCGACCTATGACCTCGCTGCGGCCACCACGCCGTTCGTGGAGGAGAACCCAGAGTTCATGGAGATCTGGACCGCGGTGCAGAACGAGGCGGTCGCCATGATCAAGGATGACCCGGAGAACGCGGCCGCCTCGGTCGCGGTACAGCTCGGCATCGAACCGGAGCAGGTGCTCAGCCAGTTCGAGGGGTACATCTACCTCGACGCCAGCGAGCAGGCTGGTGAGGACTACTTCGGCGGGGCGCTCGGTCAGGACTTGATCAACACGGCCGACTTCCTGGTCACTCAGGAGGAGATCGACGAGGTCAACCCGCCGGAGCAGTACGAGAACGCCATCTACACCGATGCGATCGACACGGTGGCCGGTCAGTGAGCTTCTCCCTCGAAGCGGTCTCCCAGCGCTACATCACCGACAGTGGTGAGGTGGTGCATGCGCTGGCAGACACCACACTGACCGTCGAGAAGGGGTCCTTCGTCTGCGTGGTGGGACCGTCCGGCTGCGGGAAGACCACCCTGCTGAAGATCCTTGCCGGCTTCCTCAAGCCCACCGGCGGGATCGCAGCCGTCGACGGCGAACCGATCCAGGGCCCGTCCTGGCAGCGAGGCGTGGTGTTCCAGCACGCGAACCTCTACCCGTGGCTGACCGTGCGCAAGAACGTCGAGCTCGGCCTGAAGTTCCGCAACGTCGCCGCGGCCGAGCGCCGCAAGATCGCCGAGGACTGCCTGGCTCTCGTCGGCCTGGCCGGGTTCGAGGACAAGAAGACCTACGAGCTCTCCGGCGGTATGCAGCAGCGCACGCAGATCGCCCGGGTGCTGGCCAACGACCCGGAGATCATCCTCATGGACGAGCCGTTCGGTGCGTTGGACGCGCTGACCCGGGAGCGGCTGCAGATGGACCTGCTGAAGATCTCCCGAGAGCGACGCAAGACGATCTTCTTCATCACCCACAGTGTGGAGGAGGCAGTGTTCCTCGGTGACCGGGTACTGGTGATGAGTGCCCGGCCAGGCCGTGTGGTGCTGGACGAACCGGTCCGCATCTCGGAGACCTACGGACGGATCTTGCCCGGCAAGGAGCTGCGTTCCACCCCGGAGTTCGTGGAGCTGCGGGACAAGATCGCCGACCAGATCTACGAGTCCCAGGGGGACGCTGCTCGTTGATCTGGTGGCCCGGCGTGGCCAGATCGACGAGCAATTGTGACCTCAGGGCTGCGCCGGCGTGGCTGCACGGAGCCGTCGCGGGTCTTCAGCACGGCGACCAGCATGAAGCTCAGGCTCACCAGCAGGGCCCAGGATCCCCACTTGCCGGCGTGCACCATCTCCCAGATCTGCACCTGGTTCGGGTACTGCCACGCCCCGAGCAGGGTGCCGGCATTCTCCGCCAGCCACAGGAAGAACCCGATCAGCACGAAGCTGACCGCCAGCGGCATCCGGTAGCGTCGCCGGCCCACGGTGAACGCCACTGTGCAGCCCCAGAGAGTGATCACGAACCCGGCAGCGATCACCCAGCGCAGGTCCCAGATGAGGTGATGGGTGAAGAAGTTGACGTACGCAGCTGCGGCGAGCACCGCCGTCGGCAGCACCCGCAGCCCCACCACCTGCAGACGCAACCGGCGGAACGCCTGGCAGATGTAGGAGGCCACCGCGGCGTACATGAACCCGGAGTACAGCGGCACACCGCCCAGGCGCAGCACGCCCTCGTCCGGGTAGGACCAGGAGCCGACGTGCACCTTGAAGATCTCCAGCACCAGCCCCACCAGGTGGAAGACGGCGATGATCGCCAGCTCCCGCCGGGTCTCCAGCCCGAGCAGGTAGAAGGCGGCCGTCACCGCGAGTGCGTACACCAGCAGGGCGTCGTACCGGGCGACCGGCAGCGGCAGCACCGCGCTGAGGGCAAGACCGGCGAAGATCGCCAGCGGAAAGAGGCAGCACTGCAGCTCCAACCAGGCGAAGCGGAACAGCTGCGCTGCGGCTTGGACGGCCCGGGCGCTGCGGGAGCTGTTGACGGCGAGGCTCGAGGTGGTCACGCCGTCGACCCTGGCAGGTGGTCCGGGCTGTCTCTTGCGGTTTCGCAGGACCCGCCCGGCGTACTCACGACACCTCCCCGAAGCGACCACACGTGCGCGGGAACGCCACATCCGGATGGTGCAGCAGGACCAGTGCGGGGGCAGTGGGGAGTACTCCCCGGGCGGATAGCCACCGGGAGGTGCCGCCAGGGACTAGCGTAAGCGCGTTCGTGTTCCTGGAGAGAAAGAGAGTCCGAAGAGATGGAGCCAGCGGTCTGGATCGTCATCGGCGTCGTCGTGGTGGTCGCGGTGCTGATCCCGATCGCCGTCAAGCAGCTGAGGAAGGCGAACGCTCAGATCGACTCCTGGGTGCAGGAGCACGGCTGGGAGCGTGTCACCGACCAGCAGACCGAGGACACGCTCGCCCGCACCTGGTTCAACCCCGCCAACCGGCAGATCTCCCGCCCGTGGACGATGCAGGTGCTGCGCGGCCGGTGGGAGGACCGGAACGCGATGTCCTTCATGTACGGGTACAAGGTGCCCAACGACGATCCGCAGTTCCACGTGGTCGCGATCACCCTGCCGGTCAAGCTGCCGATGGTGGCCCTGGCACCACGAGGAGGCGCCACCCGGATCTATGCTCCCGGGCCGGTGCCGGAGATCGACCTGGAGTCGGCCGAGTTCAACCGCGCCTGGCACGTGCACGGCAGCGACCACCGGTTCGTCAGCGACTTCCTGCACCCCCGGCTGATGGCACGGCTCCTCCAGGACGACGCCGTGGTCAAGGGCCGCGAGCTGTTCATCAGCGGGAACCAGCTGTTCACCATGCGGCGCGGCCGCACCGAGCTGGACCGGATCGAGCCCTCCCTCCGGCTGCTGGCGGAGGTGGCCGCACTCATCCCGGAGCACGTGCTGCGCAGCTACGGCGCAGCACGCCGGGCCTGAGGCCTGCTCCGAGCGCCGGGACGGCTGGGGAGTGCTCCCCACCCGAACCGGGGCGGCAGCGAGGGTCGCCTTGTTAGGCTCCGTGCCGTCGACCCAGCCGTGCCGAGGGCCAGCCGAAGGGAGGTGCCCCGAACTGTGGAGCTAGGCGTCTTCGTGATCGTGGGCATCGTCACGATCGTTGTCGTGGTCATCAGCGGTGTGATGGCCAGGCGTGCCCGCAAGGCGGCGCAGCAGTGGGCTGCCGCGCACCAGTGGTCCTGGTCGGCCGCTGACCCGACCCTGGTGCGCAGGTGGTCCTCACCCCCGTTCCGGCGGGGCAGCAGCCGCTCGACCCGGAACGTGCTGACCGGCACCTGGAACGGCCGCCCGGCCACGTCCTTCCAGTACAGCTACGACACGGGCAGCGGAAAGAACCGCAGCACGCACTACTTCCACGTGGTGGCCTACTCGCTGCCAGCCCGGCTGCCGTGGCTGCAGCTGGAGCCGGAGGGTGTGGGCAACTCGATCGCCAAGTTCTTCGGCGGGCAGGACATCGAGTTCGAGTCGTCCCGGTTCAACGACGCATGGCGGGTGAAGGGGCCGGAGGGTCAGTTTCCCTACGACTTCCTGCACCCCCGGATGATGCAGCGGCTGCTGGGGTCGGACGCGTACGGCACATCGATCACTGTGGAGGGCTCCGACCTCTACCTCTACCGGTCCGGCAAGCAGGACCTGGCGGCGATCCAGCCGTCGCTGCAGCTGCTCTCCGACCTCATGGACCAGATCCCCCGGTTCCTCTGGTTGAAGGTGGGCTACGACCCGGAGGCCACCGGCGCAGCCCGATGATCGACTCTCGTGCCGATGGATGACCGGCTGCTGACCCTGCTGCTGGTGGTAGGTGCACTGGGGACCGGGATCGCTCTCTACGCCGTGCGCGGAAAAGGTCTGGGGCGGAGGCTGCCGCCCCCGCCGCAGTGGGCCCGCCAGCACGGATGGGGCTACCGGCCTGCGGACCCCTCGTTGCTCCGCCAGCTCCGGTTGCTGCCCGTGGGCGACAGTGGCACACCCGGCGCTGAGGACGTGCTCCTGGGATCGTGGAACGGTGTGGCAGCAGTCTCCTTCCGGTACGAGTGGGCGGCGCTCGGCAGCGCTCCGGCCGTGCACCAGGAGCATGTGACAGCGCTCGCGCTACCTGACGCCGCCGAGACCACGATCCTGGTGGATGGTGCGAACCTGGTCGCGATGCGGGATGGCTTCCCGGAGGTGGACCAGATCGAGCCGACCCTGGCGCTGCTGGCCGACCTGGCAGCGCTGGTGCCCGACTTCGTGTGGCAGGACGCCCGAGGGCACCGCCGGAGTTGGGGCCCTGCGGGACGGGAGGTTCGTCATCCGTCCCGCGCAACGCTCGCTGCCGCGGTGAGGTGCCCCGGGTCCGGGGGATCGGCGAGCAACCGGGTGATCGGTGCGATCGCGGACTGCACGCTGAGCACCCGGAACGCCAGGTCGCGCAGCACCGCCAGCACGGTGCTCTGGGAGAACATCCAGCGGGCCAGGCTGCGGGAGGTGTCCTGCGCCGTCTCCACCCGCGGCCGCTGCTCCCGCTCGTACCGGGCGAGCGCAGCTGCGAGCTGACCCGCGGCCACCCGGCCCGCCCGGGTGGAACCGGTAGTGGTGCCGTCCGTGGCCAGGCCGGGCTCCGCCGTCGGCAGCAGGCTGCGCAGCATGGTCGCCAGCACCCAGGCCGACTCCATCGCCATCCCTGCCCCGATGCCGGCGGTGGGCAGGAACCCGGCGGCAGCGTCGCCGAGCAGCACGGTGCGGCGAGTGGTCCACCGCGGGGCGCGCGCATCCTTCAGCGCCCAGTAGTACGGGTCCGGATCGTCGGTCACCGCCTGCAATCCTCGTGCCACCCGAGGGTCGATCGTGCGCAGGCGGGAGCGCGCCTCGGCCACGAACGCCTCCGGTCCGGCGGCGGTGGCCGCACCCGGGCCGCCGAGGAACACCCCGCGCCGGCCGAGCACCGGGTAGATGCCGAGGAAGAACCCGGTCCCCCAGAGCTCTTCGGCAAGCTGGCCCTGGTCGTCCTCCGGGGCCCACACCACCCAGCCGCCCCAGCCGGTGTCGGTACCAGTGGTCTCCCGCCCGCCGGGGACCAGGTCGCGGGTCCGTGAGCCGATGCCGTCCGCCACAACGACGACGTCGACGGTCAGCGTGCTGCTGGTCTCACCCTGACGGCAGGTCACCTCGACGGCGTGAGCCTGCTCGCGCAGGTCGGTCACCGTGGTGGCCAGGCTCACCGGGGCGCCGGCGTGGCTGAGCGTCTCGACCAGCTCACCTCGCTCGATACCGCGGTAGTCGCCGAACCGGTGCAGCACCTCGGCCATCGAGTCGGTGCGCAGCACCCGTCCGGTGTGCGTACGGGCCCGGTAGTGGGTGAGCCCGATGCTGCGCTCGCGGTAGTGCGCCCAGGCGTCCAGTTCGGTGAGCACCGGGTCGACCATCGGCATCAGCGCGAGCATGTAGCCCGGGTGCGACTCGTCGGCGAGGCGGTCCAGCAGGATCGGGTGCAGCCCCGCGCCCCGGAGCAGCTGGGCGGTGGTCAGCCCCGCCATCCCGGCGCCGACCACGAGCACCCGCAACGGGTCTCCGGCCGTCGCCTCGGCCTGGTCGGCGAGAGTGGTGGGCAAGAGTGGCACAGCATGCCTCCCAACGGGTGTGGACTGGGTGGTCCACAGCAGCCTAGGGCAGAGTGGACCGCCTGGTCCAGAGCGGCTGGCGGCCGGGTTAGGCTCAGGGGGTGACCACAGCACTCGAGCGGCTCGCCCCGCACCGGCGCCGTCAGCTGGTGCGCCTGGCCGCCGAGGAGTTCGCCGCTGCCGGGTTCGCGGCGGCCTCGCTGAACCGGATCCTCGCCGGGATGGGCATGAGCAAGAGCTCCTTCTACCACCTGCTCTCCTCCAAGGAGGAGCTCTACCAGCTCGCGGTCGCCGACCTGGCCGCCGAGGTCGCCGCCGACCTGCACCCGCCGGCACCGGAGACCTTTGCCGGGCCGGCGTTCTGGCCGCAGGTCGCCGAGCTCACCGACCAGCTCACTGCAGTGCTGGTGGGCAACGAGGACGCGCTGCTGCTGGGCCGGCTGGTCTACGCCGGTGGCGCCCCCGGCGCAGCGGCGATCGAGGGGATCGAGGCCTGGGTGGGCCGGGTGCTGGCGGTCGGGCGGGAGAGCGGCCAGGTGCGCACCGAGCTGCCGGCGGACCTGCAGCTGGCGCTGGTCACGGCCGTGCTGCGCACGCTGGACGAGTGGTCGGTGGCTGATCAGGCCCGGCAGGGCACCGCGCAGGCGGCCGACCTGACCGCAGCCCAGCTCGACCTGCTGCACCGGATGCTGGCCACCGACCGATGAAGCGGCCTCAGCGGCGGATCAGGCCCTGCTTGGCCGCCTCCGCTGCGGCCGCAGTGCGGGAGTCGACGCCCAGCTTGGTGTAGATGTGCACCAGGTGGGACTTCACCGTGGCCTCGGAGATGAACAGCGCCCGGGCGATCTGTAGGTTCGACAGCCCGGCGGCCACCTGGGTGAGCACGTCGATCTCCCGAGCGGACAGCGCCCGGCCCGGTGAACGCATCCGGTCCATCAGCCGCAACGCCACCGCCGGGGCGAGCGCCGACTGGCCCGCGGCCGCGGTGCGCACTGCGGCCAGCAGCTCCTCGGGCGGGGCGTCCTTGAGCAGGTAGCCGGCCGCCCCGGCCTCCACGGCGGCGAGGATGTCCGCATCGGTGTCATAGGTGGTCAGGACGAGCACCCGCGGCGGATCCGGCAGGGCGGCGATCTGCTCGGTGGCGCCGATACCGGCCAGCTCCGAGCCGAACTGCAGGTCCATCAGCACCACGTCCAGCGCGCCCGCTGCCCGCAGCTCGCCGGCGCGGCGCACCGCCACGGCGGCAGTGCCCGCCTCGCCCTGCACCTGCATGTCCTCGGCCAGCTCCAGGACCGCGCGCAGCCCGGCGCGCACCACCGGGTGGTCGTCCGCGAGCAGCAGGTCGATCATCGTTCCTCATGCTCCACTTCGCCGGCGAACCGGACACTCACCGCGGTCCCGGCCCCGGGTGCGGACTCCACCACCAGCGTGCCACCCAGCTCGGCGGCCCGCGAGCGCATCGAGGCCAGGCCGAAGCCGCCCTCCGGTCCGGGCCCGTCCGGTAGGTCTGCCGGGTCGAAACCGCTGCCGTCGTCCACCAGGTCCAGGTGCACCTCGCCGGCCAGGAAGGTGAGGGTGATGGTGGCCCGGGTGGCACCGGCGTGCGCCACAGTGTTCGCCAGCGCCGACTGCGCGATCCGCAGCAACGCCACCTCCCAGGCGGTCGGCAGGGCGAACGGCTCACCCTCGGTGCGCAGCGTCACCTCCGGGGTGCGGGTCCGGTCGGCCAGCCGGCGCAGCGCATCGACCAACGACGTGGCGCGCAGGTCCGGCGGTGCGAGAGCCCGCACCAGGCTGCGCGCCTCCCCGAGGTTGTCCAGCGACACCTGGCGGGCCTGCTCCACATAGCCGGCCGGTCCGTCCAGGCCGGGGTGCTCGGCCAGCTGCCGGCCAGCGGCGGTGAGCAGCAGGTTCACCGAGGAGAACCCCTGGGTGAGGGTGTCATGGATCTCCCGGGCGAGACGTTCCCGCTCGGCCAGCACCCCCTGCTCGCGTTCGGCCGCGGCCAGCTCCGCCCGGGTGGCGGTCAGCTCCGCGATCAGTGCCCGCCGCCGCTCGGACTCGGCGTGCAGCTGCTGGAACCCCCAGACGGTGGCGACCACCACGGCGGCGCCGAGCACCGGGCCGACCGCCATCGCCACCATGAACTCGCGCTGGTGCCAGGCGAACCCTGCCACCGCCACCGCCGCAGTGATGCCGACCAGCACCAGCCCCACCCGCCAGGGCAGCAGGTGCAGCAGCAGGAAGTACCAGGCGAACGCCAGCCAGACCGCATCCGGGGTGAGCACCAGCAGCACCAACCAGGCCACCAGCAGCACAGCGAGCCACAGCCCGGCCCCGGCTGCAGATCGGCGCACACCGGACAGCAGCGGACCGGTCAGGTACACCGCGCCGACCACGACAGCCGCGGTCAGCACCCCGCCCGGGTGCTCGGCGGCCCCGAGGAACGCGCGCACAGTGGCCAGCACGAGCAGCGCGAGCACCAGCAGGTGCAGGCACGCGCTCAGCAGTCGCGGCACCGGGGTGAGAGCGCGCTCGGTCATGGTGCCGACCAGCCTAAGCGGCAGGTCCGCGCCCAGGCATCGATCGAACGGTTGATACCCACCTGGACCGGATGGCCAGGAAAGCTCGACCCCGCAGGCGATGCTCCGCCGTCCCGGGCTGAGGAGAGTGGAACCTGCCCGATCCGCACCGCCCGATCGAGCTGTCCCACTGTGAGGAGTGCCGTGTTCGTCGCCGTCCGTGACCTGAAGTTCGCCCGTGGCCGTTTCGCCCTGATGGGCGGGGTGGTTGCCCTGATCACCCTGCTCGTGGTGCTGCTCTCCGGCCTGACGGCGGGACTCGCCCGGGAGAACACCTCTGCGGTGCTTGCCCTGCCGGGCCAGGAGGTGGTCTTCGCCGCACCTGCCGAGGGGCAGTCGCCGTCGTTCGCCGAGTCGCAGATTCCCGACGGCGCCGCTCACCTGTGGGCGGACACGCCCGGGGTGCAGCAGGTCGAGCCGCTGCAGATCCGCACCAGCCGGCTGACCGTGGGCGAGCGGTCTGCGACCGTGGCCGCCTTCGCCGTGCCCGCCGGCTCCACGCTGCCGCCCACGGACGTGCCGGACGGGCAGGTGCTGCTGCCGGCGGCGGTGGCCGAGGAGCTCGACGTCTCCGCCGGTGACCAGGTGCGGATCAACGGCGAGGAGGTGCTCCTCGGCGCGGTCGGTGGTCAGGACGCCTACTCCCACCTGTCGGTCGCCTGGTTGCCCGGTGGGCTGGACGCGGGCGGCGGGGACCAGCACGGCGATGCCGCCACGGTGCTGGTGCTGGGCACCGACCAGCTCACCGACGCCGACCGGCAGGCCACCGACGCGGCTGCCGGCACCGAGACGCTGCCGTTGGCCGACTCGGTGCAGGCGCTGCCCTCGTTCAGCAGCGAGAACGGTTCGCTGCAGCTGATGCGCGGGCTGCTGCTGGTCATCTCCGCGCTGGTGATCGGCGCGTTCTTCACCGTGTGGACCGTGCAGCGGCGCGGTGAGATCGCCGTGCTCAAGGCGGTCGGTGCCAGCACCGGGTACCTGCTGCGGGACGCGCTCGGCCAGGCACTGGTGCTGCTGCTGCTCGGCACCCTCCTCGGGGCCGGGGCAGCCACCGGTCTCGGGCTGCTCGCTGCCGGGACGGTGCCGTTCGTGCTGGACGTGGCGACCGTGGCGGTGCCGGTGCTGGCGCTGGTGGCACTCGGGCTGCTCGGTGCCGCGGTCTCGCTGCGCCAGATCGTCTCCGTGGATCCGCTCACCGCCCTGGGCAGCGCCCGCTGAGCCGGCCCCCGACCCCCTGACCGTTCGACCTAGGAGCCCACGATGACCCTGCAGCTGACCGACATCACCCTCACCTACCCGGACGGCGAGTCCCGGTTGACCGCCCTGGACCAGGTGACCATGACCGCCGAGCGGGGGCGCCTGACCGCTGTCGTGGGACCCTCCGGTTCCGGCAAGTCCAGCCTGCTCGCCGTGGCTGCCACGCTGATCACCCCGGAGACCGGGCAGGTGCTCCTGGACGGCACCGAGCTGACGAGGCTGTCTGCGCGTGAGCGCACCCGGGTGCGCCGCGAGCAGATCGGCATCGTGTTCCAGACCTCGAACCTGATCGCCTCGCTGACGGCGCTGGAGCAGCTGACCGTGATGGCCCACCTCGGCGGGGGCCGGCTGGAGCGCGCCCGGGACCAGGCGATGGAGCTGCTGGACGCGGTCGGCCTGGCCGATCAGGCCGGGCGCCGCCCGCACCAGCTCTCCGGTGGTCAGCGCCAGCGGGTGACCATCGCCCGCGGGCTGATGAACGACCCGGGCCTGCTGCTCGTGGACGAACCGACCAGCGCACTGGACTCCGAGCGCGGCGCCGCCATCCTCGGCCTGCTCCGCCGGCTCACCCTGGAGCGCGAGGTGGCCACGGTGATGGTCACCCACGACAAGGACCAGCTCGCCCACGCCGATGACGTGGTGGAGATCGTCGACGGGCGGGCCCGCGTGCTCGAAGGGGTGTGAGGGCGTCTCCGCCCTTACCTGGACGCCGTCCTCGCGGTGGGCGAGACCTTCCGCCGGCGGAGGGTCTCCACCACCCAGATGGCGGTGCCCACCGCCGGGAAGGCGGCGCCCAGCAGGCAGACCCCGGCCCAGCCGTAGCTGCCGTACACGACGGCGGAGGCCGCGCTGCCCAGTGACCCGGCAGCGAAGTAGCAGGTCATGTAGGCGGTGTTCAGCCGGCTGCGGGCATCCGGGCGCAGCGGGTAGAACAGCGACTGGTTGGTGATGTGCGTGCCCTGGATGCCCAGGTCCAGCAACGCCACCCCGACCGCCAGTGCCGCCAGGTGCTGCTCACCGATCCACAGCAGCAGGAAGCTGGCCGCGGTGGCCGCCACGAACGGTCCGGTCTGCGTGAAGCCGTGGCCGCGGTCGGCGAGCCGGCCGGCGAACCGGGCTGCCAGCGCACCGGCCACGCCGAACAGGGTGAACAGGCCGATCTGGGCGTCGCTGAAGTAGTGCGGCTCCCCGGCGAGGAGGAAGCCGATCGGGGTCCAGAACACCCCGAACGAGGCATAGGTGAGGGCGCCGTAGACCATCCGGCGGCGCAGCAGCGGCTCCTCGCGCACCAGCGCCAGCACCGACCGCAGCAGGGCGCTGTACCGCAGCTGGGCCGGCGGCGGCACCTTCGGCAGCTCACGGTGCAGCAGGACCGCGGTGAGCACCATCAGGCCGGCAGCCATCCAGAACACCGCCTGCCAGCCGAGCACCTCGGTGACCAGACCGGCCACCACCCGGGACAACAGGATGCCCAGCAGCAGACCGGTCATCACGTTCCCGATCACCCGGCCGCGCTCGTGCTCAGCGGCCAGCGAGGCGGCGAACGGCACCAGCACCTGCCCCACCACTGAGCTCACCCCGACCAGCAGCGCGGCGACGCCCAGCACCTGCCAGCTCGGCGCCAGAGCCATCGCCACCAGGCAGAGCGTGGTCACCGTGAGCACACCGGTGAGCAGCCGGCGGCGCTCCAGCAGGTCACCGAGCGGCACGAGGAACGCGAGCCCGAACGCATACCCGACCTGGCTCGCGGTGACCACCAGGCCGACGCTGGTGGTGGAGGCGTCGAAGGTGTCGGCGATGATGCCCACGACCGGCTGGGCGTAGTAGCTGTTCGCGACCACAAGCCCGGAGGCCAGGGCCATCACCAGCACGAGTCGTCCGCTGATGCCGGGGTTCTGTGCAGCATTCCCCGGTGTCCGGCTGGAGCCGGTGATCTGCGCAGAGGGCCGGCCGGGTTCGTCAGACATGCAGACAGAGTCCCGTGAGCACCGGCGATAAGTCCAACAACTGAGTCAGATAGAGTGCATCACTATCATGAATGACGCGGGTGTGCCGTTGGATCTGCGCCGGCTCCGGCACCTGGTCGTGGTGGCGGACGTGGGCAGCTTCACAGCTGCTGCGGCCGAGCTGGGGCTGTCCCAGCCGGGCCTGAGCTCCTCGATCCGGCGACTGGAGGCCGAAGTCGGTGCCGTGCTGCTCGAGCGAGGGCCCCGGGTCCGCCCGACGCCTGCCGGTACCGAGCTGGTCAGGGCCGCACGTGGTCTGCTGGCGAGCGCTGCCCGGGCGCGGGACCAGGTCTCGGCCATCACCGAGCTTGCCGCCGGCGAGGTGTGCATCGGCACCGTGCAGACGTTCACCTCGGTGGACCTGGCCGGTCTGCTCGCCGAGTTCCACACCGCGCACCCGGGTGTGCGCATCACACTGCGGGAGGACACCACCGCGTCCCTGCTGCAGGCCCTCAGTGCCGGGGAGCTGGACCTGGCGTTCGTGGCCCTGGACGACAGTCCGTTGCCGACCGGGCTTCGGGCCGCTCAGGTGTTCGAGGACGAGCTGGTGCTGATCACCGGACCGCAGACCGCGTTGGCCGGTGCCGAGAGCGTCCAGCTCAGCGAGCTCGCTGGGGCGGACTTCGTGGACTTCCAGGCGGGGACCGGCCTGCAGACTGTGGTGGAGCGGCTGTGCGCCCAGGCGGGGCTGCGCCGCCGGATCGCCTTTGCCGCCACCCAGATGAGCATGGTGCTCGCCCTGGTCCGGCACGGTCTCGGGGTAGCGATCGTGCCGCACCCGGTTGCTGTCGACAGCGGGTTGCCGACGGTCGGTCTAGCTGGTCTGGTGCGGCGGCTGGCGCTGGTGCTGCGGGCCGGAGAGCCGGCCAACCCGGCGGCGGCTGCTCTGCTGGACCTGCACCAGAGCGCCCACTGACAGGACCGGTGGGACGCGAACCGCTCAGAACACCGCGAGTGCCTCCGCGAGCATCCGGAACCCCTGGGCCTCGAACTGTTCATCGCCCACCTGGTAGGCCCATACCGCTGTGCCGACAGCCTCGCGCAGCTGGACCCGGCGCCAGGCGTGCACCTCCCGCGGGTCCGGTCCGTATCCGGAGAAGAAGGCTGCTTCCAGGTCCGGCCGGTCGCGGAACTGCCGGGCGGCGAGCCGGGCCAGGTCGGTCATCGGCTCCCGCAACGCCGCCCGGCCGAAGTCGATCACCCGCACAGTGCCATCGTCGATCAGCCAGTTGCGTGGCTGCCAGTCGCCATGGGTGGGTACCAACGTCGCCGGGGGAGTGGGCCAGGAGGCGATCAGCTTCTGCAGCCGGGCGGTCTCAGCGTCCGGGATCCGGTGCTCCCCGGCCAACCAGGCCAGGGTGCGCCGGTTCTGCGCATCCTCGTGACCGGGGTCGACGCTGCGATGCTGACCATGGAAGCTGGCGAGCAGGGCTCCGGCCTGGGCGTAGGTGTCCGCGCGGTCCTCTGCGGGATGACCCTGGACCAGGACACCGGGCAGGTAGCGGGTGACCAACAACTTCGCCTCCCGGTCCCGGTGCAGCAGCTGCGGTGCGTGCCCGGTGGCCGTCCACGGGCTGAGCCAGTGCAGGTGCGCGTGGATCTCCCGCTCCAGGTGATGGTCCTTCGGACCGCCAGCCTTGACGATGCAGCGGGTGCCGTCGGCAGCGAGCACGTCCAGCACGGTGGTGCCCACCAGACCCCAGCTCAGGTCTGCCTGCACCAGCGCACCGGGCAGCCAGGCGGCCAGCAGCTCGCGCTGGCGCGGGGACAGCGGCGTCAACAGTTCGGCGGACACCCCAGTGATGCTAGGTGAGGCGCGAAAAACGCGTTGACGAGCACCGCCGTCGAGAACCTACGGTGAGCCATGGCAACGACCCGGCTCGCCCGACCCGACGACCTGGACGCACTCCGCGCCCTCGACCCCTGGCCCAGCGAGAAGTCCTGGAACCGGCTGATCGGAAACGGCGAGGTGATGGTGCTCGAGGAAGGTGACGCCGTCGTCGGCATGCTGCACTATGCCGTGCTGTGGGCCACGGTGCCGTTCCTCTGCCAGATCATGATCGCCGAGGCCCACCGCGGCCAGGGACACTCCCGGCTGATGATCGACGCACTCGCCGACCACCTGCGTTCCGAGGGGTACGTGGCCCTGCTCAGCTCCTCGCAGACCGACGAGCCGCAGCCGCAGGCCTGGCACGTGCACCTGGGTTTCACCTCGAACGGCATCCTGGAGAACATCGAGGACGAAGGCATCGGCGAGGTCGTCTTCCGGCTCATGCTCACCGACGACTAAGACCGCACCAGCACCGGCCCGAGACGCTCGGGTGGCGGACGCCCATCGCCGCCATCATCTTCACCGCCTGCCACGGTTGCCTGCTGGTAGCGCGCCACCCGCAGGCTCATGTCCCCGACGTCCGGTGCGCGTGCCGGGCGCCGATCCTGGGTGGGCAGCCTGCAGGTCGACGCGCTGTCCGCAGGCTGATCAGCCCGGATGCGGTCAGCAGCGGGCCACTAGACTCTGCTGCCGCTGCGACAGCACACGATGTGTGTGCTCAGCGCTCGCAGCCCGCTCGACCAGCACGAGCGTGAACGGCTACCCGCCGGCCTCTTCCACTGACCGACGAACGGAGCCCACCCATGTCCACCGGGTCCCCAGCGCGGCCGCAGGGTCCACCCACCGACCACCCCGCCCACTCGGTGCGAGCCGCACTGCGCTCGCCGCGGATGCTGCGCACCGAGGTGCTCGGCGGTCTGGTGGTCGCGCTCGCGCTGATCCCCGAGGCGATCTCGTTCTCGCTGATCGCCGGCGTCGACCCACGCGTGGGGCTGTTCGCCTCGTTCACGATGGCCGTGACCATCGCGTTCACCGGCGGCCGGCGGGCGATGATCTCCGCCGCCACCGGTGCGGTTGCGCTCGTGGTGGCGCCGCTCACCCGCCAGTACGGGCTCGACTACCTGGTCGCGACCGTGCTGCTGGCCGGAGCGCTGCAGATCGTCCTCGGCCTGCTCGGGGTGGCGCGGTTGATGCGGTTCATCCCGCGCAGCGTGATGATCGGGTTCGTCAACGCGCTGGCCATCCTCATCTTCATCGCCCAGCTGCCGCACCTGGTCAACGTCCCGTGGCAGGTCTACCCCCTGGTGGCAGCCGGTGTGCTGGTCATCGTGCTCTTCCCCAAGGTCACCAAGGTGGTGCCCGCCCCGCTGGTCGCGATCGTGCTGCTCACTGCTGTGGTCCTGCTGCTGGGTATCCACGTGCCGACCGTCGGCGACCAGGGTGAGCTGCCGGAGAGCCTGCCCACCCTGTTCTGGCCCGACGTGCCGCTCACCCTCGAGACGCTGCAGATCATCGGCCCGGTGGCGCTGGGCGTGGCAGTGGTGGGTCTGCTGGAGTCACTGATGACGGCCAAGCTCGTCGACGACATCACCGACACCCACTCCGACAAGACCCGGGAGACCTGGGGCCAGGGCGTGGCGAACATCGTCACCGGCCTGTTCGGCGGCATGGGTGGCTGCGCCATGATCGGCCAGACGATGATCAACGTGAAGCAGTCCGGCTCCCGCACCCGGATCTCCACGTTCTTGGCCGGTGTGTTCCTGCTCATCCTCGTGGTCGTTCTCGGTGACGTGGTCGCGCTGATGCCGATGGCTGCCTTGGTCGCGGTGATGATCATGGTCTCGGTCGGCACGTTCGACCTCCACAGCGTGCACCCGGCGACGCTGCGGCGGATGCCGCTGAGTGCCACCGTGATCATGGTCGTGACCGTGGTGGCCACTGTGGTCACCAGCAACCTGGCGATCGGGGTGCTGCTCGGGGTGGTCGTGGCGACCCTGTTCTTCGCCCGTCGGGTCGCGCACTTCACCGAGGTGGTCGACGTGACGCGCCCGGCGGAGGAGACCCGCGTGTACGCGGTCCGAGGTGTGCTGTTCTTCGCCTCCAGCAACGACCTGGTGTACCAGTTCGACTACGCCGGCGACCCGCAGCACGTGATCATCGACCTGTCCGAGTCGCAGATCTACGACTCCTCGACCGTGGCTGCTTTGGACGCCATCGAGCTGAAGTACGCCCAGAAGGGAAAGAAGGTGGAGATCGTCGGGTTGAACGAGGCCAGCCTCGCCTGGCACCGCCCGCTCACCGGGCGGCTGGGTACCGGCGAGTAGCCCGGTCTTCACCGAGGTGCGGGCCGACCCCTTCGAGCGCCTTCCGCAACGGCCGGTGCACCGGCTGCTCCACGAAGCGGTGCACCAACCACGCCATCAGCAGCGAGAGGACCACGGCCGCGGTGAGGGTCAGCCACTTGCCCAGCACCGGGTGCAGCACCTGGATCAGCGCCCAGCCGAAGTACTCGTGCAACAGGTAGAGCGGATAGGTGAGCGCGCCCAGGAACGTCAGCACCCGCCAGTCCAGGTCCCGGACCGCCGGCACCAGGGCGACAGCCGCCACTGCCGCGATGGTGCCCAGCACCACCAGGCTGAAGAGCAGCGCGGAGGTGTGCTCACCACTGGCGACGGCGTCGATCACGTCGATCTTGTGCGTCGCACCGATCACCATCGCCTGGGCAGCGTTCAGCCCCACCAGTGCCCACCGCTGCCAGCTGTGCCCGTCCCGATAGATGACGTACAGCACCATCCCGGCCGCGAACAGCGGCGCCCAGCTCAGTGCCGTGGCTCGGGCGTCCACGTGCGGCACGGTCATCACCAGGGCCGTGCAGACCAGCGGGAGGGCGAACGCCACAGCCAGCACCCGCCGTCGGGTGATGCCCAGGAACGCCATCACGAGCATCAGCAGGTAGAACTGCATCTCCACCCACAACGTCCAGTACACGCCGTCCACGCTCGGTATCCCGAACGGTTCGTGGAACATGGTGAGGTTCGCCAGCACCTCCCCGATGCTGCGGTCGGAGAACGCCGGCCAGGCCCAGCGCAACGTCGCCGTGGCGAGCACCGCTACCCAGAACGCCGGGTAGAGCCGGCTGATCCGGGAGGCGACGAACTGTCGCGGGCTGCGGCCCCACACCGACATCAGGATCACGAACCCGCTGATGGTGAAGAACAGGTGCACCCCGGCGTAGCCGTACCGGACCACGTGGGACAGCGCCGGGAACAGCTCGTGCGGCAGCTGGGCGCCCCACCGGCCATGGTCGCGCGTGGTGAAGTGGAACAGCACCACCGCCAGCGCGGCGAGCAGGCGCAGCGCATCCATCGCCCGCAGCCGCACCCCCGGCCGGGCGGGGGTGCGCGGGCGTGCAGTGGTGGCGGTCGGGCTGGTCACGTTCCTCGAACGTAACGCGCCTTCCTGGGTGCCACCTGGGCAGAACCTGGGCGTCGTGGCAGAGCACGCACCCTCGACCTGTCGACAGCCAGGTGCGTGCGCGGAACGACCATCTGCCCGCTGTGCTCGACGACCACGTCCACTGGTCCGCTGGCGCTGGCTGGTTCAGACCAGCGACACCCGCCGGTTCCAGGAGCGCACGCTCCAGGCGATGCACACGGCGGAGACCGCCAGCAGTCCGGGCAGGAACCCCACCGGCATCACCTCGGCGGTGTTGCTGGTGCCGGCTGCGATCTCGGCGAACAGGTTGAAGGGCACCACTCCCAGCCGGTCGCCGTCCATGCCGATGGCCAGCGGGACCACCGCGAAGGACGCGAACGTGATCACCTGCACGGCCAGGTAGAGACCGAGCCAGACCAGCACCGGACCGCCGATGCCCAACCGGTTCAACGGGGACTGGCTACCGATCGAGGCGGCGAAGAAGTACTGCGTGGGCCAGATGAGGATCATCACCACGAATGCGGCGAGTGCGCTGGGGACTCCCCAGCCGGGCGCCAGCTCGCCCAGCTGCGCCCAGCCCTGCCGCAACGTCGTGAACAGTGCGTCGGTCTGACCGCCGGTAGCGCCGGAGACCACCGGTGCTGCCGCAAGCACCATGCCCACGCTCAGCGCGGCTGCGACCAGGGAGACCAGCCAGGCCCAGAGCAGCTTCGACCAGTAGATGGTCGAGCCCCGCAGCGGCAGGGTCTGGGTCAGGTACCCGGTGCGGCCGTAGCTGGAGCGCCAGTAGGTCACCGTCAGCATGAGCTGTGCTGCCGGGACCAGGCCGAAGACGGCAGCCAGACCGGCGACCAGCCCGACCGACGCGAGGATCGGCACGCCGGTGGCAACCAGCAGCGTGCCCGCGAGGGCGAGCAGCACTGCGACCCCGGCCACCAGGGCGAGCATGTCGCGGGTGCGGAGGAACTCGTGCTTGAGCAGCGTGAACATCAGCGGTACACCTTTCGGAAGATCTGTTCGAGGCTGGCGCCGTGCTCGGCGCGCAGGTCGTCCACCTCACCGGTGAGCAGCACCCGGCCGTGGCGCATCATCACCACTGAGTCCAGGGCGGTCTCCAGGTCGTGCACCAGGTGGGTGGCGACCAGCAGCAGAGAGTCTGCTTCGAGGCCGCGCAGGATGCCGTCCAGGATGCCTTCGCGGGCGGCCGGGTCGACGCCGGAGATCGGCTCGTCCAGCAGGAACACCCGGGCTCGGCGGGCCATCGCCAAGGAGATCTGCACCTTCTCCCGCATACCCTTGGACATCTCCTTCAGGCGCATCTGGCTGTCCAGGCCGAAGAAGTCGATCAGGTCGGTGGCCTTCTGCCGGTCGAAGTCGGCGTAGAAGTCCTCGAACAGGCCGAGGCAGTAGCTCACCCGGGCCCGGTCCGGCAGCGAGCTCTGGTCCGGTAGGTAGCTCACCAGCGCCTTCGACTCCGGCCCCGGTCGGTGCCCGGCCAGGCGGACGTCGCCGGTGTGGTCGGCGTACACCCCGGCGAGCACCTTGAGCAGAGTGGACTTGCCGCAGCCGTTCTCGCCGAGCAGCCCGACGATGCGGCCGGCAGGCAGGTCCAGGTCGAGCCGGTCAAGCGCGACCTGCATGCCGTAGCGGACGGTCAGGCCACGCACACTGACCAGCGCGTCCTCATCGGTCATGGCCAGTTGCTCCTGCCAGGTCGGTGATGTCGTCGTCATGGGTCCATCTCTCCTCGATCAGTCGTCGTGCCTGGTCCGCTGCCATGCCCAGACCGCGGGCGCGGCGGACGAAGTCGTCCGCCGCTCCTTCGGCGAGCTCGGCGCGCAGTGCGTCGATCCGGTCGGCGTCGGTGGTGACGAACCGACCCGCGGTCCGTTCTGACCGGCAGAGCTCTTGTCGCTCCAGCTCGGCCAGCGCCCGCTGCACCGTGTTCGGGTTCACCCCGAGCTCAGCGGCCAGCTCGCGCACCCCGGCGATCCGTCCGCCTGGTGGCCACTGGCTGGTGACGATCCGCCGGGAGAACTCGGCCACGAGCTGTCCCCAGATGGGGGAGCTGGTGTCGAACTCCATGGGCGGCTCCTCGCGTATGACTGTATTAAGTGCTTAGTACAGTGACACGTTGGGGGCGTGGTGTCAATCCCGGAACATGAGAGGGCTCTCATCATCTGTTCATGGGCACCTCATCCACGCTCGCAACCCTCGTCGGCACAGGAGGTCGCGCAGCGGCCGTATCGGCGACCCGGAGGTTCCTCGTGCTGCATGCAGAGCTGGGAGTGCCGCGACGACGCATCGCGCTCTACTCCCACGACACCCAGGGGCTGGGGCACGTGCGGCGGAACATCTCCATCGCCTCCGCGCTGGTCGAGTCCGACCCGGCCACCGACGTGCTGCTGCTCACCGGCGCCCCGGAGGCCGCGGCCCTCCCGCTGCCGGCGAACACCGAGATCGTCACCCTGCCGACGCTGCACAAGGACGTCACCGGCAGCTACCGGCCGAAGACCCTGGGCCTCCCCCTGACCGAGGTGCTGGGCGTACGTGGCCAGATCGTGGCAGCAGCCCTGGACGCCTTCGCACCCGACCTGTTCGTGGTGGACAAGGCGGTGCGCGGTGTGCACGGCGAGCTGGACCTGGCGCTGCGCGCGCTGCGTGGCACCAGCACCACTGTGGTGCTCGGGCTGCGGGACGTGCTCGACTCCCCGGCGGCCACAGTGCAGGAGTGGGAGGCCACCGGCACCACGGCGGCGATCCAGGACTACTACGACGAGGTGTGGGTCTACGGCGACCCGCAGGTGTTCGACGCCGCGGCCGCCTACGACTGGCCCTGGGCCGTGCGCCGCAAGCTCGTCTACACCGGCTACCTCGCCGACCATCGCCCCGACTACCGCCCCCCGCGCAGCCGCCCCGGCGGTGTCGAGGACCAGCCGCTGGTGCCGACCGGCCCCTACGTCCTCTGCCTGGTCGGTGGTGGGCAGGACGGTGCGGCGCTGGCCGAGGCGTTCGTGGCCAGCCCCCTGCCCGCCGGCCACCACGGTGTGCTGGTCACCGGGCCGTACATGAGCCAGCAGCGGCGCCGCAGCCTGGCGGAGACCGCCAGCACCCGCCCGGAGCTGGTCGTGCACGGCTTCACCGACCGCACCCACGAGCTCGTAGCCGGCGCCAGGGCCGCGGTGACCATGGGCGGTTACAACTCGGTCTGCGAGCTGCTCGCCGCCCGCTGCCCGGCACTGGTCGTCCCCCGCACCGTGCCCCGGCTGGAGCAGGCGGTGCGCGCCGCCGCCCTCGCCCAGGTCGGGTGGGTGGACACGCTGCACCCGGACGACCTCAGCCCGGCACGGATCGGCACCTGGCTGTCCCGGACCGTCACCCGACCACGACGCATGCTCGGCCAGATCGACCTGGACGGCCTGGTCCACCTGCGTCAGCGTGCCGAAGCCCTGCTCACCGACCACCACGTGGAGGCCGAACACCATGCTGCCGTCTGACCAGATGCGGATCGGCTACGTCACCAAGATGTATCCGCGGTTCTCCGAGACCTTCATCGTCAACGAGGTGCTCGCCCTGGAGCGAGCCGGCCTGGACCTGGAGATCCTCTCCCTGCACCCACCCGCCGACGGGCGCTTCCACGAGACCCTCAGCCAGGTCCGCGCACCGGTGAGCTACCTCAGCCGGCACGTGCGTGCCCAGGGCCTGTGGGACCGCCTGGAGCGTGCGCACCAGGTCTTCCCGGGCCTGTCCGTGCACCTGGGTGACCTGCTCGAGCTCGAGGCCGTCGACGCCGTCGCCGCGCTGGAGCTCGCCATGGCTGTCCAGGAGCGCGGCCTGGTCCACCTGCACGCCCACTTCGCCTCGGTGGCCACCGCCGTGGCGCGCGTGGCTGCAGCGATCACCGGCATCGGGTACAGCTTCACCGCGCACGCCAAGGACATCTTCCACGAGTCGGTCGACCCGGTGGCGCTGGAGCGCCGCCTCGCCGACGCCACCAGCGTGGTCACGGTCAGCGACTACAACCTGGCCCACCTGCAGCGCACCTTCGGTGCCGCCGCTGACCGGGTGCACCGCATCTACAACGGCCTGGACCTGAGCCGGTTCGGCTACCGGGCTCCTGTCGACCGGGACCGGGTGGTCGTCGGTGTGGGCCGCCTGGTGGAGAAGAAGGGCTTTGGCCACCTGCTCGACGCCGTCGCTCACCTGGCCGCACAGGGTCGCCCGGTCCGGCTGGACCTGGTGGGCACCGGTGAGCTGGAGGCCGCCCTGCGGGAGCAGGTCGCCCGGCTCGGTCTGCACCAGCACGTGCGCCTGCTCGGTCCGCTGCCCCAGCACCGGGTGCGCGAGGTGGTGCAGAGCGCCGGAGCGCTCGCCGCACCCTGTGTGGTGGGCCAGGACGGCAACCGGGACGGGCTGCCCACCATCTTGCTGGAGGCGATGGCCCTGGGCACCCCGTGCGTGGCCACCCCGGTCACCGGGATCCCCGAGGTGCTGCAGCACGAGCAGACCGGGCTGCTGGTCCCGGAGGGGGACCACCTCGCCCTGGCCGAGCAGCTGGACCGGCTGCTCACCGACGAGCAGCTGCGGGTGCGGCTCGCCGGCGCCGCCCGCACCCTGATCGAGACCGAGTTCGACGACAGGTGCACCAGCGCCCAGCTGCGGGACCTGCTCACCGGCGCTGACCTGACCGCGGAGCTGATCTGATGACCGTCGCCTACGTCTGCACCGACCCCGGGGTGCCCGTCTTCGGCCGCAAGGGCGCCTCCGTGCACGTCCAGGCCGTGCTGGCCGCGCTGCAGCGGCGCGGGGAACAGGTACAGCTGATCACCGCCCGCACCGGGGGCCCGGTGCCGCCACAGCTGGCCGACCTGCCGCTGCACCAGGTCTCCCGCGCCCGGCAGACCGACCCGGCCGCACGCGAGGTCGCCACCCAGCAAGCGGACGCCGAGGTCACCCAGGTCCTGGACCACCTGCACGCCAGTGCCGGGGTGGACCTGGTCTACGAGCGGTACTCGCTCTGGGGCCGGGCCGCCTCGGCCTGGGCGCGAGACCACCAGGTGCCTCACCTGCTGGAGGTGAACGCTCCGCTGGTGGCCGAGCAGGCCGAGCACCGGGTGCTGGTGGACCGCGCCGGCGCCGAGAGCGTCGCCGCTGCCGCCCTCTCCGCGACCACAGCCGCCCTGTGCGTCAGCGACCCGGTAGCAGACTGGGCCCGCCGGCACGCCACCGACCCAGCCCGCGTGCACATCCTGGCCAACGGGGTGGACACCACCCGCATCACCCCCGGCCCACCGCCGCCGTCCGAGCCGTTCACAATCGGCTTCGTCGGCACGCTCAAGCCCTGGCACGGCCTGCCCATCCTGCTCGACGCGCTCGCCCTGGTGCTCGCCGACGACCCCGGCTACCGGCTGCTGCTCGTCGGCGACGGACCCGAGCGGGAGGCGCTGGTGGCCCGGGCCGAGCAGCTCGGCATCGTCGACGCCATCGAGGCCACCGGCGCGCTCGACCCCGCGGACATCCCCTCCCAGCTGCACCGGATGCACGTGGCCGTGGCGCCCTACCCTGCCGATGGCGACTTCTACTTCTCCCCACTGAAGCTCTACGAATACCTGGCGGCCGGGCTACCCACCGTAGCCAGCGCCGTCGGCACCCTCCCCGACCTGCTCGACCACGGCCGCCTCGGCGTGCTGGTCGAGCCCGGCCAGCCACGCAAGCTCGCCGACGCGATCACCGCCCTGCGCCAGGACCCCGAGCGTCGGCACCACCTGGGCCAGACCGGCCGGCAGGAGATGGTCCGCCACCACGACTGGACCGGTGTGGTGGACCGTGCTCTCAGCCTGGCAAGGAGGTCCTGACCATGTCCCGGCGCCCGCAGACCCTCCGGGAGTCGCTGCGTCGGCTGGCCGGCACCCGGGGCTCGTTCACCGCGCACCTGCGCCCGGAACGACCACTGATCGCCGGCGGGCTGGCCGCGCTGCTCGCCGAGGTCGGCATGCGACTGGCCGAACCCTGGCCGCTGAAGTTCGTCATCGACGGAGTCATCGCCGAGGCCGGCGCCGAGGGCGTCCCCACCCAGTCGATCAGCCTGCAGGCCGTGCTGCTGCTGGCCTGTGCCGCGCTGCTGGTGGTGGTGGCCCTGCGCGCGCTCGCGGCCTACCTGATGACCGTGTGCTTCGCCCTCGTGGGCAACCGGCTGCTCACCCGCGTACGCGCCGACCTGTACGCCCACCTGCAACGGCTGTCCATGGCGTTCCACGACAAGGTCGGCACCGGGGACATGGTGCAGCGGGTCACCGCGGACGTCGGCCGGCTCAAGGAGGTCGCGGTCACCGCCGGCCTGCCCCTGCTGGGCAACCTGGCCACGCTGGTCGGCATGGTCGCCGTGGTGGCGATCATGGACTGGCAGCTCGCCCTGGTGATGCTCGGCGTGTTCCCCTTGTTCGCGCTGATCGGGGTGCGGCTGAGCCGGCGCATCCACACTGTCTCCCGCACCCAGCGCAAGGCCGAGGGGGCCCTGGCCACCCGCGCCACCGAGGTGCTCTCGGCGATGCAGGTGGTGCAGTCCTACTCCCTCGAGGAGCAGATGCAGCGGGAGTTCGACAGCAGCAACACCAAGACCCTCAAGGACGGGGTCAAGGCGAAGAAGCTCGCCGCCGGCCTGGAGCGCAAGACCGACGTGCTGGTCGGGCTCGCCACGGCGGTGGTGCTCTTCGTCGGCGCCCACCGGGTGCTCGCCGGAGCGCTCACCCCCGGTGAGCTGGTCGTCTTCCTCACCTACCTCAAGGCGGCCTTCAAGCCGATGCGCGACCTGGCCAAGTACACCGGCCGGATCGCCTCCGCGACCGCCTCGGCGGAGCGGATCGTGCAGGTGCTGCAGGTGCAGCCGGCGATCGCCAACCACTCCTGGGCCCGCCCGGCCGGCCGGTTCCGCGGCGAGGTCCGGCTGGAGAACGTGTGGCTCTCCTACGTGCCGGGTCGGCCGGTGCTGCGCGGGGTGGACCTGCACGTGCGCGCCGGGGAACGGGTGGCGATCGTCGGCCCGTCCGGCTCGGGCAAGTCCACCCTGGTGCTGCTGCTCTCCCGGCTGATCGACCCGGACACCGGCCAGGTGACCATCGACGGGCAGGACCTGCGCGACCTCACCCTGGAGACCGTGCGCTCGCAGGTGGCCATCGTGCTCCAGGACAGTGTGCTGTTCGCCACCAGCATCGCCGAGAACATCGCCCACGGCCTGCCCGAGGCCAGCCACGCCCAGATCGAGGCCGCCGCCCGGCTGGCCGGGGCGCACGAGTTCATCCTCGACCTGCCGGACGGCTACGACACCGTGGTGGGCGAACGCGGTGGCACCCTCTCCGGCGGGCAGCGGCAGCGGATCGCGATCGCACGGGCCGCCATCCGGGACGCCAGCGTGATCGTCCTGGACGAGGCGATGACCGGCCTGGACACCGACACCGAACGGGAGGTCTCCGCTGCGCTGGACCGGCTCACCGAGGGCCGCACCACCCTGGTGGTCACCCACGACCTGTCCGCCGCCGACCGTGCCGACCGGGTGGTGCGGATCTCCGCCGGCCGTGCGGAGCCCTCGCCGGCCCGCCAGCACCGGAAGGAGCGCGCCGATGCTGCCCGGCGCTGAACAGTCCCTGGTCGACCGCGACCCGGACCTGCCCGGCCTGGCCCTGCTGCTGGACCGTGACCGGCTCACCCGCTGGCTCGGGAGCCTGCTCGGCAGGCCGGTCACCGTGCGCCTGCACCACCTGCGGTACAAGCCCGGCACCAGCTGCGTGCTGCACGTCCAGGCCGGCGACCAAGCGCTGCTGGTCGCGGCCACCGCCCGCTCCGAGGCCGCCAAGCACGCCAAGACCCTGGAGCGCTCCGCCGGGTCGATCATCGGCACCGACCCCGGACGGCAGGTGCTGGTGGGCACACCAGCCGCCGACCGGGACCTGCCCGGAGTGGCGCTGCTGACCGAACCCGCCCAGCGCGACCGGCTGCTGGGCCGGCTGCTGCGTCACGGACCGGTGGTGGACCCCGCGGTCGAACCGGTGCTGCTGCGGTACAAACCGCACCGCCGCTGGGTGGGTCTGCTGCCCAGTGCCACCGGGGAGCACGTGCTGCTGCGGGTGCAACGACCGGCCGCCACCCAGGCCGCAGCCCACGCCCTGACCGCGCTGGCCGGTACCGCACCACGGACCCCACAGCTGCTCGGCTGCCACCCCCGGCGCGGTGCGCTCGCCGCCGCTTACCTGCCCGGGACCACCGCCCAGGAAGCACCGGCGGAGGCGGTGGCAGCGGTCGGGCGGGCCCTGGCCGCACTGCACCACCACCCCGGTCGCACCCTGCCGCAGCGCCGAGCGGACGCTGATGCCGAGCAGGTGCGGGCCGCCGCCGACCAGCTCGCCGTGCTGCTGCCCCACCTGGCCGAGCGGGCGCACCACCTGGCGGAGCAGGTCGCCGCCCTGCTGACCGTCGCCGGTGGGCAGCCCAGCTGTGTGCACGGCGACTTCTCCCTGGACCAGGCGGTGATCGGCCCGGAGGGTGAGGCTGCGCTGATCGACCTGGACGCCGCGGCGGTGGCGGACCCGGCCGCCGACCTGGGCTGCGCCGGTGCGGCCCTGGTCCGGGACCGCGTGCTCGGTGCCCGGACCGAGGCCGACCAGCAGCGCCGCCTCACCGCTCTGCACCAGGGCTACACCGCAGCACGCGGTCCGGCGCGGACGGACCGGGTGCGCGGGCACACGGCCGCACACCTGCTGCGGCTCACCGCGGAACCGTTCCGCCTCGGGCAGGTACCCGACTGGCCGGCGGCCGCTGCCGCACTGCTCACCGAGGCAGAGCATGTGGCGGCCGAGGTCGGCGGGGTGCGGACCTGATGCCCGCCCAGCTGCACCGGGTCGCCGCGGCGGTGGCGGCGGAGGGCCTCACCCTGGTCAAGGCCATCCCACGGTCGGCTACGCAGCTGGGCCTGGAGCTGCGCCGGCCCGACGGCGGACTGCTCGCCGGACAGTGGTTCGCTGACCGGGACGAGGCGCGCGCCGTGCACGCCCAGACCGTCCGGGCCGCACCCGCAGCAGGGGTGCAGCTGCTGCCGGGCGGGACGCTGCTGCAACCTGGCGGTGCGGACCGCAAGCTGCCCGGGCTACCCGGGCTGGCAGCTGCCGAGGGAGCGAACCTGGTGGCCCACCGGCCGGAGCAGCGGGCCGTCGTGCGGCTCTCCCCAGCACAAGCCCCGACCACCTACGTCAAGCTCGTCCGCCCTCGCCGGCTGGCACGTACGGTGACCGGCGCCCGCCTGACCGTGGCCGGCGTGGCCACCCCCGCTGTGCAGGCAGTGGACGAACGCGCCGGCAGGGTCACGTTCGCTGAGCTGCGCGGCCGGACGCTCTACGACCTGCTCGGTGACCCCACGAGCACCGACGCCGACCTGACCACGGTGAGCTCCGCCGTCGGCGGTGCGATCCGCCACCTGCACACCAGCACAGTGGCCGCCCCGCTGCCCAGCCACGACGCGGCCGCCGAGGTGGATGTGGCCAGGCGCTGGATCCACCTGGCTACCGAGCACCAGGTGCTCGGCCAGCGGGCTGCCGAGCTGCACCGCCTCCTCGACCAGGCCGCGGAACGGCTCGCCGCAGCGAGACCTGCGACGGCGCTGCTGCACCGGGACCTGCACGACAAGCAGCTGCTGCTGGACGGCACCGATGTGGGCCTGCTCGACTTCGACCTCGCCGCCTTCGGTGATCCGGCCCTGGACGTGGCGAACCTGCTCACCCACCTTCAGCTGCGCAGCCACCAGGGCCGGTGCAGCAACGACCGGGCCCGCACCTGTGCCACCGCCGTGCTCCAGGGGTACGGGCACGTGCCGGGGGACTGGCAGCGCCGGCTCGAGGCCTACCGGACCACCGCCCGGGTGCGGCTGGTGTGCGTCTACGCCTTCCGGCCCGCGCACTCCGCGGCCAAGCTGTTGCACATACCGACCGAGCCGGTCGCGAGCTGACGCAAGAGGCTCGCTCGAGGGCCTCGGGTGGTGCTCACGCGTCAGCTCGACGCGCGGGCGTCGAGGTCAGCTACGGGAAGGCGCGCACGGTGGAGCCGAGCCTCCGACGGTGGCTCAGCGCTCGGTGTGCACCAGCCCCGACTCGTAGGCTGCCACCACCATCTGAGTACGATCCCGCAGGTCGAGCTTGGTGAGGATGCGGCTGACATGAGTCTTGATGGTCTGTTCGGCCACGAACAGGTCCTCGGAGATCTCCGCGTTCGACCGGCCACGGGCGACGCGCACCATCACCTCCCGCTCCCGCTCGGTGAGCACCCCCAGCCGGACGCTGTCCTTGGCCGGGGGCTGCGGGCGCGCGGCATAGTCGGCGATCAGGGCTCTGGTGACCTTCGGGGAGAGCAGGGCTTCGCCGTCGGCGACCACCCGGACCGCCTGGACGAGCTCCTCCGGCGGTGAGTCCTTCAGCAGGAATCCGCTTGCACCGACACGGAGTGCGGTGAAGACATACTCGTCGGCGTCGAAGGTGGTGAGCATGATCACCTTGGGTCCCTCGCCCGGCATCGCGAAGATCGCGCGTGTGGCGTCCAGTCCATTTACCTTCGGCATGCGGATGTCCATCAGCACGACGTCCGGCTGGGTGCGCCGCACGACGTCGGTGATCCCCAGCCCGTCATCGGCGGTGCCGACCACGACGATGTCCTGCTGCGCATCGAGCAGGGCTGCGAACCCCGCCCGGATCATCGACTGGTCGTCGACGACGAGCACCCGTACCGGCGTGCTGCGGGTGCTGCTCGCAAGGGTCATGTCCTCAACGTATCCCGTGCCGCCTGCCGTGGCGATGCGGGTCGGCAGCACACCGGGCCGAGGGTAGGTCCCTCTCTGGGGTGACGCGAGCGGCCGGGACATGCCCTAACGTGCAAGCCATGTCACTGGAGCCGTCGTCTGCCTCTGCAGCAGCACCCTCGGCTCGCGGGCTGCGCGGCCGACTGCACACCCCACGGCTGCGCACCGTGCGCAGCGTTCGGTGGGTCTGGGCGGGCGCCGCATTCGTCGCGCTCGCGCTCCTCGCCGTCGAATGGCCGGTGCTGGTCGTTCTGTACAGGCAGCATCCGGCGGTGGCGATGGTGCTGTCGATGGCGCACAGTGCGGCGATCGTGCTCGCGGTCCGTTGGCCCGTGGTGGGGATCGCGGTGTCCTCTGCGGGGTCTTTGGCTACCATGCTGGCTACCTTCGCGATGGCTCCGCTGCTGCCCTGGCCGTGGCCGGTGACCGGCATCGTGGCTCACTGCCTGCTGGTGGTTCTGCTGGCGCTGCGGCACCAGTGGTACTGGGTCGCCGGCGGTTGGGGTGCGGGTACGGTGCTCACCGCGCTGGCGTTCGTGGTGACGCCGGAACGGACGCTGGGAGGTCTGGCCAACGGTGTCGTGCTGGTTTCGGTGACTGCTGGACTGGCTATGCTCGGCGTGCTCGAGCGACTCTGGCGGCAGGGCGCCATCCGGGTGCAGCAGGCCGAGGAGCTCAGCGCCGAGGAGGCGCAGCGTCGGCGCGACCTGGAGGAGCGGAACCGGATCGCCCGGGAGCTGCACGATGTCGTGGCGCACAGCATGTCGGTGATCCATGTGCAGGCCAGCACTGCGCAGTACCGCAAGCCTGGTATCGATGCTTCTGTGCAGCAGGAGTTCGACGACATCGCCAGGTCCGCGCGGCAGGCGCTCAGCGAGATGCGGGCATTGCTGACCGTGCTGCGCAGCGACGATGCCGCCCCCACAGCCCCCGCACCCACGCTGCAGGACGTCCGCGAGCTGGTCGAGACCGCCCGCGCCTCCGGTGCCACCATCACCGACTCGATCCAGACCGGGGCGCCGGCCACCATCGGGATGACCGCCTACCGGATCGTTCAAGAAGGCCTGAGCAACGCCCTCCGCCACGCCCCCGGCGCGGAGATCGAGGTGCGGACGACGTTCCAGGACGAGGGTCGGGCGCTGACGGTCGAGGTGGTCAACTCCCCACCACGAGGAGACGCTGTGCCTGCACCCGGTTCCGGGCTCGGGCTCGCCGGTGTCCGCGAGCGGGTGAGCGCCCTCGGCGGGACGGTCGAGGCAACCCCGACAGCCACCGGTGGGTTCCGCCTTCGGGCGGTCCTCCCGGTGGGCGACAGCCCACCTGCCGCGGAGTGACCGGAGGCGTTTGGCTCTCGCACACCGGTGGGTTGGACGGATGGTCGCGCCGGCGGTCGCCCGGTGGCCCTACCGGGGTAGGGGGTTCGATTCACTCTCATGGGTGACGCCCCGGCGGCGACCGGCTTCGTACCGTCAGGCCATGACCACCACCGCCGCAGCTCCGAAGGTACGCGCGAGGCCGAACCCGCAGCGCGACTTCCTCGACCTGTCCCGACGCGTCAAGGCCGCCGGCTTGATGGACCGCCGCCCCGGCTGGTACGTGGCCCGCGCCGCGATCCTGGTGGCGGGCTTCGCCGGTGCCACCCTTCTGCTGCTGACGCTCGGCTCCAGCCCGTGGCAGCTGGCCGTCGCTGCCCTGTTCGGGGTGCTGCTGACCCAGGCCGCCTTCTTCGGTCACGACGCTGCGCACCAGCAGGTCTTCTCCGACAGCGGCCGGAACGAGCTGTTGTCGCAGCTCATCGCCAACCTCGTGGTTGGGCTCAGTCACGGCTGGTGGGCGCGCAAGCACGGCCGGCACCACGCCAACCCGAACGTGATCGGCAAGGACGGCGACATCGCCACCGGGGCGCTCGTGTTCGACCCGGCTGATGCGTCCGAGCGCACCGGGATCGTCGGCTGGATCACCCGCCGCCAGGGGTGGCTCTTCTTCCCGATGCTGACGCTGGAAGGGCTCAACCTGCACGTGGCCGCCATCCGGACGATCTTCACCGACAAGGAGATGAACCGCCGCTGGCTGGAGGTCACACTGCTCGCGATCCGACTGATCGGCTTTCCGGCGCTGATCGTGGTGGCCATGGGTCCCGCTCTCGGCGCCGCGTTCCTGGCGGTCCAGCTGGTGGTCTTCGGTGTGTACATGGGGGCCACGTTCGCCCCGAACCACAAGGGCATGCCGCTGCTGCCCAAGGAATCGCGGGTGGACTTCCTCCGCCGACAGGTGATGACCTCCCGCAACATCCGCGGCGGCGCGCTGATGACCTGGGGGATGGGCGGGCTGAACTACCAGATCGAGCACCACCTCTTCCCCCGGATGCCCAGCGTGAACCTGCGCCAGACCCGCGAGATCGTCCGGGAGTACTGCGCCGAGCGCAACGTTCCCTACACCGAGACCGGGCTGGTCGAGGCCTACGGGATCGTGATCCGGTACCTGAACCGGGTGGGCCTCGGTCAGGCCGACCCGTTCGAGTGCCCGATCGTGGCCGCCTACCGGCCGCGGTAGCGACCCGCCCGGGGCCTGTTCTGGCGGATGCAGGGCAAGGGGTGCTGCACCGGCGAGCACGCGAGCTGACCCGGGGCGAGCCAGCAACGCCTCGCCGTCGTTGCTGTCACTACGAGGGCATGACTAACGGCTTCGAGTGCCCCCGAACGGGGCATACACCTTCGACCAAGGGGTGACCATGTCTCAGGCAGTCGATACTGCCCCACCGCCGGTCTCAGTTCCGGCTGGTGAGCGGATCCTCGCGCCCGACCTGGCGCGCGGGTTCGCGCTGCTGCTGGTGGCGCTCGCGCACACCGCGGGCTTCGTGTACATGAACGTGCCGGGCCTCGACCCGGCCCCGGAGGGCCTGACGCGCGGCTATTCGCTGGTGATGATCGTGTTCGTGCACGCCTGCGCGTTGCCGTTGTTCGTCATGCTGTTCGGCTACGGCCTGGTGCAGTTCACGCGGCACCAACGGCTGTCGGGCATCCCGTGGCCGACCACGCGTCGCGTGCTCGTCCGCAGGCACCTGGGGATGGTGGTCATCGGGGCGCTGCACGGCGTGCTGCTCTTCTCCGGGGACATCGTGGGCGCGTTCGGCGTCGTCGGTCTCGCCTTCTTGCTGCTGCTGCGACCAGGCGGCCGGGTGCGCGACTGGATCCTGCGCTCGGCGCCGATCTATGTGCTCGGGGCCGGGCTGGCTGTCGCCGTGCTCGCAAGGCTCGCCTACGCCGGGATCGCCGCCCGGGCTGGCGCCCCGAGCCCGCTGCCGGTCGACCCGTCGCCGTCCCAGGAAGCAACGACCTACGGCGCCTCGCTGATCGAGCGGGTGGTGGAGTGGCCCGTGACCACACTGGTCTTCCTGCCGTTCGTGCTGATGGTGTGGGTGGGCGCCTGGGCAGCGCGTCGCCGTGTCCTGGAGGAGCCCGAGCGCCACCAGCGCCTTCTGACCACCGGCCTGGTCGGCGGGTTCACCATCGCGATCGCCGGTGCACTGCCGATGGGGCTGCTTGCCGGCGGTTTCGTCGAGCTGGACGCTGAGACCGCAGGCCTGGCCCGGACGGTCTACGAGATGTCCGGGTTCTTTGGAGGCATTGCCTATGCCTGCCTGTTCGGTCTGGTCGGCCGGGTGATGTCGCGGCATGCCGACCGGTGGCGCTCGAACGCCGTCGTCGGCTCGATCGTGGCGCTCGGCCAGCGCTCGCTGAGCGGCTATCTGGTGCAGTCTCTGGCCTGGCTGGTGCTGCTGGCACCGTTCGGCCTGCACCTCGCCCGGGACGCGGAATCTCCCGCAATGGTCGCGGTGTGCTGCGCGATCGGTATCTGGTTGGCGAGCGTGCTGGTCGCCGGCCTGATGCACCGCCGAGGTCACCGCGGGCCGATCGAGATCCTGTTGCGTCGCTTCGCCTACCGTGACCGGACGGCTTCGAGGTGACAGCAGCACCGACCGAGATCCGCTGCCCGCGCGGAAGTCTGCTGGGGCTATGGCACCAGTGATCTTCCACACCAGCGAGTCGGGCCTAGCTGATGCCGATCTCGGCGGCGGCACAGGTGAACCGGCGGGCCTCGGCCGCCGCGTCGATGTCGGTGCGGCCCGCGGCGAGGAACGCGTTGGTGGTTGCGAGCCGGAACAGCAGCGCACGGGCGACGTCCGGTACCGCGACCCCAGCCGCTGGGAGCGCTGCGGCGTCCGCGCCATGGAAGCAGAGCGCATCGGCGACCACCACCGCCTCCGCCCAGAGGGCCGGGCGCCAGTAGGGCGACACGTCGATCACTGCCGGTGCCAGACCAGGCGCCAGGAGCACGTTGCCGGTGAGGTCGCCGTGCACCAGCTGAGCCGGACCGGGCGGGTCCGGTTGGGCGCGCAACCGGCCGGCGATTTCGTCGAAGGCTGGATGGAACTGCGCGTGCTGCTCGCCCCACGCGACCCGGTCGGCGACCGCCCATGGGTCGGTGCGGGAGTCGAGCAGGGCGGGGCGCGGGGCGTCGGCGAGCGCGTGGTGGAAGAGACGCCCGGCCGCCACGATCTTCGGCCAGGAGGTGGGTCGGCGCAGATCGGGCTCCTGGCCGTCGACGAACGAGGTAGCGGTCCAGCCAGCCACTGACCAGGCGCCCCCGGCAGCGGCGACCGGGACCGCCAGCCGCAGCCCGGCCGGTTCGAGCTCGCGGAGCGTGCTGCTGAGCCAGCGCTGCAGGGGCGCTTCGCCGGGCTTGAGCACCAGGTCGCCGGCACGCCAGGAGGTGCCCTGACCGCCCGGCAGCCGGAGGAGCTGGTCCGGGTCGGCTCCGAACGCGCGGACTACGTTGTCGGGCGGCCGGTGCAGCATCAGCCCAGACTACTGAGTACTGGTTCGCGTGGAAGTCTGCTGCGGCTAGGGCACCAGTGATCTTCCGCGCCAGCGGCGTGCAGGGCGCGCGGCCAAGCCCAGCCCGCCGACCCGGAACCACCGCGGCAGCACCTCGGGAATACATCCGCCCGCCTCATAGTTGAGCCACACAGACTCAAGTTCTGGCCTCCCGATTTGGAGATCTGGACCGGGGCGCGCAAACTTGAGTGCGGCAGACTCATCCACAGCAGTGTCGTCGAGATCCGGCGGCGCGGAAGGAGCAACAGACCATGGCACGAGCGGTCGGAATCGACCTGGGTACCACGAACTCCGTGGTGACCGTCCTCGAGGGTGGCGAACCCACTGTCATTGCGAACGCCGAAGGCGCTCGCACCACACCGTCGGTCGTGGCGTTCAGCAAGACCGGTGAGGTGCTCGTCGGTGAGGTGGCCAAGCGTCAGGCCGTCACCAACGTCGACCGCACCATCTCCTCGGTCAAGCGCCACATGGGCACCGACTGGAAGACCGAGATCGACGACAAGACCTACACCGCGCAGGAGATCTCCGCGCGCATCCTGGGCAAGCTGAAGAAGGACGCCGAGTCCTACCTGGGCGAGCCGGTCACCGAAGCGGTCATCACCGTGCCCGCCTACTTCAACGACGCTGAGCGGCAGGCGACCAAGGAGGCCGGGCAGATCGCCGGGCTGGACGTCTCCCGCATCATCAACGAGCCCACCGCCGCCGCCCTCGCCTACGGGCTGGAGAAGGGCAAGGAGGACGAGCTCATCCTGGTCTTCGACCTCGGTGGCGGTACCTTCGACGTCTCCCTGCTCGAGGTGGGCAAGGACGAGGACGACTTCTCCACCATCCAGGTGCGCGCCACCAACGGTGACAACCGCCTCGGTGGGGACGACTGGGACCAGCGGGTCGTCGACTGGCTGGTCACCCAGGTGAAGAACGCCAACGGCGTGGACCTGTCCAAGGACAAGATCGCCCTGCAGCGGCTGCGTGAGGCGGCCGAGCAGGCGAAGAAGGAGCTCTCCAGCGCGACCTCCACGAACATCTCCCTGCAGTACCTGTCCATGTCCGAGAACGGGCCCATCCACCTGGACGAGCGCCTCACCCGCGCCCAGTTCGAGCAGATGACCTCGGACCTGCTGGACCGCACCAAGACCCCGTTCCACAACGTGATCAAGGACGCCGGGATCGCCATCTCGGACATCGACCACGTGGTGCTCGTCGGTGGCTCCACCCGGATGCCCGCCGTCACCGAGGTGGTCAAGGAGCTGACCGGCGGCAAGGAGCCGAACAAGGGTGTGAACCCGGACGAGGTCGTGGCCGTCGGTGCCGCGCTGCAGGCCGGTGTGCTGGGCGGTGAGCGCACCGACGTGCTGCTCATCGACGTCACCCCGCTGTCCCTGGGCATCGAGACCAAGGGCGGGGTGATGACCAAGCTCATCGAGCGCAACACCGCTATCCCGACCAAGCGCTCCGAGGTGTTCTCCACTGCGGAGGACAACCAGCCGAGCGTGCTCATCCAGGTGTTCCAGGGTGAGCGGGAGTTCGCCCGCGACAACAAGCCGCTGGGCACCTTCGAGCTGACCGGGATCGCCCCCGCGCCGCGCGGCATGCCGCAGATCGAGGTGACCTTCGACATCGACGCCAACGGCATCGTGCACGTGTCCGCCAAGGACCGCGGCACCGGTCAGGAGCAGTCGATGACCATCACCGGTGGCTCCGCCCTGCCGCAGGAGGAGATCGACCGGATGGTCAAGGAGGCCGAGGCGCACGCCGCCGAGGACGCCAAGCGCCGGGAGGAGCAGGACACCCGCAACTCGGCCGAGCAGCTGGCCTACTCCACAGAGAAGCTGCTCACCGACAACGCCGACAAGCTCCCCGAGGACGTCGCGACCGAGGTGCGTTCCGCCGTCGACAAGGTGAAGACCGCGCTGGAGGGCGAGGACATCGAGGCGGTGAAGACTGCTCAGGCCGAGCTGTCCGCGGCGAGCCAGAAGATCGGTCAGGCGCTCTACGCCCAGCAGGAGACGCCGTCCGCGGACGGGGCCGCTGGTCAGGAGGCGCCTGCCGCTGGCGCGAGCTCCGAGGACGAGGACATCGTGGACGCCGAGATCGTGGACGAGGATGAGCAGAAGTGACCGAGTGGGAGGAGGAGCCGGTGATCCGCGACAAGCGGCGCCTGGATCCGACCACCGGCGAGCTGCGCACTCCTGAGGAGGTGGCCGCCGAGGAGGCGGCCACCTCGGCAGGGCCTGTCGACGACGGCGGAGCCTCCTCAGCCTCCGGTCCCACCTCGGGTGGGGGTGCCGGGGCGGAGGACGCACCCGCCGACCAGGACCCGGTGGCCGCGGCCAAGGCCGAGGCTGCCGACCTGCAGGACCAGCTCGCCCGGGCGAAGGCGGACCTGTACAACCTGGACCAGCGGTTCAACAACTTCGTCAAGCGGTCCCGCGCCGAGGCGCTCGCCGAGCGGGGGCGCGGGGTCGAGGACGCGGTGGAGGCGATCGTGCCGGTGCTCGACGACATCCACCATGCACGCGAGCACGACGGGCTGACCGGTCCGCTCGGTGCGATGGCGGAGAAGCTCGAGGAGATCCTCGCCTCCCGGTTCCAGGTGGAGCGCTTCGGTGCGGCCGGGGAAGAGTTCGACCCCACCGTGCACGAAGCGCTGATGCACGAACAGGACGAGGAGGCGACCACCGAGACCATCTCCCAGGTGCTGCAACCGGGGTACCGGGTGGGGGAGAAGGTCGTCCGGCCGGCCCGCGTGGCGGTGACCGGCCCACAGTGAACGCAGGTAGCGCGATGATGATCGAAGGAGGTGTGGCGCGGTGACTGGACAGGACTGGCTGGAGAAGGACTTCTACGCGACGCTGGGTGTGTCCAAGGACGCCGACGCCGCCGCGATCAAGAAGGCCTACCGGAAGCTCGCCCGCACCTGGCACCCGGACCAGAACCCCGGGGACGCCAAGGCGGAGCAGAAGTTCAAGGAGATCGGGGAGGCCTACGCGGTGCTCTCCGACCCCGAGCAGCGCAAGCAGTATGACGCGCTGCGAGCCATGGCCGGAGGCGGACCGCGGTTCGCCTCCGGCCCGGGCGGCACCGCCGGGGCGGCCGGCTTCGAGGACCTGTTCGGCGGGATGTTCGGTGCAGGTGGCGGCGGTGGGCCCCGGGTGCGGTACTCCACCGGCGGGTCGATGCCCGGCGGTGGCGGCTTCGAGGACATCCTCGGCGGGTTGTTCGGTGGTGGCGCGCCAGGCGGCCGGGCCGGGTTCCAGGCGCCGACCAAGGGCGGGGACATCACCACCTCCGCCTCGCTGCCGTTCCGTTCGGCGGTCGAGGGTGCGACTGTGACCCTCACCCTGGACGGCTCCCGGTCGATGACCGTGCGCATCCCGGCCGGGGTGCAGGACGGGCAGAAGATCCGGCTGCGCGGCAAGGGTCAACCCAGCCCCACCGGCGGGGAGCCCGGAGACCTGGTGGTCACCGTGCAGGTGGAACCGCACCCCGTGTTCGGGAGCCGGGGCCAGAACCTGACGATCACGGTGCCGATCACCTTCCCGGAGGCAGTGCACGGCGCGACCATCGCCGTGCCCACCCTGGACGGGTCCGAGGTCAGGCTCAAGGTGCCCGCCGGCACCCAGTCCGGGACCCGCCTGCGGGCCAAGGGGCACGGGGTGAAGACCAAGAAGGGAACCGGGGACCTGATCGTCACCGTCGAGGTGGCGGTGCCCCGGAAGCTGAGCAAGGCGGCAGCCGATGCCCTCAAGCAGTTCGCCGAGGCCAGCGACGGCACCGATCCGCGTGCCGGACTGGTTGCCGCGGCGAGGGCGTGATGAGCGATGCCCGGCTATGACGCCCCGATCTTCCTGATCTCGGTGGCCGCCGAGCGCGCTGGGATGCATCCGCAGACCCTGCGCACCTACGACCGGCTCGGCCTCGTGGTGCCCCAGCGCACCCGGGGCCGGGGCCGGCGCTACTCCGCCCGGGACGTGGACGTGCTGCGCGAGGTGCAGCGCCTCTCCCAGGAGGAGGGCATCAACCTCGCTGGTATCAAGCGCATCCTGCAGCTGGCCGCAGAGAACGAACGCCTGGAGAGCGAGAACGCCCGCCTGCGCGCGCACGGTCCCGGCCGGCGGGTGTTCACAGCCGACACCACCGGTGACGTGGTCGCTGTCCCGCTGGGTACCCGGCTGCGCCGTGTGGAGTCCGCCGGCACGATGGTGCTCTGGCGTCCGCAGCGCTGAGCTGAGCGCGCAATGGTGCCCAGCACCATCGGGCTGATGAGCGATGGTGTTCGATTCTGGCTGGTCTTGCGCGCGGCTCGGACGCCGACAGCCGTCTCCGGCTACGCTCGTGAGCGTTATCGAGATCGAGAGTGGGGAGATGAACATGTCCGAGAACCCGACGTCCGGCTCGTCCGGGGCGCCTGGTGAGGGGAGCCAGGACCCGTCGCAGAGCTTCGGCTCGGCGAGCGCGGCACCAGGCAGCTATGGTCCGCCGCCCTCCGGGCAGCCCACTGGCGGTCCGGCTGGCCCGCCGCCGGGAACCCCGTCGTTCGGCTCGGCGTCCGCGGCTCCTCCGCCCGCTGGCCCGCCGCCTGCCGGCCCGCCGCCTGCAGGCCCCGGCAGCTACGGGCCCGGTGGTCCTGGCGGTCCGAGCGGACCGGGTGGCTACGGACCGGGTGGTCCTGGTGGTCCCGGTGGCCCGGGCGGTCCCGGTGGCTACGGGGGGCCGCAGCCCGGCTGGGGCCAGCAGCCTCAGCACAACAGCTTCTTCGGCGCCTTCTTCGACTTCTCCTTCTCCCGCTATGTGAGCCTCACGTTCGCGAAGGTGCTGTTCTTCATCGCGATCGTGGTTGCCGCGCTGTGGTGGTTGTTCACGATCATCGCCGGTTTCGGCATGGGCAGCATCGGTGACTCCCTCAGCCCGTACGGCAGCAGCAGCGACGGCACGGTCTTCCTCGGGATCATGGCGATCTTGTTCGGTTGGATCCTGCCGGCGCTGTTCCTCGTCGGGGTGCGCGTGGGTCTGGAGTTCACCGTGGCCACCATCAAGACGGCACAGAACACCTCCATCCTGGCCGAGCGCGAGAACCCGAGGTAGCCCACACCACCCGCCCCGCCCGCGCGGAGGCACTCCTGGTCCATGGAGGTGCAACAAGCGTGCCTCCATGGACGTTTCGTGCCTCCGCGCGTGCAGGTGGTGGCTCCGCGCCTGCGGGAGTTGCGCAGGCGGGCGGCCGCCATGAGGCTGGGACCGTGACCTCCGACGCCGGACCCCGGCAGTGGCTGCGGCAGCTGCCGACCTTCGACCGCGACCACCTGCCACCGTTCGATCCGGAGGCCACTCCGGCCGGTCCTGCTGAGCTCTACCTGGACTGGTTGCACACTGCTGCCGACGCCGGTCTGGCCGCCCCGCACGCGGTCAACCTCGCCACTGCCGACGCCAACGGTCAGGTCACTGCCCGCACGGTGATCCTCAAGGACCTGTACGAGCACACGTGGTGCATCGCCACCTCGGCACTCAGCCCGAAGGCGGCCCAGCTCGTGGAGAACCCCCGGGCCGCGCTGACCAGCTTCTGGGCACCACTCGGTCGCCAGGTGCGCATCACCGGCTCCGTCACCGACCTGGGCGATGCCGCTGCCGACGAAGACTTCCACGCCCGTCCGGACGGATCCCGTGCCGCCGCGCTGGTCGGCCAGCAGAGCCAGGTGCTCCCCGACCGGCAGACCTATGCCGAAGCCTTCGCCGCCGCGCTCGAGCAGGTCCAGCAGCACCCACGGACCCCGCTGCCGACCTGGCGGGTGTACGGCCTGCAGGCAGAGTCGGTGGAGTTCTGGCAGGCGACCGCCGACTCCGGGCAGACCAGACTGCACTACCGCCGCACCGGGACCGACTGGCACAAGGAGCTGCTGTGGCCATGACCGACCTGACCGAACCGCTGACCGCTGTGCGGGAGAGCGAGCATGCCCTGAGGGCGGTGATCTCGGCCGTGAAGAACGCTGCCGAGGAGGACCTGGCCGCGCCCAGCGCGCTGCCCGGCTGGACCCGCGGTCACGTGCTCGCCCACATCGACGGCATCGGCCGGGCACTGGCCCGCCAGCTCGAGCATGCCGCGCGCGGCAGCACCATCGAGGTCTACGACGGCGGCCAGGCCGGCCGGGACGCCGCCATCGAGGCGGGCGCGACCCGCAGCCCCGCCGAGCACGTCGCTGCCTTGACCGAGGTGCAGCAGCTGCACCGCAGGTACTGGCCGGGCGAGGACTCCCGGGTCTGGTTCGCCCCGGTCACCTACCGGGACGGCACTGTGGTGGACGTGGCACTCGCCTGGTGGCGGGAGGTGAGCATCCACCTGGTCGACCTAGACGTGGGCACCACCGCCGAGCAGGCCTGGAGCCAAGCGCTCTGCGAGCACCTGCTGGACTTCCTCTCCGTGCGGCTGCCCACCGGTGGGCTGATCGAGCTGGACGCCTTCGAACCCGGGGTGCGCTACGTCGTGGCCGCCGCACCGGGGTGCGAGCAGACGGCGCCGGTCACCGTCACCGGGCCGCTCACCTCGATCACCGGCTGGCTCGCCGGGCGCGAGGTGCGTCCGCTGCCGCTGGCCACCAGCGCGGGGCAGACCGTCGACCTGCCCGATCTCGGGCCCTGGCCGTCCCGCCGCTGACCCCGCCCCGGGCCCGGCCAGGCGCCCCGGCCAGACACCTGTCTCA
>NZ_ATWL01000005.1 GCF_000421225.1 Ruania albidiflava DSM 18029 | reverse complement strand
GTCCCTAGTACGAGAGGACCGGGACGGACCAACCTCTGGTGTGCCAGTTGTTCCGCCAGGAGCACGGCTGGTTAGCTACGTTGGGAAGGGATAACCGCTGAAAGCATCTAAGCGGGAAGCCTGCTTCAAGATGAGATTTCCTAGAGGACCTTGTGCCTCGAGAGGCTCCCAGCTAGAACACTGGGTTGATAGGCCGGATGTGGAAGCACAGCAATGTGTCCAGCTGACCGGTACTAATACGCCGAAGACTTAACCACACCCCCCCCTTCTTTTGTGGGGGGAATGAAACCAAACCCGTGCGCGTCCACTGTGCGGTTCCCGAGATACCGGCAACCACCACCCCCCACCCCCCACACATTCCCCGGGGGGCAGACCCGGGGGCCGGGGTTTGATATCTCCATAAAGTTACGGCGGTCATAGCGAGGCGGGAAACGCCCGGTCCCATCCCGAACCCGGAAGCTAAGCCCCTCAGCGCCGATGGTACTGCGACCGCGAGGTCGTGGGAGAGTAGGACACCGCCGGACCACACATCCCAGTCAAGCCACCCCCACCAGGGTGGCTTGACTGCGTTAACCCGCCGGCTCCCGACTCCCGAGTGTGGCAACGGGTGGTCGTGCGTCGTCGAACGAGGTGCAGCCTCCGCAGGAGGGCGTCTAGCACCGCGGTCTGGCTCGGCGAACGTTCGGGCAGTCGTAGAGCCCAGGCGCGGACGTGGCCTCGCGTAGCGGCCGGCATCGCGCCATCAACGCTGCCACCTGCCGAATTCCAGGAGCGAACTTAGACTGAAATGGTCGGTAAGCGTCGGTCTACTGACCGACCCACCTACGGGCGCGCACATCGCAGGACAGCGATGCGGGACAGCGAAGGAGCAAAGAGATGACCCGGCGCAAGACCCTAGAAGCACTGACCTCGCTGGCAGCGATCAGCTTGTTGCTGACGGCCTGCGGATCCTCCACGAGCTCGGGCGATCAGTCCGACGGTGCGCAGAGCGCAGGCGGGGGAGAGGGACCCCAGGTGGACGCTACTGCGTTCACCGCAGACTTCTCCGTGATGAAGCAGCTCACCGATCTCGCGGCACAAGGTGACGGCCTGATCGGCGTGCTGCTGCCAGACACCACCACCTCAACGCGGTACGTGCAGTACGACGAGCCCTACCTCACTCAAGCGTTCGAAGCAGCGGGCCTGAGCTCGGACCAGTTCAAGATCGACAACGCCGACGGCAGCGCCGCGACGATGCAGACCCAGGCCGAGGCAGACATCAATGCCGGTGCATCGGTGCTGCTGGTCGATCCTCTCGATGCGGGCAGCGGAGCCGCCATCGAGGCCCAGGCGGAGGCAGCCGGGGTGGCGGTCATCGACTATGACCGGCTCGTCACCGGAGGGCCCGAAGACAGGTACTACGTGAGCTTCGACAACGTGAAGGTCGGCGAGCTGATGGGCCAGGGCCTGACCCAGTGCATCGATGACTGGAACGTCTCCGACCCGAACGTGCTCATCATGGACGGTGACCCGACCGACAACAACGCCACGTTGTTCAACCAGGGCTACATGAGCGTGCTGCAGCCGTTGTTCGACGACGGCACGTACACGAAGGCCGGCGAGCCGGCAGGTACCTGGGATCCGGATGAGGCGTCCACCACGTTCCAGCAGCAGCTGACCGCGCACCCGGACATGAACGCGGCGATCACCCCGAACGACGACAACGCCAACGCCGTGATCTCGATCCTCAAGGGCAATGGTGTGGACCCGAAGACCTTCCCGACCACGGGGCAGGACGCGTCGCTGCCGGGTCTGCAGAACATCCTCACCGGGTACCAGTGCGGCACGGTGTACAAGCCGATCTACCTGGAGGCGCAGGCGGCAGCAGCCCTGGCCATCTACCTGCGTGCCGGCGTCACCCCTCCGGACACGTTGGTGAACGACACGACCACGGACACCACGCTGGATGCGGACATCCCCTCGGTGTACGTCACGCCGATCTGGGTCACGACCGACAACATGGCGGACACTGTGGTGGCTGACCAGACGGTCACCGTCGACGACCTGTGCTCCGGAGACGTCGCCTCCGCCTGCGACGCCGCCGGGATCAGCTGACCGTGCCGGCCACACGGGGCGCAGCCACCGCGGCCGACACCCAGACCCTCCTGCGACTGACCGGGGTGTCCAAGGCGTTCGGTCCCGTGCAGGCGCTCACCGATGTCCGCCTCGATGTCCCGGCCGGCGCGGTCACCGCGCTGGTCGGGGACAACGGCGCGGGCAAGTCGACGCTGATCAAGTGCATCTCCGGTATCAGCCCGCCAGATGCCGGCACGATCGCCTGGAAAGGACGAGAGGTTCGTATCGACAGCCCGACTGTGGCCAACGACCTCGGCATCCAGACCGTCTACCAGGACCTCGCCCTGTGCGACAACCTCGACATCGTGCAGAACATGTTCCTCGGCAGGGAACGGCTCCGACGGGGTCAGCTCAACGAGCTGTCGATGGAACAGGCCGCGGCCCAGACCCTCAGTGAGCTGGCCGTCACCACAGTGCGCTCGGTCCGCCAGCTGGTCGCCTCCCTCTCCGGCGGTCAGCGACAGTCCGTGGCGATCGCCAAGGCCGTCCTCTGGCAGTCCGAGCTGGTGATCATGGACGAACCGACGGCTGCCCTCGGCGTGGCACAGACCAGGATGGTCCTGGACCTGGTGCGGACCCTCGTCGAGCGTGGTCAGGCGGTGCTGCTCGTCTCGCACAACCTGCTCGACGTGTTCGAGGTCGCCGACCGGATCGCTGTGATGCGGCAGGGACGCCTCGTCGACGTGCGCCCCACGGCCCGCACCAACCAGGCCATCGTCGTCGACCTGATGACCACGGGGGAGACCAGCCGCAGCGTGGAGCAGGCAACATGAGCACGCACGCCGCACCAGCACGCCCCGAGGACCATGACGCGCTCGGCGTGCGGGAGTACCTGCACCTCGTCTGGCAGCGGATCCGAGGAGGTGAGACTGGGATCCTGCCCGTCCTCGGCGGCTTCATCCTCGTCTCGATCATCTTCCAGGTCCTCGACCAGCAGTACCTCACCGCCGGGAACCTGATCAATCTCCTGGTGCAGTCCGCCGTCTTCATGCTCCTGGGCATGGCCGAGGTGCTGGTCCTGCTGCTCGGGGAGATCGACCTCTCGGTGGGCTTCGTCGCGGGCGTCTCCGCAGTGGTGCTCGCCTGGCTGGCGCAACCACAGGTGGGCTGGCCGTGGTGGGCCACCATCCTCGCCGCTCTCGTCGTCACCGCCCTGATCGGGCTGCTGCAGGGCAGCCTCGTCACTCGGATCGGGTTGCCGTCTTTCGTGGTCACCCTCGGCGGCCTGCTGTTCTGGAACGGGGTGATGCTCTTCGTGCTCGGCAACGGTGGCGCCATCCTCATCCGTGACGACGTGCTGGTCCAGATCTCCTCCGGCACCCTGAGCCGGCCGGTCGGCTGGGTCGTCATGATCGTCCTGGTCGCCCTCTGGGCCGCGTTGATGTGGCGCCGGGACGCGCGGCGCCGCACCTCCAGCCTGCCCGCACCACCACTGGCGCTGACCATCACCAAGATCGTCGCCGCCTTCGCTGGTGGTGCCGGTCTGATCCTCCTGGCCAACGCCGACCGCGGCATCCGTGCCCCGGTGTACGGGCTGCCGTGGGTGGTGCTCGTGGTGCTCGCCGTGCTGCTGGTCTGGAGCTTTCTGCTGGGGCGTCGTCGTTTCGGGGTGTACGTCTATGCCGTCGGCGGCAACGCTGAGGCCGCCCGCAGGGCCGGGATCAACCTCGCCCGCATCCGCACCGCCGGTTTCGTGCTCTGCTCGTTGACCGCTGGTATCGCCGGGATCGTCTACGCCTCCCGGCTGCGCTCCATCTCCACCTCGATGGACGGCGGCACCCTCGTGCTGTACGCGGTGGCCGCCGCGGTCATCGGTGGGACGAGCCTGTTCGGTGGTCGGGGCAAGGCGATCCACGGCGTGCTCGGCGGTGTGGTCATCGCCGCCATCAACAACGGTATGGGCCTGCTCGGCTTCAGCGCCGCCGCCAAGTACGTCGTCACCGCTGTCGTGCTGGTCGTGGCGGTCACGATCGATGCCCTCGCTCGGCGCCGTCAGTCCGGGTGAGCACCCGCGCAGCACGGCCGTGTCCCACGGTGCGTGTCCGTCCGTGCCCGCCCCAACCAGCCGACCAGGAGAAGGCCGCGCCCTGTGACGATCTCGAGAAAGGATCAGGGAGATCCCGGATTCCGGTTGAGGGGCAGTCCCTCTAGCGTGGGAGACTGAGGCAGACGCGAGGAGCGCATGTGTTCGCAGCAGTAATCGAGACCATCCTGGCCATGGCGGCATCGCCATGGGTGCTGGCCGTACTCTTCGCCTGCTGTGTGATCGACGGCTTCTTCCCGCCGATCCCCAGCGAGTCCCTGGTGATCGCCCTGACCAGCCTGGCGATCAGCCACGAGGCACCGCACATCGCCTGGATCGGGTTGGTCGCAGCCCTGGGCGCCTTCGTCGGGGACAACATCGCCTACCTGATCGGCACGAAGCTGCCGATCCACCGGTTTCGGATTTTCCGCAGCCACCGTGGCAAGAAGACCCTCGCCTGGGCCGAGCAGACCCTCGCCCGCCGCGGTGCCGTGTTCATCCTCGCCGCCCGGTACGTGCCCGTCGGGCGGGTGGCGGTGAACATGGGCGCCGGAGCCGTCGGCTACCCCTACCGCCGGTTCGTCCTGGTCGCTGGTATCGCTGCCGTGATGTGGTCCGGGTACTCGATCCTGCTCGGGGTCAGCGCCGGCGCATTCCTGCACGACCACCCGATCATCGGCGTCCTGGTGGGTGTCGTCGTCGGAGTGGTCATCGGAGTCATCGTGGACTACATCGTCCGCAAGATCCTCGGCCGCAAGGGCCTCACCCCGGAGGAGACCATGCACACCGACTACCCGATCGCCGGGCAGCCGGAGGAGCTGGAGCACAGCTCCTGAGCCGCTTGCCGGCCCGCCCGGTCAGCAACGCCCACCACGGTGCGGCTCAGGTCGCCGCCGCAGGCTCGGGGGCCAGCTGCTGCACCGCGATCCGCTCGAACCGGTACGGGTCCCGGCCCACCCAGGACGGCGTGTCCCACACCTTCGCCACCGGTTCGGTCGAGGTGAACACCGGCCAGCCCGCCCGTCCTTCGCGCACCAGCTGCACCACCGCACCGTGCAGCTCCTCAGCGAGGGCCACCGGCGGGTCCTCCCCAGCGATCCGCGCCACCCGGTCCACGCCGAGCCGCTGCCACGCGAACGGCAGGTCCACGCAGTGCACGGCGCGGTCGGTCACCGGGGAACGCCAGCGGAAGTCCCACAACCATGCTGGGCTGCCAGCCGCTGCCCGCGCCTGCGCCACCTGCACCGCCGGCATCCGGAACACCCGGTCGGTGACCGCCTGGCCGAGCAGCTCGGCAGGGGAGAAGTCCGGGTAGGCGCGCGGGTAGGCCCGAGCCAGCACCGGCGGCACCCCCAGCCCCATCAGCACTGCACCGGCCACCCCGGAAGCCAGGTACCGCTCCACCACTGCGGTGATCCGGTTGAACTCGTGGCTGGTGGTGCCCAGCAGCAACGGGACGTCGCCGCCCGCCCCACCAGCGATCGCCGCCACCGGGTCGTCCGGGAGCACCTCATCACCGATCACCGGACCGAAGTCGGTGATCGGGTCCCGGCCGGCGAGCACCTGGTGCAAGTCCCGCACCGCCGAGACCAGGTCGGCGCCCTCGCGGGCCCGTTCGGCCGCCACCACCTGCTCGCGCGGCACGTCCCGCCAGCCTGCCACGGTGTGCTCCACCCCGACCGTCCGCGCCATCTCCGCCCCCACCCTGCGGGCACGGGCCAGCGGGATGTCCGGCAGCGGCCCGGAATGGCACACCACGGACCGGAACAGCCCACGGGCCACAGGGGAGACCAGCAGCGCCAGCACTGCGCTGCCCCCTGCGCTCTGCCCGCCGATCGTCACCTGGTCCGGGTCGCCGCCGAAGCCGGCGATGTTCTGCGCCACCCACTGCAGGGCAGCGATCACGTCCCGCAGCGCCCGGTTGCCCGGCGCCCCGGGCACGTCGCCGTACCCCTCGAACCCCAACCGATAGGTGATCGCCACGGTGACCACACCGTGCCCGGCGAAAGAATCGCCGTCGAACCATGCCCCACCGGGCGACCCGCCCACGAAGCCGCCCCCGTGCACCCATACGTGCACCGGCAGCCGGGCAGCCGGATCCAGCGTCGGGGTGAACACGTTCAGGTTGAGCACCTCGTCCCCCGGCACGACCGGCTCCGGGATCGAGTAGGTGTCCCCGGTCGGTCCCAGGCTCGGGGTCGGCCCGTTCGCCAGCGCGTCGCGCACCCCGTCCCAGCCCGGGTGCGGGGCCGGCGCCTGGAACCGCAGCTCCCCGACCGGTGCGGCCGCGTACGGGATGCCGCGGAAGGCTATCGAGCGCTCCCGCCGCACCCCGCGCACCCGGCCGGACGTCGTATCTGCGACCACGGTCTCGGTCATCGGTACCCTGCCCCTCCTCACGCCGTGCGGGCCTGGCTCAGATCTTACGGAGCAGGAACCGGCTCAGCCGGTGGTCGGCCTCCTTGCGCAGCACCAGCGTCGCCCGGCCCCGGGTGGGCAGCACGTTCTCCACCAGGTTCGGCTCGTTGATCGTCGCCCAGATCTGGCTCGCCCGGTCCCGCGCCTGCTCGTCGTCCAACGATGCATACCGGTGGAAGTAGGAACGCTCGTCCGCGAACGCCGTCTGCCGCAGGTCCAGGAACCGGTCGATGTACCACTGCCGGATGTGCTCGGTCGCCGCATCGATGTAGATGGAGAAGTCGAAGAAGTCGCTGACGGCGAGGGACGGCTCTCCCATCGCGCTCACCCGGGCCGGGGCGAGCACGTTCAACCCCTCCACGATCAGCACCTCCGGGCTGTGCACCTCGATGCGCCGGTCGGGCACGATGTCGTAGGTCAGATGGGAGTACACCGGCGCGGTGGCCAGCTGTGCACCCGACTTCACCTGGGCGAGGAAGTCCAGCAGCGCGCGCCGGTCGTAGGACTCCGGGAAGCCCTTGCGCTCCATCAGCCCGCGCCGTTCCAGCTCGGCGTTCGGCAGCAGGAACCCGTCGGTGGTGACCAGCTCCACCCGCGGGGTCTCCGGCCAGCGGCGCAACATCTCCCGCAGCACCCGGGAGGCGGTGGACTTGCCCACCGCCACCGACCCGGCCACCCCGATCACGAACGGGGTGCGGTGCGCCCGCTCGGACAGGAACGTGGCCGTGGTGGCCCGCAGCCGTTGCGAGGCCGCCACGTACAAGGTCAGTAGCCGGGACAGCGGCCGGTAGGCGGTGTCCACCTCGGCCAGGTCGATCGGGTCCCCCAACCCGCGCAGGTTCTCCACGTCGTCAGCGGTCAGCGGCAACGGGGTGGAGGCGGACAACCGGCTCCACGCCTGGCGGTCGAACTCGATGAACGGGCTCGGCGCCGAACCCAGCTCCGGCGGGCGCGCGGGATCGCTGGCTCGGTCCGCGGCGGTCGAGGCGGCATCGGAAGGAAGCACGGGCCCTACTCTTCCATCCCTAGGCCCTGACCATGCACGACGCGCCTTGCACGTGCACCGGAGCAGCCCGACCGGTGCGCGGGATCACAGCACCCCGGCGCGCACCAGCACGGCCGCCGCACGCGCGCAGTGGCCCCGGCGGCCGTTACGCTGGGCGCCATGTGCGGAATCGTCGGATACGTCGGGCCAGCCACGCCCGGGCCACGCCCTCTTCAGGTCGCCATGGAAGGGTTGAGCAGGCTCGAGTACCGCGGCTACGACTCCGCCGGGGTCGCAGTAGCCACCCCCGGCGGCCTCGCCTCGGCGAAGAAGGCCGGCAAGCTCGCCAACCTGGTCGCCGAGCTCGAGGAGAACCCGCTGGCCGACGGCACCGCTTCGATCGGGCACACCCGGTGGGCCACCCACGGCGCACCGACCGACCTGAACGCCCACCCGCACCTGGCCGACGACGGCCGGCTCGCGGTGATCCACAACGGCATCATCGAGAACTTCCACGCCCTGCGGGCCGAGCTCGCCGGTGCCGGGGTGACCTTCCGCTCCGAGACCGACACCGAGGTGGTCGCCCACCTGCTCGCCCGCGCCTACACCGAGACCGGCGACCTGACCGCCGCGATGCTGACCACCACCCGTCAGCTCGAGGGTGCTTTCACGCTGCTCGCCCTGCACGCCGAGGAGCCCGGCACCGTCGTCGGTGCCCGGCGTAACTCCCCGCTGGTGATCGGCCTCGGTGAGGGGGAGAACTTCCTCGGTTCGGACGTCGCCGCGTTCATCTCCGGCACCCGGCAGGCCCTGGAGATCGGCCAGGACCAGGTGGTCACCATCACCGCCGACGACGTACGCATCGTGGACGCCGAAGGGTCACCTGTCCAGGGGCAGCCGTACACGGTCGACTGGGATGCGGCGGCCGCGGTCAAGGACGGCTACCCCACGTTCATGGCCAAGGAGATCCACGACCAGCCCAAGGCGGTCGCAGACACCCTGCTGGGTCGGCACGACGACGCCGGCAACCTCATCCTGGACGAGCTGCGGGTGGACGAGGCGGTGCTGCGCGGCGTGGACAAGATCATCGTCGTCGCGTGCGGCACCGCCGCCTACGCCGGGCACGTGGCCAAGTACGCCGTGGAGCACTGGTGCCGCATCCCGGTGGAGGTCGAGCTCGCCCACGAGTTCCGCTACCGCGACCCGGTCGTCTCGGAGAAGACCCTGGTGGTGGCCATCTCGCAGTCCGGGGAGACGATGGACACCATCATGGCGATCCGGCACGCCCGGGAGCAGGGCGCCAAGGTGCTCGCCATCGTCAACACCCATGGTTCCACCATCGCCCGGGAGTCCGACGCCGTGCTGTACACGCACGCCGGACCGGAGGTGGCCGTGGCCTCCACGAAGGCGTTCCTCGCCCAGATCACCGCCTGCTACCTGCTCGGCCTGTACCTGGCGCAGCTGCGCGGGTACAAGTACGTTGAGGAGGTCGCCGACTACCTGGCCGAGCTGGGCCAGCTGCCGGCCAAGATCCAGCAGGTGCTCGATGCCGAGGACCAGGTCACCGCTGTGGCCGAGGAGATGAAGGACACCGCCTCGGTGCTGTTCCTCGGCCGGCACGTGGGCTACCCGGTGGCCCTCGAGGGTGCGCTGAAGCTCAAAGAGCTCGCCTACATCCACGCCGAGGGGTTCGCCGCCGGGGAGCTCAAGCACGGCCCGATCGCGCTCATCGAACCCGGTCAGGCGGTGTTCGTGATCGTGCCCACCCCGCGCCGGCCCACGCTGCACAACAAGGTGGTCTCCAACATCCAGGAGATCCGCGCCCGCGGCGCCCGCACCCTGGTGATCGCCGAGGAGGGCGACGACTCGGTGGACGAGTTCGCCGAGGTCGTCTTCCGCGTGCCGCGCACCCCCACCCTGATGATGCCGCTGGTGACCGTGGTGCCGCTGCAGATCTTCGCCTGCGCGCTCGCCGGCGCCAAGGGCCTGGACGTGGACCAGCCGCGCAACCTGGCCAAGTCGGTCACCGTCGAGTAGGCAGGTCGCATGATCGTCGGGGTCGGGATCGACGTGGTGGAGGTGGCCCGCTTCCTGGCCACCCTCGAGCGTGCGCCCGGTCTGCGCACCCGGCTGTTCACCGCACCGGAACGGGACCTGCCGCCGGCCTCGCTGGCGGCCCGGTTCGCCGCCAAGGAAGCGATCGCCAAGGCCCTCGGCGCGCCGGTCGGGCTGCGCTGGCAGGACGCCACCGTGCGGCGCGTGGCCGGTGGCGCGCCGACCGTCGAGCTCACCGGTACGGTGGCCGCTGCTGCCGAGGCCGCCGGAGTGCGCCGCTGGCACCTGTCCATCTCCCACGACGCCGGCATCGCCTCGGCCGTCGCAGTCGCCGAGGGCTGAGAGCAGAGAGGCAGACCATGACCATCCACGGCTACGACGCCGCAGCGGTCCGCGCCGCCGAGGCCCCAGCGCTCGCCGCCGGCCGGCCGCTGATGCGCTGGGCCGCCCAGCAGGTGGCCGCCACCGTGCGGAAGGTGCTCGCCGACGCCAGGGTGGCGCTGCGCACCGCCCGGGTGCTGGTGCTCGTGGGTGGCGGCAACAACGGCGGGGACGGGCTGCACGCAGCCGCCGACCTGGCCGAGCGCGGTGTGGCCGTCACCGCGGTGCTCGCCCGCGAGGAGGTGCACTCCGGCGGGTTGGACCGCGCGCGGGCAGCCGGTGTGCGGCTGGTGCCGGTCACCACCGGTGCGGACCTCACCAGCGGCGTCTGGCAGCAGGTGGCCCGTACGGCGCACGTGTGGGTGGACGCCCTCGCCGGTATCGGTGTGCACGGCGGGCTGCGCGGACACACTGCCGACCTGGTCGCCGCGCTCACCGAGCTGCGTACCGAGACCGGCCCGGCCGCGCCGCGCGACCCGGGACTGCCGGCCGGCCCGGTCGTGGTCGCCGTCGACACCCCGTCTGGTATCGGCGCAGACACCGGCCGCCTCGAGGGGCCGTTCCTGGCCGCCGACCACACGGTCACCATGGGCGCCGCCAAGGCCAGCCTGCTGCTGCCGCCCGCCGCCCTGCACTGCGGCACGACGCACATCGTCGACCTCGGCCTGGCCGACGCCTTCGCTGCCCAGCACCCGCTGGTCACCCGGCTGCAGGACCACGACGTCGCCACCGACTGGCCGGTCCCGGCCGTCACCGACCACAAGTACACCCGTGGTGTGCTCGGTGTGGTCGCCGGCTCCCCGCACTACCCGGGCGCCGGGGTGCTGACCACCGGTGCGGCCGTGGCCGCCGGCTGCGGCATGGTCCGCTACCAGGGCGCCAACCCGGTGGCCGAGCGGGTGCTGGACCACTACCCGGAGGTCGTGACCGCGGCCGGCCGGGTGCAGGCGCTGGTGCTCGGCCCGGGCGTCGCCGGGCAGAACGAGACCGCCCGGATGGAGCAGGCGCTGCTCACCGCCATCGACACCGCACCCCGGGAGGAACCGCCCACAGTGGTCTGGGACGCCGGAGCGTTCGCGCTGCTGCCCCGGATGGGCTGGGCGCTGCGGGACACCCCGAGCGTGCTCACCCCGCACGCCGGTGAGCTCGCCGCGCTGCTGGCGGACTACGACGAGCAGGTGGATCGCGCCGCGGTGGAGGCCGACCCGGCCGGCTGGGCCACGCACGCTGCCGAGCTCACCGGGGCGGTGGTGCTGCTCAAAGGTCCGGTCACGATCATCGCCCAGCCCGACGGTGCCGTGCTCAGCCAGGCGGACGGCACGCCGTGGCTGGCCACGGCGGGTTCGGGCGACGTGCTCGCCGGGATCCTCGGAGCGCTCGCGGCCACCTCGGCCGCCCCGCTCGGCCGGGTGGCCGCCGCTGCCGCCCTGCTGCACGGCCGGGCCGCACAGCACGCCGGTGGGCCGCTGGGCGCCCACCACCTGCTGGCGGCGATCCCCGCCACAGTTGCCGACCTCCTGACAACGTCAAGAGCAGTCGGGCACCGGTGACCGGTTCCGAGTGACACTGTCGGCGCCAGCCTGTTTGGCACACTAGGAGGGTGACCTACTACCCGGCGCGCGCCGTCGTCGATCTGGACGCGATCAGTGCGAACGTGACCAGGTTGGCGGAGATCGCTCGCACCGCCCAGGTGATGGCTGTGGTCAAGGGCGACGGCTACGGGCACGGGCTGCTGCCCGCTGCCCGGGCTGCGCTGCGTGGCGGTGCGACCTGGCTCGGCGCCGCACAGCTGTCCGAGGCGCTCGCCCTGCGTGAGGCCGGGATCACCGCCCCGATCCTCACCTGGCTCTACGCTCCCGGCGCCCCACTTGCGCAGGTGCTGCGCGCCGGGATCGACGTGTCCGTGCCCGCCCCGTGGGCGCTGACCGAGGTGGCCGCTGCCGCCCGTGCCACCGGCACCACTGCCCGCGTGCACCTGAAGGTGGACACCGGACTGGGCCGTGGCGGCTCGTTCCTGGAGGACTGGACCGCGATGCTCGCCGACGCGATGGCCCTGCAGGCTGGCGGCGTGCTGTCCGTGGTCGGCGTCTGGTCCCACCTGGCCCGCGCCGACGAGCTGGACCACCCCAGCGTGCGCGACCAGCTGGACGTGTTCGCCGAAGCCGTCCGCCGCGCCGAGAACGCTGGTGCCGCGCTGGAGGTGCGGCACCTGGCCAACTCCGCCGGCACGCTCGCCGTACCGGACGCACACTACGACCTGGTCCGCCCCGGTATCGCCGCCTACGGGCTGTCCCCGATGCCGGGCACCCGCCCCTCGGACGACGTCGGCCTGGTGCCGGCGATGCGGCTGGAGGCCAACGTGCACCTGGTCAAGGACGCCGCCGCCGGGCAGGGTGTCTCCTACGGGCACACCTACACCACCGCCACGGACACCAGCCTCGCGGTGATCCCGCTCGGGTACGCCGACGGCATCCCCCGGCACGCCGGCAACACGGCGCCAGTGTTCCTCGGCGGCCGCCGGCACCAGATCGCCGGGCGGGTGTGCATGGACCAGTTCGTGCTGGACATCGGCCGCGGCTCCGGGGTGCATGCCGGGGACGTGGCCGTGCTGTTCGGCTCCGGCGCCGAGGGAGAGCCCACGGCACAGGACTGGGCCGAGGCCGCCGGCACCATCAGCTACGAGATCGTCACCCGGCTAGGCACACGCGTGCCGCGGGTGTACCGGGGAGAGGGCGGATGACCAGACCCAGCACCGAGCACCCCGCACCGGCCGGCACCGAGCCCGCCGGCACCAGCCACGACGTGGAGGTGCTGCTGCCCGACGCTGCCGCCACCACCGCGCTGGGCGCGCGCCTGGCCGGGGTGCTTCGCGCCGGGGACCTGGTGATCCTCACCGGGGAGCTCGGCGCCGGCAAGACCACCCTCACCCAGGGCCTGGGCACAGCGCTGGGCGTGCGCGGGCGGGTGTCCTCCCCGACGTTCATCATCGCCCGCGAGCATGCCCCGACTCACGCCGGACCAGCACTCATCCACGTCGACGCCTACCGGCTCACCTCCCTGGCCGAGGTGGACTCGCTGGACCTGGACAGCTCCATGGACGAGGCGGTCACCGTGGTGGAGTGGGGTGCCGACCTGGTCGAGCAGCTCGCCCAGGACCGCCTGGAGATCACCCTGGAACGCCCCCGCGGCAGCACCGACCCCCGCGCCCCAGAACCACCACGCAGGGCCGTGCTGCACCCGGTGGGGGAGCGCTGGGCGGAGGTGGACCTGGCCGCTGTGGTTCTAGAGTGACTGCTGTGACCGAGTCCCTGACGCTGTGCCTGGACACCTCGCACGGGGTGGCCGTCGCCCTGCTGCGCGACGGGGCAGAGGTCGCCGCTGCCCGCAGCGACGAGACCCGCCGGCACGTAGAGACCCTCACCCCGCTGATCACCGACTGCCTGCAGCGCAGCGGCGCGACACCCGCGGACGTGACCGAGGTGGCCGTGGGCACCGGGCCCGCCCCGTTCACCGGGCTGCGGGTCGGTCTGGTCACCGCCCGCACCTTCGCCGCCGCCCGCCGCATCCCCGTCTACGGGGTGAGCTCGCTGGAGGCGATCGCCGCCGACGCCGCCGAGGTGGGTGCGGAGGTGCTGGTGGCCACCGACGCCCGCCGCCGGGAGGTGTACTGGGGCCGGTACCGGGTGACCGAGACCGGGGTGGAGACCGTCGCTGGCCCGGGTGTGGCCACCGCGGCCGACGTCGCGGCCGAACACGCCGACCTGGTGACCGCCGAGCGGGTGGTCGGCAAGGGAGTGGGGCTCTACCCCGAGGCGCTGGCACCCGCAGCCCGCTCCGACCAGCCGGAGAGCGGCTCCCGGGTGGTGACCACCGACCAGCGAACGCCCGCTCCGGCGGCCCGGGTGGTGGATGCTGCCACCGTGGGCCGACTGGCCCGGGCGCGCTCCGCCGTCGGGCTGGAACAACCGACCCAGGCGCTGTACCTGCGCACCCCGGACATCGCTCCACCCAGCGGGCGGAAACGCGCCTCATGAGCACGTTGCGGGCGATGGAGCCGCAGGACCTGGACGAGGTGCTCGCGCTCGAACCGGAGCTCTTCGGCGCCGGAGCGTGGTCCCGCGGGGTGTACGAGGAAGAGATCACCCGGGCGGACCGGTACTACGTGGTGGTCACCGATCCGGCGGTGATCGGCTACGCCGGCTTGGCGCTGGGCACCGAGGCCACGGTGATGACCATCGGTGTGGCCGCCGGCCACCGGCGGCACGGGCACGGGCGCACCATGCTCGCCGCCCTGTTGGACAAGGCCTGGGTCACCGGGGCAGAGTCGGTGTTCCTGGAGGTGCGTGCGCACGACGACGGAGCGCAGGCGTTGTACACGTCGTTCGGTTTCGCTCCCCTCGGCGTGCGCCGCGGGTACTACCAACCGGAAGGGGCCGATGCGCTGGTGATGCGGCTGGTGCTGCGGCCCCCGACCCCCGGCCCGGGCCCGGTCGGGGCCGAGGCCATCGAGGAGTGAGAAGACGTGGATGCTGACAAGGCCCGTGCCTCGGTGCTGATCACCGCCGAGGAGCTGCAGGACCTGCTCGCCGCCGACACCCCGGTGCTGCTGGACGTGCGCTGGTCGCTCGCCGAGCCGGACGGGCACAAGTTCTACGTGGCCGGCCACATCCCGGGCGCCCAGTTCGTGGACCTGGACGCCGACCTGGCCGGACCGCCGACCGCCGCGGCCGGACGGCACCCGCTGCCCAGCCTGGACCAGCTGCAGGCCGCCGCCCGCCGCTGGGGCATCGACGAGGGCGACACGGTGGTGGTCTACGACGACTCCGGCGGCACCGCCGCTGCCCGCGCCTGGTGGCTGCTGCGCTGGGGTGGGCTGACCGACGTGCGCCTCCTGGACGGTGGGCTGGCCGCGTGGAGCGAGATCGGCGGCATCCTCGAGGACGGCGACGTGTCCGTGGCGCCCGGGAACGTCACCTTGCGGGAGGGGCACATGCCGGTAGCCGACGCTGACGAGGCCGGCCGCGTGGGTGCCGGCCGACTGGCTGCCGACCAGGCCGTAGCCACCGGCCCGGACGGTGACCCCGCGGCCGCCGGCGAACCGGCCGACGCCGACGAGCAGAAGAAGGGTGTGCTGCTGGATGCCCGAGCCGTGGAGCGCTACTCGGGCGCCGAGGAGCCGGTCGACGCGCGCGCCGGGCACATCCCCGGTGCGGTCAGCGCCCCCACCAGCGAGAACCTCGACCCGGCCGCGAAGTTCCGGCCCGCGAGAGAGCTGCAGGAGAAGTACGCCCGGCTCGGGGTAGGTGCCGATGCCGACGTGGTCGTCTACTGCGGCTCCGGGGTGACCGCTGCGCACGAGGTCGCCGCCCTGGAGTCGATCGGGGTGCGCGCCCGCCTCTACCCGGGTTCCTTCTCCCAGTGGGCCGCTGATGACGCCCGCCCGGTGGCCACCGGGCTGCAGCCGCCCCGGCCGGACACGGGCGGCTCGGAGTCAGGCGGACGAGCGTCCGGGACGGCGTAGGCTGGTGGCCATGGCGCCCGAGTCCGACTCCTCCCCGTTGGTGCTGGGCATCGAGACCTCCTGCGACGAGACCGGGATCGCCCTGGTGCGCGGGCACGAGCTGCTCGTGGACGTGACCGCCTCCTCGATGGACGACCACGCCCGGTTCGGTGGGATCGTGCCCGAGGTGGCCAGCCGCGCCCACCTGGAAGCCTTCGGCCCCACCCTGGCTGCCGCCACCGAGCGAGCCGGGGTGGACCTGGTGGACGTGGACGCCGTCGCAGTGACCGCCGGTCCCGGACTGGTCGGCTCGCTCACCGTGGGGGTCGGGGCCGCCAAAGCGCTTGCCCTCGCTCTCGGCGTGCCGCTGTACGGGGTGAACCACATCCTCGGGCACGTGGCCGTGGACATGCTCGTGGACGGCCCGTTCCCGGAGGAGTTCCTCGCCCTGGTGGTCTCCGGCGGGCACTCCAGCCTGCTGCACGTACGAGACATCGCCACCGATGTGCTCGAGCTCGGCCAGACGCTCGACGACGCCGCCGGGGAGGCCTTCGACAAGGTGGGCCGGCTGCTCGGGCTGCCCTACCCCGGCGGCCCGCACGTGGACCGCCTCGCCCAGACCGGCGACCGGGAGGCGTTCGCCTTCCCCCGCGGGCTCAGCCGCCGCAAGGACCTGGCCGAGCACGCCTACGACTTCTCCTTCTCCGGGCTGAAGACCGCCGTGGCCCGCGTGGTGGAGGGTTACGAGGACGCGGATGAGGAGGTGCCCGCGGCGGACGTCGCCGCCTCCTTCTCCGAGGCGGTGGCCGACGTGCTGGTCACCAAGACGCTGGCCGCGGCGACCAGCCGCGGGGTCGACACCGTGGTGGTCGGTGGCGGCTTCTCCGCCAACAGCCGCCTGCGTGAGCTGGCCGCCGAACGATTCGCCGCAGCCGGGGTCAGCGTGCGCATCCCGCCGATCCGGTACTGCACCGACAACGGGGCGATGATCGCCGCACTCGGCTCAGCAGTGGTCGCCGCCGGGCTGCCCCCCTCTGACCTGGACATCACCATCGACTCCGGGATGCCACTCACCCGCGTCCTCGCCGTGGCATGACCAGAGGGGGCAGGCACCGCACGGCGCTGGCCGCACTGCTGCTCGGAGCGCTCACGCTGACCGCCTGCACCGGCACCGGAGGCGATCCCACCGCCACACCGGAGACCACTGCGCCCTCCTCTGCCACCGCCACCCCGGAGCCGCTGCCCTGGGGGCCGACCGAGCCCGAGGTGCAGGCCGCGATCGAGACCGCAGCCACCATGTCTCCGGAAGCGGTCGCGGGGCAGGTGATCCTCGGCCGCTATCCCGGTACCGACCCGGCGGCCGCGGCCCAGGAGCTGAGCCGACACCAGCTCGGCGGGCTGGTGCTCTTCGGGGAGAACGTGCGCACCCTGGAGCAGGTGCAGGCCACCGCCGAAGCAGTCCAAGCAGCCCAGACCGAGCTGGGCCGGTCCTGGCCGGCGATCTTCGCCGTCGACAACGAAGGTGGACCGGTGCAGCGGCTGAGCGCCCGGACCGGGCCGTGGACCTCCTTCCCGGAGTTCATGGCCAACGGCGCCGCCAACGACGAGGACGTGACCCGTGGCGCGGCGGAGGCGATGGCGATCGAGCTGCGCGCCAGCGGGCTGAACTTCAACTTCGCGCCGGTGGCGGACGTGACCGTCGGCGCTGACGATGCTGCCATCGGCACCCGCTCCGCCGGGGACGACCCGCAGCTGGTGGCCGATGTGGTCTCAGCTGCGGTGCAGGGCTTCACCGACGGCGGGGTCCTCTCCAGCGTCAAGCACTTCCCCGGGCACGGGTCGCTGCAGGTGGACTCGCACGAGGGCCTGCCCGAGCAGCACACCAGTGGCCGCGAGCTGGCCCGTCGGGACCTGGTGCCGTTCCAGGCCGGGATCGAGGCCGGGGCCGCCACGGTGATGGTCGGGCACATCGCCGTGGATGCCTGGGACCCGGGTGTGCCCGCGTCGCTGTCGCCGGCCGCGTACTCTCACCTGCGTGAGGACCTCGGTTTCACCGGGGTGGCCATCACCGACGGGCTGGACATGGGTGCGGTGACCGAGGGGTCCTCCCCGGGTGAGATCGCGGTACAGGCGCTGGCCGCCGGTGCCGACCTGCTGCTCGGACCCACGGACGCCGGTGCAGCCCAGCAGGGCATCGTGGATGCGCTCGCCGACGGCAGCCTGGGTCGGGAGCGGCTGGACCAGGCAGCCGGCCGGGTGATCGCGATGATGCGCTGGCAGGCACAGGCCGCCGAGGCCACCGGACCCGTCGCCGCCGACGAGGCCGGTTCAGGCGCTGACGCCTCCCTGGCGCTCAGCCGGGCAGCGATCACCCAGGTGTCCGGCGAGTGCGGGGGCGTGCTCGCCGGTCCGCAGATCCACGTACGCGGCGGGTCGACCGAGGACTGGGACGCGTTCGTGGCCGCCGCCGAGGATGCCGGCCTGCAGGTGGTGCCGCTGGAGGAGGACGCCGACACCAACGTGCGGCTGCTGACCGCAGGCAGCCCCACCGGTACCGGGGACGTGGTGATCACCCTGGACGGTCCGTGGCTGCTGCAGGGCCAGGACGCCCCGGTGCTGCTCGCGGCGTTCGGGCACACCTCGGGCACGTTCACCGCGCTCGCGGACGTGCTCGCCGGGCAGGCCGCTGCTCCGGGTACCCTGCCGGTGCAGGTTCGTGGGCTCCCCGCCTCGAGCTGCTGAGCACGGTCGAGGGCAAGGAGCCGGCGGATGGGAACCAGGCATGTCGTGGTGATGGGTGTGTCCGGGTCGGGGAAGACCACGGTGGCCACCGGGATCGCGGCTGCGACCGGGTTCGCCTTCGCCGAGGCGGACGAGTTCCACCCGGCGGCGAACGTGGCGAAGATGGCCGCCGGGCAGCCGCTCACCGATGAGGACCGGTGGCCGTGGCTGGCCGAGCTGGCCCGCTGGATGACCGAGCGGGCGGAAGCGGGGGAGTCCACGGTGATGGCCTGCTCCGCGCTGCGGCGCAGCTACCGGGACGTGCTCCGCTCCGGCCCGCCGTCGGTGGACTTCGTGCTGGTGGACGGGTCCGCCGAGGTGATCCGTGAGCGGATGGCCGCCCGGGAGGGGCACTACATGCCGGTCTCCCTGCTCGACTCCCAGATCGCGACCCTGGAGCCGCTGCAGGCCGACGAGTCCGGGGTGGTGCTGGACGTGGCGCTCACCCCGGGCGAGCTGGTGCGCCAGGCCGTGGCGTGGCTCGGCGGCCCGCCCACCGCCTGACGTGCTGGCGCGTGCGCGCCCCGCGGTCGCGCCAGCTCAGAGGCACCTTCCCGCCCCGGAGGCACCTTCGGACGCTCCCGAACCTCACTCCGTGGCGCGAACCTGCCTCCCAGTGACCAGGGACCAGTGGGGCGGCTCAGGCGTACGACAGCGGTGATCTGGGTATGGTGCGAGGGATGTGTTCTTCGTCACTCCCGGCCAGTCCAGCGACGAGCGCTCGCTGGGTTGCACCGGTTCTGATCCCTGTCGTGGTGGCCCTAGTGGCCGGGGGCACGCTGGCACCGAAGCCGGACGGGGCGCCGTTCACCGCTGTCGTCGGTGCCATCCTCGCCTGGGCTGTGCTGCTGGTGCTGATCACGTGGGCGGTCGGACTCCTGCCGCTGCTGGTACGACGCGTGTCCACTGCCGGCAGCACGACACCTGTGCCACAGCCCGCCAGCAGTGCGGCATCGTGGCACCGGGTGCGGACGGCGCTGATGGTCGTCAGCGTGTTCATACTGCTCACCGCCCTTGCCAGCCGGACACCGCGACTGGCGTTCTTCACCCAGTTCGAGAACAACTGGCAGGGCAAGCTGGTGGACCTGCTCTGGGTGAGCATCCTGTTCGCCATGCTCTGGCGCTGGGCGCGCGACGAGGCGCGCCTGACCTGGCGGATCCGACCCGGAAGCGGGCGCTGGGCACTGATCGTGATCGGAGCGGTGTTCGGCGTCTTCGTGGGTTTGACGCTGCTGGCGGTGGCGACCGACCCGGAGATCCACGAGACGGTCGACGCCGACCAGCTGCTGTACAACACCACGATCCCGAACCTCACCGAGGAACTCATCTGGCGAGCAGCGATGCTCGCCGTGCTGGACCGCGCCTACGGCACGCCGTGGCGCTTGGCCGGGGCTCCGGTCGGGTGGCCTGGTGGTCACCAGCGTGATATTCGGGGTTGTGCACCTGATCCTGCTCAGTCCGAGTGGGGAGTTCTCACTGAACATCGCTGGTGGAATCTTCGCCGCCGTGATGGGTGTGGCGATGGCGTGGATCTGGGCCTATACCCGCAGCGTGTGGCCAGCCTTCCTCTTGCACTGCGCGCCGGAAGTCGCAGTGGACGTCGGGATGATGATCGCCGCTTGACCCGCGGACAAGCGGGCGGGACACCAGTCACCCCTGCGATTGCACTCCCGACCCTCGCCAAGACCTTGTGACGCATGGTACCTGGCGAGGATGCCATCCTGACGAACCTGCGGCGCGGAGTGCTCGAGTACTGCGTGCTCGCCTCGCTGCGCGACGGTGCGTCCTACGGACGGGACATCGCCCGCGGCCTCGCTGCGGACGGCGTGCTGATCGGTGGAGAGGGCACCTTGTACCCGCTGCTGTCCCGCCTGCGCCGGTCCGGGTGGGTGGAGACCAGCTGGCAGGAGTCCAGTGCCGGACCGCCGCGCCGCTACTACACCGTCACCCGTGAGGGGGAACGCGCACTGGAGACCTTCCAGAGCGCCTGGACCCCGTTCCGCACTGCAGTCGACACCGCCTTGGGGGCTGAGGAGCCATGACTGAACCGATCGAACGCACTGCCCGGTACCAGGACGACCTGGCGCGGTTGCTGGCGGCACTGGAGCCGGTGCAGCGGGCCGAGGTGCTCGACGGGGTGCGTGAGCACATCGACGCCGCGCTCGCGGAAGTGGGGCACGCGCCCACCGACGCTGATGTGGACCGCATCCTTGGTGAGCTCGGGTCGCCCGGCATGGTGGTCGAGGCGGCGCTCGCCGAGAGGCCCGCGGCCGAGGGCGCGGCTGGGGTCGGCGCAGCGCCGGCCGGCGGAAGCTGGCGCGAACAGCTGATGGGCCGCTGGGTGCCACCCGTGGCGCTGCTGTTGTTGTTGGTCGGCGGCGCGCTGATGCTCTGGGGCTTCCCGCTGCTGCTGGTGGCTGTCGGGATTGTGATGGTGGTGGCATCGCCCCTCTGGGTCGGACGCGAGCAGCTCTGGGCGGCGATCGCCCTGCCGCTGTGCAGCTCGATGTTCCTTGGGCACATGCTCTTCATGCGATGGCGAGTCTGGTTGGGGCCGTTCACGCCTGCCGACATCATCGGCATCTTCTGCACTGCTGCTGCACTGGTTCTCGTAGCCGTGCTCTGGGTACGGGGCGCCCGGCGCGCCCGGCGGTATCGACGTGATGACCGGTTGGCAGCAGGTCTGGAGCAGGCATCATGACCGAGCCGATCGCACGTACTGCCCGGTACCAGGACGACCTGGCCCGGTTGCTCGCCGCACTGGAGCCGGTGCAGCGGGCCGAGGTGCTCGACGGGGTGCGTGAGCACATCGACGCGGCGCTCGCGGAAGTGGGGCACGCGCCCACCGACGCTGATGTGGACCGCATCCTCGGCCAGCTGGGCTCGCCCGGCATGGTGGCCGAGGCGGCGCTCGCCGAGCGGCCGGGTGTGCAAGTACCGGAGCCGAACGATCGCGTTGGGCCTGCTGGCGGGTCATGGCGGGAGCAGCTGATGGGCCGCTGGGTGCCGCCCACAGCAGTGATCGGGCTGTTCCTGCTCGGATGGTGGGCCTTCAACCCGTACACCTGGATTCCGCTCGCCGTGCCGGTGTTGCTGCTGGTGCTCTCCCAGCTCTGGACCGTTCCGGAGAAGGTGTTCGGTGCACTCGTGCCGCCGGTGGGACTCAGCGTGATGACCATCGGCTACCGCGGCGGCAAGCGCGCCAAGGAGCACGCCCACGCGACCACCTGACCGCCCGACCCACTGACGCCGGGGGTGTGGTTGGCGTCGGAAATTCGCCGAAAACCGACGGTAACCACACCGCCGGCGCTGTGGACGTAGCTCAGGCCGGGTCGAGCGGCCGCCCGGCGCGGAACTCAGCCACCAGGTGCCGCACCACCGCGCCCAGGTCGCCCGGGTGCGCCGCCGCCACCTGCCGCTGCCGCGCAGCCGAACCGCCGGTACGGATGATCTCGTGCACCCCGGCCAGCTCCCGGCTGCACCCCAGGTCCGCGGCAACCGGCGCGAGCTCGTCGACCAGCCGCGACACCGCATCGGTGACCAGCTCCTCGTCCCCGGCCTCGTTCAGGATGATGATCGCCTCCATCCCGTACCGCGCCGAGCGCCACTTGTTCTCCGCCAGGAACCAGGGCGACATCTGTGGCAGCGCCTCACCGGAGTCGATCAGCCGGGAGGCCCGTTCCACCAGGCACTGGGTGAGAGCCGCCACCGCGGACAGCTCCAACCGGTTGGAGATGCCGTCGCAGATGCGCATCTCCAACGTGCCGAACTTCGGTGAGGGGCGCAGGTCCCAGCGGATCTCGTCGAAGTCCTCGATCACGCCGGTGTGCAGCATGTCCCGCACATAGTGCTCCAGCTCGTCCCAGGTGCCGATCGTGGTGAACGGAAGTCCCGCCGTCGGCAGCTGTTGGAAGAGCAGCGCACGGTTGGAGGCGTACCCGGTGTCCCGACCGTCCCAGAACGGTGAGGAGGCGGACAGCGAGAGCAGGTGCGGGTAGTAGGCCAGCAGCGCCCCGAGGATCGGCAGCACCTTCTCCCTGGCCTCGATGCCCACGTGCACGTGCACCCCGTAGATGAGCATCTGCCGGCCCCACCACTGGGTGCGGTCGATCAGCGTGGCGTACCGCTCCTTGTCGGTGACCTTCTGGTTGCCCCAGTGCCCGAACGGGTGCGTGCCCGCGCACAGCAGCTCCACCCGCAGCGGGTCGGTGATGCCCTGGACCATCGCGGCGGCCGCAGCCAGGTCGTCCATCGCCTCCGGCACGGTTGCCCGCGCCCCGGAGACCACCTCCACCGTGTTCAGCAGCAGCTCCTGGCGGATGCTCGGGTGCTGACCCCCACCCGGCGGGGCGACGGCGTCCAGCACCGTCTGGGCGACCTGACGCAGGTCACCGGTGTCGGTGTCCACCAGGGCCAGCTCCCACTCGATGCCCACGCTGGAACGCGGTGAACGGGCGAACTCGATCGTCACGGGCACATCTTTCCACCACCGGGTCGCCGATGGCAGCACCGGCCCGGAGAGTCTCAGAGCCGCTCGACCACGAGCACGCTCTGCTTGCCGCGCAGCCGGGTGAGGATGATCGTGGCGGCGTTCTCGCCCTTGAGGGCGAGCTGCTGGCGCAGCTGGTCCGGTACGACGGCGGTGCCTCGCTTCTTGATCTCCACTCGCCCCACGTTGCGCTCGCGCAGGTAGGCACGCAGCCGCTTCAGGCCGAAGTCGAAGGTGTCCAGCACCCGGAACCCGGTGGCCATCGGGGTCTGGACCGGGGTGTCGGTGCTGATGTAGGCGATCGACGGGTCCAGCAGGGTGCCACCGGTCTGCTCGCACAACCGCGCCACCAAGCCGGCGCGGATCACCGCACCGTCCGGTTCGTACACATAGCGGCCCAGGCGGCCGGTGGGCGCCTGGCCGGCCGGAGCATCTGCGTCCCCGGACCAGGACAGGTGATGGGCGCCGTCATCGGTGAGCAGCAGTGCGCTGCGCCCGGACCCTTCCGGGGCCAGGTCGCCGAACCAGAGTCCGGCCTCCACCACGGCGCCGTCCACGCTCACCCACTGGGCCTGCGTCTCCGAGGGCAGCGCGTGGTAGGGGACGCCGGGACCGACCTTCAGCCCCAGGTTCGGCACGCGTTCGCGCAGCGCCAGCAGCGTGTCCAGGTCGGGGGAGTAGGCGCGCGGGTCGAACACTCGCGACCCGGAACGCGTGCGACGGGCCGGGTCGGCGAACACGGCGTCCACCCCCTCGGCGGCCAGGTCCACCTGGAGCGCATCGGCCAGGCGGACCTGGGCGGTCTCGAAGGCGCGCAGGTTCACCGTGGCCAGCGCTGCGGTCTGCTCGTCCAGCTCGATCGCCAGCACCCGAAGCCCGAGGCCGGCCATCGCCAGGGCGTCCGCGCCCAGGCCGCAGCCCAGGTCGGCGACCAGGGTGGCGCCGGCATCGGCGTACCGCTGCGCGTGCCGGGCCGCCACCGGCAGCCGGGTGGCCTGCTCCAGGCCGGCCTGGGTGAACAGCAGCTCGCTGGCGAACTGGCCGAACTTCTCTTGTGCGCGGGCGCGCAGGCGGCTCTGGGTGAGTGCGGCGGACACCAGGTCCGGGTCCACCCCGCGGGCGCGCAGCCCTTCGGCGAGCTTCAGCGCGGTCTGCTCCTCGTACGGCGGCAGCTGGTTCAGCAGCGTCCAGCCCTCGGGGGAGAGCAGCAGGGAGAGTGCACGGGAGTCCACGTCTCGATCCTCCCACGCATGGCTGGTGGGGAGTTCGGCCCACCGGCGACGCTGCACCGACGGGCACTAAGCCGCTACCGTGACACGCTGTGAGTGCATCTATACCGCCGTCCGACGGTTACTCGGGCCCAGGGGAGCAGCACCGGCCGGAGTATGACCATGCGCAGCAGGGGTACGGCCAGCAGCCGGCAGGCGGGCCGGGCTACGGGGTGCCGCAGACCGTCGGCTATGGACAGCCGCAGGGGCAGCCCTACGCCCAGGCGGCACCCGGGCAGCATCCTGGCACTGCCCAGCAGTACCAGCCGCAGCAGGGGCACCCTGCCTATGCCCAGCCCGGCTATGGCCAGCCGGCAGCGCAACCTGTACAGCCGCACGCGCAGCCGGTCCAGCCGCAACCCGCGCCGCAGCAGGGCTTCGGGCCCGCGCCGGGCTACCAGCCGCCGCCGCAGCAGCCACAACCGCAGCAGGGTTTCGGCCCGGCCCCTGGCTACCAGAGTGCCCCAGCCCCCGGCGGCTACGGCCGGCCCGCCCCTGCGCCGGTGGCGGTCAACCCGCCCTCGGCGCAGTACGCCCCTGCCGCCCAGCAGCCCTGGGGCGCGATCCCGCGGCCGCAGCACCCGAAGCGCCGGGTGGCGCTGGAGATCGTGCTCATCTCCCTCGGCACCCTGGGAGTGCTCACGGTCGTCGGCCTGATGGCTGTGGGCCTGGGCGTCCAGAACGTGATCGTGTCCGGCATCCTTGCCCTGATCCCGCTGCTCATCGTCGGCGCCGCGATCGTGTGGGTGGACCGCTGGGAGCCCGAGCCGCGGCTCACCCTCGCCGCCGCGTTCCTGTGGGGCGGCGGCGTGGCCACGCTGTTCTCGGGCGAGCTGAACGGCGTGGTCGGGTCGACGCTCGGGTCCGCGATCGCACCGACGATGGCGCCCGAGGCCTGGCCGCCCGTGTTCGGCGCCCCCGTGGTGGAGGAGTTCTGGAAGGGCCTGGGCCTGCTGTTCATCTTCCTTCTTCGCCGGCGTCAGTTCAACGGTCCCGTGGACGGGATCGTCTATGCCTCGGTGATCGCCGCCGCGTTCGCGTTCGTGGAGAACATCCAGTACTTCGCTGGCGCAGGCGGAGAGCTTGGCCTGACGTTCTTCGTCCGTGGACTGGCTTCCCCGTTCGGACACCTGATCTACACCGCGTGCATCGGCGTGGCGCTCGGACTGGCGTCCCGGTCCAAGAACAAGTACTCCTGGCTGTGGATGATGCCGATCGGTTATGCCGGTGCGATGCTGCTGCACGCCGCCTGGAACGGCTTCGCCGGGCTGGCCTACACCGTGTTCGACCTCATCATCCTGGTGGTCCTGGTGAACTGGGTGCCGCTGGTGATCTGGGCGATCATCGTGGTGGCACTGCGCCGCAGAGAGACCAGGATCCTCGGCGAACGCCTCGGCGAGTACGTGCCGTCGGGCTGGGTGGTGCCGCAGGAGATCGAGATGCTCACCTCGCTGCAGGGCCGCCGGACGGCGCTGCGCTGGGCGGCCCGTGGCGGCCCGGAGGCGAAGAAGGCGATGAAACAGTTCCAGAAGTCGGCGGTCGCCCTGGCCTACGCGCGCCAAGACCTGCACACCGGACAGGTTCGCCGGCGGGCGCAGCGCGACGAGGTGGCGATCCTCGACCGGATGGGCCAGTCCCGCGCCCGGTTCCGCGCTGCGCTGGGAGCCTAGCCACAGCGAACCTCACCTGGGGGCTTCGGGTCAGCCACGCGCTGCCGCCGATACCTGCTCCGCCCGGTCGACAACGCAGAGCACGACCCGGTGTAGGAAGTATCGCCTGATTCGCTTCAGCGCGAGCGAAGGTCAGAGGGCGCGCAGCCGGAAGGTGAGCGTGGCCGAGCGCGGGCGCAGCATCGCCTCCGGCAGCACGTCCGGTCCGCAGGCCCGCGACCCCAACCCGTGCTGGGCGGCGTCCAGGTACAGGTGGTGGGCCGCCGGCTCGGGCAGCTCGTGCGGGTGGTCGGCCGCGGTCACCTCCTGGGCGCTGTGCCGGGACAGGGTGAACCCGGGCCACTGGCCCGCCGCGTCCGCCACCGGTGTGACCTGCAGCCACGGCGCCCCGCTACGCAGCAGGGTCAGCTCCCGCAGCCCCGGCCGGTGCCCGGACTCCTGCGGTCGGGCATACGGCACCGTCAGCTCCTCGATACCTCCCTCGTGCCGGCCCAGCCACACCGAGGCCATCGTGTCCGGGTAGGCATCGTGCGGGCCGAGACCGAACCAGCGGGCACCGTCCACACTCGTCGGCAGCCGCAGGTGCACCCCCAGCCGCGGCCACACGTCGTCGAAGCCGGTGCTCGGGGTGATCCTCACCTGCAGCACCGCCTCCACCGCTCCGCCCGACTGCTCGGCGGTCCAGGTCTCGGTCACGTCCAGCCCGGCGCGGGAGTCGGCGGTGGAGACCCGCCGGCGCACGGTGCGCACCTGTTCGTCCGCCTCGAGCGCCACCACCCGGGAGACCAACCGGTGCAACCCGGCCGCCCGCCACCGGTCCGCGGCGGAGGGCGAGTGGTCATGGGTGGTGAACGCCTCCGGCGGCACCCGGTCATAGCTCGGCCCGGAGGTGCCCTCGTCGTTGTCCGTCGGTGCCCGCCACAGCTCCACCGCCGGACCGGACACCTCCTGCCCGGCCAGCGAGGTCAGCTCCGCCCCGGTGAAGCCCACCGGCGCCTGCGCCAACGGCACCTGTACCGCGGCGGCAGCCGGACTGCGGCGCAACGGGCCGCCACCCGGTGCGGCCGGCTCGACCCACTGCCCGCGGGAGACCACGTGCCCGGCCGGCGCCCACGGCGCATCCTCGCGCAGCACCGCTACCACGGTGACCACGCGCTCGCCCCGGCGGCCCCCGCCGTCGAGCGCCTCCGGTGAGAAGAGCCGTACTTGGGCGAGGCGACCCGGACCCACCGGAGCCCCGCCGTCATCGGCCAGCTCCGCCTGCCCCGAGGCGATCTCGTGCCCGGCGACCTCCACCCGCCAGTGCAGCTCCAGGTGCGCAGTGTCGATCGAGTGGTACCGGCTGCGTACCTGCGCCACCCCGGCACCGGCTCGGCTCAGCAGCACCGGCGCCTCCACCGCCGCAAACTCCACCAGGCCTGGGGTGGGGGTGGAGTCGGACAGGATCATCCCGTCCATCACGAAGTTCCCGTCGTGCACCACCTCGCCGAAGTCTCCGCCATAGCCGAAGAACTCGGTGCCGTCGGCGGTGGACGTGCGGATGCCGTGGTCGCGCCACTCCCAGATGAACCCGCCGTGCAGCCGCGGGTAGGTGTCCACCATCGCCCGGTACTCGGTCAAGCCGCCCGGGCCGTTCCCCATCGCGTGCGCGTACTCGCAGTGGATGAACGGCTTCGTGCGCTGCCGCGTGGACTCCGCCACCGAGCAGCCCAGCAGCGGGGTGTGGTCGGCGGAGTCGCCGATCGAGGCGGTCTCGTGCACCTTGGCGTACATCCGGGAGTACACGTCGGTGTAGGCGCCGGTGTAGTCACCCTCGTAGTGCACCGGTCGGGTGCGGTCGCGCTGCCGGACCCACTCGGCCATCGCCGCCAGGTTGCGCCCGGTGCCGGACTCGTTGCCCAGCGACCACAGGACCACGCTCGGGTGGTTCTTGTCCCGCTCCACCGTGCGGGTGATCCGGTCCAGGTAGGCCTCGTGCCAGCGCGGGTCGTCGCTCGGGTTGTCCACCCAGCCGCCGGCGCCGAACCCGTGCGTCTCCAGGTCGCACTCCAGCACCACCCACAGGCCCAGCTCGTCGGCCAGGTCCAGCAGCCGCGGGTGCGGCGGGTAGTGCGAGGTGCGGATCGCGTTCACGTTGTGCCGCTTCATCAGCGCCAGGTCCGCGCGGGCGTCGGTCTCGTCGAACACCCGGCCGCGGTCCGGGTGGGTCTCGTGCCGGTTCATCCCGGAGAACACCAGCCGGCGGCCGTTGGCCAGCAGCTGGTCGCCGCTGATCTGCACCCGGCGGAAGCCCAGCTGCAGCGTGATCGTCTCGACGGCGTTGCTCACCTGGGCCTGATACCGCACCGGGTCCTCGGCCGACCAGGGGGCCACCTGCCCGACCGGGACCTCGGTGACGTCCGCCGGGGTGTCCCAGGTGAGGTCCACGCCCAGGTCCGGGATGCGCAGGTGGACCGGGAACGCGCCCTCGCCGGCGGTGATCTCCGGGGCCAGGTAGCCCTCGCCGGTGGCCGGGTCGTAGTCGGCGTCCAGCCAGAGGTCCTCGATGCCGCCGGCGGGCCTGCGCAGCAGGGTCACCTCCCGGAAGATGCCCGGTAGCCACCACTGGTCCTGGTCCTCCAGGTAGGAGCCGGCCGACCACTGGGCCACCCGCACCGCCACGGTGTTCTGCCCGGCCTTGACGGCGTCGGTGACGTCCAGCTCGTGCGCCAGCCGGCTGCCGGCCGCCGAGCCGATGAGGTGGCCGTTCACCCAGACCCAGAAGAACGACTCCACCCCGTCGAACCGCAGCAGCACCTGACCGTCGTCGAGCCAGTCGGCCGGCACGGTGATGCTGCGGCGGTACTCCCCGGTCGGGTTCTCGTCCGGCACGTGCGGTACGTCGATCGGGAACGGGTACTGCACGTTGGTGTAGATCGGGTTGCCGTACTTCCCCTCGCCGGTGAGCACCCAGTGGGACGGGACCGCGATGGCCTCCCAGGAGGAGTCGTCGTAGTCCGGGGCGGCGAAGGCGTCGGCGGCCTCGCCGGCGGGGGCCGGGAACCCCGGAGTGCCGGGTACCCCCGGCAGCAGGCGGAACTGCCACGGGCCGCTGAGGTCCAGGCGCGGGGCATCGCTGGGTAGCGCGGAGCGGGCAGGTCGCAGGGCGCCGGCCCCCGGGGAGAAGGAGGTGTGCGGCTGAGGCTGGTGGTCGGTGGCGGCGGGCACGGACGGCTCCTTTGCGGCTTCGGGCTCTACGGACCGGGGCTCGCGGGCTCCGGCTCTGTTGCTGCGATGCGGTCACGGCGCAGGCGGTGCACCAGGAACCTTGCCTGCGCCTTGAGGGCACGTCCGGCACGCTAACACAATCCCGATCGCATGTTCGAGATTAGAGTGGGTCGGTACGCTGCGTCGGCAGAGAGGAGGCCCGGTGGTACAAGCTCCCGTCCCGCGTGGCCCACGTGGGCCCTACCGCAAGTCCGCCGAGCGGCGCCGCCGGATCGTGGCGGCGGCGGCCCAGGTGTTCTCCCGCGATGGCTACCGAGGGGCGACGATCCGTGCCATCGCCGCCGAGGCGGGGATGAGCCCCTCCAGCCTGCTGCACTTCTTCGGCAGCAAGCAAGAGCTCCTCTGGGCCACGATGGCGCACCGGGACGCGCACAAGTTCGCCGGTGGGCGAGAGGGGGTACGTGGGTACCCGGACCGGGTGGTCGGCCAGGCGGTGGCGAACGAGGAGATCCCGCACCTCATCCAGCTCTACGCCGTGCTCAGCGCGGAGTCGGCCACCCGGGACCACCCGGCACAGGAGTACTTCGCCACCCGTTTCGCCAAGGTGCGCGACGGGATCACCGCTGAGTTCACCGCGCTTGCCGACGCGGGCCTGCTGCGGCCCGGTGTGGACCCGCGCACCGCCGCGGTGACCGTGGTGGCGCTCTGGGACGGGGTGCAGCTGCAGTGGTTGCACGACCCAGAGGTGATCAGCGCGGCGCAGGTGCTGCGCGACTACTTCGCGCTCGTGCTCGCCGAGCCGAGCGTGCTCACCGACATCCCGACACTACGCCGCCAGTGGCGCGCCTGCTCGCCGCGCTCGGCCCCGGATCCGGGGGACTACGACGGCGGTGTGGACCCGGTCACGGACGCGCTTTAGCACTCGCCTTGACCGAGTGCTAACTCCTGCATAGATTTAGACCCGAGGTCCCCTCTCCGGAGGGGGCGTTCACCCGTACGCACCGGTACCGACCGGCCCCCGCGACGGCGGTTTGGTGCTGAGGCGGCGGGAGACCTTTGTCATTGTTCACCACTCACGCGAAGGGGAGGTCCGCAGTGTCGGTCTCCATCAAGCCGCTCGAGGACCGGATCGTCGTCAAGACGGTCGAGGCCGAGCAGACCACCGCGTCCGGGCTCGTCATCCCGGACACTGCCAAGGAGAAGCCGCAGGAGGGCGAGGTGCTGGCGATCGGCCCGGGTCGGGTCGACGACAACGGCAACCGCGTCCCGCTCGACGTGTCCGTCGGCGACGTCGTCATCTACAGCAAGTACGGCGGCACCGAGGTGAAGTACGCCGGGGAGGAGTACCTCATCCTCTCCGCCCGCGACGTGCTCGCCGTGGTCCAGAAGTGACTCTCTGACCGTAGCGACGAAGGCCCCGACCTGGTGCAGGTCGGGGCCTTCGTCGTTGCTAGGGGATCAGCTGGCGGCCGGTGTCTCGCGGGCGAGGATCGCCGCGCGCTCGTCCTCGGTCAGCCCGCCCCACACACCGTAGGGTTCGCGCACCCGCAGCGCGTGCTCACGGCACTGCTGGATCACCGGGCAGGTGGCGCAGATCGCCTTGGCGTTCGCGTCTCGTCGTCGACGTGCGGCACCGCGCTCACCCTCCGGGTGGAAGAACTGCTCGTCGCCGGTCTGCCGGCACGCCCCCTGGTACTGCCATTCCCACAGATCCATGATTGGGCCGGGAAGCCTTGAAAGCTCTGCCACGATGCCACCTTCCTTCGTTCGGCCGGTCGGCAGTGATGCCTTTGTGCTGACCGGATGGACCGTTGTGTCGTGCTCGTCTGCTTCACGCTGAGGATTCGGGTGGGCCGCGAGCTGCGGTGCGCCGGATGTTGTCCTCTGTTGCTGCCGCCAACGTACAACTCATTCAGAAGTTGTTCAAGGGTCATGCGAAAATGGTTCGTGATGGCAGGTCAAGTTGTTCAGGACCGGTGCGGCCCGTAACCTCAGGGCAGTCCCGCAGAGTGGAGCGACCGGGTGCCTGCCGTCGGTCTGCTTGCAGACGAGATGACGGCCTTGGGAGAGGAGCGAGACGTGGCAGCGGCGCGATCCGGCAACGAGCGGCCCCGTCCTCTGGACGACGGCATCCGGCTGACCGTTGCTGCCGTCGCCGGCCGGCTCGGGGTGGCAGCGTCCACGTTGCGTACCTGGGAGCGGCGCTACGGTCTGGGACCGTCCGCACGCACTGCGGGTCGGCACCGGCGCTACGACGCTGACGACGTCACCCGGCTGGAGACGATGCGTCGCCTCACCCGGGAGGGGGTGGCCCCGGCGGACGCCGCGCGGCTGGCCCGTGGGCTGGACGCCGGTGACGAGGACCTGGTGCTGCCCGGCGAAGGGGGCGAGGACGCAGCGGACGAGGTGCTCGACCCGCTGTCGCTGGCAGCGGCGGCGGTGGAGGCCGACGACGTGCGGCTGCGCCGGATGATCGCCCGTGCGGTCGGCGAGGACGAGGTGCTCACCGCCTGGCAGACGCTGGTGCGCCCGGCAATGGACCTGGTCGAGGCGCGCGACCACGGTGACCGGCCCGGACGAGACCCGGCCGCTGCGCTCGAGGCGGCCCTCCTGGCCGTGGTGCGCACCGTCGTCGACACCAGGAGCGAGGCCGATGCGGTGCTCATCCACGCCGACGCGGACCGGCGCCTGGATGCGCACGTGCTCGCCGCGGAGCTGGCGCTGCAGGGGGCCGGAGTACGCGTGCTGCGGCCTGCGCGGCGTGGTCGGCAGATCGACATCGCCGCTACGGTCACCCACGCGGGGGTGCAGCTGGTGGTGCTGCTCGGACCGCCGGCACACGCAGAGAACGTGGCCGCAGCGCTCGCGGACACCGACTGCCTGCCGTTCATCGTCTCGCCCGCCGAGCTGCCGGCGGCCTTGGCGCAGCTACCGCGGGCGCGGACGCTCGCCGGGGCAGTGCACGAGATCCACGACCTCCTCGTCGAGCGCCGGGTGCTGCGCCACTGACGTGCCGGGCGGACAGGTAGCACGGTTATCATCGAACGGTGACCGAGCCGTTCGCCGTTTCCTCCTCCGCCGCCCACTCCCGTGACCCGTTCTCCTTCGTGGGTCTCACCTACGACGATGTGCTGCTGCTGCCCGGGGAGACCGACGTCATCCCGAGCGAGGTGGACACCTCCACCCGGCTCACCCGGGAGCTGTCTCTGGCGGTGCCGCTGGTCTCTGCGGCGATGGATACGGTCACCGAGGCCCGGCTGGCGATCGCGATGGCCCGCCAGGGGGGCTTGGGCATCCTGCACCGGAACCTGCCGATCGCCGACCAGGCGAGCCAGGTGGACCTGGTCAAACGGTCCGAGTCTGGCATGGTCACCAACCCGCTGACCATCTCCCCGGAGGCCACCATCGAGGAGATGGACGAGCTCTGCGGCAAGTACCGGATCTCCGGTCTGCCTGTCGTCGATGACGGCGGAGTCCTCCTGGGCATCATCACCAACCGGGACATCCGGTTCATCTCCGTAGCCGACTTCGCCACCACCTCCGTGCGCGAGGCGATGACCCCGATGCCGCTGGTCACCGGCGACGTGGGCATCTCCACCGAGGAGGCTGCCGCCCTGCTCGGCAAGCACAAGGTAGAGAAGCTGCCGCTCGTCGACTCCGCCGGGGTGCTGCGCGGCCTGATCACGGTGAAGGACTTCGTGAAGTCCGAGCAGTACCCGCTAGCCACCAAGGACGAGGAGGGCCGGCTGCGCGTGGGTGCTGCCGTCGGGTTCTTCGGCGACGCCTGGGACCGGGTGACCGCGCTCGTGGAGGCCGGTGTGGACGCCCTGGTGGTGGACACCGCCAACGGCCACGCCCGGCTGATGCTGGACATGGTCCGCCGGCTGAAGAGCGACCCGGGCACCAAGCACGTGCAGATCATCGGCGGCAACATCGCCACCCGGGAGGGAGCACAGGCGCTCGTGGACGCCGGTGTGGACGCGGTCAAGGTCGGGGTAGGCCCCGGCTCGATCTGTACCACCCGCGTGGTGGCCGGTGTCGGCGTGCCGCAGGTCACCGCCATCTACCAGGCGGCGCTGGCGTGCAAGCCGGCCGGCGTCCCGGTGATCGGTGACGGCGGACTGCAGTACTCCGGAGACATCGCCAAGGCACTGGTGGCCGGGGCGGACTCGGTGATGCTCGGCGGGCTGCTCGCCGGCTGCGACGAGTCCCCGGGGGACCTGGTGTTCGTCAACGGCAAGCAGTACAAGAGGTACCGGGGGATGGCCTCGCTCGGAGCGATGCAGTCTCGCGGGGACCGCCGCTCCTACTCCAAGGACCGCTACTTCCAGGGCGACCTGTCGGACGAGGAGATCATCACCGAAGGCATCGAGGGGCAGGTGCCCTACCGGGGCCCGCTCGCCCAGGTGGTGCACCAGCTCGCCGGCGGGCTGCACCAGTCGATGTTCTACGTGGGCGCCCGCTCGGTGCCGGAGCTGCAGCAGCGCGGTCAGTTCGTGCGGATCACCCCCGCCGGGCTGAAGGAGTCCCACCCGCACGACGTACAGATGGTCGCCGAGGCGCCGAACTACCGCTGACCTCCACCCACCCACACGGTTCGCGAACGCTCGCTTTCGCGGCGAGCTGCGCCCGGGATGCCGCACAACGGGGCGTTCCGGGTTGGTGGAACGGCGAGCACGGGGTGGCGAAACGGCGAGCGCATGAGTCGCTGGCGGGACGGGCGGAGAGCCTGGTGCTGCACTCATTCAGCCAGAGCGAGCTGGAGTCGCGGACGGGGTCGTTCGTCGATGTTGTGTTCGGCCGGACTACCCCCGTTCGTGTTCAGAGCACCTTGCGTCGACGCGACTACCTGGATCGCGCTTGTGCCGGCGGCTATCCCGAGGCGCTCTCGCGGGAGTCGGTCCGGCGTCGGTCGGACTGGTACCAGACCTATGTGAACCGCATCGTCAACCGAGACGCGGTGGACATCTCGGGCCTGCAGCGCCTGGCCGACCTGCCGCGGCTTCTTCGCCTGATCGCCGCCCGCAGCGGTTCGACGACGGTGTGGACCGCGTTGGCCAACGATGCCGGGATTCCGCGACGGACCCTGGGCCCGTACGTCAAGCTTCTCGAGACGCTGTTCCTCGTGCACGTCCTACCCGCGTGGTCGGTCAACTTGACCTCCCGCGAGATCAAGCAGCCCAAGCTTTTCACCCTCGACAGCGGTCTGGCGTCAAGCCTCCTCGGGCTCACACCGGAGGCTCTGGGCCCGACCCATCCGGCGACCGGGGGCTGCTGGAGTGCTTCGTGACCGGGGAGGTGCGCCGCCAGCTCGGATGGAGCGAGCAGCGTGCTGCCATGTACCACTACCGGGACAGTCGCGGGCTGGAGGTCGACCTGATCCTGGAGGCTCCCGATGGACGCGTAGTAGGCATCGAGACGAAAGCGGCGGCAACGGTGCAGTCGAAAGACACGGCTGGGCTTGCGGTCCTGCGAGACCGTCTTGGGGAACGGTTCGTCGGCGGCTACGTGCTGCACACCGGGGACCGCACACATGCCGTGGGCGACCGCCTCACCGCACTCCCGCTCGAAGCGCTCTGGACCGTGACCCAGAACTGACCACTCTGCTGCCGCGCGATAAGGCAGCGAACGCTCCGGTTCGCGGCGGGGAAGCGCTTGCTGGTCGCGAACGAGGGCGTTCGCGGGGGTGGTCAGGCGGTCTTGGCCGCCGGCGCGTCTCCCTCCACCGTGTGCAGCGGCCACTCCAGGCCGGCGCCCGGCCCGTCGAGGCCCTTCCGGGCGCGCCACTCGTTGAACCCGGTGGCCCATTCCCGGTGCTTGGCCGACTGCCACTCGTGCAGCTCCACCAAGCTGCGCTCGATGATCTGCGGGTGCACCTGGGCCTGTGCGGCGAGCACGTCCAGCGTGGCGGCCACGTCCACATCCGCTGTGTGCAGCGCCCCGGACTCCTGCACACCGTAGTGCCCGCACAGGTCCACCAGCTTGCGCTTTCCCTTGCGGTAGCGGTCCACCCCACGGTCGATCACCAGCGGGTCGAGCACTGGAGCGAGCGGTCGGCCGAGCTGCTCACCGATCGTGGGCAACCTGTGCCGCTCTAGCTCCCGTTCGATGATCGTCAGGTCGAAGGCCGCGTTGTAGGCGACCACGGGGATGTGGTGGGTGAACGCTGCGAGCAGCTCGGCGGCGATCTGTCGCAGTGCCGTGCGCGGAGCCATGCCGTGTGCGCGCGCGTGCTCGGTGCTGATGCCGTGGATCGCGGCGGCCTGCTCCGGGATCTCCACACCGGGGTCGATCAGCCACGTGCGCTCCTCGGTACCGTGCCTGCCTCGTCCCACGAGTGCCGCCGTGACGATCCGGTCTCGGAACGGGTTCACGCCGGTGGTCTCGGTGTCGAACCCCAGCAGTGGTCCATCGATCCAGGTCATGAGTGCCTCGCTTCGGTCCGTCGATGGCTTCACCGTGCCACAGGGCACTGACAACGTCCGGTCGTACGCGCCGAGAACGGTGAAGGGGCATCGACCGGCTCGCCGCGACCGGTAATCTGCTGGGGTGAGCAACGAGATCGAGATCGGCCGAGGCAAGCGGGGTCGCCGCGCCTACTCCTTCGACGACATCGCAGTGGTGCCCTCCAGGCGCACCCGCGACCCGGAGGAGGTGTCGATCACCTGGCAGATCGACGCCTACCAGGTGGACCTGCCGTTGCTGGCAGCGCCGATGGACTCGGTGATGAGCCCGGACACGGCGATCATGCTCGGCAAGCTGGGCGGCATCGGGGTGATCGACCTCGAGGGCTTGTGGACCCGGTACGAGGACCCGGAGCCGCTGCTCACCGAGATCGGCCAGCTGCCGCCGGAGACCGCCACGGCTCGGATGCAGGAGCTGTACGCGGCGCCGATCATCCCCGAGCTGATCACCGAGCGGCTGCAGGAGATCCGGGCGGCGGGGGTGACCGTGGCCGGTGCGCTGTCCCCGCAGCGCACCCAGGAGCACTGGCGCACCGTGGTCTCTGCTGGGGTGGACCTGTTCGTCATCCGCGGCACCACCGTCTCCGCCGAGCACGTCTCCGGCCAGGCCGAGCCGCTGAACCTCAAGCGGTTCATCTACGAGCTGGACGTGCCGGTGATCGTCGGCGGCGCCGCAACCTACACCGCAGCGCTGCACCTGATGCGCACCGGTGCAGCCGGGGTGCTGGTGGGCTTCGGCGGCGGTGCCGCGCACACCACCCGCCAGACCCTGGGCATCCACGCACCGATGGCCAGCGCCGTCGCGGACGTCGCCGCTGCCCGGCGGGACTACCTGGACGAGTCCGGTGGTCGCTACGTGCACGTGATCGCCGACGGCGGTGTGGGCCGCAGCGGTGACCTGGTCAAGGCGATCGGCTGCGGTGCGGACGCAGTGATGCTCGGTGCTGCGCTCGCCCGGGCCGAGGAGGCGCCCGGCCGGGGCTGGCACTGGGGCTCCGAGGCGCACCACCCGCAGCTGCCGCGCGGTGAGCGGGTCCGGGTCGGCACCGTGGGCAGCCTGGAGCAGATCCTGTTCGGCCCGGGCACCCGCGCGGACGGCACCACGAACCTGTTCGGTGCGCTGTGCCGGGCGATGGCCACCACCGGGTACTCCGACGTCAAGGAGTTCCAGCGGGTGGAGGTCGTGCTCTCCCCGTACACCCCGAAGTGAGCCGGGCCGTCCTCGGCGACCAGGTGCCGGCGGTGACTGCGCGGCTGGCCGAGGCGTGAGTCAACTGCCCACCCGGCCCCAGTCGACCCCGGTGGGCTCGAGCATCACCGCGGTTCGAGCAGGAACACCGGGATCTGTCGGTCAGCCTTCTGCTGGTAGTCCGCATAGGACGGGAATGCCTGGACCGCCCGCTGCCACCAGGTGGCGCGCTCGGCACCGGTGAGCTCTCGGGCTGCCATCGGCGTCTCGACGGTGCCGTCGAGCACGCTGACCTCGTCGGGGTGGGTGCGCAGGTTGGCCACCCACTGCGGATTCGTGGGTGCACCGCCCTTGCTGGCCACCGCCAGGTACCGCCCCTCGTGTGCTACGCGCATCAGCGGCACCCGGCGCGGCCGGCCGGAGCGTGCCCCGATCATCGTCACCACGACCACCGGTCGGCCCTGGACCTCCACGGCAGCGGTGTCCCCGCCGGCTGCATCGATCGCATCGAGCTGCTTGCGCACCCAGTCGGTGGCGGGCTGGACGTAGTTCTGCCGGTCGACCTCGCGCTGTGCCATACCTCTGCCAACCCGCGGCGGGGCGCGAATGTTCCACTCTCGAGTGGCACCGACCGGGTGCGATACTGGCCCCAGGCACCAGACCTGGAGCGAAGTGGAGCAGTGAACAGCTGATGACCGACGAGACCGCCTACCGCATCGAGCACGACACCATGGGCGAGGTGCGGGTACCCAAGGACGCCACCTACCGGGCGCAGACGCAGCGCGCGGTGGAGAACTTCCAGATCTCCGGGACGGGCATCTCCCGCCACCACATCGCCGCTCTCGCGCAGATCAAGCGCGCCGCGGCACGGGCCAATAGCGAGCTCGGCGTGCTGGACGCGGAGCGGGCCGAGGCGATCCGCGCCGCCGCCGACCGGGTGATCTCCGGGGAGTTCGACCACGACTTCCCGATCGACATATTCCAGACCGGGTCCGGCACCTCCTCGAACATGAACGCCAACGAGGTGATCGCCACGCTGGCCTCCACCGAGGCGCTCGAGGTGCACCCGAACGACCACGTGAACGCCTCGCAGTCCTCCAACGACACCTTCCCTGCGTCCATCCACGTGGCCGCCACCCAGGCAGTGATCTCCGAGCTGCTGCCCGGGCTGGAGACCCTCGCGGCCTCGCTGCAGCGCAAGGCCGACGAGTACGCGGAGGTGGTCAAGGCCGGGCGCACGCACCTGATGGACGCCACACCGGTCACCCTCGGCCAGGAGTTCGGCGGTTACGCCCAGCAGGTCCGCAACGGTATCGATCGGCTCGCTGCCGCACTGCCCCGACTGGCCGAGCTGCCGCTGGGCGGTACTGCGGTCGGCACCGGTATCAACACCCCGGTCGGGTTCGCTGGCCGGGTGATCGAGCTGGTCGCGGAGAACACCGGCCTGCCGCTGACCGAGGCACCGAACCACTTCGAGGCGCAGGGCGCGCAGGACTCCCTGGTGGAGGCCTCCGGGCAGCTGCGCACGATCGCGGTGTCCCTGGTGAAGATCTGCAACGACCTGCGCTGGATGGGCTCCGGACCGCGCACCGGCCTGGGCGAGATCGCCCTGCCGGACCTGCAGCCCGGCTCCTCGATCATGCCCGGGAAGGTGAACCCGGTGATCCCGGAGGCCGTGCTGATGGTCTGTGCCCAGGTGATCGGCAACGATGCGGCGATCGCCTTCGCCGGCACCACCGGGTCGTTCGAGCTGAACGTGATGCTGCCGGTGATGGCCCGCAACCTGCTGGAGTCGATCACGCTGCTGGCCAACGCCGCGGAGCACCTGGCGACCAAGTGCGTGGACGGCATCACCGCGAACGTGGACCACGCCCGGAGGCTGGCCGAGTCCTCACCTTCGATCGTCACCCCGCTGAACCGCTACATCGGCTACGAGGCGGCCGCGAAGATCGCCAAGCACGCGATCGCCGAGGGCATCACCATCCGCCAGGCCGTGGAGGACCTCGGGTACGTCGAGCGCGGGGAGGTCACCGCCGAGCAGCTGGACACCGCGCTGGACGTGATGTCGATGACCCACCCCTGACCGCCGGGCGGGCTGCCACGCCGATGCGGGCAGCCCGCACCCGTCCGCGGTCTCAGACTTGGTGCAGGTGCAGCAGCACCAGTCGCTCGGGGTTCAGTGCCGGTGGCTGGATGCCCAGCTCTGCGAGCAGCCGGCCGCTGATGGTCAGCCCGTCGGCCCACCACGACGGCGTCCCGTGCGTGGCCAGCGGCTCGCTCGCATCCGCAGGGGGCAGGGCACGCACCCGATAGGTGGCCTCCGGGTCCAGCCCGGGTAGCTGGATCCGCCCTGCCGGGGCGGCCGCTGCGCTGCGCAGGTTCACGACGGCGTAGATCGCCTCGGTCTGGTCGGTTGCTACCACGCCGTGGCACCAGCCGCCTTCGGGCAGGTGGTCGGCGCGGACCACCGTGCCGGTGTGCAGCAGGTGGCGGTGGGTCTTGTGCACGCGGATCCAGTCGGTGAGCTGGTCCAGGTCCTCTTCCGTGGCTGAGGTGAGGTCCCACTCGATGCCCAGGTGGGAGAAGAACGCGGTGCCGGCCCGGTAGGTCAGGGTGTGGGTGCGTCCGGTGGTGTGGGAGGTGGGGGAGGCGATGTGGGAGCCGATCAGCTCGGGTGGGAGCAGCAGCCGGGTGCCGGACTCGATCAGCTGGCGTTCGGTGGGGTCGTTGCAGTCCGAGCCCCAGATGCGGTCGGCGTGGGCCATCATGCCCAGGTCGATCCTGCCCCCGCCGCTGGCGCAGGACTCGATCTCCAGGCCTGGGTGGGTGGCCTTGAGCTCGTCGATCAGGTCATAGACGGCCAGCGTCTGGGCGTGCACGGCGGGCCGGCCGGTGGCCCGGGTGCCCGGCTCGACCAGGGACCGGTTGTGGTCCCACTTGATGTAGTCGATCTGGTATTCGCTCACCAGGGCACTGATCCGGTCGCGCAGGTAGGTGTAGGCCTCCGGGATGGTCAGGTTCAGCACCTGCTGGTGGCGGTGGCGCACCGGCAGGCGCTGGCCGGGGGCGAGGATCCAGTCCGGGTGGGCCCGGGCCAGGTCGGAGTCCTCGTTGATCATCTCTGGTTCGAACCAGAGTCCGAACTGCATGCCCCGCTCGCGTACTGCCGCTACCAGCGGGCCCAGGCCATCGGGCCAGACGTCCTCGGCCACGTACCAGTCGCCCAGACCTGCGGTGTCGTCCCGGCGGTGGCGGAACCAGCCATCATCGAGCACATACCGTTCCACCCCGACCCGTCCGGCCCGGTCGGCCAAGGCCACCAACCTGTCCAGGTCGTGGTCGAAGTAGACCGCCTCCCACACGTTCAACGTCACCGGCCGCGGGCTGCGGGGGTGCTCGGGCCGGGCGCGCAGGAAGTCGTGGAACCGGGAGGCCACCTCGTCCAGGCCCACCCCGGCCGAGGCGTAGATCCACGGTGAGGTGTAGGAGGCACCTTCGGCCAGGCGCACCTCTCCGGAAAGCAGCAGCTCCCCACCCGCCAACGTCGTCACGTCGGTGTTCGTCCGCTCGGCATAGCTGCGGGTGTTGCCCGACCAGCCCACATGCAGGGCCCACACCCGCCCGGAGCGCCAGGAGAACCCCGCCTCCCCGGCCGCGGTGAACAGGCTGGCCTCGTGCGCCGACGCCCGGCGAGACTCCCGCAGGTGCGTGCCGATGGTCAGCGGCATCCGCTGCAGGGAGCGTTCCCGCAGCTGGCGGCCGGTCATGTCCATCAGCTCAGTGGCCTGCGGGGGCACCGGCAGCGCCAGGTCCAGGGTGGCCAGGTCGTAGACTCCTTGGCCGGTGTTGGTCACCTGCGCACGGGTACGCAGCACCCCGGAGGCCGCCAGCTGCACCTCGATGCTCAGGTCCAGACCCGCCACCGAGTCCGAGGCTGTGACCTGCACGTGGTGGGCGATCTCCGGCCGGTCCGAGGCCAGCACCTGCACCCCCGTCACAGTGAACGCCGGAGAGAAGTCCGCACCCTCCCGGTGCCCGGTGATCCCCGGGGTCCACAACCAGCCGTCCGCTGGCGAGGGCAGCAACGCGGCGGGGACACCGTTGCTGGGCAGGCCGGTCAGCGCTCGCTGCGGCCCGGAGGCGACCAGGGCGTCCAGGTCGGCGGCACTCAGCGCGCCCAGGTCCTGCCCCCAGTGCAGCACCCGCGGCAGACCGCTGGTGGGCACCTCCAGCACCACCTGCGCCCCAGAACTACGAAAAGACAGGCGAGTACCGCCGTCGGGCAGAGAAAACTGATCAAGAGTCACAGGGTTCCTTCAGAGCTGGTCGTGGTGGTTGCCATGGGTGAGGCTTCAGTATCTGTGGCTGCGATGCAAGACCGGCGGCAGCCCGGGGATCTGTGCAGCGAGCACCGGCCGGTCAGGGCAGCGGGTAGCTGCGCAGGTCCCCGTTCATGGTGGCCACGATGTAGTGGCCCCCGTCCGCGGAGAGCACGGGTGTGCTGAAGACGTAGTCGGGTGCCATCTGTCCAAGGATCTGGCTGCTCCCGTCTTCCAGGTCCACTGTCGCCACCAGCCCGCCAGCGCTGGTCACGATCACGGTGGAGTCTCGGACCAGGTAGTCCGCGTTCTTGATGTACGGGACCGTCTCGACCTCCAGCTCGGCGTCACCTGTCGCGGGGTCGAGGAGCATGACCGTACCCTGCTCGCTGACCACCAGGATGCGCTCGCGCCACATCCGCGGGGCCGGAGAGACACCGAACGGCCCCTCCCGTTCCCAGATCCGGTCGCCACTGCTGCGGTCTACGGCCCGCATCGAGTCTTTGCTGCAGGCGAGGATCGCGTTCTCCGGCAGCAGCAGGCGCTGCGCCTGCCACGGCCCGTGGCGCAGCTGGCCGTAGACGTCGGTGTAACCCTCTGCCTGCTCGATGCTCCACTCTGGTTCGCCGGTGCGAGCGTCGAAGGCCCAGGTCTTCCCGTCACCGACGCCGAGGTAGACCCGGTCGCCGTCGCAGGTGGCCGGGCCACCGCTGATCCCGGTCAGCTGTTGGCTCCACCGGACCGAACCGTCGGCCGCATCCAGGCAGTACAAGGAGTCGGCAGCGATCGCGAGCACGGCGTCGTCGCCGTCGATGGTGGTCGCCGTCAGGTCCGATCCCACTGGGGCGCCGACATCAGTTCGCCAGAGCAGCGCACCGTCGGTGGAGTCCAGCGCATAGACATGATGATCGGCGCAGGGGAAGAAGATCTGGTGCTGGTCGGCGATGGCGGCCGGGTCGTTGTACACAGGACCGATGTGGGCTCGCCAGGCCGGCTGGACGCCGCGACCCGCGCTGCGCATCGCCCACACGTGGCCCGCAGTAGTGGCGGTGATCACCTGGTCCTGGTCCGAGATGAGCGCGGCCGAGGTTGTCCCACGGAGACGGAAGGTCCAGTCCGGGGTGAACCCGTCCAGCTCGAAGTGGATCGTGGTGTGCCACAGGTTCGCGCCCACCGGTCCGTTACCGCCCGGGGCGGAGACCCTGACGAAGGCGCGGTTCTCGCCGGCCGGGACATCGGTGAGGTCGAGGATGCCGGACCAGGTGTTCTGGTCGGCTCGCAGGAGCTCGAAGTTGTCGATGGTGCCACTGGCTAGCCTCGGCCCCATCACCGCGGCCTCGACCTTCTCCGGCTGCGCATCGGGTGCCAGATCCACGTCGACCTTCAGGCCAGTCTCCGTGACCTGGACCTCGGCGCGAGTGGGCTGGAGCCGGTTGCGGTTGGCGGGTGCCAGGTCGATCGCCGGCAGCGAGCGACGGCCCGGCTCCACGTCGGGGTCGGTGGGGTCGGCGATATCGACGCGCTCCACCTCGAGCACGTCACCGTCCTCGGTGGTCTTCCGGGTCAGGGTGTAGTAACCGGGTTCTTCGCCGTTGGAGACGCCGGTGAGCTCGGTCAGCCCGTTGACCACGTTGTTGCGTTCGCTGTGGATGTGTCCGCACAGGTAGGCATGGGCACCGGCCTCGGTGAGGACGTCGAGCACCTTGTCAGCGTTGCGGATCTGGTTCGGCGTCAAGGCGAGCACGTGATGGCCGACCGCCAGGATGGGGCGACCGGCTGCCGTGGCCAGGTCGCGGCGGAGCCAGGAGATCTGCTGGTCGTCGAGGTCGGCGACGCCTTGCTGTTCGATGGAGGTGTCGGTGAAGACGATGTGGATGTCATCGAGGTCGATGGAGTACATGCGCGGTCCGACCTCGGACTCGTAGGCCTGGTACGCATCGTTGTTCCAGTGGGTCTCGTGGTTGCCCGGTACGTGGTGGAGCCGCTCGCGGAACGCGGGTGGGAACATCTCCATCCAGGTGCGCAGCGCTCGTTCGGTGCCGTGATCAGTGAGGTCACCGCCATGCAGGACCAGATCAGGATCGAGCTCGACCAGGGCATCGGCACAGGCGCGGGCCCGCGCCACCTTGACCTCGTCCTCGGGGTTGACGTGCACATCGGTGATGAAGGCGATCACCTGCCCGTCGCTCGGCTCTTCGGCCGCTTGTGCCGGCAGCGCCGACAGGCCTGGTAGCGCGGTGACCAGTGGCAGCGGCGTGAGTGCGAGCAATTGGCGGCGATTGATCGAGACAGCACTGTCTGACATGGGGGTGTCCTTCCGGTCGGTGTCGAACGACCGGCGCCGCACTGGCTGCTTCCGGTCTGGGGTCCCGCAACGGGTGGGGCTGAGCCCCGGTGGGAGTCACTCTGACCACCGCCGCCATGTCCTGCAAGAGTTCCCGGCCGACGTGCACAATCGTGCAAGACCCAGAAGCTCCGACGAGGTCGCCGTCGCTGCAGCGCTGACGTCGATCCTGATCATTGCGTCGTCGCAGCGGGCTGCGGTCTGACCGACACGTCGATCGCTACACAGGTGCTGAGTTGCGCTGCGCTGCCGCCGCCCGCGGCACGCGGCTGAAACTGTCCTCCCACCGCCACGGCGCGTGCGCGTTCGTGCAGATCGAGGTTTGTTGCGCGAAATGAGCGAAGGACAACGGTGCACATACGTGCAGATGGTGGGGACCTGACTCGCGGAGGGAGTACGTTGAACGTGTTCGAGACTCGTTCGGTGGTGAGTTTCACCTCATATTCGAACCCATAGAGGAGTGGAGCATGAAGGCACTACGAAAGAGCGTGGTCGGGGTTGCGGCGATCGGTGCCGGTGCCTTGATGCTGAGTGGCTGCGCCGGTTCCGAGCCCACCACAGACGCTGAGGGTCAGATCGTGGTGACGTTGTGGCACTCGATGCGCGGCAACAACGGCGAGGCCTTCCAAGAGATTGTCGACGACTTCAACGACAGCCAGTCGGAGATCGTCGTCAATGCCTCCGAACAGGGTATGTACGACGAGGCTTACACCAAGCTGCTCCAGGTGGTCGGGACCGACGAAGCCCCGGACGTGATGCAGATGGGCAACATGCGCGAAACGGTCGAGGCAGGCCTGATCACGCCGATGCAGGAGTTCATCGACGCTGATGACCAGTTCGACATCGAGAGTCTGCAGCCGGTGCTTCGTGCCTCCTGGTCGATGGACGGGGCCCTGCAGTACATGCCCCAGTCGGCGTCGACCAACGTGGTCTTCTACAACGCGGATGCCTTCGAGGAGGCCGGGTTGGACCCCGATGAGGTGCAGACCTACGAGGACTTCGAGGAGGCAGCCCGCACGCTGCAGGAAGAAGCAGGGATGGACTACGGGGCTGCCTTCCTCATCGACGGCGGAGTGGTCCAGACCCTGATGGGGCTGCGCGGTGAACCGCTGCTCGACAACGGGAACGGTCGCGAGGCACCGCCGACGGAAGCGGTCTTCAACAGCTCCGCCGGAGTGGAGACGATGACCTGGATCCAGGAGATGTACGAGGAGGGGCTGACCGGCAACTACGGGCGCTCCTTCGACGACCTGCGCCAGCCCTGGTACGCCGGTCAGGTCGGCATGATCGGGGACACCACAGCGGCCACGATCATGCACACCCAGTCGGCGGACTTCGCGTTCGACTCGATGCCCCTGCCGGTACCTGAGGGGGAGACCTCGGCGGGCGTGAGCACCGGCGGCAACGGGATGGCGATCTTCGCCGACGCCCCGGAGGAGACGCAGCAGGCCGCCTACGAGTTCGTCCGCTTCGCCAGCTCGCCGGAGGTGCAAGCCCGGTGGGCGGCCAACACTGGGTACTTCCCGGTGGTCGAGGAGGCCTACGACGAGCAGGTCCTCATCGACGCGATGGACGAGATCCCGGCGCTCGCCTCGGCGAACAACCAGGAGCTGGCCGATGGCGAGGACCCGAACAGTCTCAGCTCGCTGTCGGGTGTGAGCGCCACATCAGAGCTCTCCGACGTCTGGGAGGCGCTGTACGACGGCGGTGATCCACAGACCGTGCTCGACCAGTCCGCTGCGGAGATCACCTCACAGCTCGAGACATACAACCAGGCGAACCAGAACTGATGACAGCAGTCGACACCAAGGCTAGGCGCGCCCGGAGCACCGGGCGCGCCCAGCCGCCCCACGAGTCCCCGGAACGGCGCCGACTGCGCCGACGCCGCGAATGGCGCAACCTGCTCAGTGGACTGGCGTACCTGTCCCCCGTGCTGGTGATCTTCGCCGTCTTCCTGTTCTACCCGGCGATCAAGGCCGGCTGGCTCAGCTTCTTCAACACCAATGTGCGCGGACTGCCGACTGTGTTCGCCGGCCTGGGGAACTACATCGCCACGCTGACCTCGGACGGTTTCCGGCAGAGCCTGGTGGCGACCGTGTCCTTCGCGGTGATGGTCGTGCCGACCACGATGGCGATCGCGCTCTGTCTGGCGGTCCTCGCCAACGAGAAGCTCCGTGGGATGGCCTTCTTCCGCACGGTCTACGCTCTCCCGCTCGCGATCTCGGCAGCGGCAGCAGCCGTGGTCTGGCGGCTGATCTTCCACCCCAGCCAAGGCATCCTGAACGCATTCCTCGGAATCTTCGGGATCTCCCCCGTCGGCTGGGTGACGGACCCGAACGTGGCACTCATCTCGGTCTCGCTGACCACGATCTGGATGCACCTGGGCTTCACGTTCATCGTGCTGCTGGGTGGGATGCAGTCGTTGCCGACCGAGCTGTACGAGAGCGCGTCGCTGGATGGTGCGGGTCGGTGGCGGCAGCTACGGAACATCACCGTGCCGCTGCTTTCTCCGGTGTTGTTCTTCGTGAGCATCGTGCTGGTGATCGACTCCTTCCAGTCGTTCGGGCAGATCGACATCCTGACCCAGGGCGGACCGGCCGGGGCGACGAACCTGATCGTGTACGAGATCTACCAGAACGCATTCGTCCACCGGCAGGTGGGCTACGCCAGTGCGCAGACGGTGATCCTGTTCCTGATCGTGGTGGTGCTCTCCGCCGTGCAGTTCCGGTTCGGGGAGCGAAAGGTGCACTACCAATGAGACTCGTCCAGGGCCGCCTCTCCCGCATCCTGGTGTGGATCGCGTTGATCGTCGCCGCCTTCATGACGTCGTTTCCGTTGCTCTACGCCATCTCGGCCAGCCTGATGTCCCAGGCGGACTTCAACGCCGGGGCCGTGCTGCCGACCTGGCCGCTGGACTTCAGCAACTACGTGGACGCGTTCGGGAAGTTTCCGCTCCTGCACTACCTGCTGAACACGCTGATCATGTCGCTCATCGTCATGGTCGCTCTGCTGATCACGTGCTCTATGGCGGCCTTCGCGTTTACGTTCATCCGGTTCCGAGGGCGGGGTGTGCTGTTCGGCGTGATGCTGTCCACCCTGATGATCCCGTGGGAAGCCACGATCATCGTGAACTTCCAGACGGTGCGGGACCTGAACTGGCTGAACACGTTCCAAGGGTTGACCGTGCCGTCGTTGGCGTCCGCCTTCGGGATCTTCTTGCTGCGCCAGGCGTTCCGCACGCTGCCGCACGAGCTCTTCGAGGCCTCGCAGATCGACGGTGCCTCCCGGTTCCGGTTCTTCGTCTCGATGGTGGTACCGCTGTCCCGCCCGATGCTGGCCACCCTGGCCGTGTACACGTTCATCAACACCTGGAACAAGTACCTCTGGCCATTGCTGGTCACCACCGACGACCGGGTGCGGACCGTGCAGATCGGGTTGCGGTCGATGCAGGGCGAAGCGACGACCCAGTGGCCCATGGTGATGGCTGCGACGGTGATGGTGATGGCCGCGACCACGATCGTGCTCGTGCTCGGCCAACGACAGCTCAAGGCCGGCCTGGCGGCCGGTGCCGTGAAGGGATGACAGACGATGCAGCATGAAGGACGACGACCCAAGGTGCTCCTGGTCGGGTGGGACGGTGTGCGCGACGACACGGCACGGCGGCTCATCCTGCCTGCGCTCACCGCGCTTGCCGACAGCGGACGCTGGTGGGGCACCACCCTGCCCGACATCACGGTGGCGCCGACCGTCACAGCGGTGGGCTGGTCCACGATCCTCACCGGTGTGTGGCCCGATCAGCATGGCGTGATGGGCAACGAGGAGGAGCTCAACCGTCTGCACCGGTACCCGGAGCTGCTCACCACCGCCTACTGCGAACGACCCACGCTGAACACCTACGGGGCAGCGTCGGCGCTGATCTTCGGCACCACGTTCGGTCCCGGCCCGCTCTTCGGCCCTGGGGTGCGCACCGTGGACTGGGTGGACCGGCGTGAGTATCCGGGCAAGTTCACCGAGACCGACCCGGTGATCCAAGACGCGGCCGAACGCCAGCTGAGCACCGGCGACCCTGACCTGGCGTTCGTCTACCTGGGGGAGACCGATCAGATCGCGCACGCCTCTGGCGTCGGCGCGGAGTACGAGCAGGCCATCGCCCGCCAGGACGTGCGCCTGGGCAGGCTGATCGACAGCATCCGGAGCCGCCCCGACTTCGCAGACGAGGAGTGGCTGGTGATGGTGACCACCGACCATGGTCACCTCGACGAGGGTGGGCACGGTGGCGGCTCGTGGCAGGAGCGCCAGTCGTTCGTCGTGGCAGGCGTGCTCGGCGCCGACGGCAAGCCCAGCGCGGACGGGGTGTGGGCGGATGAGGCAGAGAACATCGACATCGCGCCGACCGCGCTGACCCATCTCGGCATCCCGGTGCCCGAACGCCTCCCCGGCAAGAGCCTGCGCTGAGCGCTGCATGCTGACCGACACCGACTTCCCCGGCGGGAATGCGCTCATCGAGGTGCTCGCCGAGGACGAGATCGAGATCCGGCCCGACCTGCGGGACACGATCGGGACCTGGTTCTACTGGTACTTCCGGGTCCGGGACTGCGCCGGTCGCCGGCTGCGGGTGCGGGTCGTCGGTGCCCCCACCGTACCGATCGCTGCCCGCGGGCCAGCGGTGAGCCTCGACGAGGGGCGCTCGTGGCGGTGGCTGGGCGCTGCGGCCGTCCAGGACGGCTCGTTCGCCTTCGACGTCCCACAGGGCTGCCCCGAGGTGCGGTTCTCGGTCGGGATGCCGTACACCGCGGCGGACCTGGAGCGGTTCCTGGGTCGGTTCGAGGGCCGAGGCGGACTGGAACGGCGCGAGCTGACCCGTTCCGAGGGTGGGCGCAGCGTCCAGGTGCTGAGGTTCGGACGCACCGACGGCGGCGCGCAGGCCCGGGTGCTGCTCACCTGCCGGCACCACAGCTGCGAGATGATGGCCAGCCACGTGCTCGAAGGTGCGATGGAGCACGTGCTGGGGGCGGACGACCAGGCAGCCCGGTGGCTGCGCGAGCGGGTCGAGATCGTGGTGGTGCCGTTCGTCGATCTCGACGGCGTGGAGGCTGGCGACCAGGGGAAGAACCGGGCACCGCACGACCATGGCCGCGACTATGGGCCCACCGAGGGGATCTACGCCTCGGTGCGCGCCATCCGGGACCTGCTGCGGGACCCGGCCAGACCGCCGTTCGACGCGGTGCTGGACCTGCACTGCCCGAACATCACCCCGCGACCGACCAACGAGCGGATCTACTTCGTCGGCTCGCCTGATGCACAGAACTGGGCGTTGGTGGAGCAGCTTTCCGAGGAGCTGGAGCGGGTGGCCACCGGCCCGCTGCCGTACCGGAGCAGCAACAACCTCCCGTTCGGCACCGCCTGGAACGTGGCCAAGAACTACGTCTCCCGTGACGAACGAACCGTCCCGCAGCAGTCGATCGGCTGGTTCCTGGACGACGAAGCGGGCGCCGGTCTGCACACGATCCTCGAGTTCCCGTATGCCGAGGCAGAAGGAACCGAGGTGAACGCCACGAGTGCGCGCGCCTTCGGCGCGGACCTTGTCCGGGCACTCGAGCGCTACCTGCGCACACGAACGGCCTCGTCGAGGGGCACGGGGCCGGAACCAACAACAGAAGGATGAGAGTGGACACACGCACGTACACACGAACGATTCCGGTGGCAGAGCCGACGGACGTCCTGGTGGTGGGCAGCGGCCCAGCAGGACTAGCCGCGGCCGTCGCAGCTGCTCGCAGCGGCGCATCGGTCCGGCTGGTCGAACGGTTCGGCTTTCTCGGCGGGAACCTCACCGCCGGGCTGGTCGGGCCGTGCATGACGTCTTTTTCGCTGGATGGTCAGACCCAGCTGGTCCGTGGGGTCTTCGATGAGTTCGTGCGGCGGATGGAGGCCCGGGGTGGTGCGGTCCACCCGTCGCAGACCAAGGGTGGGTCGCCGTACTCGGGGTTCATCCGCTTCGGTCATGATGCGGTCACCCCGTTCGATCCTGAGGCTGCCAAGCGGGTCGCGCAGGAGATGGTGCTGGAGGAGGACGTCGACCTGCTGCTGCACACCTGGGCGGTGGATGCGGTCGTGGAGGAGGGCAGGCTGCGGGGTGTGGTGGTGGTGAACAAGTCCGGGATGTCCTTCCTACCGGCAGGATCGGTGATCGATGCCACCGGTGATGGGGACGTTGCTGCACTTGCTGGTGCTGAGTTCGCGATGGGTCGTGACAGTGACGGGCTGATGCAGCCGATGACGCTGTTCTTCCGTATCGGTAATGTCGATGATGAGGCGGTCGAGCAGTACAAGCGGGAGCATCCGGAGGAGCTCTTCCCGTTCGAGAGCATCGTGGAGGAGGCGACGAGCTCTGGGCGCTACACGCTGCCGCGGCGCGGGGTGCAGCTGTTCAAGACGCTGGAGCCTGGGGTGTGGCGGATCAACACCACCCGTGTGCTGGGTCTGGATGGCACCGATGCGGGCGACCTGACCCGCGCGGAGATCGCTGCTCGCCGGCAGGTGGACCTGCTGATGGACTTCTTCCGCAAGGAGCTGCCCGGTCTGGGTGATTGCAAGCTGATCGACACTGCTGCCACGATCGGGGTGCGGGAGTCCCGGCGGGTCAGCGGTGTGTATGAGCTCACCCTGGACGACCTGGTCACCGGACGGCACTTCGAGGATGTGATCGCCGTGGCTGGGTACCCGGTGGACATCCACAGTCCGTCCAGCAACCAGGGTCCCTTCGATGATGGGATCCCACCGACGGCGAACGAGTACGAGATCCCCTACCGGAGTCTGGTGCCTGCACAGCTGGACGGGTTGCTGGTCACCGGCCGGTGCATCTCCGCCACGCACGAGGCGCTGGCCGCCGTGCGGGTGATGCCACCATCGTTTGCGATGGGAGAGGCTGCTGGGATCGCCTCGGCCCAGGCCGTGCAGGCGGGCCGACAGGTCCGCAGCGCGGACATCGCCCAGCTGCAGGCTGAGCTGGTCAGCCGTGGCGCCTACCTCGGCTCCGCACATGCGGTAGCCGAAGCAGTCCACTGAGCACCGACGGCCACGGGGCGCTGCAGGCAGCTGTGCGGCCGCTGCACCAGCTCTTCGACGTGGCCATGCTCGACCTGGACGGTGTGGTGTACCGGGGCCGGGAGGCTGTGCCACACGCCGCTGGCGCGCTGGAGACAGCGCGCACGGCGGGGATGGCACTGACGTTCGTGACGAACAACGCCTCCCGGTCCCCGGCACAGGTGGCGCAGCGTCTTGCCAGCTGCGCCGTCCCAGCCGAGCCAGCACAGGTCATCACCTCTGCGCAGGCCGCCGCACGGCTGGTCGCCGCCGAGGCCGGCCCACCGGCCCGAGTCCTGGCCATCGGCAGCGACGCCCTGCGCGAAGCTCTGCTCGCTGAAGGCCTGGAGGTGGTGACCTGTGCCGATGACGCACCCACCGTCGTCGTACAAGGGATGAGCACCTCGCTGGGCTGGAGCGATCTCGCCGAGGCGGTCCGGGCGATCAAGGCCGGGGCCACCCATGTGGCGACGAACCTGGATGCGACAGTGCCGACAGACCGTGGCATCGTGCCGGCGAACGGGTCGATGGTCGCCGCCGTGACGCACGCGACCGGACGCCCCGCTGCCGAGGCCGGCAAGCCTGCGGCGTGGATCTTCCACCAGGCTGCCCGCCGCAGCGGTGGCAGCCACCCCCTGGTGGTGGGCGACCGGCTCAGCGGCGACATCGCGGGAGCCCGTGCGGCCGGCTACGCCAGCCTGCATGTGCTCACCGGAGTGGATGGCCCGGTCGACCTGCTGCGGGCAGCACCCCCCGAACGCCCCGACTTCGTCGGCCTCGACCTGCGTGCCCTGGGCCAGACCCACCCGGCCCCCACCCGGGGTGAGGGCGACCGGTGGAGGTGCGGCACCGCCGTCGCGAGCGTGGCTGAGGGGACAGTGCGGCTGCACCGACCCGAGCAGGACCAGGACCTGTGCGACGACGCAGCGCTCACCCTGGACGAGCTACGAGCCGGCTGCGCTGCCGCCTGGTCGGCCAGCGACCGGGCAGGTGTCAGCACCGTGCTAGAACGTGGACCAGCCAGGTTGATCCTCAGCGGCTGACCGGTCGACAGCACTCGGAGCAAGGCCTCAGATCTCTATACTGACGGGGCTGGGGGAGGTACGAGGAAGTCACCGAGGGAGCGCGGGATGACGACGGACGTCGACGGGCCGACAGCGCAAGGCCCGCGCTCGCGGCACTCTCGCCTGGCCCAGGCGGCGGCGCTGGCGTACTACCACGAGGACAAGAAGATGGAGGCGATCGCGCGCGACCTCGACGTCTCGCGCTCCACAGTCTCCCGGCTGCTGGCGTTCGCGCGCGAAGCAGGGATCGTCGAGATCAGGGTCGCACGGCCGGAGCTGCGCGCCACCGCGATCGAACGGGACCTGCACGAGGCCTACGGTGTCGATGCCACAGTCGTCACCGTGCCGGAGGACACCGGACCGGAGGAGCGGCACGCCCGGACGGCCGCCTACGGTGCCGAGCTCCTGCACGAGGTCGTCAGTCATGACACCGTCCTGGCCATCGCGTGGGGCACGATGGTCAACGCCATCAGCTACCGGCTCAAACCGAAGGCGGTCACCAACTGCAAGCTGGTCCAGCTCAACGGGATCGGGCACGGCACCGGCATCGGGGTGCACTACGCGCACGCGATGATGAACCGGTACGGCGAGGCGTTCCGGGCGAACGTGCAGCAGCTCCCGGCGCCGATCTTCTTCGACACCGAGCGGTTGAAGCGGCTGTCGCACTCGGAGAAGGCGTTCTCGCACGTCCGCCAGCTGGGGGAGAAGGCGGACGTCGCGCTGTTCAGCATCGGCACGGTCAGCACCGGGGTGCCCAGCTCACCGCACCTGTACGGATCGTTCTTGACCGAGGAGGACTTCGCGCAGCTGGCCCAGGACGGCGCGGTCGGTGACATCGCGGCCACCTTCTTCGACAAGCAGGGCGAGTCCGGTGCCATCCGGATGAACAACCGCAGCACCGGCCCGAACCTGGAGAAGCTGAAGAGCATCGCCCGGCGGATCTGCGTCGTCTCCGGATCGCACAAGCTGGAGGCACTGGACGCGGCTCTGCACGGCGGGCACGTGGGTGAGCTGATCATCGACGAGGTGACCGCCCGCGAGCTGCTCGAGGCGCCGAACGGCGCGTGAGGATCAGCCCAGAGCGGTCGGCCGGTCAGCACCAGCTCCGCCACGCCAGCGATCCTGGTGCGCCGCCGGGAACCTGCTCGGCGCCTGCAGCGCCGCGCCGGTCGGAGTGCTGGTGTCGGTGCACCCGCGCACCGGACCCTGGTAGAGCACGCGCCCGCCATGGCGCCCGGGCCCCGGACCGAGGTCGATGAGCCAGTCGGCGCGCCGGACGACCTGCAGGTTGTGCTCGATCACCACCACAGTGTGCCCGGGCTCCAGCAGCCGGTCGAGCACCCCGGTGAGCACCTCCACATCATCCAGGTGCAGCCCGGTGGTGGGTTCGTCGAGCACATAGGTGGTGGGCTCGGTGGTCTCACGGAGCTCCTTGGCGATCTTCACCCGTTGGCACTCGCCGCCGGAGAGGGTGCTCAGCGACTGACCCAGCCGCAGGTACCCGAGCCCCACCTGGCGCAGCTGGTCGAGACGGCGGGCGATCCCCGGGTCCGGCAGCCGTTCGACGGCCTGGTCCACGGTCAGGTCGTTCACGTCCGCGATGCTCAGCCCGCTGACGGTGTGCTCGAGCACCTCCGCGCGGAACCGCGTGCCCCGGCAGGTCCGGCACGGCAGCTGTTGCCCGTCGAGGAACGCCAGGTCGGTGTAGATCACGCCCAGGCCCTGACAGTCCGGGCACCCGCCGTCGGAGTTGGCGGAGAACAGCCGGGCCGGGACCCCGGTGGTGCGCGCGAACAGGGAGCGGACCGGTGCTGCGATGCCGGTGTAGGTGATCGGCGTCGACCGCCGGTTGGCCGCCACCGGCCGCTGGTCCACAACGGTGGCACCGTGCTGGGCGACCAGCTCGCCGGCCAGGCTCGACTTGCCCGAGCCGGCCACCCCGGTCAGCACGGTGAGCACCCCGGTGGGGATCTGCACGGTCAGGTGCTGCAGGTTGTTCCGGTCGGCGTCGCGCACGGTGAGCCAGCCGGCAGGTCTCCGCGCGGCGCGTGGATCTGGGGGAGCACGGCGCAGGGCGCGGCCGGTCGGGGTGTCCGCGCTCAGCAGGCCGGACCAGGGGCCCTGGTAGACCAGCCGGCCACCGGCCGACCCTGCCCCGGGGCCGAGCTCGATCAGCTGGTCGGCCCAGCCCATCACCTCCGGGTCGTGCTCGACGACGATCACGTTGTTCCCTGCATCCCGCAGCCGCAGGAGCAGCTCCAGCATCGCGGCCACGTCCACTGTGTGCAGTCCCACGGTCGGTTCGTCGACGACGTAGGTCATCGTGGTCAGGCTCGAGCCCAGGTGCTTGACCATCTTCACCCGCTGGGACTCCCCACCGGAGAGGGTGCTGGTGGCCCGGGACAGGGTCAGGTAGCCCAGTCCGATGGTGATCATCGCCTCCAGCCGCTCGATCAGCGCCTGGACCACCGGCGCCACCTGCGGCTCGTGGATCTCGCCGACCACCTCCGCCAGGTCGGTCAGCTCCAGACGGGTCAGCTCGCCGATGCTGCGCCCGTGCACCCGCGCCGCGCGGGCCGCAGCGTTCAGCCGCTCGCCGGTGCAGTCCGGACAGGTGCCCGAGCGGGTGAACGCGGCGATCGTGGCCCGCTTCTGCTCCGAGAGATGGTCGGAGGTGTGCAGGTAGATGCGCTCGAACCGGTCCACCACACCCTCGTAGTCCGACGGGGCCCGGTCGCCGAGCGCCGCCGCGGCCCGGCCGCCGTAGAGCAACGCCTGGCGCTGCTCGGTGGTCCACTCCCGCAGCGGGGTGTCAGCATCGAAGGCCCCGATGTCCGCGTACTGGGAGTACCAGTACCCCCCGTGACCGAACCCGGGCAGCCGGATCGCGCCGTCGACCAACGACCGGTCCAGGTCCAGGAACTTCTCCACGGCGCTGACCACCACCTCCCCGAGACCGGAGCAGGCCGGACACATCCCGGTCGGGTCGTTGAACGAGAACCGGCCCGACTCACCCACGTGCGGGGTGCTCAACCGGGAGAACAGCAGCCGCAGGTAGGTCCAGGTGTCGGTGATCGTGCCGACGGTCGACCGGGCGTTCCCGCCGATGCGGCGCTGGTCCACCATGATCACCGGGGACAGCCCCTCGATGCGTTCAGCGTGCGGCCGGGTCCACTTCGGCAGCCGGTTGCGGGTGAACGGTGGGAACGTCTCGTTCAGCTGATGACCGGCCTCGGCAGCGAGCGTGTCCGCCACCAGGGAGGACTTGCCCGACCCGGACCGGCCCACGATCACCACGAGCTGTTCGCGGGGGATGTCCAGGTCCAGGCCGACCAGGTTGTTGACGGTGACACCACGGAAGATCATCGCGGAAGTGGTCATGCTCGGCAGGCTAAGCGCAGATGTGGCCGGAACCTGGCCGCATCTGTGCCACCATCGCACCATGGCGGGCGTGACCGAACGGATGCTCGCACTGCTGGCCACCCTGCAGTCCGGCCACACCTTCACCGGCCCCGAGCTGGCCACGCGACTGGGCGTGAGCGCGCGGACCCTGCGCCGGGACATCACCCGGCTGCGCAGCTACGGGTACCCGGTGCACACCCAGCCCGGGCCTGGCGGCTACTACCGGCTCGCCACCGGTGCGGCGCTGCCGCCGCTGACCTTCGACGACGACGAGGCGGTGGCGACGTTGCTCGCCCTGGCCGCCCTCGCCGCACGCACCCCAACGACCGACCAGACCGGTCCGGCAGGCCGACCGGGCGCCGTCCGCGACGCAGCCACCCGCGCCTACGGCACCCTGGACCAGCTGCTGCCGGCCCGGCTACGACCACGGCTGGTGGCGCTGCGTGCCAGCCTGGAAGCCTCTGCGTTCGCCATGCCACCAGTGAGCGCTGAGCATCTGGCCCGGCTCGGGGAGGCGATCGCTGCCCAGGAGGTCGTCACCTTCGGCTACACCGACGCCGGCCGCGCCCGCACCGAGCGACGGGTGGAACCGTACCGGCAGGTGCACCACCTGGGGCAGTGGTACCTGCTCGCCTGGGACGCGGGGCGCGAGGACTGGCGGACCTTCCGGGTGGACCGGATGACCGACCTGCGCCGCACCCACCGCCCCTACACCCCGCGGGAGCTACCGGCGACCTCCGCCCTGGCGTACCTGCGCGAGGGGCTGCAGCGGGACCGGCATCCGGCGACGCTGGTGATCGAGGCCCCGGCGGAGGCGGTGCTGGAGGTGTTCGCCTTCGACGACGTCACCGTGGAACCGCTCGGGCCGGACCGCACGCGGCTGACCGTAGCGGTCGACTCCTGGCACCGGCTGCTGCTCGGTCTGGCGTTCCTGGACGCCGACTTCTCCGTGACCACCGCCCCGGAGCTGGCTGAACCGTTCGGTGTCTTCGGCGCCCGCCTGCTCGCCGCCGCCGGGTCGGGGACGTCCGCTGCGGCACCGTGATGGCAAGTCCGTGGACCCACCGACGGTGGGAAGGGAGAATCAGTTCATCACGTATCGGGAGGACCGCGTCCGACTCATCTCGGTGCGGCGGTCGCGAACAGAGGAGGTAAACCTCTATGAAGGCTGAGGAGTTCGATTCTCGGTTCGACGAGGGCGAGGACATGACCTCGTCTCTCGATCTCTCCGGAGCGCGCCGTCCGGGACAGGAACGCAGCCGCGTCAACGTCGACTTTCCCGCGTGGATGATCGACTCGCTCGATCAGGAAGCCCGGCGACTCGGCGTCACGCGCCAGTCCATCATCAAGATCTGGATCGCCGAGCGTCTGGACCAACCGGGACGGCCTGCCGCCTGAGCCGTCGCACGAACCCCTCACCCGTGCCGCAGCACCACCTCATCGACCATCCGCCCCCGCTCGGGGGAGTATCCGGTCTCCTCGCTGACCGGCAGGAACCCGTTGCGGCGCAGCACCACGATCGCCGCCTCGTTGTGCCGCGGCACCCGCGCGTACACCGGTCGCTGCCCGAGCTCGTCGAGGAACTGGCCCAGCGCCGAGGTGGTCACCCCGCGCCCCCAGTAGGCGCGGTCGATCCAGAAGGAGACCAGGTGCTCCTCGGAGCCCGGATGGTTGCGGATGTGCCCGGCCACCCGGTGGCCGGTGTCCTCGACCACCTCGATCGTGCGCACCAGCACACCCTCGGCACGGCGCAGGTGCCGCCAGTGCGCGTCGAACGCCTGCCGCTCGTTCGGCGCCTCGAAGGTGTCCCCGGCCAGCGCGGCCGCATGCGGGTCACGCAGCTGGGCGAAGAACTCGTCCAGGTCACCGTCCTGGACCTCACGCAGCGTCACCTGCAGGCGGGTGTCCGGCATCGGCGTTCCTCTCCGGTGAGCCCCTGCGCACCTCCATAGTAGAACCGGCTCCGGGGCGCTCACCAGAGGGCGGACGTGAGCGACACTTCCGGCGTCGGGGCGATATCGCGGAGCACTCCGCCACGCGGGAGGTATCGCATGGATCGATTCACGCGGTGAGGGCGACCGCCTCCCGGGCGATCTCCCACTCCTCGTTCGTGGGCACCACCAGCACCGCCACCGGGCTCTCCGGGGCGGAGATGCGCCGCGTCTGCTTCGAGCGCTCCTCGTTCGCGGCCGCCTCGATCTGGATGCCCAGGTGCTCCAGACCCGCCACCGCCCCGGCGCGCACCGGGGCACTGTTCTCCCCGATACCGGCGGTGAACGCGATCGCATCCACCCGGCCGAGCACTGCGGTGTAGGCGCCGATGTACTTGCGCAGCCGGTAGCAGTAGATGTCCAGCGCGCTGGCCGCAGCCTCGTCGCCGGACTGGGCGGCGGCGGTGATGTCACGCATGTCGACCATCCCGGTCAGCCCGAGCATGCCTGAGCGGCGGTTCATCAGCTCGTCGATCTCGTCGATGCTCATGTCCGCGTGCCGGGCCAGGTGGAACACCACCGCCGGGTCGATGTCCCCGGTGCGGGTACCCATCACCAGTCCCTCCAGCGGCGTCAGCCCCATCGAGGTGTCCACCGACCGACCATCCTGCACCGCGGTCACCGAGGCCCCGTTGCCCAGGTGCAGCACGATCAGGTTCGCCTCCTCCGGTGCCAGGCCGAGGAAGTGCGCAGCCTCCCGGGCCACGTACTGGTGCGAGGTGCCGTGTGCGCCGTACCGGCGCACCCGGTACTGCCTCGCGACCTCCCGGTCCAGGGCGTAGGTGGCGGCCCGGTCCGGCATCGTCAGGTGGAAGGAGGTGTCGAAGACCGCCACGTGCGGCAGGTCGGTGAAGATCTTCCGTGCCGCCCGGATGCCCGCCAGGTTCGGCGGGTTGTGCAACGGGGCCAGGTCGGACAGGTCCTCGATGATGTGCTCGGCCTCCTCGTCGATGAGCACCGAGTGGCCGAACCTGGCCCCGCCCTGCACCACCCGGTGCCCCACGGCGACCAGACCCACCGCGGCCAGGTCCGGGCCGTGGGCGGCGAACGCCTCGTCCATCGCCGCCATCGCCGCCGTGTGGTCCGGCACCTGCAGGTCCTTCTCGAACTCCTCGCCGTTGTTCGTGTGCCGCAGGTGCGCGCCAGTCTGGCCCACCCGCTCCACCAGACCGGAGGCCACCGCGTGCCCGGTGCTGGCGTCCACCACCTGGTACTTGAGCGAAGAAGAGCCGGCGTTGATGACCAGCACGCGCTCCGCCGTCGCACTTGTGCTCATGAGACTCCCTGTGCCTGGATGGCGGTGATCGCCACCGTGTTCACGATGTCGGTGACCAACGCCCCGCGGGACAGGTCGTTGACCGGGCGGCGCAGCCCCTGCAGCACCGGGCCCACGGCCACCGCACCGGCGCTGCGCTGGACCGCCTTGTAGGTGTTGTTCCCGGTGTTCAGGTCCGGGAAGATCAGCACGGTCGCGCGCCCGGCCACCCCCGAGTCCGGCATCTTCGTGGCTGCCACCGCCGCATCCACAGCAGCGTCGTACTGGATCGGTCCCTCCACCACCAGGTCAGCAGCCCGTTCGCGCACCTCGGCCGTGGCCGCGCGCACCTTGTCCACGTCCGCACCGGACCCGGACTCTCCGGTGGAGTAGGACAGCATCGCCACCCGCGGCGTCACACCGAACTGGGCAGCGGTGGCGGCGGAGGAGATCGCGATGTCGGCCAGCTGGGTAGCGGTCGGGTCCGGGTTGACCGCACAGTCGCCGTAGACCAGCACCCGGTCCGGCAGGCACATGAAGAACACCGAGGAGACGATCGAGACCCCCGGGGCGGTCTTGATGATCTCGAACGAGGGCTTGATGGTGTGCGCGGTGGTGTGCTGCGCGCCGGAGACCATCCCGTCGGCCAACCCCTCAGCGACCATCATCGTGCCGAAGTAGGACACGTCGGTGACGATCTCCCGGGCCCGGTCGAGGGTCATCCCCTTGTGCGCGCGCAGCTCGGCGTACCGGGTGGCGAACACCTCGCGCAGCTCGGAGGTCGCTGGGTCGATGAGCTGGGCGGCGCTCAGGTCCAGACCCAGCTCGGCGGCCCGGGCGCGGATCGTCCCAGGGTCCCCGAGCAGGGTCAGGTCGACCACCTCTCGGGCGAGCAGCGTGCTGGCGGCGCGCAGGATGCGCATCGATCCACCCTCCGGGAGCACGATGTGCTTGCGGTCCGCCCGCGCCCGCTCCAGCAGGTCGTGGGCGAACATCAGCGGGGTGAGCACCTCGGTGCGGGGCACGTTCACCGCATCCATCAGCTTCTCGATCTCGACGGCGGTCTCGAACGTGGATCGGGCCAGGTCCAGCTTGCGTTGCGAACCGGTGGACAGCAGCCCGCGGGTGCGCGCGGCCGCGCTGGCGGTCTCGAAGGTGCCGTGCTCGGTGGTGATCACCGGTAGCCGCTGGCCGAGCCCTTCCACCAGCCGGCTGACCTGCTCGGCGGGGGTGAAGCCGCCGTTGAGGATCAGTGCGGCCAAGGAGGGGAAGGTGTCGGCAGCGTGTGCGGCGAGCACGGCGAGCACCACGTCGGAGCGGTCCCCGGGCACGATCACCACGGCCCCGTCCTCGAGCCGGGTGAGGATGTGCTCCATCGTCATCCCGCCGACGATCAGCGCCTCGGCCTCCCGGTCCAGCAGCTCTGGGTCCCCGGCGGTGAGAGTGCCGTCCACGGCCTCCATCAGCTCGCGCACGCTCGGTGCGGACAGCAGCGGCAGGTCCGGCATCACCCAGGCTGGCACCGGCAGGTCCGCCAGGGCTGCCGCAGTCTGCGCCACCCGGTCGGGGTCCGCCCGGTTGGCGACCACAGCGGCGAGGGCGGCGTGGGAGGTGGTCAGCTCCACCGAGGAGACGTCCACCAGCTGGCGCACGTCCTCCGGATCGCGCTCCCGCGCGGAGACCACCAGCACGACGGCGGAGCCCAGGTTGGCAGCGACCCGCGCGTTGTAGGCCAGCTCGGTGGGGCCGGCCACGTCGGTGTAGTCCGAGCCGATGATCACCACCGCGTCGCACCGGGCGGCGATCTGGCGGAACCGGGCCACGATCGTGGCCAGCGCCTCCTCCGGGTCGGCGTGCACCGCGTCGTAGTCCACGCCGACGCACTCGTCCTCCGGGATGTCGGCGGTGGCGTGGCTGACCAGCAGGTGCAGCACCGAGTCGGTCTCGTCTGCGCTGCCGCGGCTGATCGGGCGGAACACCCCGACCCGCTGCACCCGGCGGGCGAATGCCTCCAGCAGCCCCAGGGCCACCGAGGACTTTCCGGTGTGTCCCTCCGGGGAGGTCACGTACACGCTGGTGGTCATCTGCTCTCCTGCATCCGGGCGCTCGGGGTGGGGCCGGCTGGTGCGTCGTGCGCACCAGGACGAACGGTACCCGCAGGATCCGGCGTGCAGCGGGACCAAAGGTCCCAGCGGCCCCCGATCCCTACGCAGCGGGCCCTTGCTCTCGCCTCAGACGATCGCCTGCGGGGGTGGGGGAGAGGACATCGGGGCGGACTGCTGCGCTGGGCCACGTAGGCTGGAGGGGTGGCAACTGGTGGTGGTTTCGGTGACTGGCTGCGTGCCGGCACACGGCCGCGGCTGCTCGGGATCCTGGTGATCCTGCTGGCCGGCGCCGCGCTGTGCATCCGGCTCGGTGCCTGGCAGCTGGACCGTGCCCAGGAGCGCGGTGAGCAGGCGGCCGCCGTGGAGCAGGCCTCCCAGGAGGGCGCCGACCCGGTGCCGCTGGCGGAGGTGGTCGCCCCGCAGAGCGGGTTCACCCAGAACATGGTCGGTAGGCACGTGCAGGTGGTCGGCGAGTACGTGCCCGAGAAGCAGTTCTTCGTGGCCGGCCGCGAGCTGGACGGCACCGACGGCTACTACCTGCTCAGCGCGTTCGAGGTGGACGGCACCGGCGGCGCAGTCCTGCCCGTGGTCCGCGGCTGGGTGCCGGAGGCAGACCCGGCCTACCTGGAAGCGCCCGCCGGGCAGGTCGAGCTCACCGGGTACCTCGCCGGCTCGGAGGCGGTCACCGGTGGGCTGGACCCGGACCTGCCCACCGGCGCGCAGGTCGGGCTGGTCAGCGCTGCGCAGCTGGTGAACGTGTGGGGCGGGCCGATGTATGCCGGTCAGCTTCGTCTCGGAGCGGAAGACCCGCCGGCCGCGACCGGTGCGCTCGCGGCCATCGAGCCGATCGGGCCACCGGTGATCGAAGACGCCGGACTGAACCTGCGGAACCTCGCCTACGCCGCAGAGTGGTGGATCTTCGGGGGCTTCGCCCTGGTGCTGTGGTGGCGGATGGTGCGCGACGAGGTGCGGCACCTGCGCGAGGAGCGCGCCACCGCCGCCGTCAAGCGGGCACCGGCTGACCAGGCGTCTGAGGTGCACGAAGGGGTCTGAGGCACCCGAGGACTGGCTCAGACGTCCTGCCGTACCTCTGACACGTGGGCAGCTCAGTCGGCGGCGAGATCTGCGGCGAAGGCCGACGCAGCCTCGTCGATCGCCGCCTCCGCTGCACCGAGCTGCTCGGCGACCACCGCTGGGGCCTCGGCCGGCGGTGCTGTTCCCTGCCCGGCGGCCAACGACTCGCACACCTCGGCCAGCTCGGCCAGCGGGCACTGCGTGCGCAGCGCCTGCGCGAACATCGCCTCGGCCTCCTCGACGTCGTCGACCGTGTGCGCGGTGACCAGCAGCGGGTAGGTGCCGCAGAACTGCCGCACTGTGGCCGCCGGTCCATCCAGCGCCTGCTGGAACGTGGTCAGCGCCGCGAGGTCTGCCTCGAAGTCGGCGGTCTGTTCCTCGCTGGCCGTCACGTCGGTAGGCAGGGCCGGCGGGCCGGGCGTGCTGTCCACCTGGTCGGCGAACGCGGTCAGCCGGGTGCACGCGTCGTTCACCTCGTCCAGCGACTCCACTGCCGCATCCCTGCCGATCGGGTGCAGCGCAGCCCCGGTGACCACGTCGGTCAGGGCAGGACCCTCCGGCAGGACGAGCGTCTGCATCTGCTCCGTCTCCCACTCGGCGAGGTCGTCCTGCCAGCTGGTCAGCGCCGCGTCCTGCTCCTCACCGCCTCCGTGGGTGAGCGCTACGGCGACCACGACCGCGATCAGCACCCCGACCACGCCCGCTATCGCCCACCCGCGCATGACGGCCAGGGTAACCGAGCGCCCCTCGCCCCTCGGTGACGGCCGGGGCCTGTGCCGCACTGCTGGCCATGTGGGTGAGAATGGGGACATGAGCGAGGGTGAAGCCGCAGCCAGCGACGTACAGGAGATGAAGGCCCGGGGCGCGTTCTCCCGGTACCGGATCATGGCGTTCGTCACCGGCGGGATGCTGCTCCTGCTGTGCCTGGAGATGCTGCTGAAGTACGTGGTGCAGGTGAACGGGCCCGGCGAACCGGTGATCGGCTCCTGGGTGGCGTTCGTGCACGGCTGGATCTACGTGGTGTACGCGGTGACCGTGTTCGACCTGTGGAGCCGGATGCGCTGGGGCTTCGGCCGGATCGTGGTGCTGATCGCCGGTGGCGTGGTCCCGGTGCTGTCCTTCGTGATGGAGCAGAAGGCGCACGGTTGGACCGAGGGCACGCTGGCCGCCCGCCGCGGAGAGGCCGCACCGGAGGCCTGAGTCGCGTCCTTCCGGCACGACGGCGCAGCTCACCTGCTGTGGTCCGCCCACCTTCGCGGATGGTCGGTGTCACACTCGCGACGGCGTCGCTCACCTGCTGGTGCTGCGTATCCTTGACCTGTGAGCGCTCCAGCACAGCCCCGCCCCGTCCTCGTCGTCGACTTCGGAGCGCAGTACGCGCAGCTGATCGCCCGCCGGGTGCGGGAGGCGCAGGTCTTCTCCCTGGTGGTGCCGCACACCATGCCGGTGGCGGACATGCTCGCCAAGGATCCGGCCGCGATCATCCTCTCCGGCGGGCCCGCCTCGGTGTACGCCCCGGGTGCCCCTGCTGTGGACCCGGCACTGTTCGACGCCGGGGTGCCGGTGCTGGGCATCTGCTACGGCTTCCAGGCGATGGCCAGCGCCCTGGGTGGCGTGGTGGCGCACACCGGTGCCCGGGAGTACGGCGGCACCAGCGTGGACGTGGACGAGGCCGGCACCCTGCTGGCTGGTTCCCCTGGTGCAGAGACCGTCTGGATGTCCCACGGTGATGCGGTGCACGCCGCCCCTGAGGGGTTCCAGGTGCTCGCCACCTCCAGCTCCTCCCCGGTGGCCGCGTTCGAGAACGCCGACCGCCGCCTGTACGGGATGCAGTGGCACCCGGAGGTGAAGCACTCCGAGCGTGGCCAGCAGACCCTGGAGAACTTCCTCTACCGGGGCGCCGGGCTGGCCCCGGACTGGACTCCCGGGAACGTGATCGCCGACCAGGTCGCCGCCATCCGGGAGCACGTAGGTGAGGCCAAGGTGATCTGCGCTCTGTCCGGCGGGGTGGACTCCTCAGTGGCAGCAGCGCTGGTGCAGCGCGCCATCGGTGACCAGCTCACCTGCGTGTTCGTGGACCATGGGCTGCTGCGGGCCGGTGAGGTGGAGCAGGTCGAGCAGGACTTCGTGGCCGCCACCGGGGTCCAGCTGAAGGTGGTGGACGCCCGGGACCGGTTCCTGTCCGCCCTGGCCGGGGTGAGCGACCCGGAGACCAAGCGCAAGATCATCGGCCGCGAGTTCATCCGCGTGTTCGAGGACGCGGCCCGCGAGGTCGTCGCCGCAGCGCACGACAGCGCCGGTGAAGACGTGAAGTTCCTCGTCCAGGGCACGCTCTACCCGGACGTGGTGGAGTCTGGCGGCGGTGAGGGGGCCGCGAACATCAAGTCCCACCACAACGTCGGCGGGTTGCCCGATGACCTGCAGTTCGAGCTGATCGAGCCGCTGCGGGACCTGTTCAAGGACGAGGTGCGGGCGGTGGGCCTGGAGCTGGGTGTGCCCGAAGTGATCGTCTGGCGGCAGCCGTTCCCCGGGCCTGGCCTGGGCATCCGGATCGTGGGCGAGGTGACCGCCGAGCGGCTGGAGACCCTGCGCGCCGCGGACGCCATCGCCCGCGAGGAGCTCACCGCAGCGGGCCTGGACCGGGACATCTGGCAGTGCCCGGTGGTGCTGCTGGCGGACGTGCGCTCCGTGGGGGTGCAGGGGGACGGGCGCACCTACGGGCACCCGATCGTGCTCCGGCCGGTCTCCTCCGAGGACGCGATGACCGCCGACTGGAGCCGCCTGCCCTATCCGCTGCTGGCGCGGATCTCCACCCGGATCACCAACGAGGTGCCCGAGGTGAACCGGGTGGTGCTGGACGTGACCAGCAAGCCGCCGGGCACCATCGAATGGGAGTGAGCGCGGCGCGGGCGGTGTTCGGGAGGTAGGTCGAGCGGTGCACGATCGGGCTGGCCCACCTCGGGACGCCGCGAGGCTGCTCGAAGGCTTCGCCTCAGTGTGGATCAAGATCTAGCCAGCGACGCGGCCGAGGTCGAGGCCCGCTCTGCACACCGCGGCGGGCATGATCCCGGGAGGAGATGATCACCCTGTGCCGTCGTTGAGTCATGCCTGGGACCGTACTGCGGAGGTGTGACAGCGCACGACCGCGCGACGGTCAGCGGCCGGCGATCCGCGTCGCCTCGGCGTAGGCGTCCTCCACCTGCGCCAGCACCTGCGGCCACACGGTCACCGGTGGCGTGGTGCGGTTGTGCGCGACGATGCCCTCCAGCAGGCCGGGTTCGGTCACCAGGCGCACCAGCCCCTCGGTGAACGCCTCGTCATCGGCGGCGAGCAGGCCACTGACCTCGTGCTCCAGCGTCTCCGCCGCCCCGGACTGGGACCGGGAGAGCACCGCTAGCCCGGCGGCCTGCGCCTCCTGCACCGCCACCGAGAACGTGTCCGCCACCCCGGGGGCGAGGTAGATGTCCGCCCGGCCGTACAGCTCCTGCAGCTCGGTGCGGGTCAACCGCCCGGGCAGGCTCACGGTCTGCTGCAGGTGGTGCCGGTCGACGATGCGGGCCGCCTCGGCCAGCTGCGGTCCCTCGCCGGCGATGGTCACCCGGAGCGTGTCACCGGGAAGCTGGGCGACCGCGTCCGCGCAGACCTGCAGCAGCGGCAGCACCCGCTTGCGCGGTGCGAACCGGGTGGCCACCACAGCGTGCACCCGCGGGTCGGTGCGCTCGCCCCGTTCGGTGCGGGGCACCTGCCACTCGGTCAGGTCCACCCCGTTGTGCAGCACCCGCACCTGCCCGCGATCACCGACCAGCGTTCGCAGCGGTGCCGCGCCGAGCTCGCTCACCGAGGTCCACAGCACCGGCCACCGGGTCCAGCCGATCAACCGGTCCAGGGCGGCGAAGGCGACCTGGTACCGACCGAGCACGCTGTGCAGGGTGAACACGGTCGGCACCCGGTGCCGCACCAGCGTGGGGAAGGTGGCCTGCGTGACCGGGGCGAGGATGCCGGTGTGCAGGTGCGCCACCTGTGGCCGGAGCCGGGCGAGCAGCCTGTCGAAGTGGTGCGCACCCCGGGGGTGCACCGGCAGCTGGCCGGGCATCCGCGCCGCGACCCGGTGGATCGTCAGCGGTCCGTCGTGCTCGGTGCGCTGCCCGCGGTCGCCGCGAGCGGCCGGGGTGGTGGTGAGCACGTGCACCTCGTGCCCGGCCCGGGCCTGACGGGAAGCCAGCCCGTGCACCTGGGCCTCGATCCCGCCCATCCGCGGCAGGTAGGAGTCGGTGATGTGGGTGATGCGCACGCGGTGATCCTCTCATCACCGTCGCCCGGCGTGGGTGAGACCCCTTGTGCTCACCCACGCCGGGCAGTCTCAGCGCTTGCGGCCGCCGGCGAGCAGCGAGCCGACCAGCAGGGTCAGCCCGGCCACGGCGAGGATGCCGATGAACACCAGCTGCAGGTCCAGGCGCACGCCCAGACCGACGGCGATCACCACCACGCCGAGGAGGGCGATGACCAGGCCCCAGGCGATGCTGCGCATCCGGGGCCCCCGGGCCGGCTCGGGTTGCTGCGGGCCGTCGTAGGTCACGGTCGGGCCGTCTCCCAGCGTGGGGCGGTGCGCTCCTGTGCTGACGGTCTCGGTCGGTTCCGCGAACTCAGCGGACTCGGCCGGCTCGAGCGGTTCGGTTGCCGCGGGATGGGTCTGGCCGGTACCGGGTTCGCCGAAGAAGTCGGTCTCCGGTGGGCTGGACGTCGTCGGGGTGCGCATCATGTCCTCCGTGGGGGTCGGGTCTGAGTCGTCGTTGGCTGGGATGGGGTGGGTGGGGTCGGTCATGGCACCTCCCGGATGTTGATCGAACCGAAGGCGACGTCGATGTTGACCTCGATCGGTTCGGTCTCGGCGGCCTCCGGGGAGGTCAGCTCCGCGACCAGTGGCCGGGTACCGATCCACCCGAAGTCGGTGTGGCTGCTCAGGGTGCGGGGCTCGCCGCCCACCTCGGCGGTCCAGTCGTCGAGGTTGAGGGCGGTGATCTCGCCCTGCCCGGTCGCGGTGACCGTCACCGGCATGCCGTCCGGGACCAGCAGCGTGACCTCACCGGCTGCCATGTCGATCTCGATCGGTGTCGTCACGGTCTCCTCGACCAGGTCGCTGAGGTCCACCTCGAGGCTGCCGGCCGTCAGCCGGTAGCCGTGGCCGGTCTCGGCGGTGCTCTGCGGAGTCCAGGAGTGGTCGCCGTAGCTGGCAGTGTCCACGAAGTTGTAGCCGCTGAACAGGTTCGTGGTGATCGCCCAGGGCACCAGCACGATCGCCAGCAGGGTGCCGACTACGCCGAGCGAGGCGGACCGGCGGCCGAGCAGGCCGGCGACCGTGGCACCCAGCCCGATCACCACCAGCGCACCGCCGAAGGCGATCAGCCAGGGCCTGGTGGTCCAGTCGAGGTACTCACCGGCCAGTACCAGCCCGGCGATCGCCAGCAGCGCCAGCCCGAAGGTGAGTCGCACCAGCGTCCGGCCCGGGCCGGGCCGGGCCGGTGGCCTCGGTGGTTGGGGTGCGGGTGCGGGAACCGGCGGAGGAGGTGTCGGCGGCGCGCCGCCGTGTCCGGTCGAGCCGGCGCCCTGGTCGGCCGCCCCACCGCCGTGCGTGTCCTGGCTGCTGGTCCAGGCGCTGTGCTGGGAATGGGCAGCCGGCGCCTCGGCAGTGGGTGCCGTGCCCACGTCGTCCGCACTGGTGCCAGCCTCGGGCCCGGGTTCCTGGTACGGGTCGGACTGCTGCTCGGTGTGCGGCTCGGCACCCGGTGCGGCAGCCGCGTCGGTCCACGGCCCATCAGCCCACGGCCCGGCTGCGGTCTGCTCCGGGCTGGAGCACCCGCGGGGCGTGTGGCGCCGTGCTCCCGGTGCAGCAGCTGGTCCCGCAGCAGGCGGGACCGGCCCGCCCTGCCCAGGGTGCGTCGTCGAGAACGGGACGGACCCGCCCTGCCCGGGCTGCGCCGTCGAGGACGGGGAGCTGCCCGAGCTGCGCACCGCAGCGACCACCACCACCACGAGAGCGACCAGTGCCACCATCCCGATCATGTACGGGATGCCGAACCAGCCGTCCCACCAGAAGCCGACCCGGGAGAGCCCGATCACCGTGAAGACGATCGCTCCCACCAGGGCGGCGTCGAAGCGACCGCGGATCGCCTCCTGCAGGTGGATGCGCCCGTCCGCGGCCTCCGGGAGCAGCGCCCACGCGAGCCCGTACACGAGCAGCCCAAGACCACCGAAGAGAGTGATCACCAGGAACACGCCGCGCACGATCAGCGGGTCGATGCGCAACCGAGCGCCGATCCCGCCGGCCACGCCGCCGATCCAGCGCTCCTGGCTGCGGGGCAGGTTCATCCGGCGCAGGGAGTCGAAGAATCCGTCCATCGCGCCGGGTCCTGCCGGCGGAGGTGGGGGAGGTGTGGAAGTCATACCCAGAAGTCAACCTTCCGCAGCGCTCCAGCGGTATCGGGGGACACCCTGACCTGTCCCTGATCCTGGCGGACCGGGATCGGCGGGGCAGGTCCGGAAGGTCCCTGAAATCCGCGCCAGAGAGCCGAAGATGTGCCTTCGGACACGTTCTGCGGCGATGGACCGTGCCACGATGGCACCGTGACCACACCACCGCCGGGGACCCCGGCCGCGTTCGCGGGTGCCGACCACCAGGTTGGCCGACTCCCGCTGCGCCGGCCGCTGTCCGGGCGCGTGCTGCTCGGGGTGTGCGCCGGGTTGGCCGCACACCTGGGCGTCCGACCGCACCTGGTCCGCTGGCTCTTCGCGCTGCTCACGCTCGTGGCGGGCGCCGGGGTGGCGCTCTACCTCTGGTTCGTGGTGACCGTGCCGATCGGCGACCCGCGCGCCGCTGCCGAGGAGTCCCGCCCCACCCGGCTGACCCGGCTCGTGCCGCGGCTACGGGCTGGCACCACTTCCCGCCCCACCGGCGACCTGGTGGTCGGCGGAGCGCTGTTGCTGGTCGCGGCCCTGCTGCTGGCCCTGCAGACCGGTGCAGCCGGTGGGATGACCTGGGTGCTGCCGCTGCTGGTGCTGGTTGCCGGTGCGGGCCTGGCCTGGAGCCAGCTGGACGCAGTGGAGAAGCAGCGCCTGGCCGGGGAGCCGGTGCGGCGCCGCTCGGTGGTGCTGCGCGTGGGCGGCGGAGTGGCGCTGGCGATCCTCGGCGTGATGATCTTCGTGGCCCAGGGCCGGCCGATCGGTGACGTGGTCACCGGTGTGCTCGCCGGTCTGGCGATCCTGGCCGGTACCGCGTTCGTGCTCGCCCCCCTGGGGCTGCGGCTGTGGCGGGACCTGGTGGCAGAACGGGCAGCCCGGGAACGGGAGGCGGAACGCGCCGACATCGCCGCCCACCTGCACGACTCCGTGCTGCAGACCCTCTCCCTGATCCGCTCCCGCGCGGACGACCCGCAGTTCGTGCGGCAGATGGCCCGCGGGCAGGAACGCGAGCTGCGCGAGTGGCTCTACACCGACCGCCCGGAGGAGGGTGACTCGGTGGCGCAGGCGCTGCGGGACGTGGCCGCCGAGGTGGAGGACGCCCGCGGGGTGCCGATCGACGTGGTCACCGCCGGGGACACCGCCCCGGACGAGCGCACCACCGCACTGGTCGCCGCAGCCCGGGAGGCGCTGATCAACGCGGTGAAGCACGGTGCGCCCCCGATCTCGGTGTACGTGGAGGTCGGTGCCGACATCACCGAGGTGTTCGTCCGCGACCGCGGCGAGGGTTTCGACCTGGAGACCATCCCGGAGGACCGGCACGGCATCCGGGGTTCGATCTATGAACGGATGGCCCGGCACGGCGGCCGCGCCGGCATCCGCACCGGCACCGACCGCGGCACCGAGGTACACCTGTCCATGCCGCACGCAACCAGCTCAGCAGGGCACGCGACCAGCCCGTCAGGAGGGGACCGATGACGTTACGAGTGGTTCTGGTGGACGACCACCGGATGATCCGCACCGGGGTGCGCAGCGAGCTCGAGGCCGACCTGGAGGTGGTCGGTGAGGCTGCTGACGTGCCGTCCGCGATCGCCGTGGTCCACCAGCAGCTGCCGGACGTGGTGCTGCTCGACGTGCACCTGCCCGGCGGGCAGGGCGGCGGTGGGGCCGAGGTGCTGCGCGGCTGCGCGGACGTGCTGGACCGGGTGCGGTTCCTCGCGCTGTCCGTCTCCGACGCCGCTGAGGACGTGGTCTCGGTGATCCGCGCCGGTGCGCGAGGGTACGTGACCAAGGCGATCATCGGCGCCGACCTGTCCGATGCGATCCGCCGGGTGGCCGGCGGCGACGCGGTGTTCTCCCCGCGGCTGGCCGGCTTCGTGCTGGACGCCTTCGGCACCGCACCCGCGGACGTGGCCACCGCCGACGACGAGCTGGACCGTCTTTCCGCCCGCGAGCAGGAGGTGATGCGGCTGATCGCTCGCGGGTACACCTACCGGGAAGTGGCCAGCGAGCTGTTCATCTCCATCAAGACCGTGGAGACGCACGTCTCGGCGGTGCTGCGCAAGCTGCAGCTGTCCTCCCGGCACGAGCTCACCCGCTGGGCGGCGGTACGCCGGCTGCTCTGACCGGCTGCCCAGGTGTCTGCAGCACGGATCGGCATCTGCGGTGCTCCCGGGAGTGCATCCAAGTCCGATCCGTGCTGCAGACGGCCGTCTGCCGGAGCGCGCGACCGGGCCGGCCCGCGCTAGCGTGGAGCCATGACACGTATCGCCATCATCGGCGGCCACGGCAAGGTCGCCCTCCGGCTCGCCCGCCTGCTCACCGACCGCGGTGAGGAGGTCACCGCCGTCATCCGCAACCCCGACCACACCGCCGAGGTGGAGGCCACCGGCGCCCGTGCGGTAGTCGCTGACGTGGAGACCCTGTCCGGCACCAAGATCGCCGAGGTGATCGCCGGGCACGACGCGGTGGTCTGGTCCGCCGGCGCGGGCGGCGGGAACCCGGATCGCACCTACGCTGTGGACCGGGATGCCGCGATCCGCACGATGGACGCCGCCCAGCTCGCCGCCGTGATGCGGTTCGTGATGGTCTCCTACCTGGGGGCGCGCACCGACCACGGGGTGCCCGAGGACTCCAGCTTCTTCCCCTACGCCGAGGCCAAGGCGGCCGCCGACGAGCACCTGCGCGGCACCGCCCTGCACTGGACCATCCTGCAGCCCAGCCGGCTCACCGACGAGCCCGGGACCGGCCGCATCACGCTGGCCGACGAGCGCGGTGACATCACCCGGGACGACGTGGCCGCCGTGGCTGCCGAGGTGCTCACCCGACCGGACACCGCTGGCACCACGATCCCGTTCGTCAACGGTGAGACCAGCATCACAGCAGTTCTGGACCAGGTGGCCGCCCGGAGGTCGACCCCGCCGGTGAACTGACGTAGCGTCAGAACCATGGAAATCGTCTACGGGATCGTCCTCGTCCTGCACCTGATCGGTTGGGCCCTCGTTCTCGGAGGCGCGATCTACGGCCTGCGCGAGTCCACGATGAACAAGGGCATGCTGCACGGCATCCTCACCGCGCTGGTCGCAGGTCTGATCATGATGGGCCTGGGCTCGGCGGGCGTTGCCGGACCGGAGCCGAACAACATCAAGATGGGCATCAAGCTGCTGATCGCCCTGGTGGTCACCGGCATGGTCATCTACGGCGACCGGAACCAGGAGAAGGTCACCAAGGGCTACCTCGGCGGTATCGCGGGCCTCACGGTGGCCAACGTCGCCATCGCCGTGCTCTGGTAGGAGCCCTTTCCGCGTTCGACGGCGGGGCCAGGCCTGGTCTGCCGCGCTAGCCTGGTGTGGTGCGTGCAGAGCTGCTCACCGTCGGACCTCGCGGGCGGCGGCTGTGCCTGGATCTGGCCTGCCGGCTCGATCACGTGCTCTCCTACGCCGCGTTCGACCGGGGCTACGAGCTGGATCCCGGCAAGGGGACCTCGGTGCAGCGGCTGATGGCGTTCCCTCCGGGGACGACGCAGGAGGAGATGGACGCCGCCCGAGCAACCGAGGATGCCCGTCCAGTACCCAGGGTCGCCGAGATTGCCGGGCTGTTGACGCAGGTGCCGCTGCCCGCGGCCGGCCCGAGCCAGGTGCACGTCGCCGAGGCGCTCGCCGACTCGGTGGCCACCGCGATGTACTGGCAGCCTCCGGACGGCCAGGACGTGCTGGCCGGGCACGGGGAGCTGGACGACGGCCTGGCCAGGGTCGCCGCCTGGCTGGCCCCGCACGCCCCCGACTGGTGGACCGCGCCGATGGCCGATCACCAGTGGGCGCTCGGCTGGTGGGGCCACGACCCGGGGGAGCGCAGCGGCTCGGTGACCGAGTGGCGCGACCGGGCGCTCGCCGAGGAGGAGCGCTCGGCCAGGATGCGCCGGGAGAACCGGGTGGACTATCCGGGGGAGGGCTGGTCACCGACCCCCGGCCTGCGGCCGGCGGACGTCGATGCCCCGATCTCCGGCACCTGGTGGTCCTTCCCGGACGGCGTGCAGTCCACCCGTGCGGTCGAGGGTGTGCCGCTCGGTCTTGACCTCACCGAGGACGCTGGCGGCGCCGAGGACGTGCAGGTCGCCGCGGTCCAGTCGCGTGCGGGCGCGCGCGTGCTGGAGATCGACGACCCGCAGGTGTGGGTGGACCTGTGCCGGGCGCACCCGCTGGAGGTGACCTGCTCGCGCCGGCACGACTGGTACCGGGTCACCGGCCGGGACGGGCGCTGGGTGGTCCCGGACTGGGCGGCGGTCGCCGAGACCTACGACGCGGTGCACCTGACCACTGCGGCCTACCTCGCCGGTGCCACCCGTGCCCTGGCGGTGGACGCAGAGACGGCGACCATGATCGCCGGCTGGGGGCCGGATGCCACCCAGTGGCTCACGCCCGTCCAGATCGGCCCGGCGCACTCGAGGGGCTATGACCAGCGGGCCGAAGCCTGGGTCGCACGCTGACCGGTTCCCTAGCCCTCTGCGGCCGGCCGGTAGGCCTCCACCACCTGGTCGTTGATGTGCCGGAGCTCCTCGTCGGGCACGTCGTGCTCCAGGATCCAGCGGCGGTGGGCCTGCTCGATGCTCTCGGCGAAGGTGCGGGCCCAGCGGGCGTTGCCCCGCTCCTCGTCCGGGAGGAGCAGGTAGCGCTGCGTGGCGACCTCGCGCACGAGATCACGGTTGACCTCCCAGCTCTTCGCGAGCCGGTCGGCGGCGATGATGCCGACCTCGTCCGGGGTGTAGTCGGGGAACGTGATCCGGTGCGGAACACGTGAACGGAGCCCGGGGTTCCGGTCGAGGAGCTGCTCCATGTCCGCGGTGTAGCCGGCGAAGATCGTCACGAAGCTCGACCGGTTGTTCTCCAGGGCGGTCAGCAGGGTCTCCAGCGCCTTGGGCCCGAAGTCGTTGGCGCTGTCGCCAGAGCTCATCTGGTACGCCTCGTCGATGAACAGCACCCCACCCATCGCCTGGTCGATGACCTGGCTCGTGCGCTGCTCGGTCTGACCGATGTACCTGCCGATCAGGTCTCTGCTGGGGTTCACCTCCTCCACGTACGAGCGCTCCAGGATGCCCAGGGCGTGGAACAGACCGGCGATGATCCGCGCCACCGTGGTCTTTCCCGTGCCCGGGCCGCCGGCGAACACCATGTGGTACGAGGGCTGGGAGGTGATCACCCCGGCGCGAGCGAGCCGGCGGTCCGCCTGCACCTGCACGGTCAGGTCGCGCACGAACTCCTTGACCGGCTCCAGGCCGAGCATCCCGTCGAGCTCGGCCAGCAGTTCCTCGATCCGGTCCTCCTTCGACGCAGCGTCACCGCCCGCGAAGGTGTGCAGGTCCTCGTCCAGGATCGATGTGGTGTCGCTCGCCCCGGTCTCCACGACGCGGGAGATGAGCACCTTCTGCAGCTCCTCGTTCCGGTTGCGGATCCACCGGCCGTTCGACCGGTCGCTGGTGGCGGCGTACTTGCGCCGGATGATCTGCCCGTACAGCTCTTCGTCCAGGGTGTAACCCTCAGCGGCGAGCATGGACAGCCCGATGTCCACGATCTCGCTGTCGGTGTAGTCCTCGAACTCGAACTCGTTCGGGATACGGGAACGGAGCCCGGGGTTCATGCCCAGGAGCCCCTGCATCTTGTCCGCGTAGCCGGCGAAGACCACCACGATCTCCGACCGGTGGTCCTCCATGAACTTCAGGATGGTATCGACCGCCTGCTGGCCGTAGTTCGTGCCGCTCTCCTGGTGCAGGCCGTAGGCCTCGTCGATGAACAGCAGCCCGCCGAGCGCATCGTCGAGCACAGCGCGGGTCTTCTGTGCGGTCTCGCCGATGTTCGGGGAGATGAGCTTCTCCGGATCGACCTCCCGGAACTTCGCCGACGGGATGACGCCAGCCTCGTGCAGCGCCTGGCCCAGCAACCGCGCCACGGTCGTCTTGCCGGTCCCCGGGCCGCCGAGGAACATCGAGTGCAGCGTCATCTCCACACCGGGCAGGCCCTGCGCCTCCCGCGCCCGGTTGAACTCGACGGTCTGCAGGAAGGAGCGGATCTGCTTCTTGACCTTCTGCAGTCCCAGCAGGGCGTCGATCTGCGCCATCGGGTCGCCGGTCCCGGCCTCGTCCTGCCTGGTCTCGTCCTCCGGCCGGGCCCGCACGTCGCTGCCGTTCGGTGCGGGCGCGGGATCGTCGCCGGCCGGGGCAGCCGCCGCTACCTCCGACGACGTCTGCACCGTCTGGTCGGGTTCGTCGCCTTCCGCATCGAGCACCTCGACCCAGTCGGGCACGCGGTCGACGGTGCCGTCGCCGCCCACGCGGACGTAGGCACCGTCGGCCGCGACCAGCTCGGTCATCGCGAACGTGCCGCCACGCACGTCCACTGCGAACTCCGGGTCGTCGGAGACGACCCGGTCGAGCTCGACCCTCGCCCCGGTGCTCACCACGCAGGCGAACTTGCCGGGTTCGAGGTGGTGTCGCAGCTCGCTGTGGGACTCGACCACTGTGTTCTCGTCGGCGAAGATCCCGGAGAACCCGCAGTCCGACAGCTGCGCGGTGCCGCCGTCGCTGAGCTGCGCCGCACCGACCTCGCTGCTGGTCGCCACGAGCTCACCGCCGGCCACGTTGACCGAGGCTGCGAAGTCCTCCTCCGAGCGTCCGGTGAGTTCACATCCGTCCATCATGAGGCGCCCGTCTTCGACATGCACGGGATAGAACGCGCCCGCGCCCCGCTGGTCGACCTGCACAGAGGAGAGCGTGACCTCGCTCCCGCCGGACACCCGCAGGTAGTTGTGCTCGGGAAGTCCGGACAACGTCAGGTTCGCCACCGAGCGTGCCGTACCGTCCTGGGCGGAGAGTGACGCGGTGAGGCGGATGTTGCCAGCCCTGCCCTTCCCCTGCAGGTCGAAGTCCAGCACCACGGCGTCGGGGATGGTGTACTCACCCTCCTCCAGCAGCAGGGTGTCACCTTCCCGCAGCTGGGACTGCACCGCGGCCCAGTCCAGTCCGGCGTCGGCGCGCCAGGTGTGCACCGTCGGTGCGGCGGGCGCCGGCTCAGCACGGTCGGGCTCGTCGTCATCGACGATGTGGACGATGTCATCGGGTGCGTGCACCAGCCCGCGTCCGGAGGTGTGCAGGACGACCTTCTCGGTCTCGGCGCCCGGAGCGGGCAGGAACGAGGCCAGCCGCAACAGGCTGTTCTCGACCACCCCTTCGGTCCAGCCGTCGGTGGCGCGGAGCGTCGCCAGGCTGCAGGTGGACTCGTCGGCGAGCACCAGCACGCGCCGGTTCGCGGCGTTCCCCATCTGGACGACGTCGCGCGAGGTCACCCGGCTGGCGTCCTCCAGCAGCAGGCAGCCCATCACCGCGTTCGAGAGCGTGCCGGTCCCGCGCTTCAGCTGCACGATGCTGGAGCCGCAGTGGGTGTCGGTCAGCCAGATCGAAGCACCCGCCTCGACGAGCACGGACGTGCCCAGCGGAGTGTCCTTCGAGGACGAGGTCCAGATCCGCGAGCCGGCCATCGTCAGCGACCCGCGGTCGACCCAGATTCCGACGTAGCGCGCGGTCGGATCGCTCGCGACATCGACGTTCTCCAGATCGACGCGCGCCCGCTGGCCGTTCACGTGGATCGCGGTCTTGAACGGAGCGGAGCGCAGCGTGAGGTTCGACATCTTCAGGTGACCGGTCACGTTGAACGCGGTCTCGATCACCACCTCGGTGCGCTCGCCAGCACCGGTCATCACCAGGTTCCCGATCGTGAACCCGTCCGGCACCTCGTAGGTGCCCGCATCCAGCACGAGCACGTCACCGGGCCGTGCTGCGGTGACCGCGCTGAACAGGTCCCTGCGGAGGAATCCGCTGCCGACTCGGATCGTGCTCACTTCCTGGATTCTCCCTCGTGCTCTCGAGCGGGCTGCCCCTGGGCAAGATTCACGTTGTGAGGGTATCGGCACCGTGGCACTGCCTCGGCCACGGCCGGCCGGATCGTCCATCGGCACCCGGTGTCGGCGCCAGCACGTAGGCTCGTTCCCGACATGACCTCACTGTTCGACGACCTGCCCATGTTCGCCGGCGCGCCCCCGCTCGGCGCCGACTCCCACCTGCCCGGCCCGCCCGCGGCCGAGGAGGCCGACAGCGGGACCCAGGCTCCGCCGTCACTGGCTGCTGAGGCCCTCCTGGAGGGCCTGAACCCGCAGCAGCGGGCGGCTGTGGTGCACGAGGGCGGGCAGCTGCTGATCATCGCCGGCGCCGGTTCGGGCAAGACCCGCGTGCTCACCCACCGGATCGCCTACCTGCTGGCCACCGGCCGCGCGCGTCCGGGGCAGATCCTGGCGATCACGTTCACGAACAAGGCCGCTGCGGAGATGCGCGAACGGGTCGCCGAGCTGGTGGGGGACCGAGCCCGGACCATGTGGGTGTCCACCTTCCACTCCGCCTGCGTGCGGATCCTGCGCCGGGAGGCGAAGACGCTCGGGCTGCGCTCCTCCTTCTCCATCTATGACGCCGCCGACTCCCAGCGGCTGATGACCCTGGTCTGCCGGGAGCTGGACCTGGACCCGAAACGGTTCCCACCGAAGGCGTTCAGCCACCGGGTCTCGGACCTGAAGAACGAGCTGATCGACCCGGACGCCTACAGCGAGTCGATCTCCGAGAACAACCCGAACGAGGCGAACCTGGCCGCCGCCTACCGGCTGTACACCGAGCGGCTCCGGCAGGCGAACGCGCTGGACTTCGACGACCTGATCATGACGACCGTGAACCTGCTGCAGGCCTTCCCCGCGGTGGCCGAGCACTACCGGCGCCGGTTCCGGCACATCCTGGTGGACGAGTACCAGGACACCAACCAGGCCCAGTACGTGCTGGTCCGTGAGCTCACCGGGGTCCCGGAGCACGACGGCGCAACCTCACCCGGTCAGGACGGCTCACCTGCCGCTCCGGCCGAGCAGGGCGCGCCCACCCTGCCGCCGGCTGAGCTCACCGTGGTCGGCGATGCCGACCAGTCCATCTACGCCTTCCGCGGGGCGAGCATCCGCAACATCGTGGAGTTCGAGACCGACTACCCGCAGGCGCGCACCATCCTGCTGGAGCAGAACTACCGGTCCACGCAGACGATCCTGTCCGCGGCGAACGCGGTGATCTCCCGCAACGAGGGCCGGCGGGTGAAGAACCTGTGGACCGACTCCGGCGAGGGTCCGAAGATCGTCGGCTACGTCGCCGACCACGAGCACGAGGAGGCCCGGTACATCGCAGGAGAGATCGACCGGCTGGTGGACGCCGGCGAGATCGTGCCCGGCGATGTGGCGATCTTCTACCGCACCAACGCCCAGTCCCGGGCGCTGGAGGAGGTGCTGATCCGGGTCGGGCTGCCCTACAAGGTGGTCGGCGGCACCCGGTTCTACGAGCGCCGGGAGATCAAGGACGCGATCGCCTACCTGCGGGCGATCATCAACCCGGACGACTCGGTGAGCATCCGGCGCATCCTGAACGTGCCCAAGCGCGGGCTGGGGGACCGGGCCGAGGCGATGCTCGCCGCGCACGCCGAACGGGAGCGGATCTCCTTCGGTGCCGCTGTGGACGACCACGAGAACGTGCTCGGCCTGGCCACCCGGTCGATGGCAAACGTGAAGGCGTTCGCCGGGCTGATCGGCGGGCTGCGGGAGCTCGCCGAGGGGGGCGCGACGCCGGCGGAGGTGCTCGATGCGGCCCTGGACCGGTCGGGTTATCTGGCCGAGCTGCGCGCCAGCAGCGACCCGCAGGACGCCTCCCGGGTGGAGAACCTGGCCGAGCTGCACGCCGTGGCCGCTGAGTTCACCGCTGCGGAGCCGGACGGCGACCTGGGCGACTTCCTGGAGCGGGTGGCACTGGTGGCCGATGCCGACCAGATCCCGGAGAACGACGACGGCAAGGGCATGGTCACGCTGATGACCGTGCACACCGCCAAGGGGCTGGAGTTCCCGGTGGTGTTCGTCACCGGTCTGGAGGACGGCACGTTCCCGCACCAGCGGTCCCTGGCGGACTCGGCCGAGCTGGCCGAGGAACGCCGGCTCGCCTATGTGGCCCTCACCCGGGCCCGGGAGCGGCTGTACCTGACCCGCGCTGCGGTGCGCACCACCTTCGGGCTGCCGAACGAGTTCCCGGCCAGCCGGTTCCTGGCCGACGTGCCGGAGGAGCTGGTGCACTACGAGCGCGCCGAGGCGTCCTCGACGACACTGCGGGGTGGGTCGTTCACCGGTGGTGGGGCGATCGGCTCCGGTACAGGTCGGCGTGGCTCGCGTGGCCCGTCCCGGCCGGCGGCGCGGACGACGCGCGGTGAGGGAGCGCCGTCGTTCGGGTCGGCGACCCCTCGGGCGGACGTGCCGAGCCTGGACGTGGGCGACCGGGTCACCCACGACGCCTACGGGATGGGCCGGGTGGTGGCCCTGGAGGGCACGGGGAGCAACGCCGTCGCGAAGATCGACTTCGGCGAGAGCGGGACCAAGCGGCTGCTGCTGCGCTACTCCCCGGTGACCAAGCTGTAGGTCGCTGCTCCGGCCGCCTGCTCGATGGTGGCGCTGTACCCCCAGCTGCGCGCCGGTCGCCGCCTCCGCCCCGGGTGCCGAACGCTCGCCTCCGCGACCTGAAATGTTTCAGAGGCCGCGGAGGCGAGCGTTGGCGAACAGAGGGGAGAGCGGTCAGCCGAGTGCTGCGGGGACCAGCTCGGGCTGATCCTGCTCGGCCGCCGGGGTGAACGGGGCCACGTCCTGGGTGCAGGTCGCCCCGTCGGTGGTCTGCCGGTCGATGAGGTAGTCCTCGATCGCCGCGTTCGCGCACGAGCTCGGCGTCATCATCGTGGTGTGCCCGTAGCCCTCCACGGTCAGCATCGCCGCGTTCGGCCACTTCTGGGCGTACGGCTCGGTGAACTCATACGGGGTGGCCGGGTCGTACCGGGTGCCGATCACCAGCACCGGGGCGTCGCTGGACTGCTCCCACGGCCCGGTGTAGGCGTCCTCGTCGCTGACCCCGACCGTCTCGCACTGCGAGCCCACCCAGGCCCGCGCCGGACCGAAGTGCGGTGCCTCCTCCTCGGCGGCCGCGGCCTGGGCCGGGTAGTCGGCCAGCGTGCCGGGGTTGTGGGTGTCCATGCACATGCTCGCCAGTGCCCCACCGACCGAGGCGTAGTCCTCCAAGAACCCGATCTTGCGCAGGAAGTCCCGGATCGAGTCCGCACCGGTGGACTGGGCGGAGAACGCCCGGTTCTGCTGCTCGGGCTCGACCAGGGCGGCCAGGGTGGCGGCCAGGTCGGACCACTGCGTCGGGGAGTACATCGACTGGAACACCAGGTAGACGGCGTCGTCGTAGCCGATCTCCGTGGTGGACCCGTCCGGCAGTGGCACCTCGGCCGGGGTCTCCTTCAGCTGGTCGAACAGCTCCTCTACCACCTGCTCGGGATCACCGAGCCCGGCCAGCGCACAGTTCTGCGGTCCGGCCTCGCCGCACAGCCGGAGGAACTCGTGGTAGGTCTCGTCGGTGGCGACCGCCTGGCCCATCCGGCGGCCCAGGCTGCGCTCGTCGCCCTCGCCGACCCATGCCTCCGGGTCCACCGTGCCGTCCAGCACCATGGTGCGGATCCGGTCACCGAACAGCTGGCCGTAGGTGGCGCCGAGGATGGTGCCGTAGGAGTAGCCCACGTAGTTCAGCTGCTGATCGCCCACCGCCTGGCGGAGCAGGTCCATGTCCCGGGCGACGTTCGCCGTCGACGAGGTGGCGATCCGGTCCCCGGAGACTGCGGTGCAGGACACGCCGAGTGTGACGGTCTGGGCCATGAACCGCACCTCTTCGCGGTGGCCCACCGGGAAGGCCTCCATCTGGGAGGCGAACGCGTTCTCCGTCTCCTGGTCCGGGAAGCAGGTGACCGGGTCGGAGGTACCCACCCCGCGCGGGTCGAAGCCGATGATGTCGAACTGAGCACGCACCTCCTCGGTGAACAGTGAGCTGCCGAGCTGGTGCAGCGACTCCACACCCGGGCCGCCGGGTCCGCCGAAGTTCAGGAACAGGGAGCCGATCTTGTGCTCCGGGTCGGTGGCCGGCAGCCGGGTCATCGCGATCGTGGTGGTTCGCCCGTTCGGTTCGTCGTAGTCGCTGGGTACCTCCACGCTGGTGCAGTCGAACTGCTCGAGCCCCTCGCCGCACGCCGCCCAGTCCACCTCGGGCACCGGCGCCTCCACCTGGGCGGCATCAGCAGGAACGCGTGCCTCGTCGGAGCGATCGGCCGGCTGCGCACCTCCCGGCTGGGCACTCCCCGGTTGCGCGGCGGCCGGTGTGCTCGCCCCGAGGAGCAGCATCGCTGCGGCGGCGACACCGGCCAGTGGTGCTGATCTGCGGACCCTCACGTTGCGTCTCATGCACTCTTGGTAACAATGCGACGACAGGCTGGACAAGCATCTGGGGTGAGGTTCACCACAGCGACGGAGCGCCTCGGTGGTCGAGGTCCTTCGTGTGGGCGAGACGGGTCCATCACGAGGAGGACAGGGCACTCCGCGATTTGTCCGTGCATCTGCGGCGTGACTGTGGCAGAGTCCACCGCACTCGACGAGGCCGACCCGCTTGCTCGAGTCGTCGCAGGGGGCGACGTGGACCACATCTACCTGGAGGGGGACAGATGTCCATCAGGGGTACCCATCAGCGCACCCTGCGGGGCAGTGCTCGCGGCAGGGCGCTCGCTACCGCCGGAGCTGGCCTGCTGCTGCTCGCCGTCGGCTGCGGCACCGGCGACGCACCAGCGGAGCCGCCGACAGAGGACCCGGGCGGCAGCTCCGGCGCGGACGGCGAACCGAGCGACGATCCCACTGGTCCGGAGACACCGGCCGAGCTGGGCGACTGGGCCGAGGTGCCTGCCGGTGCCATCCTGGTCGCATCGGTGCCGGGCACTGCTGTGCTCGCGGTCGGTGAACCGGACGGTGGCGACGGCACCCGCGAGGTCGCGGCCTACGACCCGGCCGGTGAGGAGCTGTGGACCCACGCTGGGGTGATCGAGGACTACTACCAGCCCACCACGATGGCCACCGGCGCCGGCGTCGCCGTGCTCAGCCCGGACGGCGACTCCGTAGCGCTGACCATGCTGGACTGGGCGGACGGGTCCGAGCTGTGGAGCCTGCCGGCCGACGAGCTCGGCAGCTGTCACGAGTGGCGCTTCGCCGACCTGTCGGCTCCGGACGTGCTCACCCTCACCAATGACGGCGCGCCCTGCCCGGGCAGCGAACCGGACCGTGCCGGGGCGATCACCATCGACCCGACCGACGGCACCGTCCGCGAGGAGCACCTGCCCAGCTCCGGGACCATCACGACCGTCGCTGCCACCGCGACCGAAGAAGTCTGGAGCGCAGAGACGACCGAGGCCGAGCTGACCCTGCAGCGCTTCGACCCCGCCGGGGGTGAGGTGGACGCCCGCACGATGCCCTGGGACATCCCGCTGGCAGACGACCTGCAGCCGCGCAGCGACGACGAGCAGGTCACCGTCAACCAGGTGACCGCCGACCTGGCGATCGTGCAACGGTGGGCCGAGGACGGGCTGGCCGCCTCCGCCCTGCTGGACTGGACCCAAGAGAACGGTGCGGACGACCTGCTGCAGCCCGCGGACGCCGTCGAACCCTGTTTCGGAGAAGCGTTGACCGCGGTGGACGTGCAGGTCGAGGGCTGCATCCGGGTGGACATCACCCAGGACCAGGCACCGGTGCAGTCCCTCGGGTTCGACGGGCAGGAACGGTGGAGCATGCCGGGCTGGGCCGGGCTGGACATGGAGGTGCCCGCCCAGGTCGGGCCGGTGCCGGTCGGTGAGCGGCTCGCCTGGGTGGTCTCCACCGGTGAGGACCTGCTCACCGCCGTCGACGTCCGCACCGGCGACGAGCTGTGGACGCTCGGTGAGGGCGAGGGAGCCGGATACGTGACGTTCGGTCACGTCAGCGCCGCCGGGGTGCTCACCGCAGCCGTCACCGCCCCGGACGGGCCGGAGGGACAGCTGCTGCGGATCGACACGGCCACTGGTGCTGAGCTCGACCGGCAGGACATCCCCGGCGGCTGGCTGTCCAGCACCGAGAGCGCCGCCGTGCTCAGCTCACCGGGAGCGGACCAGCCCAGCCTGCTCACACTGGTGCCGGCAGGATGAGCAGTACCGCCGGTCCGGAGCTGTTCGGCGTGTACCCGCCGCTGCGGCCCGGAGCGGCCATATCCTTGGAACCGCAGTCCTCCTGACGAAAGGGAACGACGTGCCCCCAACCCCCGGGGCAGCGGCCAGCTCGCCCGCACGCGACGGTCACATCCACGGTCTCGACGGTCTACGATCCGTGGCGATCCTCGCGGTGCTCGTCTTCCACCTGCGGCCCCTGTCGCTGCCGGGCGGCTACCTGGGCGTGGATGTCTTCTTCGTGATCTCCGGGTTCCTGATCACCACGCTGCTGGTGCGCGAGCTGCGGAAGAAGCACAAGATCGACCTGCGGAGCTTCTGGACCCGCCGCGCCCGGAGGCTGCTGCCCGCGCTGGTCACCGTGGTGCTGGTCTCGGTGGTGCTCGCGCTGTTCGCGGGCAACGACCTGCTGGTGCACATCGAACGGCAGGTGATCGGCGCGCTGACGTTCTCCAACAACTGGGTGGAGATCCACGCCGGATCCAGCTACTTCAACACCACCAGCCCGCAGCTGTTCGTGAACTTCTGGTCCCTGGCCGTGGAGGAGCAGTTCTACCTCGTCTGGCCGCTGGTGTTCGTGCTCCTCATGGCGACCACCCGCACCGGCCGGCAACGAGTAGGCCTGCTGCTCGCCCTGGCCTCCGTCTCAGCGGTGTTGATGGCGGTGCTGTACACCCCCGGGCAGGACTCCACCCGGGTCTACTACGGCACTGACACGCACGCCTTCGGACTGATGATCGGTGCGGCGATGGCGATCAGCGCTGCGTCCCAGTCTTGGAACATCTTCCAGGTGCGCTGGTACGCCCGGGCACGGGTGCTGCTCGGGATCGCCGGGCTGGTCGGCCTGGTCGCGCTGATGCTCTGGCTCGACCCGACGAACTCGTTCGCCTACCGTGGCGGTATCCTGCTCGCCTCTCTGTGCACTGCAGCGATCATCGGTTCCTTCCCCGGGCAGCGGAACCTGGTGCAGGCGTTCTTCGACCTGCCGCCGCTGGTCTGGATCGGACAGCGCTCCTACGGCATCTACATGTGGCACTGGCCGGTGATCCTGCTGATCGCGGCGTTCGCGCCGGCGGTCGCGCCAGATTCTCTCGGTTCCTGGATCCAACGCGGAGCAGCGCTGGTGCTGAGCATCGCGCTCGCGGCCTTCTCGTTCCGGTGGATCGAGAACCCGGTGCGCCGCAACGGCTTCAAGGAGACCTTCCGCCGCATCGGCGCAGCGATCGCCGCACCCGGCCGGCTCACTGCGGCCCGGATCGGCGCCGGGGTGAGCGTCGCCTGCCTGGTGCTCTTCTCCGTGGCGATCGCCACCGCGCCGGACCGGTCGCAGGTGGAGATCGCGATGGACGAGGCCGCTGGTCTGGTCGGTGGTGGGGCTGCCGCCGGTGATCAGGCCACGGGCGGCGGGGGCGAGGGGGCCGCGGGCGACGAGGAGACAGCCGGGGACGACCGGTCCGATCAGGAACAGTCCGGCTCAGAAGAGAGCAGCAGCGAGGGCGACGACGGTCACGAGGGCTCCGGTGCGGATGGTGCAGCTGACGACGGCTCCGGCGGCGAGGCGACCGACAGCGGTGCCGCCGGTCTGTCCAGCGGTGAGGACATCTCCGGATTTGGGGACTCGATGATGTACGTGGCCGCTCCCGGGCTGACCGCCACCTTCCCCGGGATGGAGATCGACGCCGTCTCCAACCGGCAGTGGCCGGACGTGCGTGCGGCGATCGAGGAAGCCATCGACGACGGTTCCCTCCGGGACGTGGTGATCATCGCCGCCGGCACCAACGCGGGGGTGCGCGACCAAGACATCGTCCGGGAGACCCTGGACGAGATCGGGCCCGACCACCAGGTGGTGCTGGTGAACATCTACGGCAGCAGCTTCTGGGTGCCGGAGTCCAACGAGAACCTCACCGACATCGCCGCCGACTACCCGAACGTGGTGGTGGCCGACTGGCACCACGCCGCCACCGAGCACCCCGACCAGCTGCAACCGGACAACATCCACCCGGACATGGACGGCATGTACCTGTACGCCGACGTGGTCCAGGACGCCCTGGAGCAGCTGGCCGGCTGAGCGACGGCCGGTCAGTCGGTGGCGACCAGCAGGTCGGTGCCGCTGGCGGCCAGGCTGCGCCGGATCGGTTCCGGCGGTGGGGCATCGGTGACCAGAAGGTGGATCGGTTCGAAGTCGCACAGGTGGACCAGCTCCGAGGAGCTCATCTTGCTGGCCGTGACGGCAAGGACGACACGGTCAGCTGATCTCATCAGGGTTCGCTTCGTGCGCAGCTCCAGGTTGCGTTCGATGAAGAGGCCCTCATCGTTGACCGCGGCGGCGCCGATGAACGCGGTCTCGGCCCGGAGCACGCCGATGTTCGAGACCGTCATGTCCCCGATGAACGCCTGGCTGTCCAGGAGGAGCTCACCACCCAGTGCGATCGTGGTCACCCGCGGCATGCGCAACGCGAGCTGGATGACCGGGGCCGAATGGGTGATCAGGGTCCCCTCGAAGCTGGACGCCAGCACCCGCGCGACCTCGTAGGCGGTGGTGCCGGCGTCGATGAGCACCCGGTCCTGAGGCCCCACCAGGCGAGCACAGGCACGGGCGACCCGAGCCTTGGCGCGCGCATCGACGCGGGCTCGCTGCACGAAGCCTTCGGTGTGCCGGCCGCCGGGGGGCAGGGTCAGGCCACCGTGGACGATGAGGGCCGCTCCGGCCTTCTCCAGCTGCCGCGCGTCGCGGCGGATGGTCATGTCCGACACACCGAAGGACGTCGCCAGTGACGACGTCGACAGGAAGCCCTGCTCCAGCAGCCGTCGGGTGATCTCACGTTGACGTGTGGTCAGCTGCTCTGTCTCGGGCACGTCGCCACCTCCTCTCTGTCCGGTCTGTCTGGGCCGTGCTGTCGGGCGCCTCTAATATCCCACCCAGCCGAGGATCCCCCGGGTCAGGATCAGGCCAGATCCGAGGAACGCGAGGGCGATCACCCCGGTGCGGGCGACCTGGGGCGGGATGCGCCGGCTCGTCTGCTCGCCGACGACGACGCCTGCGACGACGGCCAGGATGCAGCCGGCGACCTGCGGCCAGCGCAGGTCCGGCAGTGCCTGCTTGGCCAGCAGCGAGGTCAGGCCCAGCACGAAGAAGTACAGCTGCGCGGTGGCTGCGAACGTCGTCTGCGGCCACCGGCTGGCCACCGCATAGGCGGACACCGCCGGCCCGCCCACACCGGCGGTCACGTTCATGAATCCCGAGACCGCACCGGCGAGCACAGCACCGGGACGGCCGCTGAAGAAGCCGCCCGGCCGGGCGACGAAGCTGCCGGCCAGAGCCAGGACGACCAGTGCCCCGATGAGGACGGACAGGACGTGCGGGGGTACCTCGCGCGCCACCCAGGCCCCCGGGATGATCGCGACCAGTGCCGGAACCAGCATGCGCACCGCCCGGGAGTACTCCACCTGGGACCGTACCTGCCAGAACACCGCAAATGCTGTGAGGGTGCCGAAGATGTTCACCACGATCACTCCGTCGAACGGTCCGAGCAGCGCCACCAGCAGCGGCGAGGAGATCAGGGCGAACCCCACTCCGGTGATCCGCTGGGTCGAGGTACCCAGGAAGATCGCGCCGACGAGGCCCGCGAGCAACAGCCAGTCGTCGGTGCTCACTGCTAGAGGCGCCAGGCGCGGTACTTGGTCTCGGTGAACTCCTCCAGACCGACATCCCCTCCCTCTCGGCCGATACCGGACTGCTTCACGCCACCCATCGGAGCGAAGGCGACCGACGCGACCGGGTCGTTGATCCCCACGATCCCCGCCGAGAGCTCCTCCGAGACGCGCCAGCACCGACTGGCGTCCCGGGAGAACACATACCCGGCCAACCCCATCTCTGTGGCGTTGGCAGCATCGATGGCTTCCTGCTCGGTGTCGAAAGGGAAGACTCCCGCCACCGGGCCGAAGACCTCCTGTGTCGCGAGCAGCGCATCATCGGGCACGTCGGTGAAGAGCCGCGGAGCCACGAAGCTGCCACCGGTCGGCACGGTCTGCGGCTGGGTCGCCTCCCGTGCCCCGCGGGTGAGTGCGTCATCGACGATCCGCCGCACACCTGCGACGGCACGCGTGTCGATCATCGGGCCCAGATCGGGGACCGGGTCGGCCAGCCCGTCCCCGATGGACAGTGCGTCCAGCTTCGCGGCCAGCGCCCGGGTGAACTCCTCGGCCACCCCGCGCTGCACCAGGAACCGGTTCGCTGCCACGCAGGACTGGCCCGTGTTCCGGGTCTTGGCGACCACCGCAGCATCGACCGCCTGGTCCAGGTCGGCGTCGTCGAAAACGAGGAACGGTGCGTTGCCGCCGAGCTCCAGCAGCGGCCGCACCACCCGCGGCGCGGCCGCTGCCATCACCTGGCGTCCCACCTCGGTGGACCCGGTGAAGGTGACCACCCGCACCGCCGGGTGCTCGAGCAGCGCCCCGGTCAGCTCGCGCGCCGGACCGTGCACGAGGTTGAGAACCCCCGGGGGGAACCCGGCATCCTGCATCGCGCGGAGCATCTCAGTGGCGGCGAGCGGGGCCCGTTCGGACACCCGGGCCACGACCGGGCAGCCGGCGGCCAGTGCCGGAGCCACCTTCCGCGCCTGCAGGGAGCAGGGGAAGTTCCACGAGGTGAGGCTGACCACCACACCGGCCGGTGACCGGCTGGTCAGGTGCCGCCGGCCGGGATCTTCCTCGGCGTGGTAGCTGCCCACCGGGCGGCGTGCCTCCTCGGCGAACCAGCGCAGGTACTCCACCGAGAACGCGAGCTCACCCTGCGCCTCTGGCAGACGTTTACCCGCTTCGGCCGCGAGCGTGCGCGCGATCTCAGGTGCCCGGTCGGCCAAGATGTCGGCGGCGCGCAGCAGCAGGTCTGCTCGGGCGCGGCCGGTGGTCCTGCCCCAGGCAGGAGCGGCATCGCCAGCCGCGTCCGCCGCCCGCCGGGCGTCCTCGGTCGTACCCCAGCAGACCGCACCGATGACCTCGCCGGTCGCCGGTGCGTGCACCTCCCGGCGCTCCGCCAGCCGGGCCCAGTCGCCGCCGATCAGGGTCGTCGCGTCATTCATCAGAGCTGTCCTCCGTGGGGTCGGTGATGGGGCGGATGGTGCACTGCGCGGCCGGGATCGTCTGGCCGTCGAACGTGACCAGGGGACCGGTGCCGGACCGGCCAAAGGTCCGCAGGGTCCACGGTGCATCGAGCAGGTCGTCGGTGCTCCGGGCCTGTGCCGGCACCTCGAGAGTGGGGACGGTCGCGCCGTCGCGCACCAGTACCGGCATCTGCGACAGGGGGATGGTCCGGGTGTGGAAGCTTTCCCCGTCGTAGGTGGCGCCGGTGTACAGATCGCGCCACCGCCCGGGTGGTATGTAGAAGCGCCGTTGCACCGGTTCCATGCCGTCGTCGAAGACAGGCGCGACGAGCAGGTCGGCGCCGAGCAGGAACTGGGAGTCGATGGTCCGCGCGACCGGGTCGTCGGGGAACTCCAGGTACAGGGGGCGCATCATCGGCAGACCGGCCGCCACGGACTGGTGCGCCGCCTGCCACAGGTAGGGCAGCAGCTGGTAGCGACGGCGGATCCAGGTGCGGGCCACCTCGAACGCCTCCTCGCCGAAGTGCCACGGTTCCCGAGGCCGGAGCCCGTGCGCACGCATCAGCGGGGAGAGCGCACCGAGCTGGGTCCAGCGTACGTACAGGCCAGGGGTGAGCTCAGGGCCGAAGAAGCCGCCGATGTCGTGGCTCCAGAAGCCCGGTGCGCTCAGCGCGTACGACAGCCCGCCTCGCACGGTCGCCTGCATCCCGGCCACGGTCGACTCCGCGTCACCGCCCCACTGCCCTGGGTAGCGATGGGAGCCGGCCCAGCCGGAGCGGCCCCACACCAGCGGTGTGCGTCCGGTGAGCTCACCGATCGCTTCGGAGACGGCGGCGTTGTACCAGAGCGGGTAGAGGTTGTGGTGGTGCCTCCTGGGGACGTCGCTCGCTGCGACCCCGCGCGAAGGGAAGCCCTCACCGAAGTCGGTCTTGAACACTGCCACACCGTCCTCGAGGAAGCTGCGGTGCTGCTCCTGCCACCAGCGCCGCGCCGCAGGGTTCGCGAAGTCGAGCAGCGCCCGCGGTCGCCCGTCGGGGGTGGGGGTGCCTTCGAGGTGCGCGGTTGCCCCGTTCGTGTCGGTGACCAGGTAGCCGGCAGCCTCGAGCTCGGCGTACCGGGGAGAGGCCGGGTCGAGGTAGGGCAGCTCCCACAGCGAGAGCCGGCGGCCTTGGTCGGCCAGCTCGGCGACGAAGTCGGCGCGGTTGCCGAACCGTTCCTCGTTCCAGATGAAGTCGGTGTTCAACCGGTCCACCACCAGCCAGTCCGGGTCGAGGTGCAGCACGTCGCAGGGGATACCGCGCTCGCTCATCTCGGCGGACACGGCGAGCATCTCCTCCCGGGAGTGGTACCGGCACCGACCCATCCAGTATCCGAAGGCCCACAGCGGTGGCACGTGGCTACGGCCGGTGAGGTCTGTGTACGCCCCCAGCCGCGCAGCCGGCTGGGGTGAGACGAAGAGGAACAGGTCGAGCACGTCTCCCGCCACGCCGAGGCTGAGCACGCTCGGACGGTGGTGGCCGACGTCGACCCGTACGTCAGCGCCGGTGTTCAGCAGGGCGGCGTAGCCGGTGCTGGAGTGCCAGACGGGCACCGGCTTGTAGGCCAGCCCGGTGCCGGTGCCGAGTGCGTCGTCGCAGTGCAGGACGAAGGACTGGCTGTTCTTCTCCACCCGGCCGAACTGCTCCCCGAACCCGTAGATGCTCTCGTCCGCGGCGAGCTCCAGGTTCAGGTGCACGTCGCCGCCGGTCGAGACGACGCCGGGAGCCATCGGCAGCCCGGCCACCTGACGGAGCCGGTCGGAGGTACGCAGCACGACGCGGTCCTCGCCGTCGAGCACGGTGAGCGTGAACGGGTTGCGGGTGATCACCACCTGGGCAGTGCCGGAGGACACCTCGACCCGGTCGTCGTCCTCCCGGAAGGTGAGGGGACATGTCGTGGTGCTCGTGACGATGCCGAGGGTGCGCTCGTCCTGGTCGAACACCGGGTCCTGCCGGGGCGCCAGCAGCAGTCGCAGCGTGACCTCGTCGCGTCCGCTGATCAGCAGACGCCAGGACCAGGGGGTGACCGGTGGGACCACGATCTCCCGCGGCAGGTTCGGCATCTCGGTCTCCACGCCCTGCTCGTGCAGTGGCTCACCGGTGAGCCACCCCGGCATCGCACCGAGCGTGACAGCCGGGTAGGCCTCGATGTCCAGGACCACGTCCGTGCTGCCGGAGGCCACGTGCGTGACCCGCTTGAGCAGGAAAGTCTGCTGCTCGGCCGTGCTGTTCCTCATCGCCCCGCTCATCCCTTCACCGCACCGTTGGTCATCCCGGCCACGAAGAATCGCTGCAGCAGCACGTACAGGACGACGATCGGGATGGACGTGAGCACTACCCCGGCGAACAGCAGCGGGTAGTTGGTCAGGTATTGACCCTGGAAGCGGAGCAACGCCAATGGCAGCGTCAGGTTGTCCTCCGAGGAGATGAACAGGAGTGGATACAGCAGGTCGTTCCAGTGCATCACCAGCAAGAACGTGGCGGTCGCGGCGATCGAGGGTGCTGAGAGCGGCACAGCGATCCGGTAGTAGGTGCGCCACGGGCCGGAGCCGTCGATGTCGGCCGCCTCGTACAGCTCGTCAGGCAGGGTGCGCATGAAGCCGCCCATGATGAACACGGCCACGGGCAGGGTCACCACGATGTTGATGAGGATCAGACCGATCTGGGAGTCGAGCAGCCCGAGCGAACCGAACTGTACGTACTGCGGGATCATGTTGGCCTGCACCGGTACAGACATCCCAAGGACGATGAACCCGTACAAGGTCCAGCCACGCCAGCCCGGGATGCGGGAGATGCCATAGGCAGCCAGAGAGCCGATGAACAGCGTCACGGTCACCGAGGACGACGTGATGATCGTGCTGTTGATGAACGCTACGCCCAAGTTGCCGTTCGTCAGCGCCTCGGCGAAGTTGTCCACGTTCAACGAGCCGGGTGGTGCGAACGAGTTCGCGAAGATCTCCGGCGTCGTCTTGAAGCTGCCGAACAGCACCACGACCAGCGGGACAGCGACGATCAGTGCGTAGATCGTCAGGATCGCCGCACGGGAGACCTTGCCAGTCATGATTCGCTCCCTTGGATGAGCCGGAGGAAACGGCGGAACACGAACGTGATCACTGCGATGAAGGCGATGAACAGCACCGACTGGGTGGCGGCGTAGCCGAACTCCGCGTTCGCGAAGGACGAGTAGATCCGGGTGGACAGGATGTCCAGGGACGAGCTCGGTGGGTTCCCCGAGATGCTCAGCACGATGTCGAAGGCCTTGAAGGACTGGATCGTGGTGTACGCCACGACTATCGACATCGCCGGCGCGATCAGCGGCCAGGTGATTGACCGGAACTGGCGCCACTTGCTTGCGCCGTCCACCCGGGCCGCCTCGTACAGCTCCGCCGGGATCGCCTGCAGGCCGGCGATGAAGATGACCACCATCATGCCTGCGTGAAACCAGATCTGGGTGATGGCCAACCAGTAGATGGCCTGGCCCTCGGCACCCAGGAACGGAGACTTGAGCCCGTCCAGCCCCAGCGCTCCGAGAGTGGAGTTGATGACGCCGAAGTTCGGGTCGTAGACGAACTTCCAGATGAACCCCACCGACACCGAGGAGAGGATCGTCGGGAAGAAGTACAGTGCCCGCAGGAAGATCGTCGTCCGCGTGTTCCGGACCAGCAGGACCGCGAGCAGCAGTCCCAGGAACGTCTGCCCGATCACGACGACGACCATGAACTTGAGGTTGTTCGTGAGCGCGTTGGTGAACAGCAGGTCACCGGTCAGAGCGCGCTGGAAGTTGGCGAGACCGAGCACGTCGTAGTCCGCGCTGTACCCGTTCCAGTTCGTGGTCGAGTACTGGAACGTCTGCAGCGTGGGGATGACGAAGAACGTCACATAGAGCACCAGTGCCGGGACCGGGAACAGGAACAGGGTCGGCGGCACCCGCCGGTTGGACCGGAACAGGCGCCGGCGCCGGCTCGGCGTTGCGGCAGCGGTCATCGTCCGGTGTCCTCAGCTCGCCGCGATCCGCTGGTCGACGATCTCCTGGGCGTGCTCGGCAGCCTGCTCCGGGTCGGTGCCGGTGAGCGCGTCGACGGCGCTGGCCTCGACGGCCAACCGCATGTCGAGGTCGGTGAACTGGTAGCGCGGCGCGAGTGCGAGCTCCTTGTCCAGCCAGGGAGCGATCGCCTGCAGGTCGGGGTTGGAGTACTCCACGTCCTGCACGGACGCGAACTGGGCGGTGCCGTCCGCGTAGCGGGCAGCGATCTCCGGTGTGGAGAGGTACTCCAGCCATGCCATCGCCGCCGGCTGGACGTCCGATGCGGAGTTGATCCCGAGGATGAAGGTGGCGTTGTAGATGCCGACGTAGCGCGCCTCACCAGGTGCGCTGGTGATCGGCGGTGCCAGGTCGATCGGGAACTCGCCACCGAGGGTGCGCACCGAGGCGATGTGGTAGCTGCCTGTGGACAGCAGCGCAGCGTCACCGGTCGCGAACATCTGCTCGGCCGGCTCCACGGCTGTGCCGCCGGCGTTCGGCTGGACGTAGTCGCCGAGCTGCTGGTACAGGCGGAGCATCTCGATGAACCAGTCGTCGGTCAGCTTGTACTCGCCGGCCTGGATCTTCGTGCACATGTCGTCGCTGGGCGCGATGTTCATGATCATGGCGTTGAAGAGCTGGCCGGCGTTCCCGGCGTCGGCACCGGGGAAGGCGATCGGGGTGATGCCCTTCGCCTTGATCGCCTCCAGCATCTCGATGTAGCTGTCCCAGTCCTGCGGGGACTCCTGGACCCCGACCGACTCCAGGATGTCCATGTTCGCGATCGGCACGTTGAACACGACCTGGTAGGGGAACCCGTACTGCTTGCCGTCCTGCTCGCCGACGGTGATCAGGCTCGGGTTGTACCTGGAGACCAGGTCGGTGTCGCTGAGGTCGACGAACAGTCCGGACTCGACGAAGCTCTCGAACTGGGTGCCGCGGAACGCGGGTGCTACATCGCCGATCTCACCGCCGCGCATCCTGCGCAGTGCCTGCGCCTCGTAGTCGGTCGAGGTGGAGATGGTCTGGCTGATCGTGATCCCGGAGTTCTCGCTCTCGAAGTCCGCGATGAGCTCGTCGAAGACCTCCTTGTCCTCCGCGCGCCAGTGTGCGAAAGAGACTTCGCCCTCCGCTGGTCCCTCGGTGTCCGGTCCCTCCGGAGAGCTGGGGGCGGTGGTGGTGCCGGGCCCGCTGCATGCCGCGGCGAGCCCGGTGAGCCCGGCTGCGCCGGTCAGGGTGAGCAGCTGGCGGCGGTTGACGGCGAAGCGTGGATCGTTCTGCATTGGACGACTCCTTCGATCTGTTGCGGGTGGGGAGGGTTAGTGATGGACGGCGCCGTCGACTACCTCGGCGAGTCGGCGGAGGCGGTCGACGGCGTTGGTGCGGAGGTCGTCGGCGACATCGGGTGCGGACAAGGACGCCGCCCACACTGCCCGTCCCGCGAGGAAACCGGAGGCACCTTCGTCGCACGCAACCTGGACTGCAGCAGGGAACGCGGCGGGGGCGACGCCGGAGGAGAGCACTACCCACTCGCTGTCGATCGTGCTTGTCAGTGACCGGCAGGCGGTACGCAGCTTGGTTTCTGGTGCCTCGCCGTGGAACGGGACCTCGGCCTTGTACAGGTCTGCCCCTAGTCGGCCCAGCTCCTCGGCGGCGGCAAGGACCCCCTCGTTCCAGTCCCAGGTGCTCCCGTCGAGCGGTCGGCGAGAGACGGGTTCGATGATGCTGGCCAGACCGGCGCTCCGGCACAGCTCGATGAACTCCCCGACCATGTCGATGCGTTCGGTGTGGCCGGAGTCCGGGCGGTAGAGGACGAGCAGCTTGAGGGCCACAGCCCCTTGGTCGCGCAGTCGCGCCGGCTCGACGAGTCGATCGATCGTGACGTTCCCGACGAGCTCCCCGTGCGCCGACTCGAAGTGGTCAGCCGAACCGATCAGCCCACAGGTCTGCGCGACGACGCCCTGTTCGATCGCGTCGGCAAGTGCGAACTGCCGGTCGATGAGGACCGCTGACGCGTGTGGTGTGAGGATCCGCGCCGCCAGGAGCTTGAACTCGCGGACCTGGGTGTCGGACACGGGGTCGGGCTGGTGCTCGGCGAGCATCTGGCGCAGAGCTTCCCGCTGGTCGATGGCGAGCATCGCGAACCCGCCGGACGGGCGTCGCAACGGTGCCAGGCGGTGGGCAGGTGAGGTTGGCGCGGTCATGATCATCCTTCGTTCGTGTGGATCGGGTCGAGACGCGAGAGCACCTCGGCGTGCTCAGGGATCCCGGAGCGGCCGTCGGTCGCACGGCAGGAGACGGTGGCCGCGGTCGTGGCGTATGCGATCGCCGCCTGGAAATGGGATGCGATCTCTCCGTGCGCCGCGTGGACGAGCCCGGCCAGGAGCGCGCCGTGGAAGACGTCGCCGGCGCCGAGGGTCGAGCGTACGGGTTCCGCCGGCGCCGGGACGTGCAGCAGCTGGCGGTCGGCACCCATCCCGTAGCAGCCGCGGGCGCCGTCGGTCACCACGGCACGACCGGCGCCGTCATCGAGGGCGCGGCCGAGCAGGGTGGCCACCTCGGTGGTCCCGTCGCGTCCGTAACGCTCCAGGAGCGCGGGCAGGGTGGGCACGTACAGGGTGGCTGCGGCCACGTCGAGGTCCTCGATCGGGTTCCCGGCATCGAGGGACAGCTGCGTGGTCCGGCCCAACCGGGTGGTCGCCGTGCGCAGCGGTGCCCATCCGTGCTGGTCGACATGCACCCACGCCGCACCGGTCAGCCGGTCGTTATCCTCGCTGGTCCACTCGATCACCGGGCCGGGCTGGTTCACGATCGCTCGGGAGTGCTCGCTGCCGCTGATCACCACGACGCTGCGGGAGGTGGTCGCACCGGGCACCGTGCGCAGACCGGAGACGTCCACCCCCTCGGTGCGCAGAGCGCCTCGGACGCGGCCACCGGCTGCGTCCTCGCCCACGGCGGCGACGATCGCGGTTCGCATGCCCAGTCGGGCGGCGGCCACGGCCGCGGTGGCCGCCGGACCGCCACCACTGAGCTCGATGCTCTGGGCCACGACCCGTTCGTCCCGTCCGGGGTAGCGCTCGACCAGGGCGATCGAGTCCTCGGTCGCTGCTCCGACGAACAGGAGGAGCGGCAGGTCCGTCATCGCCGCGGCTCCGCACCGACGACCGAGTCGAGCAGGCCAGCGGCCAGCGCCGGGGCCATCGCGGGGGCGAGCGGCAGACGCGGTACCAGCAGACAGTGCATGAGGTGGTAGATGTCTGGTTTGCCGTCCCAGACCGCGGAGTTGACGTGATGGTCGGCGTCGAGCTCCTGGTGCCAGGAGCCGTTCTCCAGGTCCATCAGGTAGGTGCGGGCGTAGTCCCAGAAGCGCTCGTACCACCGTGCGTACTCTTCGTCCCCGGTGGCTCGGTACAGGGCGACAGCCCCGCCCATGCCTTCGACCACGACCCAGCGGATCCGGGCGGTGACGATCGGTGCCCCGTCCCATCCGACCGTGTAGACGAACCCCGGTCTGCCGTCCGGCTCCCACGCATCACGGGTGGCCGCCTGGAACAGGCCGCGAGCATCCTCCAGCAGCCACTCGGGTGCCGTGCGCCCACGCGCGATGAGGCTGTCCCGCAGCGAGATGAGCAGGCGGGACCATTCCATCCAGTGTCCGGGAGTGCCCCCGTAGGCCCGGAACCGGTGCGCACGGTTCCCGCTGTTGTACTCCAGCAACGGGTTCCACTGCGGGTCGAAGTGCTCGACGACGCGATACTGGTTCGACCGGGCGACCCTGTGGATGATCGTCGTTGCGATGGACAGCGCACGCTCCAGCCATACGTCGTCCCCGGTCACGTCTGCGACCACCAGGAACGCCTCGACGGCATGCATGTTCACGTTTCCGCCGCGGTAGTCCTCCGTCTCGGTGAAGTCCTCGTTCCAGGACTCGAGGCACATCCCCTCGTCCTCGCTCCAGAAGTGCCTCTCGATGACCTCGATCGCCCGGTCGAGCAGCTGTCGGGCGCCCGGCCGGCCTGCCGCCACTGCGCTCGCAGCCCCGAGCGCGACGAAGAAGTGCGGGTAGCCAGGCTTCGTACGGTCGGCCGGACCTGCGTCGTTGACAGAACCGAACCAGCCTCCGTGCACCTCGTCCCAGAACGGACCGTTCAGGGCGTCGATGCCGTGGTCGGCGAGGAGTCCCGAACCGGGGCGTCCGAGCAGGTGCGCGAGCGAGTAGACGTGCACCATCCGACTGGTGATCCACAGCTGGGTGTCCACGCCGGCGCGCGGCTGCCCCTCGTTGCTGAGCCAGCCGAACCCGGTGGGCACGGCGGCGTTCCGGCCGAACTCGAAGGTGCGATCAGCCTCGGCTTCCAGCCAGCGGGAGTGAGCAAGAGAGTGGAGCCACAACATCGGGGACCTCTTCCATGAGTGCGATCAGCGACGAGACTAACGCGGGGATGTTGGATAAGCAACACCCAATGTTGAATACCCAACATCTGCTCCCCCCGGGATGTTGAGTGCGCTGCCGGTGCCGAGGGTGTGGTTGACGTCGGTTATCGCGGCATAACCGACGTCAACCACACCCCCGCCTCCGGAGGTGCTGGGCACGGCGAGGCGCCGCTGGCCGCGTACGCTCCGTGGCCCATCTCACCCACCTACCGAGGCGCAGGATTTCGCGCTCGCGGTAGTCTTCTCGGGAAAGTCTCGATGTCGAGGCATCGAGGACGGCGCGTGAGGAGAAGGGCTAGGCGCAGGTGGACCTGTTCGAGTACCAGGCACGAGATCTGTTCGAGAAGCATGAGGTACCGGTGCTGGCAGGCATCGTCGCCACCACACCTGAGGAGGCCCGCGCCGCCGCCGAGCAGCTGTTCGCAGCCGGCAGCAGCGTGGTGGTCGTCAAGGCTCAGGTGAAGGTCGGTGGGCGCGGCAAGGCCGGCGGGGTGAAGATCGCCAAGTCCGCCGACGAGGCCGCCGAACGGGCCACCGAGATCCTCGGCATGGACATCAAGGGGCACACTGTGCACCGGGTGATGATCGCCGCCGGGGCGGACATCGCCGAGGAGTACTACTTCTCTGTGCTGCTGGACCGTGCCGAGCGCCGCTACCTGGCCATGGCCAGCGTCGAGGGCGGCATGGAGATCGAGCAGCTCGCCGTGGAGCGCCCGGAGGCCCTCGCGAAGGTCGCGATCGACCCGCTGGTGGGCATCGACGCCGCCAAGGCCGCTGAGATCGTCGCGGAGGCCGGCTTCGCCGCCGACATCGCCGACCAGGTCGCCGCTGTGATCGCCAAGCTGTGGACGGTGTTCACCGCCGAGGACGCCACCCTCGTGGAGGTCAACCCGCTGGTGAAGACCGGAGCCGGCGACGTCGTCGCCCTGGACGGCAAGGTCTCCCTGGACGACAACGCCGACTTCCGCCATCCCGAGCACGCCGAGCTCGAGGACGCTGCGGCCGCCGACCCGCTGGAGGCCAAGGCCGCCGAGAACAACCTGAACTACGTCAAGCTGGACGGGCAGGTCGGCATCATCGGTAACGGTGCGGGCCTGGTGATGTCCACCCTGGACGTGGTCGCCTACGCCGGAGAGGAGCACGGCGGTGTGGAGCCGGCCAACTTCCTGGACATCGGCGGTGGCGCCAACGCCCAGGTGATGGCCGCCGGCCTGGACGTGATCCTGGGAGACGAGCAGGTGAAGAGCGTGTTCGTGAACGTCTTCGGTGGGATCACCGCCTGCGACGAGGTCGCCAACGGCATCGTCGGTGCCCTGGACCTGCTCGGCGATGCCGCCACCAAGCCGCTGGTGGTGCGCCTGGACGGCAACAACGTGGACAAGGGCCGTGCGATCCTCATCGAGCGCGCCCACCCGCTGGTCACCCTGGCCGAGACCATGGACGGCGGTGCCGCCAAGGCCGCCGAGCTGGCCAACGCCTGAGCATCCCCAGACGCGCGAGAGAGAAGCAGACCCACATATGTCCATCTACCTGAACAAGGACTCCAAGATCATCGTCCAGGGCATCACCGGCGGGATGGGTGCCAAGCACACCGCCCTGATGCTGGATGCCGGATCGGCCATCGTCGGCGGCGTGAACGCCCGCAAGGCCGGCACCACGGTGCAGCACAAGGACGCTGACGGCAACGACGTCACGCTCCCGGTGTACGGCACCGTGGCCGAGGCGATGGCCGAGACCGGTGCGAACGTGTCCGTGGCGTTCGTGCCGCCGGCGTTCACCAAGGACGCCTGCATCGAGGCCATCGACGCTGGTATCGAGCTGCTCGTGGTGATCACCGAGGGCGTGCCGGTGCAGGACACCGCCGAGGTGTTCGCCTACCTGCAGGGCAAGAAGACTCGGATGATCGGCCCGAACTGCCCGGGCATCATCACCCCAGGGGAGTCCCTGGCCGGCATCACGCCGCACACCATCACCGGCAAGGGCCCCATCGGGCTGGTGTCCAAGTCCGGCACGCTCACCTACCAGATGATGTACGAGCTGAAGGAGTTCGGCTTCTCCAGCGCCATCGGCATCGGCGGCGACCCGGTCATCGGCACGACGCACATCGACGCCCTGGCGGCGTTCGAGGACGACCCGGAGACCGAGGTCATCGTGATGATCGGGGAGATCGGCGGCGACGCCGAGGAGCGGGCCGCCGAGTACATCAAGGCCAACGTCACCAAGCCGGTGGTCGGCTACGTGGCCGGGTTCACCGCGCCCGAGGGCAAGACCATGGGCCACGCCGGGGCGATCGTCTCCGGCTCCTCCGGCACCGCGCAGGCGAAGAAGGAAGCCCTCGAGGCGGCCGGGGTGAAGGTCGGCAAGACCCCCTCGCATGCCGCCGAGCTGGTCAAGGAGATCCTCTCCGCGCGCTGACCTGCCGCCCGTCGCCCTCCGGGTTGAAACGATGCAGGCGATACGTCCCGCGCTGGGTCGTGCTCCCGGGTATCGGACCCACAGGCCAGGTATCGCCGCGGCCCTCGGCCGGAGGGCGTGGTCCAGCGGCCCTGGGCGGGGACGCCTCGACACGCCGCCCCGGCACACCGGTGCCGGGGCGGCGTTGGCGCACCATGAGAGGGTGACGACCTCCACTCCCACGCGCCGGGTGGTCGAACCGGCCGGCGCCCCGCCCCGCATCCAGCTGCCGGACCAGTGGTTGCGCGGGCTGCTCGCCGGCGGGGAGGCCGCCGTGCTCAGCTGGCTGGTGGTCGCGGTCCCGGCGATCGCCACCTACGTGGCCACCGCTTCCGCCCCCGAGCTCGGCTCCGCCGGCTGGCTGGAGGCAGCGCGTGTCGGTACCGCCGCCTGGCTGCTCGGCCACGGCGCCGCAATCACCCTCGGTGAGCTGACCATCACCCTGATGCCGCTGGGCATCACCCTGGTCGCACTCGGTGTGCTGGCTGCCTCGGTGCGCCGGGCGCACCTGGGTTCCTGGGCCAGCGGCGGCTTTGCCGCCGCCGGGTACCTCCTGCTCACGACGGCGTTCGTCGCCTTTGCGGCAACACCGGGAGGCGTGCAGGGGCTGCTCGGGGCAGTGGGCGTGACGGTGTGCGGCGTGGCCATCGGGCTGCGCGGTGCTCCGGCCCCCGCCTGGTGGGCCAAGACCACGGCGAAGATCCCTGGCTGGGTGAGTGACGCCGTCGCCCTGGCCTGGCGGCTCGTGCTCGTGCAGGTGGCGCTGGCGACCGTGGCGACCGTGTGGATGATCGTGGCGAACCTCGGGGCGATCACCGAGCTGCACGACCAGCTCGGCCCAGATGCGGTCAGCGCCGTGGTGCTGGTGCTCGCCCAGCTGCTGGTGCTGCCGAACCTGGTGCTGTGGGCGGGCGCCTACCTGCTCGGCTCAGGGTTCGCGGTCGGTGCCGACACGGTGTTCTCTCCGTCGGTGATCGAAGCGGGCCCGTTGCCGCTGGTGCCGGTGCTCGGCGCGCTGCCCGAACCGGACGGGCTGCTCGGGCAGCTGCCCGTGCTCGGGCTGGTCGGGCTGCTCAGCGGTCTGGTGGCCGGGGTGTGGCTGGCGCGGCGGATGCGCGGGCGCGGGGCGGTCTCGATGCTGGCGGCAGTAGCCGGTGCCGCCGCGCTGGCCGGGCTGGTGCTCGCCGGGTTCACCGCGCTGGCTGCTGGGGGAGTGGGTCCGGGCCGGATGGCCACGATGGGCGGCGACTGGCTGGCGGTCGGGGTAGCGATGGCCTGGCAGGCGGCGGCCGCGGCCGGCGTGGTGATCGTGCTCGCGCACCCGATCACGGCGGCCGGCGCGCGGCGGCTGCGGGCGGCGGCGGGCGTGTGGTGGGAGCAGGTCACCGGTACGAAGAAGTCGGGCGACGGCCACTGAGCGCTGCCGGACGGGCCGCGGCCGCAGCGGAGCCGCCGACGGCTCTGGCGCTCAGCCCCCACCGGTATCGGTGACCAGCCAGCGACCGGACTCGCCCCGCACCAGCAGGAACGCCCAGCTCATCTCGGTGCCGTTCTGGATCGAGGCGTCTGCGCCCTCCGGGGTGAACGAGACCATCACCGTGGCGGCGTCCTCCGGTTCGGCCTGCGCGGGCTCCGGTGCGGAGACCGTGGCGTCGGTCAGGTAGCCGCCCTCGAACCAAGTGCTGAGCAGGTAGTCGGCAAAGCCCTCGGTGCTCAGCGTGCGGACCAGGTCCTCGTCGCGGGCGTTGATGGCGTCGACCAGCGCCTGCACCACCTGCGGCGGGTCCGCGTGCGGTCCCGGGGTGGCGACCAGGATGTCCGGGTCGGGCGAGGAGCACGCCGTGGCCGCGCCGAGAGCGAGAACCGCGGCGAGCAGCCCGGCGGTGCGGGCATCTCTGCCGGTCATCGGGGTCCCCCTTCGTCTCATCCGTCGCTCAGCCGCTGGACGGGTTCAACCGCTCCTGCATCGCCTGCTCGTAGGTGTCGGTGCAGACCTGCTCCGCCTGTACCGTCAGCGCCCGGTCCATGCACTCCTGGTGCGCCACCTGCTCGTCCCACAAGGCCAGCAGCGTCAGTGAGCTGAGCGAGAGTACCGCGGCGATCGCCACCCCGAACATCAGGAACACCGAGGAGAACGTGGTCATCCCGACCTTGCGGTAGGTGATCAGGGCCCGTATCCCCAGGTACACCGCCACCGCCCCGGCGACCGGCGCCAGCAGCTGCCACGGGACCGGCCAGCGCATCGCCAGCATCGCCACCAGCAACGCTGCACCGAACTTCAGCACGCCGCGGCCGGCGGCTGCCGCTTGCTCCGGGGTGGGCGGGTCCGGCCGCTGCCGCGGATCCCGCGGGCGGAGGCGGTGCGGATCCATCGGCCGGCGGGGGTCGTGCGCGTGCGGGTCCTGCCAGCGGCCTTGCTCGCCGCCGGGTGCCGGGCCGTGCCCGCCGGGTCCGGCCCCCCTGGGCCCGTCGGGTCCCTGGCCCTCGTGCTCGGGCCCGTGCCCGTGCTCGCCCTCGTGCCCGTGCTCGCCCTCGTGCCCGTGCTCGCCCCCGCGCCCGTGCTCGGGCCGGCGCACCGGCGGCGGCGCCGACGGGTCCGGCGGGGCGTACGGGTTGCGCACGAGACTCCTTGCGGTCGGGAACTGGGTCCATTCTCCCAGATGACGGGTGCTGCACTACGCTCGCTGCCTGTGAAGCCCAAGCGCATCGTGGTCCTCATCTCCGGCGGCGGTTCCAACCTGGCCGCACTCCTGACCGCCGCAGCCGACCAGGACTACGGCGCCCAGGTCGTGGCCGTGGGCGCCGACCGGCCCAGCGCCACCGGGCTGCAGCTGGCAGCCGACGTCGGGGTGCCCACGTTCGTCTGCCGGCTCAAGGACCATCCTGAGCGCAGCGACTGGGACGCTGCACTCACTGCCGAGGTGGCCGCGCACGAACCCGACCTGGTGATCTCGGCCGGGTTCCTCAAGCTCGTCGGACCGCAGTTCCTTGCCGCGTTCGGCGGGCGCTACCTGAACACGCACAACTCGTTGCTGCCCGCCTTCCCCGGTATCCACGGCCCCCGGGACGCACTCGAGTACGGGGTGAAGGTCGCCGGCGCCACCCTGTTCGTCGTCGACGAGGGCGTGGACACCGGCGTGATCATCGCCCAGACCGCCGTCCCGGTGCTGGACGAGGACACAGAGGAGACCCTCACCGAGCGGATCAAGGTCGCCGAGCGGGCCCAGCTGGTGGACTACACCGGCCGACTGGCCCGCGAAGGCTGGCGGGTACAGGGCCGGCGCGTGCTCATCGGCTGACCCGCCTCCACCCCTCGCGAACGCCCTGTTTCGCGGCCTGAATCGGTTCAGGAGCCGCGAAACAGGGCGTTCGCGATCAGATGGGGTCAGCGGCGGAAGCGCAGCGTGCGCACCTCGAACGGGCCCAGCTGCACCGGGACACCATCGGCCTCCGCACCCGGCTCGCCGGCCGGCTCCAGCTCCCGCTCCAGCAGGTCGGTGACCGCCACGTCCCGGCAGGCGAAGTCGGCGTGCACCCGCGCCTGCCGCCGCCCGCCGAGCGCCTCGTACAGCCGCACCACCACGTCCCCGCTGCGGTCCTCGGCGAGCTTGACCGACTCCACCAGCACGCCCTCGCCGTCCACCCGCAGCAGCGGCGCCACCTCACCAGCCACCCGCGCGGCGCGCAGCGGCAGGTTCGCCCGGTACCCGGCGGCCACCGCCTCGGCGATCCCGGCCCCGGCGTGCACCAACGTGGTGAAGGAGTGCCGGCCCTGGTCCGCCTCCGGGTCCGGGTACAGCGGCGCCTTGAGCAGCGACTGGCGCACCAGCGTCGCAGGAGCCGCACCGGTCACCGGTAGCGGCCCGGGTGTGGTGTCGGCCGGCGCTGGCATCGGGGCGCGCACCCGGGTGACGTCGTGCCCGTAGGTCGCATCGTTCGCGATCGCCACCCCGAAGCCCGCCTCGCCCACGTGCAGCCACCGGTGCGCGCAGATCTCGAACTTCGCCGCATCCCAGGAGGTGTTCGTGTGCGTGGGCCGGACCACGTGCCCGAACTGCGTCTCCGCCGCCGACGAATCGGCGTGCACAGCCAGCGGGAAGCCGAGCTTGACCAGCTTCTGCCGTTCGTGCCAGTCCACCTCGGTGTCGACCTGTAGCACCGCATCGCCACGGCGCACAGTGAGCACCTGCGCAAAGGTCGACGCCCCGAACGTCCGCCGGACACGCACGCTCGCCTCCTCCGGCCCGTTCGCCACGACCTCCAGCTGCTCGACCTCGGTCAGCTCAGTGGCCACGCGGCGATACTCGACGTCGGTGTCCCACGCGTCCCACTGCCGCGGCACGTCCCGGTGCACGGTGAGCAGGTTGCCGGCCATCCCGGCGGCGATCGCCTCCCGCCCAGAGGGCAGGTGCACCAGCGAGGTGACCAGCCCGCGACCATCGATCTGCACCCGCAGCAGACCGTTCTCCAGCACGACGGCGTCGCCCGCCCGGGTCAGGTGAACCTCCTCGCCTACCGGCTCGCCCGGCACGCTGCCCGCCCCAGCGGCCACCCCGCGCAGCGGCAGCGGTCCGGCGTTCAGCAGCACCTCCTGCTCACCGTTGCCGGCGACGGCGGAGATCGCCTCGCCGATCACGCTCTCCAGGTCCTGGCTCACCTGGGCGTAGTCGGCCTCGGCGTCCCGGTACACCCAGCCGATCGAGCTGCCGGGCAGGATGTCGTGGAACTGGTTCAGCAGCACGGTGTGCCAGCAGCGCTCCAGCAGCTCGTAGGGGTACTCGGCGCCGGAGCGCACTGCCGCAGTGGCCGCCCACAGCTCCGCCTCCCGCAGCAGGTGCTCACTGCGCCGGTTGCCGCGCTTGGTGCGCGCCTGGGAGGTGTAGGTGCCGCGGTGGAACTCCAGGTACATCTCCCCGGTCCAGGTACCCAGGTCGGCGGGCACCTCCGCCTGGGTGGCGGTGAAGAACGACACCGGAGAGCCCATCCGCACCCGGGGGACGCCGTCGAGATCGGAGTACCGCCTGGCCCGGGCGACCATCTCCCGGGACGGCCCACCTCCGCCGTCGCCATATCCGAACGGGACGATCGAGGCGGAGGCGACCGCCTTGTCCGCGAAGTTGCGCTCGGCGTGGACCAGCTCCGCAGCGGACAGGTCGGAGTTGTAGGTGTCCACCGGCGGGAAGTGGGTGAGCACCCGGGAGCCGTCGATGCCCTCCCACCAGAACGTGTGGTGCGGCATCGCGTCGGTCTCGTTCCAGCTGAGCTTCTGGGACAGGAACCACTGCGCCCCGGCCAGCCGGGCCAGCTGCGGCAGCGCCCCGGAGTAGCCGAAGGAGTCCGGCAGCCACACGTCCCGGGTCTCCAGGTCGAAGTGCTCGGCGAAGAACCGCTTGCCGGCCACCAGCTGGCGCACGAACGCCTCCCCGCCGGGCATGTTCGTGTCTGACTCCACCCACATCGACCCGACCGGCACCCACCGGCCCTCGGCCACCCGCGCCTTGATCCGGTCGAACAGGGCGGGGTAGTGCTCGGCGATCCAGGCGTACTGCTGCGCCGAGGAGCACGCGAACACGAAGTCCTCGTCCTCGTCCATCAGCGCGAGCACGTTCGCGAACGTGCGGGCGCACTTGCGGATCGTCTCCCGGGTGGGCCACAGCCAGGCGGAGTCGATGTGCGCGTGCCCCACCGCCACCACCTGGTGCGTGCCCTCGGCGGCCCGCACCGCCAGCGCCGGGGCGAGCACCTCGCGTGCGGTGGTCGCACTACCGGGCACATCGTCCGGGTCGACGGCGTCCACGGCAGTGTCCAGCACGCGCAGCACCTGGGCGCGGCGGGTGCTGTCCTCGGGCAGCTCTCGGGCCAGGTCCCGTAGCGCGGTCACGTCGGCGAGCAGCTCGGCCACCTCGACATCGCGGAGCACCAGGTCCACGTGGCCCAGCGTGTACAGCGGACCCTGCTCCCGTGCCTCCGGCACCCCCAACGAGGTGGGCCGGAAGTCGCCGAAGTCGCTGACGTCCGGGTTCCCGGCCGCCTCGATGTAGACCTCGACCGCCTCGCGCGCCCGGTCCAGGGCGATGCGCTGGTTGCGCGGTGAGACGGCTTCCAGGATCGTCCCGTCCGGGGTGTAGACCAGCCCCTCGGCCTGGAACCCGGGCCCGGAACCGGTGAAGCCGAGGTCCACGGCCAGCTCCACGCGGTACCGGTCGGCGGTGGGCCAGCTCGTGGGCGCCTGGCCGCGGGCGCGGATCCAGGTGGTGCTCCAGGGAGCACCCCAGGCCATCCCGGGGGCGGCGGGGGAGTAGTCCTGGGCGGCCGCCTCGGTGAACGGCACCGGTTCTCCCGGCGCTTCCCACGCGGTCAGCTCCAGCGGGCGGCGGTCGGGGACCACAGCGGGCTGGAGGCGCTCGCGCACCAGGCGGTCGACACGGCGCAAGATCAGGGTGGCGGAGGTGTGCATCGGATCCTCGGGGTCGGTTCGGCCAGCAGGACTCACCCTAGGCGCGTGTCCGTCCGGGCTCGCGCAGGTAGTGACCTCTATCCTCGGTCGGTCGGGAGTGCGCTGGTGCGGCAGGCGGCTGAGACGGCCCGGCCGAGACTGACACTGCTCCAGATCGTCGCACGCCTCGAGAGGATCTCGCTGACGGCCCGCTACACTGACCCGAGCGGGGCGTGACTGGCGTCCAAGGTGGAGCACCACCGGGAAGCGCCCCCACGAACGATCTCCTCCAGCACCGAACGCCTGGGTGCCGCGGCAGGAAGCGCCGGCCCACCGCCGTCGCCGACCTCCCCCAACCCTGGAGCAGACATGACCGACCAGATCCGCCTACGCCGCGCACTCCTGTCCGTCTACGACAAGACCGGCCTGACCGAGCTGGCCACCGCCCTGCACGCCGCCGGGGTGGAGCTGGTCTCCACCGGGTCCACTGCGGGCGTGATCGCCGAGGCGGGCGTGCCGGTCACCCCGGTGGAGCAGGTCACCGGGTTCCCCGAGTGCCTGGACGGCCGGGTGAAGACCCTGCACCCGCGCATCCACGCCGGCATCCTCGCCGACCGCCGGCTGGCCAGCCACCGGGAGCAGCTCGACCAGCTCGACGTGCAGCCGTTCGACCTGGTGGTCGTCAACCTCTACCCGTTCGCCGAGACTGTGGCCTCCGGCGCAGATGAGGACGAGTGCATCGAGAAGATCGATATCGGCGGCCCCTCGATGGTGCGCGCGGCAGCGAAGAACCACCCGAGCGTGGCTGTGGTGGTCAACCCCGGCAGCTACCCCGAGGTGGTCGAGGCGGTGCGCGCCGGCGGGTTCACCCTCGACCAGCGCAAGGCCCTGGCCGCTGAGGCCTTCCGGCACACCGCCACCTACGACGTGGCCGTGGCCTCCTGGATGGGCAACGCGGTGGCCCCGGACGACGACGGCGCCGGCTTTCCCGGCTGGGTCGGTGCCACCTGGGACCGCGCCGAGGTGCTGCGCTACGGCGAGAACCCGCACCAGAAGGCCGCTCTGTACCGCGACGGGCACGGACCCGCCGGGCTCGCCGGCGCCGAGCAGCTGCACGGCAAGGCGATGAGCTACAACAACTACGTGGACGCCGACGCCGCCTGGCGCGCCGCCCACGACCACGGTGAGGTACCGACCGTGGCGATCATCAAGCACGCCAACCCGTGCGGCCTGGCGGTGGCCGAGGACGTCGCCAGTGCGCACGCCAAGGCCCACGCCTGCGACCCGGTGTCCGCCTACGGCGGGGTGATCGCCACGAACACCGAGGTGTCGGTGGCGATGGCCGAGCAGGTGGCCGCGGTGTTCACCGAGGTGATCGTGGCCCCGGCCTACGCCGAGGGGGCGCTCGAGGTGCTGCAGGGCAAGAAGAACCTGCGGGTGCTCCGCTTGCCCGAGGCCGGCCGGGTGGGGGTGGAGACCCGCGCGATCTCTGGTGGGCTGCTGATGCAGCAGCGCGATGCGATCGACGCCGGCGGCGACGACCCGACCAGCTGGACCCTGGCCGCCGGGGAGCCCGCCGACGAGGCCACCCTGGCCGACCTGGCGTTCGCCTGGCATGCGGTGCGCGCGGCGAAGTCGAACGCGATCCTGCTTGCCGACGCTGGCGCGGCCGTGGGCATCGGCATGGGCCAGGTGAACCGGGTGGACTCCTGCCGGCTCGCGGTGGAGCGGGCGAACACCCTGGCCGACGGCGCCGAGCGGGCCCGTGGCGCCGTGGCCGCCTCGGACGCGTTCTTCCCGTTCGCCGACGGGCTGCAGGTGCTGCTGGATGCCGGGGTGGGGGCCGTGGTGCAGCCGGGCGGGTCGATCCGGGACGAGGACTCGATCGCCGCAGCGAAGGCCGCCGGGGTGACCATGTACTTCACCGGCACCCGACACTTCGCGCACTGACCCACCGACCCACTGACCCACCCGCCCCCACGACCCGCCCCCCACGGCCCGCGAACGCTCTCCTGCGCGGCGGCTGAACCGATTCACGTCGCGGAGGGGAGCGTTCGCGATACCTGGAGGGCGCGGTCAGGCCACGGCGCGGGTCAGCCGCACCGCCGGGTCGGCGGCCGCCTCCCGGTCCAGCACCGGCAGCTCACCGCGTCCGAGCAGCTTGCGCACAGCAGCCACGTCCCGCGGGGCGTCGGCGACCACGGCACCGGTCAGCCGGTCACCGGCCAGGCAGAGCGTGCTCCAGGGCCCGGTCGCCGGGTCGCCGCGGGTGATGCGGTCCTCGGTGAGCCGGCCGTACACGGTGAGCTGGTGGCCCAGCTGCATCGAGTTCAGGTACGGCGCGGGCTCCACCGCGGGCAGCTCCTGGCCGAGCATCGCCCGCGCCAGCGGCGCCGGGTCGGTCAGCGCCGCCGACCAGTGCCCACCAGGCACCCGCCCGAACAGCGGATGGTCCCGCTCGGCCACGTCCCCGACCGCCCACACCCCCGGCACCGAGGACCGCCCGCCGGCATCGACCGGCACGTGCCCGCGGCCGGTGAGCGGCACAGCCCCGGCCAGCCACGCAGTGTCCGGGCGGGCGCCGATCGCGCACAGCACCAGGTCCGCGCCGTGGCTGTGGCCGTCGGCCAGGGTCACCTTCCCGTGCTCGACGGCGGTCACGGCGGCCTGGGTGTGCAGGTGCACCCCGGTCTCGGCGTACCAGGGCACGGTCCGTGCCCCCAGCTCCTCGCCCAGCTGATGCCACAGCGGCACCGGGCCCGCCTCCAGCACCTGCACGCTGCAGCCTGCCCCGGCCGCCACCCCGGCCACCTCGGCACCGATCCAGCCGGCACCGATCACCACCACCTCCGGACCGGTGGTCAGCATGCTGCGCAGGTGCTCGGCCTCGTCGAGAGTGTGCAGGGTGACCACCCCGGTCCACTCCGGTGGCCGGATCGCGTGGCTACCGGTGGCGATGACCGCCTGATCGGCGCAGAAGGTGCGGCCACCAGCGGTGCTGACGCTCACGCCGTCGGAGCCCGGATGCAGGGCGGTGGCCTGCACCCCCAGGTGCACCTGGTCAGCCAGGGCGGCCAGGTCATGGCCCAGGTCCTCGGCCAGCCACACCGGGTCGGGGCGGGTGAGCAGCTCCTTGGACAACGGTGGGCGGTCATAGGGCGGGTGCACCTCGGCGCCGATCAGCTCCAGGTGCCCGGTGTACCCGGAACCGCGCAGCTCGGCGACGGTGCGCAGCCCGGCCAGGCCCGCGCCGACCACCAGGATCCGGTCCGGAGGAGCAGCAGTCGTCACCCCTTCACGGTACCGCCGGTAGGCTCGCAGTCGATGAGCAGAACCACGCCCGCCCCGGCCGGCACGCACCGGCGACGGCGGCGCCCGGCGATGTGGGTGGCCCTGGCCGGGATCGTGCTGGCCCTCGTGGTCACGTTCGCATTCGGGCCCCGGGCCGGGGGTGTCGCGCTCGCGGTCGAGCTGGTGGCCCTCGGGTTCGTCCGGGCGGTGGCCCAGCGCGCCCCGTACGGCATCTCCGCACGCTCGCGCGCGTTCGACGTGACCGTGCTGATGGGCGGCGGGGTCGTGCTGGCGGTGCTCGCGCTCACCGCGCAGAACATGTGACCGGCCGCAGCCCTCTCGTGTGGACGATCACTGGGGTCATAGCCCCAGTGATCTGACTCACGAGGCTCAGCTGCGCGCGGGTCCGGTGTCGTCCTCGTCGTAGTCGGCGGTCGCGTCGTAGTCCTCGGTGAACGCGTCGTCCCGTGCCGGGCCGGCCTCCGGGATACCCGTGGGGTCCTCAGCGGAGTGGTCCTCCTCCGGCTCCTCGGAGTCCTCCTCCAGCTCCAGCCGGTGCCCCTCGTCGTCGGCGTCGGTCGCGTCCTCCTGCGCGTATTCCTCGTCCTCGTCCTCGTCGTCGAGGTCGTAGACCGGCAGCGGGTCCGGGGCGAACACGGTCACCAGCAGGGCCGCGATCGCGGCACCGACCAGCGGTGCCACCCAGAACAACCACAGCTGGCCCACCGCCCAGCCCTCGGAGAAGATCGCCGCGGCGGTAGCCCGCGCCGGGTTCAGCGCACCACCGGTGAGGCTGTACGTGGTCAGCGACAGGGCGCCGTAGGCCAGACCGGTGACCACCGCTGTCGTCCCACGGGTGCCGCGTGCCCACCGCTGGGCCATCAGCGCCACCCCCACGAACAGGGCCGTGGCCACCACCTCGACCAGCAGCACCTGCACCAGCTCGGTCGTCACTGCACCGGTGGTGAGCTGACCCACGATGGAGTGCTCACCGTAGCCGGAGGCGACCTTGGTGAACATCGCCTTCTGGGACGCCGCCCCCACCGCCGTCGGCAGACCGGAGGGGATGGTCAGGTAGAGCAGGCCGGCCGCCGCGGCCCCGCCGGCCAGCTGGCCCACCCAGTAGACCAGCACGTCCGGCCACGAGGTGCGCCCGGTGATCGCCGCACCGAGGGTGACCGCAGGGTTGAAGTGCCCGCCGGAGACGCGGCCGAACAGGGCGATGACCACCAGCAGCGCCACCCCCCAGGACAGCAGCCGCAGGGTCTCGTCTGGGTTCAGCAGCACTCCGGCGTACAGGGTCACGCCGAAGCCGATGAACACGAGGATGAACGTGCCGAGGAACTCTGCCGCGAAGCGGGTGAACAGACCTGCCGGAGGGGTCTCGAGCTCGGTGTCGTCGAGGTCCACGGCGACCGTGTCGGTCTGGCTGGACATGCGGAAATCCCGTCGTGAGGAAGCGGTGAACAGCCTCGATCCTCGCAGAGAACTCTGAGAGGTTGCTGAGAGCGGATCGGGTGCGGTCAGTCCAGGATGACGTTCTGCCCGTCCTGGGTGAGCCGGGCCAGGTTCTCCCGCATCGCCTGGACGCTCTCTGCGCTGTGCGGAGTCCACTCCTGCAGCTCCTCGACCACTCGGACCGGTTGCCGAGTGCGGTACGACCGGGTCGGATTGCCCGGGAAGCGCTGATCGGTGACGTTCGGGTCGTCCTCCAGCTCACCCACGGGGTGCACGATGTAGATGCGCTCGCGACCCTCTCCCTGGGCGAGCTGGGCGCCCCATGCGGCCGCAGCCAGCGTCTCGGTGACGTAGATGTGGTGCAGCGGTCGATCCGGTCGGTAGTTCGACGGATGCCCGGGGGTGAGCAGGTCGCCGGGGCTCAGGTCGGCCTTGGTGCCGTGCAGGTAGATGCCCGGTTCGAACACCTCGAAGGGTGCAGGTTCGGTCATGGTCCTCTCGCATCCATTCTTCGTGTGGCAGTCGGGGCCCCGATGCGGGGATCGGGTCGTCAGGTCGTGGCGACCGGGTGATTCGCGCCGGTGACCGTGTGTGCTGGGCACATCGGCCGTGTGGCCCGCCAGTACGTGATGGTGAGCCACGCTAGCGCTGTGCCCCAGACCAGGAAGCTGACGTAGACCAGGGTGAACGCCCACGGGGCGATCTCGGAGTCGTCGATCACCGCTGCGCCCCAGAGTGCCGGGAGCGCTTGTGCTGCCGCGGTGAGGCCTGCGGGGAGCAGCATGAGCGCACCGCACGCGCCGATCGTAGCCAGGGCCCACCGCAGAGCCCGTGAGCCTGCGCCCGCTCCCATCGCCGCGCTGACCACGATCGAGAGCACGGTCAGCAGCACGGTGTCACCGAAGCCCGGCGAGGTGAGCGTCACCTCGTCGAACGCGGTGCCGGTGAGCCCGAGGCGCCATCCCAGGCTCCAGCCCAGCTTGAGCAGAGCATAGGGGAGCGCCGCGACGGTGGCCACCGCCGCCAGCACTGGAAGCGGAGGGCGTGCCGGGGCGGCCGGCAAGGTGGCCTGGGCTCGCCCGCAGCGCAGGCACCGGCGGCCGCGGAGGCGACGGTCGGTGACCAGCCAGAGTGCGGTCAGCACCGCGGCCACCAGGTTCAGCCCGTGTACTGCTGTCGCCGGCCAGGACGGTTCCACCTCGAACGAGCCCCTACCTGCGGTGAGTGCCTGCCCGGCGCGGACCAGCACCATCAGGATCGTGTGTGGTAGCGCCAGCAGACTGCCAGACAGCATCACGATCGCGCTGAGCGTGACCATGACGCTGCGGAACCCAGAACGCCGCTCCCTGCTGGTCAGCACCACCGCGGCGGCAGCGGTGGCGCCGGCTGCGGCGAGCGGTGCCGGGACGGTAGGCATGCGGACCGGATCGGGCGCACCGGTCAGCCAGAACATGCCGAACGCCACCGCTACGACCAGGCAGCCGGCCCCGCAGGCGCTCTGGAGATTGCCCAGCACTCGCATCGACCCCGATCGTGACCGCGCCGGAGGTGCGCACTTCATCGTGGCGCCACGGCTGCGTCACGGTCTGCCTGCCGGTGCAGGCGTTGGAGCATCAGCGCAACCGCGCCCACCAGCACCGGAAGCAGGGTCAACGCCCCGAGGCTGGTCGGCACGATCCGGTCGTAGTCGCCGAACGTCAGCGTGAGGTTGAGCACTGCGGTCACCGCGCCCAGGGTGAAGAGCACAGTGCCGGCCACCCGCCCGCCGGCGCTGCGGTGGTACCGGGCTAAGACCAGCAACCAACCGAAGATCCCGACTGCCTGGGTGATGGCCAGCCATCCGGCAATGAGCTGGGCTTCAGTGGTCACTACCGAGAGGTCCCAGCCGGGGTAGGTGTCGCGCACGTGCGCTTCGATCGCTCCCGTGGCGGCCAGGTCCAGGAGCGGGGCGATCGTTGCGACCGCGCTGGCGACCAGGCCGATGATGAGCGCGATCGAGGCAGGGCGAGATGTTGTCGGCATGGGGTGGCTCCTCAGGTCAGCAGGTCAATACTCTTACGTAGTAAGAGTTCCTTCTACCGTAAACTTACGCCGTATGAGTGGTCAAGAGGTAGAAGGTGCCGCGCGGGGTCGGCGGGTCGGGCTGACCCGGTCGCGAGTGCTCGACGCTGCGCTGGAGATCATCGACCGAGATGGGCTAGCGGCCCTGTCAATGCGGCGACTGGGTGCAGCGCTCGGCGTGGAGGCGATGACCATCTACCACTACGTGCCGAACAAGGACGCACTGCTCGATGGTGTGCTCGAGGAAGTTTTCCGCCAGTCGTACTCCCGCAGGCTGCGGAGCGGGTCGTGGCAGGAGCAGCTGCGCAGCTATGCCCACCCACTCGTCGACCAGCTGCGGGAGCACCCTGGAATCGTGCCGCTGATGGTGCAGCGCCCTGCGTTGACGTCGCAGACCCTGGGCATGATGGAACAGGGACTCGAGGTCCTGCACGCGGCCGGCTTCCCACTGCCGAGGGCGCTGCAAATGATCCACGCTCTGATAGGTCTGGCCATCGGGCACGTGGTGGCAGGCGGCGCCGACGACAGCGAGGACAGGCTCGGCCATCTGGCGCAGGAGGACCTGTCCACGTTCCCGCTGGTGGGTCGAGCCGTCCAGGACGCCGGCGGCAGTCACCTCCCAGAGCCGTTCGAGACGGCACTGGACGCGATGATCCGCGGCTTTGAGGCCGATCTCAGCACGTCCGCCTGATCAGTCCCGGGGCGGGTCCGTCCGGTTCGCGACGGCGCGGCGTCGCCCGGTGAGGTACGCACGTCCGGCCGGGTCGGTGGTCAGGGCGATCGCCCTGTCGTAGGCGGCCGCTGCCGCGGCGCGGTCACCGAGCCGCTCCAGCAGCTGGGCCCGGGTGACCCAGGCCGGCTGGAACCGGACGGCGTCCTCGCCCAGCTGGTCCAGCGCTGCCAGCCCGGCGGCAGGCCCGTCGGTCTCGGCGAGCACTGCGGCCAACGCTGTCGTGCCGCCGCGGGAGGGGGCGAGCTGCTGCAGGGCCAGGTGCAGCTCCTTCAGCGTCGCCCAGTCCGGCGCCTGGCCCGGCAGCCGCGCGCAGTGCGTGGCCTGGATCGCTGCCTCGAGCTGGAACCTGCCGACACTGCGCCGTGCGTGCGCGGCGCGCAGGTGCACATGGCCGCGCTCGATGAGCGCGTGGTCCCAGCAGGCTGGGTCCTGCTCCAGGAGCGGCACCAGGCGCCCGTCGGCGTCGGTGCGGGCGGGCGCCCGTGCTGCGGAGAGGAGCACCAGCGCTGCCAGTCCACGGGCCTCCGGATCGGCGGGAGCCAGCTGTGCCAGCACCTCGGCCAGCTGCAGCCCTTCCGGTGGTAGCGGCCGTGCCTCGCCTCCGGTGCTGGACCACTCGATCACGTAGGCTCCGTACACTGCCTCGAGCACAGCGGCCATGCGCGCTGGCAGCTGCGAACGGTCCGGCAGCTCGAACGGGACACCCGCTGCTCGGATCCGCCGCTTGGCGCGCACCAGGCGCGTGGCCATCGTCGCCCTCGGCACGGTGAACACCGCCCCGATCTTGGCGGCGGTGAAGCCGAGCAGCACGTTGAGCATCAGCGGGGCGCGCACCCCGGGTCGATCATCGGGTGTGCGCACAGCAGCATCAGCTCCAGGCGGCGGTCCCCGATCGCATCTGGGCCCACCTCGTCGATGGTCAGGGCTCGGCGGGCGTGCCGGTCGAGGTCCAGCGGCGTTGTGCGTCGGGTCTCGGCAGACCGCCACCGATCGCGTTGCCGGTTGCGTGCCACGGTCAGCAACCACGCCTCTGGCCGGTGGGGGACGCCCTGCTCCGGCCAGCGGCGCAGTGCCTGCTCGAGGGCGTCAGCGAGTGCGTCCTCGGCACCGGCGAGATCACCGTCGGCGGCCGCGAGCAGCCCGAGCAGGCGACCGTACCCGGCTCGGGCTGCTGGAGTAGCGGCGCTGGCCGCGTCCGAATCGGTCACGCGGGGTTGTGCGCTGTCCAGGTGCCGGCGCTCAACGACACGGCCACCGGGCGGACCTCGACCGACCCGTACGTCGCTCCGGGGCACTTCTCTGCCCAGGCGAGCGCCGCATCGGCGTCGGGCACCTCGATCACGAAGACACCGGCCAGCGCCTCTTTCGTCTCGGCGAACGGACCGTCCTGCACCTGGGTGGTGCCGGTGCGGCGGGTGATGGTGGTCGTTGCGTGGCTGGGCTGCAAAATGTTGCCGCCGACCAGCACCCCGGCGGCCACCAGCGCCTTGCCGTAGGCGTCGAAGAGCTGCTGCATCTCCTCGATCGCACCTTCGGGAACCTCGCCAGGTGCGGGCTCCGGGTTGTGCAGCAGCAGTGCGTAACGCATGGGACTCTCCTTCGTGTCGAGAACAGTGTGACGCCGATCCGGCGCCGGGCACAGAGATGACGAACCAGCCCGCTGCAGATCGTCAACCCCGGCCATGCGGATATCTCGATGTCGAGTAATCTGAGGCGTGTCCAGGTCAAGCAACTGTGAGGAGCCCACCATGACTCAGCCCGTCAACGTGACCGTCACCGGCGCCGCCGGGCAGATCGGGTATGCCCTGCTGTTCCGGATCGCCTCCGGTCAGCTGCTCGGCCCGGACACCCCGGTCAAGCTGCGGCTCCTGGAGATCCCGCAGGGCGTGAAGGCCGCCGAGGGCACCGCGATGGAGCTCGAGGACTGCGCCTTCCCGCTGCTGGCCGGTATCGACATCTTCGACGACCCGACCGCCGGGTTCGAAGGCACCAACGTGGCCCTGCTCGTCGGCGCCCGCCCGCGTGGGCCGGGGATGGAGCGCGGCGACCTGCTCGAGGCCAACGGCGGCATCTTCGGCCCGCAGGGTGCAGCGATCAACGCCGGCGCTGCTGACGACGTCAAGGTCCTCGTGGTCGGCAACCCGGCGAACACCAACGCCCTGATCGCCGCCGCGCACGCCCCGGACGTCCCCACGGACCGGTTCACTGCGATGACGCGGCTGGACCACAACCGGGCCCTGTCCCAGCTCGCCGCCAAGACCGGCAGCTCGGTGACGGACATCAAGGACCTGACCGTCTGGGGCAACCACTCCGCGACCCAGTACCCGGACATCTTCCACGCCACCGTCGCTGGCCGCCCGGCCACGGACGTCGTGGACGACCAGGCCTGGCTGGAGGACACGTTCATCCCCACTGTGGCCAAGCGCGGTGCGGCGATCATCGACGCTCGTGGTGCGTCGTCGGCGGCCTCCGCGGCGAACGCTGCGATCGACCACGTGTACGACTGGACGCACGGCACCCCGCAGGACTCCTGGACCTCGGCCGCTGTGGTCTCCGACGGCTCCTACGGGGTGCCGGAGGGCCTGATCTCCTCCTTCCCGGTGCGCTCGAACGGCGGCACGTGGGAGATCGTGCAGGGGTTGGAGATCAACGAGTTCTCCCGCGGCAAGATCGACGCCTCGGTGGCCGAGCTGGTCGGTGAGCGGGACGCGGTGCAGGGCCTCGGCCTGATCTGACCGCTCGCGCGTACGCGCGCGCATAGCAGCGGGCCGCCCCGGGAGCCTTCCCGGGGCGGCCCGCTGCTTGTCTGCTCCTGCCGACGACGGCGCAGCCAGGCGCGCCAGGTGGTGGCCGTGGCTGCTGGCGAAGTAGCGGTCGCGACTGCCGTCAGACCTGCGGCGTCGACTCCGGCGCGGCAGCCTTGGCCAGCTTGCGGATCCGCAGTGCGAGCACCACCAGGGAGACGCCGAGCAGGATCGCGTACCAGCCGACGAACAGCACGAACGTGGCCAGCGCGATACCGGGGGAGGCGAGGACGAGGATGCCGAACACCAGGGTGACCACCCCCATCGCCACACCCCAGCCCCACCCGGGCACTCCGCGGGCGCGCAACGACCCGAGGCCGATGGTCAGCCCACCGAGGATCGCCCAGATGCCGGCGATGACCATCAGGGTGCCGGCCGCCTTCAGCGGCTGGATCGCCAGGAACAGCCCCGCGAGCACACCGATCACACCGAAGGCGATCTCCCACCCGGCTCCCGGCGTGCCCCGCCTGCGGACACCGTCTACCACCGCCAGCACGCCGTCGACGATCCAGAACACGCCCAGCCAGATGACGCCCACCAGGATGGCGCTCAGTGGCCAGAGGAGCACCAGGATGCCGAAGACCACGGCGATGATGCCGCGGACCAACGAGTAGTACCAGAGCTCCCGTCCGAGTCGCCTGAGCATCGTGCCACCGGTTGGTGCTGTCATCTCCCCGCTCCTGTGCTCCCTGGGGCGCCGGCGCCCCGACTGGAGCCAGTCAACTGGACAACCGGCTCCAGGGCAACCGGTGCCTGCGTGACCGTGCCTCAGCGCCGTGCCCTGCCCGGTCAGCGTTCGCGGGCACCGTACCGGGCGAGCACGTCCAGCAGGTAGCCGACGATCCCGATCAGCAGCATGGTCGCGGCAAGCGCCTCGTAGTCGATGTTGTCCCGCGCGTTCAGCACCGCATAGCCCAGCCCGTTGGTCACCCCGAACATCTCCGCCGGCACGAGCACCACCCAGCTGATCCCGAGGGCCACCCGCACGGACGTGCGCAGGTGCACCGCCACCCCGGGTGCGATCACCGTGCGCACCCGCTCGGCCCAGGTGGCGCCCAGGGTCCGGGCCACCTCCAGGGCCCCCTGGTCGATGCTGCGCCGGCCGGCCGAGGTGCCGAGCACGATCGGCCAGGTCGCAGCCAGCGCCACCAGAGTGACCACCGCAGAGCCACCGGACCCGAGCAGCACGATCACCAGCGGGGCCCACGCCAGCGGGGACGTCATCCGCGCCAGCTGGACCACCGGTGCGGTGGCGTGCTCGGCGAGCCGGCTGGAACCGAGCAGCAGCCCGAGCGGTGCCCCCACCACGAGCGCGAGCGCCAGCCCGGCGAGCAGCCGGCCGAGCGAGACGCTGATCGCCTGCCACGTCTCCGGCTGGCCGAGCTGCTCGACCAGCTCGGTGGCCGCGGCCCACGGGCCCATCCGGGAGACCACCTCGTTGCTGGCGAACACCACCTGGGTGCTCAGCCACCACAGCCCGACCACCACAGCCAGCACACCGGCCCGGGCGAGCCACCGGGTCCGGGCCCGGCCGCCGACGACGGCGAAGCTCCGGGGTGCGGTCGTCTCACCGTGGTCCGTGGTCGGTTGGTGTGCCGCCTCGACGGGGCTGGTCACGTCGATCTCGGTGGTGCTCATGGGTCGATCACCTCGCTGCGCTGCCGCTGCTGATCGAAGGTCGACAGCCCACCGACGGCCTCGATCGCCTGCAGGTTCAGCTCGGTGGCGACCAGGTCTTCGTGCACCGAGGCGGTGTCCAGCTGCTCCAGCCAGGCCAACGAGTCGTCCACTGCGGTGGTGCGCATCGCCTCCACCAGGGCAGCGGTGTACCCGGGGTAGGCGTAGGGCTGGAAACCGATCCTGGGGGAGTGCCACTCCGGGTGCTCGATCGCACCGCTGGTCACGTACTGCGGGTCCTGCTGCTCGGCAAGGGTGAGCCGGATCGCCTCCAGCGGTTGCGGCAGGTATCCGCCCGCGGAGAGTGCGGTGGCGGCGGCGTCCCGGTCCTGGCGGATGCTTACCTGGGTGGCCACCACAGCCTCCAACGCGGCCGCAGCGACCTCGGGACGCTGCTCCAGCAGCTGCTGCGTGACCACCGTGACGCAGCAGGCGTGGTCCTTCCAGACATCGCCGGTGAACCGCAGGATCTTGCCGATGCCCTGCACCTCGGCCACAGCGCAGAACGGTTCGGCGACGATGTAGCCGGACACCGACCCGGCCTTCAGCGCCGTGGGCATGTCCGCCGGTGGCAGCACCACCAGCTGCACTGAGCCCGGACCCGGGGGAGTGTTGATCACCGGTTCCAGACCGGCGTGCCGGAGGAGCTGTTGGAGCACGATGTTGTGTATCGAGTACCAGCCGGGCACGGCGAACGTGGTGCCGGCCAGCTCGGTGACGTCGTCGATGTCCGGTGCGACCGCCAGCGCGGACCCGTTGGTGTGGTTCCAGCCGAGCACCTTCACCGGCACACCGGCGCCGTAGCGCAGCTGCACGGCGGCGGGCATCAGCAGGTGCACCATGTCCACCTGCCCGCCCTGCAGTGCCTCCACCAGCGGCGCCCAGCCGCGGAACAGCGTCGGCTCACCGGCGTCGATGCCGCGGGCGGCCAGCTCGCCGTTGGCATGGGCGAGCAGCAGCGGGGAGGCATCGGTGATCGGCAGGTAGCCGATCTGCAGCGGACCCACAGAGGGGGCCGTCGCTGCAGCGCCGTGCGACTCGGCCGGCGCCGCGCCGCGGTGGTTGACCACGGCTCCAGCCACTGCCGGCACCGCCAGCAGCGTCGCGGCTCCACCTGCGGTGAGCACCTCCCGGCGGGACCGTCCTGCCGGGGAGGGGCCGGGGGCAGGCTCGCCGGCGGTGACCAGGTCGGCATGCTCCTCGGTGCCACCGAACCGGGCGAGCAGCTCGGCGCGGGCCGCGCCGTCGGTGAGATCGGCGCGGGTGGCTACCGGTGAGGCCAGCAGCTCAGGCGGCCCGGGCCGGGCATGCAGCAGCGCCACCCGGTCACCGAGGTAGAGCGCCTCCTCCAGGTCGTGGGTGATCAGCACCATGGCCACCCCGAGCCGCTCGCGCACCCGGGCCAACCAGTCCTGGGCGTCGGCACGGGTGAGGGGATCCAGGGCACCGAACGGTTCGTCCAGGAGCAGCAACGTCGGCTGGGTGACCACGGCGCGGGCTACGGCCACCCGCTGCGCCTGCCCGCCGGAGAGCTGGTGCGGGTAGCGGCCGGCCAGGTCGGCGATACCCAGGTCGGTGAGCGCCTCCTGCACCCGGGCGTCCGCCTCGGCGCGGGGTGGTCGGTCGTTGGCCCGGTACTCCAGGCCGAGGCGGACGTTCGCTGCCACCGTCCGCCAGGGCAGCAGGTGCGGGGCCTGGAACACCACCCTGGTCGAGCCGTCGCGGTGCTCTGGGCGGTGCACGCGACCACGGTCGACCTCCTGCAGACCGGCGAGCACCCGCAACAGGGTGGATTTCCCGGCCCCCGAGGGGCCGACCACGGTGAGCAGCTCGCCGGGCTGGATCGCCAGGTCGACGTCGGCCAGCACGACCCGTTGACCGAAGGTGACTGTTACGCCGTCGAGCTCAGCGACTGCAGCTCCCACAGCAGCTGTCCCTTCGTCGGGGCCTGCACGGGCAGGAACGCGGACTCCCGCAACCTGCGGGCCACCGGGTGGGTGCGGGTGTACCCGCGGCCCCCGGTCACGCACAGCGCCAGCTGGGCGCTGTGCTGCGCACTGTCCATCGTGGCCAGCCGCAGCGTCAGGTACGCCACCTGGGCTGCGCCGTCGTAGGCATCCTCGGCGAGCTCATGCAGCTGCGCGCCGAGCCGGGCCTGCTCGTCGGCCAGCGTCTGCGCCTCGTCAGCGAACGCGGTACCGGTCGCGTCGAACGAGGCGAGCGAGCCACGTGCGTGCCCCAGGCAGAAGGCGCTCTGCAGGGTGAGGAAGGTAGCTCGGCTGCCGCCGACGAGCTCGGTGAACGGGGTGGGCAGCACGGCACTGTCCGGTACCCGGGCTCCGGTCAGCCGCAGCGACCCGGACCGGGTGGAACCGAGGGCGAGCAGGTCGGTGGCCGGGCGCACCTCGATGCCGGGGGTGGCCAGGTCCAGGGCGAGCACCGCCGCCCCGTCGCGGTCCTCGCCCAGCTCCACGCCGAGCACCAGCACCGCATCCTCGTGCAGGTTGGTGGCGTACGGGAGGAAACCGTCGAGCACCAGCTCGGTCCCGTCGCGGCGGGCGGTCACTCCGAGCGGGGTGGGCTCCCCGCCGACGGTCTGGTGTGCCAGCCGGCGGAACGAGGCGGCCATCGCCGAGACCCCCGGACGGCTGCCATCGGCCAGTGCGGCCAGGTACGTGGCCTGCTCCGGGCCGCCGAACCGGTCCAGGTACTCCAGCGCCATCCGGTGCCCCCACAAGGAGAACGCCGTGGCCATGCACTCCCTAGCCAGCTGCGCCAGCACCTCCGCCTGGGCGGCCACCCCGGCCCCACCCCGGTGCAGCCCACCGCTGGTGAGCACCTCGCGCAGCCGTGGCCGCAGGTCCACCTCGGCCTCGTCCACGTGGCCGGCATCTGCAGCGACTGCGGCGATGGTGCTCCGGACCGGGTCGGTGAGCACCGTCGTCATGATCCGGTCCGCACACCTTGGTCGAGGCTGTGCAACCGGTCCACCGGGGTGGAGACCACCTCGCGCGCGCGGCGGACGGCTTCCTCGTCCTGGCCGTCATAGAAGCACAGGCACTTGACCATGTCCTCGCGCACGTAGGTACGCAGGAAGGAAACCTCCGGCACCTGCGCATACAGCGGGCTCTTCTCCGCCTTCCGGGCCAGGTAGGTCTCCATCGTGATCCCGGCGGGAATGTCCCACTCCACCAGGTAGGACCCGCCCGGGCGGGTCGCCTTGATCGTCTCCAGGTCTGCGCCGACCAGGCGCACGTCCGCCGAGTCGGTGACCGCCACCCCGGCGTCCGCCAGCGCGTCCAGCACCCCCTGCCGCGGTGCCTGCAGCAGGTCGACGATGGCGAAGACCTGCCCGTCGGCGGTCACCTGGGCCTCGACGAGATCGGCGCCGGCGGCGCTGGCGGATCCTGCGATGGCGTCCAGGTGGGTGCTCGCCTCGGTGGCCGGTGGGACCGTGCTCTCGACCAGCAGCAAGGACATCGGATACCTCCTCGTGACGGCGGGCCGGGTGCCCGCACGTGCCAGCCGACGCTAAGGGCCCGCGCCCAGCGGTGCGAGAGGCAGACAGCTGGTCTCAGATTCCGGACCGTGCCGGCCGGCGTGCACGAATGTCGGCTGGTCAGCGGTCACGATGATCGCCGCCAGCAGCGGCCAGGAGGCTCCGTGCGCCGAGGTGTTCGGTCACCGGGCGCGACTGACGGACCGGCCCATGGACACGCGCGTTCTGTGGCCGGAGCCCGCGCTACAGTGCCGCGTATGGCACAACGATTCAACGCCCCTCCAGGCTGGCAGGTACCTGAAGGCTTCGTCCCCCCGACCGGCTGGCAGCCCGATCCCTCCTGGCCGCCGGCACCGGCCGGGTGGAACTTCTGGGTGGACGACGCAGCACCCGCTGGTGCACCTGCCGGTCCGGGCGGTCCGGCGGGGTTCGGACCTGGTCAGCCCGGTGCAGGCTACGGCGACCCAGGCGGCTACAACCCCGCCCAGGCCCCTGGATCGGCGAACATCGCACTGGCGCAGAAGCAGGTCCAGGACAGCAAGCGGCTGTTATTCATCGGGTTCGGGATGGCGGCCGTCGCGCTGCTGGTCTTCGTGGTGACGTTCGGCATCGCCGCATCGTCCCCGACCGGCGGGAGGTACTACTTCCCGTGGTACCTAGGGCTGTTCGGCCTGGTGATCGGTGTCCGCGGGGCGGTGGCCACCTCGAAGGCGAAGAAGGCGCTGGCCCGGCTGAACCCGTCCGCCGGGCTCGCCGGTGCCTACGGCGGCGGCCCGGCCAGCAGTGCCCCGATGCCGCCGGCCGGTGGCCCGCAGGCCAAGCCCCGCGACGAGGGCAGCAGCTCTCTGGGCGACCTCTACCGCTGACCCGCTGGCCGGCGCACCACCGGTGGTGCGCCAGCAACCAGCCGGGCTCAGCGGAAGATGACCGTGCGATGCCCGTCGAGCAGGATGCGGTGCTCGGCGTGCCAGCGCACAGCCCGGGCCAGCACCCGCCGCTCCACGTCCTGACCCATCGCCACCAGCTCGCCGACGTCGTCGGCGTGGTCCACCCGCTCCACGTCCTGCTCGATGATCGGGCCCTCGTCCAGCGACGCCGTCGCGTAGTGGGCGGTCGCCCCGATCAGCTTCACCCCTCGGTCGTGCGCCTGCGCGTACGGGCGCGCGCCCTTGAAGCTGGGCAGGAACGAGTGGTGGATGTTGATCACCCGGCCGGCGAGCGCCTCGCAGACGTCGTCGGAGAGGATCTGCATGTACCGGGCGAGCACCACCAGCTCCACGTCCAGCTCCTCGACCAGCTGCAGCAGCCGGGCCTCCGCCTGAGCCTTGGTGTCCTTGCTCACCGGCACGTGGTGGAAGTCCACCCCGTAGAACTCGGCGATCGGCGCGAGCACGGTGTGGTTGCTGACGACCGCCCGGATGTCGACCGGCAGGCGCTGCGACCGCTGCCGGAACAGCAGGTCACCCAGGCAGTGCTCCGTGGTGGAGGCCATCACCAGGGTGCGCATCGGCCGTCCGGCCGAGTCCACGTGCCAGGTCATCGCGAACTCGCGGGCCACCGGCTCCAGCGCCTGGCGCAGCGTGTCCTCGGTGGCCCGGGCCTGCACCTGCACCCGCATGAAGAACAGGCCGGTCTGCGGATCGCCGAACTGCTGCGACTCGGTGATGTTGCCGCCGGTGGCAGCGATCGCACCGGCCACCGCGTGCACGATGCCGGGCCGGTCGGGACAGGAGAGGGTGAGCACCCAGTGCGGGGCGTCGTCGAGCTCGTTCGTCACCCTGGTGAGGGTAGCCGCAACGGTGACCGCCGCGTTTCGTGTGCACCGCCGCGCCCCAGGATGGGAAGATGGAGTCATGGAAGAGCTGAGGATCGACGTCGTCGATGCCACGGGGGCCGGCGAGCTGCTGACCGTGCGCCGGGCCGCGTTCGTGACCGAGGCGCAGCTCTACGGTGATCCGAACATCCCGGCGCTCACCCAGACCCTGGACGAGCTGGTCGAGGACATCGGCCGCCCCGACGTGGTCACCATCGGCGCCTGGATCGGGCCCCGGCTGGTCGGCTCCATCCGGGTGGGCCTGGAGGCCAACCGTGCGCTCCTCGGCCGTCTCGCCGTGGTGCCGGACCAGCAGGGTCAGGGCATCGGCACCAAGCTGATCATGGCCGTGCTGCAGTACCTGCCGGAGCAGACCGAAGAGGTCTGGGTGTTCACCGGGCAGGACTCCAAGCAGAACCTCTCCCTGTACGCCAAGCACGGGTTCGAGCACCAGTACGACCAGAACGCCGGCGACCTCACCTACGCCTACCTGCGCAAGATCCTGGGCGACATGGGTGAGGTAGGCGAGGCTCCGCCGTCCCCGGCCGACGACGGCGCCTCCGCCTGACCCGACCGCCCCACGCAGCCCCACACGCCCCTCGAGGGTGCACCTATGGTTGCGATCTGCCCGATCTACAACCACAACGGCACCCTCGTCGACGGCGGGGCCTCCGGGGTCTGGTCAGGTTCCGGTGCGGTGTTGCTAGGCTGGTGCCTATCGCGACTGGCGCAGGTGGATCACCACCGGGGAGCGATGCAGCACACGTACCTCGCGGTCGCCCGCCTGGGCCACGAGGATCACCCGATGATGCATCGCCCAGTGGAGGATCCATGACCCAGCCAACGACCGACGTGAACATCCAGGACCAGCCCCTGGCCGACGTCGACCCAGAGATCGCCGCCGTGCTCGAGGGGGAGCTTGGCCGCCAGCGAGACACCCTGGAGATGATCGCCAGCGAGAACTTCGTGCCCCGCGCCGTGCTCCAGGCCGCCGGCTCGGTGCTGACGAACAAGTACGCCGAGGGCTACCCGGGCAAGCGCTACTACGGCGGCTGCGAGCAGGTGGACATCGCCGAGAACCTGGCCATCGACCGGGCCAAGTCCCTGTTCGGCGCCGCCTACGCCAACGTGCAGCCGCACTCCGGTGCCACCGCGAACGCGGCCGTGCTGCACGCGTTGGCCACCCCAGGGGACACCATCCTGGGCCTGCAGCTTGCCCACGGCGGGCACCTCACCCACGGGATGAAGATCAACTTCTCCGGCAAGCTGTACGACGTCGCCGCCTATGGCGTGGACGAGACCACCCACCGGATCGACATGGACACCGTCCGGGCTGCTGCGTTGGAGCATCGGCCCAAGGTGATCATCGCCGGCTGGTCGGCCTACCCGCGCCAGCTGGACTTCGCCGCGTTCCGCGAGATCGCCGACGAGGTCGGTGCCTACCTGTGGACCGACATGGCGCACTTCGCCGGCCTGGTCGCCGCCGGGCTGCACCCCAGCCCGGTGCCGCACTCCGACGTGGTCTCCACTACGGTGCACAAGACCCTCGGCGGGCCCCGGTCCGGGCTGCTCCTCTCCCGCGATGCGGAGACGCTCGGCAAGAAGCTCAACTCCGCAGTGTTCCCCGGCCAGCAGGGTGGGCCGCTGATGCACGTCGTGGCCGCCAAGGCGGTGGCGCTGAAGGTCGCCGCCAGCGAGGGGTTCGCCGACCGGCAACGCCGCACCATCGAGGGCGCCCAGATCATCGCCGAACGGCTCACCGCTGCCGATGTGCGCGAGGCGGGGGTCTCGGTGCTCACCGGCGGCACCGACGTGCACCTGGTGCTGGTGGACCTGCGCCACTCCACCCTGGACGGCCAGCAGGCCGAGGACCTGCTGCACGAGGCGGACATCACCGTCAACCGCAACGCGGTGCCGTTCGACCCGCGCCCGCCGCGGGTCACCTCCGGCCTGCGGATCGGCACCCCGGCGCTGGCCACCCGCGGCTTCGGCGCCGCCGAGTTCACCGAGGTCGCCGACATCATCGCCGGACTGCTGGTCGACGGCTCCGGCGCCGATGTGCAGGCGGCGCGTGCCCGGGTGCAGGCGCTGACCGAGTCCTTCCCGCTCTACCCGGGCCTGCAGCAGTGACCGCGCGGATGCTGCCGGGCAAGCCGGTCGCCGAGGCGGTGCTGGCCGACCTGGCACCCCGGATCGAGGCGCTGGTGGCTGCCGGGCACACACCCGGTCTGGGCACCATCCTGGTCGGCGACGATTCCGCCTCGGCCGGTTACATCCGGATGAAGCAGGAGAAGGCCGCCGAGCTCGGTTTCACCTCCCCGCACATCCACCTGGGGCAGGACGCCACCCAGGCGGACGTGCTGGCCGCAGTGGCGGAGATGAACGCGGCGGACGACGTGGACGCCGTGCTGATCCAGCACCCGACCCCGCCGCAGATCGACTTCGACGCCGCCCTGCTCGCCCTGGACCCGGACAAGGACGTGGACGGGCTGCACCCGGTGAACATGGGCCGCCTGGCGCTGGGCATGCCCGGCCCGGTCCCCTGCACCCCGGCCGGGATCGAGGCGCTGCTGGCGCACTACGAGATCCCGATCGCCGGCCGCGAGGTGTGCATCCTCGGCCGGGGCACCACCCTCGGTCGCCCGCTGGCGCTGCTGCTGAGCCAGAAGCGGCCGACGGCGAACGCCGCGGTGACCGTGGTGCACACCGGGGTCCCGGACTGGGCGACCTACACCCGCCGCGCCGAGGTGGTCATCGCCGCCGCCGGGGTGCCCGGCATCCTGCAGCCCGAGCACCTCACCCCGGGCGTCACGGTGATCGGCGGGGGAGTGCGCTACGAGGGCCGCAAGCTGCTGCCGGACGTGGACACCTCCTGCGAGGCCGTGGCCGGGGCGATCACCCCACGGATCGGGGGCGTCGGCCCGACCACGATCGCCATGCTGTTCCGCAACGCGGTCGAAGCAGCCGAGCGCCGCGCCGGTCTGGCCGCGCGCTGACTCACCGCCACCAACCCCGACCCGGCCCAGCCCGGGTTGAACCGATGCATGCGATACTTCCTGCGCCGAATCGTGCTCTGCGGTATCGCCCCGGCGCAGGAAGTGCCGACCTCGGCGCGGGTGGCCTTGGGCCCGGCGGCGGAGCTGCTCAGCCGAGGAACCGGAGCAGCAGCCCGCGCAGGTCGGCCAGCTCGGCGTCGCTGAGGTCGTGGCCCACCAGGGAGTCGATCGCGTCGCGCAGGTTCAGCTCGCGCAGCGCCCGCCGGCCGGTCGCCGTGATCTGCACGGTGTGCCGCCGTCGGTCAGCGGTGTCGCGAGACCGTTGTACATACCCGCTGCGCTCCAACCCCGCCACCATCCGGCTCATGCTCTGCTCGGTCACCCCCAGGTGGGCGGCGATCTCCCGCTGCGACAGCTCACCACCGACCAGCACCGCCAGCACCGGCAGCGACGCGTGGCTCAGCGACCAGCGCGCCAGGTAGGCGTCCCAGGCGCGCTCCACCCGCCGGGCCGCCGCGGACAGCAACCGCCCGGTGGGCCAGTCCTCCGGCGCGTCGCCCACACCCGGACCTGTCGCCCGCATCGCTCCGCCTGGGCTGGTAGGGGCCGGTGACGGCGAAACATCCGCTGGTCGGACCCGCTCGCGTGCCGGTGCGGGTCGGGCAGGCGAGGACGCGCTGCCCGCTGAAGCTCCGCCATCGCCATGATCTGCCACCACAGCGCACATCGTGGCACGACCAACCGCGCCCGGGGGAGGTCCACGCTGCCGAGTTGCGCTCACCATGGCAACAGCCCGAAAATACTCAACGTGCTGAGTAAACACTCTGCGGGCCGCGCCCGCACGATCCCGCGCGCGATCCTGGTCGCACTCGCGCTGCTCGCCTGGCTGGCGGTCGGCGGGTTCGGTGGCATCGCCCAGGGGAAGCTGTCCCAGGTGCAGGAGAACGACCAGGCCGCGTTCCTGCCCAGTAGCGCCGAGTCCACCCAGGCCAGCCAGGTGATCGAGCAGTTCTCCGTGGACGATGCGCTGCCCGCGCTGCTGGTGGTCACCGCCGATGACGGCGGGCAGCTCACCCAGGAGCAGATCGGCGCGGTCGGGCAGTGGGCCGAGGGAGTCCCGGACCTGGAGCTGCCCGGCGGCACCCCGATGACCGAGGTGCTCAGCAGCGAGGAGGTACCGGTCATCCCCAGCGAGGACGGGCTAGCAGTGCTGGTACCGGTGTCCCTGGCCGCGGACCAGGCGGACGAGCAGGTTGGCGGGGAACGGGCCGCGCTCGCCCTGGTGGACACGCTCCGCGAGCAGGCCGAGGCACCGCTGGCCGACGCCGGCCTGACCGGGTGGGTCACCGGCCCGGCCGCGGGGGTGGCGGACCTTGTCTCCGCGTTCGCCGGGATCGACGGCATCCTGCTCGCCGTGGCGCTCGTGGTGGTGCTGATCATCCTGGCCGTGGTCTACCGGTCTCCGATCCTGCCGATCGTGGTGATCGCCACCGCCCTGTTCGCCCTCTGCCTGGCCGCGCTGGTGATCGTGCCCCTGGCCGGCTCGGGGACGCTGCTGCTGAACGGGCAGAGCCAGGGCATCTTGTCCATCCTGGTGATCGGCGCCGCCACCGACTACTCGCTGCTGCTGGTGGCCCGTTACCGCGAGGAGCTCGGCAGGCACGAGCATCCCGCCGCGGCGATGCGGGTGGCCTGGCGGGCCACGCTGGAGCCGATCGCGGCCAGCGCCGGGACCGTGATCGTCGGCCTGCTCTGCCTGCTGCTCTCGGACCTACGGTCGAACTCCAGCCTCGGCCCGGTCGCCGCGATCGGCATCGCCTCGGCGCTGCTCGGTGCGCTGACCTTCCTCCCGGCGGTGCTGCTGGTCGCCGGCCGGCGCTCCCGGGCGATGTTCTGGCCCAGCCGGCCGAAGTACCAGGTCGCGCAGACCGATGCCGAGCCGGCCCGGCGGGGTCTGTGGCACCGGGTCGCCGACCTGGTCACCCGCCGCGCGCGTCCGGTGTGGGTCAGCACGGCGATCGTGCTCGCCATCGTCGCCGGGTTCGCCACCACGCTGCAGGCGCACGGCACCAGCGACAACGACGTGTTCCTCGGTGAGGTCGAGTCGGTGGACGGGCAGGAGGTGCTCGCCGAGCACTTCGACGTGGGCACGGTGGAACCGGTGGAGATCGTCACCACTGCCGAGGCCGGCGAGGACGTGGTCGCGGCCGCCGAGGACGTGCCCGGGGTGACCTCTGCCTCGCTGGTCACCGACGATGACGACCAGGTGCGTGAGGTCGACGGTCACGTGCTGGTGGAGGCGATCACCGCGGACGCCGCAGAGAGCCAGGAGGTGCTCAGCGTGGTCACCGACCTGCGTGAGACGGTCCGCGAGGTGGACCCCGGCGCGCTGGTCGGCGGCACCGCCGCAGAACGCCTGGACACCCAGGACACTGCCGCCCGCGACCTGCGGGTGATCGTGCCGGTGGTGCTGATCGTGATCGCGCTGATGCTCATGCTGCTGCTGCGCGCCCTGGTCGCGCCGCTGGTGCTGCTGGCCGCGAACGTGCTCTCCTTCGCCACTGCGATGGGGCTGAGCGCCATCATGTTCAACCACGTGTTCGGCTTCCCCGGTGCGGACGCGACCGTGCCGCTGTACGGGTTCGTGTTCCTCGTGGCCCTCGGGATCGACTACTCGATCTTCCTGATGACCCGGGTGCGGGAGGAGTCGCTGCGCCTGGGCACCCGCCCCGGGGTGGGCCACGGCCTGGCCACCACCGGTGGCGTGATCACCTCCGCCGGGCTGGTGCTGGCTGCCACGTTCTCGGCGCTGTGGGTGATCCCGCTGCTGTTCCTGGCCCAGCTCGCGTTCATCGTGGCCGCCGGTGTGCTCATCGACACCTTCATCGTGCGCAGCCTGCTGGTACCCGGGATCGTGCACGACCTGGGCCGGCGCACCTGGTGGCCCTGGGCGCGGCGCATCCCACAGGACAGCTGACCGGCCCAGCGTCCAGTGACCTGACACCCCAAGCCGTCCTGGGCAAGGATGGTCCGATGCGCAGCACTGCTTCCCGACGGCGTTCCTCGCCTCGGGAGCACCCGTTGCCCTGGGCAGTGCTCGCGGTGGTGCTGGTGGTGGCCGGGGTGCTGGCCGCTCCGCCGCGGCCGCAGCCGGTCACCGACCCGTGGGGATATGTCCCGACCCTGGGGGACGAGCCGGAGGAAGCGTGGGCCCTGCCCGGGTCGTTCGAAAACCTGTGGGTGTTCGCCCGGGCTGTCGTGGTTGCTGGACCTGGTGGGATCACCGCGCCAGCAACCCACTCCGGCCGGGAGCTGTGGACCATCGAGGCGGACGAGCCGCGCTGCACCTCCGGCGGCCTCCAGCTCACCTGCGTCACGGGCGCCGATCTGGTGCAGACCATCGACCCGCGTACCGGCAGCACCGAGGACTGGAGCGTGCCGACAGCGGTGGCCGCAGCAGCGGTCGGCGGTGGCCTGGTCGCAGTCACCGCCCGCGACATCCGCCGGATCGCCGCCGATGGCCAGGTGCAGTGGGCCTCGGAGGCGGTCTTCGCCCGCACGCTCCAGGCCGGCCCGGCCGTGCTCGACGGCGCTGTGCTCGCCTCGGCCATCGGCCAGTCCGCGCCCGGGGTTCTCCTGGACGCGGACACCGGCGCGGAGCTCGTACCAGAGGGGGCACGGGCCGCAGTGACACCTGTACGAGAGGGCCTTTGGCGCGCACAGCACGCCGACACCACCCGGCTCTACAGCCGCGGCCAGGACGTCCGCTCCGTCCGCGGTCCTGTCTCCTGGATGGTGACTGCCGCCGACCCCGATGACATCCGCGAGCTCGAACCCAAAGAAGACCGACGCTGGCTCCCGTTCGCGTTCCTGCCGAGTGCGACCCTCGGGTTCGAAGCCAGCCGGGAGCACGGACCGGGCGTGCTGATCGCCGAAGATCCTGCGTCGCGAGCCGAGCAGTGGCGCCTGGCCGACGTGCAGCTGTTCGGCGCCCCGATTCTTGGACCGCACACGCTGCTGTACTCCGACACCACGCAGCTGCGCGCGGTGGACCTGGACACCGGCCGTCTCGCGTGGGCGATCGACCCCGGCGCCCCGATCCTGAAGCTCACCAGCGACGGTGACCGGCTCTACCTGCTCACCGAGAACGGGATCAGCACCTGGACCTGGTGACCACCGACGCTACGGCCCACGCTGTCGGTGGGCTGAGGCAGGATGGAAGCATGTTCAGCATCGCCACCGTCAACGTCAACGGCATCCGGGCCGCCTTCCGCCGCGGCATGGATGCCTGGATCACCGAGCAGCAGCCGGACGTGATCCTGCTGCAGGAGGTCCGCGCCAACGACGACATCCTGAACGGCTTCTTCGACTCCGACTGGCACCTGGTGCACGAGGAGGGCGCCGCCAAGGGTCGTGCTGGGGTGGCGATCGCCTCCCGGCTGCCACTGCAGGGCGTGCGCATCGGCATCGGCCCGGAGGCAGGCCGCGCCGAGGACCAGATCGGCCGTTGGGTGGAGGCCGACCTGGACGTGGCGGGCACACCGCTGACCGTGGTGAGCACCTACATCCACTCCGGCACTGCCGGCACGCCCTCGATGGACCTGAAGTACGCGTTCCTGGACCAGGTGACCACCCGGCTGGGTGAGCTCAGAGACCAGGGGGGCTGTGCCGTCGTCGGCGGGGACGTGAACATCGCACACCGCGAGCTGGACATCAAGAACTGGAAGGGGAACCGGAAGAACTCCGGTTTCCTGCCGGAGGAGCGGGCCTACCTGGACCGCTGGCTCGGCGAGCTCGGCTGGGTGGACCTGGCCCGCCACTTCGCCGGTGAGGTGGACGGCCCCTACACCTGGTGGTCCTGGCGCGGGAAGGCGTTCGACAACGACTCTGGCTGGCGCATCGACTACCAGCTCGCCACCGCTGAGCTCGCCGAGCGGGCCAAGGACGCGGTGGTGGACCGTGCGCCAGCCTACGACCAGCGGTTCTCCGACCACGCCCCGCTGCGGGTCACCTACGACCTGTGAGCTGTCGCTGACCCGCAGACCGGCTACCGGGCGGTGGCCCGCTTCCCGGTGATCGCCGTGTACACGAACAGCACGATGATCGACCCGGCCAGCGCCAGCAGCCACGTCTTGATGTCCCAGAAGCTGCCCAGCTCGGCATCCAGCAGCACGCCACCGAGCCAGCCACCGACGAACGCGCCGATCACCCCGATGATCAGGCTGGCCAGCCAGCCACCGACCGCACGGTCCTTGAGGATGGCCTTGGCGATGGTGCCGCAGATCAGGCCGACGATGAGGAATCCGAGGAAGCCCATGGGTCAACTCCTTGTCCGGTGAATTGCGCAGGATGCTGCGCACGGACCATTGAACCGGTTCTGGCCGATCCTGCCACTCGAGAGCCACGCTGCCGGGCTCTGCCACACTGGCCCGGTGACCAGCGATGCCACCTCCTTCGGCCAGGCGGTCGACCACTACGACCGGGCGCGTCCCGGCTACCCGAGCGACGCCGTCGAGCTGGTGCTCACCCACCAGCCCCGCCAGGTGGTGGACGTGGGTGCCGGCACCGGCAAGCTGACCGCGGCGCTGCTCGGCGCCGGCCGCGAGGTGGTTGCCGTGGACCCGGACGAAGCGATGCTGGCCCGGTTGCAGCAGCGGCTCCCCGGCGTGCGCACGCTGGTCGGCACTGGTGAGTCGGTCCCGCTGCCGGACGCCAACGCGGACCTGGTCACCTTCGGCCAGTCCTGGCACTGGGTGGACGTACCCGCGGCGTCGGCCGAGGTGGCCCGCGTGCTGCGGCCCGGGGGAGTGCTCGGTCTGGTCTGGAACGTGCGCGACACCAGCCAGCCGTGGGTGGCCGAGCTGGGCGAGATCATGGGCGCCAGCAACGCTGAGCGGCTCATCGAGGCTGACGCCGTCCGGCTGGAGGGGCCGTTCGGTCCGCTCGCCGAGCACGTGGTCACCTGGCAGTACCCGCTCGACGGCGAAAGGTTGGTGGCGTTGGCCGCCTCCCGGTCCTACGTGATCACTGCCGCACCGCAGCGGCGGGAGGAGATCCTCACCCAGGTCCGCGAGCTCGCCGCACGTGTGGCCGACCCGGACGGGCAGATCAGCATGCCGTACCGCACGCACACCTTCCAGGCTGTGCGAGACTGACCCGCTGTGGACTTCCAGACCCGGTTCGCCGCCTACGGCCTGATGATCGACGACCGCGACCGCATCCTGCTCGCCCTGTGGAACGAGGCCTCCCGGCCCCGCTGGACCATGCCCGGTGGGGGAGCCGAGCTCACCGAGACCCCCGAGCAGACGATGGTCCGGGAGGTGGCCGAGGAGACCGGCTACACCACGGAACCGGTCCGCCTGCTCGGGCTGGACACGCTCTGGATCCCGGCCGAGGACCGGCTCAGCGGAACGGGCCCGATGAAGGCGGTGCGCGCGGTCTACCAGGCGAGGATCACCGGCGGGGCGCTGCGCGCCGAGACCGACGGCTCCACCGACGAGGCCCGCTGGATCCCGCTGGCCGACGTGCCCACCCTGGACCGGGTGGAGCTGGTGGACGCCGCGATCGGCATGTGGCGGGTGGCTAGAAACCCAACCCGGTCAACCAGCTGAGCAGCTCGCCCTCCCGGTCCCGGGCGGTGGCCGGGCGCCACGGGCCGAGCGTGCGTTCGGCGTCCAGGCGCCCGTCGCGCAGGTAGACCACCCGCTCCGCCCGCGCGGCACAGGTCGGGTCGTGGGTGACCAGCACCAGGGTGGTGCCATCGGCGTGCACCTCGGTGAGCGCATCCATCACCTCCCGGGTCGTCTGGCTGTTCAACGACCCGGTCGGCTCGTCGGCGAACACGATCTCCGGCTCGCAGACCAGCGCCCGGCAGATGGAGGCCCGCTGCAGCTGGCCGCCGGAGACCTCGGTGATCGCCCGGTCGGCGAGGTCAGCGATCCCGAACCGGGCCATCAGCGCCTCCACCCGGGCCAGCACCTGCACCTTCCGCCGCGGGGTGGCCTTCAGCGCGGGCAGCAGGATGTTGTCCCGGATGCTCAGGTTGCGCAGGAAGTACGCCTGCTGGAAGACGAAGCCGATCGTGGTCAGCCGCAGCCGGCTGGCCTGGTCATCACCCAGTGCAGTGAGGTCGTGCCCGCTGATCTGCACCTGCCCGCCGGTGGGGTGGTCCATCCCGCTGATCACCTGCAGCAACGTGGACTTCCCCGACCCGGAAGCGCCCATCACCGCGAGGAACTCCCGGGCTGCGACCTGCAGGTCCACCCCGGTGATGCCCGGTGTGGGCGGATCGGTGCTCGGGTACTCCTTCGTCACGTTGCTGGCCTGCAGCACAGTGTCGGTCGCGGTCATCATCGCTCCTCATCCTCGTAACCATCTGCTCATCTGGGCACTGCGTATCCGGGCGGTGGTCAGCACGGACACGCCGAGCCCGACCCCGACCAGGAGCGCCGGGTACACGCCGTAGACCAACCACGCCTGGGGGAAGAGCCGCAGCTCGGTGATGCCCAGCCCGGCGGCCACCAGCACCCCGTCGACCAGGTGCTGGCCGCCGGCCGCGGCCGCCACCGTGCCGCCGAGCACGCCGACGGCGACCGCCGCTAGTGCCTTCGTCCGCATCTGCGTGACGATCTCTCGCCGGGAGAAGCCGACGGCGAAGAGCACACCCATGCGTTGCCGCTCCCGCTTGAGCTGCAGGGAGAGGAACAGGGCGCTGATCAGCGCGGCCACCACCAGGGCGAACGCCAGTGCCAGCCCGGCGGCGACCCGGAAGCTGCTGGTCACGAAGGACATCGTCTGGTCCAGGTACTCCGCCATCTGGATCACCGAGGCGGTCGGGTAGCGGTCGGCATACTCGGCGGCCAGGTCGGCAGGGTCGGTGGCTTCGGTCACACGGGCGTAGATCGCATAGCCGGCGGCCCGGGGGTTCGGCTCGCCGGGCAGCTTCGCGGTGTAGCCGCCCATCGTCAGGTCCTGGTAGACACCGCTCACGACGGCGGGACTCGCCTGGTCTGTGGAGCTCACCGGGCCGGCGGGGCGCACCGGGAGCGTGTCGCCGACGGCGAGCTGGTAGCGCTGGGCGTTCAGCACGGACAGGGCGACCTGCCCCGGGCCGGGCGGGCGGCCGTGCAGGTACTGCACCGCAGCGTCGTGGTGGTCGCCGACCTGGACCCGTAGCGTCTCCCAGCCGTCTTCTCCCGGGACCTCCCGCAGCTCGGTGGCCAGCACGCTCACCTCGGTCACCCGGTCGTCCCTCTCCAGGTCGGCGAGGAGTCCGGTCCGGGTGTCTTCGAGGTCCGGCGAGAACTGAAGGTCAACCAGCAGATCTGCCTCCGGAGCGCCCATCGCAGTGCCGAACCGGGGGCTCTGGAACGTGCTGAGCAGGTTCATCGGCAGGATCATCAGCACGCTGAGCAGCGCGAACACCACCGGGACCAGGGCCCACTGCCGCAGATCGGCGCGCAGGTCCAGCCGGGCCAGGAACGTATTGACGCGGGTGCCGGAGTAGGCCGCCAGGCGGTGCCGCCGCGCCCGGGCTGCTCCGCGGCGTGCGCGGCGGGCGGTCTGCCGCTCGCTGAGCATGCTGCCACCCACCAGGGCACCGACCACCGGCGCTTTCCCCACCCGGCGCAACGCCTGCCGGCAGAGCAGCAGGACCAGCGTGCCCAACAGGCCGAGCGCGGCCACGGGCACCAGCACGGTGGCCGCCCCGGCCGGGGCGGCGGCATAGTTCACCTGCATCGCCTGGGTCAGCCCCGCGGTGGCAGGTACCGCCAGGGCCCCACCGGCCGCGCAGGCCAGGAGGGTCAGGGTCGCGTACTTGCCCAGGTAGAGCGCGCTGATCTGCCGGTGGCTGATGCCGATCGCGCGCAGCGCGCCGATCTCACGGACCTCGTCCTCGAGGGTGCCCCGGACCACGAACCGTAGGTTGATCACTGCGACCGCCACCAGGACCAGGCTGCCCAGCACCAGGGCCACGGCCACCAGGCCGTCACCGAGCGCGTTCAGCAGGCGGATCATCCCGATGGTGACCGCTTGTCCGTTCTTCGGCAGGTCCGGGTCCGCCTCGTAGGCCCGCTGCAGGTCCCCGGCCGAGGCGCCGTCGGTGAGCCGGTACTCCAGGATGTGCTCCGGCGCGCCGCCGCCAGCGGCCTCCAGGTCCTCGAAGTCCTGCTCGGAGACGAGGAACCGGGTGGCCGAGGACATCGACGAGGCCATCTGGGCATCCCGGACGAACCCGGCCACCTGCAGCTGGTGTGGGCCGGTGTCCGTGCGAACGGTGAGCCGGTCCCCGACCGCCAGGTCGTAGCTCTGCTGGTAGGCCACCGGCACGTACACCTGCCCCGGAGCGGGCTGCGGGACCGCGCCCTCGGCGTCCAGGAGGAAGTCGAACTCCTGGTTCTGGGTGACGAACAGGTTGTCCATCACGCTGTCGGCGAGGTCTCCGCTCGCCCCGGTGGCGGCGTGCTGCCAGCCCACGGCGGCGCCGTCGAACCCGAGCATCTCCTCGATCAGCCACGCCTCGATCTCCGGGTGCTCGGCGGCGAAGGCGTCCAGTGCCGCGTGGTCGAGGTCTCCGCGGTGCATCTGCAGGAAGTCCGGCGGCTCGGCGATCTCGAACAGCCGGTCGATGGAGCCCACCAGCCGCTCGGCGACCATCGCCCCGGTGGCCATCAGGAACGCACTGAGCAGCAGCAGCGCGGTCAGCGCGAGGTGCGCACCCGGGTTGGTGTGCAGGTCGCTGCGCACGTACCGGACAGCCAGGCCTGCGTTGGACATGACCAGCAACGTAGGGCCGACTCAGCCGCGGTCACATCGGGGGACCCCCTGGTTCTTCCCCGGAGCCAGCCCCTGAGCGGGCCCTTGCCGGCCCCTGAGCGGGCACCGGCGGGGCTACCCGTTCGGCAGCTCCTCCGTGGGGGCGATACCGCAGAGCACGACCTCGCGTGCCAGGTATCGCCTGAATTGATTCAACAGCGGGGTGGGTGGTGGGTCAGTGCGCGGGCGGACCGGCTGTCGCGACCAGGAACACCGGCGCGGTGAACCCCTCGGCGGCGAACGCGCCCGTGACCGCCTCGGCCACTGCCGGGCTAGCGCCGGCGGGCACCAGCGCGATCGCCGACCCGCCGAAACCGCCGCCGGTCATCCGGGCCCCGAGCGCCCCGGCCTGCCGGGCAGCACGCACTGCTACGTCCAGCTCAGCGGCCGAGACCTCGTAGTCTCCTGCCAGCGAGGTGTGCGAGGCATCCATCAGCGGACCCACCTCCCTGAGCCGGCCAGCGCGCAGCAGGTCCACGAACTGCTCCACCCGGGCGATCTCGGTAACCACGTGCCGCACCCGCCGGCGCGGCTCGTCACCGTCCAGCTGCGCCAGCGCGGCGTCCAGACCGGACGGGGTGATCTCCCGCAGCGTGGGCACCTCGAGCGCGGCAGCGGCCGCCTCACAGGTGGCCCGCCGCTGGGCGTACTGCCCGTCCACCAGGGCGTGCTCGGCGCGGGTGTCGATCACCAGCAGCTCGAGCCCCGCCTCGGTCAGGTCGAACGGGATGTGCTCCACGTGCCCGTCCCGGGTGTCCAGCAGCAGAGCGCGCCCGGCGCGGCTGCGCAACGAGGCTGCCTGGTCCATCCCGCCGGTGTTCGCCCCGGCGATCTCGTTCTCCGCGCGCACGCACGCGGCGGCCAGCGCGGCCCGGCCCGCATCGGTGCCCGGGTCGGGGCCGGCCCAGCCCGGCGCTGCGGTGAAAGCCATGGCGAACGCACACTCCAGCGCGGCCGAGGAGCTCAGCCCGGCACCGTAGGGCACGCAGGAGACGACGGCGGCGTCGAACCCGCCGGTCGGGTGGCCGAGCTGGTCGAGCGCCCAGGCGACCCCGGCCGGGTAGGCGCCCCAGCCGGAGACCGCCCCCGGTGCGACATCGGCCAGCGCGGTCTGCCAGCTGCTGCCCTCCCGCTCGGAGACCAGGTGCACCCGGTCGTCCGGCCGCCGCCGCAGCGCCACGAAGGTGCGGTGCTCGAGGGCGATCGGCAGGCACAGCCCGCCGTTGTAGTCCGTGTGCTCGCCGATGAGGTTCACCCGGCCGGGTGCGGACCACACCCCGTCCGGTGCGCCGTCGAACGTCTCGGCGAACAGGGCGCGGGCACGGCGGGTGCCCTCAGTCTCGTCCCAGGCCTCCAGCATGGGCACAGCGGTCACGGTGCCTCCACCTCGTTCAGCCGGTCGGCGATCTGCTCCGGGCTGGTGTCGGAGATCCAGGCTCCCATCCCGGACTCCGACCCGGCCAGGTACTTCAGCTTGCCCGGTGCGCGCCGGATGGAGAACAGCTGCAGGTGCAGCCGCAGGTCGTCCCGGCCGGTACGCACCGGTGCCTGGTGCCAGCCGGAGATGTACGGCAACGGCATCGGGCTGCCGTCGGCGGCCACGAAGAAGCGGTCCAGCCGGCGCAGCAGGCTCAGGTACAGCTCGGCGAAGTCGGTGCGTTCGGCGTCGGTGGTGGCCGGCAGGTCCGCTACGTCCCGGCGCGGGGCCACGTGCACCTCGACCGGCCAGCGGGCCGCAGCCGGTACGTAGGCCACCCAGTGCTCGGACTGCCCGACGATCCGCCGCCCGGAGGCCAGCTCGGCCTCGAGCACGTCCCGCAGCAGGTTGCGCCCGGTGTGCTGCCGGTGCGCGACTGCCTGGCGGAGCATCTGCTCGGTGCGCGGGGTGACCATCGGGTAGGCGTAGATCTGCCCGTGGGGGTGGTGCAGCGTCACCCCGATCTCCTCGCCCCGGTTCTCGAAGCAGTACACCTGCTCCACACCAGGGATGCTGCCCAGTGCGCGGGTCCGGTCCGCCCACGCCTCCACGATCGTGCGCATCCGCTGCGGGGTGACCGTGCTCAACGAGGCGGCGGGGTCCGGGGAGAAGCAGATCACCTCGCACCGCCCGACGGCGGGTCGCACCGGCCACAGCTCGGTGTCGTCGACGTAGCCGGTCACCTCCTCGGTCCCGGGCACCCGCAGCAGCGAGGGGAACCGGTTCTCGAACACCACCACGTCGTAGTCGGTGTCCGGGATCTCCCCGTCGGTGTAGGCGCTGCCCGGCCGGGCCGGTGCGAGGGGGTTGGTGTCCGGACCGGGCAGGAACGTGCGGTTCATCCGGTGCGTGGCCATCGGGATCCATTCCCCGGTGAGCACGTCGTAGCGCATCTGCGGCCCGGTGACCGGCTGCTCGGTGCCGTCGGCGGCGGTCACCGGGGCGAACCGGTCCGGCAGCGGGCGCGGGTCGTCCAGCCGGCGGGTGGCCCCGCCGGAGACGTACGGCTCGGAGTCGTCGTAGTAGAACAGCTCTCGACCGTCGGCCAGGTGGGTGCGGGTGCGTCGCACAGCGTGGGTGGTCAGCTCAGTCTCGTCAGACACCACGCCAGTATGTCACAACTTCGCACGTAAACGATCAGTTCTTAACAGTGGGAGCGTACCCAGAAGAGCCGGTGGTGAGGCACAATACGACGATGGAGTACCCGCAGACCCAGGCGCGTGGCCGAGGGTGCCGATGACCCAGCTGCGGCAGGGGGCCGTCCGTACCCAGCGCGAGACCGGGGGCGCTGTGCTCGTCGGCGTCTCCATCCCGATCCCGGAGCCATATGCGGCTCGACTCACCCGTGCCCGGGTGGAGGCCGGTGACCCGCTCGCGCACGCCGTGCCCCCGCACATCACCCTGCTGCCGCCCACCGAGGTCCGCGACCAGGACGTCGCCCGGGTCGAGGCGCACCTCGGTGAGGTCGCGGCGGCACACAGCCCGTTCATCATCGAGCTCGCCGGCACCGACTCCTTCCGCCCGGTCTCCCCGGTGGTCTTCGTCCGGCTGCAGGCCGGGGCGCAGGACTGCAGCCGTCTGCAGCGTGCCGTCAACGACGACGTCCTCGCCCAGGAGCTGCGCTTCCCCTACCACCCGCACGTGACCATCGCCCACGAGCTGGACGAGGACACCCTGGACCGCGCGGCACGGTCGATGGACGACTTCGACGCCGTGTTCCCGGTAGTGCACTTCTCCCTGTACTTCCGCGGCGCCGACGGGGTGTGGCGAGACACCGTGGACTTCGCGCTCACCTCCTGAAGACGCGCCGGTGACGTGCGCTCCGGGCCCGGTTTCGACATATTGGAGGCCATGGGAGACCGGATCAAAGCACTGATGGACTGGTGGAAACGCACCCGGGTGGCCCGCATGCTCGCCCGCTACGGGGTGGCCAACGGTGCCATGCTCTCCGGCGGCATCGCGTTCTCCGCGCTGTTCTCCATCTTCGCGGCCCTGGTGATCGGGTTCTCCGCGTTCATGCTGGTGATCGGGAACAACCTCGAGCTGCGCGACCAGGTGATCGACACCATCAACGGCGCCATGCCGATGGACCTGATCGGCGACGGCCCCGGTGAGATCCCGCCGGAGAAGCTCAAGCCCACCGGTGGCACGGGCATCGCCGGGATCCTCGCCGTGCTGGTGCTGCTGAACACCGCCACCCGGGTACCGCGCAACCTGCGCAACGCGGTGCGGGCGATGTTCGGTCTGCTGGCTCCGGACGTGAGCCCGGTGATGGGCAAGGTGCGCGACTTCCTCGGCTTCATCGGCCTGGCGATCTCCGTGCTGCTGACCACAGTGCTCGGGGTGGCCGCCGGCACCGCAGGGGAGTGGGTGCTGTCCCTGGTCGACCTGGACAACAGCACCGGCGGTCGATGGTTGCTGCGCATCCTCGGGCTGCTGGTCGCCCTGGCCGTGGACACGCTGGTGTTCGTGTGGATCTACCGGGTGCTCAGCGGGGTGCGCCCGCCGAGCCGGGACCTCTGGCTGGGAGCCCTGCTGGCCGGGATCGGGTCCGGTGTGCTGCGCTACCTGGGTACCAGCGCTGTCGGCAGCGTCTCGGACAACCCGCTGTTCCAAGGATCGGCCGCGCTCGGCGTGCTGCTGCTCTGGGTGAACTTCCTGGTGCGGATCGCGCTGATGACGGCGGCCTGGATCGCCAACCCGCCGGGTCGCCCGGTGGTGGCCGAGGACTGGATCACGCACAGCGACGAGACGCCGAACTACGTGACCCTCTCCGAACCGGAGACCCTGGACTGGCAGCACGACCCGATCACCGGTCAGGTGCAGCCGGAGGAACCACCGCCACCGCCGCCGTACTGGGGCGGGCTGATCGGTTGGGTCCGTCGCAAGTGGGTCGGTGCCCGGGAGGCCTGACCTGGCCCCGCAGCAGCAGCGGGCTGGCTACGCTGGCCCGATGCAGCAGTCCTTCTACGCCGTGATCCCCGCCGGTGGCGCCGGCACCCGGCTGTGGCCCCTGTCCCGGCGCAGCTCGCCCAAGTTCCTGCACGACCTCACCGGTCGCGGCCGCACCCTGCTGCAGGACACCTGGGAGCGGCTGGCCGGCCTGACCGATGACCAGCTGGTGGTCACCGGCACCGCGCACGCCGCCGCCGTGGTCGACCAGCTGCCGGACCTGGGGCGTGCGAACCTGCTCACGGAACCCTCTCCGCGGGACTCGATGGCAGCCATCGGCCTGGCTGCTGCCGTGCTCGAGACCAGGCACCCGGACCAGGACGTGGTGATCGGCTCCTTCGCCGCCGACCACGTGATCACCCGCACCGACGCGTTCGCCACCGCAGTGCGCACCGCAGTGCAGGTCGCCCGCGCCGACTACGTGGCCACCATCGGCATCGAGCCCACGGGCCCCGCCACCGCGTTCGGCTACATCCACCAGGGCGAGGAGCTGGCCGGTGTTCCCGGCGCGCACCAGGTGCTCGGCTTCACCGAGAAGCCCGACGGCGAGACCGCTGCGGCGTACCTGGCCACCGGCGCCTACCGGTGGAACGCAGGCATGTTCGTGGTCCGTACCCGGGTGCTGCTCGCACACCTGGACCACCTGCAGCCGGCGCTGGCCACCGGGCTGCGCACCATCGCCGCCGCCTGGGACACTCCCGACCGGGCGGAGGTGCTGGACCGGGAGTGGCCGGCACTGACCCGGATCGCCATCGACCACGCGATCGCCGAACCGGTCGCCGCGGCCGGCGGGGTCGCCGTGGTGCCTGCGGACCTCGGCTGGGACGACGTGGGCGACTGGCGTTCCCTGGCCCAGCTGCTGCCGGTCGCACCCGGCCAGGAGCCGGACGGCGCCCGCGTGCTCGGCGAGCAGGAGCTCGCCCTGGTCACCGGCTCGCCCGGGGCGCTCGTGGTGACCGGCACGGCCCGGCGCGTGGTGCTGCTCGGGCTGCCCGGCGCCGTCGTCGTGGACACCCCGGACGCGCTGCTGGTGACCAGCACCGAGTCCGCCCAGCAGGTCAAGGACGTGGTGGCGGCACTGGCTGACGACCCAGACGGCGCCCACCTGCTCTGATGCCTCGGCCTCCACCAGCCTGAGGCGCTGCTGGTGCACCGAGGTGAGACAAGAACACCTCCATGCACCACGAGTGCCTCGATCGATGCGTGGCGGGCCCTACGCCGTCGGCGAAAAACGATGGCCGATCCCGTGCAGACCGTGTTCTGCTAGTTCCCTGCTGCCGCGCACTCCTGCCGCGGCACGGCCCCACCGACCACGCCGCCGGAGAGGACCACGCATGGGCGTGCCCGAGATCGCCATCGAGACTTCAGGACTGGTGAAGACCTTCGGGTCCACCCGCGCCGTCGACGGGGTGGACCTGACCGTGCGCCGCGGCGGCATCTACGGCTTCCTCGGCCCTAACGGCGCCGGGAAGACGACCGTCATCCGGATGCTGGCCACGCTGCTGCGCCCGGACGCCGGCGAGGCACACGTGCTCGGCCACGACGTGCTCACCGAGGCGAAGGTGATCCGGGAGAAGATCGCCCTCACCGGCCAGTTCGCCTCCCTGGACGAGGACCTCACCGGCATCGAGAACCTCATCATGCTCGGTCGGCTGCTCGGGCTCTCCTCGCGTGCGGCACGCTCCCGCGGCCTGGACCTGCTCGCGGCGTTCGGGCTGTCGGAGGCCGCAGAGAAGCAGGTGAAGAAGTACTCCGGCGGGATGCGCCGCCGGCTGGACATCGCCGGCTCGCTGATCGTCACCCCGGAGCTGATGTTCCTGGACGAGCCGACCACCGGGATCGACCCACGCAGCCGGAACCAGGTGTGGGACATCATCCGCACCCTGGTGTCCGGCGGCACCACCATCCTGCTCACCACGCAGTACCTGGAGGAGGCCGACCAGCTGGCCGACCGGCTCGCCGTGATCGACCACGGCACCGTGATCGCCGAGGGCACCCCGGGTCAGCTCAAGGCCCAGGTCGGGTCCGGAGCACTGACCGTGCGGGTGCTCGACGAAGCCGACCGCGAGGACGCCGCCCGGGTGCTCGGTGAAGTGATCGGCGCCGATGTGCACCGGGAGTCCGACCCGACCGCGCTGACCGTCCGGGTCGACCAGACCGCCCGGGCAGCGGCTGCGTTGACCGCCCTGGAGGCCGAGGACCTGGGCATCGAGACGTTCTCCCTGGGTCAGCCCAGCCTGGACGAGGTGTTCCTCACCCTTACCGGCAGCCCCGCCGACGACAGTGCCCAAGGCACCCCGGACGAGACGAAAGCAGGTGCCCGATGAGCGCCGTGGAGACCACTGAGGAACCGGGTGGCACCGCCGCAGTGCACACCGACAAGATCGCTGGCGTGTTGATGCCGACCGGGGCGCGCCCGCGCCGGGCCGGTCCGCTGTCGGCGTCGTTGACCTACGGGTGGCGGGCGCTGCTGAAGATCAAGCACGTCCCCGAGCAGCTCTTCGACGTGACCGTCTTCCCGATCATGATGACGGTGATGTTCACCTACATCTTCGGCGGCGCGATCGCCGGCAGCGTGGACGGGTACGTACAGTGGCTGATCCCCGGGATCTTCGTGCAGACGCTGATCATGATCACCATGTACACCGGTCTGACGCTGAACCGGGACATCTCCAAGGGCGTCTTCGACCGGTTCCGGTCCCTGCCCACCTGGCGGCCGGCGCAGCTGGTCGGCGCGCTGCTGGGGGATCAGGTGCGGTACACCCTGGCCGGGGTGATCATCCTGACCGTCGGGTTCGTGATGGGCTTCCGGCCGGACGGCGGAGCCTTGGGTGTGCTGGTCGCATTCGCCCTGCTCCTGGTGTTCAGCTTCAGCCTGTCCTGGGTGTGGACGGTGATCTCCCTGGCGGTACGTACCGAGCAGGCCGCGATGGGCATCTCCATGTTCATCCTGATGCCGCTGACGTTCGCCTCGAACATCTTCGTCGACCCGCGGACGATGCCGAGCTGGCTGGAGCCGGCGGTGGACGTGAACCCGGTCTCGGTGGTGGTCACCAGCATCCGCGAGCTGATGGCCGGCTCCTTCCAGGCCGGCTCGGTGGCCACGGTGCTGCTGTACTGCGTGGTGCTGGTGGCGCTGTTCGGACCGATCTCGATGTTCATCTACAACCGGAAGAGCTGACCTCGCCGCGGCGGTGCCGCGGCCAGCGGTAACCTCACAGGGTGCTCACCTCCTCCGCCCTGACCGACCAGATCCACACGCTGACCGACGGCCTGCTCGCCGAGCTGGTCGACTTCCGGCGGGACCTGCACGCCCATCCGGAGCTGGGTTTCAACGAGCACCGCACCACGGCCAAGGTCGCCGAACGGCTGGAGGCCGCAGGTCTGAAGGTGCGCCGGTTCTCCCCGACCGGGCTGGCCGCCGACATCGACCCGGCCACCGAGCCGGGCCCGGCCACCCGCCGGCTGCGCCGGGTGGCGCTGCGTGCCGACCTGGACGCCCTGCCGCTGCAGGAGGACACCGGGCTGCCGTTCTCCTCCACCGTGCCAGGGGTGAGCCACGCCTGCGGGCACGACGTGCACACCACCGTGGTGCTGGGCGCCGGGCTGGTGCTGGCCGAGCTCGCCCGCCAGGGCGCCTTGCACTCGGCGGTGCGATTGATCTTCCAGCCGGCCGAGGAGATCCAGCCCGGTGGGGCGCTGGACCTGCTGGACACCGGGGTGCTGGAGGACGTCGACCGCATCTTCGCCGTGCACTGCGACCCGAAGGTGCCGGTCGGGCAGGTGGGGACCCGGATCGGGCCGATCACCTCCGCATCCGACACTGTCACCGTCACGTTGACCTCAGACGGCGGGCACACCTCCCGCCCGCACCTGACCGGTGACGTCGTGTACGCGCTCGGTCTGGTGGCCACCACCACGCCGGCGCTGCTCGGCCGCCGGCTGGACCCGCGCGCCGGGGTGAACCTCACCTGGGGCAGCGTGCGTGCCGGGTCCGCGCCGAACGCGATACCGACCACCGGCACCATCACCGGCACGCTGCGCTGCCTGGACGCGCGCACCCGGGAGAAGGCGGAGAACCTGCTGCAGGAGCTGATCACCCAGGTGGTCGCCCCCACCGGGGTGGAGACCGAGGTCAGCCTGGTGCGCGGGGTGCCGCCGGTGGACAACGACGAGGTCTGCACTCGGATCCTGGACGAGGCGGCCCGTGCGGTCCTCGGGCCGGACGCGCTCGTGCTCACCGAGCAGTCCCTCGGTGGGGAGGACTTCGGCTGGTACCTGACCGCCGCCGTCGGGGCGATGGCCCGGCTCGGGGTGCGCACCCCGGGTGGGCGCGCCTACGACCTGCACCGCCCGGACCTGGTCGTCGACGAGGACGCCATCGGGGTCGGTGCACGGTTCCTCGCCCAGGTCGCCGCCGGCGCCGGCCGCGACCTGCATACCTGAGAACTGCGGCCGACGTACCAGCCAGGTACCAGTTCGGTAACAACTCGCGCGTCTGTCTCAGCATGCGACACAGACGGGGCGAGGAAGGTTTAGTGTCACTGTCAGCCGACGACGGCACCAAGACCTGAGGAGTGCGACGTGAAGAAGTCGATCCCCGCGGCCCTCGTGGCCGCAGCAGCACTGACACTGGCAGCGTGCGGATCTGCGCCCGACGAGGAGCCTGCCGACTCCGGTGCCCAGACCGGTGCGGAGGGCAGCGCCGAGGGGGGCGACAACAGCGACTTCCTCGCCTGCATGGTCTCCGACGAGGGCGGCTGGGACGACGCCTCCTTCAACGAGTCCGGATACAACGGGCTGATGCGGGCCAAGGACGAGCTGGGCATCTCCGAACGGGACGCGGAGTCCACCGACCCCGGCCAGTACACCGGCAACGTGGACGCGATGGTGCAGGCGGGCTGCTCGCTGACCATCGGGGTGGGCTTCAACCTGGAGGACACCATCCAGGCCGCTGCCGAGGACAACCCGGACATGCACTTCGCCCTCATCGACTCCGCATTCACCGACGCCGACTTCAGCCCGGTGACCTACGACAACGCCAAGCCGCTGCTGTTCAACACCCAGGAGGCTGCGTTCCTCGCCGGGTACCTCGCCGCCGGGATGACCGAGACCGGAACGGTAGCCACCTACGGCGGCCAGGCGCTGCCGTCGGTGACGATCTTCATGGACGGGTTCGTCGACGGCGTCGCCGCCTACAACGACGCCCACGACGCCGACGTGGAGGCACTCGGCTGGGACAAGGACGCCCAGGACGGATCCTTCACCGGTGACTTCTCCAACACCGAGGCCGGCTACAGCACCAGCCAGCAGTTCATCGCCGACGGTGCGGACATCATCCTGCCCGTCGCTGGTCCGGTCGGGGCCGGGTCGCTGCGCGCCGCCTCGGAGAACGACGGTGTGTCGGTCATCTGGGTGGACTCCGACGGGTACGAGCAGCCGGCGAACGACGAGTTCAAGGACCTGATCCTCACCTCGGTGATGAAGGGCATCGCGAACTCCGTGTTCGACACCATCGAGGCCTCCGTGAACGGGGAGTTCACCTCCGACCCGTACGTGGGCACCCTGGAGAACGGCGGTGTGTCCCTGGCGCCGTACCACGACTTCGAGGACGAGGTGCCGGACGAGCTGAACAGCGAGATCGAGGACCTGCAGGCGCAGATCATCGCCGGCGACCTGGTCGTCGACTCGCCCAGCGCGAACTGACCGAGCGCAGTGAAGCTCGAGCTACGCGGAATCACCAAGCGGTTCGGTGACCTGGTCGCGAACGACCGGATCGACCTGCTCGTCGAACCCGGCCGCATCCACGCGCTGCTCGGGGAGAACGGGGCCGGCAAGTCCACGTTGATGAACGTGCTCTACGGCCTGTACACCCCGGACGAGGGCCAGATCCTCATCGACGACACCGCGGTGGAGTTCACCGGGCCGGGTGAGGCGATGGCCGCCGGGATCGGCATGGTGCACCAGCACTTCATGCTCGTGCCGGTGTTCACCGTGGCGGAGAACGTGGTGCTCGGGCACGAACCGGCCGGGCCGCTGGGCATCATCAACCTCAGCCAGGCACGCGAGCTGGTGCGCTCCCTGTCGGAGAAGTTCGGCTTCGACGTGGACCCGGACGCCCGGGTGGAGGACCTGCCCGTGGGCGTGCAGCAGCGGGTGGAGATCATCAAGGCCCTCTCCCGGCAGGCCGAGGTGCTCATCCTGGACGAGCCGACGGCGGTGCTCACCCCGCAGGAGACCGACGAGCTGATGACCATCATGCGCAGCCTCGCCGAGGCAGGCACCGCCGTCGTGTTCATCACGCACAAGCTCCGCGAGGTGCAGGCCGTGGCGGACGAGATCACCGTGATCCGCCGCGGGAAGGTGGTCGCCACTGCGGAGCCGACCGCCTCCCAGGCCGAGCTCGCCTCGCTGATGGTCGGCCGGGACGTGGTGCTCGGCGTGCAGAAGAACCCCGCCGAACCGAACGAGCACCGCCTCGAGGTCAACGGCCTGACCGTGCTGGACGCCGCCGGCACCAAGGTGGTCGACGACGTCAGCCTCACCGTCCGCGGTGGGGAGGTGCTCGCCATCGCCGGGGTGCAGGGCAACGGCCAGTCCGAGCTCGCCGAGGCGATCCTCGGGCTGCGGGAGGTGGGCACCGGATCGGTGCAGCTGGACGGCACCGAGCTGGTCGGGCGCAGCGTGCGGGACGTGCTCGGCGCCGGGGTGGGCTTCGTCCCGGAGGACCGCAGCAAGGACGGGCTGATCTCCTCCTTCACCATCCTGGAGAACTTCCTCCTGGACCAGCACGACCGGCCTCCGTACGCCCGCGGCCTCGCCCTGCAGCTCGACCACGCCCGCGCCAAGGCGGAAGAGTTCGCCGGTGCCTTCGACGTGCGCGCCACCTCGGTGGACACCCTCGCCGGCAACCTCTCCGGCGGGAATCAGCAGAAGGTGGTGCTCGCCCGGGAGATGTCCCGCTCGCTGCGGCTGCTGATCGCCTCCCAGCCCACCCGCGGGCTGGACGTGGGCTCGATCGAGTTCGTGCACCGGCGGATCATCGAGGAACGCGACGCCGGCATCCCGGTGCTCATCGTCTCCACCGAGCTGGACGAGGTGATGGGGCTGGCCGACCGGATCGCGGTGATGTACCGCGGGCAGGTGGTCGGCATCGTCGACGCCGACACCGACCGGGACACCCTGGGGATGATGATGGCCGGCGTCACTGATGACCCTGGCGAGGAGGCAGGCGATGACTGACACCCCGCAGCGGCCCACCGAGACTCCGACCCGGCCCCGGATCACCTGGGACGAGATCGCCCGCTCCTCTGCGCTGCTGACCTTCCTGGCCATCCTCGCCGCCCTGGTGATCTCCGCGATCCTCATCGTCGCCGCAGACCCGCAGGTGCGCGGCAGCGTCAGCTACTTCTTCGAGCGCCCCGGGGACACCCTCGGTGCCGCGTGGAGCGCGGTCTCCGGCGCCTACACCAGCCTGTTCCGCGGCGCGATCTTCGACTACGAGGCGTCCGGCGCCCGGACGATCCGACCGATCACCGAGACGATGGTCGCTGCCACCCCGCTGCTGTTCGCAGCGCTGGGCCTGGGTATCGGCTTCCGCGCCGGCCTGTTCAACATCGGTGCTCAGGGGCAGGTGCTGATGGGCGGTGCGATGGCCGCGTGGATCGGTTTCGCGCTGGAACTGCCGATCGTGCTGCACGTGATCGTCGCGTTGCTGGGCGCTGCCGTGGTCGGCGGACTGTGGGCCGCGATCGCCGGTGTGCTCAAGGCCCGCACCGGTGCCAACGAGGTGATCGTGACGATCATGCTCAACTGGATCGCCACCTGGCTGATCACCTGGCTGCTGACCACCAGCATCCTCGCCCGGGCCCCGAACCGGCCGATCAGCCCGGAGGTGGACCCCAGCGCGAGGCTGCCGCTGATGCTCGGGTCGCAGTTCCGGCTGCACTGGGGCTTCGTGCTGGCGCTGCTGGCCGCCGTGGGCGTGTGGTGGCTGATGGAACGCTCCACCATCGGCTTCAAGTTCCGGGCGGTGGGCGCGAACATGGACGCCGCCCGCACTGCGGGCATCAACGTCAACCTGGTGTTCGTCATGGTGATGGTCACCGCTGGGCTCCTCGCTGGCCTGGGCGGTGCCGCGCAGATCCTCGGCGCCGACCACACGCTGCGTGCCAGCTCGGCCGGCTCGATCGGCTTCGACGCGATCACCGTGGCGCTGCTCGGCCGGAACCGGCCCGCCGGGATCGTCGGCGCCTCCGTGCTGTTCGGGGCGCTGCGCGCCGGATCTCCGCTGATGCAGACCGCCTCGCAGACCCCGATCGACATCGTACTGGTGATCCAGGCGGTGATCGTGCTGTTCATCGCCGCCCCGCCGTTGGTGCGCACCATGTTCCACCTGCCCGGCAGACCCGGCAGCCGACGCGCTGTGGAGGTGGCCTCATGACGGCCCCGATGATGGCCGGCACCCCGGGTCCGGTCGAACCGGGTGCGACGCTGCGCGCGGACGTGCTCGGCACCGTCTCCTGGCGCACCCCGATCACCCTGGCGGTGATCAGCATCGCCGCCCTGTTCGCGTTCGTGCTGTTCACCCCCTCGACGGCACTCGCCCAGTTCGCGTTCACCGAACCGGACGCGTCCTGGCAGTGGCCGGTGTGGCACGCACCCGCCCGACTGGTGCTCATCCTGTGCGCCGTCGGCACCTTCGCGCTGACCGCCGCTGCCTTCATCGCCGCAGCGGCGCGCAAGCCGCGCCGCTGGTACCTGGTGGTCTTCGGTGCCTTGGTGCTGGTGATGTTCCTGGTCTGGGTGATGTCCGCCAGCACCGGCACCCTGCGGCTGCCGTTCCTGCTCGGGCTGACGATGACCTGGGCGGTGCCGCTGGTCTTCGGTGCCTTCGCCGGGGTGCTGTGCGAACGCGCCGGCGTGATCAACATCGCCATCGAGGGCCAGCTGCTCGGCGGTGCGTTCCTGTGCGCCATCGCCGCCTCGATCACCGGGAGCCCCTACATCGGCCTTGTGGCCGCCCCGATCGCCGGTGCCCTGGTCGGGCTGATCCTTGCCGTCTTCTCCATCACCTACAAGGTGGACCAGATCATCGTCGGCGTGGTGGTCAACGTGCTGGTCCTCGGTCTGACGAACTACCTGTTCTCCACCGTGCTCAGCGAGAACCCGCAGGAGTTCAACTCCCCGCCGCCGCTGCCCACCTGGCGCATCCCCGTCCTGGCGGACATCCCGGTGCTCGGTGACGCCCTGTTCAACCAGACGGTGATCGTCTACGCCATGTACGTGGCCGTGTTCGTGCTGCAGTACATGCTCTTCCGCAGCCGGTGGGGGCTGCGGCTGCGGTCCGTAGGTGAGCACCCGAAGGCCGCCGACACTGTCGGCATCAAGGTGAACCGCACCCGGTACCGGGCCGTGGTGCTCGGTTCGGCCGTGGCCGGTTTCGGTGGCGCCTCGTTCCTGGCCGCCGGGTTGGCGTTCACCAAGGAGGTCTCCGTCGGGCGCGGGTACATCGCCCTGGCCGCGATGATCCTTGGCCGCTGGTCGCCCAGGGGAGCGCTCGCTGCCGCGGTGCTGTTCGGCTTCACCGACGCGCTGAACCGGGTGCTGCGCAACATCGGCTCCCCGGTGGACTACGAGCTGATGTCGATGCTGCCGTACCTGGCCACCATCTTCGCCGTTGCCGGACTGGTCGGGCGGGTCCGGCCCCCGGCCGCTGACGGCAAACCGTACCCATGAGCCTGACCTACCCGTGAGACGGTGGTGCGATGAGCAACCCCACCCCGCCCTCCGCCGTCGACTGGACCACGCTGCGCACCGCAGCGACGGACGCGATGGGCAACGCCTACGTGCCCTACTCCCACTACCCCGTGGGGGCGGCCGCGCTGACCGACCGCGGGGACGTCGTCGTCGGCTGCAACGTGGAGAACGCCTCCTACGGGGTGACCCTGTGCGCGGAGTGCTCGCTGGTCTCGGCGCTGATCGGCTCCGGCGGCGGGCGCCTGGTCGCCTTCACCTGCTGCGACGGCCAGGGCCAGGTGCTGATGCCGTGCGGACGGTGCCGGCAGCTGCTCTGGGAGCACGGTGGCCCCACGCTGCTGGTGGAGACCCCGCAGGGAGTGCTGCCGATGACCGAGGTGCTCCCGCAGGCGTTCGGCCCGGACAACCTGCCCGGTTAGTGTGGGCAGCATGAGCGAAGCCTTCGACGCCACGGACGTCATCATCGCCAAGCGTGACGGCGCCGCCCTCACCCCGGAGCAGATCGACTGGGTCGTGGACGCCTACACCCGCGGGGTGGTGGCCGAGGAGCAGATGTCTGCCCTGGCGATGGCGATCCTGCTGCGCGGTATGGACCGGGCGGAGATCTCCCGGTGGACCGCAGCGATGATCGCCTCCGGGGAACGGATGGACTTCTCCGACCTGGGCCGCCCCAGCGTGGACAAGCACTCGACCGGCGGGGTGGGGGACAAGATCACCCTGCCGCTGGCTCCTCTGGTCGCCTCCTTCGGGCTCGCTGTGCCGCAGCTCTCCGGCCGCGGCCTGGGGCACACCGGCGGCACCCTGGACAAGCTGGAGTCCATCCCCGGGTGGCGGGCCGCGCTCAGCAACGCCGAGATGCGAGAGCAGCTGCAGACCGTGGGCGCGGTGATCTGCCAGGCGGGGTCGGGCCTCGCCCCGGCAGACCGCAAGCTGTACGCGCTGCGGGACGTGACCGGCACCGTGGAGTCCATCCCGATGATCGCCGCCTCGATCATGAGCAAGAAGATCGCTGAAGGCACCGGGGCGCTGGTGCTGGACGTGAAGGTCGGGTCGGGTGCGTTCATGAAGGAGATCGACGACGCCCGCGAGCTGGCCCGCACCATGGTCGACCTGGGCAGTGATGCCGGGTTGCGTACCACCGCCCTGATCACGGATATGTCCACCCCGCTCGGTCTGACCGCCGGGAACGCCCTGGAGGTGGCCGAGTCCCTCGAGGTGCTCGCCGGTGGTGGACCACCGGACGTGGTGGAGCTGACCGTCGCGCTGGCCGCGGAGATGCTCGCCGCAGGAGGGCTCACCGACGTGGACCCGGCCGAGCACCTGACCGGTGGCCAGGCGATGGACACCTGGAAGGCGATGATCCGAGCCCAGGACGGCGACCCGGACGCCCCGTTGCCCACCGCCAGGCACACCGACGAGGTGCTCGCACCGGCAGACGGTGTGCTGGTCGGTCTGGACGCCTACGCGGTGGGGCTGGCCGCCTGGCGCCTCGGTGCCGGCCGCACCCGACGCGACGAGCCGGTGCAGGCCGGTGCCGGGGTGCAGCTGCACGCCAAGCCGGGCGCCCCGGTGCGCGCCGGACAGGTGCTGATGACGTTGCACACCGACACCCCGGACCGGTTCGAGCGGGCCCGCGAGGCGCTCGCCGATGCGGTGACCATCGCCCCCGAGGGTGCCCGGCCGGCCACCGGGTCGGTGCTGCTGGACCGGGTGGAGGCCCGGTGAGCGAGGCCGCAGAAGCACCCCAGGGGGAGGAGCGGCGGCCACGTTCGGTGTACGGGGTCGGTACCGAACCGGACGCCCGGTTCTCCCTGGCGAACGAACGCACCGCCCTGGCCTGGTTGCGCACCGGGCTGGCGCTGGTAGCCGGCGGGGTGGCGCTGACCACGCTGGCCTCCTTCGGTGCCGGCAACATGTTCCTGGACCTGGTCGCCGCCCTGGCGTGCGTCGGTGGTGGTGTGCTCGCGCTCGCCGCCCTGTCCGGATGGCGCCGCCGGGAACGGGCGCTGCGGCTGGGTGAACCGTTGCCCGCACCCCGCATCCTGCCCGCGCTGGTGGTCGCCGTCGCACTGTTCGCGCTGCTGATGGTCGCGTACGTGATCGTGCAGCTGGTCACCGGCTAGACGAGCGATGACCACCGGCCTCGACGGCGACCCCGGCGCACAGCCGCAGCGCACCATGCTCTCCTGGCACCGCACCGTGCTCGCGGTGACGATGGGTGCGCTGGTCGCCTCGATGACCGCGCAACGGCTGGGTCACCCGGTGCTCTCCGGTCTGGCGGCGCTCGCAGCCGTAGCGGGTCTCGGTGGGGCGTTGCGCAGGCTGCGGTACTGGCAGCCGACCGCCGCCTCCCGCTGGTCGGTGCTGCGGCAGGCGGCCACCGCCGTGGTGGCGCTGGCCGTGATCGGTGCGGCGCTCGCCGTGGCGAACATCCTCGATACGCTGAATCCATGAGCCTGACCCGCGAGACGATCGCCGCGCTGCCCAAGGTCCTGCTGCACGACCACCTCGACGGTGGCCTCCGGCCGGCCACGATCATCGAGCTGGCCGCCCAGGTGGACCACCAGCTGCCGGCCACGGAGCCGGAGGCGCTCGGGGAGTGGTTCGTCGCCGCCGCAGACTCCGGCTCCCTGGAGCGCTACCTGGAGACCTTCGAGCACACGATCGCAGTGATGCAGACCACCGACGCGCTCGCCCGGGTGGCCCGTGAGGCGGTGGTCGACCTGGCCGCGGACGGGGTGGTCTACGCCGAGCTGCGCTATGCCCCCGAGCAGCACCAGCGCCACGGGCTGACCCTGCAGCAGGTGGTGGACGCCGTGCACGCCGGCATCGCCGAGGGCAAGGCCGAGGCTGCCCGCGCCGGGCACACCATCGAGGCTGGCACGTTGCTGTCCGCGATGCGGCAGAACGACCGCGCCGACGAGATCGCCGAGCTCACCCTGGCCAACCGGGACCGGGGCGCGGTCGGCTTCGACATCGCCGGCCCGGAGGACGGGTTCCCGCCCAGCCGGCAGCGGACCGCGTTCCAGACGCTGCGAGAGGCGAACTTCCCCTACACGATCCACGCCGGGGAGGCGGCCGGTCCGGAGAGCATCTGGGAGGCGCTGCAGCTGTGCGGGGCGCTCCGGCTCGGGCACGGCGTGCGGATCATCGAGGACATCGAGCTGGGCCCCGCCGGTGACGCCGCGGGAGCAGGCACCCAGGCCACCTTCGGCCGGCTGGCCTCCTGGGTGCTGGACCGGCAGGTCCCGCTCGAGGTGTGCCCCTGCTCCAACCTGCAGACCGGGATCGCCGCCAGCGTCGCGAACCACCCGATCAGCACCCTGTGGCACCTGGGTTTCGCGGTGACGATCAACACCGACAACCGGCTGATGTCCGGCACGTCGATGAGTCGCGAGATGGAGCTGCTGGTCACCGAGGCCGGGTGGACGCTGGACGACCTGGAGGAGGCCACCCTGCTGGCGGCGTGGAACTCCTTCGCCCCGCACCACATCAAGCAGCAGATCGTCACCCGGCAGGTGGAACCGGGCTTCGCCGCCGCCCGGGCCTGAAGCACAGCGCTTCCGCGGAAGCGCCCCTATCGTGGAGCCGTGACCAGGTATGCGGTGGTCGGCGGTGGCATCCTCGGCTGCGCTGTGGCGCGCGAGCTCCAGCGCAGCCGTCCTGGTGCTCAGGTCACCCTCGTGGAGAAGGAGGACCACCTCGCCGCTCACCAGTCCGGGCACAGCTCCGGGGTGGTGCACGCCGGCCTGTACTACACGCCCGGTTCGCTGAAGGCTCGGCTGTGCCGGCGCGGGGTGCAGCTGCTGGGCGAGTACTGCGCCGACCGCGCCCTGCCCTACCTGCAGTGCGGCAAGGTGCTCATCGCCCGCGACCAGGCCGAGCACACCCGGCTGCGGGACATCGCCGATCGGGCCCGCGCGAACGGGGTGCCCGGGGTGCGGCTGGTCGGCCCGGCCGGGCTCGCAGAGGTGGAACCGGAGGCGGTCGGCGTGGCCGCCCTGGTCTCCCCGGGCACAGCAGTGGTGGACTACGCGGCCATCACCCGCGCCTTGGCGCAGGATGTGCAGGCCGCCGGCGGTCGGGTGCTGCTCGGTCACCGGGTGCGCACCCTGGTGCCGCTGGCCCGTGGGGTGCGGGTGGTGGCGGAGCCGCAACCGCACTCCGCCTGGGGCGCCGCGGAGCTGACCGACCTGTTCGACGCGGTCGTGGTCTGCGCGGGTCTGTCCTCCGATCGGCTCGCCCGCGCCTCCGGCGGCAGCGCGGATCCGGCGATCATCCCGTTCTTCGGCCAGTACTACCGGATCGACGACGCGCACGCTGGCCTCACCCGGGGGCTGGTCTACCCGGTGCCGGACCCGCGCTACCCGTTCCTCGGGATGCACCTGACCCGCCGGGTGGACGGGACCCTGACCATCGGGCCGAACGCGTTCCTGTCCGCGGCCCGGGAGGGGTACCGCGGGCAGGTGCGCCTGCGTGACCTCATCGAGGTCGCCTGCTGGCCCGGGTTCTGGCGGTTTGCCGCCCGCAACGTGCCGACGGCGGTACGTGAGCTGGCTGGGGTGCTCTCACCCGGGCAGTTCCTCACCGAGGCGCGCAGCTATGTGCCAGCGCTGGAGGGAGCCCGGCTCACCCCGGTAGGCCGGGGCATCCGCGCCCAGGCGATGACCCGCGACGGCCGGCTGCTGGACGACTTCGCGATCGAACGCCGTGGTCCGGTGACCCTGGTGCGCAACGCCCCCTCACCTGGGGCGACCGCCTCGTTGGCGATCGCCGAGCACATCGTCGCCGCAGTCGCCTGAGCACCTCCTACGCCGCCTGATCGTCCTGCTCGGCGGCGAGCTCCCGCCGTCGGGCCCAGTTCGTGACCACGGTGGACACGGCATAGTCCAGGTGCAGCGGACCGCCGTCGGCCGCGGCCAACGACCGCCCGTCTGCGTGGGCCGCGACACCGGAGGCGGTGTCTCCTGGGGCAGCGCGCTCCGGTTCGTCCCAGCTGCGCAGCACTGGCACCGGTGCCCCGTGGTCATCGAACACCTCGAGAGTGCCGTCGGGACTGCGACGCATCCGGTAGCCGCCCTCGTGCAGCCGCCGATGGTGCTCGCCGCAGAGCAGCACCATGTTGTCCAGGTCGGTGCGCCCGCCGAAGACCCAGTGCACGAGGTGATGACCGTGCAGGTATCGGCGGCGGCCACAGCCGGGGAAGACGCAGCCGTGGTCGCGGTCCCACATCGCCCGGAACAGTGCGGAGCTGGGGAGTCGTCGCCGTCGGCCCAGGTCCACGGTGCGGCCCGGGCGCGGGTTCGGCCGGACCCAGTCGGCCGCCGGCGCGGCGCCGTCCTCGTGCAGGTGCACCACCAGGCCCGAGTCGCACGCCAGCCGGCGCGCCGTCTCGGGGTGCAGCGCCGCTCCGGACTCCAACCGCGGTCCGATCAATGCGTGCGGGTCGCCGGTGCAAGGCTCGTCGTCCACGCCATGCTCCGGTTCGGTCGTGCCCACCACTGGGGTGGTCGCCAGGTCCTCCAGCGTGGTGTGCAGCACCGTCTCCGCGCGCCGGGACCCGCGGGTCCGACTGGCCTCGGCCCGGGAGGTGCTGCGCTCTGTTCCGGTGCCGGTCTCGGACTGTTCACAGACCAGCACGAGCGCATCCAGCAGGGAACAGCCAGCCTCGGCTTCGTCAGCGGCGGTGCGTCTCAGGTACTCCTGGACCTCCTGCAACCGGTCGACGATGATCGCGCCCTGCTCCGGAGAGCACCGCACGGATACGCCGATCGACCCGTCGGCCAAGGTCCGGTGCACCAGCGAGCCGCGCTCGTTCCGCTCGTTCACCTCGGTCAACGACCCGGCAGCAGCACGCACCCCGGCGCAGAACCGCTGCACCTGGTCCGCCGTCCCTGCCCTGGCGACCTGCAGCAGCTCTTCTTCGTTGTCAGCTGCCGCCACGCGCGTCAGGGCCCGCACCTTGGAATAGCTGAGTCGCCCCGCTGCAAACGCGGCGGTGATCGAGGGCAGAGAGCGCAGTGCTCGCGCCACCCGGACCTGTTCTCGTGCGGTCACGCGTGCGACGCCGCACTGCCAGGAGAGCCAGTGCGTCGTGGACGTGACGCCGACATAGTGCCCCCACCCCTCGCGTGCGTCGAACTCCCCGAGCAGCACGAGGAACCGGCACGTGCTCGCTGCGATCCCCGCTGCCAGCGAACCTAGCTCCGCCGCCAGGTCCCAGACCGTGCGGCCGGCCAGGTCCGGTGCATCCTCGATGCTGCCGCTCGTACCCACTGTGCTCGTCGTCATCGCCCATCACCGTCCTCGTCGCATCTTTGTGCGACAGTACGATCGATCACTGACACCTGCCCGGTGCCGGCCCGCCCAGACCGCTTCAGCGGAAGCGCTCCGCCGCGCCAGGCGCCCCGCCGGTCGGCCGTGTGAGTCCGATCACCTCTGTGTCGCGCCAGGGCCGACCGCTCGAGCAGTGCTTTACAGTTCAGGTAACGATCACTGTCCCCGGAAAGGTCCAGACCGTGCGCCGTCGTGCCCTGCTCCTGACTACCACTGCGCTGGCGCTGGCGCTGACCGCCTGCTCCAGCCCGGACGAGTCCGGCACCGATGCCGACCAGCCGAGCACGGCAACGACTGCCAGCTGCGAGCCGGGTGCCCTGGACACTCTCACCGACGGCACGCTCACCGTCGGCACCTCCACACCGTACGAGCCCTGGTACGTGGGCGAGGACCCCAGCGCCGGTGAGGGCTTCGAGTCCGCGCTGGTGTACGCCGTCGCCGAGCAGCTCGGCTACGCCGAGGACGCGGTGACCTGGGAGAACGTCACCTTCGAGCAGATCATCGCACCGAACATCAAGCCGTTCGACTTCGCCGCCTACCAGACCACCATCACCTCCGAGCGCGCGGAGGTGGTGGACTTTTCCGCCCCCTACCTGGACACCTACCAGGGGGTGGTGGTCGCCGACTCCGGCGACTACTCCGGTGCCACGGCGCTCGCCGACTTCGAGGGTGCCCGGATCGGCGTGACAGCCGGGCAGACCTCCTTGCCGGATTCCGAGGCTGCCTGGGAGGACGCTGTCGAGCTGGTGCCCTATGACGACGCCGGGATGGCGATGCAGGCGCTGAGCAGCGGGCAGGTCGACGCGGTGGTGATGGACGTCAGCCAAGCGGTGGCCGCCTCCACGGTGTACTTCCCGGACACCTCCGTGGTCGGCACCCTGCCCGCCTCCGGTGAGGTGGCACAGCTCGGGTTCGTGCTGGACAAGGACTCACCGCTCACAGACTGCGTCTCCGATGCCGTGGAGGCGCTGCGGGTTGACGGCACGTTGGACGAGCTCGCGTCGGAGTGGCTGAACACCGACGGAATCCCCGAGCTGGTCTGACCGGGGCGCCGATGGTCGCCGAGCCGAACGCGGTACCAGACCAGAGACCCTGGCAGCCCAGCGAGAAGGCGCTCGCCCGCACCGTCTACCGGGCTCGCCGTCGGCGCCGCTCGTTCCTGGTGGCACTGGCCTCCACGGTGGTGGTGGCGGGGCTGGCCTGGTGGGTGCTGGTCAGCTCACCGGGGTGGGAGCGTACTCGGGAAGCGTTCTTCGACCCGGCCCGGTTCGTGGAGATGCTGCCCGCGCTGGCCGGAGGGTTGTGGCTGAACCTGCGGGTGTGGGTGATCGCCGGCCTGGTCTCGCTGGTGCTGGGGCTGCTGCTGGCGATCGCGCGCACCACCACTGCTCCGGCGCTGTTCCCGCTGCGCGCGGCCGTGGTGGTGTTCGTGGACGTCTTCCGCGGCGTGCCGGTGCTGCTGGTGCTGCTGCTGGTCGGCTTCGGCCTGCCGGCGCTGCGCCTGTCCTGGCTGCCGGTCCAGGCCGCGTTCCTGGGGACCCTCGCCCTGGTGCTCACCTACAGCGCCTACCTGGCGGAGATCTTCCGCGCCGGTATCGAGGCGGTGCACCCGGCGCAGGTGGCCGCGGCCCGCGCGCTCGGTCTGACCCGGGCGCAGACCACCCGCCGGATCGTGGTGCCGCAGGCGGTGCGCAACGTGGTGCCGGCGCTGCTGAACATCGTGGTGGCGCTGCAGAAGGACTCCGGGCTGATCTCCATCCTCGGTGCGGTGGACGCGATCCGGGTGGCGCAGATCTCGGTGACCGGCGACTACAACTTCACCCCGTACGTGGCGGCCGGGTTCCTGTTCCTGGTGGTCTCCATCCCGCTGACCCGCGCAGTGGATGCCTACAACGCCCGCCGCGGCTGGCGGGGTACCCGCGGTGTCGGGGGAGCGATCCGATGACGGCGGAGCTCACCTCGGGCAGTCCTCTCGCCCCGCTGCTGGCCTTGCGTGGGGTGCGCAAGTCCTTCGGGGAGCACCTGGTGCTGGGCGGTGTCGATCTGGAGGTGGCCGAGCACTCCTGCGTGGTGCTGATCGGCGCGTCGGGGTCGGGCAAGTCCACGTTGCTGCGTGCGGTGGACCTGCTCGAGGACATCGACGACGGGTCGATCCAGCTGCGCGGGGTGGACATCGCCGACCCGTGGGTGGACGCGGACGCGGTGCGCGCCCGGCTGGGCATGGTGTTCCAGGCCTACAACCTGTTCGCGCACCTGCGCGTGCTGGACAACCTCACCCTCGCCCAGCGGCTGGTGCACAAGCAGGGCAAGGACGAGGCCGAGGCGGCCGCGATCGAGATGCTCGCCCGGGTCGGCCTGGCGGACAAGGCCACCGCCTACCCGGACCAGCTCTCCGGCGGCCAGGCGCAGCGGGCCGCGATCGCCCGCGCGCTGGTGAACGAACCCGAGCTGCTGCTGCTGGACGAGGTGACCTCGGCCCTGGACCCAGAGCTGGTCGGGGAGGTGCTCGACCTGCTGGTGGGTCTGCGCGAGGAGGGGATGACGATGCTGGTGGCCACGCACGAGATGGGCTTCGCCCGCCGGGTGGCCGACCAGGTGTGCTTCCTCGACGGTGGCCGGGTGCTGGAGGCGGGGACGCCGGAGCAGGTGCTCGAGGATCCGCAGCAGCCCCGCACCAGGGAGTTCCTCGCCCGTCTGCAGGTGTGACACGCGCAGTCGGCTGCAGGTATCGCCGTCATGCGGATCGGGCGCTCAGGGCCCGAGGCATCCGATCGGGATGACGTGGACGCCGTCGTCACGAAGGCCGCCCGCTCCGGTGCTGGTGATGACGCCGAGGCATGATGGCTCGCCGTGCCGGGAGGTATCCACGCTCTTCGCGAAGCGGAGCAAGGACGCTGCCGCCTGGTCTACCGCGTCGGGGTTGAGCTTGATCTCAAAGGCGCCCCATGTGTTCGGGCCGGCGGAGACGATCGCGTCAACCTCGTTGCCGTTGGCGTCGCGCCATGAGGTGACTTGGGCGTCCAGCGGCTGGCTGTAGATCCGAAGGTCCCGGACGACGAGGGCTTCAAAGTGAAAGCCGGTAGCGTTGAGATCCGACAACAGGTCGCGGCTGCCTACACCGAGGGACGCCGTGCCGAGGGACGGATCTACGAAATAGCGCACCGGTGCCGAGCGTAACCGCGTCCGCGAGCGCATGTGCGGGAGCCAAGCCTCGGAATCGTCGATCAGGTGAAGCCGGCTGAGCGCACTCAGGTAGGCGGCCAATGTGTCCCGGGCGATGGGACCATCCGCGCCGCCAACGTCCCTCGCCAGCTCACTGCCCTTGGTTGCCTGGCCGACGGAACGCCCCAGGGCCTCCAGAAGTCGTCGCAGGTTGCGGGGGTCACGACGGGTACCAAGCTTGTGGATGTCTACCTCGACAATGTTGGTGAGGTAGTCGCGTAGCCATCGGCGGGCCTCAGTCTCCTTGGCGTTGACGAGCTCTGGCCAGCCTCCGATCACGATCCGTTGGAGAAGTTCGTTGAACGTCAGGTGCGTTCCAAGCCCATCCTGTCGCTCGCCCTGGAGAAGGGTGGCGAGCGACATCTCACCAGTCGATTGACCCGACTCGAAGAGACTCATGGGGCGCATCTTCATGACTGAGAACCGTCCGGCTCCGGAGTGCCGTGAAGCGTCGTCGGTCGGAGTCGCTGAGCCGGTGAGGATGAAGAGTCCCTTGCCGTCGCGATCGTCCACCTGACGACGAACCTTGTTCCAGATCGTCGGCTCGACCTGCCACTCGTCGAAGAGGATCGGGGTGGGATGTGCGAATAGCCGGTCGGGCGAGAGTCGGATGAGGCTCCGTGCATTGTCGTCTTCGTCCACGCGAAACGTGGACCTGGCATGCCGGGAAGCAGTCACCGTCTTGCCGCAGGCCTTCGGTCCTTCGACCAAGACTGCCCCGATGTAACCGAGACGGCGCTCAAGTTCTCGGTCAGCGATCCGGTGCAGGTAGGTGGGCACGGACTCGACTCTACCCTTTGCCTAAGCAAAGATCGACGTTTTGCCTAGACCACAGTCGCTATATTGCCTACGAGAAGCGGGGGTACAGCGATTCAGATTTGTGCGCGCGCACTCGGCTCTCCCTATCCACAGGTGCGGGACAGACGCAGCGATGGCCCCGAACTAGTGCGACTGAACCTCGGTGTGCCAGTTCGTATGGCACGCTCTCACCATGGCATGGACGGTGGCGACGTCGTGCGCGTCCTGATCACCGGGGCGACGGGCACACTCGGCTCGGCTCTCTGCTCAGCGGGTCGGCGCTTCGGCCACGACATGCTGGGTGTGTCCCGGACCAAGCCGCCAGGCTTCAAGGAGTGTGAATGGCGGCCTCTCGATGTTCGAGACGGGGAGTCTGTCGATCGTCTGATCGCAGAGGTCCGCCCAGACCTTGTCATCAACTCTGCAGCCGTGGTCGGAGACTGGAAGGTGACCGCGGGCGGGGCCGTGAATGTGGCCGTGGCTTGTGCTGAGCGGGGAGTGCGGCAGCTGCTGATGTCGACGGATGCTGTCTTCGTCAGTCGCGACGAGGGGTATCGGGAGGAGGAGCCACCGTCGCCGGTCACTCCTTACGGCGCCGCCAAAGCTGCGGCGGAGACCGCGGTGTCTGCCATCGACCCGGGCGCGGCGATCGTGCGCACGTCGCTGATCGTCGGCGGCGCTGTGTGGGAGATCGCCACGTCGGGGCGGTCTGGAGTGCATCACGTGGCTGGGCCGGAGTCGCTCAGCCAGTACGAGCTGGCGGTCCTGATCGCGCGCCGTGACGGTCTCGATCCCCACCGGCTCGCACCGGTGCTGCGTGGCGCCAGACCAGGCGCTGCTGTGATCCGGCTGGACTGCACCCAGACCCAGACTGCGCTACGAACTACGCTCCGCGGCGCATCCGAGTTCCTTACCGAGGGTGTGGCAGGAGGTTGAAGCCCGTTTTCCACAGACCAGCGAACATGTGCTGCACATGAAACGCTGGAGACATGAAGATGCTTCAGGTACGCAACCTCCCGGACGGGCTGCACGCGGCTCTGAAGGAGCGTGCTCGGAGCGAAGGGATGACCATGTCGGACTATGTGGCCAAGGTGCTGCAGCGCGATCTGGCCAAGCCCACGATGGCGGAGTGGATCGCCGAGCAGACGCGACGCAACGAGCCTCGACGGGAGATCGATACGATCTCCGCCCTTGACGCGGCGCGTGAGGAATATGACCCCGACGAGCGCTTCCCGTCCCGGTGAGGGTCGTTCTCGACGCGAGTGCCGGCGTCGACTCGGTGCTCGCCGGCTATCGCGGTACCCGGGTGCTGGATGCCATGTGTGGGAAAGAGTCCTGGGCTCCGAGTCTCGTCGACTCTGAGGTGCTCTCCGCGTTGGCGCGGCTCGAACGTGCCGGTGTGCTCACCGGAGCAGAGGCCACCCATGCGCTCGGTGCCTGGTCCCGGGTGCCGTGTCAGCGAGTCCCCAGCGAGTTCTCCTGCAGGACGCGTGGTCGCGCCGGGCTGCGCTCCGGGTCTCCGACGCCCAGTACGTGGCGCTCGCAGACCGGCTCGGGGCGCCGCTGCTCACCTGCGACGCCCGGCTGGCACGCGCACCGGTCGGGCAGGTGAAGGTCCAGCTGATCGAGTGAGCACCCGGGCTGGGCGAGCGCTCACATCCCCTTCGGGTGCCAGACCGTCTTCGTCTCGGTGAACGCCAGGATCGCCTCCAGCGACTGGGTATCGAGCCAGTCGCCCTCGGTCTCGCCCGCCGGGCGGCGCACCCGCTTGAGGTTCTCCGCCGCATCGGCCTCCAGCTCGCCCCAGGTGATCCCGTCGGCGCCGAGCGCGCCGGCCAGGTCGATCGCGTTCACGTCCATGTGCGCCGCCAGGTGCGGTGCCACCTCCGCAGTGCGGCCGGTGAGCACGTTCACCACGCCACCGGGCACGTCCGAGGTAGCCAGCACCTCCGACAGCGTGACCGCCGGCAACGGGCGGTCCTGCGAGGACAGCACCACCACGCTGTTCCCACTCACCAGCACCGGCGCCAGCACCGACACCAACCCCAACAACGAGGAGGCCTGCGGCGCCAGCACGGCCACCACCCCGGTCGGCTCCGGCACGGAGAGGTTGAAGTACGGGCCAGCCACCGGGTTGGCGTTCCCGGCCACCTGCGCCACCTTGTCCGTCCAGCCCGCGTACCAGACCCACCGGTCGATCGCGGCGGAGACCAGCTCCTCGGCCTTCTTCGCCGAGACGCCTTCACCGGCGGCGACATCCCCCACGAACTGCGCCCGCCGCCCCTCGAGCAGCTCGGCCACCCGGTAGAGCACCTGCCCCCGGTTGTACGCCGTCGCTCCGGCCCACCCGGGCTGAGCGGCGCGCGCAGCGCGCACCGCGTCTCGCGCATCTTTCCGCGAGGCCAGGGCGGCGTTCGCAGCAAAGGTGCCCTCAGCCGTCGTGATCTCATAGGTGCGCCCGGACTCGCTCCGCGGGAACTTCCCCCCGACGAACAGTTTGTAGGTCTTGCGCACATCGAGCCTGGGTGTGGTCGTCGAGCTCATCGCACCGTCCCTTCCACGAGGTAGGGCGCCAGCCCGTGCCGGCCACCTTCCCGGCCGTACCCGGACTCCTTGTACCCGCCGAACGGGCTGGTCGGGTCGAACCTGTTGAACGTGTTCGCCCACACCACCCCGGCGCGCATCGCATCGGCCATCGCCAGGATCCGCGACCCCTTCTCCGTCCAGATGCCCGCCGAGAGCCCGTAGGGGATGGTGTTCGCCTTCGCGATCGCTTCGGCCGGGGTGCGGAACGTCAGCACGCTCAGCACCGGCCCGAAGATCTCCTCCCGGGCGATCCGGTGCGCGGACGACACGTCGGTGAACACCGTCGGGGCGAACCAGTACCCGGTCTCCGGCAGCGGGCAGTCGCTGGTCCACCGGGTGGCGCCCTCGGCCTGGCCGGCCTGGGTGAGCGTGGTGATCCGCTCCAGCTGCGCTGCGGAGTTGATCGCGCCGACGTCGGTGTTCTTGTCCATCGGGTCGCCCACCCGCAACGTGGAGAGCCGGCCCTTGAGCCGCTCGGTGACCTCCTCGGCGATGGACTCCTGCACCAGCAGCCGGGACCCGGCGCAGCACACCTGCCCCTGGTTGAAGTAGATGCCGTTGACGATGCCTTCGATCGCCTGGTCGACCGGGGCGTCGTCGAAGACGATGTTCGCGGCCTTGCCGCCCAGCTCCAGGGTGGCGTGCTTGCGGGTGCCGGCGATCTGCTTCGCGATCTGCTTGCCGACGGCGGTCGAGCCGGTGAAGGCCACCTTGTCCACTCCCGCATGCCGCACCAGGGCAGAGCCCGTAGGGCCCGCGCCGGTGATGATGTTCACCACCCCCGGGGGCAGCTCGGCCTGGCGGAGCAGGTCGGCGAACAGCAGCGCGGTCAGCGGCGTGGTCTCCGCCGGTTTGAGCACCACGGTGTTCCCGGTGGCCAGTGCCGGGGCGATCTTCCACGCCAGCATCAGCAGCGGGAAGTTCCACGGGATCACCTGCCCGGCGACCCCGTGCGGGCGCGGTTCGCTTCCGTACCCGGCGTAGGAGAGCTTGTCCGCCCAGCCGGCGTAGTAGAAGAAGTGCGCGGCCGCGGTGGGCACGTCCACGTCGCGGGACTCCCGGATCGGCTTGCCGTTGTCCAGGGTCTCCAGCACCGCGAACTCCCGGGAGCGTTCGGCCAGCAACCGGGCGATCCGGAACAGGTACTTGGCCCGCTCCGCCCCGGGCATCGGGCCCCACACCTGCTCCTGGGCGCGGCGGGCAGCGGCCACCGCCCGGTCCACGTCCGCCTCGTCGGCGACGGCGACGTCCGCCAGCACCTCCTCGGTGGCCGGGTTCACGGTCTTCATCGCCGCGCCGGAGCCCTCGACGAACTCCCCGTCGATGAACAGCCCGTAGGAGGAGTCGATGTCCACCACGGAGGCGGACTCCGGTGCCGGCGCGTACTCGAACTTGCTCATCGCTCTAGCCTCAGTCGATCGTCACGTAGTCGGTGCCGGAGTAGACCCCGCTGGTCAGCTTCAGGCGCTGCAGCAGCACGTCGTTGAGCAGCGAGGAGGCGCCGAACCGGAAGAACTCCGGGTCCAGCCACGCCTCGCCGGCCACCTCGTTGACCGCCACCAGGTACTTCAGCGCGTCCTTCGCCGAGCGGATGCCGCCGGCGGGCTTGACCCCCACCTGCACCCCGGTGGCGGCGAGGAAGTCGCGCACCGCCTCCAGCATCAGCACGGTCACCGGCAGCGTGGCGGCGGGGGAGACCTTCCCGGTGGAGGTCTTGATGAAGTCCGCCCCGGCGAGCATCGCCAGCCAGGACGCACGGCGCACGTTGTCGTTCGTGGCCAGCTCCCCGGTCTCCAGGATCACCTTCAGGTGCGCCGGCTCCGCCCGGGACTGGCACACCTCGCGCACGGCCACGATGTCGTCGTACACCTTGCGGTAGTCCCCGGCCAGGAACGCACCCCGGTCGATCACCATGTCGATCTCGTCCGCCCCGGCGTCCACCGCATCCTGGGTGTCCGCCAGCCGCGCCGCCGTCCCGGCCCGGCCGGCCGGGAACCCGGTCGCCACTGCGGCCACCGCGATCGGTGCCCCGCCGAGGGCCTCCTTGGCGATCTGCACCCGGTCCCCGTACACGCAGACGGCGGCCGGTCGCGGGCAGGAGGCATCGCCCGGTTGCGGGGTGAGTGCCTTGGCGACGAGGGAACGTACCTTGCCGGGGGTGTCGGCACCCTCCAGAGTGGTCAGGTCGATCATCGAGATCACCGTGTCCAGCCCCCAGGCCTTCGCGGTCGTCTTGATCGACCGGGAGCCAAGCTGAGCGGCCCGGCCTGCCAGGCCGACCGCATCCACCCCCGGCAGCCCGTGCAGGAAGGTGCGCAGGGCGGCGTTGCTCAGCTGGTCCGAGCCGACGACGCCGCTCGCGTCGGCGCTCACCTGCTGGGCGGATCGGGTGGCCGGGTGGGTGCCGCCGGTGCTCGAGGGCGCCGGTGCGGTCGTGGTGGTGGCCATGGGACGAGTCTAGGCCGGGGAGCCTGGTCAGACGTGGCTGTTCCGCCCGAACGAGGTCAGGTAGCTGGCCCCACCCGCAGCCAGCTCTGCCTCGAAGTCCCGCGCCCAGGCGGCGTAAGGACGGGCAGCGAGGTGCTCGTTGCCGAACCGGGTGTCCTCGGAGACCTCGGTGACGCAGAAGTCCGGGATCACCAGGTCGGTGACCGGTCCGCCGCGTTCGCACTCGGCCACGATCAGCGGTGCGTTCGCCCCGAGGAACTCGTCCAGCACCCAGCCGTCCTCACCGAGCCAGACGGCGTGCCGGAGCTTGAGCACCTTCGCCCCACCACGGCGGACCATCTCCTCGGCCACCAGCGGGTCCAGCTCCCGCTCGGCCTCGTACCGGGTGCCGCCCACCGCCGGACCCTTCGCAGTCAGCGTGCACACCGACCACTCGCCCGCTACCGCGGTGAGGATCCCGGCGATGTCCGCCGACCGACGGAACGGCTCCTGGGGTGCCGGAGCCTGCAGCCGCACCCGCAGTGCGTACCCTTCGCTGGCCAGGTAGTAGCTCTGCACGATCACATCGGGGGTGGCACCGACGAGCAGGTCCGTCGGCAGGGCGCGGACCAGGAACTTGCGCTCGAACTCGAAGTCGCCGTACCCGGGCTCGCTCATGCGGGGAGTTTACCTGCGGGACCGGCCCAGGAGTGGGACCTGGGCCGGTCCCGCAAGCGCGATCAGTCCAGGCCCGCCGACCCGGCAGCCGCCGCCTGCTCCTGAGCGGCGGCGGAGCGCTCGGCGATCCGGTCCTGGATGGACTCGGCGTGGTCGGCTCCGGAGGCCTGCTCGCTGAAGGCCTGCACGGAGAGCTCAGCGGGGGAGTCGTGGTCCCCGATCACCTCTCCGCGGACTCGCACGTTGTCGCCGAGCACCGCCACCGGCTCGTTGTCCTGCAGGCGGAGGTCGCCGTTCACGATCGAGTCGTCGACCACGACCCCGGCGGTGTTGGTGTCGATGCGCAGCGTGTCGCCCCAGTAGCTGGCACCCAGGTCGCAGTCAGCGATCGGGCCGTCCGACCCGATCTGCACCGGGCCGGCGTTCTCCGCCAGCCGGCTGGTGCCCTGCACGGTCACCCCGCAGAGGATGGCTCCCTCCGCGCTGTCGCGCAGCACGAGCCGACCGTCGATGAACGTCCCGAAGATGTCCGTGTAGAGGGTGCCCTGGGAGTTGACCGTGCCGGCGATGCTGCTGTTCTCCACGTAGACCTCTCCGGAGCGGGCCACCAGGTTCGCGCCGAGCGCGGAGTCGAGCGTGTAGACAAAGCTGGCGATCTCCTCCTCGCCGGCCCGGGAGAGGACCCGGTCGGAGACGGTGCTCTCCTCCAGCACAGCCCCGTAGGCACCGTTGAGCGTGACCGCGCCGGCGACCTCGCTGCCGACCAGGTCGAGGTAGGCGTCGGCGGCACCGACGATGTCGCCGGTGACGGTCACGTCCTCGCCGATCAGGTCCGCACCGGCGCGTACCCGCACGTCGCCGTCGACGGTGGTACCGGTCAGGTCGCAGGTCTGCCCCGCTGGGACCACCAGGTCCCCGGGAACGGTGACGTCCCCGGCCGTCCCGCTGCAGCGGGTGACCAGGTCGGCGCTCGCTGACGTGGCGGTGAGCATCCCCGCGGCCGCCACCCCCGCGATCGCCAGTACACCTGTGATGGACTTCCTCATCGAATCTCTCCCATTGTTGTCGCTGATCGCACCTCGAGCAGACAACCGTCCCCCGACGTGCTGGGCACCTACACTATGGGTACTGGCTCCGGAACGACAGCCCCTGTCCAGAAGTCAGGCGAAGAACCGGAACAGCGGGGAGTCCGGTGGGATCGGCTGGTAGCTGAGCCCGGAGGCGTCCATCCGCTCCAGCAGCGGCTGGTAGTCGTCCGCCTTGCCCAGCGTCAGCCCCACGAACGCCGGCCCGGTCTCCCGGCTGGACCGCTTGGTGTACTCGAACAGGGAGATGTCGTCGTCCGGGCCGAGCACAGAGTCCAGGAAGCGGCGCAGCGCGCCAGGCTCCTGGGGGAAGTCGATCACGAAGTAGTGCCGCAGGCCGGTATGCACCAGCGCCCGCTCCTCCACCTCCGCATACCGGGAGATGTCGTTGTTCCCGCCGGAGAGGATGCACACCACCGTGCTGCCCGGGCCCACCTCCACGGTCGCCCCAGAGCCGACCGGTCCGACCGCCGCCAACGCCAGCGCGCCGGCCGGCTCGGCGATGATTCCCTCCACCTGGTACAGGTCCAGCATCTCGGCGCAGATGCGGCCCTCCGCCACCGCCAGCATCGGCACCCCCAGGCGCTGGACCAGCTCGTAGGAACCGTCCCCGACCCGGCGCACCGCCGCGCCGTCCACGAACGTGTCCATCTCGGTGAGGGTCACCGGCTCCCCGGCGGCCAGTGCCGCCGCCATGCTCGCCGCCCCGGCCGGTTCCACCCCGACCACCCGGGTGGAGGGGCACGCCTCGGCGAAGTACGCGGCCATCCCGGCCACCAGACCGCCGCCCCCGACCGGCACCACCACCACGTCCGGCGGTGCGCCGAGCTGGTCGTGCACCTCCTTGGCGACAGTGCCCTGCCCGATGATCGTGCGCGGGTCGTCGAACGGGTGCACCATCACCGCCCCATCGGTCTCGGCGAACGACCGGGCGGCCGCCGAGGCCTCGTCGTAGGTGGAACCCACCTTCACGATCGTCACCTGGTGCCGGCCCAACGTCGCGATCCGGTCCAGCTTCTGCCTCGGCGTGGTGCGCGGCACGAAGATCCGCCCGGCGATACCCAGCTCTGCGCACGCCAGCGCCACCCCCTGGGCGTGGTTCCCTGCGCTGGCGCACACCACTCCGCGCGCCTGCTCCGCCTCGTCCAGCCGCAGCATCAGGTTGAACGCGCCGCGCACCTTGTAGGAGCGCACCGGTTCCAGGTCCTCGCGCTTGATGTGCACCCGGGCGCCGGTGGCTGCGCTCACCCTGGCCCAGGATTGTAGCGGGGTGCGGGTGACCGCGTGCTGGATACGCTGGGCCGCCTCCCGGACGGCGGTCGCGCTGACCTGGCTGGTGTCAAAGCCCATGAGCGGAAGTGTAGGAGCGTGTGTGACAGTGGAGGACATGGAGATCTGGCCCGTGCTGAGATGGATCATCGCCGCAGCGTCCGCAGCAGTCGGTGCACTCCTGGTGCTGCTGGTCGCCAACATCGCCCTGACCAGGGTGGGTCGGCGGCTGCCCCCCGTGCAGCAGGGTTGGCTGAGGCTGCGCCGCCCGCTGGGGGCGCTGCTGCTCAGCGTGGCGTTGCGGATCGCGTTCGCGCAGACCGCCCAGCCGGGCACGTTCCGGGACGTGGGCATGCACGTGCTGCTGATCGCGGTGATCGTCTCGGCAGTGTGGTTGGTCGCCCGACTGGTGCTCGCCTGGCTCATGCACACCCAGCGCCGACTGGTCGCCCGGATGCGCGACGACGACCGTGCCCGCCGCCGGGTGCAGACCCAGATGCTGCTCATCCGCCGGGTGGTCAACGCCGTGTTCGTGGTGATCGGCGGTGCGATGGTGCTGCTCACCTTCCCCGGGGTGGAGCAGATCGGGACGACGATCCTCGCCTCCGCCGGTCTGCTGTCGGTGGTCCTCGGTATCGCCGCACAGTCCTCGTTGGGCAACCTGTTCGCCGGGTTGCAGCTGGCGTTCACCGACGCGATCCGGATCGGGGACATCGTCGAGGTGGACGACACCTGGGCCACCGTGGAGGACATCACCCTCTCCTACGTGGTGGTGAGCATCTGGACCGAGCAGCACAAGGTGCTCCCGTCCACGTACTTCACCACCACCCCGTTCATCAACTGGAGCCGGACCGGTGAGTCGGTGATCGGGCTGATCTACTTCACCCTGGACTGGCGGGTGGACATGGCCGGCTTCCGGGCGGAGTTCGAACGCCTGGTGGATGCCAGCGGGCTGTGGGACGGACGCTCCCGCGCAGTGCGCGTCACCGACTCCACCGGCGACCGGCTCACCGTCCGCGCCCAGGTGAGCACGGCGAACACCGACGACGACTGGTTCCTGCGCTGCGACGTGCGCGAGGGCCTGGCTACCTGGTTGCGCGAGCACAACCCGGAGGCGTTGCCGTTGCAGCGGGTCACCCTCACCGAACCGGTCGAACCGCCGATCACCGCCCCCGGTCTGCTGCACAGCGCCCGCAGCGACAGCGAGGTGCCCGAGGGGCCCGCCGGCGGCGACCACTAGCCGGTCACAGCCCGAGCGCGGCCCCCACCTCGGCGCGCAGCCGGTCCAGCCGGTCGGCGGCACGCTGCCGGCGCGGACCCAGGTCGGCGGCAGCGGGGACCGGTTCGACCACCTCCAGGTAGCACTTCAGCTTCGGTTCGGTGCCGCTGGGGCGCACGATCACCCGGTCCCCGGCCTCGGTGGTCCACACCAGGGCGTCGGTGGGCGGCAGGTCCGCCGTGCCCTCGCTGAGGTCCTCTCGGCCGGTGACGGCGGAGCCCGCCAGGGTCTGCGGCGGTGCGTGGCGTAGGTGGTCCATCAGGCGGGGGATGTCCGCCAGGTCCTCCACCCGCACCGTGACCGGGGCGGTGGCGTGCACCCCGTGCTGGACGGCCAGCTCGTCCAGCAGGGCCTGCAGCGAGCCGCCGTCGGCTTTCACCCGGGCGGCCAGGCGCGCCAGCGCGACCGCCGCGGAGATGCCGTCCTTGTCCCGCACCGCCTCCGGGTCGGTGCAGTAGCCCAGCGCCTCCTCGTACCCGAACGCCAGGTGCGGTACCCGGCTGATCCACTTGAACCCGGTGAGCGTGACCTGGTGCTCCAGACCGTGCGCCGCGGCGATCGCGCCGAGCAGCCGCGAGGAGACGACCGAGCTGGCCAGCACTGTGCGGGCGTCGGTCGGTGTGCTGCCGATGGACAGCTGTCGGGCGGTGTCCTCGCCGAGCAGAGCACCCACCTCGTCCCCGGTGAGCTGCCGCCAGCCGCCCTCGGCCGCCGGGTCCGGGATCGCCGCCGAGCAGCGGTCCGCATCCGGGTCGTTGGCGATCACCAGGTCGGCCGAGACCTGCTGGGCCAGGTGCAGCGCCAGGTCCAGGGCACCGGGCTCCTCCGGGTTCGGGAAGGTCACCGTGGGGAAGTCCGGGTCCGGGTCAGCCTGCTCGGGCACCGGGTGCACATCCGGGAAGCCGGCCCGGCGCAGCGCTTCCAGCGCCACCGCACTGCCGACACCGTGCATCGCGGTGTGCACGATCCGCAGGTCCGCTGCTGCGGCCCCCTGACCGGCCGCGCGGGCCAGGTAGCCCTCGATGATCTCCTCGTCCAGGACCGTACGTACCCCCCTGGAACCTTCCGCGTCCGCGGCCGAACGCGGCACCGCGGCCACCGACTCCACGGCGGCGATCCGGGCGGCGATCTGCTCGTCGTGCGGCGGCACGATCTGCGCGCCCTGCCCGGCGTCGGTGACCACCCGGCCACCCAGGTACACCTTGTACCCGTTGTCCGCGGCCGGGTTGTGCGAGGCGGTGACCATCACCCCGGCGTCGGCGTTCATCACCCGCAGCGCATAGGCGAGCACCGGGGTGGGCAGCGGGCCGGGCAGCAGCCACGCGCGGCCACCGGCCGCGGCGACCACGTCCGCCGTGTCACTGGCGAACTCGGCCGAGCGGTACCGGGCGTCGTAGCCGATCACCACCACCGGCGCCACCCCCTCGCCGAGCACGTCGGTGAGGTAGCGGAGGAGTCCGGCGGCCGCGCGGATGACCACCGCCCGGTTCATCCGGTGCGGTCCGCCGCCCAGCCGGCCGCGCAGCCCGGCGGTGCCGAACGTCAACGGGCCGGAGAACCGGTCCGCGAGCTCGCTGCGGGCCTCCCCGGCCGCCTGCTCGTCGGTGCCGGTGGCGGCCTGCAGCAGCTCGGTGAGCTCAGCGGCGGTGCGCGGGTCCGGGTCGTCGTCGATCCAGGTGCGCACCTGACCCAGCAGGTCAGCCATCGGAGAGCTCCCTGCGGACGATCTCGGCCAGCAGAGCGCTGATCCGCGGCCCGGCGGACTGACCTGCCTCGATCACCTCGGCGTGCGAGAGCGGTTCCGGGGAGATCCCGGCAGCCAGGTTCGTCACCAGCGAGATACCCAGCACCTCCAGGCCCGCGTGCCGGGCGGCGATCGCCTCCAGCGTGGTGGACATGCCCACCAGGTCCCCACCGAGGCGCCGCACCATCTGCACCTCCGCCGGAGTCTCGTAGTGCGGTCCGGGGAGCTGGGTGTACACCCCCTCGGGAAGGTTAGGGTCCACCTGCCGGGCCAGCGCCCGCAGCCGCGGTGAGTACAGGTCGGTCAGGTCCACGAACGTGGCCCCCTCCAGCGGGGAGGTGCCGGTGAGGTTGAGGTGGTCGCCGATCAGCACCGGTGTGCCGGCCGGCCACTCGGTGCGCAGCCCGCCGCAGCCGTTGGTGAGCACCACGACCCCGGCGCCGGCAGCGGCAGCGGTGCGCACCCCGTGCGCGACCGCGCGCACGCCCTTGCCCTCGTAGTAGTGCGTCCGGGCGCCGATGATCAGCGCATGGCGAGCTCCGCCGTCGACCTCGATCCGGATCGACCGGAGCGTACCCGCATGACCAGGAACACCGGAGGCACTGAACCCGGGCACATCGTCGGCGGGTAGCTGCCCCACCTGCTCACCGAGCAGGTCGGCCGCCCCACCCCAGCCGGAGCCGAGCACCAGGGCGATGTCGTGCCGGGGCACACCGGTGCGCTCTGCGATGGTCGCGGCGGCCGCGCGGGCAGCGTCGAACGGGTCAGCAGGAGCATCGAGCAATGTGTTCACACCCGCGAACCTACCTCTGGACTCGCTGCGATGTGGACGGGACCGGCACAATGGCAGCCGTGACCAGCACTCCTTCAGTTCCGGTGACCGCAGACCAGCACACGACCGTCGGCGCTTCCAGCACCCGCGGCGGCTCCCGCGTGGTGATCATCGGCGGCGGGCCCGGCGGGTACGAAGCCGCTCTGGTCGCCGCCCAGCTCGGTGCCGCCGTCACTGTGGTGGAGCGGCAAGGCGTGGGCGGCTCCGCGGTGCTCACCGATGTGGTGCCGTCCAAGACGCTGATCGCCACCGCCGAGTGGATGACGCTCACGGAGAGCGCCGGCGACCTGGGCATCCGGCCCCGTGGGGAGTCCGACGCCTCCTTCGAGGCCGACTTCGCCACGGTCGACGCGCGGGTGCTGCGCCTGGCCCGGGCGCAGAGCCGGGACATCCATGCCAAGCTGGAGCGCGAAGGGGTGCAGGTGATCGACGGCACCGGCCGGCTGGCCAGCCCCGCGCAGGTGGCCGTGCAGACCGCTGACGGCCAGCAGCTGACGCTGGACGCGGACGTGGTGCTGCTGGCCACCGGCGCCCGCCCGCGGGTGATCCCCACCGCCCAGCCGGACGGTGAACGCATCCTGAACTGGACCCAGCTGTATGAGCTGACCGAGATCCCGGAACGTCTGATCGTGGTCGGATCCGGGGTGACCGGGGCGGAGTTCGCCGGCGCCTACCGCGGCCTGGGTGCCGAGGTCGTGCTGGTCTCCAGCCGGGACCGGGTGCTGCCCGGGGAGGACTCCGACGCCGCCGACCTGATCGAAGCAGTGTTCAAGCGCCGCGGCATGCAGGTGCTCTCCCGCTCCCGGGCGGCAGCGGCCCGCCGCACCGAGACCGGGGTGGAGGTCGAGCTCACCGACGGGCGGGTGGTCACCGGCTCGCACTGCCTGATCGCGGTCGGTGGGGTGCCGAACACCGAGGACCTCGGCCTGGCCGAGGCCGGGGTGGCCACCACGGAGTCCGGGCACATCCACACCGACCGGGTCTCCCGCACCACCGTGCGCGGGGTGTACGCCGCCGGCGACTGCACCGGGGTGCACGCACTCGCCTCCGTGGCCGCGATGCAGGGCCGGATCGCGATGTGGCACGCCCTGGGTGACGCGGTCGCCCCGCTGGACCTGAGCCAGGTGTCGGCGAACGTGTTCACCGCCCCGGAGATCGCCACAGTGGGCATCTCGGAGCAACAGATCACCTCCGGGGAGGTGCGCGGTGAGGTCGTCACCCTGCCGCTGGCGCGGAACCCGCGGGCGAAGATGCTCGGCATCCGGGAGGGGTTCATCAAGCTGTTCTCCCACCGCGCCTCCGGGGTGGTGCTCGGTGGGGTGGTGGTGGCCCCGCGCGCCAGCGAGCTGATCTTCCCGATCACCCTGGCGATCAGCAACCGGCTGACCGTGGACCAGGTGTCGAACGCGTTCACCGTGTACCCGTCGCTGTCCGGGTCGATCGCCGAAGCCTCCCGGTTGCTGCACGATGCCCGCGGCTGAACACCCCTTCCCGTGGCCGGTACCGGTGCTCGGGCTGCTCGGCGTGGCCGGTCTGGTGGTCGGCTGGCTGCACGGTGTGGTGCCGTGGTACCTCGGTGCTGTGCTGGTCGGCCTGGCGGGGCTGGTCGCTGCGGCGCGGTGGAGCCGGTGGCTGTACCCGGTGGTGCTCGTGCTGGTGGTGGCGCTCGCGGCGGTGCCCACGTTGCTGGTCCCCCAGTCCGACGCCGGACCGCAGCTGGCTACCGGTGATGTGCGGGTGAGCGTCTCCGACGAGGCACTGGTGACCCTGGAGCAGGACCGGGGTGAGAGCACCCTGACCGCTTGGTCGCGCAGTGACGGACAGCAGCTCTGGACGCTCACCGAGGAGGCCGCCGAGCCCACCGACAGCTCCTTCCCGCTGCCGCTGGTGCTCGACGAGCTGGTGATCGTCGGGGACCTGCGCGCACCCAACCGGGTGGACGGCTGGCCCACGCTGGGGGCGGTGGACCTGACCACCGGGGCACAGCTGTGGCGCTCGGAGGTGACCGGTCAGGTGCTCGGCCACCACGCCGGTGTGCTGGTGGTGGCCACACCGGAGCAGATGATGGACGAGCTGGGCCCGGGCACGGTCCGTGGCCTGGACGCCCGCACCGGGGAGGTGCTCTGGACCGAGGAGGGGGTGCTGCCCACGGCGGGGGTGCCGATGGTCGCCACCGGCTCCGACGGGTTCCGCTGGGGCGCCTACGTCGAGGTGGCGGACCTTCCGCTGCTCGCCCTGCGCGAGGTCACCGACGACGGTCCCGAGCGGGGTGCGCAGCTGCTCGACCCGACCACCGGGGCACGGCTCGCGCAGCTGCCGGTCGCCGCTGCCGGTCGAGTCATGGTGCTGGCCGACCAGGTGGTGCTCGTCCACGACCAGGCGGACAGCTACCAGGTGACCGGTCACGACACCACCGGCCAGCAGCTCTGGCGTACCGAGGTGGACGGTGACGCCCCGGACCTGAGGGGGCTGGATGCCCACCTGTCCGGAGCGGTGCTCACCGCGGGGGAGCGGGTGCTGCTGGACCACGCCGGTGCCGCCCTGGACCTGCGCACCGGCGAGATCGTCGACTACCCGGTGCGGGCGGTACCTGCCAGCACCGAAGACATCCTGGTCGGCGCGCACTACGCGGTGACCACCGCCGTCACCGACTCCGGCTACTTCGCCGTGCTGGACCTGGCCGCCGGGCAGGTGCAGGCGGTGCCGCCGGAGCTGGGCGGCAGCGACCGCCCGGACGCGTTCTACGGCGGCGAGGACGGCGTGCTGCTGTACACCGACGTGCTGGAGCGACCGTTCGGGCGCACCGAGTGCCGGGTGCGGGCACTGGCGGTGAGCACGATGGCGATCACCGAGCACCGGCTGGGCGAGTGCACCGATCCGGCCCCGGTCACGTTCTGGGGCGATGTGCCGATGGTCAGGACCGAGGCCGGCTGGCTGCTGCTCGGCGACCTGTAGGGCGCTCAGCGCAGCCGTGCGGCCAGCTACCCTCTAAGGATGCCCCGACCCCCGACGCTGCCTGACCCGCGTGCGGTGGACGTCGTCGCCCTCACCCGGGCACTGTGCGACCAGCCCAGCGTCAGCGGGCAGGAGCGCACGCTGGCCGACGCGATGGAGGCGCTGCTGCGCAGCGCCGAGCACCTGCAGGTGCACCGGGACGGGGACACGGTGCTGGCGCGCACCGAGCTCGGCCGGGACCGTCGGGTGGTGGTCGCCGGACACCTGGACACGGTGCCGGTGACCGGCAACCTGCCCACCCGGCTGCGCACCGAGGAGCACGGCGAGGTGCTGTGCGGCCGGGGCACCGTGGACATGAAGGGCGGGGTGGCGATGGCGTTGCACACCGCCATCACCCTGCCCGACCCGGCCGTGGACGTCACCTGGGTGTACTACGACAACGAGGAGGTCGAGGCGGACAAGAACGGCCTGGGCCGTATCGCCCGGAACCATCCGGACTGGCTCGCCGGCGACTTCGCCGTGCTCGGTGAACCCACCGCCGGGGGGATCGAGGGCGGCTGCAACGGCACCCTGCGCGCCGAGGTACGCACCTGCGGCACCACCGCCCACTCCGCCCGCGCCTGGATGGGGCACAACGCCATCCACGACGCCGCCGAGGTGCTCACCCGGCTCGCCGGCTACGTCCCCGCCGAGGTGCACGTGGACGGCCTCGGCTACCGCGAGGGGCTGAACGCTGTAGGCATCACCGGCGGGATCGCCACCAACATGATCCCCGACGAGTGCGTGGTCACCGTGAACTACCGGTTCGCCCCCTCGGTCAGCGTGGCCGAGGCGCTGGCGCACGTGCGCGAGGTGTGCCACGGCTTCGACGTCACCCTCATCGACTCCGCTGCCGGCGCCCGGCCCGGGCTGGACGACCCGCTCGCCCAGGAGTTCTCTGCCGCCGTCACCGCGGTGACCGGCGGTCGGCCGGGCCCCAAGTACGGGTGGACCGACGTGGCCCGGTTCGCCGAGCTGGGCATCCCGGCGGTGAACTTCGGCCCCGGCGACCCGTCCCTGGCGCACGCCGACGACGAACGCGTCCCCACCGCACAGATCCGCTCCTGCACGACAGCCCTGCGTGCCTGGCTGGCCGGAGCACGTCCGCAGGCACCCACCGAGGAAGGCGAACGCGATGACCGCTGACGAGAACGGCCGGCCGCCAGCCCGGCGCACCGACTACCTGCGCGGACCGGTGCGCCTGCGCGGCAAGCTCATCCCGGACAAGACCACCGACGAGCAGCTTCTGGAGCCCGGGCAGGCGGCCGACTGGCTGCACTCCGACCCGTGGCGGGTACTGCGCATCCAGTCGGAGTTCGTCGAAGGCTTCGGCGCCCTGGCCGAGCTCGGCCGGGCGATCAGCGTGTTCGGCTCGGCCCGGATCACCGCCGGCGAGCCGGAGTACGAGCAGGCCGTGCAGGTCGCCCGGCACATCGTCGCCCGCGACCACGCGGTGATCACCGGTGGCGGACCGGGCATCATGGAGGCAGCGAACAAGGGGGCCGCCGAGGGCGGCGGGGTGTCCGTGGGCCTGGGCATCGAGCTGCCGTTCGAGCAGGGCATGAACGAGTACGTGGACCTGGGCGTCAACTTCCGTTACTTCTTCGCCCGGAAGACGATGTTCGTCAAGTACGCCCAGGGGTTCATCGTGCTGCCCGGCGGGTACGGCACCCTGGACGAGCTGTTCGAGGCGCTCACCCTGGTGCAGACCCGGAAGGTGAAGGAGTTCCCGATCGTGCTGCTGGGCACCGAGTTCTGGGGCGGCCTGCTGGACTGGCTGCGCAGCACGCTCGCCGGTCGTGGCACCATCTCACCGCACGACCTGGACCTGGTGCACCTGACCGACGACCCGGCCGAGGCGGTGCAGGTGGTCATCGAGGCCAACCGGTCCCGACGTCGGGAGGAGATGGCTGCCGCTGCCGATGCCGCCGCCGAGGCTGGGCGCGGAGGACCGGAGTAGACCGGTGGGCTGGGTCACCGAAGTCACCTGGATGCTGCTCGCGGTGGTGGCCGGTGTGCTGCTGGTCGCCGGCCTGGTCTCCACCGGCCGCATCAGCGCTCATCTGCCACCACCCAGCCGCGCTCGGGCGCGGCGGGAGGAGGCGACTTTGGAACCCTCGCGCGGCTCTGGCATAGAATGGGGCGAGCAGAGCGTCTCAACCGAACAGATCAGGGAGCATGCCCATGGCCGCCATGAAGCCCAGGACGGGTGACGGACCCCTCGAGGTCACCAAGGAGGGCCGTGGGATCATCATGCGCGTGCCGCTCGAAGGTGGCGGACGACTGGTCGTCGAGCTGAACCCGAACGAGGCGAGCGAGCTGAGCACTGCACTGAACGCCGTCGCCGGCTGACCGGCCGCCGGACCGGCTCACATCAGGGACGAGGTCAACCGCATCAGGTTGTCCAACCACTGTTCCCGGCGGGGCCGGTCCAGCCACTCCTGCAGACCGAGCAGCCGGGAGGAGGCACGGTAGTCGTCCTCCACCCGGCGCAGGTCGTCCACGAGCGACCGCCCGACCACCAGCACCATCAGCTCCATGTGCAGGCTCAAGGAGCGCACGTCCATGTTGCTGGTGCCGATGATCGCCACGTCCTCGTCCAGGCTCAGGTGCTTGGCGTGCAGCACCGTGGGTGCCCGGTACAGGTAGATCTTCACCCCGGCACGCAGCAGCTCCTCGTAGTAGGAACGCTGCGCGTGGTAGACCATGAGCTGGTCGCTGGCCTCGGCCACGAACAGCTCCACGTCCAGCCCCCGGGACGCGGCCGTGACCAGCGCCTTCTGCACGGTCTCGTCCGGCACGTAGTACGGGCTGGTCACGCTCACCCGGCGGCGGGCGTTGTGGATCGCCGCGGTGAACAGCTTGAGGTTGTTGTCGTTCTCGAAGCTCGGCCCGCTGGGCAGCACCTGCGCGTCCAACAGGCCGTCGGCCGGTGCGGGCACCGCCGGCGGGGCCAGGCTGAGGAGCTCGTCGGTCTCGCTGTACCAGTCGGTGACGAACACAGCGTCCAGCTCCCGCACCACCGGCCCTTGCACCCGCATCATCAGCTCCCGCCAGTGCAACCCCTGCCGCAGCGCCTTGCGCTTGTGGTAGTGCTCGGCGATCAGGTTCATCGACCCGGTGTGCCCGATCCGCCCGTCCACCACGACCAGCTTGCGGTGGTTGCGCAGGTCTAGCCGCCGACCGGCGCGGACCGGGCTGAGCGGCAGCATGGCGCGCAGCTCGGCACCCATCTGCGCCAGCACGGCGGCCGTCTCCCGGCGGCGCGGGTAGGTGAGCTGGGACAGGTGGTCGACCAGCACCCGGACGGTCACCCCCCGCTGGCGGGCCCGGGCCAGGGCGGCGAAGAACGGGGCGGTGGTCTCGTCGTGCACCAGGATGAAGAACTCCACGTGCACGTAGCTGTGGGCCCGGTCCACGTCAGCGGCCATCCGGGCGATCATCTCCTCGTAGGAGAGCAGCAGCTCGACGGTGTTTCCCGGCACCATCGGCAACGCCCCCAGCTGCCGGTTCATCCGCACCAGCGTGGGCAACCAACCCGGCCAGCTGTCCCGGTCCGGTACGGCGGCCAGGTCCTTGCGGTCGAGCAGGTGGTCGGTGACGAACTGCTGCTTGGCCCGGCGGTCGGCGGGCAGCCGGGCGGTGCCGATCAGCAGGTAGGCCACCACCCCCAGCAGCGGCACGAAGATCATCACCAGCAACCACGCCAGCGCCGCCGTCGGCTTGCGGCCTACAGAGACGGACACCGCCATCGCCGCGACCAGCACCACGTGCACGAGGTACAGCGCGGCGAGGGCGACGTCGGCAGCTGACATCGCCGGTCAGCGGGTGATGGCCACCAGCAGCCCGCCGCCCACCGGTAGCAGCGACGGCACCAGGTTCTCGTCCTCGCGCACGCTGCGGCCCAGCTCGCGCATGGCCACGGTGAGCTCGTCCCGGCGCGCGGGATCGGCCACCCGGTCGTGCCAGAGCGCCTCGGCGACCACCAGCATCCCACCACGGCGCAGCATCCGCACCGCCTGCTCGGCGTAGTCGCTGGTCTCGCTCGGCTCGGCGTCCAGGAACACCAGGTCGTAGGCGGAGTCGGCCAGCCGCGGCAGCACGTCCAGCGCTCGACCGGAGATGGTGCGCGTGCGGGTGGAACGGATCCCTGCGTCGGCGAACGCCTCCTTCGCCGCCCGCTGGTGCTCCACCTCCACGTCGATCGTGGTGAGCACCCCGTCGGGGGCCATCCCCTCCAGCAGCCACAGCGCGGAGACGCCGGTGCCGGTGCCGACCTCGGCCACCGCCCGGGCGTTGCTCGCGGCGGTGAGCATCCGCAGTGCGGCACCCACACCGACCGAGACAGCATCGATGCCGAACTCCTCGGCGCGGGCACGGGCGGTGCGCAGGGCGTCCGGTTCGGTGAGGAACTCTTCGGTGTACGCCCAGCTCAGGGCCTTGTCGGCAGCGATGGTGGGCCTCCAGGTCGGCTCGCAGACGGCGGGACTGCTCCGATGCTAGCGCCCAGGGCGCCGCACCGGGGGCAGGAGAGGTCGCACGACTCCCAGCAACCTCCCAGGTGCGCCGCCTACGATGAAGACCTGATGACTACCTCTGCCGCTGCGAACCACCCGTCTGCCGCCCCGACCTCGGCCGGGGATCCGGTCGCGGGCGACCGGGACTGGCAGCCGCCCAGCTGGGAGCAGATCGTCCGGGAGAACACCGACCGGGTGTACCGGCTCGCCTACCGTCTCACCGGCAACCGGGCCGATGCTGAGGACCTCACCCAGGAGGTGTTCGTGCGGGTGTTCCGATCTTTGGACTCCTACAGCCCGGGCACGTTCGCCGGCTGGTTGCACCGGATCACCACCAACCTGTTCCTGGACGGGCAGCGGCGGAAGAAGCGGATCCGGTTCGACGCGCTCGGCCCGGCGGTGGAACGGATCGCGGCCACCACCGACACCAGCTCCCCGGAGCGGCGCTACGAGCACGACAACCTGGACCGGGACATCCAGGAGGCGCTGGACTCGCTCAAGCCGCAGTACCGGGCCGCTGTGGTGCTCTGCGACATCGAGGGCCTCTCGTACGAGGAGATCGCCGAGGTGCTCGGCATCTCGATGGGCACTGTGCGCTCCCGCATCCACCGCGGGCGGGCCCAGCTGCGCACCAGGCTGGCGCACCGTTCCCCGCGGGTCATCGAGGCCCGCGGGTCCGCCGCCGCGTCTGCGGAGGTCGCCGGGTGAGCCATCTCGGACCGCTCGTCTCCCCGCTCGTGGACGGCCACCTGTCGCCGGCCAAGGCTGAGCGTGCCCGTGCTCACCTGGTGCACTGTGCCGGGTGCCGTGCCCAGGTGCAGGCCGAGCGGGCGCTGCGGGCCGCCGCTGCCCGGTCCACCGGGCAGGTGCGCGCCAGCGATGACCTCACCCGCCGGCTGCTTGCGCTGAACATGCCGGGCCAGTCCTCCGGGCCGCTGTCCAGCGGCTACCTGCCAGAGGAGACCACCCGGCCCCGCCCGCTGCGCAGCACCCGGTTGCGGGTGCTCTCCGGGGCGGTGGCCTCGATGGGGGTGTTCGCCGTGGCGCTGTTCGTGCTCGGTGGGCAGCAGCGCGAGGTGGACGACCTCACCCCGCTGGTCGCTCTCGGTGGGACGGCGGAGGGTGCGGTCGCCCCCAGTGCGGTGATCACCCCGGCATCCACCGGTGGTGAGGACCTCTCCGCGACCGTGCTGGACTGGATGAGCAGCAGCGGCTGGACTGCCCCGGCGCAGCTGCCCGCCGGGTTGTCCGTGCGGGACGTGCTGGTGCTGGACGACCCCGCAGGCCCGATCCTGCAGGTCGACCTGGCCGGCAGCAGCGGCAGCGTGCAGGTGATGGAGGCCCACGGCGTGCTGGACGAGTCGACCACTGCCCCGTTGGAGGCGGTGCGGGTCGCCGGGCACGATGTGTACCGGGTGGCCGACCACTGGTGGGTGTCCCAGTGCGGCACCTCGGTGGTCGCCGTCTCCTCCGGTGCGGATCCCACGGCGGCGCACGAGCTGATCGCCCAGATGCCGGCCGGGGTGGAGGACGGCGTGGTGGACCGGTTCGCGCACGGCCTGGACGTGCTCCTCGGTGGCGGCTGAGGAGGCTGGTAGCGCAGTGAGTACTCCGACCGACCCGGGCCAGGGCCCGTTCGCCCCGCCCTACCAGGTACCCAGCCACCCGCCTCAGGTGAGCGCACCTGCCCAGGAGGCTGCGCCGTCGCCGGACGGTGGAACCCACCCGGGCAGCACCCCTCCCGTGCCCGGTCCGGCCGGCCAGGTGCACCAGACCGGCCGGGAACCACGCCGCATCCTGCTTGCCGTGGCCGTGCCACTGATGGTGGTGTGCCTGCTGGCCGGGCTGCTGCTCGGGGTGCTCGGCTCGCCGTTGCTCACCACGGACCGGTCCGCCGAGCTGCCGCCCACCCAGGTCAGCCCCGGACCGGGCGGCTCCGCCGGGGCGGACCTGGATGAGGACTCGGTGGCGGCGATCGCGGCGGACGTGCTGCCCAGCACTGTCTACATCGAGGTGGCCGCCGGCCAGCAGAGCGGCAGCGGGAGCGGCTTCGTGCTCCGCGAGGACGGCTACATCGTCACCAACCAGCACGTGATCGCCGCTGCGCGCGGCAATGGTGGGCAGATCACTGTGGTGCTGGCCGACGGCAGCGAGGTGGAGGCGGAGGTCGTCGGCGCCAGCATGGACTACGACCTGGCCGTGCTGAAGGTGGACGCCGACGGGCTGCGCCCGCTGGTGCTCGGCGACTCCGACGGCCTGGTCGTCGGTGAACCAGTGGTGGCGATCGGTGCCCCGCTCGGCCTGGAGGGAACCGTCACCTCCGGGATCGTCAGCGCCCTGAACCGGCCGGTGAGCATCCCGGACCAGGCCGGCAGCACCTTCATCAACGCCATCCAGACCGATGCGGCGATCAACCCCGGCAACTCCGGCGGCCCGCTCGTGAACGCGGCCGGCGAGGTGATCGGCGTGAACTCCGCGATCGCCAGCCTCGCCACCGCCGGGCAGGCCGGCAGCGTGGGGCTGGGGTTCGCGATCCCGAGCAGCCAGGTGCGCCGCACCAGCGAGCAGCTGATCGAGACCGGTCAGGCCACCTATCCGGTGATCGGTGCGCTGTTGGACGGCAGCTACACCGGAGAAGGGGTGCAGGTGGTCACCGCGGACGACGCCACCGACACCCCGGCGATCACCCCGGGAGGCCCGGCCGAGGCGGCCGGCCTGCAACCGGGGGACGTGATCGTGGCGATCGACGGTGACCCGGTCACCAACCCGGACGAGCTGATCGTGCGGATCCGGGCCCACTCACCGGGGGACGTGGTCACGTTGACCGTGCGGGACGGGGACGAGGACACCGACGTGCCGGTCACCCTGGGGGAGTCCGAGAGCCGGTGACGGTCCCCGGCACACCCCGGCTCAGATTAGGCTGGGGCGCATGAACGGCGCTGAGATCATCATCATCCTGGTGCTGATCACCATCGTCGTCGGTCCGCAGCGGCTGCCCGAGTACGCCGAACAGCTGGCCCGGCTGGTGCGCACCCTGCGGGACATGGCCCGCGGCGCCACCCAGACGATCAAGGACGAGCTCGGCCCGGAGGCTGCCGACCTGGACTTCTCCAAGCTGGACCCGCGCCAGTACGACCCGCGCCGCATCGTGCGCGACGCGCTCATGGAAGACCTGTCCCCGACGAGCAAGTCCGCCGGTTCTTCCAGACGCAGCAGCAGCACGAAGACCAGCAGCAGCGCCTCGGGTGCGGGTGCCGTCGGTGCCGCAGCGGCCGGTACTGCTGCCGCAGCCGCCTCCGGGCAGACGAGCGGTGCGCAGGATGTAGCGGCCAGCGCGGAGGACACGCCAGCCATCGAGGAGGACCCGCTGGCCCACGGCGCCCCGTTCGACGACGAGGCCACCTGAGGCTCCGCCGTCGAACCGGCGCCGGTGCGGCGGCGCCGCTCAGCCGACCGGGGAGATCGCCAGCTTCTTGCCCGCCAGCCCGCGGGACCGGTGGCCGAGCGTGCTGGCCACCGAACGCAGCACCCGCGCCGCCTCCGAGGTCTCGTCGGCCGTGCTGACCAGCGGCTCACCGGCGTCCGAACCCTCGCGCAGCGCCACCTCCAGCGGCACCTGCCCGAGCAGCGGCACCGGGGTACCCAGCGCCTCGGTGAGAGCATCGGCCACCCGCTGCCCGCCGCCGGAGCCGAACAGCTCCAGCCGGGACCCGTCCGGCTGGGTGAGCCAGGACATGTTCTCGATCACCCCGGCGACCTTCTGGTTCGTGGCCTTGGACATCGACCCGGCCCGCTCGGCCACCTCGGCGGCCGCCAGCTGCGGGGTGGTGACCACCAGCAGCTCCGCGTCCGGGAGCATCTGCGCCACGGAGATCGCGATGTCCCCGGTGCCCGGCGGCAGGTCCAGCAGCAGCACGTCCAGGTCGCCCCAGAACACGTCGGCGAGGAACTGCTGCAGCGCGCGGTGCAGCATCGGTCCCCGCCACACCACAGCCCGGCCCGGATCGGTGAACATCCCGATAGAGATCACCTTCACCTCACCGGCGACCGGCGGGAGGATCATGTCGTCCACCTTGGTCGGCGGCAGGGTGACCCCGAGCATCCGGGGCAGGGAGAAGCCGTACACGTCCGCGTCCACCACACCGACCTTCAGACCGTCGGCGGCCATCGCCGCGGCCAGGTTCGCGGTGACGCTGGACTTGCCCACACCCCCCTTGCCGGAGGCGACGGCGAACACCCGGGTGAGGTTGTCCGGCTGGGTGAACGGGATCACCGGTTCGGCGATGCCGCCGCGCAGCTTGGTGCGCAGCGCTGTACGCTCCTCATCGGTCATCACCGTCATCGAGACTGACGCGCGGGCCACTCCCTCGACCCCCTCGGCGGCCTTGGTCACGTCCCGGGTGATCGTGTCCTTCAACGGACAGCCAGCAGTGGTCAGGGCGATGTTCACGGTCACCACGGCGCCGTCCGGAGAGTCGGCGGCCTCCACACCGCGGACCATGTCCAGGTCGGTGATCGGCCGCCTGATCTCCGGGTCGAGCACTGCGGTCAGCGCTTCGTGCACACGATCGATCAACTCAGCCATGTTCCGAGTCTAAGCCGAGCGGCCAGGCGCGGGCCGGGCGGGGGTTGTGGCCTCGGACACCTACGACTGGCTGGTCGTGGTGGCCGGCTCCTCCGCCCGGTCGGCCTGCAGCTCCTCCAGCAGGGACCGCAGCTCGCTGCGCACGAAGTCGCGGGTGGCCACGTCCCCGATCGCCAACCGTAGCGCCGCGACCTCCCGGGCCAGGTACTCGGTGTCGGCGAGGTTGCGCTCCGCCCGCTGCCGGTCCTGCTCGGCCGCCACCCGGTCCCGGTCGGCCTGCCGGTCCTGGGCGAGCAGGATCAGCGGTGCCGAGTAGGACGCCTGCAGCGACAGCATCAACGTGAGCAACGTGAAGTTCAGCGCCCGCGGGTCGAACTGCACCTCCTGAGGGGCGAGCGTGTTCCAGGCGAGCCAGACGGCGCAGAAGATGGTCATGTAGATGAGGAACCGGGGCGTGCCGATGAACCGGGCGATCGCCTCGGCGAGCTTGCCGAAGGCATCCTTGTTCCTCGGCCTGCGGGGCAGCCATCGGCGGCGGCTGCGCAGGGGGGTGTCGAGCCGGTCAGACACGCTGTGCTCCCATCGCCTGGTCGGTCACCTCGTCGTCCGCCTCCCGCCAGTCCTCCGGCAGCAGGTGGTCGAGCACGTCGTCCACGCTCACCGCCCCCAGCAGCCGGCGCTCGGTGTCCACCACCGGCAGCGCGGTGAGGTTGTAGGTGGCCAGCAGCCGGGTGACCTTGCCGATCACGTCGTGCGGGTCCACTGGTTCCACACCGGAGTCCAGCAGCGTGCCGATCGCCTCGTGCGGTGGTTCGCGCAGCATCCGCTGCAGGTGCACCACACCCAGCAACCGGCCGGTGGGGGTCTCCAGCGGTGGGCGCACCACGAACACCATCGCCGCGAGCGCCGGGGTCACGTCCTTGCGCCGGGCGTGCGCCAGTGCGGTGGCCACCGTGGCCTCCGGCGGCAGGATGACCGGTTCGGTGGTCATCAGCCCGCCGGCGGTGTGCTCGTCGTAGACCAGCAGCCGGCGCACGTCCTCGGCCTCCTCCGGCTCCATCTGCGCGAGCAGCTCGGAGGCCCGCTGCACCGGTAGCTCGGAGACCAGGTCGGCGGCGTCGTCCGGCTGCATCACGTCCAGCACCCGCGCGGCCCGCTCGGTGTCCAGCGAGGAGACGATCATCACCCGGTCCTCCTCACCGAGCTCCTCGAGCACGTCGGCCAGGCGTTCGTCCCGCAGCGCAGCCGCCACCTCCACCCGTCGTTGGGCGGGCAGGTCGTGCAGCACGTCGGCCAGGTCCGCCGGTTTCAGGTCGGTCATCGTGGCCAGCAGCGCGGTCGCTCCCTGTTGGGCGGTGGTCGGTGCCAACCCGAGCGCCTCGCTGACGTCGATGGTCAGGTGCTCGCCGCGGCGCAGCAGCCCGGCACGGGTGCCGGTGCGGCGCACGAACAGCTTGGTCACCAACCAGTCCCGGTTGCGCTGCTGCTCCAGCGCGACGTCCTGGATCGTCGCTGTGCTGCCGTCCTCCCGCAACCGGACCTCCCGGTCCAGCAGCTCGCCGAGCACCAGCGTCTCGGCGGCCCGCTGGGAGAACCGGCGGATGTTCATCAGACCGGTGGTGATCACCGCACCGGCGTCGATCGACGTCACCCGGGACAGCGGCAGGAACACCCGGCGCCGGCCCGGTACCTCCACCACCAGGCCCACAGCCCGTGGTGCCTGCCGCACCCGGAGCAGCACCACCACGTCGTGCACCCGGCCCACCTGGTCACCGAGCGGGTCGAAGACCCCGGTGCCGGCGAGGCGGGCCACGTAGATCCGGCCGGTCGCAGAGCTCACCTGGTCAGCCTATGCCAGCAGCCCGGCCCGCACCCGGGCACCGGGCGGCGGGATGACACCACCCCAGCGGTAGGCAAGAATGGAGCCATGTCAGCGATGCGCCCGACCGACCCGCGCGCGGGGCTGCAGCCCCGCGGTGATGAGATCGCCTCCTACCGCACCTACCTGGAGGCGCAGCGTGCGGTGGACTTCCTCGCCGACAAGGAGTTCGAGGTGAACGCCGTGACCATCGTGGGGACCGAGCTGAAGATGGTGGAACGGATCACCGGTCGGCGCACCTATCCCAGCGTCGCCGGTCGCGGCGCGGCCTCCGGGGCCTATTTCGGGTTCTTCATCGGGCTGCTGCTGTTCCTGATGGGCGGCACGCTGCTCGAGGTGCTGCTGCCGGCGCTGCTCGTCGGTGCTGGCGCCGGCATGCTGTTCGCGGTGATCGCCTATGCGATGAGCGGCGGCAAGCGGGACTTCACCTCCACCTCCCAGGTGGTGGCCGGGGCTTTCTCCGTGCTCTGCCTGACCGAGAAGGCCGACGAGGCCCGGCGGTTGCTCACCGAGCTGCCGGGCGGCCCGAGCCAGCCGGAGGGCTCCGGCGGCTTCGGCGGGTTCGGCCGCTGATCCCGGTCAGCCGGTCCGTTCGGCCACGGCGAACCCGTCCTCGTCGAGCACCTCGATGAACTGTGCTCCGGGGAACTTGTCCGTTGCGTAGTCGACCACGTCCTGTGGCGGGTTCCCGCCGTACACACCAGAGTGGCGGTTGACCACCACGTAGTCCGGGACCGGGTTGCCCTCGTTGCCCACCCAGTACACCTGCGCCCGCGGTGCCAGGTACGCCATCAACGTGATGTCCGTGGCGACCACCCCGCCCTCGGGGACGAGGGCCAACGCCGCGTGCGCTCCGCCGTCCTGCGCGGACGGACGATAGCTGCGCGCCTCGGCCAGGTCCGCCAGCGGGAAGTGCGTGCTCACCGCGAGACTCGTCGCGACCAGACCGGCGGCCACCCAACGCGACCGCGCCCGCAGGACCGGCAGCAGCCGCAGTGCGTCCACGAGCGCGAGGAACACCACCGGCATCAGTACGGCTGAGTAGTGCCACTGCAGCGACCAGTGGTAGGGCACGTCCGAGGTGAGCCGCCAGGCGAACGTGGGCACGGTGATCAGCTCGATCGGGCTGCGCAGCGCGAGGAACCCGGTGATCGCAAGCACCGCCAGCACCAGCAGCAGCTTCGCCCCGGCCCCGGCGAGCAGCACGTTCACCGCCTGTCCCGGGTCGCTGAGCAGCACAGCCAGGATCGAGTCGTCCGCGTACGCCCACACCCCGTCCGGGTTCAACGCCGGCAGGATGACGTTCGTGGTGAGCCAGAAAGCGACCAGCCCACCGGCTACCAGGCTGCCGCCGAGCCGCCGGCTGCCGCGGACCAGCAGCACCACCCCGACGGCGGCGACGGTCAGCCCCATCGTCTCCTTGACCAACACGGTCGGTGCCACCCACAGTGCCGCTGCCCGGTGGTCGTGGCGCACCAGCGCAGCACAGCAGGCGGCCAGCAGCGGCACCGCCAGCGCAACCTCGTGGAACTGCGCGGCCACCGCCGACTGCAACCCCCAGGACAGCCCGTACGCCAGCCCGATGCCCGCCCCGGTGACCGTACTCAGGTGCCGGGCCGCGCAGGCGGTCACGATCACCACGCTGATGCCCACCAGCACGTCCTGGACCACCAGCAGGGTCAGCCCCGAGGGAAACAGCCGGTACACCGGCGCCAGCACCGCCAGCAGCGGGTGGAAGTGGTCGCCGAGGATCATGAAGCCCTCGCCCTTGATCGTCACCACCGGCGCCTGCAGCTCGGAGTACCTGCGCAGCACCTGGGTGAAGATGCCCAGGTCCCAGGACGGCACCTCGAACCGGTGCCACTGCCGCAGCGAGAACACCGTGTACAGGGCGGTCACCAGCGCCCCGACCGCACCAGCGACCACCAGCCGGGTGCGCCGGTCCCCCTCAGGTGCTTGCCACCCAGCGGCCGCAGACCCGACGGTCGGTGACCCGGACCGGGTCACCGGAGCGAGGCCATCCACGCCTCCACGTCCTCCGGGCGGCGGGGGAGTGCAGCCGACAGGTTCTCCACCCCGGTCGCGGTGACCAGCACGTCGTCCTCGATCCGTACCCCGATGCCCCGGTACTCCTCCGGTACGGCCAGGTCGTCGGCCTTGAAGTACAGGCCTGGCTCGATGGTGAACACCATCCCGGGCACCAGCTCGGCGTCCAGGTACATCTCCCGGCGCGCCTGGGCGCAGTCGTGCACGTCCAGGCCGAGGTGGTGGCTGGTGCCGTGCGGCATCCACCGGCGGTGCTGCTGTCCCTCGGGGGAGACCGCCTCCTCGACGCTCACCGGCAGCAGCCCCCAGGAGTGCAACCGCTCGGCGAGCACCCGCAGCGCTGTGGTGTGCACCTCCCGGAACCGCACGCCCGGGCGGGCGAAGGCGAATGCGGCGTCGGCGGCGTCCAGCACGGCGGTGTACACCCGCCGCTGCACCTCGGTGAACGTGCCGTCGACCGGCAGGGTGCGGGTGACGTCCGCGGTGTACAGCGAGTCCACCTCCACCCCGGCGTCCAGCAGCACCAGCTCACCGCGGTGCACCTGCCCGTCGTTGCGGATCCAGTGCAGCGTGGTGGCGTGGTCGCCGGCAGCGGCGATGGTGTCGTAGCCGATGCCATTGCCCTCCTCCCGGGCGCGGGCGCCGAACGCTCCCTCGATCACGCGTTCTCCCCGGGGATGGTCGGCGGCGCGGTCCAGCTCGCGCACGACGTCGGCGAACCCGGCGATCGTGGCCGCCACCGCCTCCCGCAGCTGGGCCACCTCCCAGTCGTCCTTCACCAGGCGCAGCTCCGAGAGGGCCTCGGCCAGGGCTGCGTCCTCCTCCTCGCGGGCACCCTGGCGGATCTCGTCCACGACGGCGCAGATCGCCTCGTCCGCCTCCCGCACCACCCGTAGGGGAACCTGGGGAGCGTCCTTGGCGAGCTCGTCGCGCAGCGAGTCGATGTGCGCACAGCGCAGCCCGGTGCGGGTCTCGATCTCCTCCAGCGTGGGTCGGGCGCCCACCCAGAACTCCCCGTACCGGGCGTCGGCGTAGAACTCCTCGGTGTCCCGGCCGGCCAGGGGCCGGAAGTACAGCACTGCCTCGTGCCCGCCGTCCTCGACCGGGTGCAGCACCAGCACCGCGTCCGGCTCCTCGTCGGTACCCAGCCCGGTCAGGTGAGCGAACGCCGAGTGCGGGCGGAACCGGTAGTCGGTGTCGTTGGAACGCACCTTCAGCGGACCCGCCGGGACCACCAGCCGCTCCCCGGCGAAAGCGGCGCTGATCGCGGCCCGGCGGCGCTCGGTGTGGTCGGCGACCGGCTCACGGGTGGCTGCTGGGCCGCTGCGCGGGGCCCAGTCGGCGGCGATGAAGTCCCGGAACGCCTGGGAGTCCGGGCGCTGGGAGCGGTTCGAACCGCGGTCGGCCAGGTCCTGGGTGTCCTCGGCACCTCCGGCCGCGCCGGCGGCGGGATCGCGGGGTGCAGGAGGCTCAGATGCAGTGGTCACCATGGTCCTATCGTCTCAAACGCTGATCGTCTCAGGAACCGGACACTGCCCGATACCCTGGGTGATCGTGCGCATCGACCTGCACACGCACTCGCGCGTGTCCGACGGAACCCAGACGCCGGCCGAGCTGGTGGCCGAGGCACGCCGCGCGGGCCTGGACGTGCTGGCCCTCACCGACCACGACACCACCGCCGGCTGGGCAGAGGCGGCGGCCGCTGCCCGCAGCGAGGGTGTGGCGCTGGTGCGCGGCACCGAGGTGTCCTGCACCGCCAGCGGGATCAGCGTGCACCTGCTCAGCTATCTGCACGACCCCCACGATGCTGCCCTGGCGGAGCTGCTCACCCGGTCGCGGACCTCCCGGGACGGGCGTGCCCGGGCGATGGTGGACCGGCTGGCGGTCGACTTCGACGTCACCTGGGCGGAGGTCGCTGCGCAGGCCGGTGCGGGGGCCACGATCGGGCGCCCGCACATCGCCGACGTGCTGGTGGCCCGCGGGTACGCCGCAGACCGGGCGGGTGCGTTCGCCACCATGCTCGCCCCTACCGGGCCCTACTACGTGCGCTACCACGCCCCGGAGGTGGCCGAGGCGGTGGGACTGGTGCTGGCTGCCGGCGGAGTGCCGGTGTTCGCGCACCCGCGCGCCAGCTCCCGGGGCCGGGTGGTCAGCGAGCAGGTGATCCGTGACCTGGCCGACGCTGGGCTGGTCGGCCTGGAGGTGGACCACCGGGACCACACCGAGGCGGACAAGGCCTGGCTGCGGGACCTGGCGGCCGGGCTCGGGCTGCTGGTCACCGGCTCCAGCGACTATCACGGTGCCGGCAAGCCGAACCGGCTCGGGGAATACACCACCACGCCGGAGGTGCTGGCCGAGATCGCCGACCGGGGTCGGATCGAGGTGGTGCGCTGATGGCGGCGGTGATCGACGGCACCCTGTTCCTGACCACGTTCCTCACCTTGTTCGTGATCATGGATCCGGCAGGCACGGTACCGGTGTTCCTGGCGCTGACCTCCACGATGACCGCCAAGCAGCGGGCCCGGGCGGCGATCCAGGCGGTCGCGGTGGCGTTCGGGGTGATCGTCGCCTTCGTGCTGTTCGGGAAGTACATCCTGACCTTCCTCGGCATCTCCGTACCGGCGCTGCAGGCCTCCGGCGGTCTGCTCCTGCTGCTGGTGGCCATGGACCTGCTCACCGGCAAGGCCGAAGAGCCCTCCGCGAGCGGGAAGGTGAACGTGGCGCTGGTACCGCTGGGCACACCGCTGCTCGCCGGGCCAGGTGCGATCGTGGCCGCGATGCTCGCCGTGCAGTCCTCCGGCGGCACCGTGGCGGGCTGGGTGGCGATCATCCTGGCGATCGTGGCGGTGCACGTGTGCCTGTTCCTGGCGATGCGGTTCTCGGTGATCGTGCACCGGGTGCTCGGGGAGGGTGGCACCACGCTGGTCACCCGGATCGCTGGTCTGCTGCTGGCTGCGATCGCGGTGCAGCTCATCGCCGACGCGGTGCGCGCCTTCATCCTCGGCGGCTGAGGCGCACCGCACCGCACCGGCAGAGGCCTGTCTGAGGTCGGCGGCGCGGTCTGAGGGCCTCAGCGACAGCCGAGCCCACTGCTCAGAACGCCTGCGCTACCTGAGATGATCGTGCCGCTGCGGTCACTCGCTGCTGGGGCGCTCCACCGGCCTGCCGCCACGGGTGCGGCGACGCCGCCGGCGACGGCGCTGACCGCCGCCCTCGCCGCCCTGTGCGCGGGAGCCAGACCGCTCGCCGGCATCGCGGCCACCGCTGCTGCGACCCCCACCAGCACCGCCGCGGCCACCACGGCCACGGCGTCCGCCACCAGCACCGCCGCGGCCAGCGCGACCACCACCGGTGGATCGCTGCCCGGTCTCGCCGATGTCCTCGATCTCCTCAGCGTCCAGCCCAGCGCGGGTGCGCTCGGACCGGGGCAGCCGACCGGTGACGTTCTCGGCGATGTTCAGGTCCGAGTACACGTGCGGGGAGGAGGAGTAGGTCTCTGCCGGCTCGCCCAGACCGAGGTCCAGGGTGCGGTCGATGAGCAGCCAGCGGGGGACGTCGTCCCAGTCGACGAAGGTGATCGCGGTGCCGGTGTTGCCGGCGCGGCCGGTGCGCCCGATGCGGTGCACGTAGGTCTTCTCGTCCTCCGGGCACTGGTAGTTGATCACGTGCGTGACGTCGTCGATGTCGATGCCGCGGGCGGCGACGTCAGTAGCCACCAGCACGTCCACCTTGCCGTGCCGGAACGCGCGCAACGCTTGCTCTCGAGCCCCTTGACCGAGGTCTCCGTGGATCGCCGCTGCGGCGAACCCGCGATCGTTCAGCTCATCGGCGACCTTCGCGCAGGTGCGCTTGGTACGGGCGAACACGATGGTCAGCCCGCGCCCTGCGGCCTGCAGGATCCGGGAGAGCAGCTCCACCTTGTCCATCGCGTGCGCGCGGTAGGCGAGCTGGCGGGTGGTGGCCAGGGTGGCACCGTCGTCGCCGGGGTCCTGGGCGCGGATGTGGGTGGGCCGGGACATGTAGCGGCGCGCCATCGCTACGACCGGACCCGGCATCGTCGCCGAGAACAGCATCGTGTTCCGACTGCCCGGGGTGGCCGCGAGCAAGGTCTCCACGTCCGGGAGGAACCCGAGGTCGAGCATCTCGTCGGCCTCGTCGAGCACCACGGTGCGCACGTGCCGCAGCTGCAGGTGCCCCTGCTTGAGCAGGTCGATCATCCGACCTGGAGTCCCGACCACGACCTCCACACCGCGCTCCAGCGCTTCGATCTGCGGCTCGTAGGCGCGTCCGCCGTACACCTGCAGCACGCGGACGTTGCGCCGACGGGAGGCGGTGGCCAGGTCCCCAGCCACCTGCACGGCCAGCTCTCGGGTGGGCACCACCACCAGCGCCTGCGGCTTGCCGGCGGTGGGGAAGGCGTCCCAGCCCTCTTCCCCGGGGGCGATGATCTCCTGCAGCAGCGGGATGCCGAAGCCGAGCGTCTTCCCGGTGCCGGTCTTCGCCTGGCCGATGATGTCCCGGCCCTGCAAGGCTACCGGCAGGGTGAGCGCCTGGATCGGGAACGGGTGGGTGATGCCCACGTCTGCCAAGGACTGCACGGTCTCGGCGCGGACTCCGAAGTCCGCGAACGACTGCGGCTCCTCGGCGCGCAGGTCGTCCACCGGTCCGGAGTCGACGGTGTCGGCGACGACGTCGTCGAGCTTCTCGGCAGTAGTCTGTGTCGATTCGGTCACTGAATCCCTGTTCGGTTGCGGCGATGCTGCCGTGCGGCTCCCGCGCACGCGGAGCGGGGCAGGACAGCTCGCCTGGTCGTGGTAGCCGATCGCAGAGATGTCGTTGCCGGCGCGAGCCGACGAGTACCGCGTGATCTACCGTTCCTTCGGGCGACCGGGCAACCGTGTACGGGTCGAGTCTAGCGGGTCCACTGCCACAGACCCGCTAGGACGAGGTGCGGATGCTCAGATCGTGCCGAAGCCCACGGGCCGGGGCGTCTGTGCTCCGATCTCCACGTACGCCAGCGCTGCGGCCGGGACCACCACCTGGCGGCCCTTCTCGTCGGTGAGCGCGAGCACGGCAGCGCCGTTGCCCTTCGCCTGCTCTGCCAGCGCCTCGGTGACCGCCTTGTGCACGGCCTCCGCTTCGCCGTCGAACTCCAGGCTCAGCTCTCGGCTGACGTGCTTCACCCCGATGGTGATCTCCACTACTGCTCCTCAGGTCGGAACCGGTACCGACGACCATCGGTACCGCTGCTGTGTCCCATCGTATGTCCCTGGAGTGACACGATGGACCCATGCGTCGGTTCTTGCTCGCCGTGGCAGCAGTAGGCCTAGGAGTGCTGCTCGGGGTCCTGCTCGCCCCGCTCGTGCTGTCCTCCGAGACCGGAGAACCCCGCCCTACGGCCGTCGACGCCCGCAGCCAGGACGCGGTCAGCCGGAACTCCGAGCGCGACGCGGGCGGCACGGCGGACGCCACCGCTGCGGCAGCACCGGAGGATGCCAGCGCGATGGCTGCCGAGGAGCCCGCAGACGAGGCCACCGAGGAGTCCACCCAGGACCCCACCGAAGAACCGACGGAGGAACCGACGCTGTCCCCGGCAGAGCGTGCCGACGCCCGCGCCGGTGTACGCGACCGGGACATCCCGGACGCCGCGGACGGCACACTGACCGTCGTCCCTGGCGAGCAGGACGCCCCGGCCCCCGACGCCGACCAGGTCCTGCAGATCCGGGTGGAGGTCGAGGACGGGTTGCCCATCGACACCGACGAGTTCACCACATTCGTGATGGAGACCCTCAACGACCGCCGCGGCTGGGGCCACGACGGCTCGGTCTCCTTCGCCCGTACCGACGCCGAGGCGGACATCCGGGTGGTGCTCGCCTCCCCGGACCAGGTGGACGAGATGTGTGCCCCGTTGCGCACCCTGGGGCTGTACTCCTGCGGCTGGAACGGGCACGCTGTGCTGAACGCGATGCGCTATGCGCAGGCGACCGACGAGTTCCTCGAACAGGGTTCGATCACCGCCTACCGGCAGTACCTGATCAACCATGAGGTGGGCCACCTGCTGGGTCACCACCACCGGGAGTGCCCAGGTCCTGGTGAGGTGGCCCCGGTGATGCAGCAGCAGACGATCTCCTTGGACCGCTGCACCCCGAACGGCTGGCCGCTGCACTGACCGTGCGGCCCGTGCGCTCCTCGATGTCGGTGTGGGATGGTGAGATCGGCACATGAGCACCCCGCAGGACGTCTCACGCGCCGTGCAGGACGCGATCCTGGCCGGTGGGCACCACGTGGTGCACGGTGCGCCCGGCACGGGCAAGAGCACGACGGCGGTCCTCACCTTCACCCGCTGGCTCACCGCCACCGGTGGTGCTGGGGTGCTGCTCGTGCCCACCCGCCGCCGGGCTGCCGTGGTGCGTGACCAGGTGGCCGCACAGCTGGCACGGACCACCTCCTCGGTGCTGGTGCGTACCCCCGCGTCGCTCGCCTTCGCCGTGCTGCGGCTCCGGGCGACGCTGCGCGGGGAACCACCACCGACCCTGGTGAGCGGACCGGAGCAGGACCAGATCTTGGCCGAGCTGCTCGCCGGTCATGCGGCTGGGGAGGGGGTGGTGATCGACTGGCCAGCCACGGTACCTGCGCAAGCACTGAGCCTGCGGGCGTTCCGGGACGAGCTGCGGGACCTGCACATGCGCGCGGCCGAAGCCGGTCTGGACGGACAGGGCCTGGCTGCGTGGGGGGAGCGTCACCACCGGCCGGAGTGGGTGGCCGCCGGTGCGCTGCTGACCGAGTACACCCAGGTGATGGCGCTGAGCCAGACCACCCCAGACCGTGGCGCCCGCTACGACGCCGCCACGATCGTCGATGAGGCCACCCACGCCCTGCACAGCTGGGAGCAGGACGTCCCGGGCACTGAGCGGCCCCGCTGGGACCTGGTGCTGCACGACGACTACCAGGACGCCACCCTGGCCACGGCCCGGTTGCTGGATGCGCTGGCCGGTGACGGTGCCCGGCTGGCAGTCTTCGGGGACGCGGACGTGGCGGTCCAGCAGTTCCGCGGCGGGCTCCCCGCCCTGCTGCACACTGCCTCCCTCCCACCCGGGCAGGCCGGCGCCTGGGGGGCCCGCACGCACGTGCTCACCCGCGTGTGGCGGCACGGCCCTGGGCTGCGCGGACCGGTCGCCGAGCTCAGCGGCGGGCTGCCGACGCTGCAGGAGGCCCGGCGCCGGCGGGCTGAGCCGGTGGCCGAGGAGTCGCAGCTGCGCACTGCGCTGCTGGCCAGCGATGCGCAGCAGGTGGCTTACGTTGCGCGGTACCTGCGCGAGCAGCACGTGCACGAGCAGGTGCCCTGGTCGCAGATGGCGGTGGTGGTGCGTTCCGGCGGGTTGGCCGGGGCGATCCGCCGCGGGCTGCGCAGCGCCGGTGTGCCGCTGGAGATGGCGTTGCCGGACCGTCCGCTGCGGGAAGAGCCGGCGGTGGCGGCTCTGCTGCTCGCCCTGCGGGCGGTGCTGGCTGACCGGCTGGATCCCGAGGACGCGGTGGCGCTGCTGTGCTCACCGGTGGGTGGGATGGATGCGGTGACCGTGCGGGCGCTGCGCCGTCGGCTGCGGCAGGCGGAGCGGGACGCCGGTGGCACGCGGCGCTCCGAGGAGCTGCTCGCTGCTCTGCTCTCCGGTGCTGCGGAGCTGGCCGAGGTGGAGCTGCCCGGTCGTCTGGCTCGCGGGGTGCACCAGCTGCTGGCGGTGCTGGCCGCCGGTCGGGAGGCGCTAGCCGCGCAGGCCGCCACAGTGGAGACGGTGCTTTGGGCGATCTGGTCGGCCACCGGCCTGGCCGGGGCCTGGCAGCGGCGGGCGCTGGCCGGTGGTGTCGGCGCCGACCGGGCTGATGAGGACCTGGACGCGGTGATGGCGCTGTTCCGCGCAGCCGAGCAGTTCACCGACCGAGCCACGATGGCCTCTCCGGAGGGGTTCCTGGCCCACCTGGAGGCGCAGGACTTCCCGGCGGACACCCTCGCCGAGCAGGGCCGCCTCGGTGATGCGGTCGCGGTGCACACGCCGGCCGGAGCTGCCGGTGGCGAGTGGGAGGTGGTGGTGGTGGCCGGTGTGCAGGAGGAGGTCTGGCCGGACCTGCGCATCCGGGACTCGCTGCTCGGCGCCGCCGAGCTGGCCGACATCGCCACCGCCCGGCACGTGGCCACCTCCCGCGACCAGGCCGGTGCCGAGACCGACCGGTTCCGTCGAGCCCGGCGGGAGGTGTACGAGGGGGAGCTGCGTGCTTTTGTGGCCGCGTGCTCCCGCGCCCGCCGGGAGGTGCTGGTCACCGCGGTGCTGAACACGGACGCCCGCCCGTCGGTGTTCGTGGAGATGCTGCTGCCCGAGGGGCAGGAGGCGCCCACGATCGCGCAGGTGTCGCACCCGCTGGACCTGCGCGGGCTCGTCGGCCGGCTACGCGCCCAGCTCCGCCCGGTGCTGCAGGACCGACCGGTGCCCGCTGAGGAGCTGGCGCTGGCGTCCGAGGCCGCAGCGCTGCTGACCTACCTGGCCGAGCGGGACGTCCCCGGGGCGGACGCGAGCCAGTGGCCGCCGCTGCTGCCAGCCACCAGCACAGCCATGCTCGCCGGACCGCAGGAGCAGGTGGTGGTGAGCCCGTCCACGATGGAGCTGGTCGCCACCTGCCCGCTGCGCTGGATGCTCACCCGCTCCGGTGGCCGACCCGCGGACAGCGCTGCGCAGAGCCTGGGCAACCTGATCCACGAGATCGCCGCTAGCCACCCGCACGGCACGCGCGAGCAGCTGCGTGCGGACCTGGACGCGCGCTGGCACGAGCTCGACCTGCCCGCCGGCTGGGTGGGTGCGGTGCAGCGCCGCCGCGCCGAGGAGATGGTGGACAAGCTCGCCAGCTATCTCGCTGCCCACCCCGGGCCGGTGGCCACTGAGGTGCCCTTCGAGGTGGACCTGGGCCGGGCGGTGCTCCGCGGCCGGGTGGACCGGGTGGAGCTCACCTCCGAGGGCGTGCGCGTGGTGGACCTGAAGACCGGCACCACGCCGGTCAGCACGGCGGACGCCGCGCGGCACCCGCAGCTGGGCAGCTACCAGGTGGCCGCAGAGCGGGGCGGGTTCGCCGCCGCGTTCGATGCTGGAGAGGCCGGCGGAGAGCGGCTGGACCGCAGCGGTGGCGCCGCTCTGCTCTATGTGGGTACCAAAGCGAAGAACGCCGCGCAGCGCGACCAGCTGCCTCTGGCCGAGGACGCCGCACCCACCTGGGCCGAGGAGCTCGTCCAGGACGGGGCGCAGACGATGGCTGCAGACCACTTCGAGGCCCGGCCGAACGAGACCTGCCGCACCTGCCCGGTGCGCACCTCCTGCCCGGCGCAGCCCGAGGGTGCGCGGGTGGCCCGATGAGCACGAGGAGCGAAGAGACTGCCGGGAGACCGGCGACCACCACCTGGAGCGCGGACGCCATCGCCGACGCCCTCGGCCAGCCCCGCCCCACCCCGGAGCAGACCGCGGTGATCGAGGCGGACCTGGAGCCGATGCTCGTGGTGGCTGGTGCCGGCTCGGGCAAGACCGAGACGATGGCCGCCCGGGTGGTCTACCTGGTCGCCAACCAGCTGGTCCGCCCCAGCGAGATCCTCGGCCTGACGTTCACCCGGAAGGCAGCCTCGGAGCTGTCCGTACGGATCCGCTCCCGGCTGCGCCGGCTTGCCCGCGCCGGGGTGAGCAGACCGGACGCTGTCGAGGACCAGCCCCGGATCGCCACCTACAACTCCTATGCCGCCGGCATCGTCACCGACCACGCCCTGCGCATCGGCGTCGACCCGGATGCCACCCTGATCGGGGACGCCGGCCGTTACCAGCTCGCCGATGACGTGGTCCGCACCTGGCCGGACGACCTGGACACGACCGCCGCGGTGAGCACAGTGGTGGACGCCGTCGCCGCTCTGGCTGCTGAGCTCTCCGAGCACGGCCGCAGCCCCGGGGAGGCGGCCGCTGAGATCGACCGGCTGATCCGCTCGCTGACCGAGAAGGAGGACGAACCGGGGAAGAAGCCCGGGATGCGCGCCGCGGTGCGCCGGGTGGTCGAGTCGCTGAGCACGCGACGCGCGCTGATGGACCTGGTCGCGGCGTTCACCGCCCGCAAGCAGACCGACGGGGTGGTGGACTTCGGCGACCAGGTGCGCCTGGCCGCCACGATCGCCGCCCAGGTGGACGACGTCGGTGCGGGGGAGCAGACCCGGTACCGGGCGGTGCTGCTGGACGAGTACCAGGACACCTCGATCGCCCAGGTGCAGATGCTGCGCGCCCTGTTCGGCGACGGCCACCCGGTGACCGCGGTCGGTGACCCGAACCAGGCGATCTACGGCTGGCGCGGTGCCGCCGCCGGCACCCTGCTGGACTTCCCGGACGCCTTCCCCGGACCCGACGGACCGGCACGCACTGTGAACCTGAGCACCGCCTGGCGCAACGACCTGGCGATCCTGCGAGCCGCGAACCACCTGGCCGCGCCGCTGCGCACCGAGGCGGTCGCGGAGCTGGCTGCGCGTCCGGACGCCGGCGGCGGCAGCGTGCAGGCGCGGTACACCGAGACCCACCTGGAGGAGGCCGAGCAGATCGCCGTCTACCTCGGTCAGCGGTGGGCCAGCGGCGCCTCTGCGGCGGTGCTGTGCCGCAGGCGTGCCCAGTTCGTCGCGATCGAGCAGGCGCTGACCGCTGCCGGCCTGCCCTGCCAGGTGGTCGGGCTGGCCGGGCTGCTGTCCACCCCAGAGGTGGCCGACGTGCGTGCCGCGCTGCAGGTGGCGCACGACCCCTCCCGCGGCGATGCGATGATGCGGCTGCTCACCGGTCCGAGCGTGCACCTGGGCGCGGTGGACCTGCAGGTGCTCGCCGACTGGTCCCGCACCCAGGCCAGCGCCTGGACCCGCCCAGGGGCAGACGAGAGCACGGCGAACCGCGAGGACGCCGAGGGCTCCGGCGCCGAGGAGCTTCCCCAGGTCCGGGAGGCGGTGGAGGAGGCCAGCCTCGTCGAAGCCGTCGACCGGTTGCCCCGGCCAGAGTGGCACAGCCCCCGCGGCCGCTCCCTCAGCGAGGCGGCACGTGCCCGGCTGCAGCGCCTCGCCGAGGCCATCCGCACGGTCCGCGCACTGACCCACCTGTCCGTACCCGAGCTGATCACCGCCACCGAGCAGGCGCTCGAGCTGGACATCGAGGTGCTCGCCGCCACCCCCGGCAGCGCCGGGCACGCCCGCCGGCACCTCGATGCTTTCACCGCCGCAGGCGCCGACTTCGCCGACGGCTCCGGTGCCCCCACGCTCGGCGCGTTCCTGGCCTACCTGGACGTCGCCGAGGACGAGGAACGTGGCCTGGAGGTGCTCGAGGCCGAACCGGACCCGCAGGCGATCCAGATCATGACCGTGCACGCCGCGAAGGGGCTGGAGTGGGACTGCGTGGTGGTGGCAGGGCTGAACATGGGCGACTTCCCGGCCCTGCAGCACACTCCCGCCGAGGACAAGCCTGTGACCAGCGGCGGCTGGCTCACCCCGATCGGTACCCTGCCCTACCCGCTGCGCGGCGACGCCGCCTCCCTGCCGGAGCTGCAGGCCGAAGAAGCAGCGACCCACACCGAGATGGAGTCCGCCCTGGCGCAGTTCCGTCTCGAGGAGGGACAGCGGCTGCTGCAGGAAGAACGCCGCCTCGCCTACGTGGCGCTCACCCGAGCGCGGCACGAGCTGCTGCTCACCGGCTCCTTCTGGGCCGCGCAGACCCGCCCGAAGCGGCCCTCCCCGTTCCTGACCGAGCTGGTCCGCGCCGACCTGGTGGAGACCGCCGGGCTCCCGGACGCCTCCGAGCACGAGCAGAACCCCGCCGGGCCGGCCGGGCAGAACGCCACCTGGCCAGAACCAGCAGCGGCGGTCGGGCAGCAGTGGGACCGGGTCTGGCAGGACGCCGGTGCCGGTGTGCTTCCCGGGGTCAGCGCCCAGGCGCAGCAGTGGTGGCAGGACGCCGAGCTGCTGCTCGCCGAACGTGACCGGGCCGCAGCGCAGACCACGGACCGACCCGCGCACCTGTCCGCCTCCGCTGTGGTCGCCCTGGCCGAGGACCCGGCCGCGTTCCGCAGGAACCGGCGCCGACCGGTGCCACGCCAGCCCAGTGTGCAGGCCCGCCGCGGCACCCGGTTCCACGCCTGGCTGGAGCAGTACTTCGGTTCGCGTGCCCTGCTGGACTGGGAGGCACTGCCCGGTGCGGACGATGACCTGGCCGGGGAGGACGCCGCTCTGGCCGAGCTGCAGCAGGCGTTCCTGGCCAGCGAGTGGGCCCACGCCCACCCGATCGGGGTGGAGGTGGACATCGAGACCCCGGTGCGCTCGGTGATGGTCCGCTGCCGCATCGACGCGGTGTTCGCCACCGACGACGGGGTGCACATCGTCGACTGGAAGACCGGCGCGCCGCCGCAGGACGCTCGCACGCTGCGCAGCCGGCGGATGCAGCTCGCGCTCTACCGGCTCGCCTGGTCCCGGCTGCACCAGGTGCCGCTGGAGAACATCCAGGCCTCGTTCGTCTACGTCGGCGCGAGGGAGACGATCAGCTCCGGGGAGATCACCGAGGCCGAGATCGACGAGGTGCTCGCCACGGTGACCGTCGGTGCTCGGTGAGCTCCGCCGTCGGGCTCGGGATGGGCTGACCGTGACGCAGAACACACCGGCGCACGGAAGATAGTTGAAAACTTGATGGTTCTTTAGGTCATGAGCATCGACACTCTCGCCCATGACCTGCAGATCGCCCCAGAGGTCGCGGACCGGCTGTTCCGCACCGCTCGGACCGCACGTGAGTTCACCGACGAAAGCGTGGACGTGGCCCAGATCGAAGCGGTCTACGACCTGATCAAGTGGGGTCCGACGGCGATGAACATCCTCCCGCTGCGGCTGCTCGTGCTGCGCCGCGGCGAGGCCCGGGACCGGCTGGTGCCGCTGATGGCCGAGGGGAACCAGGAACGGGTCGCTACCGCACCGCTGAGCCTCGTCCTCGCCTACGACCCGGACTTCCACCAACACCTGGGCACGCTGTTCCCGCACGCTCCGCAGATCAAGGAGCAGCTCGGCCGGTCGCCGGAGGCTCGCGACCCGATGGCCCGGACCAACGCGCTGATCCAGGCCGGATACCTGATCGTCGGACTGCGCGCCGCTGGCCTGGGCGCGGGGCCGATGAACGGGATGGACTTCGCGGCCGTGGACGCCGAGTTCTTCGCGGAGTGCGGCTGGCGTTCGCTGATGGTGGTCAACGTCGGGCATGTCGTGGGTGCTGGCACGCCGCTGCCGCGGCTGCCCCGGCTGGAGTTCGCCGACGCCGCAACCGTTCTCTGAGGCGGTCGCTGCGCCGCCGCGGAGGCTGCTCGGTCAGGACTCCAGCAGCCGCCGTGGCCCCGGGCCGCGGGCAGCCAGCGCGTCCCGCGGGTTGGCCAGGCCGCACCGGTCGATGGACAGGCAGCCGCAGCCGATGCAGTCGGTGAAGCTGTCCCGCAGCTGCTGCAGCCGGTGGATCCGCTCGTCCAGCTCCGCCCGCCAGCGCTCGGAGAGCTGCTGCCAGTCCCGCCGGGTCGGGGTGCGCCCGTCCGGCAGCCCCGCCAGGGCACTGCGGATGTCCGCCAACGGGATCCCCACCCGCTGCGCGACCCGGATCAGCGCCACCCGGCGCAGTACGTCCCGCCGGTACCGACGCTGGTTCCCCGAGGTGCGTCGGGCAGCGATCAACCCGCTGCGCTCGTAGAAGTGCAGTGCGGAGACGCTCACCCCGCTGCGCGCGGCCACCTCCCCGACCGTCAGCTCGCCCTGGTGCCAGGCCGGTGTGACAGGCATCTCTCCACCCTCCGTTGACCTCAACCATTGTTGAGGTACAAGGGTGGGTCGGGCAAGAGGCACTTCGACCCAGGAGCAGCGCGATGAGCATGGAATCTGTGGCGTGGCACTCGATGTACACGTCGATGCAGGCCGACGCCGATCGGCGCCCGTTCTCCAGGCGCACGCTGCGCCGGATCGGCGCCTTCGCCCGCCCGCACCGGCGGCGCATCACCGTGTTCGTGAGCGTGGGCGTGGCCGTAGCCGTGGTCACCGTCGCCACCCCGCTGCTCGCCGGGCGGGTGGTGGACGCCATCGTCGGTGGCGCCGCTGCGCGGGTGGTGCTCACTCTGGCCGGGGTGATCGCCCTGGTCGCGCTTGCCGAGGCGGGGTTGAGCCTGGTGCAGCGGTGGTTGTCCGCCACGATCGGCGAGGGCCTCATCCTCGACCTGCGCACCAGCGTCTTCGACCATGTGCAGCAGATGCCGGTGGCATTCTTCAACCGCACCCGCACCGGAGCGCTGGTCAGCCGGCTGAACAGTGACGTGCTCGGTGCCCAGCGCGCGTTCAGCGACACCCTCTCCGGAGTGGTGAGCAATTCCGTGACGCTGCTGCTGGCGTTCCTGGCGATGGTCAGCCTGTCCTGGCAGGTGACGCTGCTGACACTGGTGCTGCTGCCGGTGTTCGTGCTGCCCGCCCGGCTGCTCGGCGCCCGGCTGGCCCGGCTGCGCCGAGAGGCGGCCAACCACAACGCCACGATGACCTCCCGGATGACCGAACGGTTCTCCGCACCGGGGGCCACGCTGGTGAAGCTGTTCGGCCGCCCGGAGCAGGAGTCGGCGGAGTTCGCCGAACGGGCCGCGCGGGTACGGGACATCGGCATCCGCAGCGCGATGCTGCAGCAGGTGTTCCTGATCGCCCTCACCCTGGTCTCGGCGCTCGCGCTGGCGGTCGTGTACGGGGTCGGTGGTGTGCTCGCCCTCAGTGGTGGCCTGGCCGCCGGAGATGTGGTCGCCCTTGCCCTGCTGCTCACCCGGCTGTACGCCCCGCTGACCGCACTGGCCAATGCTCGGGTGGAGGTGATGAGCGCGATGGTCAGCTTCGAGCGGGTCTTCGAGGTCCTCGACCTGCAGCCGCTGGTGGCCGAGCCAGCCGAGGCCCGCGAGCTGCCCGCCGGGCCGCTCTCGGTGGAGCTGGACCAGGTCACCTTCGCCTACCCGGCTGCCGACCGGGTATCGCTGGCATCCCTGGAAGAGGTCGCCACCCTGGACGACCGCGGCGGGGTGGACGTGCTGCACGAGGTGTCCTTCCGCGCCGAACCCGGGCAGATGGTGGCCCTGGTCGGGTCCTCTGGTGCCGGCAAGTCCACCATCGCAGCCCTGTTGCCGCGGTTGTACGACGTGGACGTCGGTGCGGTGCGCCTCGGCGGTGTGGACGTGCGGGAGCTGAGCAGCGCCACGCTGCGCTCCGCCGTCGGGATGGTCACCCAGGACGGTCACCTGTTCCACGACACGATCCGGGCGAACCTGCTGCTGGCCCGGCCGGACGCGAGCGACGAGCAGCTCTGGGACGCCCTCGGCCGGGCGCGGCTGGCAGACCTGGTCCGCGGACTGCCGGACGGGTTGGACACGGTGGCCGGGGAGCGAGGCTACCGCCTCTCCGGTGGCGAGCGGCAGCGGCTGACCATCGCCCGCGTGCTGCTCGCAGCCTCCCCCGTGATCATCCTGGACGAGGCCACCGCGCACCTGGACTCCACCTCGGAGACCGCAGTGCAGGAGGCACTGAGCGAGGCACTGGCCGGACGCACCGCGATAGTCATCGCCCACCGGCTGTCCACTGTGCGTGCCGCCGATACCATCCTGGTGGTCGAGGACGGCCGGATCGTGGAGTCCGGGTCGCACGCGAAGCTGCGTGCCGCAGGTGGACGCTACGCAGAGCTGTACCGGTCGCAGTTCGCCGGTGCGGCGGCCTGAGCGTGACCTCCCCGGGGTCGACGGCGTAGCCCCGTCCGGGCAAGGATGCCGCCAGCGGGTCAGTTCTCCTCGGGGGACTGGGGTGGCAGCTGCACCGTCGGGGTGTCGTCGTGCCCGCGGGGCACGGCACGACGCTGGTAGTCCGGGACGCGCAGCTCGTCGGCACGCAGCTCGGCGGCACGCAGCTCGGCAGTGTCGGAGTCGTCGCCCGGGATGGACTGGGTTGCACCGCCGGTGCTGGCCCGCTGGTCCCGGACACCGTCCGTGGTCGGGTCGTCCGCACCATCGGGGTCGTCCTCGACGTAGACCTCTGCGTAGTCCTCGGCAGCACCCACTGGTTCCACCACCGGTTCCACGTGCCCGATCGGGGTGGCCCCGGCCAGGTCTACCTCGAGCTGGCCCAGCATGGCGATCGCATCGTCGATGATCTGCCCGTCCCGGGCACGTACCCCGTGCATCAGCCACCGCGCCAGCGCCAGCTCTCCGGCCAGCAGCGCCCGGTCGCCGAGGTGGTCGTCCGTGCTCTCTGTGCGGGCCAGGGCGTAGGCCTCCAGGATCGACTCCAGCGCCTCGTCCCCGGCCTCGGCGAACAGCCAGGACAGGTCGTCGGCGGGGTCTGCCACCCGCGCCTCGGACCAGTCCAGGATCGCGGCCACGTCCCCGTCCTCGACCAAGACGTGCTCAGCTGCCAGGTCGCCGTGCACCGGGGTGGCGCCGAAGCGCCACAGTGCCACGTTCTCCAGCGCGTGCTCCCAGCGGCGCAGCAGTCCCGCCGGCACGTGCCCGGTGCGGGCCGCCTCGTCCACCTCGGTCAGCCGCCGCTGCCGGTAGGACTCCGCGTCATACGTCGGCAGCCCGGCGTCGGCCACCAGACCCGGGTCCAGCTCGTGCACCGAGGCCAGTGCCCGGCCCAGCCGCGCCGCCAGGCCCGGGCCGGGCTGCAGGCTGCCCACCTGCACCGGTGTGCCGGGCAGCTCCCGGTAGACCATCGCCCGCCCGCCCTCCGGCAGCGGGGCGAAGCCGCCCGGGCGAGGGACCTGGAACCGGAGAGCTCCGCCGTCCACCTCCCTGCCGAGCACCTCCAGCAGGGCGACCTCACCCTCCAGTGCGGCACCGGCTGCCGCGGTGCGTGGCGCTCGGACGATCCATCGGCGCCGCTCGGCGTCCATCACCCCGACCACGTCGAAGTCGGTCCCGGGCTGGCGCGGGGGTCGGGTGGCGATCACGTCCAGACCGCGGATCGCGACCGTGGCCAGCGCGGCCAGGGCGAGAGGGGAACGGGTGTTCTCGGGCACGACCCCACGGTAGGCCAGGGTGGTGGCAGGGGTGCGGCGCAGGTTGCGGCGCGTCTGATCTACGGTGGAGCAGTGAACTCGGACGATCTGCCCCTCTCCCGCCTGGGCCTGGACCGGGACACTGCGCGGCGGACCGAACCGGGCCTGCTCCAGGAGCTGGCCGCCGACCCGGCCACCCGGGTGCTGAGCGTGCGTGGTGGACGGGTGCTCGCCGACTTCTCCGAGGGGCACCCCGCGCTGGTCACCACAGCTGCCGCCGAGGCCGAGGCCGCAGCTGCCGCAGGCACCGCCTCCGGTGCCCCCATCTGGGCCTACCTGGGCACTGCTGACGGGCAGCCCTACCTGGCAGTCCTGCAGCCCGAGGTCGGTGCCGGTGAGGACTCCGGGCAGCGCTGGCCCGCCGGAGACGGACCCGCCGACCTGAGCACCGACGGGCTGCGAGCGGTCAACCTGCGGGACATCGGCGCCCTGCTCGGTGAGGTGGACGCCGGGCTGGCCACCGGGGCGCTCGCACTGGCGAACTGGCACCACGGGCACACGCACTGTCCCCGGTGCGGTGCGATCACCGAGGTGGAGGCCGCCGGCTGGGTGCGCCGGTGCCCGGTGGACCGGTCCCAGCACTTCCCGCGTACCGACCCGGCGGTGATCATGGCGATCACCGACCCGCAGGACCGGCTGCTGATCGCCCGTTCGGCACGCTGGCCGAGCAACCAGTACTCGGTCCCGGCCGGGTTCGTCGAACCGGGGGAGTCCCTGGAGGCGGCGGTACGCCGCGAGGTCCTCGAGGAGACCCGGGTGCGGGTCGGTGAGGTGCGCTACGGCGCGAGCCAGCCCTGGCCCTTCCCGGCCTCGCTGATGTGCGCCTTCACCGGCCGTACCGCGGACCGGCACCCGGTGCCGGACGGCGACGAGGTGGTCGATGCGCGGTTCGTGGACCGGGAGCAGATCGCTGCGGCGTGGGCTGACGGCAGCATCCGCCCACCGCGGCCCACGTCCGTGGCCCGGGCGCTGATCGAGGACTGGTTCGCCCGGCCGCTGCCGCTGCCACGCTGAACCGCTCCCACTGCCGACCTGGTGTGGAAGCGTACTGGTGCTATCACCCCAGTGGACCGCCACACCAGCGTTGCGGCTGCTCAGCCGGCGAGGCGCTCCTGTACCTGGGCGAGCGAGGGATTGGTCGCCGCGGACCCGTCGGGGAACAGCAGCGTGGGCACCGTCTGGTTGCCGTCGTTGACCTGCGCCACGAACATCGCGGCCCCCGGAACCTCCTCGATGTTCACCTCGGTGAACGGGATCCCGGCTCTGGTCAGCTGGGTCTTCAACCGGCGGCAGTACCCGCACCAGGTGGTGCTGTACATGACGACGCTGCCAGCCTCAGGTGCCTCGGCGCTGCTCACAGGTGCCCTCCGTCCTGGGGCGCGACCAGCGTGGCCGCCCCACTCATCTCTCTCCAGCGGAAACGGTGTCCGCTGGTCAGAAACGGTGTCCGCTGGTGGGGTATTCCGCGCTGGCCGAGGCCCCGGGGTGCGTCGTGCACAGCCGGGCACCGCACTGTCAGCGGTCCCTGCGAGAATCGTCAGACGATGACCACTCCAGCACCGCCCGATGCCGACGCCCTCCTGGCTGCCCTGGACGAGGACCAGCGCGCTGTCGCTGAGCAGCTCACCGGACCGGTGTGCGTGCTCGCCGGCGCCGGTACCGGCAAGACCCGCGCGATCACCTACCGGATCGCCCACGGTGTGGCCGCCGGGGTGTACAACCCGACCACCGTGCTCGCGGTCACCTTCACCGCCCGCGCCGCCGGGGAGATGCGCTCGCGGCTGCGCGACCTGGGCGTGGGCGGGGTGCAGGCACGCACCTTCCACGCCGCGGCACTGCGCCAGCTGTCCTACTTCTGGCCGACCACCATCGGCGGCAACGTGCCCCGGATCATGGAGCACAAGGCACCGCTGATCGGGGAGGCCGCCGGCCGGCTCGGCATGTCCGTGGACCGGTTGGCCATCCGGGACCTGGCTGCCGAGGTGGAGTGGGCCAAGGTCTCCCTCATCACCCCGGACGACTACGCCCGCGCCAGCGCCCGCTCCGGCCGGGAGGGGGTCGCCGGGTTCGACGCCACCACCATCGCCCGGTTGCTGTCGGTCTACGAGGACGTCAAGACCGACCGGCACGTGATCGACTTCGAGGACGTGCTGCTGCTGATGGTGGGCATCCTCGCCGAACGTGACGACGTGGCAGACACGGTACGCCGCCAGTACCGGCACTTCGTGGTGGACGAGTTCCAGGACGTCTCCCCGCTGCAGCACCGTCTGCTGTCCCTGTGGCTGGGGGACCGCAAGGAGCTGTGCGTGGTCGGGGACGCCGCCCAGACCATCTACTCCTTCACCGGCGCCACCTCCCGCTACCTGACCACCTTTTCCCGCAGCTACCCGGAGGCACCGGTGATCCACCTGGTGCGCGACTACCGGTCCACCCCGCAGGTGGTGTCCCTGGCCAACGCGGTGCTCGCTCGCGCCGGTCGGCACCGGTCTGCCTCGACCGTCGAGCTGCAGGCGCAACGTCCCTCCGGACCAGCAGCCGCCTACACCGCCTACGACGACGACCAGGCCGAGGCCACCGGAGTAGCGGCCCAGGCGCGGCGACTGATCGACAGCGGTGTGCCGGCCAGCGAGATCGCCGTGCTCTACCGCACCAACGCCCAGTCCGAAGGGTTCGAGCAGGCGCTCAGCGCCGCAGGTATCGGCTACCTGGTGCGCGGCGGGGAGCGGTTCTTCTCCCGCAAGGAGGTCAAGGACGCGGTGGTGCTGCTCCGTGGTGCCGCGCGCAGCCAGGCCGACGTACCACTGCCGGATGCAGTCCGGGACGTGCTCACCGGCGCCGGCTGGGCGCCCGAACCACCTGCGGCACGTGGCGCGGTCCGGGAACGCTGGGAGTCGCTGAACGCGCTCGTCCAGCTCGCCGACGACCTGCACGCCAGCCGCGGGGCGCAGCTGCCCGACCTGGTCGCCGAGCTCCTCGAGCGTGCCTCCGCCCAGCACGCGCCCACGGTCGACGGCGTCACCCTCGCCTCCCTGCATGCCGCCAAGGGCCTGGAGTGGGACGCGGTGTTCCTGGTCGGGGTGAGCGACGGGCTGCTGCCGATCTCGATGGCAGAGACCGACGAGGCGATCGCCGAGGAACGACGCCTGCTGTACGTGGGTATCACCCGTGCCCGGGAGCACCTGCACCTGTCCTACGCCCGTGCCCGCAACGTCGGTGGTCGCGGTACCCGCCGCCACTCCCGGTTCCTCGACGGCCTGTGGCCGGTGGAGCACACGCCCACCCCGCAGCGCCGTCGGTCCCGGGCCGGCCGCGCTGACGCCCTGGCCGCCGCACTCACCGACAACGATGCCGACCCAGAGGTGTTCGAACGGTTGCGTGCCTGGCGGGCCGCCACCGCCCAGCAGATCGACAAGCCGGCCTTCACCGTGCTGCACGACTCCACCCTGGTGGCGATCGCCGCCGCCCAGCCCACCCAGCTGCGCCAGCTGGCCCTGCTGCGCGGCATCGGCCCGACGAAGCTCGAGGCCTACGGACCGCAGATCCTCGCCGTCGTGCGGGGCGAAGAACCGGACCTCGCGGCGAACTGACCGGGGCACCGGTGCAGCGGCCCCACCGCTGAGGCCGGTGCACCGAGGGGAGCGTCCGGACCGACCAGCGCACCGCCGTCGACAGTACGACTTTTCCGCAACATCACGCCGAAAAGGGACGTCAGAGGAAGAAACCGAAAAATAATCCGGAAAAAGACTTGGGTATCCGCGGCGTGCACCCATAAGGTAGGTGACGTTCCTGTTCGGTACGAGCCGTGCCTAGCCAGCGCCAGCGGTTCGATGAGTGATGAGGAGGTGAGCACTGTGGAGATGAACACGATCAGCCTGTCGAGGACCGGCATGCGTGAGCGTGCTGCCCGGGTGTTCACCTACCCGCGCATCGTTCGCACCGCCGGTCTGGGGCGCGCCACCGCTACCAGCGGCACCGGTGTGCCCACCGGCACTCTCGCACCGGGTTCCGAACCTGGACTGCTCTGAGCAGATCACCTCTGCTGCACAGCGGCCACGGAACCCCACGGGTCCGTGGCCTTCTTCATCCCGGGAAGCATCCCCGGCGGCACGGGCTCACCTGGCAGACCATCCAGAACTCGCACCAGGAGCACGTCGTGCAGTACACCTCCGTACTCGATCAGCTGTCCCGCGGAGGCTCGGCCACCAGCTGGACCTTCCCGGCACTGCCGGAGCCGGCTGACACCCTCGAGACCCAGCTGCCATGTCAGGACACCAGCACCCAGGACCTCTGGTTCGCCGAACGCACCGACGAGGTCGAGGCGGCCAAGGCGCTCTGCGCCTCCTGCCCGCTGAAGGCCGAGTGCCTCGCCGGCGCCGTCGAGCGTCGCGAACCATGGGGCGTCTGGGGCGGTGAGGTGTTCGTCGACGGCGCAGTGGTCGCCCGCAAGCGCGGTCGCGGCCGGCCCCGCAAGGACGACCCGTACGCACCGGCCCCCTCACGCAGCCGCGGAGCTGCGTGAGGGTGGCCGTGCCCGGCGCCGGTGCGCCGAGCTGCACTCGCAGTCCGGGTGCGGTGACCAGCTGGTGCGGGTCGGCACCTCCTGCCACCCGGTGAGCTCCAGCGTCGCGGAGCGGGTCGCTACCGCACGTCCGTCCACCTGCGCCAGCAGCTGCTGCGACGCGGCGACCGCACCCCACCACACCAGGCTGGTCTCCACCGCCGCCGGTGGGCGGAGCGCAGCCTGCGCTGCCACCGCAGGCCAGCGGTCATCCTTCTCCCTGCGGTAGTGCTCCAGGCAGGTGGTGCAGGCACCACCCGGGGTGACCATCGGGCCGACCCGCACCGCCACCTCCGTCGCCAGCACGCTCAGGTGCGGGCGACGCTCGCGCCGCAGCCGCCGTACCGGCACCGGGTCCACCACGTGGTGGTCGACCAGCAGCAGTACGTCCGGCGACGTGCCAGTCGGCACGCTGGTGCGCAGGTGCGGTGCCACCGCGCGGAGCAGCCCGAGCGCTGCCCGCTGCCGGGGTTCACCGACGTCGTCCCCGCGGTACGGCCCAGCCACCACGTCCGTGGCCAGCACCGGCCCCGGGTCGTTGACCACGATCGCGCCCACACCCGCCTGCGCCAGCAGCAGCCCGGTGCGCAGGCCGATCGGGTCCGCACGGCAGATCTCCACCACCGCCCGGCTGCGATCCCGAGGACGCTTCGCCCCGGCGACGTGCGCCAGCCGCCAGTACTGGTCGTCCGGGCCCGTGGCCGCGGCGACCGGCAGGTCGACCAGCACGCCGGCCCGAGCCAGTCGACGCTGCAACCTCCGCACCTGCGCCGGGCGCATGCCCAGCTCGTTCCCGCGCGCCTGCAACCAGTCGACATCCATCATCTGCGGCAGCTCGGCCAACAGCTGCTGCTCCGCGTCGCTCAAGTCGTCCAGCACCACGGCACACCGCGGGTCGACGCCGATCTGGGTCGACCCGGGGCCGCGCCAGTACACCTCGTAGCCAGGACGTAACCGCATCATCGCTCCCTCCTGCAGCGAGGCTGGCACATCCGGTCCGCCCGTGCTCACCACCGGTGCAGGCTGTGGATAACTGCTGTGCGGTGTGCCAGGCTGGCCGGGTGAGGACAGGCGACTCCCAGCGTCGGGTGGACGGTCAGCGGGTGGTGGTCCGGCGCAGCAGCCGCCGCCGCAAGACCGTGTCCGCCTACCGGGAGGCTGGTCGTACCGTCGTGGCCATCCCGAGCGGGTTCAGCCGAGCCGAAGAGGACACCTGGGTGCGCCGGATGCTCACCCGGCTGGCGGACTCAGACCGGCGCCGCAGCCCCGACGGGACCGAGCTGGCCCGCCGGGCGGAGCGGTTGGCTCGCCAGTACCTGGACGAGCGGGCGATACCGGTCTCCATCCGGTGGACCGCGGACCAGAACACGCGCTGGGGGTCGTGCACCCCGGGGCGTGGGACAGTGCGCATCTCCGACCGGGTGCAGGGGATGCCCGGCTGGGTGATCGACTACGTGCTGCTGCACGAGCTCGCGCACCTGATCGAACCTGGACACGGCGAGGACTTCTGGGCGCTGCTGGCCGCCTACCCGCACACCGAGCGGGCCCGCGGCTTCCTCCTCGGTGTCAGCCACGCCTGGGACAGCTGAGCCGGGAGCTGGGGGTCAGTGCGGCTGGCGGTCGGGGTCGTCGCCGCCGGGTCCCGGATCCTCGTCCGTCCCGGTGCTGCCGCCCTCCTCCGGGCTCGGTGCGCTCTCGGTGGCGTCGGGGCCGTCCGCCGGTGAGGTTTCGGTACCCAGGGTGCCGTCCAGCAGCGCCTCCAGGGCGGCGTCGATCTCCGAGGTCTCCTCGGCGCTCGCCGCCCGCCGCTGCAGGAAGTCGGTGGGGGAGTCCAGGTCTGCGGTGCTGGGGAACACGTCCGGGTGCGACCAGAGTGCGTCCCGGGCCTCCGACCCCTGCTTGGTGCCCACCAGCGCCCACAACGTCGCCGCGTCCCGGGCGCGCCGGGGGCGCAGCTCCAGGCCCACCAGGGTGCGGAAGGTGTCCTCGGCCGGGCCGCCGGCGGCCCGCCGGCGGCGCAACATCTCCCGCAGCGGCACTGCGTGCGGCAGGTGCGGGGCAACTGCGCGGGCGGTGACCTCCTCCACCCAGCCCTCCACGAGCGCCAGAGCCGTCTCCAACCGGGTCAGCGCCCGGGTCTGCGCCTCCGTGTGGTGCGGGGCGAAGATGCCCCCGGCCATCGCCGAGCGCAGCTGGTCCATGTTCGTGGGGTCGATGCCGCGCATCGACTCCTCCATCTGCCCCAGGTCGATCTCGATGCCGCGCGCGTAGTCCTCCACCGCACCGAGCAGGTGCGCTCGCAGCCACGGCACGTGCGTGAACAGCCGGGCGTGGGCGGCCTCGCGCACCGCGAGGAAGTGCCACACCTCCTCGGCCGGGGCGTCCAGCCCCTCGGCGAACTCCGCCACGTTCGCCGGCACCAGCAGCAGCGCCGGCTCCGCGAGCAGCGGCAGGCCTACGTCGGTACCGCCGAACACCTCCCGGGAGAGGGTGCCGGCCGCCTGGCCCACCTGCATCGCGAAGCTCAGCGAGCCCATGGTGCGCATCATCGAGCCGATGTCCAGACCGGCCAGCATCGGTATCTCCGGCACGTTCAGGCCCTGCTCGGCCAGCTGCTCGGGGTCGACGAGCTCGGAGAGCGCCTCGGCCACGGAGGACCCCACCGGTTCGGCCACTGTGCGCCAGGTGGGTAGCGTGCGCTCCACCCACTCCGCCCGGGAGACCGCCAGGTGCTGCCCGCCAGAGGGGGGCAGCTCGGTGGCAGCATCCAGCCACAGGTCGGCCACGGACAGGATCGAGCGGGCCCGATCCGCCTCCGCGGCGGTCACCGACGGGTCGCCGCCGCTGTGGGCCACCTGGCGGGCCACGTCATGGGCCATCCGCCAGCGGGACTCGTCGTCATCACCGGCGGCCATCACCTGTCGCATCTGCGCCATCGCTGCCTGCAGCTGCTCCGGGTTGACCGGCATCCCAGCAGATGACCAGGCGGCAGGGTCCATCCCGCTGGCCTCCAGGGCGCGCAACGCCTCCTCGGCCGCCTCGGGGCCGAGCATCTGCTCCAGCATCCGGCGCATCTGCTCGCGCGGGTCGTCCTCGGTCATGCTTCACGGTAACCACACCGACCTGGTGGGACCAGCAGCTGCAGGCCGCTTTCGCTCTCGGCGCACCGGCAGCAGCCGGTGCGCCGCGACAGGATTGACCTCAGCACAGCGCCAGGCGCGCGATGATGGAGCCATGACGTCCGAGCACAGCGTGCCCCAGCCACCCACCTCCCGGTGGCAGCGGGTCCGGCAGCGGTACCGCATCAGCACCCGGGCGATCACGATGACCGCTGCCGGCCTGGTCTCCTTCGGGCTGCTGGTGCCCATGCTGCTGGTCCCGGTGCCGTACGCTGTCGAGGCCTCGGGGCCGACGTTCAACACCCTCGGCGAGGTCGCCGACCACCCGCTGATCACCATCGACGGGGCGGACACCTACCCGGACGACGAGGGTGAGCTCAGGTTGACCACGGTGACCACCGCCGGGGGCCCCGGGTTCCCGGTCACCGCCGGGAGCGTGATCCGTGGCTGGCTGTCCGGCCACATGCTGGTGCAGCCGGCGGAGGCCGTGTTCCGCCCGGACGTGACCGAAGAGCAACGCAGCGAGGTCGCCGCCCAGCAGATGGCCTCCTCGCAGCAGAACGCCACTGTGGCGGCGCTGACCCAGCAGGGGTACGAAGTGCCGGCCACGCTGACCGTGGCGGGTGCGGTCCCGGACAGCGACGCCGACGGGGTGGTCGAGGCCGAGGACGTGGTCACCGCGCTGACCACTCCCAGCGGTGCGCACCAGATCGAGACCTACCAGGACCTGTCGGACGCACTGGCCGCCACCGCGCCGGGGAGCACTGTCACGCTCACCGTGGACCGGGACGGTGTCGCTACCGACCTGGAGATCACCACCGGCCCCGACGGCAGCGGCGGTAGCGTCCTCGGCGTCTTCCTCAGCGCCGAGTACGACTACCCGATCGACGTGCACATCGAGATCGACAACGTCGGCGGTCCCAGCGCCGGCACCATGTTCGCCCTCGGCATCCTCGACCTGCTCAACCCGGAACCGCTGGCCGGCGGGCACGTGGTCGCCGGTACCGGAACGATCAGCCCGGACGGCCAGGTCGGCCCGATCGGCGGCGTCCGGCTGAAGATGCTCGGTGCGCAGCGTGACGGCGCCGAGTACTTCCTCGCCCCGGCCGCCAACTGCGGGGAAGTCGTCGGGCACGTGCCGGACGGGCTCCAGGTGATCCAGGTGGCCACGCTCGACGAGGCCGAGCAGGCGATGCACGCGATCGCCGATGGCACCGCAGCCGACCTGCCCAGCTGCGCCGACTGACCCACACACAGTCGCGAACGCCCTGCTTCGCGGCGACACGCCGGTCGGCGGCCGCGAAACAGGGTGTTCGCGGGCCCTCAGCGCAGGGTGGCGGCCAGCGCGTCGACCAGGCCGGGCACGGCTTCCGGTCCGCCGCCGACGGCGTCGTCGGTGTCGTTGGTGCGGGAACGTAGCGCGCACCAGGACTCACCGCTGCGCAGCACCCCGGCGGCGATCCGCACGTCCTGCCGGTCCGGGTGGCTCATCAGGTACTCGACGGCGGCATCGGAGTCCGTGGGCATGCCCGCCTCCGCCTCCGGTGGCACCACGATGCGCTCCACCACGATCGCAGTGCCGTCCACGGTCTGCGGCCAGGCGAGCTGGGCGAGCAGGTCCTCGAGCGTGTCCGCCTCCGGCAGCCCCTCCTGGATGATCGCGGTGAGGTGCTCAGGATCGGTGGCTGCGTCGTCGGGGAGCTCGGCAGCCATCTCTGGGCTGGACGCGAGCAGGTCAGCCGAGCGGACCAACGCATAGACCACGACCGGACCGTCCCAGCCCTGGGCGGACACGTGCCGCTCCACCTCCCGGACGACCTCGGACAGAGCAGCAGTGCGTGCGGAGAGCTCGGAGTCCATGCGTCTATGGTCGCAGGCGCCCCCGGGTGTGCGAAACTTTCCTGTAGGCCCATGCGTTGTGGCAGTAGAGCCCCGGCGAGTGCCGGGCCTGTCACGTTCCGACCACATTCCCACCGAGGTGCTTTTTCGTGTCATTCGCCGCCAGCCGACCAGCATCAGGCCCGACTGGGCGCCGACGCCGGGGTCCGCTGCTGCCCACCCTGCTGGTGATCGGTGGGCTGGTCGTCTTGTTCCTGATCATGTCCCGGTTCTGGACCGAGTGGCTCTGGTACTCCCAGATCGGATACACGCAGGTGATCCGCACCGAGTGGATCACCCGTGCGGTGCTGTTCGTGCTCGGTGCCGCGGTGATGGGCGGGGCGGTCTGGTTGAACCTGCACCTGGCGTACCGGAACCGGCCGATGTACGTGCCCACCACCACGCAGCAGCAGGACCTGGACCGGTACCGGGAGGCGTTCGAGCCGCTGCGCCGTGCGGTGTTCATCGGTGCGCCGATCGTGGCCGCCTTCTTCGCCGGCTCCACAGCCACCGCGCAGTGGCAGAATGCCCTCCTGGCGCTGCACGGGGAGCACTGGGGAGAGACCGACCCGCAGTTCGGCATCGACCTGTCCTTCTTCATGTTCACCCTGCCGTTCCTGCGGTTCGTGGTGTCCTTCCTGATGGCCACCGCGATCCTGAGCGCGGTGGCGGCGGTGTTCACCCACTACCTCTACGGGGCGCTGCAGCCGATGAACCAGGGGCAGCGGATCTCCCGCGCCGCCCGGGTGCACACGGCGATCCTGGCGGCCCTGATCACCTTGCTGATCGCCGTCAACTACTGGCTGGACCGGTACTCGTTGCTCTCCCAGGTGGGTGACCGGTTCGACGGCGCCTCGTACACCGACGTGAACGCGGTGCTGCCCGCCAAGGCGATCCTCGCCGTCATCGGGGTGTTCGTGGCCCTGCTGTTCGTGTGGACCGGTGCGCGTGGCAACTGGCGCCTGCCGGCGGTCGGAGTGGCTCTGATGGTGGTCTCGGCGATCCTGGTCGGCGGGGCGTACCCGGCGATCGTGCAGGCAGTGCGGGTGAACCCGAACGCCCAGGCGCTGGAGGCCGAGTTCATCCAACGGAACATCGACGCCACCTATGACGCCTACGGCCTGAACCGGGTGGAGGTGGAACGCTACGAGGCGGAGACGGTCGCCGAGGAGGGCGCGCTGCAGGCGGACGCACGGTCCACGGCCAGCATCCGGCTGCTCGACCCGAACATCGTCTCGCCCACCTTCCGCCAGCTGCAGCAGAACAAGCAGTACTACACCTTCCCGAACACGCTGGCAGTGGACCGCTACGACATCGACGGGCAGAGCACCGACACGGTGGTCGCGGTGCGCGAGCTGGACCTGAGCGGCTCCGGTGAGCGCAGCTGGGTCAACGACCACACCGTGTTCACCCACGGGTTCGGCGTGGTCGCCGCACGCGGCAACACTGTCACCGCCGACGGCCGCCCGCAGTTCATCGAGCGGGGCATCCCCAGTGTCGGCGACCTGGGCGACTACGAGCCACGGATCTACTTCAGCCCGAACGCCCCGGACTACTCGATCGTCGGTGCTCCGGAGGGCACCGAGCCGTGGGAGCTGGACTACCCGGACGACAGCGCCCCGAACGGCGTGGTGAACAACACCTACACCGGTGACGGCGGTCCTTCTGTGGGCAACTGGTGGAACCAGCTGCTGTACGCGGCCAGGTTCGGCAGCGAGCAGATCATCTTCTCCGACCGGGTCACCGACGAGTCGCAGATCCTGTACTACCGCGACCCGATCGAGCGGGTGAACCGGGTGGCACCGTTCCTGACCACCGACGGCACCAGCTACCCGGCCGTGGTGGACACCGACGGGGACGGCACCAAGGAGGTCGTCTGGGTGGTGGACGCCTACACCACCTCCAACGAGTACCCGTACTCCGCGCGGCAGGAGCTGGAGTCGGCGATCATCGACTCGCTGTCCAACGGCCAGCAGCAAATCGCCGAGCTGCCGGAGTACATCAACTACATCCGCAACTCGGTCAAGGCCGTGGTGAACGCCTACGACGGCTCGGTCACCCTGTACGCCTGGGGCCAGGGGAGCAGCGAGGGGGAGGAGTTCATCCCCGAGGACCCGGTGCTGCAGACCTGGATGGACGTCTATCCCGACACGGTCCGTCCGGTCTCGGAGATCAGCGGCGACCTGATGAGCCACCTGCGCTACCCCGAGGACCTGTTCAAGGTGCAGCGTGAGCTGCTCAGCAAGTACCACGTCACCGACGCGGCCACGTTCTACACCACCAGTGACTTCTGGCGGGTGCCGAACGATCCGACGTCGTCCAACCCGGTGCCGCAGCCGCCGTACTACCTGTCTCTGGCGATGCCGGGGAACGAGGAGGACGTGAACTTCTCGCTGACCTCCCAGTTCATCCTGGACGACGACACCCGGAACGTGCTCACCGGCTACATGTCGGTGAACGCCGAACCGGGGGACCAAGCGGGCCAGATCTCCGAGGACTACGGCACGATCACTCTGCTCGAGCTGCCCCGGGACATCACTGTGCCCGGACCCGGTCAGGTGCAGAACAACTTCGACTCCGACACCGATGCGGCCAACGAGCTGAACATCCTCGCCCGCGGCGGTTCGACAGTGGTGCCCGGGAACCTGCTGACCCTGCCGGCCGGCAGTGGTGTGCTGTACGTGCAACCGGTGTACGTGCAGTCCTCCGGCAGCACCCAGTTCCCGCTGCTGCGGCGGGTGCTGGTGGCCTTCGGTGACGAGATCGGCTTCGCGCACACCCTGGACGAGGCTCTCGACCAGGTGTTCCAGGGTGACTCCGGTGCCAATGCCGGGGACGCCGGGAACGAACCGGCTGACGACGAGGGCACCGACGACGGTGAAGGCACCGATGACTCTGCGGACAGCGGGGACACCGGCTCCGCCGACGCCGATGCCCAGCAGCAGCTGAACGAGGCTCTGCAGGAGGCGTCGGCGGCGATGGAGGACTCCTCGCAGGCGATGGCAGACGGCGACTGGGCCGCCTACGGGGAGGCGCAGGAGCGCCTGAACGCAGCACTGGCCAGAGCGTTGGAGGCTGAGTCCGAGCTGACCGGGGAGCCGGTGGCCGGTGCGGGCGATGGTGCCGACGGTGGCTCCGGTGACGGTGCGACCGAGGAGCCGACCGACGGCTGAGCCACTGCTGAGGGTCCCGGGGCGATCACCGCCCCGGGACCGTCAGCCGGTCGGCACCTGCCCGCCGAGAACGGTGCCTCGCAGAGTGTGACTGGAGCCACCGACAGTGGATTTGCTCCAGCGGGGCGCGTTCCGTAGAGTAGTGGCTACCGACGCGGGGTGGAGCAGTTCGGTAGCTCGCCGGGCTCATAACCCGGAGGTCGAGGGTTCAAATCCCTCCCCCGCCACCAAGGAACGGCGCGATTCCAACGAAAAGTTGGGGTCGCGCCGTTCGTCATTTCGGGCCCTATTCTGTCGGCCCCACGGAAACTCACCTGAAACGATCACGACTCACCCACGGCAATGAGGCTCGTGTGCCTGGCTGCTGCGGTCCTGGTCAGCCGAAGTCCAGGCCGAGCAGTGCGTTCTCGGTGACCTCCGGCAGCGCCGGGTGGATCCAGTACTGCTGCGTGGCGACCTCGCGCACGTCCAGCCCGAAGGTCAGCACAGTGATCATCTGCTGGATCAGTGTGGCCGCCTGCGGACCCAGGTAGTGCGCCCCGAGCAGCTGGCCGGTGGACCGGTCGGCGACCAGCTTGCAGATACCGGTCTCCTCCTCCATCGCCCAGCCGTAGGCGACGTCCCCGTAGGCCTGCACCTTCACCGTGACTTCGTGGCCGTGGGCCCGCGCCTCTGCCTCGGTCAGTCCGACTGTGGCGATCTGCGGGTGGGTGAACACCGCCGACGGCACGTGCTCGTGCGGCAGTGCCCGCAGGTCCTGCGGATGCAGCAGGTTGTGCTTGATCGTGCGCATCTCGGCGTTGGCCACGTGCTTGAGCATGTACGGGGAGGACACGTCACCCAGCGCCCACACGCCCTCCGCGCTGGTCGAGCGCCCGTAGCGGTCCACAGCGACGCGACCGTCCTCGGTCATCTCGATCCCGGCCGAGCCCAGGTCCAGCCGGTCACCGTTCGGCACCCGGCCGGTGGCCACCAGCAGCACCTCACCGGTCGCGGTCGACCCGTCGTCGAGCCGGACGGTCACCCCGTCCTCGTCCTCCTCAGCGCCGATGGCTGTGCGGCCCTCGCGCACGTCGAAACGTTCGACGGCGAGGGTGTTGAACCGTTCGTGCAGGTCGGCATCGAGCCGGCGCAGCAGCGAGGAGCGGGACACGATGGTGACCTCGGTGCCCAGCGCGTCGAAGACGTGTGCGAACTCCATCGCGATGAACCCACCGCCCACGATCACGATCGACCGGGGCTGCGTGGGCAGCCGCATGATGTCCTCGTTGGTGTGGTACCGCACCCCGGAGGCTGTGATCGCCTCCGGCACGAACGGGCGCGACCCGGCCGCGATCACCACCTCGTCGGCGGAGATGATCGCCTGCCGGTCGCCCTGGCCGGTGCGCAGCGTACGCTCGGCGACGAACACCGCGTGCTGATCGTATACGTCGATATTCGGGGTCTCCGGTCCGCGCCGGTAGGCCTCACCGCCCTCGGCGATGGGGTCGATGCGGCGTTCGAAGATGCGGGAGACGATGCCCGGCCAGTCGACGGCGTCCACGTGGGCGTCCAGACCCAGTCGCCCGGACCGGGCGGTCTCCAGCGCCACGTCAGCGGCGTAGACGTACATCTTCGTCGGGATGCAGCCGACGTTCAGGCAGGTGCCACCGAACGTGCCCGCCTCGATGATCGCGATCGACTTTTCGTCCAGCTCCGGGCCGGGGATCGAGTTGCCCGACCCGGTGCCGATGATGATCAGGTCATAGTGCCGGTCCACCGCGACCTCGTGGGCAGGGCTGTGCATCCGAGCTCCTCTCCGCCGGCGGGGACTGCCGTCTGGCGCCACCGGCGTGGCGCGGCCCCGCCGCGACAGTACGAGGTTACCGGGCAGCGGCGGTGCGTCGGCGCCGGGACCGCACCAGGGTGATCGTCACCATCGCGATGAACATCAGCAGCGCAACTTCGTTGAGCACCCCACCCCACTGCCAGAGCACCAGGTGCTGCCCGGCCACCCCGCCGACCAGACGCAGCAGCAGGGAGCTGTGCAGCAGTAGCAACGGCAGGTAGAAGGCCGGCCGGTAGGGGAGCGGGCGACCGAGCACGGCGGGGATGACCACCGGCGCGTGCGCGAAGATCATCGAGATCACGAACCCGAGGAAGAGCGCGTGCAGCATCGCGTCGTACGGCTGGTGCGGACCGCCCTCGTGCAGACGCCCGATCCACAGCCACAGCACCCCGGTGACCGCCATCCACAGGTAGCCGGCGAGCAGCGCCACCGCCATGTACCGGGCCGCACCGGTCATCCGCACCGTGCGGCGGGCCACATCGTTGCGGGCCAACCACACCGCCAGCCCCAGCAGCGCAGCGCCGGTTGTGCGGATCCCCACAGGCGGCGCCACGGCGGCGAGCACCAGCCCGACCAGCAGCACTGCGACGATCGCCACGAACACCGCCCGCGACCGCCCGGTGGCACCGACCAGCCGGGAGAGCTCGAGGCGTTCCCCGGCGATGGTGAGTACCAGGAACCCGGCCAGGTGCGGGACGAACCGCTCCACGTCCCAGCCCGCCAGCCACAGCCCGCCGGCGGCGATCCAGCACAGCGCCCCGGCAGCCATCACCGCGTTGTGCACCGACGGCTGGATCCGGTGCACCGCCACGAACACCGCCAGGAGCACCACACCCGCCACGGTCAGTAGCACCGGGCCGATCGACGACGGGCCACCGACCAGCACCGCCACTCCGCCCAGGCCGGCTGTGGCCGGACCCAGATAGGCCCACGCCCGGCCGAGCGCGACCGCCCGCTCCAGGGTGATCACCGTGCCGAGGAAGCCCAGGATCATCATCGGCCCGTGCCCCTCGTGCAGGCTCGTGCCCCCTTCGGGCAGCGGGAGCCCCAGGTGCACCAGCCCCGACCAGAGCGCACCGATCACCACGGCAGCGGCGCACGCCATCAGCGGTGGCGTCCACCGGGTGCGCCGCCCACGCGGGGTGCCCAAGGAGATCGGGCGCTGGGTCACCATCCCAAGGCCTTCTTCGCCGCTGCGCTCATCATCGACGGCTCCCACCGCGGCTCCCAGACGATCTGCAGATCCACGCGTTCCACCCCGGGAGCGCCCCACAGGCACTCGGCGATGGTGTCCTCGAAGTAGGCGCTCAACGGGCAGCCGGGCGTGGTGAGCGTCATCACCACACGAGCGGTGCCGTCGGTCACGGTCACCTCGTACACCAGGCCCAGGTCGACGATGTTCAGGCCGAGCTCGGGATCGATCACCTCGCGCAGCAGGTCACCGACCACCTCTTCGCTGCCGATGCCGTCGGTGAGCCAGCCCGCCAGGGGCAGCAACGGGTCGGACGTGGTGCTCACCCCTTTCCGTCAGCGCCCTGGGGCGGTGCGGGATGCCCGGTGACCGGCGCGGAGTCCGGCCTGCGGGCCAGGTAGTGCATCGTGCCGTTGATCCGTTCTGCCTGCTCCGGGTGCGCGGCCCGCAGCCGGGACCAGGCGGTAGCCGCGAGCGGCAGCGCCTGGTCCGGCTGCCCGGCCTGACCGAGGGCGCGCAGCGTCTTCACCAGCACTGTGGTCAGGTCGCCGACCAGTACCGGGTCGGCGTGGCCAGCCTGTCCGGCCGGTCCAGCCTGTCCGGCCTGGTTCTCGGTCGTAGCAGACATGCTCAGGCCGACGGCGCGGCGGTGCGGCCGATGCGCACGCTCCACACCTCGGGGCCCTGGTCCACCGGCTCCCAGCTGAACTGCCCCTCGTGCTCTGCGGCGAACTGGTAGTACAGCGGCTTCGGGTCATGGTCGTTGACCAGCAGGAACGACTCCCCGGCGGCCAGAGCGAAGTAGTGCTCGAAGATCAGCTCGTGCCGACGCTTCGGGATCTCGTTGCGGACGTCCAGAGTCTGCTCGTCGGTCATCAGATGGCCTCTTTCGGTAGGTGATCGGACACCTAATTGTTACCAGTTCACTGTGAATAAACCCATCGGCGGCCACACCGGCACCGGTTTGCCGGTTCTCTCGCTGTTCGTCGGCCCACTCCCGCGCCCCTGGGCGTACTCTCGCCGTCACGCAGCCACGTCGTTACCGTGGTGGCATGGCCGAGCCCGGAGGACAGACCACCTTCCTGCGCGCCGCACCTGCGCTGCCCGGGATGGTCGCCTCCGTGGTCGGCTACCACTCCACCGGCCGGACCCCGGGCGTGCACCGCGGCCTGCCCTCGCCCTACCTCACGTTCATCCTGTCCCTGGACGAACCGATCACCACCGGACGTAGCCCTGAGCACCTGGCGTCGACGGCCGCGCACTGCAACGACGTGCTGGTGGCCGGTCTGCACAGCGCACCCGCCTACGTGCACCAACCCGTCCACGAGGCCGGTATCCAGGTCGCAGTGCACCCGCTGGCCGCACCGGCACTGTTCGGAGTCCCGGCCCGCGAGCTGGACCTGCTCACCATCGAGGGTGCGGATCTGCTCGGACCAGCGGTCGACCACCTGCGCGAGCGTCTGCTGGAGGAACCCGACTGGCAGCGCAGGTTCGCGCTGCTCGAGGCCTACCTGCGCTGCCGCGCCCAGCGAGCCGAGACTGCGGTGCGCCCGGAGCTCACCGAGGCCTGGCGGTGGCTTGCCCGCCGGCGCGGCGCCGGCACGGTCGGCGGGCTCGCGGAGCACGTAGCGCTCAGTGAGCGCCAGCTGCGCACCCTCTTCGACCGGGAGCTGGGTCTGGGTCCCAAGGGCGTGGCTCGGTTGATGCGGTTCCAGCACGCCTCCGCGCAGATTGCCGCCGGGGTGCGCACCGGCCAGGAGCAGTCGCTCGCGCAGGTCGCACAGCAGTGCGGCTACTACGACCAGCCGCACCTGGTGCGCGAGTTCCACGACCTTGCCGGTATCGCCCCCAGCGGATGGGTCGCCGAGGAGCGCCGAAACATCCAAGCCGGCGGGCACCGGAACGGGCCAGAGTGACAGCTATGGACACCAACACCCCCGCGCCCACTGTCTGGCCCACTCTGCAAGCCCGGGACTGCCCGGCCCTGATCGCCTTCCTCGTCGAGGCGTTCGGTTTCGTCAAGACCGCGGTGTACCGCGACGGCGACCGGATCGCCCACGCCCAGCTCGACTGGCCCGAGGGTGGCGGCATCATGCTCGGCTCGCACAAGCCGGACGGGCAGTGGTCCCGCCAGCCCGGCACCTTCGGCGGCTACGTGGTCACCGACCACGTCGACGAGATCTACCAGCGTGCCCGCACCGCCGGGGCGACGATCGTGTGTGAACCGGCACAGCAGGACTACGGCAACTACGAGTTCGTCGCCGCCGACCCGGAGGGCAACCTCTGGTCGTTCGGGGCCTACCGTGGTGAGCCGAGGACGTGAGGCCCTTGCACCTCACGCGACGTCAGGTCCTAGCGTCCATGACGCCGGCCGCACCGGGCGGTCGGTGAAGTCGACGGAGGGACACTCGTGACCAGCGACGAGGAAGCCTGGAAGGTCGGTGAGCTCGCCCGAGCCACCGGGCTGACCGTGCGCACCCTGCACCACTGGGACGACCTCGGCCTGGTCTCGCCGACCCGGGACCCCTTCTCCGGGCACCGCTACTACACCGGCTCCGACGTGGAGCAGGTGTACCGGGTGCTGGCGCTGCGCCGTCTCGGCGTGCCGCTGGCGACCATCGGGCAGGTCCTGGCCGAGGAGGTACCGCTGCGGCCGGTGCTCACCCAGCACCTGACCGCAGTGCAGGCCCAGCTCACCGAGCTGGACCGGCTGCGGGCCAGCCTGCAGGCCACCCTGGAGGCGGCCGAGGACCGCACTCCCGCCGACTTCTTGACCCTGATCAGAAAGGTGATCGTCGTGGACAAGACCGTCGAGAAGTACTTCACCCCCGAACAGCTCGCCGAGCTGGCGCAACGGCAGGAGGCCGAGGCGGACCAGATCGCCCAGGTGCAGAATGCCTGGCCGGACCTGATCGGTCGAGTGAGCTCCGCCGTCGAGAACGGGGTGGACCCCACCAGCACGGAGGGTCGCGCTCTGGGCCGGGAGTGGCAGGAGCTGCTCGCTCAGTTCCACCGCGGTGACGAGGGCCTGCGCGAGTCGCTGTACGCGATGCAGGCGGACAACGCCGAGCAGATCCAGCGTGAGCACGGCGGCCCCAGCCCCGAACAGCTCGACTTCATCCGGCAGGCGACCGCCTGAGCGCTCCCCGTGGGAGGGAGGCCCGATCTCCCCCTACGGGGGATCCGCTCGCCGGAGCCACGGGCATAACCTGCACCCATGGACGAGGAGAACCACGAGCCGGGACCCCGACCACGCGAGCTGTTCTCCATCCCGTGGATCGTCTTCGGGGCGACGATCGGCGTGGGCATCGGCATCGCGCTGGACAACATCGTGACTGGGATCGGCATCGGGGTGGCCATCGGGATCTCGCTGGGCCTGGCCCTCGGTGGCGAGTCCGGCGGCCTCGGCTGCCGCCGTCGCTGACCGCGGCGCAGTCACCAGCACAGCGAGACCGACCGGCTACTCGCAGCCCACACCGTCCCCGTCGCCGTCGAACCGGGGACTCCAGCCCGGGTCTCCCGCACGGATCGGCGCGGCACCAGCGGCCCGCACCTCAGTGCAGTTCGCGTAGTACGGCTCACCGGGTACCTCAGCGCCCGGGGAGGAGGGTGACGGCGGAGCCTGGGTGGCAGGCTCGGCCGGCGGTGGCGTCGGCACGTTCGTGGCAGGTGGTTGGCCGGGCTCGCTCCCGCTGGGCAGTGGCTGCTCCGGGCAGGAAGCCAGCACGCGGGCCATCGCATCGTGCTCGGCCTTGGTGACCCACAGGTCGTAGGCGTGCTTGACCGCGACCTGGCGGGCCACGTAGGGGCACCAGTAGGACCGGTCCGGTGGCAGCCAGGTGGCCGCATCGCCATCCCCCTTCTGTGCGTTCAGCGGCCCGGAGACAGCAAGCAGGTTCAGCGGGTCGTTCCCGAACTGTGCCAGGGTGGCCGCATCCCACCCCTGCGCCCCCTTCTGCCACGCGTCCGAGAGCGCCACCACATGGTCGATCTGCACCTCGCTGGAGGTGCCGGTACCACGCACGAAGGCGATCCACTCCCCGCTGTAGGGGTCGGCCAGCATGCCCGTGAGCACCACGCAGCCGCCGGTGCCCGACCGGTGGGTGCGGGCCTGCAGGTCGCGATTCAGCACGTCGTTGCGGGTGTCGCAGCCGTTGCGGTCCACATCCACCTCACGGTAGGCGAAGGCGTCCCGGTCGTAGCCGGTCTTCGCTGCCCGGCCCTTGACCTCCAGCAGCGCCAGCACGTCGACGGCGGAGCGGGCCTCGTCGGGGGCGTCCTCGCCCCGGTCGGGGCTTGGCGCGGCGGAGGGAGAGTCGCTGGCGGCGCTCGCCGAGGGGGACGTCTCGGTGGCGGGGGACGGCGACTCCTGGGTCTGCTCGGTCGGGCTCGGGGTGGCCGCAGTGGGGGCTGCGGCAGACGGGGTCGCAGCCGGGGCGGTGGTGCTCGCCGCGGGCGGTTGCTCGGCTGGCGCATCGAGCACCGCACCGCCGACCAGCAGCGCCACCAGCGCAGTGGCCACCATCCCGGCGCCGCGGCGGCGCTGGCTGCGCCAGAAGAGCAGAGCGATCCCGAGCACGCCGGTGACCAGGGCGAGCGCGACCAGCACACCACCCTGGTCGAGACCGGCCAGCAGCAGCACGAGGATGCCGGCGACGATCCACGGACCCCAGCCGCGCCGCCCGGGCCTGCGATTGTTCACAAGTACAAGTATGGCCTGCCGCAGCCGGTGGTCCGAGCCGCGCGGCGCTCGGCCAGGTTGCGGGTGGCAGCGTGCTGGTCAGCTGGCTGCCGGCAGCCAGTCGAAGCCTCGGCGCAGCGTCCGGTTCCAGCGGTTCGCCGGCAGCCGCGGATCCAGCAGCGCCAGGCCGGCGCAGTACTTGCTCAGCGCCACCGGGCGGTGCCCGAGCCGCCAGAGGATCGCGTCCACCCGTCCAGCGGCACCGACCGTCTTGGACTCCACCAGCACCAGGCCGCCCGGGCCGGTGAGCCGGCGGGAGTCGTCGCTGAAGGCCAGGTCCACGTCGCAGGTCATCCGACTACGGGTGTGGGTGTCCACGATCGTGGTGCGCGAGTACCGGGTGACCAACGAGGTCTGCAACCGCTGGGCCAGCGGCCGGCTCCCGACCGCAGTGCCGACCAGCTCCCGGGCACTGCGATCCAGGTCGTACCGCTGGGCGGCGGCATAGGGGTGGCGGTCCTTGACCGTCTCGCCGCGGCCACCCTCGGTCTTGATCTCCAGTGCGCACTGGCCCGAGTTCAGGTAGGTGCGGGTGCGGACCTTGAACCGGCGGCGCCGACCCCGGGCGTGGGCATGGTAGGCGAGCAGCTCGGGGGTGTCGAAGTACACCGACTCGTAGTCGAATGTGCGCCTGCCCTCGATCTCGAGCACCGCCAGGGTGCCGTCCAGCTCCCGGGTGAGCGCCAGGAAGTCTGCTGCCGGTACCAGGTACTTGCGGTCGGTGCGGGTCTGCAGATCAGCCGCGGCGGTGACCTCGGCGAGGTCCAGGGTGGGCATCAGCCCCAATGCGCGGTCCACCGCCTCCCGCGCCGAGGTGAGTGTGCTGGTCGTCATCGCTGCCCACCTGCGTAGCTGTTCGAGGGATCCATCGCTGGTGCGGTCGGGTTGCTCACTGCTGGACCGACCCGGTCGGCCACCGGGCGGGCCGGGCTCGGCCAGCTCGGGGCCGACTGGCCGGCAGCAGCACCGGCCGGCCACTGCTGCCACTGGTCGGTCGCAGCAGCCGAAGTCGCTGCGGTGGTCTCCTGCTCCGGACGCCGCCGGAACCGCACGTCCACCACGGTCACGTCGCGGACGAAGTCGACCTCCTCGACGATCAGGTGCTTCACGTCCACGTCCAGCCGCTGCTCGATCAGCGCGCGCAGCTCGGACTCAGCCGGGACGGCGCGGTCCAAGGTGAGCAGCTGACGGCGGGCACGCGGCAGCACCCGCGGGTGGTCGACGGTCAGCATCGCCACCACGAGCAGCGCGGACAGCGCGGGGGTCACCCACAGCGGCCCGGGGTGCAGCCCGGCTAGCAGGCCGAGCGCCAGGGCCACGAAGTAGTAGGCGATCTCCTCCTGGGTGATCGAGTCCGACCGCAGCCGGATGATCGACAGGATGCCGAACAGGCCCAGCCCCAGACCCGCACCCACCGGTGCCGAGGAGAGCATCATCGTCACCGCCAGCACGCCGATGTTCAGTGCGACATAGGCGAGCACCAGGTCACGGCGCTGGTGTCGACGGAAGTAGGCCGCGACAACGAGCGTGATGGCGACCAGGTCTGCCAGGAGCGGCAAGGCGATGTTCCACATGACGTCCTCTTTCTCTTTCGGGGTATGACCCAAGAGTCTGCGTGGCGGTCATGATGTGGCGGTGAGAGGTCGATGAGAGAACGCTCATCTGCGCCGCCGGGCCCGCAGCGCTCAGTTGCGGGAGCGCCCGTACTGGGAAGACGAGGACGCCCGGGCGGCTCAGCGCGGCAGCACTGTGCGCTGCAGGAAGGTGTTGTGGAACTTGCCGCCGGAGTCGTAGCGGCGGGCCAGGTCACGAAAGTCCTCGATCCGCGGGTAGAGCTCGACGAGCCGGTCTGCGCCGACGGTGAACCACTTGCCCCAGTGCGGGCGTGCCTGGAAGCGATGCAGCGTCTCCTCCAGCAGCGGCAGCAGTGCGCGGACCTCCTCCGGGCGACGGTCGAAGGTGAAGTGCAGGGCGACCGTGTCCTGCCCCTGGGCCATCGACAGCCACAGCTCGTCCGCAGCGATCGTGCGCACCTCGCACACCTGCAGCAGCGGTGCGAGCTGCGCCGCAACCCCGCGCAGCGCGTCGATCGCAGCCACGGCATGCTTGCGTGGTACCAGGTACTCGGCCTGGATCTCCTCACCCGCGCTCGGGGTGAACTGCAGCCGGAAGTGCGGCAGCCGGTCGAACCACGGCCCGGCCACACCTAGCTGGTCGGTGGCGAACGTGGGGTCGATCCCACGGATCGGGTGCTGCGCGGCCGTGGCGGCCACCCCGACCGGCAGGCTCACCTGCCCGGTGCGGCTCTTCAACCACACCTGGTCCACCACGTCCGCGTCCCACCGGGTGAACAGGCTCACGCTGTAGGCAGCCGCGGTGAGCTCGTCGAAGTGGCCGAGCGCGTGCTCCCAGGGCACGTCGTTGATCACATACTGGGCCACCTGGTAGCTCGGCTCGATGCGCAGCCGCACCCGGGTGACCACGCCGAGCGCGCCCAGGTGCACAACTGCCCCGGGCAGGTCCGGGTGGTCTTCGTCGAGCGTGAGGAGATCCCCCTCCGCGGAGATCAGCTCCAGGCCGACGACGGCGCTCGCCAGGTTCCCCACCCGGTCACCTGAGCCGTGGGTCGCCGTGGCGATCGCGCCGGCCACGGCGATGTGCGGGAGCGAGGCCATCGCGGCCAGGGCCCAGCCGGACCGGTCCAGTGCAGCGGCCAGGTCGCCGTAGCGCACCCCGCCGGCCACGCTGACCACCTGGGCGTCGGCGTCTACATGGATGTCCGCGGGCAGCGCCGCCAGGCTGATCAGGTCTCCGTCGGAGTCGGCCAGGTCGTTGAAGGAGTGCCGGGAGCCCAACGCCCGGATCCGGGTCGCCTCAGCGATGATCCGTTGGGCTGCAGACACGGTGTCCGGCTGGTGCAGGCGCTGCGCGGTGTAGGTGTAGCAGCCGGCCCAGTTCGTCTCCGTCATCGCCTGATCCTTCTGTCGTGGTGGGCAACAATCTAGTGCCCGAGCTCCTCGATGCGCCGCGATCGATGCTTCCGGCCCCGCAGAGGGCGCGGTGCGAGATCGATACCGCGGACGTCGGGGCGATACCGCAGAGCACGACTCCACGGGCCACGTATCGCCAGAATCGATTCAGCGCGTGGAGGGGTGGGGGGTGCGGGGTCAGTTGGGGTCGTGGGGGCGCAGTGCCTTCAGGCCGACCCAGACCAGCGCGACCAGGGCGGCCAGGGCCACCACCGCCAGCCAGGTCAGCCCGACCTGGGTGCCGCCGGCCAGGGCCACCAGCACCCCGAGCAGCTGCACGAACGCCTGGATCGCCAGGGCCGCCGGCCAGCCCGCCGCCAGCGCGGCCAGCTCGATCCGGGCGCCGTGGCCCAGCTCGGTCACCTTCCGGCTGAGGAACACCATCAGCTGCAGCAGCACCAGCAGAGCAGCGGTGACCACCGGGTCGGCAGAGACAGTCAGCAGGCCCGGTTCTCCGGGCGGGTGGGTGACCATCGCCACCAGCAGCAGCGCCACGCTCGCTCCCGGCATCGCGCCGCTGCGGCTCACTGCCACTGCCACCGCCAGCACCCCGGCCGCCACCAGCTGCACCACACCGGTGGCCACCAGTGCACCCGCGGCCAGCACGAGCAGCCCGGCCACCACCCGCACCAGCCAGGCCGGAACGGACCGACCGACCTGCAGCCCCACCTGCGGCATCCGCCGGGGCCGCGGTGTGGACACGTCCCAGTCGCCCCACATGGACCGGATCTGCTCGCGCACCCCAGGCGCGCGGCCCGGGTCGCCGTAGGACTCGCTCATCGCTGCTCCTCCCCTCCGGCTGTGCGGCAGCTGTGCGCACGCGGGCCGACCCCCATCACCTGACCCCCGCTCCCGGTCGCCCCGGCACCCCGGTGCCTCGATGTCGATGGCCGCGGGTGAGCAGCCGCCAGGCCACGTTGACCGCACCGGCCCCGTTGGGGGAGTCCGGGTCGATCCAGCGCAGCACCTCCACACCGGAGCGGCGCAGCTGGTCCAAGCGCACCTGCCGCTCCAGCTTCACCACCTGGTAGGCGAAGTCCCCGAGAGAGTCCAGCCCGGTGGTGCGCACCGGCGGCAGGGTGTCCACGGCGATCACCCGGTGCCCCTGTCCCCGCCAGGTCCGGGCCATCCGGGCCGCCTCGTCGTCCAGGAACGTGGAGAACACCACCAGCAGTGCGCTCGTGGGAACTTGTGGGGCACGTTTGCGGGGGCTCGGGAAGCTGTCCGGGGACAGCGCTGCCAGCCGCCGGGAGATCCGCTCGAACTGGCCGCGCCCCGCCGCGGGCGCCACCGGCCGGCGCCGCAGCCCCAGGTCGTCCAGCCCGACCCGGTCGCCGGCGGCGAGCACCACGTGCGCGATCGCCGTGGCCGCTTCCCGCGCGAGGTCCAGGGAGATCGGCTCGTCCACCGCCGCGGCTTGACCGCCACCCCAGCTGGCCACGTCCGGCCCGACGGCATCCCGGGAGTCGACCACGAGCATCACAGTGGCGTCCGCTGTGGCGTACGTGCGGCGCACGTACAGCTCGGTCAGCCGCCTGGTGCGCACGTCCAAGGACCGCCGGGCACTGACCCGCCAGTCGATCCGGCGCAACCGGTCCCCGGGGGTGAACAGGTGCACGTCCCGGAACGCGGTGCCATCGCCCACCCGGCGGGAGGTGTGGTTCCCGGTCAGCCCGGCCAGCTGCGGCGGCACCGGGGTGCCCTGCAACGTCACCAACGGCGGGTGCACCGTCACCTGCAGCGGCCCGGTCCTCGCCACCGGGGACAGCACCGCGGAGTCGAACGAGGCGCTCAGGTGGTCCAGCCGGAACATGTCCTGCACACCGGTGCGGGCCGTGGCCAGCTCGGTGGGCAGCACCCGCTCGGTCCGCGCATCCACCAGCCCCTCCACCGGGCGGAACCCGGCCGAGGAGACCCGCAGGCGCACGGTCTCCACCCCGGCGATCGGCGGCACGTGCACCTCGGCGGCCACCGCGCCCGCCCGGGCCCGGGCCGAGGTGCGGCGCACGACCACCCCAGGCTGCGCCGTCGGGCGGGTGATCCAGCCCCAGGCGAAGGTGAGCACGAAGACCGAACCGATCAGCGCCACGTCCGGACGGGAGAACAGCGCCCCCACGGCGAGGGCGAGCACACCGACCACGGCCAGGGTCAGCGACTCCAGCCCGATGTACCAGCGCGGTGAGGTCACTGCTGCCGGGCACCTGCGCTCGCGGTGGTCGCCGGTCCGGGCACCTCGTCCAGCAGCTGGGCGACGACCGCTTCCGGTGTGGTGCCCTGTGCCCAGGCGGCCGGGGTGAGCACCAGCCGGTGCGCCAGCGCCGGTACCGCGATCGCCTTCACGTCCTCCGGGGTGACGAACTCCCGGCCGTCCAGCACCGCCCGCGCGCGGGCGACCAGCAGCAGCGCCTGCGACCCACGCGGGGAGGCGCCGACCTCCACCGCCGGGTGCGAACGGGTGGCCACCGCCAGGTCCACGCAGTAGCGCGCCACGTCCGGGTCGGCGTCCACCGCCTCCACCCCGGCCTGTATCGCCCGCAGCGTGTGCGCATCGGTGACCTGGGCGACCGTGGCTGCCTCCTGCCGCCGGGCGATGCGCCGCAGCAGCACGTCGGTCTCCCCGGAGGCGTCCGGGTAGCCGACGGACAGGCGCACCATGAACCGGTCCAGCTGGGCCTCCGGCAACGGGTAGGTGCCCTCGTACTCCACCGGGTTGGAGGTGGCCAGCACGTGGAACGGCCGCGGCAGCACATAGCTGGTGCCCTCCACGGTCACCTGCCGCTCGGCCATCGCCTCCAGCAGCGCTGACTGTGTCTTCGGCGGGGTGCGGTTGATCTCGTCGGCGAGGAACAACCCGGTGAACACCGGTCCGGGTCGGAAGGTGAACTCCGAGGCGGTCGGGTCGTAGACGAACGAGCCGGTGATGTCTGCCGGCAGCAGGTCCGGGGTGCACTGCAGCCGCCGGAACTCCAGCCCCAGTGCTGTGGACAGGCACCGGGCGGCGAGCGTCTTGCCCAGCCCGGGCACGTCCTCGAACAGCACGTGCCCGCTGGCGCAGATCGCAGCCAGCGCCGTGCGCAGCGGCTCGGTCATGCCCACGACGACGGAGCTCACCTCGGTCAGCACCTGCTCGCCCAGTCGGGCGACCTCGGCGGCGGGCAGCGGGGCGATGGAGGAGTCTGTCACAGGGTGCCTTTCGTGTGGTCGGTCTCCTGCACGCGGGCGATGATGCGCCGCACCGCGCGCGGGTCGGGGGCAGGTGCCTCAGGGTCGGTGAGCCAGCGTGCCACGTCCGCGCCCACCAGGGTGCTGGCCCGCTCTCGCCCGGTCGTGGTGGTCAGGTCGGTGCCGCGCAGCTCCAGGGCAGCGGTGAGCACGGCACGCAGCCGCTTCTGTCCGGTGGAGGAGATCTGCCCGCCGCGGTCGATCATCGTCCAGGTGAGGGAGGAGACGTCCCGCCGGGCGCCGTCCCGCCGGCCGTAGGGCAGCACCGGCCAGGTGGCGCGGGATCCGAACGGGAGTGCCCGGACCACCAGCGTCGCCGTGGCCAGCGTGCCGCCGATGAGCAGAGCGTGCGGCAGGTCCGTGCCCACCAGCAGCGCCAGCCCAGGGCCAGCGACCGCCGCCAGCAGCGGGGACCAGCGGTGGGCGAAGCCGCTGGTGCGGGCCTGGCGGAACTGGGGCGGGTGGCTCATCCGGACGCGGTCCCTTCTCCGGTGCCCGGGCCGTGGGCGAGCTCGGGCCAGGAGGCGGCCAGCTCTTCCAGGGCGGCGGCAGCGTCCTCCACGTCGGCCGGCTGCGGGTCCTGGGTGGAGAACCGCGCCCGGTGGTACAGGTGCAGCAGCCGCTCGGTGGCGCGCCGATCAGCCGCGGTGCGGTCGAGCACGGCCGTGGCGTGCTCGGTCGGCGTCTGCGCGGGTCTGCGCGGTACCCCGGACCGGTTCGCGGCATCCTCCATCGCCAACCAAGCAGCGACGATCGCGTCCCGCGGCGGGCCGACCGCCCGCAGCTGCTCCACTGCGGTGCGCACCCCGTCCCGCAGCACCGGCAGGTCCGGTTCAGGCTCTACCTCACCGTAGTCTGCGGTGGTACCGGGTTCGTCCGGCTCCTTCTCCCGCGGCCGGCGCAGGTAGGCGAGCACCCGGAGCAGCACCAGCACCACTGCCGCCGCTCCGATCACCGTGATCACGATCGCCAGCCAGGACAGGTCCGGGCCGGGGACGTCCTCCCACTCCATCTGCTCACCCGGGGTGACGGTGGAGCTGGCGGTACCGGTAGCCGGTGGCGGGGTCACGTCGGTGGTAGGTGGTGCCTCCAGCTCGAACGGCGGGTTCACCTGCCACGGGCCGATCACGTTGGCAGCCACGACGACCAGCAGCAGCACGAAACCGACCGCCACGATCTGGGTGATCGCCTGCAGCTGGTCCCGGCGGGCAGCGCCGTGGGTCTGCGGCTCCTCCGGCCTCGACGGATCTTCAGGCGGCACTACGGTCAACGCCTCCGGTAGGTGACGATCCGGAACCGCAGCCCGCTGGCGGCCTCCTGCCAGTCGGTGACCTCAGCGCGCACCCACTCCGAGGTGATCGGCGGGGCGTAGGTGTCCCCGGGCACCGTCAGGTCGATCTCGGTGACCACCAGGACGTCCGCATACGGCAGCGCCTCCTCGTACACCTGGCCGCCGCCGCAGATCCAGGCGTCCTCCTCGGCCACCAGCGCCAACGCGTCCGCCAGGCAGGAGACCACCTCGGCACCGGGGGCCTCGTAGTCCGGGTTGCGGGTGAGCACCACGTTGCGGCGGCCTGGCAGCGGGCGCACCTTCGGGGGCAACGACTCCCACTGCCTGCGGCCCATCACCACAGCGTCCCCTGCGGTGGTGGTGCGGAAGTGCTTGAGGTCCTCCGGCAGGTGCCAGGGCAGGTCGTTGTCCCGCCCGATCACCCGGTCGTGGGCCTGCGCCCAGATCATTCCCAACATCTCAGACGGCCACCGGTGCCTTGATCCCGGGGTGGTGGGTGTAGCCGAGCACCTGCACGTCGGGGTAGTCGTAGGAGAACAGGTCCGCCGCCCTGCGCAGCTCGAGCGTCGGGAAGGCATACGGTTCGCGTTCCAGCTGGGTGCGCACCTGGTCGGTGTGGTTGTCGTAGATGTGGCAGTCGCCGCCGGTCCAGATGAAGTCGCCCACCTCCAGGTCGGTCTGCTGGGCGACCATGTGGGTGAGCAGCGCGTAGGAAGCGATGTTGAACGGCACCCCCAGGAACAGGTCGGCGCTGCGCTGGTAGAGCTGGCAGGACAGCCGGCCTTCGGCCACGTAGAACTGGAAGAACGCGTGGCAGGGGGCCAGGGCCATCTGGTCCAGCTCGGCCACGTTCCAGGCCGAGACCAGGATCCGGCGCGAGTCCGGCTGCTCCCGCAGCTGGCGCAGCACCCCGGCGAGCTGGTCGATGTGCCCACCGTCCGGAGTGGGCCAGGAGCGCCACTGCACCCCGTACACCGGTCCGAGGTCACCGTCGGCATCGGCCCACTCGTCCCAGATCCGTACCCCGTGCTCGCGCAGGTAGCTGATGTTGGACTCCCCGCGCAGGAACCACAGCAGCTCGTAGACGATCGACTTCAGGTGCACCCGCTTGGTGGTGATCAGCGGGAAACCCTGCCGGAGGTCGTAGCGCAGCTGGTGGCCGAACACCGACCGGGTGCCCGTGCCGGTCCGGTCGGACTTCGGCGTGCCGTGGGCGAGCACGCGGGCGAGCAGGTCTTCGTACTGAGCGTCCGGCATACCGTGCAGTGTAGGTCGAGAGCACCTCTCCATCGGGTCAGCTGCCCGGTCAACGCGCGTCCGGGTCGTCGGTGCGGGACGCGATCAGCTCGCCGGCATGGGCGAAGAGGTCGCCCTCGAGCTCTGCTGGCGCCGGCGGGTCACCGATCGCGGGCGGGAACGTCACCGGCGGTGCGCCGAACGCCTGGTTCAGCCCGAGGATGAGGTTCTTACCCATCGCCCGGGAGCCGGCGAACCCGACCACGGCGCCGATCCCGAACGGCAGCAGCCGGCCGATGAACACGGTCGAGCCCTTGGTGAGGACCACCTTGGTCATCCGGTGCCGCAGCGTGCGGTTCACGGTCTTGACCGTGGCCACCGGCAGTCGGGTGAGCAGCACCTTGGCCCAGGTGGCCGAGGTCAGGCCGAGCTGTTGTTCCAGCAGCTGTGGTCCGCGCTCCCCGAGCAGGGTGGTCAGCAGCAGTGCGCGCCGGCGGGTGGCGTCGTCGGTGGCGATGCCGTGCACCTCGGCCACTGCCAGGCACAGCACGCTGGAGGCAGCCACGAACGTGGCGACCTGACCAGCGGTGAGAGCCAGCGCGGCGGTGGTGCCCACCACCGGGAACGCTGCGGCCGCGCCGACCGCACCGCCGGAACCGGAGACGGCCCACAGGTACCGGCTGGCCAGGATCTCGATGATCTCCTCCGGGTCCGCGTCTGGGTGGTCACGGCGCAGGGAGTCGACGTAGCCGCGGATCCGTGGGCTCGGGATGGTCACCGCAGCATCGATCAGCTGCTCGGTGCGGGAACGCTGACGCGGCACAGCTCATCCTTCTCCCTCGTGCTTCTCAGCACGGATCGTCAGGCTGACCTCCAGCCCGGCTTCGAGGGTACGTGCCACGGTGCAGCCGCGCCCGATGGCGCGGCGCATCACCGGCTCTAGGTGTACCCGGCCAGGACGTTGGTGACACTCGCGGTGGTTCGTTGACGTGAGGAGGACCTCCGGGTGAGGTGTGGCTTGTCGAAGAGTCACT
>NZ_ATWL01000004.1 GCF_000421225.1 Ruania albidiflava DSM 18029 | reverse complement strand
CCCCCCTTCGCCCTCAGCCTGGTAGCGGTCGATCCAGGTCTTGACGCACTTGCGGGACACACCCATCGCGGCAGCGATGTGGGCCTGCTTCCAACCATCCCGGTGACGGTCGACGATCAGACGCCGACCATAGAAGGTCAGGCGGGCATTATGGTGTGACACGGAGCCTCCTTGTGGTGGTGCAGCCTTCGAACAGCCACACCCCACTCGGAGGCTCCTCCTAGGTCAACCAGACCCGCCGAGTGCTACCAACCTCCTGGCCGGGTACACCTAGTCGGCGATTCTCGCCGCCCACTAAGTACGCTCTATACTTAGATACGTGAATGATCTCGATCCGCAGTGGCCACTGCCGTGGGTGCGCGCCGCACTCGGCACCGGGGTGCTGGCCTGCCTGGCGGAGGAAGACTTGCACGGGTACGCGATCGCCGAACAGCTGGAGCAGCGCGGTCTGGGCAGACCCAAGGGCGGCTCCTTGTATCCCCTGCTGTCCTCGCTGGAGGCCGCAGGGTCGGTGGACGCGTCCTGGGTGCAGGGTGAGCGCGGGCCGGGCCGACGCACCTATCGCCTCACCGATGCCGGCCGCGCCCGGCTCAGTGAGGAACGCACCGCCTGGCGGCGCCTCGTCGCAGCCTTGGACCCGACCATGGACACCTCCCCAGCAGAGAAGGGTGAGCGATGAGGCAGCAAGCAACGGACGTGGCTGCGGCGATCGATCGCGTGGGGGCAGCACGCGGAGCACCGGAGGACACCGACTGGGCGCGCCGGGGCGCCGCAGCGCTGCTCATCGCCGATGTGCTGGAGGCTCGTGTGGTCGAGGCGCTGGAGGAGGCGGCCGCGCAGGTCTCGGACGCCGGAGAACCGGCACAGACGCTGCTGGGAGACCCGGACGAGTGGGCCGCCGAGCACCGGTCCCGGTGGCGGGAGGAGGGTACGGAGCAGACCGCCGCACCGACCGCCGTCCGCCGGGACCTGGTCATCGAGACCCTCATCATCGCGAGCCTGTACAGCGGGTTGTTCTTCGTCTATGAGCTGATCACGTGGTCGTGGAGCGATCCGTTCACCCTCGCCGGGCTCGCCGCACCGCTGGCGCTGGCGGTGACGTCGCGGGCGGTCGAGGCCACGTTCACGGCCGCACGCGCACGCCGCTCGCACCCCGGCGGGGTGATCGCGGCCGTCCTGGTCGGGGCGGTCGGCGTCGCCGTCACAGTGGGCACGTTCGCAGTGGGCAACGGGATCGTGCTCGGGCCGCGCGCACCACTGGGTGCACTTGGGGCCATGGTCGGCTACGGTCTGCTCGCCTGGATCGTTGCCCAGCTGTGGCGCGAGCAGCCGCGCCGAGCGGGCACGCAGGAACCCTTGTCCGACGACGAGTGGCTCGCAGCGCTGGGATCGGCGCTGCGCACCCGTGGTGACATGACCGGCGCGCGCATCGCGACCGTCCTGGCGGAGGCGAAGGAGCACGCACAGGACGCCGGTACCTCGTTGCCGGCCGAGTTCGGCCCACCGCGCGCCTATGCCCAACGCTTCGAGGAGGACCGTGCAGTTCGGGCACGACGGACCGCCTGGTTGACCACCGCTGGCGCACTCGGCGTGCTCAGCTATAACGTCATCACCGTGCTCGACGGCACCCCGTCCCTCTGGGGCGGCCTCTGGCTGCTCGTCTCCGCCATCATCGCGGCGCTGAGCTGGCGCACCGTCCGAGAGCTCCGCTGATCAGCCGGCCATCGCCTCGGCGATGATCTCCGCGGCGCGCACGCGCTGGTCCACCTGGTCGGCGTGCAGGGCGATGATCAGCTCGTCGGCACGGGCGTGCTCAGCGAACGCGGTCAGGTAGGTGCCGACCTCCCCAGCGGTACCGACGGCCGTGTAGCGCATCATGTCCATCATCTGCCGGCCGTGCGGAGAAGCGAGCACGGCGTCGGCCTCCTCGTCGGTGAGCGTGCGCCCCGGCGGCAGCAGCAGCTGCACCCGGCGCCGCTGGGCGGTCAGCAGCTGAGCCGCGGCCTCCTCACCGGTGTCCGTGGCGATCGCACCCACCCCGGCGATCACGTACGGTTCGGCGAGCTGTTCGGAAGGCCGGAACTCGCTGCGGTAGGCAGCCACGGCATCCTCCAGCGCAGCGGGTGCGAAGTGCGAGGCGAACGCGTACGGCAGCCCCATCGCCGCGGCCAGCTTCGCCCCGAAGAGCGACGAGCCGAGGATGTACAGCGGCACGTCGGTGCCCTTGCCCGGGTACGCGTTCACCCCCGGCAGCAGCGACTCGCCGCGCAGGTAGGCGCCGAGCTCGGCGACGTCGTCCGGGAAGCTCTCAGCGCTGCGGGCGTCCCGGCGCAGGGCGCGCATCGTGGTCGGGTCGGTGCCCGGTGCTCGTCCCAGTCCCAGGTCGATCCGCCCCGGGTGCAGGCTGGCTAGCGTGCCGTACTGCTCGGCGATGATCAGCGGCGCATGGTTGGGCAGCATCACTCCCCCGGCGCCGAGTCGGATGCTCTCGGTGTGCGCGGCCACGTGCGCGATCAGCACGCTGGTGGCCGAGGAAGCGATCGACGGGTTGTTGTGGTGCTCGGCGTACCAGACGCGTTCGTACCCGCACCGCTCGGCCGCCTGGGCCAGGGCCACCGTGCCGGCTAGCCCCTCCTGCACGGTCTGCTCACGTCCGACGACGGCGAGGTCCAGCAGGGAGAGCACGGGCGTCATGGTCTGGGGTCTCCTTGAGAAGCGACGACAGCGGGCGAGCCCGCCCTGCCACCGCAAGCAACGCCGTCGAGCCGGAGAAGATTCCCGACAGAGCCGCTCCCGAGGCCGGCACCGGGGCGATACCCGGCCCGCCGGGGCGATACCCGGCCCGCCGGGGCGATACCGCAGAGCACGACCCCGCGCAGCAAGTATCGCCTGAACCGATTCACGCCGAGGTGGGGCGGCGCGTGGGCGGCGAGTGGGGTGGGGCGGCGAGTGGGGTGGGGCGGCGCGGGGTGCGCGGCGGGTCAGGACCAGGGGCGCTCGGCCCAGAAACCGCCGGGGGCGAACAGCTCGGCCACGCAGTCGTCCAGCAGGTTCGCCTCGGAGAGCACGTCCAGCAGCGTGTACCGGGAGCGGATCAACCGGGCGCGGGTGTAGGTCGCACGGAACCGGTCCAGGTCCATGCCGATCTGCGCCGGGTGGGTGATCGCCCCGACCACCCGCAGCCGCTGCTCGATGTCCGCCGCCGGCAGCAGCTGGGCCCGCAGCCGCCCCGAGAGCGCCGGCCACTGCTGGACCAGGCTCTGCAGCCGGGTCCGGAGCTGGTCGGCATCCACGTACTTCTCCCGGCACTGGACCACTGCGGCCTCGGTGACCGAGTCCGGCAGGTCGGCGGCCCGCACCTGGGCCTCGGTCTGCTCCCAGCTGGGCCAGGCGGCCACGGCGGCGTCCACGTCCAGGGTGGACAGGTCCCGGCGGAGCACCACCTCGTACAGCGCGCACAGCGCGACCGTACCCAGGCCGACCTTCATCCCGTGCGAGAGCGGCGGCTCCCAGTCCAGCCCGAGGCCCTCCATCTCCCACAGGTGGGAGAACTGGTGGCCGGCACCGGAGGCAGGACGGGAGGACTGGTTCGCCTGCATCGCCAGCCCGGACATCAGCAGCCCGTCGGCGAGCCGGCTGATCGCGCCCACCTCACCGGCGGCCAGCGCCTCCGGGTCGGCGATCGAGGCGCGCAGCGGCCCCTGCACCAGCTGCCAGACCCGGTCGGTGATCAGCTCCACCTCCAGGGCGTCGGCGAGCATCCAGTCCGCCCCGGCGGGCACCTTCTCGATCAGGTCGCCCACACCGGTGGCGGTCAGCCGGGCCGGGGCATCAGCGAGCACCCCGTAGTCCGCGACCACCGCGACGGGGGCCGGGCAGTACCGGGTGATCTTGAAGCCGTCCACGGTGATCGAGGCGCCGTAGGCGGCATAGCCGTCCATCGACGCCGCGGTGGCGACCACCAGGTACTGCCGCTCCAGCTCCGCGCAGGCGAGCTTGACCAGGTCGTTCAGGGTGCCGGACCCGACCACCACGGCGACCCCGTCCCGGGTGCGCAGGTGCTCGCGGATGCGCTCCACGTTCTGGTAGTCGGCGTAGACGGTGGGCGTGCCGGGCAGCACGAACGGCTCGGCCAGTGCCACGCCCGCCTGCTGCAACGAGCTGCGGACCTGGTCACCGGCGACCGCCCAGGTGTTCTCGTCGGCGACCGGCTGGGCGAGCGCTCCGGGCCCGAACACCTCGGTGAACACGTTGCCGGTGCGGTCAAGCACGTCGGTGCCGGCGACGATCACTCGGGTGTCGGTGGCCTCGGTCAGCGCCGCCTGCAGCGTGCTCTCGGGCGCAGGGGACTCAGTCATCAGGGCAGCTCCGTGGGTAGCAGGTGGTCGATGCGTTCCAGCAGGTAGGTGGGCTGCTGCTCGCGTGGCAGCGCCTTCGCCTCAGCGGCGGTGGAGTCACCGGTGAGGACCATCGCGCTGGCCATCCCGGCGTCGGTGGCCATGGCGATGTCGGTGCCGAGCCGGTCGCCGACCATCACCGTGCGGCTCAGGTCCACGTCCACCCCGGCCAGGGCGGCGCGCACCATCGCCGGGTCCGGCTTGCCGACGTTCGTGTCCAGCGTGGTGCCGGTGCATGCCTCGATCGCGGCGACCACGGCGGCGGCGTCCGGCTCTCCGCGGCCGCCCGGGAAGGGGCAGTACCGGTCCGGGTTGGTGGTCACCAGGATGGCCCGGCGGTGGAACCAGATGGCGTCGAAGGCGGTCTGCAGCTTGGCGTAGGTCAGGGTGCGGTCGTAGGAGGCGATGACGATGTCGATGCGCGCCGGGTCCTCGCTGGTCTCGATCCCGGCCTCGTGCAGCGCGTCGATCAGCGGCTGCTCGGAGATCGGGTAGACCACCTTGCCCGGGTGCTCGGCCTGCAACCAGCGCACCATCGCCACCACGGTGTTGGTGACGTCCTGGAGGGTAGCGGCCACACCGAGGCCGGTGAGCTTGTCCACGTACTGCTGCGGGGACTTGGTGGGGTTGTTGGACACGAACCGCACCGGGATGTCCCGACGGCGCAGCTCACCGAGGAGCTCGGCCGCACCGGGAAGCAGGTCCTCCCCGAGGTAGATCGTGCCGTCCAGGTCGAACACGTAGGCGTCGTACAGCTCGCTCCCGCGGGGGCTGAGCGTCATCGGGGTCTCTCCTTCGGTGGCAGGGCTGGTGGGCCGGGTCAGGCGATCGCCATGGCATGGTCACCCTCCAGCCCGACCCGGCGGATCTCTCGGACGGTGTCTTCCGGGGTGACGTCGAGCAGCACGGCGCCGAGGGTGAGCGGGCCCGGTGCCAGGCCGACCGGCGGCAGGTCACTCGTGTCCAGGCCTTTGGCCTGGCGGGCGAAGATCTCCGGCTCGGTGCCGAGCACCCCGCCCAGCGGTCCGGTCATACCCACCTCGGCGACGAAACCGGTGCCCTTCGGCAGCTGGTGCGCCCACAGGGTGGGCTCGTGGGTGTGCGTGCCGAGCACAGCGGTCGCTTCCCCGTCGACGGCGAACGCGAAGGCGAACTTCCGGGACACGAGGTCCCCGTGGTAGTCGACCAGGACGGGTCCAGGCGGCAGGCGCAGCCCGGCGAACGCGGCGTAGGGCGAGGTGGCCTCGGGGATCGCCGAGTCGTCGGTGACGTTCACGACCGTCAGGGTGCGCTCCCCGACCGGGACGCTGATGCTGCCGCGCCCGGCCCATCCGGTCGGCACGTTCACCGGGCGGACGACCCGCGGGTGGGCGAGGGCTTCGCGGTACTGGGGCCCGTCCCAGGAGTGGTTGCCGGAGGTGAGGACGTCCACTCCGGCGCCCTGCAGTGCCTCGACCTGCTCGGGCAGCATGCCGAACCCGTCCTGGGGACGCGGCCCGGAGAGGTTCATGTTCTCCGCGTTGGCTACCACCACGTCGACCCGGTGCCGGTCCCGCAGCATCGGCACGTGCTCGAGCAGCAGGTCGACGCCGGGCTGGCCCACGATGTCACCGATGAACAGGATCTTCATTCGACTCTCTCCGGTTGGCGGATGGCTGCCCCTCAGCAGGATGGCACCACCGCGTAGCCTAGAGAGGAGAGCACCGACTCCGACACTGTGGGGTTGCTGACCACACAGCTGACGTGTCGGCTGACCGGGTCCTGCCGGGCCCAGGCCTGGCAGCCGGCTTCGCGTGCGATGACGATCCCGGCGCCCACGTCCCACCAGTGCACGCTGTCGGTGCAGAACACGTCGACGCGCCCGGCGGCGACCCGGCACAGGTCCAAGGCGGTGGAGCCGGACACCCGCACGTCGCGGATGACCACCGCCGAGTCGGCCAGCCGGCGCATCTGCCGCACCCGGGCGGTCGGGTCGTAGTCGAAGACGGTCGCCAGCAGCGGCTGTGCCGGGGAGACCGAGCCGGCGGTGCGCACCGGGAGCCCGTTCAGGGTGGCGCCACCGCCGCTGCGCGCGGCCCAGAGCTCGTCCAGGGCGGGGCCGTACACCACCCCCACCAGCGGTGTCCCCCTGCGGTAGGCGGCGATCGAGACGGCGTAGCCCGGGTCGCCGTAGAGGTAGTTCACCGTGCCGTCGATCGGGTCGACGAGCCAGGTGAGGTCGTCATGTCCGGGCACTTCGTCGGTCTCCTCGCCGAGGAAGCCGTCCTGGGGTCGCTGGGCCAGGATGGTCTCCCGGATCAGGTTCTCCACCTCGATGTCCGCCCGGGTGACCACGTCCAGGTCGTTGGTCTTGGTCGCGGCCACGTCCACCCCTGCACGGCGTGCCGACTCGGCGAGCCCGCCGCCGCGCCGTGCGGCGTCCACGGCCAGCTCCAGCAGCTGGTCCGCCTCGACGTCGTCGACCGCCAGCTGCGCCTCGCTCAGATGTTCCACGCCTGCCCTTCACCCGTGACCTGCGGAGCTGTCGGACGTTCGCGCACGGTGCGCGAACGTCCGCAGAGCTCCGGTGGCTATCCAGCCTCTTCTTCGTGCGCCACGATCTCGGCGACCTTGGGCGCGGAGGGCGACTGCGGGTCGAACGTCACCTTCAGCCACTCATCGACCAGCACCCGGGCGACCTCCAGACCGATCACCCGTTCACCGAGGCAGAGCACCTGGGCATCGTTGGACAGCACCGAACGGCGCACCGAGTAGACGTCGTGCGCTGTCGCAGCGCGGATGCCCCGGACCTTGTTCGCGGAGATCGCCACACCGATTCCGGTACCGCAGATGAGCAGCGCCCGGTCGGCCTCCCCGGCGGCGACCCGCCTGCCGGCCTCGATCGCCACCGACGGGTAGTGGGTCGGCTCTCCGGTGGAGCCCACACCCACGTCCGCGACAGAGTCGACCAGCTCGTGCTCGCCCAGGTCGGCCTTGAGCGCCTCCTTGTAGCCGAAGCCGGCTCCGTCCGACCCGACCACTATGCGCCAGCCCATCTGTTCCTCCTTGATCGTGTTCGCCGGTGCGGCAGTGCGCCCGGACAGTCGCTGGCATCGCACAGCGCCGCCTGCGCTCGCGCCGGCACCGGTCTCTGACGACCGACGCTGGCGATGAACGATATTTTTTTATCACAGTTTGATGACGATCGGCAACTGTCGCCATCCAACTGACAGCCACGCGACCTCCGCTCAGTCATGGAATCACGCTGATGTCACGCTCGCTCGGCATCCTGCCACCGTTCCGCGGGCCCAGGAGCGACGATGGCGTACTGTTAGATCTCTTGCAATCCATCGTTTTTCATGGTTAGAGTTCCTCAACCGTCCCACCGGTGGGACGGGATCGCTGGCAAGGAAGGCAGGTCCGTTGGCTCACCAAGATGTGATCTCCGCTCCTCGAGGGGACGGTCCCGGGATGCCGGATCCGATCGAGCGCCGGCGCGGGCGCCGCAGACGCAACCGACGCGAGTACGGGGTGTTCGCGCTGCTGATCCTGCCCAACATCGCCATGGTGCTCACCTTCGAGTACTGGCCGGTGCTGTACAACGCCTATCTGTCGATGACGCGGTGGAACATGATCTCCGGGTCGCCGGTCTGGGTTGGTCTGAAGAACTACATCAACCTGTTCACCAGCTCGCAGTTCCACCAGGTGCTGCTGAACACTCTGGTGTTTGGTGGTTTTGTGGTGATCGGCAGCGTGCTGATCGGGCTCGCGCTCGCCGTGCTGATCAACCAGAAGCTGCACCTGCGCGGGATCGTCCGCACTGCTGCCTTCGCGCCGTACGTGATCAGCGGTGCCGCAGTCGCCACCCTCTGGCTGTTCATCTTCGACCCGAACTATGGCCTCTCCCGCGTGGTCTTCTCCTGGTTCGGAGCCAGCTCGCCGCACTGGACCACGGACTCCGCCTGGGCGATGCCTGCGCTGATCATCGCCTACCTGTGGAAGGGCACCGGCTTCGTCGCCATCGTCTACCTGGCTGGACTGCAGGGGCTGCCGGAGGAGTACGACGAGGCAGCCCGCATCGATGGCGCCGGCCGGTGGACCATCTTCCGGCGGATCACGCTGCCCCTGCTCTCCCCGGTCACCTTCTTCGTCATGGTGATCACCATGATCGGCACGTTCCAGGCCTATGACCTGATCGCGGTGATGACCAACGGCGGACCAGGCATCGCGACCACCACGCTGTCCTGGTTCGTGTACGAACGCGCCTTCAAGGCCTCCGACGCCGGTGGCGGAGCCGCAGCAGCAGTCGTCCTCTTCTTCATCCTCCTGGCCCTCACGGCCCTGCAGAACGCCTACTCGCAACGCAAGGTCCACTACCAATGAGCGCAGACACCCAGACGCAACCGCACGGCCGGAACACCCCAGCACCATCGCCGTCCCCCGCCTCCGCCCCACGTACCCCGCGGCGCAAGCCCGGCGGTCCGATGCGGGACTCCACGCTGCGCAAGATCCTGCTCTACATCGCCCTGGCAGTCGCTGCAGCCACGTTCATCGTGCCGCTGTACTGGGTCTTCTCCTCGGCAGTGAAGGACAACTCCGCCATCTACCAGTTCCCGCCGGACTGGTTCCCGTGGCCCCTGGTCGTGGAAAACTTCGGCGAGGCCTGGCGTGCGGCGCCGTTCAACAACTTCCTGGTCAACTCACTGATCGTCACCAGCATCGGCGCCTCGTTGAAGCTGATGAACGCCACGTTCACGGCCTACGCGTTCACCCACCTGCGCTTCCCGCTGAAGAACGTGCTCTTCCTGTTCATGCTCGGGTCACTGATGGTGCCGAACAACGTCACTCTGATCGTCAACTACATCACGATCGCGAACCTCAACTGGATCAACACCTACATGGGGCTGATCCTGCCGAGCTCCGGCTCCATCTTCGGCATGTTCCTGCTCCGGCAGTACATGATGACCCTGCCCAAGGAGATCAACGAGGCAGCCAAGGTTGACGGCGCCGGTCACTTTCGCATGCTCTTCCAGGTGGTCCTGCCGATGTGCAAGCCGATGCTGGTCACGGTCGGTGTGATCGCGGTGGTGGACATGTGGAACGACTTCATCTGGCCACTGATCGTCACCAACACCGTCGAGATGCGCACGCTGCCGATCGGCCTGCTGTACCTGCGCTCCACCGAGGGCTACACCAACTGGGGCGCGATCATGGCCGGCACGGTCATCGTCGCCCTGCCCATGCTCATCCTGTTCCTGTTCACCCAACGGCACATCGCCCGCGGACTCACCGCCGGAGCCGTCAAGGGCTGACGCGCGGCGCTCTCCTCCACACCTGATCACCCATTGCGAAAGGACGCTCACGTGAACCCCCGAAACCTGCGCTCACCGCTCGCCCTCCCTAGTCGCAGGGCCTTCCTCGGCCTCGGCGCCGCTGGCCTCAGCGCGCCGCTGCTGGCCTCCTGCGCCGGTGGCGCGAACACCGGCGACTCCGAGCTCGGCCAAGTCGACTTCAACGCACCAGCCAAGTACGCCGACCGGGAGATGAACATCGTCATGTGGAGCGCCACCGGCGGCCACAACGGCGATGTGCTCCAGGAGCTGGTCACGAAGTTCAACGACTCCCAGGAGGACATCTACGCCGAGGTGCAGTTCCAGGGCGGCTACGAGGAGTCCGGACCGAAGCTGACGGCCGCCCTGCAGGCCGGGAGCGTCCCGGACATCATGATGTTCGCCGACACCTGGTGGGCCCGGTTCCTCCTCAACGACGTGCTCGAGCCGCTGGACGACTACTTCGACGACGAGTTCAACGGCAGCAACTACGTCGAGACCCTGTACAACGAAGGTGTGGTCAACGGCAGCACCTACTGGCTCTCCTACGGGCGGTCCACCCCGCTGATGTACTACAACAAGGACGTCTTCGCCGAGGCCGGGCTGCCCGACCGAGGCCCGGAGACCTGGGACGAGCTGCGCGAGTGGGGCCCGGCACTGCGAGAGGTGCAGGCAGCTGGCAAACCGATCGGCGTACATGCTTTCAACCCCAGCGACGACTGGCCGTTCATGGCGATGATCTGGCAGTTCGGCGGCCGGATCTCTGAGGGACTGGACATCCAGATCGACCAGCAGGGCGCCGTCGACGCCGGCAACTGGGCACAGGAGTTCATCTTCGAGGACGAGTTCGGCTACCTCTCCCAGAGCCCGACCACCGACTTCGGCGCAGGTGTGGTGGCCACAACCGTTGGTTCCACCGCGTCGCTGCGCGGGATCTACGAGGAGGCCGACTTCGAGGTCGGTGCCGCGTTCCTGCCCAGCCAGGTGACCACCGGTGTGCCCACCGGCGGCAACGGCTGGTCCCTGCTCAAGGGTGTGCCGCAGGAGCGCAAGGATGCTGCGTTCGAGGTGCTGAAGTTCCTCGGCAGCCCGGAGAACGCGGCCGCCTGGACCCTGGGCACGGGGTACCTGCCGGTAGTCACCGAAGCGGTGAACGAACCAGAGCTCGCCGACGTCCTGGCCGAGGACCCGAACTTCTCCGCTGCCGCGGACCAGCTCGAGATCTCCGAGCCGACCGACGCGGTACGCACCTTCGTCACCGACAGCACGAGCACCATCATCAGCGGGATCCAGGAGATCCTCTCCGCCCAGAGCACCGACGTGCAGTCGACGTTCGACGGGGTCGCTGACAGTCTGCGCGATGGTGCCGAGCAGATCCAGGACAGCTACGAGCAGTGGTACGGCTGATCCCGGCCGGCCGTCCCGACCATCCGATACCGGAGTAGATGTGAACACGTTTGTCGTCGGCCACCGGGGCGCCTGCACCCTGGTCCCCGAGAACACCCTGCCCTCGTTCCGCGCAGCCCTGGAGATCGGGGTGAACGAGCTCGAGCTAGACCTGCGGGCGACCCGCGACGGTCAGGTCGTGGTGATCCACGACGCCTCGGTGGACCGCACCACCGACGGCACCGGGCTGGTCTCCGAGCTCACCTTCGAGCAGGTCCGCGGGCTGGACGCCGGCGACGGCGCACAGGTCCCCACCTTCGCCGAGGTGCTCGACGCCACCACCGGGTCGCTGCAGGTGGAGATCAAGGACCCGCGAGCGATCGACCCGATGATGGCGGTGCTGCGGGACCGTCCGGAGGCGATCGCACGGTTGGCGCCCACCTCGTTCGACGAAGGCAGCGTCGGCCGGCTGGTCCAGCTCCTCCCGGACGTGTGCGTGGGACTGATCAGCAAGGATGCCTCCGGCGCCGTGCTCGACCGGGCCGCCGAGCTCGGCGCCGGACGGGTGCTGGTGGGCCTGGCTGCCGTCACAGCGGAGTTCGTCCGGCAGGCGCACGACCGTGGCTTCCGTGTGGACGTGTGGCCGGTGGACACGCCCGACCAGGTGCGCCGGGCGGTGGCGCTGGACGCCGACGGGTTCACCACCGACGACCCACGGATCGTGGCCGAGGCCGGCTTCCGGGTGACCGACGAGGGACTGGTCCCGGTCGGCTGACCGCACCATCGGCCGCATGCTGCACAGCAGCGCGGCGCTGAGCAGGAAGGAAGGGGTTGGTGGCCATCGACAACCGCTCCGCAGGACCGCTCGTCCTCGGCCTGGACTTCGGGACCGAGAGCTGCCGGGCTGCGCTGATCGACGCCACCGGCACCATCCTTGCTGCCGCCGCCGGCACCTACGCCACCCGCTACCCCAGGTCCGGCTGGGCCGAGCAGGACCCTCGGGACTGGTGGGCCGCAGCCGGTCAGGCCACCCGCCGCGCGATGCAGGAGGGTGGCGTGATGCCCGGGGCGGTCGTCGGGTTGGCCTGTGATGCGACCTCGCTCACCCTGGTGGCGGCCGACCGAGACGGTTCACCGCTGCGGCCAGCGATCATGTGGATGGACGTGCGGGCGGTCGACCAGGCCCGGCGTGCCGACGAGCTCGACGCCGACACCCGGCGCTGCTCCGGGGGCGGCACCATGCCCGCGAGCGCCGAGTGGTACCCGTTCAAGGCCGCATGGTTGAAGGAGAACGAACCGGAGACCTACCACCAGGCGGCCTACCTGGTGGACGCCGTCGACTGGATCACCTACCGCCTCACCGGACGGTGGACGACGAACATCAACACCGCGGCTCACCGCATGTACTACGACCGGGACCGCGGTGGGTGGCCGGTCGACCTGTACCAGGCCGTCGGTGTCGGTGACGTCTTTGCCAAGCTTCCTGAGCAGGTGCTGGACCTGGGGGTGCAGGTCGGTGAGCTGACCTCCGCCGCTGCCGAGGATCTCGGTCTGGCCCCGGGCCTGCCGGTGGCCGAGGGGGCGATCGACGCCTGGTCCGGCCAGGTCGGTCTGAACGTCCTGGCCCCCGGCACGATGGCGTTGATCACCGGCTCCTCGCACGTGTTCACCGGGCTGACCGACCGGCCGGTGACCGGACCGGGGTTCCTCGGTGCGTTCACCGACTCGGTGCTGCCGGGCAGCTACACGCTGGAGGGCGGGCAGTCCTCCACCGGCTCGGTACTCAAGTGGTTCAAGGACAACTTCGCCCGGGACGTCGTGGCCGAGGCAGACCGGTCCGGCCAGAACGCCTACGACCTGCTCACCGAACGTGCCCGCGCACTGCCCCCGGGAGCGGACGGCGTCGTGGTGAACGAGTACTTCCAGGGCAACCGCACACCGTACTGCGACGGCCAGGCACGCGGGATGATCTGGGGGTTGAGCCTGCACCACGGTCCCGAGCACGTCTTCCGGGCCATCCAGGAAGGCGTCTGCTACGGCACTGAGCACATCCGCCGGGTGATCGCCACAGCCGGGCACCAGATCGACGAGATCGTGGCCTGCGGTGGGGTCAGCCGGAGCCGTCCGTGGATGCAGATGCACGCCGATGTGCTGGGTGTCCCGATCACGTTGACCCGGGAGGGTGAGGCGACGGTGCTGGGGGCGGGCATCTTCGCCGCCACCGGTGCAGGGCTCTACGGTTCGGTGCCGGAAGCTGCGGCGGCGATGGTGCACCCGGCCGAGACGATCGAGCCCGATGCCCAGCGGCACGAGCAGTACCGCTTCTTCGTGGACCGGTACATCGAGGCCTTCCCGCAGATACGGGAATCGATGCACGCGCTCGCCGCGCACATCGGCTCTGCTGAGCACCCGGCACCGTCCGACTAGTTCTACCGGTCGCCCCGCAGCGGTACCAGCACAGTCGGCACGTGCTCGGCAACGGCGCGGCTGAATTCGGTGTCGCCAGGGTCGGTGAGCAGCAGCTCGTCGAACGCGCCGCTCGGGGCCAGCCGGTGCAGCGCGGTGCGCTCGATCTTCGTCGGGTCCATCAGCAGGATGCGCCGGTCCGCTGCAGCCATCATCGCTCGCTTCATGGTCACAATGTCCTGGTCCTGGTGAAAGGTCCGTTCCGCTGTCATCGCTGACGTGCTGAGCACAGCGAGGTTGACGTGCAGCGATTCGGTCATGGCGACGGCGTCCATACCGAAGAACGCATCGTGGTTCGGATTGAACTTCCCGCCGATCATGATCAGGTCCACGCCCTCGCTGTTGCGCAGCGTCTGCAGGATCGGCAGGTAGTTCGTCAGCACCGTCAGCTCCATCTCACGGCGTGCAATCAGCCGCGCCAGAAAGACGTTGGTGGAGGACGTGTCCAACATGATGGACATCCCAGACTCGATCCGTTTCAGCGCCTCGGCCGCGAGCGCTTCCTTGTGCTCAGACTGCACATTCAGCCGGTAGGCCGAGCTGCTCTCGAACACCGAGGAGGGCTGGGCAGAGACCCCGCCGTGAAACTTGCGCAGCAGCCCGCGGCGGGCCAGCTCGTCGAGGTCCCGGTGCACGGTCATCAGGCTCGCGCCGGCCACCTCGGTCAGCTCGTTCGGGGTGGCCACCCCTTTGGCGAGCACGTAGGCGGCGATCGTCTGCTGCCGTTCCATCCTCGCTCGGTTACGGGCGGAGACGTGCCGACCAGACCCTGGTGCGGTCATCGACGCGTCCCCTTCGCTGCGGCATCCTGAAGACTCCACGGTATCGCAGCAGGTGCGCCGGTCGGCGGCATCGCGGCCGCGCTGGAGACCTGGGCGCTGTCCCACGGCTGGCGTCCGGCACCGCCGCCACCGGAGCCTGCGGTCGCTCACCCGGTGGCAGTGCGCTCGCTGGTGACGGTGCCGCGGGTGCTGCCCGCCCGCCGCGCCGCCCTCGGCCACTGCCCTGAGCCCCTCCCCCGACGACCGGCTGCGCACCCTGGAGCTCGCCGCGACCACGGTCCACGGCGCGCTTGGACAGTCTGCCCACGGACAATGACCGCCAGCGCACGTTCGTGCACTGTGATTGCACGTCAGTGCGCCCCGCGGGACGATCAGAGATGAGAGCAAGGCAAGTTCCGCCGTCGGGCAATGCACAGGAGAGACCGTGGCCAGTTCAGCGTTGACAACCCAGACCCGCACCGAGGCCCTGGCCGCGATGAGTGGCGAGGAGCCGCTCGACGTCCTGGTGGTCGGTGGCGGGGTGACCGGTGCCGGCATCGTGCTGGACTCCGTCACCCGCGGGCTGCGCACCGGCATCGTGGACATGCAGGACTGGGCCGCAGGCACCTCCTCCTGGTCCTCCAAGCTGGTGCACGGCGGGGTGCGCTACCTGTACCAGCTGGACCTGAAGCTGGTGGCGGAGGGGCTGCGCGAGCGCGGCATCCTGCTCACCAGGACCGCCCCACACCTGGTCAAGGCGCAGCCGTTCATCTGGCCGCTGAAGCAGCCGGTGATCGAGCGCATCTACAGCGCGCTGGGCATCGGGCTGTATGACGCGATGGCGGTGGTCGGCATGCGCGGCAAGGCGGTGCCCACGCAGAAGCACCTCTCCCGGGACGGGGTGCGCAAGCTCTTCCCGGACGTGCGCCGGGACAAGCTGGTCGGCGGCATCGAGTTCTACGACGCGCGCGTGGACGACGCCCGGCTGGTGATGACGCTGGTGCGCACTGCGCAGTCGTTCGGGGCGCACGCGGCCTCCCGCACCCAGGTGGTGGACTTCGTCAACGGGCCCGGCGGGCGGGTCACCGGCGCCGAGGTCGTGGACCTGGAGACCGGGCAGCGGCACACCATCCACGCCCGGCACGTGATCAACGCGACCGGGGTGTGGACCGAGTCCACCGAGGCGCTGGCCGACGGGCAGGAAGGACTGAAGGTGCTGGCGTCCAAGGGCATCCACGTGGTGATCCCGAAGGAGCGGATCCAGGGCGACACCGGTCTGTTCCTGCGCACGGAGAAGTCGGTGCTGTTCATCATCCCGTGGCAGCGGTACTGGATCATCGGCACCACCGACACCCCCTGGGAGCAGGACCGGCTGCACCCGGTGGCCACCCGGGCGGACGTGGACTACATCCTGGAGCACGCCAACGACGTGCTCTCCTCCGACCTCACGTTCGACGACCTGATCGGGGTGTACGCCGGGCTACGGCCGCTGGTGCAGCCCGCGACCGACGGCGGGTCCTCCACGAAGGTGTCCCGCGACCACGTGATCGTCGAGCCGGCGCCGGGGCTGACGGTGATCTCCGGAGGCAAGCTCACCTCCTACCGGCTGATGGCCGAGCATGCCGTGGACCACGCGCTCGGGGAGGTGCGGGCGAAGGCAAACCCGTCGGTGACCCCGGAGACGCCGCTGGTCGGGGCGCCGCGGCTGAAGGCGCTGACCCGGCAGGCACCACGCATCGCGGCGAAGTACGGCTGGGACCGCGCCCGGATGGAGCACCTGCTCGGCCGGTACGGTTCGGACCTCAGCGTGATCACCGACCTGGTGGACGACGACCCGGAGCTGGGCGAGCCGCTGGCAGCCGCGCCCGCGTACCTGCGCGCGGAGGTGGTGATGGCGGTGACGCACGAGGGTGCGCTGCACCTGGAGGACGTGGTGATGCGCCGGATCCGGTTGTTCTACGAGCAGCGCGACCGGGGAGTGGGTGCGCTGGAGGAGATCGCCGGGATCGTGGCTCCCCTGCTCGGCTGGGACGAGGAAACGACCCGGAAGGAGATCGCCTCCTACACCGCCGCCGCCGAGGCCGAGGAGGTTGCGCTGAGCACCCTCACCGACGCGGAGGCCGAGGCCGCCCGGCAGGTGGTCGAGGACCTCGTGCCGCTGGTGCCCCTGGAGGACTGACCCACCTGATCACGAACGCCCTGCTTCGCGGCCCGCGCCCGGCGTGTCGCCGCAAAGGGGAGCGTTCGCGGGCTCGTCTCCATCGCCAAGGCGCTCCTGGAGAACGCCCGCATCCTCATCCTCGATGAGCCCAGTGCGATCCTGACTCAGAACGAGATCGACGTCCTCTTCGACGTCATCCGTCGGCTGGCCAGCGACGGCGTCTCGATCGTGTACATCTCGCACCGCCTGGACGAGCTCTTCGAGATCGCCGACCAGGTCACGATCATGCGCGATGGTCAGACCGTCTCGTGCGACCCGATCGAGAACCTGAGCGTCCGGGTCATCGCAGAACGCATGGTCGGCGGTGAGCTTGCCGAGGGGGTGCGCAGTGCCGCAGCCGCCGGGGAGCCGATGCTGGTCCTGGAACAGCTCACCCTGGACGGGGCTTTCCAGGATGTCAGCCTCACGGTGCACCGGGGCGAGATCGTCGGACTGTACGGGCTGGTCGGCTCCGGGGCCGCCGAGGTCGGAGACGTGATCTACGGTCTCCGCAAGAGCGCCAGCGGCACGGTCCGCATCGGCACGAGCACACGGGCAGTGCGGTCCCCTGCGCACGCGAAGCAACGTGGCATCCGGATGGTGCCGGCGAACCGGTCGCAGCAGGGCACCTTCTCGTTCCAGTCGATCGCCTTCAACATCGGCATCGGCTCCTTGAACCTGCTCTCCCGGCTCCCCGGCTGGGTCAGCCCCAGGGCAGAACGCTCGATCGCCCGCCGGCTGATCGACCGGCTGGCGATCAAGACCCCGAGCGAGCGAGTGCCGGTGCGGTCGATGTCCGGCGGGAACGCGCAGAAGGTGGTGCTCGCCCGGCAGCTGGTGGAACAACCGGAGGTGCTGGTACTCGCCGAACCCACCCAGGGGGTGGACGTCGGCGCGAAGGAGGAGATCCACCAGATCGTCTCCGACCTCGCGAACGAGGGTGCCGCCGTGCTGGTGATCACCACGGACCTGGGTGAGGTACTGCGGATCTCCGACCGGATCCTCATCTTCCGCGCGGGAGCGATCACCGCCGAGCTGCCACCCACGGCGAGCCAGGCAGAGGTCCTGGCCATCGCCGCCGGTCAGGTCGGAGAGGAGAGCTGATGACTGCCACCGAGACCGATCCTTCCGCGGGCCGCCAGGCGATCGGACGCATCCTCCCGCCGGTAGTCACCGGTCAGGAGGTCGTGCTCCTCGTGGTGGTCGCAGTGCTCTGGGTGCTGCTGGGTCTGTTCACCCCGTCCTTCCTCACCCTAGGATCGATCGGCCCCTTGCTCGTGGCGGTCGCCCCAGTAGCGCTGATGGGGATCGGCATGACGTTCGTGATCATCACAGCGGGGATCGACGTCTCCATCGCCGGGATGATCATGGTCTGCGCCGTGATCACTGCGAAGCTGTTGGTGACGGTGAACCTTCCGCTCCTGCCCGCAGTGCTGGTCGCGATGGCGGTCGGGGCGCTGCTCGGGACGGTCAACGGGGTGCTGGTCGCCTACGGGCGGGTACACCCGATCATCATCACCTTCGGCACCTGGAACCTGTTCCTCTACATCGGCTACCGGGTGTTCGACTCCTCGACGGTCAACGGCATCCCCGGCACGCTGAGCGTGTTCGGACGTGGCGCGGCCGGTTCCACCTTCGGGGTCCCACACTCGTTCGCCATCGCCGTGGTCGCTGTCGCGGCGGCCTGGTGGTTCCTGCGCTACACCAGGCCCGGACGAAACCTCTATGCGATCGGCGGCGACCAGGAAGCAGCCCGGCTGGCAGGTATCGCGGTCCGACCTCGACTGGTCTGGGTCTACGCGCTCACCGGAGTGATGGTCGGTCTCTCCGCCTGCATCACCATCGCCACGGGCACCTCGACACTGGACCAGTCGGTCGGTCAGGGCAAGGAGCTCGAGGTCATCGCGGCCGTCGTCATCGGAGGCACGTCGATCATGGGCGGTCGCGGTTCTGTGGTCGGCACCCTGCTGGGCGCCCTCCTGGTGCAGTCGGTGCGCTCCGGTGTCACCCAGCTGGGTTGGCCGTCCCAGCTGGCATTCCTCTTCGTCGGACTGTTCATCATCATCGCCGTGGGGACAGACCTGCTCCGGGAACGTGCGAGGAGAGCACCATGAGCGCACGTCACCGCAGCCTGGCTGCACAGATCCGGCGGTGGACTGAGGGCGGTGGCCTCCGTGACCGCAACGTGCTGCTGCTGGCGTTGATCCTGGTGCTGCTGATCGGGATGACCATCCTGGACTCGGTAGGTGTCACCACCGGGTCGTTCAACTCCGACTACCTGGCCAGCTCGCTGATCAACTACGTGCCGTTGGCACTGCTTGCGCTCGCTGAGCTGTTCGTGATCACCACTGGCCGGGGCAGCATCGACCTGTCGGTCGGATCGATGGTCTCCGTCGTCGGCATGATCTTCGGGATCCTGTATGTGAACGCAGGCTGGTCCCTGGCCTCGGCAGTCGTGGTGGCGCTGCTGGCAAGCATGCTGCTCGGCGGTGTGAACGGTGTGCTCACTGCCTATTTTGGCTATCCGGCGTTGATCACCACGCTCGCGACGTACTACGCCTACCAGTCGATCGCTCTGGTGATCACCGGTGCGAGCCCGATCTCCGGTGCGCGGATCGCTGGGCTGTACTCCGCTGCGGACTCGATCGAGCTGCCTGTGATCGGTCAGTACTTCCCGCTGGTGCCGCTCGGGATGTTCACCTTCGTCCTCCCGGTGGCAGTGGTTGCCTGGCTGCTGCTGAACCGCACCACGTACGGGCGGTCGCTGTACGCCATCGGTACGAACACGACCGCGGCACAGTGGGCAGGTATCCAGACTCGCCGCACGCAGCTGCTCGCGTTCGTCGCCTCCGGCCTGGTCAGCGGTCTGGTCGCGATCTACACCGTGGCACAGTTCGCCTCGGCCCGACCGGACGCCGGCACCAGCGGAGCCGGTATGGCCCTGCCGGCTATCACGATCGCAGTGCTCGGCGGCGTGGCCATCACCGGTGGCATCGGGCGGCTCAGCGGTGTGCTCCTGGCCGCACTGCTGATCGTCTGGCTGAATGCCTCGATCTTGATCGTCGTCCCCGGGAACGCAGGAACACAGCTGCAGTTCCTGGCTCTGGCAGTGGTGCTTCTCGGGGCCTCGCTCGTCGACGCCCTGCCCACCCGGCTGCGCAGACGTGGATCTGGGGCGGACGGCCCCACCCTGCCCGTGCCTACCACCACCAACCCTCAATAACCCGGCTCGCGGCTGCACGCCTCGACCGGCACTCCACAAGGAGGTCACCATGCAGATCGGTGTCCATGGTCTGGTCTTCACCGGCGTCTTCGACGAAGCAGGACTCGTCCGAGCCGCACACGGCGCGCGCGCCGCGGGCTTCGACCTGCTCGAGGTTCCACTGATGGACCCGCACACCTTCGACGGTGCGCAGGTGCGGCGGGTCTTGGACGAGCACGGTCTAGCCATGACCGCGTCACTGGGCTTGTCGGCGCAGACCGACCTGTCCAGCCAGGACGAGGCGACCTCGCGCCGCGGTGAGGACCTGCTGCTGCGGGCGATCGACGTCGTCGCCGAGGCCGGGGGTACGGCGTTGTGCGGGGTGATCTACTCCGCGATGCAGAAGTACCTGACTCCGGCCACGCCAAGGAACCGTGCGACCGCCGCGGCCGCACTGCGCCGCCTCGGGGACGCGGCTGCGAACGCGGGCGTGGAGCTGTCCCTGGAGATCGTGAACCGGTACGAGACCAACATCGCCAACACTGCCCGCGCTGGTCTGGACTTCCTGGCGGAGGTGGGCCACGAGAACGTGCATCTGCACCTGGACACCTACCACATGAACATCGAGGAGTCCGGGATGCTCGAACCGATTCTCGACGCCGGCGACCGGTTGCGCTACTTCCACATCGGCGAGAGCCACAGGGGCTACCTGGGCACCGGCACAGTGGACTTCGACAGCGCCTTCCGCGCGCTGGCGCGATCGGGGTTCGACGGGCCGATCGTGTTCGAATCCTTCTCGAGCGCAGTCGTGAGCGCCTCGTTGTCCAACACGTTGGGTATCTGGCGAAACCTGTGGGTCGACTCCGACGACCTGGCCGCCCATGCGAACCGGTTCATCCGGGATCACCTGCGGGCCGTGCAGACCATCGCCATGCACTGACCCACCTGATCACGAACGCCCTGCTTCGCGGCCCGCGCCCGGCGTGTCGCCGCGAAGGGGAGCGTTCGCGGGTGGGGATCAGGCGCGCACGGCGAGCGGGTTGGTCAGCTGCCGGGCTGCCTCCTGCAGGGCTGCCGCGACCTCGTGCACCGTCGGCTCGTCGGTGCCCTCGGCCGGCAGGGCTGCCCCGATGGCCAGCAGCGGATCGCTGGGCGACCAAGGCGTCAACGGCACCGCCACCCCGATGACGCCGGCGAAGGACTCCCCACGGTCGACGGCGTAGCCTCGCTGGCGTACCTCTCGCACCCGGGCGAGCAGGTCGTCCAGGTGCCGCGGGGCCGGTTCGGCCACCGCGCGGACCTGCTCACCGGCGAGCAGGTCGGCGACCTGCTGCTCGTCCATGGTGGCCAGGATGGCGTTGCCGGTGGCGCTGAGCGCCGCGGGCAGGCGGGAGCCGATCGGGGTGCCGAGACTGTACGGTGCCCGGCCTTCGTGGCGGGCCAGGTACAGCACGTCGGCGCCGTCCAGCATGGCGATCTGCACCACCTGGCCGGCGAGCGCCGGGGAGGCGGCGCACACGTCGAAGAACTCCCGCACCTGGTTGAACCCCAGCGCGTACGCACCGCCGAGCTCAGCAGTGCGGCGACCCAACCGGTAGCCCTCCGCAGTGCGCTGGATCATCTCCCCCTGCTCCAGGGCCAGGCACAGGTTCGCCGTGGAGGACTTCGCCAGGCCCAGCGCCCGGGCGATGTCGGAGAGGGTGAGTGCCGTCCCGCTGGAATCGGCGAGCAGCCCGAGGATGCGCAGGCTGCGGGTGACCGCCGGAGCCGGGTCACGGTGCAGCCCGGACTCGTGCGCCCCGTCGCGGCCCTGGCCGGTTGCCATCGTCGCCGGTCTCAGTAGAACTCGACGGTGTCCACCACGTTGCGCAGCGGGCGGCCGTCCAGCAACCGGGTGGCGTTCTCGGCGAACAGCCGCACGATCCGCTCCGGCTCGCTGTGGTTCAGTGCGGCAGTGTGCGGGCTGACCACGACGTTCGGGTGCTCCCACAGCCGGCTGTCGGCCGGCAGTGGTTCGGTGGCGAACACGTCCAGTGCGGCGAAGGACACCTGACCGTTGTCCAGGGCGCGCACCAGCGCCGGCTCGTCGATCACGCTCCCGCGGCCCACGTTGGTCACGATCAGCCCCGGCTTGGCTGCGGAGAACACCTCGTCGTCGATGAGCCCCTCGGTCCGGTCCGTGCCGGGCAGGGTCACCACGAGCGCATCGACGTCCCCCATCACCGAGACCAGGTCCTCGATCGGGACCAGGCGAGCCACGCCGTCGACCTCTTCCCCGCTCCGGGTGGTGCCCCAGACGGTGGCACCCAGGGCGGCGAACTTCGCGGCCGCGGCGCGGCCGATCCCGCCGAGCCCGACCACCAGCACGGTGAGCTCGTCCAGCTGGCGCATCTCCCAGCGACCGGTCCAGGTGCGGTCGGCCTTCTGCTGCTGCAGCCGCGGCAGGTCCTTGGCCCCGGCGAGCACCCCGAACAGGGCGAACTCGGCCAGCGGCACCCCGTGCACCCCGGCGCTGGTGGTGAAGGTGACGCGCTGCAGCGCCTCAGCGCCCAGGTTCGCCGCACGCACCTGCCCACCGCCGCCGGCCGCCGTGGTGTGGACCCAGCGCAGCCTCGGGTTGGCGGCCACAGTGCGCGCGAGCGCGGCGGCGTCCACGTCCGGCACACCGAACAGCGCGTCGGCGGAGTCCACCATCCCCTCGAAGGCGGCCTGCTCCTCGTGCGTACGCCGGTGCTCAGGGTCGCCGCTCCAGTCGGCGACCACCCGCTGCGGGTGGTAGAGCCGGTGGTCGCGGACCACCTCGCAGCGCGGCTCGATCTCCTCGATCCGGGCGCAGAGCTCTTCGGCCAGGTCCAGCGCCACCACGACGCGCAGCTTCTCCGGCACCGTTCCTCCTTCGATCGAGACTGGTCCGATCCTAGCCTCCTTCCACCTGGTTGGACGCTGTCCGAGATATTGGCCAGCCGGTAGGATGGCCGGCAGTCCCGCCCACCCGGAACGATCAGGAGAGATCATGGACCCCCAGCAGCCCACCATCGGAGTCCTCGGTCTCGGCGCCATGGGGGCGCCGATGACCCGCCGCCTGCTCGAAGCCGGCAAGCACGTGGTGATCAGCTCCCGGCGGGAGAAGCCCGACCTGGTCACCGCCGGCGCCACGTGGGCGAGCACGCCGCGCGAGGTCGGCGCCGCCGCGGACGCAGTGCTGCTCATGCTGCCGGACCTGCCGGAGGTGGAGGAGGTGCTGGACGGTCCGGACGGGCTGCTCGCCGAGGCCGGTGACCTGCTGGTGATGATCGGGTCCACCTCCTCGGCCACCGGGGTACGGGAGCTGGACCAGCGGCTCCGGGCGGCCAGCGGTGACCGGGTGCGGGTGCTGGACTGCCCGGTCTCCGGCGGCCAGGACGGTGCCGAGGCGGGCACGCTGTCGATCATGGTCGGCGGCACCGAGGAGGACGCCGCACTGGCTGGTGAGCTGCTCGCCCCGTGCGGCAACCCGGTGCACCTGGGTCCCCTCGGTGCCGGTGAGGTGGCCAAGGCGTGCAACCAGATGGTGGTCGCGGCCACGATCCTGGCGATCGGAGAGGCCAGCGTGCTGGCGGAGCGCTCCGGTCTGGACCTGGAGCAGATGTGGACCCTGCTCGGCGGCGGCTACGCCGGCAGCACGCTGCTGCGGTCCCGGCACCGGAAGGTGGTCGACGGCGAGTACTCCGCCTCCGGGATGGCCAAGTACATGGTCAAGGACCTCACCTTCGCCACCGACGTCGCCGAGGTGACCGGCACGAACGCGGCGCTGCTGCCGGCGCTGCGCGCAGCGTTCACCGAGCTGGTCGAGAACGGCCTGGGTGATCTGGACATGTCGGTCACCCGGAAGTTCGTCGAGGAGCGCTGAGCAGCCCGGCCCGCTCGGCCAGCACGGCTACCTGCACCCGGTTGCCCACCCCGAGCTTCGCCTGCGCCGAGGCCAGGTGGGTCTTGACCGTGGCCACGGAGACGTACAGGCTCCGCGCGATCTCCTCGTTGCCCTGCCCGTGCCCCACCGCTGCTGCCACGTCCCGTTCCCGTTCGCTCAGCCGGCCCACCAGCTCGACGGCGGAGCGTCGGTCGGTCTGGGCCGCGTCGCTGGCAAGGTGGTCGAGCAGGCGTCGGGTGGTGCGCGGGGAGAGGATGGCATCGCCGGTCGCCACGGCGCGGACCGCCTCGATGATCTCGGTCGGGCCGGCGGTCTTCAGCAGGAAGCCCGCTGCGCCGGCGGCGATGCTGCGCAGCACCGCGTCGTCGAGGTCCCAGGAGGTGAGCACCACCACCTGCGGCGGGTTCGGCAGCGCCCGCACCGCCCGGGTGGCGCTGATGCCGTCCATGCGGGCCATGCCCAGGTCCATCAGCACCACGTCCGGGGCGTGCGCCTGCACCGCCGGGACCACCTCGTCGCCGTCACCGGCCTCGGCGACCACCTCGATGTCGTCGGCGCTGGTCAGGATCATCCGCAGACCGGTGCGGACCATGGCGTCGTCGTCCACGAGCAGCACACGGTGCGGGCGAGGCTCGGTGGACATGCTGCGATCTTAGGCGCCGGCACCCACGACGGCGGTCGCGCGGTGCGGGGGACGAGGAACGTCAGGCGCTGGCGCGCTCCTCACCGTCCGCAGCAGCCTGCGCCTCCCGCTCGGCCCGGCGCTTCGCCCGCTCCAGGGCGCGGCGGCGCTGCTCCTTGGCCTCCTCCTCCAGCTCGGCGGCACGGTCCTCGTCCCGGGTGAGGCTGTCGCCGGTCTCGGCATCGAAGATGTGCATCGAGTCCGGGTGGAACCACAGCTCAGCAGCGTCCCCGGCGCGTACGGTGCTCATCGAGTCCAGCGTGACCACCAGCTGGGTGCGCATCCCCTCCCCGTCCAGGTCACGGTCCAGCTCGGCGAGCTTCTCCCGCACCGCGTCGTGGGTCTCGAACGGCACGTAGGCATACAGCACCTCACCGAGCCACTCGGTCACGTCCACGTCCGCCTCGAAGCGGACCCCGCCCTCGGCCTTGTGCGGTTCCAGGGTGTCCACGTCCTCGTAGGCGTCCGGGCGGATGCCGACGATCACGATCTCCCGCTCGCCCACGGCAGTGCGCAACCGGTCGTCCAGCGGCACGTCCACCAGCGGCAGCCGGATCCGGTCTCCCTCGACGATGCCGGGCAGGAAGTTCATCGGCGGGGAACCGATGAACCCGGCGACGAACAGGTTCACCGGCTGGTCGTACAGCCCGCGCGGGCTGGCCACCTGCTGCAGCTCCCCGCGGCGCAGCACCGCCACCCGGTCACCGAGGGTCATCGCCTCGGTCTGGTCGTGGGTGACGTACACCGTGGTGGTGGCCAGGTTCCGTTGCAGCCGGGCGATCTCGGTGCGCATCTGCCCGCGCAGCTTGGCGTCCAGGTTCGAGAGCGGCTCGTCGAACAGGAACGCCTTCGCCTGGCGCACGATCGCCCGACCCATCGCCACCCGCTGGCGCTGCCCGCCGGAGAGGTTGGCCGGCTTGCGCTCCAGGTGCTCGTCGAGCTCCAGCAGCGCCGAGGCACGCCGCACCCGCTCGTCCACCTCGCTGTCGCTGAACTGCCCACGGGCCAGACGCAGCGGGAAGGCGATGTTCTCGTACACCGTCAGGTGCGGGTAGAGCGCATAGTTCTGGAACACCATCGCCAGGTCCCGGTCCCGGGGGGCGAGGTCGTTGACGACCTTCTCCCCGATCCGCAGCTCGCCGTCGGTGATGTCCTCGAGCCCGACGATCATCCGCAGCAGCGTCGACTTCCCACACCCGGAAGGGCCGACCAAGATCACGAACTCGCCGTCGGCGATGTCCAGGCTCACTCCCTTCACGGCGGTGAACCCGTCCGGGTAGGTCTTGACCACGTGGTCCAGGCTGATCGATGCCATGGGGGACTCCTTCGATCGGTAGCGGGCCTCAACCCTTGACGGCGCCCTGGGTGAGGCCGGAGACGATGCGGCGCTGGAAGATCAGCACGACGATCACGATCGGCACGGTCACCACGATCGCCGCAGCGGAGATCGCGCCGGTCGGTTCCTCGAACTGGGAGGCGCCGGTGAAGAACGACAGTGCCGCCGGCACCGGGCGCGCCGCACTCGTGGAGGTCAGCGAGATGCCGTAGACGAAGTCGTTCCAGGCGATGAAGAACGCGATGATCGCCGTGGTGAACACCCCTGGTGCGGCCAGCGGCACCACTGCCTTGCGGAACGCCTGGAACGGGGTGGCGCCGTCCACCTGCGCCGCCTGCTCCAGCTCCCAGGGGATCTGCCGGAAGAACGCCGCCAGGGTCCAGATGGAGATCGGCAGCGTCAACGACAGGTACGGGATGATCAGCCCGGGCCAGGTGTCGTACAGCCCGATGGAGCGCCACAGGTTGAACAGCGGGGTCACGATGGAGACCACCGGGAACACCGAGACCGCGAGCGCGGTGGTCAGGATCAGCTTCTTCCCGCGGAAGTCCAGCCGGGCGATCGCGTAGGCGCAGAAGGTGGCGAGCACCACTGCCACCACGGTGGAGATCAGCGAGATGCCGATCGAGTTGCGCAGCGAGGGCAGGAACAGGTCCTGGGCGCTGCCGCCCGGGGCGAGGATCGTGGCGTAGTTCTCCCAGGTCCACTCCGGGGGCAGGAACTTGCCGGAGAACAGGCCGGCCTGGGTCTTGAACGACGTCATCAGGATCGACACCACCGGGAACAACGACCACAGCAGCACGACCACGGTGATCACCACCCAGCCGATCCTCTGCTTCGTCGACATGCCACCCATCAGGTATCACCCCTCGTCCCGGCCAGGTCCACCTTGAACCCCTTGATCGCGATGAACGCGATGATCAGCACGCACAGGAACAGCAGCACCGAGATCGCCGATCCCAGCCCGATCTCCAGCCGCCCGATCGAGGTGTTGTAGGCGAGCAGGGAGAGCACCTCGGTGTTGTTGGCGCCGTTGGTCATGATGTAGACGTTGTCGAAGATCCGGAACGCCTCCAGTGCCCGGAACAGCACCGCGACCATGATCGCCGCCTTCATGTTCGGCAGGATCACCCGGCGCAGCACCTGCGCGCCGGTGGCGCCGTCCACCCGGGCCGCTTCCTCCAGCTCCCCGGGCACCTGCGCCAGCCCGGAGAGCAGCAGCAGGGAGATGAACGGGGTGGTCTTCCAGATCTCCGAGGCGATGATCACGAACATGGACGTGCCCTGGGCAGCGAACCAGTTCAGGTCCTCGGTGATCCCCGGCAGCCAGGAGAACCAGTTGTTGATGTAGCCGCCGGAGTTGATGTCGAAGGCGTAGAACCACGCGAACGCCGAGACCACGGTGACGATCCCGTACGGCACGAGGATCGCCGTCCGGACGATACCGCGCAGCTGCGTGGCCGCCCGATGCATCACCATCGCGAGGATGAAGCCGAGCACCAGCTCCACGGCCACCGTGATCACGGTGATCAGCACGGTGACCCACAGCGACTGCCAGAACGCCGGGTCGCCGAGCACCACCTGGTAGTTGCGGAACCAGATGAACTCGGTCTCGTCCAGTGCGGTCAGGCGCAGGCTGAACAGCGAGTCCCAGAGCGCCTGCAGGATCGGGTACAGCGTGACCAGCAGCATGATCACGAACGCCGGGCCGGCCAGGTACCAACCCAGCCGGGCCTCCGAGCGGGACCGGTCGCTGCCGCGCCGCCGCTTGCCGTTGGTGGGGGTGGCCTTCTCGGCCGCAGATGCCGGGGTGGTCATAGCAGCCTCTCGTCTCGCAGCACTGCCGTGATGAACTCGGCCGAGCTCGCCGGGGTGGTGTCCGGATCGATGGCGGCCGGTGGGTGCCAGGTCTCCTGCAGCCCGATGGAGACCTCGTTGTAGTACGGGGTCTGCGGGCGCGGCACACCCTGGTCCAGGGAGTCCCGGATCGTCTCGGCCATCGGGAACTCCTCGGCCACCTCCTCGTCGTCGTAGGCGGAGATCGACGACGGTGGGTTGCCGTTGGTCACGAAGTACTCCGACTGGTTCTCCGGCTGGACGATGCACTCCACCGCCTGATAAGCCAGGTCGACGTGCTCGGAGAACTCGCTCACCCCGAGATTGATGCCACCGACCGGGGTGGCCGCCTCGGTGCCCTCCTCCACCTGGGGGTAGATGGTCCAGCCGATGTCGTCGATCAGGTCAGGGTCGGAGTCCGAGATCGCCGGGTAGACGAACGGCCAGTTCACCATGAACGACCCGTTGTCGCCGGCGAACAGGTTCATCGAGGCGTTCTCGTCCGCGGTGGGGAACCCGGGCCCGGCCAGTCCCTCCTGCCCGATCCGGGACATGATCTGCGCGGCCTCCCGGCCGGCGTCGGAGTCCAGGCCGAGCTGCACCTCGTCGGCCGGTGCCTCCGGGTTGGTGATGATCTCCCCACCGGCGGAGGCGATCAGCGCGTTGATCCACACGGTCAGGGACTCGGCCTTGGCCCCCTGCACGCCGAGCAGGGTGTCGGTCTCCGCGGCGGCGTCCATGATCTGCTCCCAGGTGACCGGCTGGTCCATGTCCAGCCCGGCCTCCTCGGCCACCGACTCCCGGTACCAGAGCAGCTGGGTGTTCGCCCAGAACGGCACGGTGACCAGCTCGTCGTCCCAGGTGGCTGAGTCCACGGCGCCCTGCACCACGTCGTCGGTGTCCTGCAGGTCGTCAGGCACCGGGGCGAGGAAGCCGGCGGCGGCCATCTCCGGGATGAACGGCGGGTCCAGGCTCATGATGTCGATGGAGGTGTCGCTGGCCGCCAGGCGGCGGGCGAGCTGCTCCCGCTGGGACGAGGCGTCCCGGGGCAGCAACGAGGTCTGGATCTGGTAGTCCCCGCCCGCTTCCTCGGTGCAGCGCGCCGCGATCTCCTCCTGACCACCGTCGTCGGGGTTGATGTACCAGGTGAGCACCGGTGGACCGGACTCACCGGAGCACGCCACCAGACCCAGCGTCAGACCCAGGGCCATCACGGCCACTGCTGCCTGCGGTCGTCGCACGTGTCTCTCCCTCCCCGGCGCCCGGTCGCCGCTGATCAGATCACAGCCAGACAACACCATCTGGCTGAGGTGCGCATCCGGAGCAGGAGCGATCAGCAGCGCCAGGGCAGGGTGACGGTGACCCGGAACGTAGCCCCGCCGTCGTCCAGACCGTAGGCGAGGTGCCCGCCAAGCAGCTCGACCCGTTCAGCCACCCCCTGCAGACCTTGGCCGGGGCCGTGGCCGGCGCCCGCGCCTAGGTACGAGTTGCGGGCGTCGATGCAGATGCCCTCGGCCGGTCCGCCCTGCACGCTCAGTCGCACCTGCGCACCGGATGCGTGCTTACGCGCGTTGGTGAGCAGCTCCTGCACCACCCGGTAGACGGCGCGAGCCAGGGCAGGGTCGGCGGTCTCGGCCCGGTCCAGGAACACCGACGAGCTCACCGGTGCACCGGCTGCCACCGCCTCCTCGATCATCGCCGGCAGGTCCGCCAGCGATGGTTCCCGCATCGTGGGCTCAGCATCCGGATCCTCCCGGAGCACGGCGAGCAGGGAGCGCAGGTCGTCCATCGACCGGGCGGCGCTGGCCCGCACCAGCGCGGCGCTCTGGGCGAGCTGCGCGTCGTCGCGGGCGTTCACCTCCAGCGCACCGGCGTGCAGGTTCAGCAGGGACAGCCGGTGGCCGAGCACGTCGTGCACCTCGCGGGCGATCCGTTCCCGCTCCCGCTGGCGGGCGAGCTCGTCGCCGAGCTGTGCACGTTGCCGGCCGGCGCTGGCGGCCCGGGCGTCCGCCAGGCGGGTGGTTCTGTTCGCGCGGCGCAGCAGCCCGATGCCGACTGCCGGGCCCACGGTCAGCACGACGGCGATCGGCACCACCCACCAGCTCAACGGCACCAGCGCCTCCGGTGGTGTGTCCGGCGGGGCGAGGACCGTCTGCAGGAAGGCGGCACTGGCCGAGGGGGCCAGCACGTCCCGCACGAAGGTGACGGCCGTGGCCACGGCGACTGCCGCCGTCGCCGGCCACTCCCAGCGACTGCTGCGCCAGGTGAGCAGCGAGACCAGGGCGACCAACGCCGTCGACGTGCCCAGGGGCAGCAGCAGCGCGACGCCGGACACGACCAGCGTGATGGCCAGGGGGGCACGGTGGCGCCAGCACAGGCTGACCGGCAGCACCAGGGCGGCGAGGATGCCGAGCATGCCGACGAGCGGCACCGGGTCCTGACCCACCTCGGAGAAGACGAAGCTGGTCAGGCTCGCGAACATGCACAGCAGCACGAGCAGCGCGGTGCGCCAGATCGGCGGCCGCGGCACCGGTTCCAGCTGCTCGGTCACGGTGGCACTGTACGGCCGGGCACCGACAGTGCGCCTCCACCGACCGGCTGGGCACCGGGCCCGCCACCTCCGCCGATCGGCCAACCAGGTCCAGGCGTCCGGGGGAGGTCCGGGAGGGGCCCGACGGCGTTGGCTGGGTGCCGTACCAACGTTCCCGTTCTCCGGAGGTTCTCATGTCTCAGCCACACCAGCAGCACAGCGGTACGCACTCGCAGCTACCGCCGAGCTACTCCACACCGGGGCAGCCACCGGCCGGTGCCGCCCAGAGCGGCAGCGTCCCCCCGCAGGGGCCGGTGCCGCCCCCGGAACCGAAGAAGCGCAGCTGGTTCGCCCGGCACAAGATCCTCACCGCACTGCTGGTCGTGGTCGCGCTGGTGATCGCGATCAAGGCGTTCAGCGGCGGCTCCGACTCCGCCCCGGACGCCGAACCGGCCGCTGACCAGTCCGCCGCCGAGGCTGCCGACAGCGGAGACAGCGCTGCAGGAGCGGCCGGCGACCAGGACGAGGAGGTGGAGCCCGCCGGTCGGGACAACTCCACTGCGGAGCAGACCACACTGGGGGCCGGCACCTTCACCGTGGGCGAGGACGTACCACCGGGCCGGTACGTGATCGAACCGGGCGCCGGGCAGAGCGGCAACCTGTCCGCCTCGAGCGAGGAGGACCCGCTGGCGATCAACGAGATCCTCGGTGGCGAGGTGGGCTTCGGGGTGCCGTCGGTGACCTCGACCCTCACCGATGGCGAGCAGCTGGAGATCTCCGGCCTGTCCGAGGTGACCTTCACCCCGGCGGAGACCGAGCTGCGCAGCACCCTGTCGGCCGGTGACTGGGTGGTGGGTCTGGACATCGCCGCCGGCGACTACGTGGCCACCCCTGCCGATGGCGAGAGCGGCAACTTCGTGGTCTACGACGACTGGGGGCTGCCGGCGACGAACGAGATCCTCGGCGAGGACGACGGCTTCAGCGTCCCCGAGGTGACGGTCTCCCTGGCCGACGGTGACGAGATCGAGATCTCTGGTCTGTCCGAGGTGACCTTCACCGAGAAGTAGCCACCCCCAGTCCCGGGCCGTCCTGCCCAGCGTGCGCTAGAGCGCACTCTCGGCAGGACGACCTGGCGTGGCCAGGGTGCGCAGGAACAGGTCGACCATCGCCGGGACGTCCACGCCCAGGGCCACGTCCACCAGCGGACCGGTGCCCGCCAGCCCGTGCACCAGGTCCTCCCCGAGGCGGGTGCGCCGGTCCACCACGGTCTGCCCGCGGGAACCGCCGGCCAGCTCCACCTGCACCGGCCACCGCTGGGTGCGCACCAGCTCCGGGGCCACCAGCGCGCACACCGCACCGGCGTCGCCGACCAGGCGCAGCGCGCTCTCGTCGGCCTCCCCCAGCTGGGCGCGGAAGCCGAGCAGCTGCCCGGCCGCCCGCAGCACCGGGTCGCCTGCGCCGGCGAGCCGGTCCACCTCCTCCGCCGGGACCACCACCTCGTTGAACACGTCCAGCCCGTACATGGTCAGCTCCAGGCCGCTGCCGAGCACGATCGCCGCAGCCTCCGGGTCGTGCCAGACGTTGAACTCCGCGACGGCGCTGGCGTTGCCCACCGAGGCCGAACCGCCCATGAACACCACCCGGGCGATCCGGTCGACCACCTCCGGGTAGGTGCGCAGCAGCAGCGCGAGGTTGGTCATCGGTGCCAGGGTCACCAGCGTGATCGGTTCAGGCGCTTCGGTGAGCAGGTCACGCAGCAGCATCACGGCGTGCCGGGCGTCCACCGGTCGGTCGCTGGCCGGCAGGCCGAGGTTGCCCAGCCCGTCGGCGCCGTGCATGTGCGCGGCGTCCCGCGCCGGTTCGATCAGTGGCCGCTGCGCACCGGCGGCCACCGGCACGTCCCGCGCGCCGACCAGGTCGAGCACGGCGCAGGTGTTCGCTACCACGTTCGCCAGCGAGGTGTTCCCGGCCACACAGGTGATCCCGCGCAGGTCCAGCTCTGGGTGCCGGGCGGCGAACAGCAGCGCCAGCGCATCGTCGATACCGGTGTCCACGTCCAGGATGATCGGTGTTCGCACACCCTGATCCTGCTACATCTGCGCCGCTGTGCCACCAGCCAGGTCGTCAGCTACCACGCCCGGTCGATACCCGCGGTATCGCCTCCGTGCAGCAAGTATCTACTGAATGGATTCAGCGGAGGTGGGGTGGGGATGGTGGCGAGGGTGGGTCAGAGTCCGGGTCGACGGCGGAGCGCAGCCAGGTCTCGATCCCGCCGATGTGCACGGTCAGGGTGGCGCGCACCAGGTCAGCGTCCCGCCGGCGCAGCGCCGCCACGATCGCCGCGTGCTCGGCCAGCGTGCGCGAGACCGCCCGGTCCTCGGTGATCCCGCGCCACAACCGGGCCCGGGCGGTGGAGGAGGAGAGCGCATCGAGCAGGCTGGTCAGGTAGTCGTTGCCGCCGGCCGCGGTGATCCGGTGGTGGAACGCCAGGTCGTGGTCCACCAGCGCCTCGACCGACGTCTCCTGGCCCAGGGAGTCGATCTCGGCGGCCAGGGCGTCCAGCTCCGCCTCGGCGATCCGCGGCACCGCCAGCTCGGCCGCAGCTGGTTCCAGGATGCGGCGGACCGCGAAGATCTCCAGCACCGAGGCGTCCTGGTGCAGGTCCACCACGAAGCTCATCGCCTCCAGCAGCAGCTCCGGGCGCAGGCTGGTCACGTACGTCCCGTCGCCGCGGCGTACGTCCAGCACCCGGATCAGCTCCAGGGACTTCACCGCCTCGCGCAGCGAGTTCCGGGACAGGCCGAGGCGCTCACCGAGCTCCTTCTCCGGCGGCAGCCGCTGGCCCGGTTTGAGCTCTCCGGAGACGATCATGTCCTTGATCGTGGTGATTGCCGTATCGGTCACTGCCACGGCATCATCCTACCTTCGCGTCCCGCATCCTGACCCTTCGTTGCCGACTTCCCGGGGCAGAGGTAGCGTTGCCGCCGATACATCCGATGTCTTCGCCGGTGGGTGCTGCACTCAACCCGACCGGCACACTCAGCTAGGAGGCTGTATGAAGCTCGCCCGACTCGGCGAGGTGGGTCAGGAGATCCCCGTCCTGGTCACCGACGAGGCCACGTTCGACCTGCGCCCGGTGGTCGGCGACATCAGCGGCGAGCACCTCTCCCCCGCCAGCCTGCAGACGATCGCGCAGGCTGCGGCAGCGGGCACGCTGCCGCAGGTCCCGGGCGCCGGAGACCTGCGGGTCGGTTCCCCGATCGCTCGCCCTTCCTCGATCCTGTGCATCGGGCAGAACTACGCAGCGCACGCGGCGGAGTCCGGGGCGGAGCCGCCGGACGTGCCGATCCTGTTCTTCAAGGCGGCCAATACCCTCACCGGCCCGTTCGACGGTGTCGACATCCCCCGCCGGTCCACCAAGACCGACTGGGAGGTGGAGCTCGGTGTGGTGATCGGCACCCGTGCGCTCTACCTGGACTCCCCCGAGCAGGCGCGGTCGCACATCGCCGGGTTCGTCACCGCCGACGACCTGTCCGAGCGGGACTTCCAGCTCACCGTCTCCGGTGGGCAGTGGAGCAAGGGCAAGTCCGCTCCGGGGTTCTCCCCGCTGGGCCCGTACCTGGTGACGGCGGACGAGGTGGATCCGAACAACCTGCGCCTGCGCAGCTGGGTGAACGGGGAGGTGCGGCAGGACTCCACCACCGCGGACATGATCTTCGACGTGGACTACATCGTCTGGCACCTGAGCCAGTACCTGGCGCTGGACCCGGGTGACGTGATCCTCACCGGCACACCGCAGGGGGTGGCGCTCTCTGGCCGGTTCCCCTACCTGTCCGCCGGGGACGTGGTCGAGGTGGAGATCGAGGGCCTGGGCCGGCAGCGCACGGTGATGGGCTCGGCGGAGGCGGTCAGCTGATGACCGCGCCAGCACAGCAGACGGGCAGCGGAGAGTTTGCCGCCCTGGTGGCAGTGGTCACCGGGGGCGCCTCCGGGATCGGCGCTGCGGTCGCGCAGCGGTTGCACGACGGCGGAGCCCGGGTGGCGATCCTGGACCGGGCCGCCGTAGCGGCCCCCTCGGGCACCGCCGCCGAGGCGGCGGAGACGACCTGGCTGGAGCTGCAGGCGGACGTGAGCGACCAGACCAGCGTGAGCACCGCCGTCGAGCAGGTGATCGAGCGCTGGGGCCGGTTGGACGTGCTGGTGAACAACGCCGGGATCGGGGCGCAGGGCACGGTGGCCGACGGGACCGAGGAGCAGTGGCAGAAGGTGCTGGACGTGAACCTGATGGGCATGGTGCGCACCGCACGGGCTGCGCTGCCGCACCTGCGGTCCTCACCGGCCGCCGCGATCGTGAACGTCAGCTCGATCGCCGCGACCGCGGGCCTGCCGCAGCGGGCGCTGTACTCGGCGTCCAAGGGTGCGGTGCTGGCGCTGACCCGGGCGATGGCCGCCGACCACGTGCGCGAAGGCATCCGCGTGAACTGCGTGAGCCCGGGCACGGCGAACACACCGTGGGTGAACCGGCTGCTCGATGCTGCCGACGACCCGGACGCGGAGCGCGCCGCCCTGCAGGCCCGGCAGCCGCACGGCCGGCTGGTCGAGCCGGAGGAGGTGGCCGAGGCGGTGGCCTACCTGGCCAGCCCGCGCGCCGGCTCCACCTCCGGGGTGACGCTCGCGGTGGACGGCGGGATGGACGCCCTACGGTTGCGGCCGGCCTGAGATGAGCGCAGCACCGACCGAGCTGATCGACGCCCACGCACACGTGTGGGACCGGCGCGCCACCCCGCAACCGTGGATCGACCCGGACACGATGGCCGCGATCGACCAGGACTTCTCCCTGGCCGACCTGGCCGAGGTGCGCACCGAGAACCAGATCACCGGCACTGTGCTGGTGCAGTCCGCGCACAGTGCCGGCGAGACCCGGTCGCTGTGTGCGGCGGTGGACCACCACAGCGTGCTCGGCGCGGTCGGCTGGGTGGACCTGGCCGGGGACGTGCCCGGCCAGCTCGCCGCGATCGAGTCCCACGCCCCGGGCGCGCTGGTGGGCATCCGGCACCTGGCGCACCAGGACCCCGACCCACGGGTGCTGCTCACCCTGACCGACGGCATCATGGCAGTGGGTGCCGCCCGCCTGGCGGTGGACCTGGTGCTCCGCCCGGACCAGCTGGACCAGGCGGTCGCCCTGGCCGATGCCTGCCCGCAGGTGACGTTAGTGCTCGACCACCTGGGCAACCCGCCGCTGCTGGACGGCGAGGCGCTGCGGGCGTGGACGGCCACGCTGACCGAGCTGGCACAGCGGCAGAACGTGGTGGCCAAGCTCTCCGGCATCACCATGGGCGCCGACCACCAGACCTGGACGGCGGCAGACCTGGAACCGGTGGTGGCCACGGCACTGACCACCTTCGGCCCGGGGCGGCTGCTGCTCGGCACCGACTGGCCGGTGGTGCGGCTGACCGGTGGCGCGACCCGGTGGTTGGCGGCAGTGCACGAGCTGCTCGCCGACCTCACCGAGACCGAGCGGGCGGCGATCTGCGCCGGCACCGCCCGCCGGGTGTACCAGCTGGGCCGGCGGGCACCGGCCGGGAGCGATCGTGCGCACGCGTGACCTCACCGACCGTCTCCGGGTGACCGAGGTCGGCTTCGGTGCGGCGACTCTGGGGAACCTGTACCAGGCGATGACCGACGAACAGGCCCGCGCCTGCGTAGACGCCGCCTGGGACGCGGGCATCCGGTACTTCGACACCGCACCGCACTACGGCCTGGGCCTCTCCGAGCGACGGCTCGGCCGGGCGCTGGCCGACCGGCCGCGGGCGGAGTTCGTGCTCTCCACGAAGGTCGGCCGGTTGCTGGTGCCACGGGCGACGCCGCTGCCTCGGGACGACGACCTGTTCGAGGTGCCGGGCGACCAGGACCGGGTCTGGGACTTCACCGCCGGCGGTGTCCGCCGGTCGGTGGAGCAGAGCCTGGAGCGGCTCGACCTGGACCGCATCGACGTGGCCTACCTGCACGACCCGGACGTCTCCGGGGTGCCCGGCGCCCTGGAGGAGGGGCTCGCGGCGCTGTTCGACCTGCGCGCCGAGGGGATGGTGCACGCCGTGGGCGTGGGCACGAACGACACGGCGACGGTGACCGACTCCTTCGCCCGGTTCGACGTGGACACTGCGATGCTCGCCGGCCAGTACACGTTGCTGCGCCAGGACGGGTTCGAAGCGCTGGCCGAGGCCGCCGCAGGACGGCCGGTCGTGCTCGCCGGGGTGTTCAACTCCGGGATCCTCGCCCGGCCCACAGTGCCCACCGAGGCGACGATGGACTACCAGCAGGCGCCGGCCGAGGTGCTCGAGCAGGCCCGCCGGATCGCTGCGCTGGCTGCTGAGCACGGCACCACGCTGCCCACGCTGGCGGTCCAGCACGGGCTGCGGCATCCCGCCACTGCGGCGGTGGTGCTCGGGATGAGCAGCCCGGAGCAGGTGCAGCAGAACGTGGCCCGGTACGCCGAGACCATCCCGCCCCAGGTGTGGGCCGCCCTCGGTGCGCCGCACTGACCTGGGGAGCACCGCCGTCGACCTGGCACGCACCGACACGACGACAGGAGACCTGATGGAACGCATCGCTCTGCACACTGTGCTCAAGGAGGGCAAAGAAGCCACCTACGACCGGGTGCACGCACGCATCCCGGACGACCTGGACCCCGCGCTGCGGGCGGCCGGTGTGCACACCTGGGAGATCTGGCGAGACGGGCGGCACCTGTTCCACCTGGTGGAGTGCGAGGACTACCAGGCGATGCGCGAGGCGTTGCGGGAGCATCCGGCGAACGTGGCCTGGCAGGCGCGGATGGCCGAGCTGCTCGAGGTGGCCGACGACTACAGCGGCGGCGACACCGGTCTGGCGCAGGTCTGGCAGCTGCCGCCGCGGGGACATCACTGACGATCGCGGGCACCCTCGCCGCGCCCAGCGGCGGCGAGCACACCACCGAGCAGCTCACCTCGAGCAGGCCGAGCATGTTCGCAGCCTGCAGGTGGAGGGTGACGTGGTAGGCGTGCGGACTCGTCCTGCCGAGTCCCGGCGGGACGAGACGGCCGTGGTTAGACTCGCCGATATCAGGGTCATGACGACACAGATGGTGAGTTGGTGAACGCCTCGACGACGTGGCAACGGGAAGAGGTCATCGAGGCGATCGGCCGCCTCGCAGGTGGGGACCGGACCGAGCTCGCGCACCACATGCTGGAGCATGTGGCCACCGAGGACCTGACCGAACGACCGGCGGAGGTGATGGCCGGGCTGGTCGCCACCATGCGGGAGCTGGCCGAGCAGCGCGCCGAGGAGCAGACCCTGATCCGGGTCTTCAACCCCGACACGGCTGAGCACGGCTGGACCACACCGCACACGATCGTGCAGGTCTGCACCGACGACATGCCGTTCCTGGTGGACTCGGTGACGGCCGCGCTGTCCGGCACCGACCACCTGATCGACCTGGTGATCCACCCCCAGCTGGCAGTGCGCCGCGATGCGCAGGGCACCTTGGAGCAGGTAGGTCCGCAACGCCCGTCCACGTCGACGCAGATGGTCGAGTCCTGGATGACGTTCGCCGTCGACCGGATGTCCGAGCGCAGCCGTGCCCAGCTGACCGAACGGCTGGAGAAGGTGCTCGCAGACGTCCGCTCCGCCGTCGGTGACTGGATACCGATGCGGCAACGGTGCGAGCAGGTCGCCCGGGAGCTGACGGCCGGCGTCCCGGCCACGGTCGACCCGGCCGAGGTGCAGCCCACCGCGGGATTCCTGTCCTGGCTGGCCGAGGACAACTTCACCTACCTCGGCTACCGGGAGTACCGGCTGGACACTGTGGACGGCGACGAGGTGCTCCGCCCCGTCCCCGGCACCGGGCTGGGCATCTTGCGCCATGCCCCAGAAGGACAGGACGTCTACGCACGGCTGCGCCCCGAAGCCCGTCGCAGCGCTCGGGAGCCGCACCTGCTGACGATCACCAAGGCGAACTCCCGGGCCACAGTGCACCGACCGGTCTACCTGGACTACATCGGCATACGCACCTTCGACGACGACGGTCAGGTGGTCGGCGAGCGCCGCTTCCTGGGCATGTTCACCACTGCCGCATATGCCGAGTCGGTGCTGCGGCTGCCGATCGTGGCCGACAAGGTGGGTGCGGTGCTCGACCGGTCCGGGTTCTCCGCCCGCAGCCACTCCGGCAAGGACCTGCTCGGCGTCCTCGAGGGCTACCCCCGCGACGAGCTGTTCCAGGCGGACGTGGACACTCTGGTGGCGGTCACCGCGGACGTGCTGCACCTGACGGAGCGGCGCCGCTCGAAGCTGTTCCTGCGGCGCGACGAGTTCGGCCGGTTCGTCTCCTGCCTGGTCTACCTGCCGCGGGACCGGTACAACACCACGGTGCGGTTGCGCATCGAGGCGATGCTGCGGGAGGCGTTCGGGGCCGAGCAGGTGGACTACACCACCCGGGTGAGCGAGTCGCCGCTGGCCCAGCTGCACTTCGTGCTCCGGATGCCGCGGGACACCTCGATCCCGGACGTGGACACCAGCGCGCTGCAGACCCAGCTGGCTGCCGCCACCCGCACCTGGGAGGAGGACCTGCTCGACGAGCTGCACGACCGCCCCGGCGAGGATGCCGGGATGCGGTTCACGCGCGGCTTCCCGGAGGCGTACAAGGAGGACTTCGGCGCTGCCGCCGCGGTCCACGACCTGGCTCAGCTGGATGGGCTCACCGGCACCCAGACCAGGGTGCACCTGTACGTCCCGGACCCCGACGACGCCGCGCAGCGGCGGGTGAAGATCTACCGCGCCGCACCGCTGATCCTCACCGACGTGCTGCCGATGTTCACCGACCTGGGCGTGGACGTACTGGACGAACGGCCGTACACGATCACCGACGAGGCCGACGATCAGCAGCACGTGTACGACTTCGGCCTGCGGCTGCGCAGCGGCCGGGACTGGCCGGAGGACGAGGCCGTCTCCGCTGCGTTCGAGGAAGCGCTGCTGGCGGTCCGAGAGGGCCGGGCGGAGTCGGACGCCCTGGGTGAGCTCGTGCTCACCGCCGGTCTGGACTGGCGCGAGGTGGTGGTGCTGCGCACCATCGCCCGCTACCTGCGCCAGATCGGCTCCACGTTCTCGGTGGAGTACCTGGAGTCGGCGCTGGTGGCCAACCCGCAGACGGCGCGGCGGGTGGTGCGGTTGTTCGAGACCCGCTTCGACCCGGACCACCCCGCCGGGGACGACACCGGTGCCCGCGAGCGCGCCGAGGAGGAGATCCGCTCGGCGGTCTACGCCGATCTGGAGCAGGTGACCAGCCTGGACCAGGACCGCATCGTGCGCTCCTTCGTGGGCGTGATCGAGGCGACGTTGCGCACCAACTACTTCCAGACCGGGGCGGACGGCGAAGCTCCCCAGCACGTCAGCCTCAAGCTGGCCTGCGGGCAGGTGCCGGGTATCCCGGCGCCGGTGCCGATGGCGGAGATCTGGGTGTACTCCCCCCGGGTCGAGGGAGTGCACCTGCGGTTCGGTGCGGTCGCCCGCGGCGGGTTGCGCTGGAGCGACCGGCGGGAGGACTTCCGCACCGAGGTGCTCGGTCTGGTCAAGGCGCAGATGGTGAAGAACGCGGTGATCGTGCCCACCGGGTCCAAGGGCGGGTTCGTGGCCAAGCAGCTCCCAGACCCGGCCACTGACCGGGACGCCTGGCTGGCCGAGGGCAAGGCCGCCTACACGGCGTTCGTCCGCGGCATGCTGGACATCACCGACAACCGCGTGGGCGGCGAAGTGGTGCCGCCGGACCGGGTGGTGCGCCACGACGGGGACGACCCCTACCTGGTGGTCGCCGCGGACAAGGGCACCGCCGCCTTCTCCGACCTGGCCAACTCCATCTCCGCCGAGTACGGCTTCTGGCTGGACGACGCGTTCGCCTCCGGTGGTTCGGCCGGCTATGACCACAAGGAGATGGGCATCACCGCCCGGGGGGCGTGGGAGTCCACCAAGCGGCACTTCCGGGAGATGGGCCGCAACTGCCAGACCGAGGACTTCACCGTGGTCGGCATCGGGGACATGAGCGGCGACGTGTTCGGCAACGGCATGCTGCTCTCGGAGCACATCCGGCTGGTGGCTGCCTTCGACCACCGGCACGTGTTCCTCGACCCGGACCCAGATGCGGCGAGCTCCTACGTCGAGCGGCGCCGCCTGTTCGACCTGCCTCGCTCCACCTGGGCGGACTACGACGACTCGTTGATCAGCGAGGGCGGCGGGGTCTACCCGCGCACCGCCAAGACGGTGCCGGTCTCTCCGCAGGTGCGCGAGGTGCTCGGGCTGGCGGAGGACGTGACGGAGCTCAGCCCGGCCGATCTGATCCACGCCTGCCTGCAGGCCCCGGTGGACCTGCTGTACAACGGCGGCATCGGCACCTACATCAAGGCCTCCACGGAGACACATGCCCAGATCGGGGACCGTGCCAACGATGCGATCCGGGTGGATGGCAACCAGCTGCGCTGCCAGGTGGTAGTCGAGGGCGGAAACCTGGGCGCCAGCCAGCTCGGTCGGATCGAGGCCGCCCAGCAGGGGATCCGGATCAACACCGACGCGATCGACAACTCCGCCGGGGTGGGCTCCTCCGACCGGGAGGTGAACCTGAAGATCCTGTTCACCTCGCTGATCGCCGACGGCGACCTCAGCCTGGACGAACGCAACGAGCTGCTCGCCTCGATGACCGACGAGGTCGCCGCGCAGGTGCTGCGGGACAACTACGTGCAGAACGTGCTGCTGGGCAACTCCCGGGCGCAGGCGCACGCCATGCTCACCGTGCACCAGCGGTTGATCCACTGGCTGGAGGAACGCGGCGACCTGGACCGGGAGCTGGAGTTCCTGCCGTCGGACGCCGAGATCGCCGAGCGGGACGCCGCCGGGGGGGGACTCACCCAGCCGGAGTTCGCAGTGCTGGTGGCCTACGCCAAGCTGGCCCTGAAGGACGACCTGGCCCGTACCGACATCGCCGACGGCGACTGGTTCCACAGCACGTTGATGAGCTACTTCCCCACAGTGCTGCGCGACCGGTTCGCCGAGCAGATCGAGGCGCACCCGCTGCGCCGGGAGATCATCGTGAACACCGTGGTGAACTCGATGGTCAACCGCGGTGGCATCACGTTCGCCTACCGCGCCAGCGACGAGACCGGCGCGTCCAGCGAGCAGGTGGCCCGCGCATACGTGACCGGCCGGGAGATCTTCGACCTGGCGTCCTACACCGATGCGGTGGAGGCGCTGGACAACAAGGTGCCGGCGGCGGTGCAGACCCGCCTGTACCTGGACTTCCGCCGGCTGCTGGACCGGTGCTCGCGTTGGTTCGTGCAGCACCGCCCGGACGGCGTGGAGGTCGCCCGAGAGGTGACGGCGTTCGCCGAGCCGGTGCGCACGCTGCTGGGCCGGCTGCCGCAGTTCCTGCAGGGAGAGGAGCGGGCGCGGTGTGCGGCGCTGGCGGACGGGCTGGTCGAGGCCGGGCTGCCGGAGGAGCTCGCCGAGCGGACCTCTACGCTGATCCCGGCGCTGGGCCTGCTGGACGTGGTCGAGCTCTCCCGGGAGACCGGGGAGAAGGCGCAGTCGGTGGCCGAGCTGTACTACGCCACCTCGGAGCACTTCGGTATCGACAACCTGCTCATCCGGGTGGCGGCGCTACCGCTGGACGACCGCTGGGACGCCTTGGCCCGGGCCGCGGTGCGGGACGACCTGTACACCACGCTCACCGACCTGACCCACACCGTCCAGCGCAGCACCGACGCCTCGCTGAGCGCCCCGGAACGGCTGGCGGCGTGGACCGAGGGGGCCGGAGCGGCACTGCAGCGGGTGCAGACGTCGCTGCCCAGCGAGTCCGACCTGGACTCGGCCGCGGGGTTGGCGCCGGTGTCCGTGGCGGTGCGCGGGTTGCGCTCGCTGGTGCGCCGATGACACCCGGTCACTCGCGAACGGGCCCCGGTGACCGACCTCGAGTGACCTTGCGGCGCGGCGCGGTCAGTCTCGGAGGCACTCCACCGCCAGCCGGGCCGCCCGGCCGATGGCTCGGTCGACCTCCGGCTGCACCATCGCCGGCACCGACGACTCGGTCAGCGCGGCGACCGCGATCCGGTCGCCGTCCCCGATCTCGACGACGCCCGCCTCGTGCCGGGAGTGCAGGAAGGTGCCGGTCTTGGACCGGATCCGGATCCGGTCCGAGGCCAGCTCGAGACCGAGCCGGTCGGCCGTCACGCGCGTGCCGAGCAGCTCTCGGACTCCGGCGGTGGCCGCAGGGGTGGCGACCTGGTCGGTCCAGATGTCGGCCAGCAGGCCGACCAGCGCTGCCGCGGTGGCGACGTTGCCGGCCACTGCGTCCAGCACCGGCAACGAGTGCCCGCCGCCGGCAGTGGTGGCACCGGCCGCCGTCTGCAGCGCCAGCCGCATGTCGTTCTCCGACCAGCGGGCGACCGCCTCGTAGAGGGCTACCATCCGGTGCCGGACGATGATGTCGTGGTGACCCCAGCTGCTCAGCTGGGCCGTGACCTCCTCCTCGGGCACCAGGTCGAAGAGTGCGTCGCTGGCAGCGTTGTCACTGACGGCGACGGCGAGGTACAGCAGGTCGGCGACGGCCACGGTGCAGGGGTGGCGGAACTGGGCGATCCCGGTCGGCCCGGGGGTGCCGCGGACCGGGTCGATCTGCACCGGCATAGCGCCGTCGAGCTGTCCTCGACTGATCCGGTCGGCCAGCACGAGCGCCTGCGGCAGCTTCACCACCGAGGCGAGCGGGAAGACGTCGTCGACGGCGAAGCCGAGCTCGGCACCGGTGGCCAGGTGCCGGGCGAGGAACGCGCCACGCAGCCCCAGCTCGGCCCAGCGGTCGGAGATGCTGTGCGCCACCTCCAGCGCCTCCCGGCTGGCTCCGAGGACGCTCATCGGTCGATCACCTGACCACCGAGCGCTGCTGCGACCAGCTGCACCGCTGCCGGCATCGCCTCGGCGAGCACCCGACCGGACGGGTGGTCCTCGCGGTACCGCAGCCGGTAGCCGCGGGCTACCTGAGGAACCAGCTCGCGGAACACCAGCTCGTGCCGGGCCGCCTCCACCTCGGCACAGACCAGCACGTCACCCCGTTCGTGGACGGCGGTCAGCGCCTCCGCCGTGACCACACCCACCAGCACCTGGTCTCGCCCCAGCCCGGCGCTGTAGGCGTCCTGGACCAGGAGGTCGCGCACGTGCGGCACGTCCTCCTCGGGCAGGATCAGCAGCCGGGGCGGGGGCTGGGCGCTGCCGGGGTCGGCGCGCAGCGCGCTCAGGTGCACCCGGCGGCCGCGGGGGTGCCTGCCGGCGGTCGCGGCGCCCAGCGGCACCCGCAGGTGCGCGCGGTCGATCGGTGCGGGGGTGAGCGCGAGCTGCAGGCGGCCCTCGGCCAGCTCGCTCTCCCGGCGGTGCGGCGGCACCTCGTCGAAGACCAGGTGCACTCCGGCGGCACTGAGCTGGCGGCGTAGCTCGGCAAGGCTGCGCGGATCGGCATAGTCGGGCAGTGCGGCCCGGACGTCGTCGAGCAGGTAGGCCCGGGCGGCCTCGGTGAGGTACTCGCCGCGGGCGACCAGGTCGCGGCTGAACGGCAGCAGGTGGCGACCCAGCGGGGTGAGTCTCGCACCGCGCGGCCCACGCTCCAGCAACCGCCCGCCGAGCTTCCGCTCCAGCGCCGCCACCCGGCGGCTGAGCACCGGCTGTGGCAGGCCGCAGGCCTCCGCTCCGCCGGTGAAGCTCTCCTCGTCCGCTACGGCGACGAACGCTTGGGCGTGTCTGAGCAGGTCCATCCCGCCACACTATGCACTTTCGGTATGACACGATGCCACATTGCGCTTAGACATGCCGCCGGCCGGTACCGAAGATGACGGCCATGACAAGCCATGGCCCCACCCAGGCCCGACGCCGTCGAAGCATCGCAGCACTGCTCGCCGCTGCCACCCTCCTGACCTCCGGCTGCCACACCAGCGAGGAGCCCGCGCCGGTGCCGCAGCAGGTCGAGCTGCTGGCCGCCGACCTCGCCACAGCACTGGCGACCGGCGAGGGCGAGAACGTCCGATGGGCGGGCACCGACCCCGACCTGCCGGACCTGCTCGGCACGCTGACGGACGTCCCGCGTACCGTGGCGGTCAGCGACATAACCGAGATGGAGCCAGACAGCCGCTACCAGGCGTCGCTGGACTGGTCCTGGCAGCTGCCCGGCGTCGCGGAGTCTTGGGACTACCGCACCGATGCGGAGCTCACCGCCCAGGAGGACGGCTGGGCAGTGGTGTGGTCGGCGGCGCTGGTCAGCGACGGCCTGACCGACGGGGCCCACCTGGTCCTGCAGCGTGAGCAGCCCGGCCGCGGCGAGATCCTGGACCGGGACGGGGCTGCGATCGTCACCCTCCGGCCGGTCCGCCGGATCGGGATCGACAAGACGCTCCTCGCCGATGCTGATGCGATCGCCGAGAGCGCCGACCGCCTGGCGGAGCTGTTCGACCTGGAGGGCTACACCGAGCAGGTCCTGGCGGCCGGCCCCCGAGCCTTCGTGGAGGCGATCGTGCTGCGTGCCGAGGAGGCGGACGAGCAGGCGATCGGCGCGATCCCCGGGGCGCGGGCGATCGCTGACGAGCTCCCGTTGGCGCCGACCAGCACCTGGGCGCGCCCGCTGCTGGGCCGCGCGGGCGCCGCCACTGCGGAGGTGGTCGAGGGGTCCGACGGTGCCGTGGTAGCAGGTGACCTCGTCGGCCTGTCCGGGCTGCAGGCCGACTTGGACGCGACACTGCGGGGGCGCCCGGGTGTGCGCGTCGTCGCCGAGTCCGACAGCGCCGAGGAGGTGCTGTTCGAGGCCCCACCCGTACCGGGCACCGATGTGACCCTCAGCCTCGATGCGGCCATCCAGTCCGACGCCGAGGACGTCCTCGCAGACGTCGACTCCCCGGCCGGGCTGGTCGCCCTCCAGCCGTCGACAGGCGAGGTGCTCGCCGCAGCCAGCAGCCCCGCTGCCGACGGGCTGGACATGGCGATGGCGGCGGAGCTCGCCCCTGGCTCGACCTTCAAGGTGGTCACCGCGCTCGCCCTGCTCCGCGCCGGGTACACACCCGAGTCCGTCCTGGACTGCACCGACGGGGCCCAGGTCGGTGGCCGAAGCATCGGCAACTACCCCGGCTACCCGCACCAGTTCCTCGGCGAGATCACGCTCACCGAGACGATCGCGCAGTCCTGCAACTCCGCGCTCATCAACGCCCGCAGCGACCTGTCCGGAGCTGCGCTCGCGGCAGCAGCCCGGTCCCTGGGGATGGCGGCGGAGCCGGGGGGTCCGCAGCCGGGCTTCACCGGGGCGGTGCCGGCGGAGATGGGCGACGCCGAGCTCGCCGAGTCCACGATCGGCCAGGGCCGGGTGCTCGGCTCACCGCTGACGATGGCCACCGTGGCCGGATCGGTGGCGGCCGCAGACACCCTCTCGCCGGTGCTCGTGCTCGGCCCGGAGGAGGTCGCTGACCAGCCGGCGGCAGCCGAGGAGCCCCTGACCGACGATGAGGCCACCCAGCTCGCGGAGATGATGCGTGCGGTCGTCACCGGCGGCACCGGGACCGAGCTGCAGGAGGTGCCCGGCGCGCCGGTGCACGCCAAGACCGGCTCGGCAGAGGCCGGCTCCGGGGAGGACTACCGGGTGGACTCCTGGATGATGGCCTACCAGGACGATCTCGCCGTGGCGGTCCTCGTCCAGGGCGGCGGGCACGGCGCCGGGGTGGCCGGTGCCCTGGTGCAACGCTTCCTCAGCGGGCTGGCATGACCACGGCACCGCCCCTGTCGCCGGGATCGAAGCTGTCGACCCTGGTGCCCCGCCCCTGGGTGGTCGTGCTGGCGGGCACGTTCCTTCCCCTGGTGGGCCTCCTGCCGTGGTGGATCTCGGGTGCCCGCTCGGTGCCGAGCCTGTCGGGTCCCTCACCGGTGCTGCTGATACCCCTGGCCGACGATGTGGCTCTGCTGCTCACCTCCCTGCTCGTCACCGGGAGCACCCTGACCGGTCTGGTGCTGCGCCGCCTGGCCGGCACGCACCGCTCGACCACCGCGTTCTGGGCGGCCTCCGGGCATGCCCTCGCACTGACGTTCCTCATGGTGCAGTCCGGCCTGGTGCTGGGCGCAGCGGTCGACGACGGTCCGCAGCAGAGCTACCACCATGCCCTGGTCGTGTGGTCGGTGGGCTGCGCCGTGCTCGCCCTGGCCGTGCTGGTGCTGATGATCCGCGTGTCCCGGCCTGGGGCGGCGCTGCTGCTCAGCCTGGCCGCACCAGCGATCGGCACCTGGGCCAAGCTCTGGGTACCCCACGCCGAGCCATGGTCGACCGAGGCCTACCTGCTGCTCCGGTGGCTGCCGGCGCTGCTGGTGGCGGCGGCCCTCATCTGGTGCGGGCTGCGGTCCTGGCCGGCTCGGGGCACCTGGCCGGCGGCCCTGGCAGGTCTGTGGGTCCTCCCGGCCGCAGACACCACGCTGCAGTACCTGGTCGGCTACCGGCGGGCGGACAGTCCGGACGAGTGGCTGCTGGCCGGGGTCGACCTGTTCACCCTCTCCCTGGAACCGGCGTTCGCCGGACCGTCGGTGCTCCTGGCGGCGCTGGTGGCGGTGGCGGGCACAGCGGTGCTGTCGGTCGTCACGAGGATCCGGTCACGGGTGACCGGATCCTCGTGACCTTGCGGGGCCGGGTGGCGGGGGGGGCGGTCAGCCGGTGAAGCTGTGCGTGCCGGCGGGTACCGTCACTGCACCCCGGAACCTGCCCTTCGGGCCGCTGGACCGGTTCGAGGGCGGGTAGACCCGGGCGGTGGTGCCCGCCGGGATGTCCACCTCCAGCTGGGTGACACCGTCCTCGTCCCGCTCCCAGGAGACCGTGACCTTCCCGTACGGTGTCTCGTGCACCGCCCAGGCGCTGTCGATCGGGCCGTCGATGATCGGGTTCACCTCCACCGCCCGGTAGCCGGGTTCCAGGGGCGCCAGCCCGGCGATGCGGCGGTGCAGGAAGTCGCCCACCGCGCCGAGGGCGTAGTGGTTGAACGAGGTCATCTGCCCCGGGTTGACGGTGCCGTCGGGCAACAGCGAGTCCCACCGCTCCCAGATCGTGGTGGCCCCCATGGTGACCGGGTAGAGCCAGGACGGGCACTCGGTGGTGAGCAGCATCTCCTGCGCCAGGTCGGCGTGCCCGGTCTGGGCCAGAGCATCGAGCACCTGCGGGGTACCGAGGAAGCCGGTGCTCACCGTGCCGCCGGTCTGGCGCACCAGCTCCGCGAGCCGGCGTCCGGCGAACGCCTGCTGCTCGGCCGTGGCGAGCAGCTTGAACCGGATCGCGAGCGCGTACACCGTGGGGCAGTCGGAGTGGACCAGTCCGCCGTCGCTGACGTAGTGCGTCTGGAACGCGGCTCGCGCGGTGTCCGCCAGGTCCTCGTAGTGGTCGGCGAGCGTGTCCTGGCCGAGCTGGCGCAGCGCGTGCATCACCAGCACCGCCGAACGGACCAGGTGGGCCTGCTGCACCACGTGCACGTCGGCCGCTGCGGCAGAGGGGTCCTCCGGTGGGGCGGTCGGGTCGAGCCAGTCGCCGAACTGCTTGCCGGTGGTCCACAGCCCTCGGTCGTCCAGCTCGCTGGCCATCCGGTTCACCCAGGCGCGCATCGACGGCAGCTGCCGGGCAAGTGCGTCCCGGTCGCCGTAACGCTCGTACAGCACCCAGGGCACCACCACTGCGGCGTCGGCCCACCCGGTGGCCATCGTGTTGTCGTCGCGCAGCACGTCCGGGACCACCACCGGCACGCCACCGTCGCCGTGCTGGTCGGCGGCCAGGTCCCGCGTCCAGGAGGAGAGGAAGCCGCCGGTGTCGAACAGGAACGCCGCCGTGCGGGCGAACACCTGGATGTCGCCGGTCCAGCCGAGGCGCTCGTCGCGCTGCGGGCAGTCGGTGGGCACGTCCAGGAAGTTGCCGCGGGCCGACCAGACGATGTTCTCGTGCAGCTGGTTCACCAGCGGTTCGCTGCACCCGAACCAGCCGGTGCGGCGCAGGTCGGAGCCGACCACCTCGGCGGTGACCTGCTCGGGGCGCAGGCTGCCCGCGCCCGTCACCTCGGCGTATCGGAAGCCGTGGACGGTGAACGTCGGCGCCAGGTCGCTGCGGCCGGGCGGCAGGTCGTAGGTGTCGGTGGCGGCGGCGTGGCGCAGCGGGCGGGTGCACAGCTCGCCGTCGGCGAGCACCTCGGCATGCCGCAGGCGCACGACGGCGGAGGTCGCCTCCGCCGGTCCCGCACCTTGGTCCGGGCTGCTCGGCCCCTCCGGGCCCGGCACGTCGGCCAGGTGCACCCAGCCGACCAGGTTCTGCCCGAAGTCGGCGATGTAGCGTCCCGGCTCCCGCTGGGTGAGGCTGCGGGCCGGGATGCGCTCGGTGATCCGCGGCGGCGGCCCCTCCGGGGCGACCAACCGGGTCAGGTCCACTGGCAGAGTGCGCACCGGCTGCGGTGCCCCCTCCGGGCTGGGCCGGCGCAGGTCGGTGTGCTGCCCGCCGTACAGGTCGTCGCTGCGCACCGGCCCGGTGCGGGCCTGCCAGGTCTCGTCGGTGCCGTGCAGCACAGTGCGCCCGTCGGCGTAGCTCAGCTCCAGCTGGGCGAGCAGCGCGAGGTGCTCGCCGTACAGGTCCCGGCGCAGGTCCCAGGTGAGCGCGCCCCGGTACCAGCCGTTGCCGAGAGTGGCGTGCAGGTCGTTGCGGCCCACGGTGAGCAGGTCGGTCACGTCGTAGCCGTGGAACCGGAGCCGGTGCTGGTAGCTGGTCCAGCCCGGGGTGAGCACATCGGTGCCCACCGGGCGGCTGTTCAGCAGCATCCGCACCGTACCCAGTGCGCTGAGCAGCAGCCGGGCGTGCACCAGGCCGGGCTCGACGAGCAGCTGGCCGGTGAGCACCGGAGCCGGGTCGTCCAGACCACCACCGACGGCCGGTGTGATGAACTGCGCCGTCCAGTCGGCAGGGGCCAGGGGTGCGACATGGACGCGCAACGGCTCGGACCACGGGGAGACTCCGCCGTCGTGCTCAGAACGAACCTGCAGAGAGCCGCGCTGCCCGCTGCGCAGCGGTTCCCCCGGCCAGGGCACGAACACCGACTCCTCGGTCTCCACCCGCCAGGTGCGCCGCTCGCCGCCGGCACCGGCATCGGTCCAGCGCACCTGCACCGCCTGCTGCGCCCCCGCTCCGGCCGGACGCCGCCAGCTCATCATCGGGTTCGCGACACCCAGGCAGGTGGCATCGTCATCTCGCTCCAGACGCAGCTGGCGCGGGGCAGCGTCGACCGCAGACAGCACTAGGGTCCTCTCTCCCAAGGAAGTGCTCTGGCTCACGTTATCGCAGTGTTCAGGACGGCGGGTCACCCTTACCCGGGATGCGCCGGTGACGTGATGGCACGAGGATGGGCGGTCCAGGGCGCCGCAGGGTGCCCGCCAGAGAGGACGGTCGTCGCGATGGGTGTCGGTGGTGGAATCTTCCTGATCGTCGTCGGGGCGATCCTCAGCTTTGCGGTCAAGGACAGCTGGGACGTGGTGGACCTGACCGTGGTCGGCTACATCTGCATGGCCGCTGGCGTGCTCGCGATCATCCTGGCGCTCGTCATCAACGCGCAGCGGTCCCGCACGCACCACATCAACACGGTGCAGCACCGGCCGCCGGAGACCGGAGACCCCCGCGACCGCGGCTACTGAACCGAAGTTGCTCGTCGATCTGGTCCCGCTGGGTGACCAGATCGACGAGCAGCTTCTGTCTCAGGGCTCCTGCACCACGGCGATCGCGCCCGCGGCCAGGGTGACCGACCCGTCCACGGCAGCGCCGGTGACCAGGTCGGTGCCGTTCGCGGGCACCTGGGCCTGCTCCTCGGTGTGGTTCAGCAGGAACAGGTAGCCGGTGCCGTCCTCGCTCCTGCGCCGCACCGCCTCCACCCCGCGCGGCACGTCCGCCTCGGGCTGCACCCCGGACTCGGCGAGCAGCGAGTCCATCAGCGCCGCCGTACCGGCCTCGTCCTGCCGGGTGGCGACGTACCAGGCGGCGCCCTGCCCGACCGCGTTGCGGGTGATCGCCGGTCCGCCGGGCAGCGGCCCGTCGGTGAAGGTACGCACCACCTCGGCCGTGGTCGTCTCGATCCGCTCGGTCCACACATCGGCGCGGGTGCCGTCGTCCAGGGTGACCTGTTCGGTGGCCAGCAGCGGGAAGAACTCGTCGGTGCGCACGCCAAGCAGGTCCCGGAAGGCGCCCGGGTAGCCGCCCAGGCGGATCTGGTCGTTCTCGTCGACGATGCCGGAGAAGTAGGTGATCGCGACCGTGGCGCCGTTCTCCGCAGCGGCAGCGATGTTGGCCGCGCCGTCGTCGGTGACCAGGTACAGCGTAGGCACCAGCACCAGGTCGTAGCCGGACAGGTCGCCGGTGGGGGGCAGCACGTCCACGGCCACACCCCGGTACCACAGCTCCCGGTACAGCGCCCGGATGCGGTCGCCGTAGCGGACGTCCTCGCTCGGGTGGGAGTCCAGCTCGGTGGCCCACCAGGCCTGGTAGTCGAAGACCAGGGCCACCTTGGCCCGCACGGTGCTGCCAGCCACCGGTGCGAGCGCGGTGAGCACGTCGCCCAGGCGCACCGACTCCCGCCAGATGGCTGAGTCCCGGCCGGCGTGCGGCACCAAGGCGGAGTGGAACTTCTCCGCACCGGCCTTGGAGGCTCGGAACTGGAAGAACATCACCGCATCGGCGCCGCGGGCCACGTGCGCCAACGAGTTGCGCAGCATCTCGCCGGGGCCCTTGGCCCGGTTGTGCGGCTGCCAGTTCACCGCGGCGCTGGAGTGCTCCATCAGGATCCAGCGCTTGCCCTGCGCCACGCCGCGGGTCATGTCCGCAGCCAGCGCCAGGTCGATCTCCCGCTCTGGGTCCGCAGCGATCGTGTAGTGGTCGGTGGCGATCACGTCCACCTCCTGCGCCCAGCGGAAGTAGTCCATCCACTTGGTGTTCAGGCTGACCATGAAGTTGGTGGTGGCCGGTACGTCCGGGGTGATCGGGCGGACGGCGTCACGCAGCTTGCGGTAGTACTCCAGCAGGGTGTCCGAGGAGTACCGGGCGAAGTCCAGCTGCTGGCTCGGGTTGGCGTAGGTCGGTGCGGCCAGCGGGGGCAGCACGTCCTTGAACGCGCCGTAGCGCTGGGACCAGAACGCGGTGCCCCAAGCCTCGTTCAGCCGTTCGATGGTGCGGTACTTGCGGCGCAGCCAGGTGCGGAAGCCCCGCACGGCCGACTCGGAGAAGTCGTGCGGCACGTGACAGCCGACCTCGTTGTCGATGTGCCACAGGGCCAGTGCCGGGTGCTTGGCGTACCGCTCGGCCATCGCCTTGGCCATCTTCACCGCGTAGTCGCGGTAGACGGTGGAGGACGGCGCATAGGACTGCCGGCCGCCCTGGTGGAGCACCACACCCTCGGCGGTCCGGGGCAGGATCTCCGGGTGCTTCATGGTCAGCCACGGCGGCGGGGAGGCGGTGGCGGTGGCCAGGGCCACCTTGACGCCCGCGGCGGCGAGCCGGTCCATGATGTTGTCCAGCCAGGCCCACTCGTACCTGCCTTCGCGAGGTTCGATGCTGGCCCAGGCGAAGATCGCCAGGCTGACGATGTTCACGCCCGCCTCGCGCATCAGCTCGATGTCCTCCAGGCGGGTGGCCATCGGCCACTGCTCGGGGTTGTAGTCGCCGCCGTAGCCGAGCACCTTCAGTCCGATCGGCCAGTCCGGGGTGGCGGGCTTGGTGGGGGCGGGCTTGGCGGGAACTTCGGCGGTGGTGGTCGAGTCCTCAGCGGCCGGTTCCGTCGGCGCGTCCGCAGCAGCCTCGGTCGGTGCTTCCGCGGAAGCGGTGCCTTCGGCCACCGGCGCGGCGTCGTCGTCAGTCACGGCTTCCGCGGCTTCCGCGTCGGACTGTGCCGGTGTGTCTGGTGCGGCTGGTGCATCGGAGGTGGGGTCGGTGACGTCGTCGGCCATGGGGAAAGCGTATTCAGCGTGCGCCGGAAAGACCAATCCCGACCAGTTGTTCGGGTTTTCGCTGGGCGCTGATCGAACCCGTTCGTGCGCACGCGGCTCCGAGAGACGGCACTCAGATGAGCTCCGCCTCACCGGACGTGGCCGGGCTGAGGATGGCACGCGCCACCGTGGGCCGGCTCTCCAGCTCCCGCTCGAGGCGAAGGAGCCGCTCACCCAGCTCGTGCTCGGGGGCGTCTCCCACGAGGTCTACTCGGGCCACCAGGAGCACCTTGCGCGGTCCGACGTACTCCACGTGCAGCATGGTCAACCGGTCGATCTCGGCATGCTCGCGCAGCCCCGCGACTACCAGCTCCCGCTTCGCCGGGTCCAGCACCTCCCCCACCAGGAAGTCTCGGTTGCGGTCGAACAGCACGAGCGCGACGACGCCAAGCAGCAGCCCGACCAGGATGGAGCCGATCGCGTCCGGCACCGGCGAGCCGGTGAGGTCGTGCGCCAGCACACCGCCGGTGGCCACCACGATGCCGATCACGGCGGCGAAGTCCTCGGCGAACAGGGCGCGCAGCGTGGGGTCGGAAGTCGTGAGCGCCTGCTCGAGCAGGTCACGGTCGGCCTCCTGGGCGCCCCGGCGCATCTGCCGGAACGCTTGCGCGAAGGAGATGCCCTCGAGCACGAACGCGACGGCGAACACCACGTAGGCGATCACGAAGTTCGACGCCGGCTCCGGTGCAACCAGCTCCTGGATGCCGTGCATGATCGAGACCGCAGCACCGGCCAGGAACAGCCCGAGCGCGGCCAGCATCGACCAGACGTAGGCCTCCCGCCCGTACCCAGTCGGATGCTCAGCATCGGGCGGGCGCGCGGCACGGCGCTCGGCGGTCATCAGGAAGATCTCGTTACCGGCATCCGCCCAGGAGTGCGCCGCCTCGGCAACCATGGACGCCGCACCGGTGAGCACCGCGGCCACCGTCTTGGCCACGCCGATCAGCACGTTGGCGGCGAAGGCGCGGATCACCGTCAGGCTCAGGTGGTGCTCCGACGGCGTGCCAGCACCTGCTCCCGGGTCCGCGGGCTGGGGCTGGCTCACCTAGGCACAGTAGCCCTGCACCCGTCGCTCCGCAGCCGCGGAACACCCCGCACCGGTCCGCACCCAGCACCGGTCACCAACGGTTGTGCACCTCTTCCGCCCAGCCCAGCAGCCCGGAGAAGGTGATCATCTCGCCGGCACCGGTACGCACCGAGCCGGACCAGTGCCCGAAGCACTGGTCGGTGCGGGAGGACAGCACACCGAGCTCCGTCCGGGAGCGCTTGGTGTAGAACGCCTCGAACTGGGCGTCCAGGCCGCGCCCGCTGACCCGCCACGGCCGGTCGACGGCCAGGTCGTAGTCCCACTCCAGCTCGCCGTGCAGCTTGTGCAGCCGGCCGTCTACCAGCACCGCGTTCTCGGTAGACCCGGTGCCCTCGGTCCACCTGCCACCCACCTGCAGCCCGACTACTCGACCGTCGCTGATGCCGGAGCCAGCACCCCAGTTCCAGGAGACGGCATACGGCCACCGGCCACGCCCGTGATCGAGCACCGCCCAGGACTCCCCCTCCGGCACCTCATGGGCTACGTCGTCGAGCCAGATCGTGCCGGTCACCGGGCGGGCCACGTCCTTGACCGTGTACTGGAACCGGCGGGAGCTCCACGGCACCACCACGGCAAGACGTTCGTGCCCGGCCGGGCGAGCCGCCACCAGGTCCACCCGCACCCCCGGAGCCTTCGCACGCAGGCGAGTCCCGCCGTCGACCTCATCGACGGCCAGCGCAAGGTTCTTCGCCGATGCCCGCGCCGGCCCGCCCTCGCACACCGCCGGCAGCCGCACCCCGCGTGGCGGGACCACTGTGGCACTCTGCCCCCAGCTGCGCTCAGTAGCACGCTCCAGCAGCCACAGCTCGTGCACGGCGGCGTAGTCGATGTGCGAGACGGTCAGCCCGAGCAGGTGGGTGGGCGTGACCACGCCCCAGTACTCCCAGCGCTTGTTCCGGCCCCGGCCACGCCCGATGCCGGCCGTGTCTACGAGCGGTTGGCGTGCCCAGCCGATGGCGCCGCGGTTCAACCGACCATCGGGCAGGGTGAGCGAGACCTCCTCGGTCAGCTCCCGCTCCCGCATCAACAGGCTGCTCCCGGTCATCAGTGGTCTCCTTGTCGTGTGCTGCCGGTCTCGCCCGGCTCAGGTGACCGCTCGGTCGCCTGCCCCGAGTGTGGCTGATGGTGGCTGCCCATCTCCGCAGCGACGGCCCGCAGCCGGTCGGTGATCTCCCGCAGTTCTGCGACCGGCACCTTCACCACGTCCCGGTCGTAGGTGACCAGGCCGTTCACCTCGTCCTCCACGTCGGTCAGCTGGGTGTACACGGTGGCGGCCAGACCGCGGCGGACCGCGGGCTCGATCTGCTTGTGGTGCAAGGTGCGCAGCGCCTCGGTGAGCTCGCGCGCGGTGCGCAGGTGCCGGTAGCCGAAGGTCCGCTCACCCCAGGTGTGCCCGGCCAGGGCCAGGCTGTACCCGCCGTACTCGGTGAGCGCGACGGCCCGCACCGGAGGGCGACGCAGCAGGTGCCCGTCCACCCAGCGGGGCCAGCGGCGGCGCGGCGCCTTCGGCAGGTGCACCGGCCGGAAGTAGATGTGCAGGCTGTGCAGGTCTCCGGCACCCTGGTCGTGCCAGCCGCTGGCATGGTCGATCGGGCGGGTCGGGTCCAGCTGGCGAACCAGCCCGGCGATCCGAGCGGCGTCGAACTGGCCCCAGCCCTCGTTGAACGGCACCCACAGGGCCAGCGAGGGCACGCTGCGCAGGTGCTCGATCATCGCGGTCAGCTCGTTCTCGAACTGGCTGCGCCCGGCGGCCTCCGACCGGCCGAACGCAGCATAGTTCGTATCCCGCCGGTGCGGCACGGGAGCCACCGGGGTGGTGATCACCCCGGGCCGGTACCTGGCCCCACCGTTGACGGCGTCCTGCCAGACCAGCATGCCGAGCCGGTCACAGTGGTGGTACCAGCGCAGCGGCTCGATCTTGATGTGCTTGCGCAGCATGGTGAAGCCAAGATCCTTGGCGAGCTGGATGTCGTAGACCAGTGCCGCCTCCGAGGGTGCGGTGTAGCCGCCGTCCGGCCAGTAGCCCTGGTCCAGCAGGCCCACCTGCAGGTAGGGGCGACCGTTCAGCAGCAGGCGCGCGTGGCCACGGTCGTCGGTGTCGAGCCCGAAGGAGCGCATCCCCACGTAGCTGACCACCCGGTCGGTGCCGAGCTCGACCTGCACGTCGTACAGGGCAGGCCGCTCCGGAGTCCAGAGTTGCACCGGTCCCGGCACCAGCACGGGGGAGGGAGTGTTCACCGGGATGACGGTGGAGGTCACCGGGGCTGCACGGCTCACCGAGGCTGCGGGGCTCCCGGGGGCGGTGACGCGGATCGTGGCGAGGTCCGTGGGCGCGGCGTGCTCGGAGTGCACCGTGACCTCGACGGTGCCGTCGTCCAGGGAAGGCGTCAGGGTGAGCCCTTCGATGGCCACCGCCGGGACGATCTCGCACCAGACGGTCTGCCAGATGCCCGACTGCGGGGTGTACCAGATGCCCCCGCGAGTCCTGGATTGCTTGCCGCGGGCCAGCCAGGCGGCGTCGGTGACGTCCCGGACGGCGACCACCAGCTCGTGCGGGCCGGCCACCGGACCAGATCCGGCGCCCCTGCTGCGGACGACGGCGGTCAGGTCCAGGGTGAACGGCAGGTAGCCGCCGGTGTGCCCGCCGACCTCCACTCCGTCCACCGCCACGCGGCAGGACTGGTCCGCTGCCCCGAAGTGCAGCAGCAGCCGCTCCCCGTCGGTCAACGGGCGGGGTGGTGCAAAGGTGCGGTGGTACCAGAGCGTCTGGTCCGCACCGACGGTGCGCTCGACCCCGGACAGGGGCGTCTCCGGGGAGAACGGCACTACGATCGTCCCGTCCCAGCGCGCCGGAGGCACGGTGGGATCCGCCACCGCTGGCGCAACGCCAGGTGCGGCGGACCGACCAGGCCGGGCTCCGCCGTCATCAGCGAACGCAGTGATGGCATAGGACCACCGCCCGTTGAGGTTCGCCCAGTCGCCGCGCACGAGCTGGGGGCGCGGGTACTCGGGCAACGGGTGGTCCCGGTCCAGCTCCCGGCCCCAGCGGGTGAGCATGGTCATGGCGCAGCACCTTCCACTACGGCCTGCTGGCGCTGGGCGCCGAGGTTCGGCCGCTCCGGGAACCGGCGCAACGCCAGCACCGGGATCACGACCAGCACCGCCACCATCGCCGCGGCGGCGAAGATCCACGGGGTGGGCACCTGCTTGACCACCCCGAGATCCACGTACGTCTCATTCGCGCCGGTGATCACCGCAGCGCCGATGAACGGTCCGATCACCATCGGCACCAGCACGGCGGCGACCATCCGCAGCCCTTGCACCATGCCGACCCGGTCGGTGGGGGTAGCGTCCCGCACGCTGGCGCCGATGGCGGCGAAAGAGAGCATGAAGCCGCCCATCATCGGGATCCCCCAGAGGATCAGTGGCAGCATGCTGCGCACTGTGAACACGCCGATCAGACCGACGATCATCACGATCACCGCCGGCAGGATTGCGCGGCTCTTGCCGATCCGGTCGATCACCCGGCCGCCGAGCACGCTGACCACCGAAGCACCGATGAGCACGCTGGCCAGCACGATCGCGTAGGTCTCCAGCTTCAGGTACTGCTGAATGTAGATGATCAGGTACGGGATGAACACCTGAGTGCTGGTGCCGACCACTGCCCAGGCTGTCAGCAGCACGTACAGACGTGGATGGCTCCGGACGGCGCTCGGTCGGACCCCGTGCACGAGCGAGGCCAGGTAGCCGTCCGGCGGGCTCTGCACGTGACCGGAGTCTCGGACCAGGAACCAGGCGAGCACCCCGACCAGAGACGTCACCGCCCCGACAATGCCGAAGAACAGCCGCCACTGGCCCGCCTGGGTGAGCGGGTCCAGGGCGCCGAAGACGACCAGCATGCCGATCAGCGGCATGATCGCCAGCACTCCGTCGACGCGGCCACGGTTGGCTGGTGTGGTGGACTCGGTGACCCACGCCTGGAAGGCGGCATCGTTGGCACCGGAGCCGAAGATGGACATCACGCAGTCCAGGACGATGATCGCTGCCACCGCGAGGGCCACGCTGCGGGCGGCGTCTGCACCGTGCTCGGGCTGGACGAAGCCGAACGTGGCGGTCGTCAGGCCCCACAGCACGTAGCCGCCGGCGATGAACTCTCGGCGGCGGCCGACCCGGTCCGAGGCTGCGCCGATCAGCATCGTGGCGGCGGTGGCGGCAATCGCGGAGGCAGCCACGAGCGTGGCGATCACGGTGGGGTCGGTGCTGATCACGTCATAGACGAACACGTTCAGGTACATGTTCTCGACCGTCCAGGCGAGCTGGCCGACCAGTCCGACGATGACCACCACCAGCCAGGAACGTCCCGGCAGCGAGGTCGGGGAGGCAGTCATCACTGCTGATGCTACGGCCGCGCACCGCACTGAGGCACTCTTGCGCGTCTGAGGCAGCGCAGGACTACCTCGAACGCACAAAAGTGCCTCAGTCGCAGGGGCGACGGGCGAGGGCGCCGGGGCCTGGTGGCACAGGGGCGGGCGGACCGCACTCCGCCTTTCGTCGCATTCCACCGGCACCCGCTTGCAGGCGAGAATGACCGCATGGACCACCTGACCGCCCTGTGGGCCCGCCTGCGCCTCACACCCCAGCGCCAGGCGGCGGTGGACGCCGGCGCAGTGCTCACGGTCGGCCTGCTGGTGCTCGCCTTCGGCTTCGGCGGCATGATGACCGACGTCGGTTGGGTGAGCGTCCCGCAGTGGTGGCACGCTGTGCTGCTGCTGGCCGGCTGCGCCCTGATGCTGGTGAAGTTCCGCGCCCCGGGAGTGGTGCTGCTGGCCGGTGCGGTGGTATTCGCAGCCGATCTGCTCATCGGCGGCAGCATCGGCGTGATGTTGGTGCTGATCGACCTGATCTACACCCTGGCGCTGGTCGGGTCAGCCACTGCGCTGCGTCGCCTGATCTCCATGGTCGCAGTCACGGTCGGGCTGCTGACGATCCTCGGCTGGTTGCTGCTGCAGGGGCCCCGCGGTGCGGTATTCCTCGGTCTGCAATCCTTCGCTGTGCTCGGCACGCCGCTGTGGTGGGGCCGGTCGGTGCGGCAGCAGCGCGAACTGGCCGAGCTCGCGCAGGTGCGTGCCGAGGACCACATCCACCTGGCCCAGCTGCGCCACGAGGAGACCGCCCGCGACGAGCGGGAGCAGATGGCCAGGGACCTGCACGACGCCGTGGCCGGTCACCTCTCTGCGATCGCGCTGCGCACCGAGGCCGCCCTGGTGGCCGACCCCGCACCGGCCGAGCGGGAGACCCTGTCCAGCGTGCGCTCCTTCAGCCTGGAGGCGCTCACCGAGATGCGCACGATGATCGAGCTGCTGCGCGGCACCGAACCACAGCGCGCTCCGTCCCGGCTCAGTGACCGCGCTGCCCGCGAGCGCCTCGTCGGCGAGCACGGCGCCACGATCAGCTGCCCGGACCTGCCTGCGCTGAGCACCAGCGTGGACCAGGCCGGGTACCGCATCCTGCAGGAGGCCCTGACGAACGCGACCAAGCACGGCCAGGGGCCTGCAGCGGTCACGGTGACCCCCGAGGAGGGAAGCATCCGGATCGAGGTGAGCAACGCCGTCGAGCCGGTGGTACCGATCTCGGACGGCGGAGCTCACCAGCCCCGGCCCACCTACCTGGGTTCTGGGCTCGGGTTGGCGATCATGACCGAGCGGGCACGCGCAGCAGGCGGTGAGCTGTCCGCCGGCCTGCGCGGGGGCCGGTGGCAGGTGCTGGCCCGGCTGCCGGTCCCGGCGCCGGCGCGCGGACAGGAGGGGCGATGACTGTGCGGGTGCTGCTCGCCGAGGACCACGCGGCGGTGCGGGCGGGGCTGCGGCTGATCCTCGAGGCCGACCCGGGCATCGAGGTGGTCGGCGAGGCCGGGGACGGGCACGCCGCGGTAACCAATACCCGGGCGCTGCGCCCGGACGTGGTGCTGATGGACATCCAGATGCCCCGGCTGGACGGTGTGGAGGCCACCACCCAGATCGTCACCGAAGGCCTGGCGGCGGTGCTCGTGCTGACCACCTTCGACCTGGACGAGTACGTGTTCTCCGCACTGCGGGCCGGAGCCGCTGGCTTCCTGCTGAAGTCGGCCAGTGCGGCCGAGCTGACCGCAGCGGTGCACCGGGTCGCCACTGGCGACGGGGTGGTCGCGCCCGAGGTGACCCGGCGGCTGCTGGCCGCCTTCGCCTCATCCCAACCGGGCGCCGTCGAGCAGGTGCACCGACCGGAACCAGACGGTGGTGCCCTGACCGGGCTGACCGAGCGGGAGCAGGACGTCCTCGCCCTGGTCGCCCGCGGACTGTCCAACCAGGAGATCGCTACCACCCTGGTGATCACCGAGGCCACCACGAAGACGCACGTCTCCCGGGTGCTGGCCAAGCTGGGCTGCAGCTCGCGGGTGCAGGCTGCGATCGTCGCCCGCGAGGCTGGTCTGACCTAGCCGCAGGATCCTGCGGAAATACTGACGTTTCAGTAATCGTGATCGAATCGTTGCCTGAAAATCGGGCTCCAGGGGCTGACCTGCAACGTGATCTGAGCCACGATGGATCTAGTTCCTGCGCAACGGAGCGCAGTTGGTTGAGGCCGGTGTACCCCCTGCTCCGGCCTCAACCCATGTCTGGGCACGGTTCGCTGGAGGCGGTCGGTCGCAGTTCATGCCACGGCGGGCCTCGCCTAGCCTGGTCGACATGTCAGCGACGCATGCGGCCGCCCGCTTCGAGGACGGCTTCCACCGCCGCCTCATCCCGTTCCTGCGCAAGCGTGGCTGGCGGCCGCGCACGATCAGCTACATCGGCTATGGCGACGCCGACTTCGTACGCGTGCTCGGGCGGGTGGTGCTGGGCCGGCAGCACCCGGTGCAGGACGCGCTCGGTGGTGTCTCGCTGGAGGAGGACCTGGTGGCCCGCCGGGGCTGGCGCTCGTACGTGACCGCACCGGTCTCCTACCTGCCGGTGGTGGTCCGCATCGGTCAGACCGAGCACCGCACGGTGACCGACCGCAGCGGCTACCTGGACCTGATGGTGGGCGACCACGGGCTGCAGCCGGGCTGGCACGACGTGCAGATCCTGGCCAAGGCGGCCCCGCCGAAGGCTGCTCGGGTGCGGATCGTCTCCGCCGAGGCTCGGCTCGGCATCGTCTCCGACATCGACGACACGGCGCTGGTCACCTTGGTGCCGCGGCCGCTGATCGCGCTGTGGAACACGTTCGTGCGGCACGGCAGCGCCCGGCACGTGGTGCCCGGGATGGCCAGCCTGTACTCGCGCACCCTGGCCGACCACCCGGACGCACCCCTGTTCTACCTGTCCACCGGGGCGTGGAACGTGATGCCGACGCTGGTGCAGTTCCTGCGCAGCCACGGCTTCCCCGCCGGGCCGATGCTGCTCACCGACTGGGGGCCGACGAACACCGGCTGGTTCCGCTCCGGGCAGGAGCACAAGCGGGTGGCGTTGCGTCGGCTGGCGGCGGAGTTCCCCCACATCCGGTGGGTGCTGGTCGGCGATGACGGTCAGCACGACCCGCAGATCTACCGGGAGTTCGCCCGGGAGTACCCGAACCGGGTGGCAGCGATCGCGATCCGCGAGCTCACCCCGGGTGAGCAGGTGCTGGCGCACGGCTCACCGGTGGCCGCTGTAGAGCCTGGTGAGCAGCGCAAGTTCACCCCGGCACCGGAGCTGACCGGTGCGGACGGATTCGACCTCGCCCCGCAGCTGCGCCGGGCGCTGGCCGGACACTGAGGAGCGGCGCCGGTCAGCCGCACTCGTCGCAGATGCCGGACGCCGGCAGCTGCACGAAGCAGTGCGGGCAGATCCGGGGTGCGTCCTCGGCGGGGGTGCTGCGCGGTGAGCTGCGCCGGTGCGAACGGCGTGTCCTGGTGCTGCGCCGCCGGGCAGCCTCGGCCTCCTGCTCGGCGCGAGCCTCGTCTGCCTTCGCGCGCTGTGCCGCCTCAGCGGCGGCCACCACCTCGGCGGGGACGTCCTCGGCGAAGCGGCAGTAGCAGGTGAGCCGGGCCTGCACAGTGGCCTCGTCGGGGCCGAGCTGACCATCGGCACGGTGCACCACCAGCGAGGTCAGCGGCGGCAGGTGCTGGGCGTGGCAACGGGCCACGACCGCAGCCAGCACGGCACCGATCCAGCTGCGAAACGAGGCACGGGTACGCAGCCCGGTGCGCGCCTGGACCTGTTCGGCCAGCTCTGCGTAGGTGATGACACCGCGATAGTGCCCGGCCACCTCGAGGAGAGTCTCGGTGGCGGCATCAGCCCACGCGTCCGAGGCTTCCTTGACTCCTACCCACCGTTCGCCCTGCGGCTGATCTGTCATGGTTCCAGCGTCGCACCTCGACGGGGGTGCCACGTCCGCTCAGCGGCCAGTGGTGACCGACGTCATGCCAACGAGGTGCCGAACGCCAGGCCGAGCAGGTACGTGGCCGCGGCCGCACCCCAGCCGATCGCAAGCTGACGCAGTGCCCGCCGCAGCGGTGGTGCCCCGGAGAGCACCCCCACGATCGCCCCGGTGACCACCAGCGCCGCACCCACCAGGCCGGCGGCCAGGGCGACCGCCGGCCAGCCGGTCATCCCGAACAGGTAGGGCAGCACCGGGATGATCGCACCGGAGGCGAAGAAGCAGAAGCTGGACGCAGCCGCCTGCCAGGCTGAGCCGATCTCCTCCAGGGAGTGCGCAGCGGTGCGCACCGGGGGGAGGGCCGGGTTGTGCGTGGCCAGGCGCTCCTCGGCACGAGTCTGGGCTTCGGTGGCGGACATGCCGCGGGCGCGGTAGACCAGGGCGAGCTCGTTGGCGTCCACGTCCAGGTCGCCGACCGCCTGGTGCGCGGAGTCGCTCGGCGTCGATGCTTCCAGCAGCTCCCGCTGGGAGCGGATGGACACGTACTCCCCTGCTCCCATGGACAGTGCGCCGGCGAGCAGCCCGGCCAGCCCGGTGAGCATCACCGTGCCGGTGGCCACCCCGGAGGCGCCGATGCCCAGCACCAGGGCGAGGTTGGACACCAGACCGTCGTTCATCCCGAACACGGCCGCCCGGAACGTGCCGGAGATCCGTGCCCGTCCGCGGACCGCCAGGGAGCGGACCACCTCCTCGTGGATCTGCTCGTCGGCGGCCATCGCGGCAGTGGCGTGGTCGTCCTCGCCGTAGTCGGAGCGGGACTCGGCGCGCTGGGCCAGGGCCAGCACGAACACCGACCCGAACCGGCGGGCCAGGGCGATCAGCAGCCGGGAGCGCATGGCCGGTTTGCGCGGCCGGCCGGCATGCTCACCGAGCAGCTTCTCCCAGTGTGCGGCATGCCGGTTCTCGGCCCGTGCGAGGGCGAGCAGGATCTCCCGCTCCTCCCCCTGCCGACGAGCCGCGAGCTGTGTGTACACGGCGGCCTCAGCGCGTTCCTCGGCCAGGTACCGCCGCCACCGGCGGAGCTCAGCAGGGCGCGGCGCAGCCACGGGATGGTCGGTGGGCATGCCGGTCATTCTTCCAGGCAGCAACGACCAGGGTCGAACCTCACGCGGGGAGGAGCGGCGCCGTCGACTGATCGACGGCGCCGCCGCGACGTGAACCAAGGCAGAAAAACTGGCGCGGGGGAGTCGCCAGCCCAAGGTGATCGCGTCGCTCTCCTACAGTTACATAGGGTCGGCGGCCTCGTCCTGCCGCTTCGTTGTCACCCCGATCACACCAGATTCCCGCCGCCGACACCCCTGCTCGGCGGCGGTCCGGAGGACGTACCGTCGCCGCGGGCTCAAATCGTTGCAACGGTGCGGTTTATCGCCTGTCGGCCGGGTGTAGCACAGCCCGCCGGGACGGGCACCTCCGTGGCTGGCCTCACCCTCTCCTCACCCGCTCGGTCCAGGAAAAATCACCCGTCGTCCATCCGGCCTGTGGATAGCTAGACGAGCGACGACGTCCGCCTGTCCACAGCCCTCCCCGAGCCTGGTAGCACTGGTGCGGACAGACCGAGAGGCTGGTGCGATGCCTGTCCGTTCGCCGGCCCGTCTCCTGGTGACCGGGGCGGTGGCCGCCGTGCTCGTGCTTGCCGTAGCGCTGCTGCTGCCCCGGTGGTGGCAGCATGTGCGGCAGGCGCCACCGTGGCCGGTACCGGCGGGTCACCTGGAGCGCGCCCGGGCGGCACTGCCCACGCTCACCGTTCGGGCCCCGCTCCCGCTGGCTGACTACGACCGGGACTTCTTCGGACCGCCGTGGGCGGACGTGGACGGCAACGGCTGCGACACCCGCAACGACGTGCTGCGCAGCTGGCTCACCGACGTCCACCTCGACCCGGTCGTACCGTGCGTGGTGGTCAGCGGCACCCTGACCGACCCGTACACCGGTCACCTGGTCGAGTTCCGCCGCGGCCCGCAGACCAGCACTGCCGTGCAGATCGACCACGTGGTGGCACTGGCGGACGCCTGGCGCAAGGGTGCGGCGGAGTGGCCGGCCTCGCTGGCCCTGCAGTTCGCGAACGACCCGGCCAACCTCATCCCGGTCGATGGTCAGGTGAACCAGGACAAGCAGGCTGACGACGCCGCCTCCTGGCTGCCCCCGGACGCCGGCTTCCACTGTGCGTACGTGGTGCAGCAGGTCCTGGTCAAGGACGCCTACGGGCTGGGCGTCTCCGCCGAGGAGGTCGGTGCGCTCGGTGAGGTCCTTGCCACCTGCCGGTCGGGCGAGGGGAACGCGGCAGGGTGTCAGCGGGCACCGATAGCCTCGATTCTGAGAGCGGCCGGGCAGCCTGTCGACCGTCCCGTTGTGCAGCATCGATCGAGGAGAACCCGTGTTCCTGGTGGACGACACCCTGGTCTACAGCGCCAGCGACCTGACCCTGGCCCGGGACTGCGAGTTCGCGCTGCTGTCGCGGCTGGACGAGAAGCTCGGGCGCCGCCCCCGGCTCGAGGTCGACGATCCGATGCGGGAGCGCGCCGCCCGGCTCGGGGATGCGCACGAGGCCCGCGTCCTGGCCGACTACCGGGCCCGGTACGGCGACGGGGTGGTGGAGGTCCCGCTGCCGGCCGGCTACGACGCAGCGAGCCTGCGCGAGCACGCTGACCGGACGTTGCAGGCGCTGCGCTCGGGTGCCGACGTGGTGTTCCAGGGCGGATTCTTCGACGGCAGGTTCCACGGCCGCTCGGACTTCCTGGAGCGCACGTTGAGCGTTGACGGCCAGGTGAGCTACGCCGTCGTGGACACGAAGCTGGCCCGATCGGTGAAACCGGGCGCGGTGCTGCAGCTGGCGGCCTATGCCGACCAGCTGCTGACCGCTGGTGTCGACGTGGCCCCGCGGACGGTGCTGCACCTGGGGGACGGCACGATCGCCACCCAGGACATGGCCGACAGCGTCGCGGTCTACCGGGAGCACCGCGCCTATGTGCAGCAGCTGCTGGATGCCCACCACGCGGGCGGGCAGCCGGTGGTCTGGGGGGACGACCGGTACCGGGCGTGCCTGTGGTGCGACTACTGCCAGGAGGCGGTGGTCACCGATCGGGACGTGAAGCTGGTCTGGGGCGTGCGCGCCCGGCACCGGGACGTGCTCCGCGCGGCCGGGATACGCACGATCGACGATCTTGCAGCAGCCGCCCGACCGGTGCCGAGGCTGCACCCGCAGATGTGGCAGAAGCTGCAGGCCCAGGCCCGGCTGCAGCTGCGCCAGGAGGAGGCGGAGGCGGCCGGTGCCCAGCCGCAGGTCTTCGCCGAGGTACACTCCCTGGCAGCCCTGCAGGCGATGCCGGCACCGGACCCCGGTGATGTGTTCTTCGACTTCGAGGGCGACCCGCTCTGGGTGGACGACGACCGCAGCACCTGGGGGCTGGAGTACCTGTTCGGGCTGCTGGAGGCCGACGGTGACCAGGACTACGTGACGTTCTGGGCGCACGACCGGGCGGCAGAGGGGCGGGCCTTGCGGGAGTTTCTCGACTATCTCCGCCGGCGCCGAGAGCAGTTCCCGGACCTGCACGTCTACCACTATGCTCCGTACGAGACGGCGGCGCTGCGCCGGCTCGCCGAGCGGCACCAGGTCGGTGTGGCCGAGGTCGAGGAGCTGATCGAGGCCGGCGTGTTCGTGGACCTGTACGCCTGCGTGAAGAGCTCGGTGCGCGTCTCCCAGCGGTCCTACTCGATCAAGAAGCTCGAGCCGTTGTACATGGGCAGCGAGCTGCGCAACGCCGACGGCGTCACCTCCGGTGGGGACTCGGTGCTCGCCTATGTGCGCGCTCAGGAGCTGCGCGCGGCCGGTGACCAGACGGGGTTCGAGGCGCAGGTCGCCGAGCTGGCCGAGTACAACCGGTACGACTGCCTGTCCACGCTGCGGCTGCGGGACTGGCTGATCGCTCAGCGGGAGGCCGCGCCCGACGGTACCGGAGAGGCGGTGGCACCGCAGGAAACCCCTGTGCTGACCGACGCGGCACAGTCGCCAGAGGCTGAGCCGGACGAGGAGACACCGGAGCAGCGGGAGCGGCGCGAGCTGTCCGAGGCCCTGCTCGCCCGTGTGCCCGCGCCGGTCGGCCCGCTGCTGGCTGCGGCGCTGGACTACCACCGCCGGGAGGACGAGCCGTACTGGCGGGAGCACTTCGAGCGGTTGCGCAGCGAAGGAACAGTCGGGGACACCCGGGACGTGCTCGAGGTGTTCCACGCCCGCCGCCGGGAGGTCGGTGACGACTACGGGCGCCCCCGCCGGCTGCTGGACCTCGCCGGCCGGTTCGGCACCGGCAGCACAGTGGAGCCCGGGGCGCAGGTGTTCGTCGTCTACGACCCGCCGCTGCCCAGCGGCCTGACCCCCCCGGCAGGGTGCGACCGGGTGGCGGTGCCGGCGCGGGTGCTGGCCCGCGACGTCTCCCCCACCGGGCTGGACCGGGTCACGCTCAGCGAGTCGGTGCCACCCGAGGCCGGTGCGCCGGCTGCGGACCCGGTGCTGGTCGCGCCGGGCCCACCACCGCCGGCCCGGACGCTGGTGCAGGCGATCGAGCTGGTCGCCCGCGGGGTGCTGGAGTCGGCCGCGGCCGAGCAGAGACCGGTCGGGGCGGCGGCACTGGACATCGCGGCCGGCCGGCCCCCGCGGCTGCCCGGCGGGCAAGGACTGCCAGCGCGAGCCGGGACCGATGCGGACGGAACAGTCGGTGCGGTCGTCACCGCGTTGACCGGGATGAGCGACTCCTACCTGGCGGTGCAGGGGCCACCGGGCACCGGCAAGACCTACCTGGGCGTGCAGGTGATCACCCACCTGGTCACGAAGCACGGCTGGCGGGTGGGCGTGGTGGCCCAGTCGCACACTGTGGTCGAGCACGTGCTGGCGGGACTGGTGCGCGCCGGGCTGCCCGCAGAGCAGATCGGCAAGCGGACCCGGGTGCCGCGCACTGCGGACCTGGCCGCGCTCGGGGTCAGCGAACCGGCCGAGACACCGTGGACCACCCTCGACACCTACGGGCACCACCACTTCCTCGCCCGGCACCATCCCGCCGGCGCCGTGGTCGGCGGTACCGCCTGGGACTTCGCGAACCGGCGCCGCTTCGACCTCGGCGAGCTGGACCTGCTGGTGATCGACGAAGCCGGGCAGTTCTCCTTGGCCAACACCTTCGCCGCGGCCCCTGCGGCCCGACGGCTGCTGCTCCTGGGCGACCCGCAACAGCTCCCGCAGGTCAGCCAGGGCAGCCACGACGCCCCGGTGGACGCCTCTGCGCTCGGCCACCTCACTCACGGGCACCCGACGCTCCCGCCGACCCACGGCTACCTGCTGCAGCAGAGCAGACGGCTGCACCCGGCGTTGTGCGCCCCGGTCTCCGAGCTGTACTACGACGACCAGCTGCACAGCCACCCGGTCGCCGCCGCACGGCACCTGGACGGCCTCGAGCCCGGGCTGCACGTGGTCACGGTGGACCATGCTCACCGCACCGTGGACTGCCCGGAGGAGTCCGCCGAGGTGGTGGCCCAGCTGGAGACGCTGCTGGACCGGCCCTGGAGCGACGGGGGACCCGCCCGTGCCCTGACCCCTGCCGACGTGCTGGTGGTGGCCGCCTACAACGCCCAGGTGCAGCGGCTCACCCACGACCTGTCCGCTGCCGGGCTCGGGGACGTGCGGGTGGGCACTGTGGACAAGTTCCAGGGTCAGGAAGCAGCCGTGGCGCTGGTGTCGCTGGCCACCTCCTCAGCGGAGGACGCGCCCCGCGGCCTGGAGTTCCTGCTGTCGGCGAACCGGCTGAACGTGGCGATCTCCCGCGGGCAGTGGGCAGCGATCCTGGTCCGCTCCCGGGCGCTGACCCGGCACCTACCGTGGGAGCCGGGCGCGCTGCGCGAGCTCGGCGGATTCATCGAGCTGTGCCAGCGCGCGCTCCCCCGCCGCCCCCGGCACCGCTGACCGCACCCAGCCACACCCACCCGCCCGCACCCACCCACCCCTCCCGGGCTGGATCGATGCAGGCGATACTTCCTGCGCGGGGTCGTGCTCCCGGGTATCGCCTCGACGCAGCAGGTATCGCCCGCACCGGCCGGCTCAGTGCTCGGCGCGCACCTGCCATCTACCGGTCTCCGGCCGCGGCGTCGCTTGCGACAACCGGAGGAGCAAGATCGAACGTCTCGGCCAGCAACGCGCGGGAGTGTTGGCGGACCTCGGGATCGGCGATGAGATCCTGCACCATGATCTCGTCGGCGCCGGACTCAGCGACCATCTGCTCCAGAGTGGTGCGCACATCGGCCGGTCCACCGGCAACAAACCTGGGCCACTGCCCGTCCACGATCCAGGTAGGTTCGTCCTTCTCCGCCTGGCTCAGCTCGGCGGCCGCCTCGTCAGCAGTGGGCACCATGACCCCACCGGCCTGGCGACCTGCGCGACCCAGCCTCGCGTAGAAGCCCTTGGGCGACCCTGCTCGGTGCAGGCCCTCGGCGCGGCTCTCGCCGACGGTGACGTTGACCGCCACGATGGCCCGCGGCGCCTCCAGACCAAATCCCTGCGGTTGGAAGGTCTCGCGATAGTGTCGCAAGGCGGGGGCCGCTCCCTGCGGGTTGATGAACCCTGCGAACGTGTAGCCGATCCCGAGGCCGGCTGCCAGATTCGAGCCGTTCGGGCTCGATCCGAGCAGCCAGGTCTGCGGCACGGTCGGCACACTCGGCATCAACGGGTGACCGGCGAACGGGTGATCATCGGGGAACTCGTCGTACAGCCACGCCAGCGTCTCCAGCACCTGCTGCTGGTGGTCGGCCCGCGCCGGGTGCTGCCGGTTCTGCTGCAGCGCAGCATCGAGCACCGGGCCTGCGGTCGCCCGGCCCATTCCCAGGTCGATGCGGCCGGGCGCCAGCGCTTCGAGCTGCTGGAACATCTCCGCGATCTTGAACGGGCTGTAGTGGTTCATCAGCATCCCACCCGATCCGAGCCGGATGGTCGAGGTCTGCATCGCCGCCGCTGCGATCAGCAGCTCCGGATGGTGCGAGGCACCCGAACGGGAGAGATGGTGCTCGGCGAACCAGACACGGTGGAAGCCCAGAGCCTCTGCCTGACGCGCCGCGGTCAGGGCATCGGCCAGCGCGTCGCTCTCGGTCGTGCCCGGTGCGACAGTCCCCAGGTCGACGATCGACAGCTTCACCGACAACGACTCCTCACACCTGGCACCGGCGAACACTACCCACCATAGGTGGACGAGTGCGGTGGCTCACAGCCGGTCCGGTCAGCCGGTCCGGTCAGCCGCGGCACCGGCACCCAGCGTGCGCTGAGGCGCCGGTGCCGGCACAGCTGCTCAGTGCTCGGCGCGCACCTGACGGGCCGCCGCCACGAGGTTCGTCAGCGCTGCCACCGTCTCCTCGTAACCGCGAGTCTTCAGCCCGCAGTCCGGGTTCACCCACAGCTGCCCGCGGGCCAGCGCACCGTCGGCCAGGCGCAGCAGGCCGGCGATCTCCTCGGTGGACGGCACGCGCGGGGAGTGGATGTCGTACACCCCGGGGCCCAGACCGCGGGAGAACTTCGCAGCGGCGAGCTCCGGAACCACCTCCATCGCCGAACGGGCCGCCTCGATCGACGTGACGTCGGCGTCCAGGCCGTTGATCGCGTCGATCACCTCACCGAACTCGGAGTAGCACAGGTGGGTGTGCACCTGCGTGTCCGCGGCGGCACCGCCGGTGGCGAGCCGGAACGCCCCCACCGACCAGTCCACATAAGCCCGGTGGTCCTCCCGGCGCAGCGGCAGCAGCTCGCGCAGCGCCGGCTCGTCCACCTGCACCACCCGGATCCCGGCAGCCTCCAGGTCGGCGATCTCGTCCCGCAGGGCGAGCGCCACCTGCTGCGCCACCTCCGGCACCGGCAGGTCGTCACGCACGAACGACCAGGCCAAGATGGTCACCGGACCGGTGAGCATGCCCTTGACCGGCTTGTCGGTCAGCGACGCCGCGTAGCCGGACCAGGCCGGGGTGATCGGCGCCGGCCGGCTCACGTCTCCCCACAGCAGCGAGGGTCGGGTGCACCGCGATCCGTAGGACTGCACCCAACCGTGCTGGGTCACGGCGAACCCGTCCAGGTGCTCGGCGAAGTACTGCACCATGTCGTTGCGCTCCGGCTCCCCGTGCACCAGCACGTCCAGGCCGAGCTCCTCCTGCAGGGCGATCACCCGGGCGATCTCGTCGCGGATCACCTGCTCGTACTCGGCCTGGGTGAGCTCCCCGGTGCGCAGCCGGGCGCGGGCCTGACGCAGCTCGGTGGTCTGCGGGAAGCTACCGATCGTGGTGGTCGGCAGGTCGGGAAGACCGAGCGCCCGCTGCGCCTCGACCCGGTCGGTGTAGTCGGCGCGGTGGGTGTCCTCGGGTGTCACAGCCGCGACCCGGTCCCGCACCTGGGTGCGGGAGACGCCGTCGGCCTGGGCCCGGTCGGCCAACGCAGCACGTGCCGCAGAAAGCTCGACGGAGACGTCCTCACCAGCCAGCCCCCGGGCGAGGGTGCGCACCTCGGTGACCTTCTCGTGCGCGAAGGCGAGCCAGCTGCGCAGCTGGTCGCTGAGCCCGTCCTCCACGGCGGTGGTGTGCGGTACGTGCAGCAGCGAGGTGGCGGTGCCCACGCTCACCTGCCCGGCGCGCTCGCGCACCTGCTGCAGCAGTGCGGTGGCCCGGTCCAGGTCGGTGCGCCAGACGTTGTGCCCGTCGACCACACCAGCGACCACGGTCACGTCGGCGGTGGCTGCTGCGTCCAGGTCGGCTGGCAGGGCGCCGTGCACCAGGTCGATACCGATCGCCTCCACGCCGGTGCCGGTGAGCGCTGCGAAGTTCTCCCGCAGCTCCCCGTACGGGGCGGCCACCAGCAGCGAGGGCCGGTCGGTGGCGCCGGCGAGCCTCCGGTAGGCCTGCTCGGCGGCGGCGGTGACCTGCTCGGCCGGGACGTCCCAGGTGTCGGCGACCAGGGCCGGCTCGTCCAGCTGTACCCAGGTGGCACCAGCGGCAGCCAGCTCGGCCAGCCATGCCGCGTACACCGCGACCAGGTCGTCCAGACGCTCCAGCGGTGCCGGGTCGCCGGGGTTCTCCGGCTTGGACAGCAGCAGCAGGGTCACCGGGCCGACCAGCACCGGGCGGGTGAGCACCCCCTCGGCCAGGGCTTCGCGCAGCTCGGACACGGCCGCGGCCCCGGGGATGTGCCGCAGCGGGGTCTGCGGGGAGATCTCTGGCACCAGGTAGTGGTAGTTGGTGTCGAACCACTTGGTCAGCTCCAGCGGCGGGGTGTCCGCATCGCCGCGGGCGAGGCGGAACTCCTCGTCCAGGCTGAGCGGAGCGTCCGACGGTTCGATGCCGAACCGTGCCGGCACCGCACCGACCTGGATCGCCGTGGTGAGCACCTGGTCGTAGTAGGCGAAGTCGGAGGGGATCGCAGCGCCCTCGGCATCCAGGCCGAGGGCGGTGAGTCGCTGCCGGGTGGTGCGGCGCACCTGGGCTGCGGCAGTGCGCAGGTCGTCGGCGCTGCTGCGGTCGGCCCAGTAGGACTCCAGGGCGCGCTTGAGCTCGCGGTTCTCCCCGATCCGGGGGTAGCCGAGGATGGTGGCGGTAGGCAGGGGGTTGCTCATCTGGGATCTCCAAGAAGGTGGTCGCGCGGCTGCGCGGGGTGGTCGAGGGGACGTCGCCCGGGGCGTGCTCAGCGAGGAGCGGCGGGCATTCGGCGCAGGCCGGCGTGGTGCAGCAGGTCGAGGACCGCACGGGCGGAGTTGAAGGTGTACAGGTGCACGCCAGGGGCGCCGGCCTCCAGGACGGCCTGCACGAGGTCCACCGAGGCGCGCATGCCGAGCTGGTAGGCAGCCTCGGCGTCCGGGGCCTCGTCCAACGCGTGCAGCAGGTCTTCGGGTACGGGCACGTCGGTGAGCTCGACCATCCGGCGCAGCCGGCGGGGGTCGGTGAGCGGGATGATGCCGGGCACGATCGGGATGTGCACCCCGGCGGCGCGGGCGGCGCGGACCAGCTCGGCGTAGTGCCGGGCATCGTAGAACAGCTGGGTGATGGCAAAGTCGGCGCCGGCGGCCTGCTTCTCCACCAGAGCCGCGACGTCGTCGGCGAGGACGACCGGTTGCCCCGTGGCGTCGTAGGCGCCGCCGGGATAGGTGGCCACCGAGACGCTGACCTGCTCATCCGGGTGGTGCTCGGTGGCGAGCGTGCGCAGCAGCCGGACCAGCTCGGCTGAACGGGTCAGACCCTCTGGGTGCGGGCGCCAGTCTGGCTGGCCGGCGGGCGGGTCGCCGCGCAGCGCGAGGAAGTCCCGCACGCCGCGTTCCAGCAGGGAGCGGACGTAGCCACCGAGGTCCTCGGCGCTGGCCCCGACACAGGTCAGGTGCGCCAGAGGGGTGACACTGGTGGTGGCGAGGATCACCTCGATCAGCTCCCGGGAGGTGGCCCGGGTAGATCCGGAGGCGCCGTAGGTGACCGAGAAGAAGTCCGGTTCCGCCTCCGCGAGCGCAGCGACGGTCCGGCGCACGGTCTCCTCACCGCGCGGAGTGCGGGGCGGGTACAGCTCGAACGAGACGCTCGGTCCGCGTCCGGGCGCGTCGAACAGGGGTGCGGTGCTCATCGGCGCCCCCACGGGAAACAACATGCCTGCATGAATCGACTCCATCGGACCTGGCGGTAGCACCCTTCCCCGCGGGAGGCTTCCGTTGGGGGGTTGCTGCGGCGTCCTCGAGCCAGGACTCTCGGCCGCTCTGGATGGTGTGCTCTCGATGGTACCTGCACTCGCAGGTCGGGCGATCATGTCTCGCATCGTGGGATGCACGACGGCGTTGCTCCCCTTCGCGAGTGCCGTCACCGGCCGTTGTCATACCTCTGGTGCACACTCGGGGCAACGGCAGGAGAGGAGCACATCATGGTGCGTGCACGAGAAGACCGTCCAGGTCCGGACCCGGCGGAGGTGCACCGGGCACGCCTGGAGCGAGACGCTGTCCTGGCCGCAGTGGTCGATGACGAGGAGGCGCTGCGGATGCGGGCCACCGGCGAGGGGCTGGACGCGGCAGAGATGGCGCTGCTGGAGGACCTGGACGCCCTGGATGCGGTGCTGCACCCCGAGCGTCGCAGCGCCTGAGGCTCCACCTCCGACGTGCCTGAGGCACCGGCATACTTGAGGGTGCGCTCGCGCCCGAACCGAGGAGGCTGCATGCTCACCGACGAGCCTGACTGGACCGCACCGATCGAGGAGCTGCTGGTGGCCCGGCAGGGTTCGCTGGGTCGGATCCGCCTGAACCGGCCGCGGCCGATCAATGCGCTCACGCCGGGGATGATCGCGGCGATCGACTCCCAGCTACGGGCATTCGCAGCGGACACGGGGATCACCGCGGTGGCGCTGGACGGCGCCGGTGAGCGCGGCCTGTGCTCCGGGGCCGACGTGCGCACGATCCGGGACTGGCTGGTCTCCGGCGAGGGGGATCCGGCCGGGTTCTGGCAGGCAGAGTATGCGCTGAACGCGCTCATCGCCGAGTACCCGAAGCCGTATGTGGCGTTCATGGACGGGATCGTGATGGGCGGCGGGATCGGGGTGTCCGCCCATGGGTCGCTGCGGCTGGTCACCGACCGCACGCAGGTGGCGATGCCGGAGACGGGGATCGGCTTCTTCCCGGACGTGGGGGCGCTGTACTACCTGTCCCGCAGCCCCGGTGAGACAGGCACGCACCTGGCGCTGACCGGGGTGAGCGTCACCGGAGCGGATGCGATCGCCGTCGGCCTGGCAGATGCCCTGATCGACCCGGCCGACTGGCCTGAGCTGTGCGCCCGGCTGTCTGCCGGCGAGCCGCTGGACACCTCGGTGGGCGAGGTGGCGCCGGCCAGTGGTCTGCTCGCGCAGCGGGACTGGATCGACGCCTGCTACGCCGGTTCGGATCCGGCGGCGATCGAGGCGGCGCTGAGCATGCACACCGACCCGGACGCCCGCGCAGCGGCCGGCACGCTCACCTCTCGCTCACCGCTGTCGGTGGCGGTGGCGCTGGCCGCGCTGCGCCGGGCGGCAGAGATGACCTCAGTGGCGCAGGTGCTGGACCAGGATCTGCGTCTGGGGACCGCGTTCATGGCCGGTTCGGACTTCGTCGAAGGGGTGCGGGCCGTGCTGGTGGACAAGGACAACGCCCCGCAGTGGCAGCACGGCTCGCTGGCCGAGGTGGACCAGGAGCAGGTGCAGGCGCTGTTCGGGTGACCGTGCACGCTGGTCGTCGACCAGACCGTGGGCAACAGGGCGATGGCCAAGCTCTACGACACCATCGAGCCGCAGCTCGTCGACTTCATCCAGCGGCAGCAGATGTTCTTCGTCGCCATGGCAGCAGCGCATGGACGGGTGAACGTCTCCCCGAAGGGACTGGACACCTTCTGCGTGCTCGACGCGAACCGGGTGGCGTGGCTGAACGGCACCGGCTCGGGCAACGAGACCGCGGCACACACGGCACTGGACCCGCGGATCACGCTGATGTTCTGCGTGTTCGAGGGGCGGCCGTGGATCCTTCGGCTGTACGGACAAGCGCGCGTCGTGCAGCCGGCCAGCGGGACCTGATGCACTCCTGGGCGGATCGTCGCGGCGCCGAGGGCCTGGCGCGGTACCAGCGGGAGAAGAACGCTCAGTCGATCGACGGATTCGACGCCCACCTGCCGGTGCACGTGCTCGAAGGCTGAGACGCAGCGTGCACCCGCGCGGGCAGCACCATCGGCCGCCCGTCCACCGGGTGGCTCACGATCGAGATCGGGTGCCGGTAGACCCGCTCCAGGTCCTTGGCTGTCACCTGCTCCACCGGCCCCGCCACGACCACCCGGCCCCGGTCGAGCAGCACCGCGTGGTCGGCGGTGGACAGTGCGGCGTCCAGGTCGTGCAGCACCACCACCACGGTGCCACCGGCAGCGGCGATCTGTCGGCACAGGGTGAGCGTGCGCGCCTGGTGCCGCAGGTCCAGGGCGGCGGTCGGTTCGTCCAGCAGCACCACGGCCGCGTCCTGGGCGAGCACCCGGGCCAGCTGCACCCGGGCCCGCTCGCCGCCGGAGAGGGTGAGCACGCGCCGGTCCGCCGCGGCCGAGGAGTCGGTGGCCGCCAACGCGCTAGCCACCACCTGGGCTCGCTCCGTGGCCCTCTCCTGCCCGCGCCAGGGCCGACGCCCGAGCGCAACGATCTCCGCACCCAGGTAGTCGAAGGCCACGGTGACCTCCTGCGGCAGCACCGAGCGCAGCTGTGCGGCCCGCGCCGCGCCGAGGCGGGAGACCGGCTGACCGGAGACCGTCACCCGCCCGGCGGCCGGCGCCAGATCGCCGGCGATCACCGCCACCGCAGTGGACTTACCGGACCCGTTCGGTCCGACCAGCGCAGTGACCGCACCCGGTGGGGCGGTGAACGTGACGTCCTGCAGCACCGGTGTGCCCTGTCGCAGCACCCGCAGCCCCTCGACCTGCACACCGCCAGCGGGTGCCCGGCTCGTCCCACGCTCACCACCAGCTCGGGTCTGCTCGCGCACCGCGGTCACGTCACGCTCCCGCGGCGGCGCAGCAGCAGGAAGAACACCGGCCCGCCGATCACCGCGGTCAGCGCACCGATCGGCAGGTCCACGAACTCGATCGCGGTCCGGGCGACCAGATCGCTGCCGGTGATCAGCAGCGCTCCGCCGAGTGCCGACAGCGGCAGGATGTACTGCTGGCGTGGACCGACCACCAGGCGCAGCAGGTGCGGCACGATCAGACCGATGAACCCGATGATCCCGGCGACCGACACCGCCGCTGCGGTCAGCAGCGCCGCGCACAGCACCGCCTGGGCACGCAGCGAGCGCAGGTTCACCCCGGTGTGTGCGGCGGCCCGTTCGCCGAGCACCAGCACGTCCAGCCGGCCGCTCATCGTCAACGACCAGATCAGACCGGCGAGCACCAGCGGGGCGGTGTAGCCCACCGCGGGCCAGGTGGCACCGTTCAGGCTGCCCAGCTGCCAGAACACCACCGCCTCCCGGCTGGCGGTGTCGGTGAGGAAGATCATCAGCGACGAGGCAGCCCCGGCCACAGCGTTCACCGCGATGCCAACGAGCACCAGGGTGAGAGTGCCGCCGCCGCGCACGAGCGCGGCCAGCCCCCACACCAGCAGAGTGGTGACCACACCTGCCGCGAAGGCACCCAAAGGCACGAGCAGGACGGCGGAGCCCGCCGTGGCCAGGACTGTCGCCGCGGCCGCCCCCACCCCGGCCCCAGAGGTGATGCCGATGACGCTCGGCTCGGCGAGCGGGTTGCCGAACAGGCTCTGGGTCACCGCACCGGCGGTACCGAGCGCGGCTCCCACCAGCACACCGGCACCGATCCGCGGCACGCGCACGTTCCACAGCACCCCGTCGGAGGCGAGAGCCGGTGCATCGGACAGACCCAGGCTGCGGGCCAGCCCGGTGACCACGTCGGCCACCGGGATCGGGTACTGGCCCAGGTGCATCGACGCCAGGCACACTCCCAGCAGACCGACCAGCAGCACCGCGGCGCTCCACCAGGCGCGCCGCCGCCCGGCCGAGGCCGTCAACCGTCCCGCCCGTCCCGGGGCGAGCGGGTGGGCCGGTGCGGCCACCTGCCCGGGCGACCGGGCGCCGTCGAACAGGCCCAACGGGCGGGCCAGCGTGCTCATCGGCTGCTCCTCACGGCTGGTAGATGGCGTCCGCGAGAGCAGTGAGCACAGCCGGGTAGCTCGGTCCGAAGGAGAGCACTGCACCGTCGGCCATGTCCACGATCCGCTCGGTCTCCCCCACAGTGGTCTGGGCGATCCCGGGCCGGTCCAGCAGCCCCTGCACTCCGCCGGTCGAGTCCAGCCCGCCGGTCATGGTGATGATCAGCTCGGGGTCGAGGGCGATCACCGCTTCGGCGGTCGCGGGGGTGACATCGGCCAGCCCGGCGTCGCTGGCGGTGTCGAGGCCGCCGACGTGCTCGATGAGGTCGTCGGCGCCGGACCCCTCACCCATGACGAAGAACACGCTGCCGGTGCTGCGCACGTACAGGAACGCCATCCGCAGCGGGTCCCAGCCCTCGGTCAGCGCGTCGACGTAGGTGTGCGCGGCCTCCAGGTCGCCCTCGAACCGGTCGGTGAGCAGGTCGCCGGCGGCGGGCACGCCGAGCGCCTCGGCCACGAGCTGGATCTGTTCGGTGATCAGGTCCACCCCGCGGTCGGAGGAGACCACCAGCACCGGTACCCCGGAGGCACGCAGCTGGTCGGGCACCTCCGGCGGACCCATCGTGGTGTCCATCAGCACGAAGGTGGGCTCCAGCGCGAGGATGGCCTCCACGTTCAGCTCGTGCCCGTTCTCGGTGACCACCGGCAGGTCGGCGAGCACGTCCTGGGTGTTCGACACGGTGCGGCCGACCAGGTCCTCACCCAGGCCGAGTCCCACGGTGATCTCTGCGAGGGTGCCGTACAGGTCGAGCGCCAGCATGCGGGAGGTGTCCTCGATGGTGACCTCCTGCCCGTCCTCGCCGGTCACGGTGACCGGCAGCTGCTGGTCGGGATCGGCGGTGACCGGTTCGGTGGCGGGCACCTGCGCGGCAGTGGACGGGCCGGTGAGGCTGTGCGGGTCCTCGGTCGAGGCAGCGGGTTGCTCCCCGGACGCGTCCCCAGAACCGCTCTCCTCAGCAGGCCCGGTCGCATCCGCGTCCGGCTGCCCTGTGGAGTCCGGGTCGGTCCCGGCTTCGGACGTTGCCCCGCTGGGATCGGTCGCGGCCGTCCCGCTCCCGGCGCACCCGGTGAGGGCGGCCAGGAGCAGGACGATCGCGAGCAGCCTGCGCCGGATCATCGCAGCACGGACCGCCGGAGAACGAGGGCGATGCCGAGCAGCATCAGCACCCCGGCCACTGCCAGCAGCGGCGCGACCGGGTCTGCGCCGGTGGCTGCGAGCGTGGTGCCGGCAGCTGCCGAGCAGTCCACGGGCCCGCCGAGCGGGAGCTCTGCGTCCAGGGTGTCCAGCGTGGTCCCGGCCTCGTAGAACCCGGCGAACCCTTCGGCGCCGGCGGAGGTCAGGGTGACCGAGGCCCCAGACAGGGTGATGCTCGACCCTGCGCTCACCGCCGGGAAGGACACCGTGGCGAGCTGGATGCCCGAGTAGGTGCTGGTGTTGCCCTCCATGTCGTTGGAGACCATGTCCGCGTACAGGCTCCCGGAGGTCGGGCCGGTCAGCCGCAGGGTCAGGTCGCTGATCTGCAGGTCGAGGATGCCGTCGTGCCCGGTGAAGTGCAGCGTGCCCGGGAAGGTCACCGACCCGCCCAGGGTCTCGGTGTTGATCGAGCCGCTGCCGTCGGCGAACGTCCAGCCGCCGTCGCTGTCGCTGATACCACCGCTGGTGGTCCAGCCGCCGTTGGCGATGCCGCCGGAGATGTAGCTGCGGAAGCTGGACTTCAGGCCCCAGCTGAGGGTGGCGCCGCTGACCGCGTTCGCGGTGCACACGGCCGCAGGGTCCTCGGTCTCCGCCGCCGGGTCGGTACCCGCGGGGTCCTCACCGGCAGGGTCGCCACCGGTCCCCTGGCCCCCCGCAGAACCTCCGGCATTGTTCCCGGTACCCGGGGTGGTCGGCACCTGCGGGTCGCCCGGCGGCGGCGGGGTGGTGTCATCCTCTGTGGCGACGAAGGTGATCTGAGCAGAGACTGGGTCCAGCTCAGCCCCGGCCTCGTAGAACCCGGCAAACCCACCGGCGCCCTCCTCGGTGAGCGTCGCGGGTGCGTCACGGAGCTGCAGGTCGCCCTCGGCCACCTCCGCCCCGGACAGGGTCACTTCGGCCAGGTCGATACCGGTGAACGTCTCGTACTCGCCGGTCTCCAACGACCTGGAGACCATCGTGGCGACGATCGCACCCGTGGTTGGGGTGTCGATGCGCAGGCGTAGGTCCGAGACCGTCAGGTCGAGCAGACCGTCGTGCCCGGTGAAGGAGATGGTGCCGGGGTAGGCGACCAGCGCGGTGCCGTCGGCGGAGTCGCCTGCGCCGCTGCCGTCGGAGAAGGTGAACGCGTCACCGTCGAAAGTGATGCCGCCGTCCGTGCTGACCTCCCCGTGGGCGATCGGGCCCTGGATGTAGCTGAGGAAGGACTGCTTCAGCCCCCAGGTCAGCGCGGTGCTCTCGGCAGCCAGGCTGGTGGTAGCGGTCTCGTCCTGCTCGACGGCGGGGCCTGGGTCGTCCTGGTCGGTCCCGGGGCTCTCCGGGTTCTCTGGGCGGTCCGGGCTCTCCTCGTCGGAGGGCTCACCGGCGTCCTCGTCCGGCTGCTCGTCCCCGGGCTGGTCCTCCTCACCCGGCTGCTCGTCCTCCGCTGGGTCGTCCTCGCCCGGCTGCTCGTCCTCCTCACCCGGCGGATCCTCACCGGGGTCCTCCTCACCCGGGTCCTCCTCCGCAGGCGGCTCGTTGTCCTCCGGCACGGTCACCGGCAGCGCGAAGGTGACCGGATCCATCGCCTCACCAGCGTCGTAGAACTCACCGAAGGCCACTGAACCGTCCGCGGTGATGGCGGTCGCGGCGCCGTCTGCGGAGACCAGCTCGTCATCGACCGTCACCGCATCGGCGTCCACGCTGACCAGCCGGACGCCCTCATGGGTCTCCAGGTCGCTCGGCTCGGTCATCGACTCGAACGGGCGAGAGGTGAGATCGGCCACCAGGTACACCTCGTCCGGTCCGGCCACCTCCACCTGGACGTTCTCGATGAGCATGTCCAGGATGTAGACCCCTGGCTCGCTGCTCTCGTGCCCTTGGAAGTGCACCGACCCGGGGAAGGAGACGGCTGCGGTCCCCTGCCTCGGGGTCGGCGACGCCGGCGCCGCCGGTGAAGTCGTACCCGGCGGCGGACTCGCTCACCTCGGAGGTGGTGATCTGTCCGTGCGCGATCGGGCCCTCGACGTAGTTGCGGAAGGACTCCCGCACTCCCCAGCTCAACGTGGCGTCGCTCACCGTTCCTTCGGCTGCGGACGCGGGCGCGGCCGCGAGCGTGACCGCTCCGGTGGCTGCGAGGAACACAGTCGCACTGGCCGCAAGAGCTCTCTTGGCGCGCGCGACGACAGATCGTTGCATGGAAATCTCCGTCGAGTCAGAACTAAGTTAAGGCTGCCCTAATTAAGGCAAGCCTTAACTTAGCCATCGCGATGGTCGACGTGCAACCTCGCCCGCCAGCACTGCTGCGCTCCTCGGAACGCAGCACCTCGGGTCCCCGGGCTACCCTGGCGACATGGTCGAGGCGCTGAACCAACCGGAAGCGCCGGGGATCCCCGGCGCGTCGATCGCGGTCACCCTCTCCACGGTCAGCGTGTATCCGCGCAAGGTGCCGTTCGCATTCGAGATCGCGGCCGAGCTGGGCTACGACGGCATCGAGGTGATGGTGCTGTCCGACCCCACCAGCCAGGACCGCAAGACGCTCAGCAAGCTCAGCGCCCGGTACGGGATGCCGATCCGCAGCATCCACGCGCCCACGCTGCTGCTCTCCCGGCGGGTGATGGGCTCCTCCCCCGGTGGCAAGCTGGACCAGACGGTCACCCTCGCCGAGGACCTCGGTGCCCCCACTGTGGTGGTGCACCCGCCGTTCCGCTGGCAGTACCGGTATGCGCGCGGCTTCGCCGAGCACGTACGGGCGCTGAACGCGACCCGGGACGTGACGATCGCCGTCGAGAACATGTACCCCTGGCGGGGCCGGAAACGGGAGATGAAGGCCTACCTGCCCGGATGGGACCCCACGGAGCACGACTACGAGAACGTGACGCTGGACCTCTCCCACGCCGCTGTGGCGCGGCAGAACAGCCTGGACCTGCTGGACGTGTTCGGCGGGCGGCTGGCTCATCTGCACCTGGCGGACGGGTCGCCGTCGATGATGGACGAGCACCTGGTGCCCGGGCGGGGCGACCAGCCGTGCGCGGAGGTGCTCACCGAGCTCAGCCGGCGCCAGTTCCTCGGGGACGTGGTGGTGGAGATCAGCACCCGAAGGGCCCGGTCTGCTGCGGAGCGGGTCGCCGACCTGGCCGCCTCGCTCACCTTCGCCCGCACCTACCTGGACCCCGAGCACCACGTGGAGTACGTGCCGCCCGAGGGCTCCCACCACCGCCACCTGGACGCCTGGCAGTAGCGAGCACACCGCACGCTCACGCTGCTCCCCCTGTGCGGTCGCGATAGCGTGCCGGTGGAGGTCGAGACAGTGGACTGGTTCGGCTGGTTCGCAGCGGAGCACTACGACATCGCCCGGGTGGTGCTGCAGCGCGGCATCGCGGCGATCTACCTGGTGGCCTTCCTCGCCGTGCTGCGGCAGTTTCCCGCCCTGCTCGGGGAGCATGGTCTGCTGCCGGTGCGTCCGCACGCCGGCCGGGTGAGCTTCTGGGCCCTGCCCACGCTTTTCCACGCCCGGTACAGCGACCGGGCGGTGCGCGTGGTCGGCTGGGTCGGTGTGCTGCTCGCTGCCGCAGTGGTGGCCGGGCTGCCGCAGCGTGGCCCCTGGTGGGTGCCGTTGGCGGTGTTCGGCGTGCTGTACCTGCTGTACCTGTCGGTGGTGAACATCGGGCAGGTGTTCTACGGCTTCGGCTGGGAGTCGCTGCTGCTCGAGGCCGGGTTCCTGGCCGCGTTCCTGGGCTCGGAGCAGACCGGCACCCCGGTCCTCACGCTGCTCGCGTTCAAGTGGCTGCTGCTGCGGGTGGAGTTCGGCGCCGGGCTGATCAAGATCCGTGGCGATGCGGTGTGGCGGGACCTGACCGCGCTGTACTACCACCACGAGACCCAGCCGATGCCCGGCCCGCTGAGCTGGTTCTTCCACCATCTGCCCCGCCCGTTGCACAAGGTGGAGGTGGCCGCCAACCACGTGGTCCAGCTCGGGGTGCCGTTCCTGCTGTTCGCCCCGCAGCCGGTGGCCACCTGGGCGGCTGCTGCGGTGGTCCTCACCCAGCTGTGGCTGGTCGCCTCGGGGAACTTCGCCTGGTTGAACTGGCTCACCATGCTGCTGGCGTTCGCAGCGGTGAGTGACGCGGTCCTGGTCGGCGACCCGGTGAGCTATGTCGGGGCACCGGTGGCGTTCGTGGTCGTGGTCTGCGTGATGGGTGCGGGTGTGCTGTGGCTGAGCCGCAAGCCGCTGATGAACCTGGTCAGCCGGCGCCAGCTGATGAACGCCTCCTACAACGGTTGGCACCTGGTGGGCGCCTACGGGGCGTTCGGCTCCATCACCCGCCGCCGCCAGGAGATCGTGGTGGAGGGCACGCTGGACGCCGACCCGGAGCACGCCGAGTGGCGCGAGTACGGCTTCGCCGGCAAGCCGGGCGACCCGCGGCTCCTGCCCCGGCAGTGGGCCCCCTACCACCTGCGCCTGGACTGGGGGATGTGGTTCCTGGCGCTGGGTTCCCGGGCGCAGCTGGCCTGGTTCGAACCGTTCCTGCGCCGGCTGCTGGCCGCGGATCCGGCCACGTTGCGGCTGCTCGCCCACGATCCGTTCGACGGCGTGCCGCCGGCCTGGGTGCGAGCCCGCATCTTCGACTACCGGTACAGCAGCCCCCGCGAGCGCCGCAGCCAGAAGGTGTGGTGGGTGCGCACGCCCGCGGGCACGCTGGTCGACCCGGTACGGCGCTGATGCACCAGGTGGTCTGCCCGGCGAGCCAGGCTGTCGGGGTACCGTGAGGCCAGCCGCACACCAGCTCGAAAGCCGATCCGTGACCGACCAGATCCGGGACACTACGCCCTACCAGGTGCTCGGGGTGTCGCCTGAGGCGAGCCCTGAGGCGCTGCGCCGTGCCTACCGGCGGGCGCTGCGGCGCACGCACCCGGACACCGGCGGTGATGCGGACTCGTTCCTGGCGGTGCAGCAGGCGTGGCAGCTGGTCGGCACCCAGGAGGCACGGCATGCCTACGATGCCGCGCACGCGGGGGAACGTGCTGCCTATGACGGCGGCGCGCACCCGGGCGGCGCAACGTCCGGGTCCGCGAGGGCTGCTTCCCGGGCGGCGGGCAACGGGCACGCGGGCGGATCGGCTCCCGGCCGGGTGTGGACCGCCGGGTCGACGGCGGGGGGTACCCGGGCGCCGTCCCGAGCACGGTCCTATGGTCACCCGGGTGGCTGGTCCCGGGAGCGGTACCTGACGCTGCTGCGGGAGTGGGTCGGTCGTGGTGTCAGCATCGACGACCCCTACGAGGCCCGCCTGGTTGCGAGCGCTCCGCGGGAGATCCGGCACGCGCTGGCCGACGCGCAGGCGGAGGAGGCGACCGCCCGGCTGCTGGCCGACCTGGGCTCGGCATTCACCGTCTGGCACGACGTGGCCACCGGTCGCGGGAACGAGCGTTGGGCCCGGGACGCCTCGGCCGGTGTCACCAACCCGGCGAAGATCGACCATGTAGTGCTCGGACCCACAGGTCTGTTCGTGCTGCAGTCCGAGGACTGGGGTGCCCCGGTGACGGTGAAGGGCAAGAAGCTGCACTGCACCGGGCTGGCGAAGGGCACCCGGCCGATGAAGGAGCTCGCGCACCGCGCGCGCATCGCCCGGCACTGGGGAGTGCGGCTGTCCGCACTGGTGATCGTGCTGGACGATGACGCCCTGACCACCGACCTGGCGTCGCTGGGCAGCAAGGGGTCGACGGCGCGGTTCGTCGTGCGCCGGCGCGTGCTGGCCACGCGGCTCGCCACCGGCCTGCCGGGGGTGGCACCCCTGTCCGCTGAGGACCTGTTCGCTGCCCGGACCGCGCTGCAGCGCACTGTGCAGTTCGTCTGACCCGTGCACCGCCCTGTTCCGGCCGGGGGGCGGCGCGCTCTAGCGTGGGGTCGATGAGCACAGCACCTGCGCGTCGGCTGCGGATGACCATCCTCCCACCGGACGAGCGCCCCAACACCGCGGGGTACGCCTATCGGATCGCGGGATTCAGCGGGGTGGAGGTGCTGCGGCCACCGGAACACCTGATGCCCCGGTTCCGCCAGCCGGGCGACCCGGCCGGGCTGGCCGACTGGCTCCGGTCCGTCGATACCTCGGTCGACGCCCACATCATCTCGCTGGACCTGTTGGTGCACGGCGGACTGGTCCCTTCGCGGCTCACCAGTGACAGCATCGCGGAGGTCATCGGCCGCCTCGAGGTCCTGCGCGAGCTCACCGCCCCGGTGCACGCCTGCCAGGTCATCACCCGGCTCCCGCACTACGACAGCAGTGGTCGGGGCCTGGAGGAGCCGGAGTACTGGGCCACGCACGGGCGGCTCCTGTTCGAGCTCTCCCAGTCCTGGGACCGCTACGAGCGGGGCGAGGCGTCGGCGGAGGAGGTCGCCGCAGCCGAACGTGCCGTCCCCGGCACCTACCGCGAGGACCTGCTGCGTCGGCGGCTGCGCAACCACGTGGTCACCCTCGCCGCTCTCGACCTGGCCGCCGACGGCGTGCTGACCGATCTGGTGATCACATCTGACGACACCGCCGAGCGCGGGCTGCCTGCTGCGGACCGGCTCGCCGTGGGCCGCTGGGCGAGGCGGCTGCACTCCGGCGCCCTGCTCTACCCGGGGGCGGACGAGGTGCCCAGCACCCTCGTGGCACGCGTGGCCGCCCGAGCGCGCGGGCTGGCGCCACGGGTGTACGTCGACTGTCCAGAGTCCGAGTCGCTGGCGCGCACCGCCCCGTACGAGGACCGCCCGGTCGGGGAGGGTATCGCCGCCCAGGTCGAGGCCGTCGGCGGGGTGAGCGTCGATCGCGCCGAGGCCGCCGACCTGGTCCTGCTCGTGCACGGCCCCGCCCCCGAACCTGGCGACTGGACGGGTCTGCCGATCACCGAGGACACCAGCCAGGAGAGCTCGAGGGTGGCGGCCGCGGGCCGCATGCACCTGGAGGCGGGCCGGCGCACGGCCCTGGCCGACCTGCGCTACGCGAACGGCTCCGACCCCCAGCTGGTACGAGCGCTGGATGACGCCGGTGTGCTCGGCGAGCTGGTCGCCTACGGCGGGTGGAACACGGCCGGCAACACGATCGGCACGACGCTGGCCGCGGGGGTGAGCGCACTGCACGAGCACTCCGCTGAGGCGGCGGTGGCGCGCCGGGAGTTCCGGGACCACAAGATCATCGAGGACGGTCACTACCTGCCAGTCGTGCGCAGGCGCCTGCAGGAGGAGTACGCTGCGCGCGGCCTGACCGATCCGCCCATGGAGGAGCTGGCAGGCCTCGCCGAGCGGGTCGCCGGCGAGCTCACCGCGTGGGCCGGCAGCATCAGTGCGCTCGGGTCGGTGCGGGTGCGGAACGTGCGCTGGCCACGCTCGTCGCTGTTCATCGTGGACTTCGACGTCGAGGGTCGTTGAGACGCCGGTATCGTCCTACCGGCAGGTCCAGCGCGCGGCCCAGGTCCGACCTTCGCCATGGCGGGCCGGCCCGACCGCCACGACGGCCGGTCCGGGACTGGGGGAGCGCCGCAGGTGAGGATCCCCCGATCGGGGGAGTCGTGGCTGCACCTGCCGGGCCGAGGCTGGGCGCATGAACACCACTCCACTGCCTCGCGCAGTCACCCGCGCCGCTACCCTGTGCTCTGCAGCCCTGCTGCTCCAGTGCGTGGTCTGGCTGGTGCTGCCCGGGCTGAATCCGTACGTCGATGCGCATCTGGCCCAGCTGCGTGCCGTCCTGCCACTGTCCGTCCACGCTGGTCTGCTCGCCGTGCTCGCCCTGGTCGGCACGGTCTGCGCCGTCCTGGCCGCACTCCGGCCAGCCGACGCCGGCGCGAACCGGGTCGCCGGCGGGGTCGCCCCGGTCCTGGTGCTCGGGCTGTTCGGTGCCACGGCGAGCATGCAGGGCCTGTCCCTCGCCGGGTACGTGGTGGCCATGGTGCTGCCGCTGGCTGCGATGGTCGTGGGAGTCGTCGCTGCCGTACGCGCTCCACGCAGCAGGTGGCCACTGGGCATCGCGCTGGCGGCCGGCGTGGCTGCCGTCCTCGTCTTCCGGGACCTGATCCGCACCGCATTTGCCGCCAACCTGGCGGTCTTCGCCGAGAAGGGCGCCCCGATCTGGGCGATGCTGCTCACCTACACCACGCTCGCACTCTGGATGACGCTCACCGTGCGGGCAGCCCGCAGGTCCAGCTGGCTGGAACGCCCCACCACATGGTTGGTCCGCCACCGCCGCCCGGTCACCGTGCTGGCCGCTCTCGGGCCGCTGCCCTACCCGCTCGCCCGGCTCACCTGGCTGACCCCGTGGCCGATCGGCCTGCCGGAGGGGGCGACCGACGCGATCACCGCCTGGGGCCTGATGCTCTCGCTGGGCGCCTGGATGGGGGCCATCCTCACCCTCGGCCTGATCCTGCCGTGGGGGGAGCGTCTCCCCCGCTGGGTGCCCCGGGTCGGCGGTCGACCCGTGCCGCCGGCAGCGGCGATCGTGCCGGGCTCGATCGTTGCTGGTCTGGTCTGCCTGGCGGCCGTGCCGTGGACGATCAGCTTCGTCCAGGACCCCACCGGTCCGTTCGCTCCGTACTTCTTCCTGCTGCCGCTGGGGTACTGGGGGCCGATGCTGGCGCTGGCGATCTGGGCCTATGGCAGCTACCGCAGCACGGGCGGGCAGGCCACGACTGGCCCGGACCCGACCGGGCACGGGGTAGCGCCGAGCGACCCAGCGGACACAATGGTCGGATGATCCGCACCACACTGATGCGCGGCGCCTGGCTGATGCTCGGCGCTGCTATCGGCCTGGCGGCCGGAGTGCTCGGTGCGGTCCTGGCCGTCTCCGCCTCTGGCGGCACCGACCTGCGCGACGGGCTGGCGTGGGGGCTGCTCGCCGTCCTGCTGGTCGGGGCAGGCGTCGGGCTGCTGCCCGGGGTGCGGGAGATCCAGGTCACCGCGGCCCGCACGCTCCTCAGCGTAGGCTCGCCGCTGCTCGCCGAGTCGCGGAGCTGGGCACACCGCTCACGCAGCGCGGCGTGGACCGTGCTGCACGCACTTGCCGGGTTGAGCACCGGATTCTGCGTCCTCGGCCTGCTGCCCGGTGCGGCGGTGACGTTCTGGGCGCTGGGGCAAGACCGTCTCGACCTCCTCGAACCTGTCGGACTGGGCGCCACCTGGTGGTCGGCTCTCCTCGGCGGCCTGGCCATGCTCGTTGCGACCGTGGCTGGGCCGGCGCTCGCCGGCGGCATCGCAGTGCGGCTGGCACCGGTGCTGCTCGGCCCGACGGCGGCGGACCGGCTGGCCCTGGCGGAGCACCGGCTCGCCGCAGAACGTCGGCACACTGTGCTGGCCCGCGAGCTGCACGACGGGATCGGGCACGCACTGTCCATCATCGGCATCCAAGCGGCAGCCGCCAGCCGGGTGGTCAGTGCCCACCCGGACCGCGCTGCCGGCGCTCTGCAAGCGATCGAAAGCACCGCACGTGACGCCCAGGCCGAGCTCGACCACCTGCTCGGCCTGCTCCGCGACCCACAGACCCCACCAGCCCGGTCCGTGCGGGAGGATCTGCCGACGCTGCTGGCCAAGCACCGGACCGCCGGCCTGACGATCGAGGTGCACCAGGACCACGGGCGTGTTCCTCGGCTGGTCTGGGACGCGATGCTGGACATCCTGGCCGAGGCGCTGACCAACGCCCACCGGCACGGCGAGCCCGGTGCCGTCAGCGTCGCGATCACGCAGGACGACAGATCGCTGCGGCTCCAGGTGGACAACCCCGCCGCTGCTGCAGGCCACGACGCTCAGCCCAGCGGCGGCCGCGGCATCCTCGGCATGCAGGAGCGGGCCGCGCTGCTCGATGGCACGGTGCGGGCCGGGGCGAGTGCACACAGCTGGCGGGTCGAGGCGCTGCTTCCGGCACCGGCAACTGAGGAGACGACGCGATGATCACCGTGCTGCTGGTCGACGACGAACCGCTGATCCGGCAGGGCATCGCGATGATCCTGCAGGCCGAACCGGACATCGAGGTGGTGGCCGAGGCCGGGGACGGTGCCGCGGGGATCGAGGCCGCCCGGCGCAGCCGCCCGGACGTGGTGGTGATGGACGTGCGCATGCCCCACCTGGACGGTATCCGGGCCACCGAGCTGCTGCTGCGCGCCGATGACCCACCAGCGGTGTTGGTGCTGACCACGTTCGGCAACGACGACTACGTGCAGGCCGCGCTGCGCGTCGGAGCCGCCGGGTTCCTGCTCAAGCGCAGCACTGCGGAGCAGGTCGTCGGCGCGGTGCGCACCGTCGCCTCTGGGGACAGCCTGGTCTTCCCGCAGCAGGTGCGCGAGCTGCTCACCGCCACCCCGGCGGCCACCTGGTCCGGTCCGCGGCCCAGCGACCGGGAGCTGGAGGTGCTCTCGCTCGTCGCCGAGGGATACACCAACGCTGAGATCGCTGCCGAGCTGGTGATCGGAGTGGAGACAGTCCGCAGCCACGTGGCCAACCTGATCGCCAAGCTCGGGGCACGGGACCGCACCAACGCTGTGGTGATCGCCTGGAGCCACGCCCTGCTGCCGCGCCGCTGAACCCGCGCCGCGAGACGCACCGATGCGGAGGTACTCCTGTGACATGGAGGCAGGAGAAGAACGCCTCGGTGTCTCAGGAGTGCCTCCATAGCCGGGAGCGGGGGTCACCACCCGCGGACCGCGCACCCGCCGGAAATCGGCTGGCCAGCCCGCCGGCCGCATCGGTGACAATGGGACACGGTGAGTGAGCAGAACCCGCGCAGCAGAACCCGGTCCGCCGGGCGCCCCGGCGACCGCTCCCGCCGGTCCGGGCAGCAACCGCCCGCGGACGCCACCGGCCCGGCGCGCCCACCACGCCGCGACCAAGGCAAGGGCCGCTCCCGGGGCTCCTCCCGCCGTCGGCATGCACGCCGGCACCCCAAGCCCGCGTTCCGGCCGCTGTCCCCCGAACAGATCGAGGCCCGCAGAGCCGCCGTCCCACGGATCACCTACCCGCCGCAGCTGCCGGTCTCCGCACGCTCCGAGGACATCGCCGCCGCGATCCGCGACCACCAGGTGGTGATCGTGGCCGGTGCCACCGGGTCCGGGAAGACCACCCAGATCCCGAAGATCTGCCTGGAGCTCGGCCGCGGGATCACCGGCACCATCGGGCACACCCAGCCGCGGCGGATCGCTGCCCGCACCGTGGCTGAACGGCTCAGCGAGGAGCTGGCGGTCGAGCTCGGCGACGTGGTGGGCTACCAGGTGCGGTTCACCGACCAGGTCTCGCCCACCACGCTGGTGAAGGTGATGACCGACGGCATCCTGCTCGCGGAGATCCAGCGTGATCCGATGCTGCGCCGCTACGACACGATCATCGTGGACGAGGCGCACGAGCGGTCGCTGAACATCGACTTCCTCATGGGTTACCTGCACCAGCTGCTGCCCCAGCGGCCGGACCTGAAGGTTATCGTCACCTCCGCGACCATCGACTCCGAACGGTTCGCCAAGTATTTCGGCCAGCCGGGCCGGCCGGCGCCGGTGATCGAGGTGTCCGGGCGCACCTACCCGGTCGAGGTGCGGTACCGCCCGCTGGTCCCGGATGCCGAGGAGGACGACGGCGCAGCCTCCTCGAGCGGACCGGGCGCCTCCCGTAGCGCTCTCCTAGACGAGACGGGCGCACGCGGGCGGGGCGGCCCGGGTGGCGAAGAGGACGAGCTGGACCAGCCGACCGGGATCTGCCTGGCTGCTGATGAGCTGATGGCCGCCGGCCCCGGGGACATCCTGGTGTTCTGCTCCGGGGAACGGGAGATCCGGGACGCCACCGAGGCCCTGGCCCGTCACCTGCGCGAGCGGTACGTGAGCCCTGGAGCGGCGAGAGCCTCTGCGCACGCCGCGGACGCCGTCGAGGTGATCCCGCTGTACGCGCGGCTCTCCGCGGCCGAGCAGCACCGGGTGTTCCAACCGCACACCACCCGACGGATCGTGATCGCCACGAACGTGGCCGAGACGTCCCTGACCGTGCCGGGCATCCGGTACGTGATCGACACCGGCACCGCCCGCATCTCTCGCTACTCCACGCGCACCAAGGTGCAGCGGCTGCCGATCGAGCCGATCAGCCAGGCCAGCGCCAACCAGCGGGCCGGCCGGTGCGGGCGGGTGGCCGACGGCATCTGCATCCGGCTGTACTCGAAGTCCGACTACGAGTCCCGCCCGGAGTTCACCGAACCGGAGATCCTGCGCACCTCGCTGGCGTCGGTGATCCTGCAGATGGCCGCGATCGGCCTGGGCGACGTGGCGAAGTTCGACTTCCTCGACTCCCCCGACTCCCGGGCCATCAAGGACGGTACCCAGCTGCTCGCCGAGCTCGGTGCCGTGGACGAGCAGAACCGGCTGACCAAGACCGGCCGCGCGCTGGCCCAGCTGCCGATCGACCCGCGGATGGGTCGGATGATCGTGGAGGCCTCCCGACTGGGCTGCCTGCGTGAGGTGATGATCATCGTGGCCGGGCTGAGCGTGCAGGACGTGCGCGAGCGGCCTGCCGATCACCAGCAGGCCGCGGACGAGAAGCACCGCCGGTTCGCCGACCCGACCTCGGACTTCCTCGCGCTGCTCAACCTGTGGGAGTACCTGGGCGAGAAGCAGCGGGAGCTGTCCGGCTCGGCGTTCCGCCGGCTGTGCAAGGCGGAGTACCTGCACTTCCTGCGGATCCGGGAGTGGCAGGACGTGCACACCCAGCTGCGGCAGATGGCCAAGCAGCTGGGCCTGTCTTGGTCGCACCGGGAAGACCACAAGGACGACCCTGGCCGTGCCGACTCTGTGCACCAGGCGCTGTTGTCCGGGCTGCTGTCCCAGCTGGGCTACTGGGACGAGCGGCGCCGGGAGTACACCGGTGCTCGTGGTGCGAAGTTCGTGGTCTTCCCCGGCTCGCACCTGGCGAAGAAGACCCCGGCCTGGGTGATGGCCGCCGAGCTGGTGGAGACCTCCCGGCTGTTCGCCCGCACCGTGGCCCGGATCCGGCCGGAGTGGGCGGAGCCGCTGGCTGAGCACGTGGTCAAGCGCGCCTACTCCGAGCCGTACTGGTCGTCCAAGCAAGGTGCGGCGATGGTCAAGGAGAAGGTGCTCCTCTACGGGCTGCCGATCGTGGCCGAGCGCCGGGTGCCGCTGGGCCGCGTGGACCCGGAGCTGGCCCGGGAGATGTTCATCCGGCAGGGGTTGGTGGAGGGCGACTGGCGCACCCACCACACGTTCTTCGCCGAGAACTCAACTCTGCTCGCCGAGGCGGAAGCGGTGCAGGCCCGCGAGCGCCGCCGGGACCTGCTGATCGACGAGCAGGGCCTGTTCGACTTCTACGACGAGCGCATCCCGGAGCACGTCACCTCGGCGCGGCACTTCGACTCCTGGTGGAAGCGCACCCGCGGCGAGCAGCCGGACCTGCTGTCCTTCACCACCGAGCTGCTGCTGCCCCGCGCCGAGGAGCTGGATCCGGGCGCGTTCCCGGACACCTGGCGCCAGGGCGACCTCACCCTGCCGCTGACCTACCAGTTCGAACCGGGCACCGAGCTGGACGGGGTGTGCGTGCACATCCCGATCGCGGTGCTCGCCCAGGTCCGCCCGGACGGGTTCGACTGGATGGTGCCCGGTCTGCTGGATGAGCTGGCGGTGGCCACCATCCGGGCGCTGCCGAAGCGGCTGCGGACCCGCCTGGTACCGGCACCGGACACGGCGGCGCAGATCGTCGAGCAGCTGCCGGAGTGGTCGCAGGTGGCGCCCGCACCTCAGGGGGCGCCCTCGTTCCTGGCGGCGTTCGCGGCCGCGGCCCGAGAGCTGCGGCAGGTGGAGGTCACCGAGGAGGATGTGGACGTCGATCGGCTGCCTGCGCACCTGCGGATGCTCTTCCAGGTGCACGACGAGCGCGGTCAGGTGCTCGGCACCAGCCGGGAGCTGGTGCTGCTGCAGCGGCAGCTGGCCCAGCAGTCCGCCGCCGCGGTGCGGGATGCCGTGCGCGGGGCGTTGCACGCCGCAGCCGACGACGGCGCAGCCCGGCCGAGCGATCCGCGCACCCGGGGTAGGGGTCGAGCAGGTGGGCCGGCCGCGGGGCCGGGTGGGTCTGGTGCGGCCGGCGTGGGCTCCGGCCCGGCCGGTGCGGGGGTGACCTCCCCGGGACTGACGGAGGTCGGCGGCCTGACCGGCTGGCCGGAGCCAGGCCGCATCCCGGCGACGGTCACCTCCACCGGTCCGGGCGGGTTGGAGGTGCGCGGCTACCCGGCGCTGGTGGCCGAAGGGGCCACAGTCGGGCTGCGGGTGCTCACCGACGCCGCCCGGCAGGCGATCGAGCACCGACGCGGGGTGGCGCAGCTGCTGACGCTGGACCTGGCACTACCCACGACCCGGGTCACCTCGCGGTGGAGTGGCACGCAGTCGCTGACGCTGGCGGCGAGCCCGTACCGGAACACGGACGCACTGGTGGCGGACCTGCAGGCGGCAGCGGTCGCCGCCCTGACCACCGGTCACGACCTGGCACAGGTGCGCACCCGGCAGGCGTTCGAGGAGCTGGTGGCCTCGCTGCGGGACTCCTTCGAGGACGAGGTGCAGCGCATCGCGGACCTGGCCACCACGATCCAGACCCGCTCCCGGGAGCTGGACCAGACGATCAAGCAGACCACGTCGATGGCGCTGCTGAACGTGCTCACCGATGTGCGCGACCAGCATGCCTCCCTGGTGCACGCCGGTTACCTGAGAGACACCCCGCCTCAGCAGCTGGTGCACCTGCCTCGGTACCTGAGGGCCGCCGTCCTGCGGTTGGAGAAGGCGGAGGCGAACCCGCACCGGGACGCGGACCTGGCCTGGAAGATCGGCGAGCTGTCCGACGCGTGGTGGTCGGCGGTGCGCAGCGCGGAGCACGAGCCGGTGCGCGCTGCGCGGCTGGCCCCGGTCCGCTGGCAGCTGGAGGAGCTGCGGGTAAGCTTCTTCGCCCAGCAGCTGGGCACCCCGGTGACCGTCTCGGAGAAGCGGATCCGCAAGGCCCTCGCGGACGCCTGACCACCTACCCCCACCCACCCCGGTCGCGAACGCTCGCCTTCGCGGCTGCTGAACCGATTCATGCCGCAAACCAGGGCGTTCGCGACCGTAAGATCAGGGGATGAAGAGTCGACATCCGGACACCTGATGGACGCCGAGACCTGGGGCAACATCGGGCTGGTCCTGCTGTTCATCCTGCTCGGCGGTGTGTTCGCGGGCACCGAGTTCGCGCTGGTCTCCCTCCGGGAGAGCCAGATCCGCCGGCTGGACGAGCGGGGACCTCGGGGGCGGCGGGTAGCGTCGGTCGCCCGGGACCCGAACCGGTTCCTGTCCGCCGTACAGATCGGCGTGACGGTCGCTGGGTTCTTCTCCGCAGCCTACGGTGCCTCCACCATCGCCCCGGACTTCGCCCCGCTGCTGGTCGACCTCGGGCTGCCGGAGCGGGCCTCGGCCACGACGGCGCTGATCGTGCTCACCCTGCTGATCGCCTACGCGTCCCTGGTGCTCGGGGAGCTGGTGCCGAAACGGTTGGCGCTGCAACGCTCGGAGCAGTTCGCCCTGGCCGTGGCGCCGCCGCTGGACCGGTTCGCCACCGCGATGCGGCCGGTGATCTGGCTGCTGTCCCGCTCCACGAACGCAGTGGTACGGCTGCTCGGCGGGGACCCGTCGGCGCGCAGCGAGGATCTCTCCGAGGAGGAGCTGCGGGACATCGTGATCGCGCACGAGGGGCTGCCCGACGGTGAGCGACAGCTGCTGGCAGACGTGTTCCGCGCCTCGGACCGGTCCGTGGCAGAGGCGATGCGCCCCCGTGGCGAGGTGGCGTTCCTGCACGGCGGCCTGCCCTTGACCGAGGCCGCTGAAGAGATCCGCGCCCACCCGTACTCGCGTTACCCGGTCACAGGTGCCGACTTCGACGAGGTGCTCGGCTTCGTGCACGTGCGCGACGTGCTGCAGCCGCCGGCCGGCACCGCCAGCAGCACCACAGTGGCCACCCTGGCCCGCCGCATCGTGCACCTGCCCTCGACCAACCCGCTGCTCACCTGCCTGTCGGCGATGCAGCGGTCGCACACCCAGCTCGCAGTGGTGGTGGACGAGTACGGCGGCACCGACGGCATCATCACGATGGAGGACGTGATGGAGGAGATCGTCGGGGACATCCGGGACGAGTACGACCCGCAGGAGCCGAGCCGGGCGGCGGACACCTACGACGCCGGGCTGACCATCGAGGAGTTCACCGCCGCCAGCGGCGTCCCGCTGGAGGACGGCCCCTACGAGACGGTCGCCGGGTACCTGCTGAGCACGCTCGGCCGCCTGGCGCAGGTCGGCGACCGGGTGCCGGTGGGCACGCGCACCCTGGAGGTGGTGGCCGTTGCCGGGCGCCGGATCCGGCTGGTGCAGGTGCACGGCGGGCCCGCTGCCGACGGTGCGGAGACTGCGGACGGTGCAGAAGCTGCGGACGCTGCCGGCGAGACAGGCAGGACAGGCGAGGCACCCCGCCCGGAGGCCCCGGGCGGGGTGCGCGGCCCGGAGGATCCGGGCGGCCACGACGATCCTGGGGCTGTTCCCAGGTAGCACCCAGCCTCTCTGCGGGTTCGGTCCGTAGGTTCGCGGCCATGGACACAGAACTGAACCGCTTCCTCCGCACTGCCGTCCCGTTCCAGGCCGAGCACCCCACCTACGAGGGTCGCCCGCTGCCGTACCCGGAGGAGGACGTCGAGGACCAGGGGCTCGCGTTCGACGTGGTGACCGTGCTCAGCCGGCGGAACCTGTTCGGGCTGCTCGGTGCCGGGGCGGCGGGCCTGACCCTGGCAGCCTGCAGCGCCGACGCCTCCGGTAGCACCGCGACCGACGACCTGGCCGGCGACCTGACCGAGATCCCGGACGAGACCGCCGGCCCCTACCCCGGTGACGGGTCGAACGGTCCGGACGTGCTCACCGAGAGCGGGATCGTGCGCAGCGACATCACCACCAGCTTCGGCGAGGCGTCCGGCGTGGCCGAAGGTGTGCCGATGACCCTGGACCTGACCATCCTCGACCTCGCAGGCGGCGGCGCGCCGTTCGCCGGGGTGGCGGTGTACGTGTGGCACTGCACCCGGGCCGGGCAGTACTCGCTGTACTCCGAGGGCATCACCGAGGAGAACTATCTGCGCGGGGTGCAGGTGGCCGACGAGGACGGCCGGGTCACCTTCACCAGCATCTTCCCGGCGTGCTACTCGGGCCGCTGGCCGCACATCCACTTCGAGGTCTACTCCGCCGAGGAGGACATCACCGAGTCCACGAACGCGATCGCCACCTCCCAGGTGGCTCTGCCGGAGGACGTCTGCCAGCAGGTGTACGCCACGACCGGGTACGAGCAGTCGGTCACCAACCTCGCTCAGGTCTCGCTGGAGTCGGACAACGTGTTCGGGGACGACGGCGGGGCCTCCCAGCTCGCGACCGTCACCGGGGACCTGGAGTCGGGTCTTGCGGTCTCGCTCACCGTGGGGGTGGACACCTCGACCGAGCCGACCGGTGGGGCAGCGCCCGAGGGTGGCGAGGGTGGTCCCGGGGGCGAGGGCGCTCCCGGCGGCGAGGAGGGGCCCGGGGGCGGTGAGCCCCCGTCCGGGGAGCAGCCCAGCGGCCAGCCGCCTGCCGGGCAGCCCGGTGACCAACCGCCGTCGGGGGGGCCCGGTGAGGGTGGCACCACCGGCGACCCTGACGGCGCAGCAACCCCGACCAGCCAGGGCTGACCATGGCGTGAGGTCCGGGCGGGCGCACCGTCCCGCGCGCTGCGCAGGTTCTGTCCACAACCGGTGCCCGCGGTGTGACCGCACGGTGCTAGCGTCCCGGTAGGCGGCAGAGAGGGGCGCGGAGGATGGACCTGACCGGTGCACGGGACCTGGCCCGGGAACTGATGGACGCGCACGGGCTGCGCCGGTGGACGTTCCGGTTCGACTCCGCGAAGCGGCGCGCCGGGCTGTGCCGGTACGACACGAGGGTGATCAGCCTGAGCCGGCACCTGACCGCGTTGTACTCCCCCGAGGAGGTGACCGAGACCGTGCTGCACGAGGTCGCGCACGCGCTGGCCGGTCCCCGCGCCGGGCACGGGCCGAAGTGGCGGCGCATCGCCAGGGAGATCGGTGCCAGCGGGCAGCGGTGCGTGGCCGCAGACGCACCGACCGTCCCGGCCCCGTGGGAGGGCCGGTGCCCGGCCGGGCACGTGCACCAGCGGTTCCGCCGGCCCACCCGGCCGATGTCCTGCAGCCGCTGCCGACCGGGCTTCTGTGTGGAGCACCTGGTGCACTGGCAGCTGCACGGCGAGGACGTGGACCTGGGGCCGCGCTACCAGGCGGAGCTCGAGGCCGCTGTGGCCCGCCACCGGCGGTCCAGGCTCGCGGGCTGAGCGGCCCCGGCTACTGCTGGGGCGGTGGTGGGGTGCGGGACTGCGCGGGGTGCGTCTGGTCCTGCTGCTGGGGCGCATCCGGGTAGCCGGGGTTCTGCTCGGCGGTCTGCTTGGCCCGGCGGTCCTGCCGGAACAGCACCACCAGCAGCACGATCACTCCGGTGACGACGAGCACCATGCAGACGACGGCGATCAGCACCGTCACCCAGGCGACCACCTCTGCCCACCTCCAGCTCCGACGATCCTCCCGGTCAGTCTATGGGCGCGCGCCGGGACATGCCTACTATGGCAGCAGAGGCGAAAACTATGGTGCACCCATTCTCCCGGGCCGACCGGGCCGAGCACGCGGCCCGGTTCGAGCGCGTGGACGCGGCGATGGCCGCCGTGCGCCGCGAGGGGTTCCTGCCCGAGCAGTGGCGCCGGGAGGCGCACCTGGACCAGCCGTTCGAGCTGGTCGCGGGCCAGACGTGCTCCCAGCCGACCACGGTGCGCGCGATGCTCGCCCTGCTCGACCCCCAGACCGGTGATGCGGTGCTGGACGTGGGCAGCGGTTCCGGCTGGACCACTGCGCTGCTGGCGCACCTGGTCGGGGCGACCGGCACTGTGCACGGGGTCGAGCTTCGCGAGGACCTGGCAGCCTGGGGCGGGCAGAACGTGGCCGCTGCCGGGATGCCGTGGGCGCAGGTGCACCAGGCCGAGCCCGGGATCCTCGGCTGGCCGGCGGCGGCGCCCTACCAGCGCATCCTGGTCTCCGCCGACGCCACCGAGGTGCCAGCGCAGCTGACCGACCAGCTGGCTGACGGTGGCCGGATGGTGCTGCCGGTGCACGGCACGATGATGGTGGTGGAGGCCCACGACGGCACTGCTGCGGTGGTGCGGACCGCCGGCAGCTACCGCTTCGTCCCGCTGCGCTGATCCGTGCCCTCCTCCGCCGAAGCTGTTCGTCGATCTGGTCAGGGGTGGGGGTAGCGTGAGCGGGTGATCTCCCGCTTCCAGGTGGTGCCGGCCGCGTACGTGCTGTGCTGCCGAGACGGCGCCGAGGGCACTGAGGTGCTGCTGCAGCTGCGGGCGAACACCGGTTACCGGGACGGGTACTGGGCGTGCGCGGCAGCCGGGCACGTGGAGGCCGGTGAGTCGGTGCTCGCTGCTGCCATCCGGGAAGCGGCCGAGGAGCTCGGCATCGCCATCGCACCGGCAGACCTGGTCCCGCTGACCGCGATGCACCGCACGCACGGCAACGGCCGGCCGATCGACGAGCGCGTCGACTTCTTCTTCACCTGCCGCACCTTCACCGGCACTCCGCGCACGATGGAGCCGGAGAAGTCCGCCGGGCTGGGCTGGTACCCGCTGGCCGACCTGCCCGAGCCGGTGGTGCCGCACGAGCTCGCTGTGCTCCAGGCGTTGCGGACCGGGACCGTGCCGCCGGTCCTCACCCACGGCTTCACCACCTGAGACGCTGACCGGCGACACGCTGTTTCGTAGTAACCTCGCCCGCGGACCGTGTGTGCCCTCATCGCGGAGGGCGGGCGTGGTCCAGGAGACGTGGTGAGAAGATTCGGCGGTGCGCGGCCAGAGGTCGGGAGCACTCGAGGAGGAACGATGCGAAAGACCCTGACCGTTGCCACCGTGGCCGCGATGGCCCTGACCCTGGCAGCCTGCGACTCAGAGAGCTCCGGCGGCGGCACGGACGGGGAGCTCGTCGGCGAGGGTTCCGGCGCCGACTGCAGCATCGACGCGCCGGTCCCGGTGGGTGCCGCGCTGTCCCTGACCGGTGGGGCCGGCAGCTACGGCGAGTCCCAGCGCAACGGCCTGGAGCTGGCCGTCGCGCACCTGAACGACGCCGACACCGGCGTCAGCTACGAGCTCAGGGTCGAGGACGACCAGACCGACCCGCGGCAGGGCATCACGGTCTTCGAGGGGTTCGTCGACGGTGGTGAGAGCGTCATCATCGGCCCGACCCTGTCGAACACCGCTTTCCAGGCCCAGCCGATCGCCCAGGAGGGTGGTGTGCCGGTGCTGGCCATCTCGAACACCGCGGACGGCATCACCGAGCAGGGTGACTTCATCTTCCGCGACTCCCTCACCGAGGGGCAGGTGATCCCGCAGACGGTGGCTGCCGCGACCGAGAAGTACGGTCTGGAGAACGTGGTGGTGATGTACAGCAACGACGACGCGTTCACCGAGTCCGGCTACCAGGTGTTCGCCGACTCGCTGGAGGAGGAGGGTGTGCAGGTCGCCGACACGCTCACCTTCTCCGTGGACGAGACCGACTTCCGCCCGCTGCTGACCGAGGCAGCCGGGCAGGACCCGGACGCCCTGGTCGTCTCCGGTCTGATCGAGGCCGCGATCCCGCTGGTCACCCAGGCACGCGAGGCCGGCATCGACGTGCCGATCATCGGCGGGAACGGGTTCAACAACCCCCAGCTGATGGCCGACGCCGGCGACGCCGCCGAGGGTGTGGTGGTGGGCGCCGCCTGGAACTCTGCCTCCGACAGCCCGGAGAACACCGAGTTCCTGGCGGCCTTCGAGGACGAGTACGGTCACCAGCCGGACCAGTTCGCCGCCCAGGCCTACGCTGCGATGACCATCATCGACACCGCTGTGCGGCACAGCTGCTCCGGTGAGCGCACCGACGTCCAGGACGGTCTGAACAACATCAGCGAGGTGCCCACCGTCCTCGGCTCGGTGTCCATCAACGCCGACCGGGACGTCGAGCACGAGGCGGTCGTGCAGATCGTCGAGGACGGCGAGTTCGCGGTCCTGGACTGAGCTCGGTCCCTTGGTCGACATCCAGCAGCTGTTCAACGGGCTCTCCCTGGGCTCGCTCTACGCGCTGTTCGCCATCGGGTTCGCCCTGGTGTTCGGCATCTTGGACCGGCTGAACCTGGCCCACCCCGCAGTGTTCGCCGTGGCGGCCTATGTCGGTATCGACCTGGTCACCAGCCTGAGCATCTCCGTGTGGCTGATGCTCCCGGTGGTGTTCGTGGTCGGCGCCCTGCTCGGGCTGGTGATCGAACGGGTCGCGTTCCGGCCGCTGAAGAACCGCCCGGACGCGCACTTCGCCGGACTGATCTCCTCGATCGCGCTCGCCGGGGTGTTCATCGCCCTGCTGCAGGGCACGTACGGTCCGGACACCCACCGGTTCCCGGCCGAAGCGCTCCCGGAGACCACGTTCACCGTGGCCGGCGCGCAGATCTCCCTGGTGCAGGTGGCGATCCTGGTGATCTCGGTGCTGCTCGTGGTGGCGCTCGGGTTCCTGGTCGCTCGGACGCGGTTGGGCCGCGGTATGCGGGCGATCGCGGAGAACCCGACCGCGGCCCGGGTGCTCGGCGTGAACGTGGACCGGGTCACCGCCACCACGTTCGCGATCTCCTCCGCGCTCGGTGCGGTCGCCGGTGCCCTGTTCGCGCTGAACGTGAACACCGCACAGCTGGGCATGGGCTCGGCGATCGAGCTCAAGGGCCTGGCGGTGATCATCGTCGGTGGGATGTCCTCGCTGCCCGGTGCGCTGGTGGGCGGCCTGCTGCTGGGCGTGGCCGAGGTGTTCACCGTGCAGTACATCGGCTCCAGCTGGCGCGACCTGGTGGCCTTCGCGCTCCTGTTCCTGATCCTCGTCGTCCGCCCGCAGGGGCTGTTCGGCAAGCGCAAGGTCCGGGAGGTGTGATGCTCGGCGACTCCACCCTGGTCTTCATCGCCATCGGCGCGATCTTCGCGTTCTCCTTCTACGCGGTGCTGGTCGCCGGCCAGCTCAGTCTCGGCCAGGCCGGTTTCGCTGCGATCGCCGCGTTCGGGTCGGTGACCCTGGGACCCAGCCCGGACCAGGTGGGTGACCTGCCGGCGCTGGGCATCGCGATCGTGATCGGCATGCTGCTCGGCGCTGCCGCCTCGGTGGTGCTCGGCCTGCCGACGATGCGCTTGCGCGGGGTGTTCCTGGCGATCGCCACGCTCGCGTTCGCCGAGGCGGTGCGCATCCTCATCGTCAACTCCGAGTCCCTCGGTGGTGCCGGAGGCCTGGCGGTGCCGAAGGTGGTCACCCCGGCCATCGCCTGGGTGGCGCTGGCGGTGGTCGCCTACTGGTTCTGGCGGCAGGGCCCGTCCCGGTACGGGCGGGCGCTGGCCGCGATCCGGGAGGACGAGCTGGCCGCGCGGGCCATGGGTATCGACGTGGGCCGGCACCGGCTGCAGGCATTCATCACCTCCGGTGCCGTCGCCGGCCTGTACGGGGTGCTCTGGGCGTACTTCGTGCGACTGATCGCACCGGAGGACTTCGACTTCGCCGCCGCGATCGACGGGCTGGTCACGGCCGTGGTCGGCGGCTCCACGCTGTTCATCGGCCCGGTGCTGGGCAGCGGCTTCCTCACCATGGTGCCCGAGGTGCAGCGAGCGGTCGGGATCGAGGCGGGCTGGCTGCGCCCGGTGCTGTCCGGCGTGCTGCTGCTGGTGGTCATCCTGTTCCTGCCCGGCGGCCTGGCCAGCTTCATCCCGCGGCGGCTGCGGATGCCGGCCAGCACCGAGAGCGAGACCCACGGCACCCTGACCACCCGGACCCACCCTCGTCCCGGCGACCAGGTGGTCCGCCTGCACGGGGTGACCAAGGAGTATGCCGGGGTGCACGCGCTGCGCGGAGTGGACCTGGAGATCTCCGGCGGGGAGATCATCGGCCTGATCGGGCCGAACGGGGCCGGCAAGACCACGCTGGTGAACCTGATCAGCGGCCTGGTGCCGAGCAGCTCCGGGGAGGTGGAGGTGCTGGGCACCCGACCCGGGCGCACCCCGGTGCACCGCGTCGCCGCCGCCGGGGTGAGCCGCACGTTCCAGCACTCGAAGCTGTTCGGCCGGCTGTCCGCCCTGGAGAACGTCCTGGTCGGGGCGCACCTGGTCTCCCGACCCACGTTCGGGCGGCGGTTGCTGTGGCTGCCCTCGGCCCGGCGAGACGAACGCCAGGCGCTGGCGCACGCAGCCCGGTGCCTGCAGCGGGTGGGTCTGGGGGAGAAGGCACGCGTGCCGGCCGCGGCCCTCTCCTACGGCGACCAGCGCCGGTTGGAGATCGCCCGCGCACTGGCCGCCGACCCGTCCCTGCTGATCCTGGACGAGCCGGCGGCCGGGATGAACCAGCCGGAGGCGGACAGCCTGTCGGACCTGATCGGCTCGCTCGCCGACGACGGGCTGACCATCCTGCTGATCGAGCACAACGTGGGCATGGTGATGCGCACCTGCTCCCGGATCCTGGTGCTGGACTTCGGGGAGCTGATCGCCACCGGCAGCCCGGCGGAGATCGTCGACAACCCTGCGGTGATCGAGGCCTACCTGGGCAGCGCACCGGACGAGGAGCGCTCCCGATGAACGATGCGATGCTCACCGTGGACCGGCTGCGGGTCTCCTACGGCCGGGTGGAGGCGGTGCGGGAGGTGTCCTTCCGCGCCGAGGAGGGGTCCCTGGTCACCCTGGTCGGCGCGAACGGGGCGGGGAAGAGCTCGATCGTGAACGCGATCAGCGGCATCGTGCGCCCCCGCGGCGGCCGGATCCGTTTCCGCGGCAAGGACATCACCCGCACGCCCGCGCACCGCCTGGTGGGGCAGGGACTGGTGCAGGTGCCCGAGGGCCGCCAGATCCTCACCAGCCTGACCATCGAGGAGAACCTGCAGATGGGCGGCTGGCACGCCGGCAGTGCCGGCATCGACGACGTGTACGACCGGTTTCCGGTGCTGGCCGAACGGCGCCGCCTGCCCGCCGGGTCCCTCTCCGGCGGGGAGCAGCAGATGCTGGCCATCGGCCGGGCCCTGGTGGCCGAGCCGTCCCTCATCCTGCTCGACGAGCCGTCGATGGGGCTCGCCCCGTTGATCGTGGACGAGGTGTTCGCGGTGATCGGTGAGATCCGGGCGCGGGGCACCACTGTGGTGCTGATCGAGCAGAACGCCCGCCGTGCCCTGGGCGTGGCCGACCGCGGCTATGTGCTCGCCAGCGGGGAGATCGTGCACGAGGGCACCGGTGCGGAGCTGCTCGCCGACGACCGGGTGGTCTCCGCCTACCTCGGCATCGCCACCTGACCGCCACCCCGTCGCAAGGTCAAGAGAACCCGGTCACCGGTGCCCGGTCTCTCGTGACCTTGCGGTGTCGGGGCGGGGGTCAGCGCACCGCGCGGGCGAGCACCTCGAGCACGTGCTCGTAGTCGCGGCCGGTGGCCCGGGTCATGCCCATCTCACAGGTCCGGTTGCAGGAGGCGTACGCCCCGAACCGGCCACCGCTGTTCTCCAGGTCGGCGATCTCGGCCGCCTCGACCTCGGTGGCCCCGGCGGTCAGCTCCGGGTGCAGCATCCCCCGGTCCCCGGCGAAGCCGCAGCACCCCCAGGAGGGCGGCACGACCACCTGCCGGGCAGCCGCCTGCGCGACGGCGACCAGGTCGTCTTCGATGCCCAGGTGCTCGGTGGAGCAGGTCGGGTGCACCAGCAGCGAGTCGACCTTGCCGGCCTCGTCCACCTCCAGCGCGGGCAGCACCGAACGGCGCACGAAAGTCACCGCATCCAGCACCTCCCACTCGGCCAGCAGCGTCGCCCGGACCGGGTCCAGGTGCGCGGCGAGACCGGCGAGCCCCTGGGTGCAGGAAGCGGCGTCGCAGACGAGCGGCACCGGTGGGGCACTCTTCGGACGGTCGGCCACTGCCTCCTGCATCGCGTCCGCCACCCGCCGGGCCATGAGGTTCTGTCCGTCGGTGAACCCCTTCGAGGACCAGGGCGTGCCGCAGCACAGCCCGTCGATGCCCGGCACCAGCGCCACTCGCAGCCCAGCTCGTTCGCACAGCTCCAGGAACGCTTGCGCCGCGCCCTCGCCGCCGCCGGCGGGACCGAACATGGCGCCGGTGCAGGAGGGGAAGAACAGCACGTCCGCGGCACCACCCGAGCCCGGTGACCCCGACGAGGCCGGATGAGCTGCGCCGTCAACGGCCCCGAGCAGGGCCGACCGGCGAGCCCCCGGACCGGGCAGGTCCGCCCCTACCTGCGGCAGCCACTCCGCATCGACGAACCTCCGCAGTGCGGAGGTGACACTGGACAGCGCCGCCAGCGGTACGGCGTCGGCGACCGTGAGCCCGGCACGCAGCCCGGCCCCGACCGGCCCCCAGCCCGCCGCCGCCACCGACCCGGCACGCTGCGTCAGCCGCCCGTGCCGCTCCGCACGGAAACCCTTCATCACTGCGCCGGTGTCGATGCCGACCGGGCAGGCCAACGCGCACAGCGAGTCAGCCGCGCAGGTGTCCACCGCGTCGTAGTCGAACGCCTCCTCGATCGCCGCCCGGGTCCCCGGGTCCGTTGTGGCCGCCGCGCGCATCAGTGCGATCCGCTGCCGCGGCGTAGTGCTGGTGTTCCGCGAGGGGCAGGCGGGCTCGCAGAAGCCGCAGTCCACACAGCGGTCGACGGCGGGGCTCACCTGGGGTACGACCTTCAGGTTGCGCAGGTGGGCACGTGGGTCGTCGTCGAGCAGCACACCGGGGGCGAGGATGCCGCGCAGGTCGCACAGGTCCTTGACGGCGGACATCACCTCATAGAGCTCGTCACCGAACTGCCGGCGTACGTAGGCGGACATGATCCGCCCGGTGCCGTGCTCGGCCTTCAGGGTACCGTCGGCGCCGAGCACCAGGTCCACCAGGTCCTCGGTGAACGCCTCGTAGGTGGCCAGCTCGCCGGGGTCGTCCAGGTGCGGGGTGATCATGAAGTGCAGGTTGGCGTCCCGTGCGTGGCCGAAGACCACCGCATCGTCGTACCCGTGGGTGTGCAGCAGGTGGCCGAGATCGCGGACAGTACCGGTGAGCGCCTCCGGTGGTACGGCGATGTCCTCGAGCAGGTTGGTGGTGCCGGTCGGGCGGGCACCAGCGACGGCGGCGTACAGGCCCTTGCGCACCACCCACAGCGAGGCGCGGGCGGCGGCGTCCCGGGTGAGGTGGGCGGGTGCGGACAGCGGCAGGTCGTCGATCACCGGGCGCAGCGCCTCGGTCTGCTCGGCGAGCTCGTCCTCCTCGGTGGTCTGCAGCTCGACCAGCAGACCGGTGTGGTGAGTGACCTGCAGCTGCTGCAGGGTGGTCGGGGCGGCAGGAAGCCCCTGGGCCACCCGGAGCGCCTGGGCATCCATCAGCTCCACCGCCCGGGCCCCGGCAGCCAGGAGCCCGGGCAGGGCCTCGGTGGCCGCACCGATGTCGTCCAGCATGAGCAGGCTGGTGGCGTGGGCGGTGGGGACCGGGACGGTGCGCAGCACCACGGAGGCGATGTAGCCGAGGGTTCCCTCGGAGCCGACCATCAGGTGCGCGAGGATGTCCGCCGGGGCGTCGTGGTCGAGCAGGGAGTTCAGCCCGTAGCCCATAGTGTTCTTCATCGAGAACTGGTGCTCGATGCGGCTGCGCAGCGTGGCGTCGGCGCGGACCTGGTCGCGCAGCCGGGCCAGACCGCGGTGCAGCTCCGGTTCCAGGCGAGCCAGCTTGGCGTCAGCATCCGGTGCGGCGGTGTCGATTACCGTGCCCGAGGGCAGCACGTAGACCATCGAGTCCAGCGTGCGGTAGGCGGTGGCGGTCACGCTGGAGGTCATCCCGGAGGAGTTGTTCGCCACGACACCACCGATGGTGCAGGCGATCTCGCTGGCCGGGTCCGGTCCGAGGCAGCGGCCGTACCGGGCCAGCATCGCGTTCACGCGGCGCAGCACGGCCCCGGGCTGGCAACGCACCCGCGCGCCGTCGTCGAGGATCTCCACCCGTTGGAAGTGCCGGCGGGTGTCGATGAGCACCCCGTCGGTGCCGGCCTGGCCGGAGAGCGAGGTGCCGCCGGCGCGGAAGGCGACCGGTAGCCCGGCACGGTGGGCGGCAGCCAGCGCGGCGACCAGCTCGGGCAGGCTTCCCGGGGTGACGACGGCACGTGGGGTGAGCAGGTAGTGCGAGGCGTCGTGGGACATCCTGGCCAGGTCGGCCGGCGCTGTGCTCCATGCTCCTGGCGCCACCACCGCCTGCAGAGCGTCCAGCTCGGCGGTGCGGCCGAGATCAGCGGTGCGGCTCATGGTCATCGAGCCTAGCTCGGACCGCCTGGCGGGCTGAGGACGCACCCTCTGGGAGGTTCTCCGGAGACGTCGAGCACTACGCACCTGGACGGGTGGGCAGAACTCCCCCTCGCCGCGCGGCCCGCGCTTTGCCACAATGGCAGCACCGCTAACTTTGGAGACATCTTGTCCTACCCCCCGAACCAGCCCGACCCGCAGGGGCCCGGCTACTCTCAGCCCAGTCAACCAGGCCAGCCCGGTCAGCCCTACGGTGGCCAGGCTCCGCAGCAACCGGGTGGTTACGGTCAGCCCGGCGGCTACGACCCGTCCGGCGGCTACGGCCAGCCGGCTGACACTCCGCCGGGAGTACCGGCCTACGGGCCTCCCGGTCAGACCCCGATGGCCCCCGGCCAGTACGGTGCCCCCGGCGCCTACGGCGGCGGGTATGGGCAGGGGGTCGCCATGCAGCGGCCCGGCACGGTGACCGCCGGTGCGGTCCTGACCTTCATCGGTTCCGGTCTGCTGGTCCTCATCGGCCTGCTGGTGATGATCTTCGGTGCCGCAGGGAACCAAGCGTTCACCGAGGCGTTCGGTGAGGCCTCCGGCTTCGCCACCGCTGCCCTGGTGATCGTCGGCATCGTGCTGCTCGTGATCGGCGCGATCCCGCTGGTGCTCGGCATCTTCGCATTCAAGGGCTCCAAAGGCGCTTTGATCGGACTGACCATCTTCGGTGGCCTGTACGTGCTGCTCACGCTAGGTTCGCTGTTCAGTGGCTCGAGCGACGCGAGCACGCTCATCCCGCTGCTGTGGGTCGGCGGTGCCACTGCGCTGTTCTGGACCGGCCGAGCCTGGTACGACGCACCGCACCGAGCCTGACCGGCACGCTGCTGCGGCGCTGGGGGCGTCGCAGCAGACGTACTACCGACACCCTGGGGGCCAGCATGTCGGACACCTCGAATCCATCAGCACCACACCAGCTCCCTGGAGCGAGCCTCGCCGGTGCGCTGCTCACCTGGCTCGCGGGCGGATTCGTGGCACTGCTCGGCCTGGTGCTGCTGATCGCCACCAGCACCGGTGCCACCGGTCTCGCCGGAGCGATCGCTGCGGTGGCCTCGGTCGGTAGCGGGGTCGACGACACCCCGTACCCGGCGGCGTGGGTGGTGCTGGTCCTGACCGGTGCGGTGCCCGCCGCGTTGGCCGTGCCGGCCGTCAAGGGATCCCGCGCAGGTCTGGCCGGGCTGACGATCCTCGGTGGGCTGTACGTGGTACTGGTGTTCGTGGCCCTCGGTCTGGACTACGCCTCACCCGCACTTCTCTTCGGACTGCTCTGGGTCGGTATCGCGACCGCACTGTTCTGGCTGGGTCAGCACCGGGACGGCGGCACGGCGAGCTCCCCGGCTGCGTCCACCCGCCGGCCGGCACAGGTCGCTGGGGGTGCGGGGCTGCTCGGTCTCGCGGGAGCGCTCGGCGTCGTGCTCGGCGGCCGGATGATGGGATCGGGCCTGTCCGCCTCCCTGCACCCGGAACCGGCTCGGGTCTTCGGGGCGTTGGACCTGCACTTCGGGGTGATCGTCGCAGCCGCCGGCGCGATCGTGCTGGTGCTGGCCGTGACGGCCTTCCTCGGCTCGATGGACATGCTCGTCGCCCTCACCGTGGTCTGCACCCTGCTGGCGCTGCTCACCGTGAGCGTCGCGATGTCCGGCGGCGACGGGCCGGCCGGGGCACTCGTCCTGGTCGTCGCCGCGTGGTTCGGCACCGGGATCGCGCTGCTGTGGTCCCGCACCGGCCGGCACTGGTACCGCCGGCAGCGCCGCTAGCTGCCGGAGAGGACGACCTCGACCAGCTCGTCGGCCGCCTGCGCGGTGTCATATCCCGGGTCCTGCAGGCTCTCCGCCACGATCCCGTCGATGGCGCCGCCGATGATGATCGCGCGGGTGCGTGCTCCGGCCGGAGGACACACCCCCGCCAGCTGCAGCAGGTCGGCGAGCGGCTGCCATCGCTGCGAGCGCTGGTGCTCGCCCACACCGTGGCTCATCGCCTCGATGAGCATCCGGGTGTGCCGCGGGTGCGCGCGCAGGTGCCCGATCATGCGCCGGACGTAGGCCGCCGGACGGTCGGCCGGGGCAGCCGCCTCCACCGCGCGGGCGACGTCGTCGGTGAGAGCCGTGAGGGTGTGCTCGTGCGCCGCCCGGACCAGGGCGTCCTTGGAGCTGAAGTGGTAGAGCACAGCCGCCTTGGAGAGTTCTGCGCGGGCAGCGATGCGCGACAGCGACGCGCCACCGTATCCCTCGTCGGCGACCAGCTCGATGGTCACCGCGACCAGCTGTGCCCGCCGGGCGCGCTCGGTGAACGTGCCACCACCCGACGACGTCGTCGAGAAATCCGTTGTCATATCACCGCAGCCTACCGTACGGTAAATGAACTGACCGATCGGTGAGGAGTACTGGTGGCTGACGAAGAGCCCGGGCTGAGCGGCACCGAGGCAGGGTCCGACACTGAGGCGCCAGCTGCTGGGGAGCCACCCAGACCCAGCGGCCGGCGACCGCGGCGGCACCGCCGGCTGCGCACCACCCTCGTCGTGCTCGCCGTGCTGGCGGTAGTGGCCGCGTTCGCCCTGCGCACCCCGTCCCCGGTGGGCCACTGGGACGACGCCGAGGGACAGGACCGCTACCTGGCCGCCTACGCCGAGGCGTTCCAGGACCTGCCCGAACCTGACGAGACCCAGGACCTGCGCACCGACTACGGCATGGTCCGGGTGTACCGGTTCGACGGCACCGGCTCTGCAGAGCACCCGATGCTGCTGCTGCCCGGCACCGCCTCCGGGGCACCGGTGATGGCAGACAACCTGCCCTCGCTCCTGGAGCTGGGCGACGTCTACCTCATCGACCTTCTCGGCGAGCCCGGCCGCAGCATCCAGGAGCGCCCGATCAGCACAGCGGCCGAGCAGGCCGAGTGGCTCGACCAGACGCTCGCCGCCCTGACCGAGGAGTCCTTCCACCTGGTGGGGCTGTCTATCGGCGGCTGGACGGCGACCAACCTCGCGCTGCGCTCCCCCGCCCGGATCGAGACACTCACCCTCCTCGATCCGGTGCACGTGTTCGACGGCATGCCCCTGGAGACCATCGTGCGATCTATCCCGGCAGCCTTCAGCTGGCTGCCGAAGTCCTGGCGGGACAGCTTCAGCTCCTACACCGCCGGGGGCGCACCGGTGGAGGACGTACCGGTGGCGCAGATGATCGAGGCCGGTATGCAGCACTACCGGATGAAGCTGCCGCAGCCGGAGCAGATCAGCCCCGAGCAGCTCGCCTCGCTGGAGATGCCGGTGCTGGCGTTCATCGCCGGCGAGTCGGTGATGCACGACCCGCCGACCGCCGCCATCACCGCCGAGCAGACCCTGGCCCACGGCACTGTGCGCGTCTACCCAGAGGCCTCGCACGCGATCAACGGTGAGTACCCAGAGGAGATCGCCGCGGACATCGGAGCGTTCCTCGCCGAGCAGGACTGAGTTGGCGTTAGGCTCCGTGCCATCAGTTCCAGCAACGGAGAGGACGACCCGGGGTGAACGCACGCGCGCGCCACGAGGCCCGTGCCGCGTACGCCATGCTCACCCCCAGCCTGATCGGCGTGGGACTCTTCCTGCTGGTGCCCGTGCTCGGGGTGCTGGTGCTCTCCTTCCTCAGCTGGGACCTGATCTCCACCCCGCACTGGGCCGGCGTGGCGAACTACGTGCACATCTTCACCTCCGGCCACTTCCTGAACTCGATGTGGGTGACGATCGCGTTCACCGTGATGACCATCCCCACGGCGATCGCCGGCGGCCTGCTGCTGGCGCTGGCCATCAACCGGAAGCTGCCGGGCACGTCCTGGTTGCGGGTGCTGTACGTGCTGCCCTGGGTGAGTGCGCCGCTGGCGCTGGGCGTGGTCTGGAAGTGGCTGCTGGACCCCTCCTACGGGGCGGTGAACGCGCTGCTCGGCCGCCGGGTGGAGTGGCTCACCGACCCGCAGCTGGCGCTGCCGTCAGTGGTGTTCGTGCAGGTCTGGTCCACTGTCGGGTACATCTCGTTGTTCTTCCTCGCCGGGCTGCAGCAGATCCCCACCTCGGTGTACGAGGCGGCCACGCTGGACGGCGCCGGACGGGTACGCACCCTCTGGTCGATGACGTTGCCGCTGCTGCGCCCGACGATGTTCTTCGTCACGGTCACCTCGGTGATCTCCTCGTTCCAGGTGTTCGACTCCATCTATGCGATGACCCGTGGCGGCCCGGGGTTCCGCACCGACGTGATCGCCAGCCGCATCTACGACGAGGCGTTCGTGAACCTCCGCCTGGGCCGGGCGGCGGCGATGGCCGTGGTGCTGTTCGTCGTCCTGGTGCTGGTCACCCTCGTCCAGCAGCGCTACTTCAGCCGACGCATCACCTACGACATGTCATGACCGAGAAGACCACCCTGCCCGCCACCACGGCCCCCGCGACCGGGGGCGGCCCGGCTGCGCCCCGCGGCACGCGAGGGCGCAGCGGCAGGCGAGCTGCGCCGTCGTGGGCCGCCTCCAGGCTCGGCGCGAACCTGCTCACCTACGCGTTCCTGCTCACAGGGGCAGTGCTGATGCTCGGGCCGTTCGGGTTCTCGGTGCTGACCGCCATCAAGACCCCGCAGCAGTTCAACACCAGCTGGCCGCTGACGCTGCCGGACCCGGTCACCGGGGAGAACTTCACCACCCTGTTCTCTGATGAGTACAGCTTCATCGTGCCGATCGCGGTCACCGTACAGGTGGTGGCCGTGCTGGTGCTCGGGCAGATGGTGTCCTCGATCCTCGCCGCGTACGCGTTCGCCCAGCTGGACTTCCCCGGGCGGGACCCACTGTTCTGGGTGTACGTGTCCACGCTGATGATCCCGGTGGTGGTCACGATCATCCCGCTGTACTCGATGATGACCTCCCTCGGGCTGAAGAACACCTTCGCCGGTCTGGTGGTGCCGTTCATGTTCGGCTCCCCGTACGCGATCTTCCTGCTCCGGGAGAACTTCCGCTCCACCCCCGCGGACGTGCTGGATGCCGCCACCATCGATGGTGCCGGGGTGCTGCGGCGGCTGTGGCAGGTGATGGTGCCGATGAACAAGCCGATCATCACCACGCTGCTGCTGATCACCGTGGTGAGCCAGTGGAACAACTTCATGTGGCCGCTGATCATCGCCCCGGCCGAGGAGTGGAACGTGATCACCGTGGCCACCGCCGCGCTGCAGACCCAGTACGCCGGGAACTGGACGCTGGTGATGGCGGCGACCACGATCGCGCTGGCGCCGCTGGTGATCCTGTTCCTGGTGTTCCAGAAGCAGATCACCTCTTCGCTCGGGGTGACTGGCGTGCGCTGACCGGCGGGGAACCGGACGGGCGGGACGGGGTGCACCAGCCTGGCCGGGCTGGATGGGTATCGTGGGCATCAGAGCCGGCCGAGTGCTGCCCGGTGGTGAGGAGTGCGGTGAGCGGGACCGACCTGTCGGAGGACTCCCGCGCGGGAGCGACGGTGCGCGACCTCTACGCCGGCTGGCGGTACGCGGCGATCGGCGTGCTGGGGGCGGCGATGCTGGTGCTCGGCCTCGTCGGGCACTACCAGACGGTCCCGGGGATAGGCTTCACCGACGCCCTCTACGGCACCATCCGGCTGTTCGTGTTCGAGTACGACGTCGACGACGACCCCTCGCCGGCGCTCGACATCGCACGGTTCGGAGCCGGTGCCGTGGTGTACCTAGCGGTCGCGATCGCCGCCCTGGGCATCCTCGAGCGTCAGCTCACGCTCGCGCGCGCCGCGCGTCTGCGCGGCCACGTGGTGGTGATCGGCAACGGCGCCGAGGCGGTACCGATCGCGATGAGCTTCCGCAGCAGCGGTCTGGTGCCGCGATCGCTGGTGATCAACGACGACGATGCCGTCGTCACCCGGCGGCGCAGTGGTGTGGTCCAGCTGCCCAGCGTCTCCGACGAGTCGCTGCGGCGGGTGGTCGACCATGCGGCGCAGGTCTTCGTGGTCGGTGCCACCGACGAGGAGACCGCCCAGCTGGCACACCGGCTGCGGGGCCTGCCCGTCGCCTCCGACTTCCCCACCACCGTGCTGCTGACCGACCGCAACCTGGTGGGCCACTGGGCGAGCGCCGCCCCGGAGGCGGTGGTCTGCCGGCCGGCCCAGACGGCGATCTCCGCACTGCGGATCGCGCCCCCGTTCGCCGACGATGCGATGGTGCCACCACCGGTGGTGGTCGGCGAGGGGGCGCAGGCGGCAGAGCTCGCCCGTTGGATCGTCACCGGCTGGCAGCAGCCCGGCGAACGGCTCCGGGTGTACTGCCTGGGCACGGATCAGCGTTGGGTGGACGAGGCAGCAGCCGGGATCGAGGAGCGCGCTGACCTGGTCTGGGTGCCGATGGAGCCGAACGTGGCCCTGGCACCGCGCACGATCCGGGAGCTGGCCGGCCGCTCACCGGGCCCGGACGAGCGGTTCGCGCAGGGCAAGCGCCGGGTGTACGTGGCCTACCCGCACACGTCCCGCACGGTGCCGATCGCTGCTGCGATCGCACGCCGGGTCAGCGAGGTGGACGTGACCGCCGTCGTGGACGACGCGGACGCGTGGAGCGGAACGTTGGGCGAGAAGAGCACGCTGCGGATGGTCTCGGCACTGCAGCTGTTGAGCGACCCGACCACATTGCGCCTGTCCGCCACCGACCTGCTTGCCGGGGAGCTGGTGGCCGACGCCAGCCGATGGCCGGCGGACGTGCCCGGTGTGTTCGGGTCGGTGCTGCGCGACGCGGACCGCAAGGCGGTGCTGGACGCACAGCCCGCAGCAGTGCGGGCGGCGGTGCGGGCAGTCGCCGAGAACATCGCCGACATCTTCACGGCCGCTGGCGTCGAGCTCGATGCCGGGTTCCCGGCGGAGGTGCCGACCCTGGTGCTCTCCCCCGGCGAGCTGACGCAGATCGAGGCGGTCCTGGCGCGGCTGCTGCCCGCAGCCGACCAGGAGATGCGTGACCCTGGGCGGGGTGGGTCCGCCCTGCGCCGGCCCGCTGACGAGCTGCGCCTGCGCCGCCTCGAGCTGGCGGCCCGGCTGCCGGTGCTCGCCGCCCGGGCCGGGTTGGTCCCGGTGCGCCGCGGCGGAGGCGACGCTCCGCTGACCGATGCCGCCGTGCGCGAGATGGCGCTGGAGGTGCATCACGACTACCTGCGCACGGCCACGACGACGCAGAACGCAACCCAGTCCCCCACTGCCAGGCTCGGCTGGGACGAGCTGGCCGAGACCGACCAGCGCTCCAGCATCGCCCAGGTGGTGGACATCCCGGTCAAGCTCGCGGCCCTCGGCCTCACCTGGCGGCCGGCTGAGGAGCCGCAGCTGTATGAGTTCACCGACGCCGAGGTGGAGCTGCTTGCGGAGCTGGAGCACCGGCGTTGGGTGCACTTCCAGCTCCGGAACGGCCGTGCCCGGCACACGTTCAACACCAGCTGGCAGGCGTTGAGCGCCGGTGTGCAGGAGTACGACCGTGGGCCGGTGCGGCTGCTCGCCCGGCTGCTGGCCAGTCTCGGCTACGAGGTCACCGACCAGCACTGACCGGACCGGTGCAGTCGGCTCGGCTACCGGCCGCTCAGCGGCTGGCGGCTCGGCAGTTGGCCGCTCAGCGGCGGCCGAGTAGCTCCTCGAACGCGCCGACTACCGGAGGACGTTCCGGGGAGGACCAGCTCCGGTTCGTGAGCAGCACACCGGTGCGGCAGGTCGCGGGGTCGTTCGTCCAGGTGGAGCCCAGCCCGCCGGACCAGCCGTAGCTACCGGCGCTCGGGCCGTGCTCGGCGGCCTCGGTCAGCACACCCACGCCGAAGCCCCAACCGGTCCCTGGGCCGGGACCGACGGCGGCGAGCTGGGCGTCGGTGAGCCGGTTGGTGGTCATCGCGTGCGCGAGGTCGGCGGGCAGCAGGCGGCGGCCTTCGACGCTGCCCCGGCCCCGCAGCAGCTGGGCGAATCGGGCGTAGTCGGCCACAGTGGAGACCAGACCGCAGTCCCCACCCTGCAGCGGCGGCGGAGCGGACCACTGCCCGTCGGCGGGGTCGTACACCTCGCTGCCCTCGCCGTAGCAGGGGCCGAACCGATGCCTGGAGTCCGGCGGGACCCAGAAGCCGGTGTCGCTCATCCCGAGCGGGGTGAACAGCCGCTCGGTGAGCAGCTCGGCCAGGGAGGTCCCGGTGGCGCGGGCGAGGAGGATGCCGAGCACCACTGAGGAGGTGTTGTACAGCCACCGGTGCCCGGGCTGGTGCTGCAGCGGCAGCGCGGCGGCGCGCTCCAGCCACTCCTGCGCCGGCACCTGCTCAGCAGGGGCGGGCGCGCCGACGCCGAGACCGAGCTCGACCCAGCGGCGGGTGAGCGGGGTGGCCTCCGGGTGAGCGAAGTCGATGCCCCAGCCGAGGGTGCTGGTGAGCAGGTCGCGGACCGTAGGGGCCCGTTCGGCGGGCACGGTATCGTCGAGTGCGGCGTCGGGGGTGCGCAGCACCTGCCGGTCGGCGAGCTCGGGCAACCAGGTGTGGACCGGGTCGTCCAGGGCGAAGACCCCTTCGCCCACCAGGATGAGCGTGGCGACGGCGGTGACCGGCTTGGTCATCGAGGAGATCCGGAAGATCTCGTCTGCTTCGAGCGCCTGCTGGCCAGCGACGTCGCGGGTGCCGAGGGCTCCGGAGAGCACCTGGTCACCGGTGCGCACCAGCCAGGTCAGTCCGGTCGCCTCGGCCGGTACATGCGCCCGCAGGCGGTCCTGGATCTCCTCGGCAGTGAGCGGTCCCATCCGCCCACGGTACGGCCAGCCGCCGCCATCTTTCTAGCCCGTTCAAGTCGCGGGAAGCGCGGGATTCGCGTTGAGTGGGGACTTCAACCGACGGGAGCGTGTCATGGACACCTGGATCTGGATCGTCATCGGAATCGTCATCGTCGTGCTGATCGTCGTCGCGGTGGTCACCGCTGCGACTGGCGCCCGGCGGCGTCGCCTGGAGGAAGAGGCGCAGCTGCGCAGGGAGCAGGAGGAGCGCGACCGCGCCGCAGCTGCGGACCTGCGTGCCCAGGCGGAGGAGCAGGAGCTGGCCGCCCGGGAGCAGGATGTCGCGGCCAAGGAGGCAGAGGCGCAGGCCGGTCGGGCCCAGCTGGATGCCGAGGCTGCCCAGCTCGAAGCGGACCGGCTCGAGCACGAGGCGGCCGAGCAGAACGCTGCCGCCGACCAGGTGCGGGCGGAGGTGCAGCAGGACCGGTCAGATGCGGACGCGCTCGACCCGGACGTCGGTCAGGGCGAACCGGGACCACCGGGGGAGCGGCCGACCGCGGCGGGGCCCCCTGCCGCACCGCAGACGCCGGCAGAGGACCGGTCCCACGGCCGGCACCTACCAGAGCAGCAGCCGAAGCCGGGGCGAGCGGACGAGCCACCGGCGCTGTGACCGTGGCCGGGTGAACGCCGGTCAGGAGCGATCGACGTCCTGGTCGGCCGGCTCGGACGGGTCCTCGCAGTAGAAGAGCTCACCGTCCGCACCCGCGTGGTACTCGTACTCCTGACCGCCGGCGGTCAGGACGAGCCGGTAGCCGTCCGTGAGCACCTGCGGGTAGGCCTGCCCGGGCGACGGGCAGCCGAGCGACCCGTCCGGCCAGGTGACCGGCTCCAGCGCTCCGGACTCGATGTCCGCAGCCGGGACATCGATCCGCTGCGCGAGGTCGTCGATGGCCGCTTGCACGTCCTCGGCCGGCGGGCTGGCGTCGTCAGTGGGCTGTTCTGCGGGCTCCGACGGATCTGTACCTGGCTCGGCGGGCGAGCTGGTGGGGTGCAGGGTGGTTGCGTCGTCCTGCGGATCGTCACCCTCGCCGCAGCCAGCAAGCAGCACGATGGCCAACCCGGCGAGGGCGGCCACAGTGCACAGGCGTTGACGCATGGTCTGAGGATAGTTGCCTGCTGCCCGTGCAGCACCGGTGTTCGGGAGGCGTGCTGTCCGGCGTACCCCCTACTGTGGCGGGATGACCGACATCATCCTGTTCCACCACGTCCTCGGCCTGACCGACGGCGTACGTAGCTTTGCTGACCTGCTCCGCGCCCAGGGCCACACGGTGCACACCCCGGACCTGTTCGAGGGGCGCACGTTCCCGTCGATCGACGAGGGGATCGGGTACGCCGGGACGATCGGCTTCGACGAGGTCATGCGCAGAGGCGTCGAGGCCGCCGAACAGCTGCCGAAGCAGGCAGTGTTCGGTGGGTTCTCCGTGGGCGTGATGCCGGCTCAGCAGCTGCTGCAGACCACCCCGGAGGCGTTGGGTGGGTTGTTTCTGCACTCGTTCATCGACCCCACCGAGCTGGAGGGCACGTGGCCAGCGGGCCACCCGGTGCAGGTGCACGGGATGGACCACGACCCGTTCTTCACCGGCGACGGTGACCTGGACGCCGCCCGTGCGGTGCAGGCCGAGCACCCGGAGCTGGAGATCTTCCTGTACCCCGGCAGCGCCCACCTGTTCACCGACTCCAGCAGCGCGGACTACGACCAGGCCGCGGCTGTCCAGGTGCTCGAGCGGGCCAGCGCGTTCCTCGCCAGCTTCGACCAGGCCTGACCCCCTCTGTTCGCGAACGCTCCGGTTCGCGGCTCCCGCTCGGCGTGTCGCCGCGAAGGCGGGCGTTCGCGATCAAGGGGCGGTCAGGCGACACCGAGGGCGCGCAGGCCAGCGGTAGCGGCTGCCGCCACCAGCAGCACGACCGGCAGGGGCACCCCGCGCCAGGCGAGCAGACCGGACAGCGCCACACCCGCAGGGCGGGCCCAGCCGGCGAAGGACTGCCCGTCGGTGATCGCACTGGTGGCCATCACCGAGCCGAGGATGAGTACCGCGGCATCTTCCACGGCCAGCTGCAGCCGGGGGTAGGGCTCGAGCAGGTCGCCGATCGCGCCACCGCCGGCGCGCATCGCATACGTCCCGACGGCGAGCACCAGCCCGCCGAGCAGCAGCACGGTCAGATCACTCATCGTCATCCTCTCCACCGTGTGCGATGCCGGGCTCCGCACCTGCCCCCGCGTGTTCCTGCGGAACGTCGAACACCTCTCGCGAGCGCCACAGCGCCAACGGCAGCGCGAGCACACCTGCGAGCGGTCCCAGCCCCTGCGGCAGCAACAGCGCCGCGGGTACGGACACGGCTGCGGCCGCCACCACGGCCGGACACAGCCGGGCACGTTTCAGCGCCGGGAGCACCAGCGCCAGGATGACCGCCGGGAAGATCGCGTCCAGACCGAAGGTGTTCTGGTCGATCCCACGGCCGAGCAGGCTCCCGGCCAGAGCCCCGCTGGGCCAGCCGATCAGCACGCCGGTGCCGATGCGCGTCAGCGCTACCCGGGCACGCTGCGGGTCCCGCTCGGCCAGCGCGAACGCCACCGACTCATCGTTCATCACGTGCGCGCGGTACGCCCGGGCAGCGCCCCGACCCAGCGCGGTGCGTAGCGCCATCCCGTAGGGCACGTGTCGCACGTTCACCAGCAGCGCCGCCGGCAGGGCCACCCACGGCGAGGTTGCCGTGGCGAGTCCGACGTAGAGCATCTCGGAGGAGCCGGCGAGCACGATCACCCCGAGCAGCGGCGCCACCCACACCGGCAGCCCGGCGCCGACGCTCATGGCACCGTAGGCGATGCCCACCAGGGCCATGGCCACGGTGATCATCACGACGGTGCGGAGGGAGACTGCCTCCGTTCGCTGAGACGAACGCATGGACGCTATGATGAACACCGCTGGTCCGATTGAGCAAGTCGGCGGCGACGCAGGCATCGTCGGCAGGCACACCGGCCGCGAGACATCGTCACGAAGGGCAGCGGACATGACAGCAGGACAGACGGAGCTGCCGCGGGCGGCGATCGCAACGAGCATCCAGCGAGAGCGGCACCGGGTGGGCATCTCGCTCACCGAGCTGGCCCGACGCGCCGGGGTGGCCAAGTCCACGCTGTCCCAGCTGGAGTCGGGCACCGGCAACCCGAGCCTGGAGACGATGTGGGCGCTAGCGGTGGCGCTGGGGGTGCCGTTCTCCCAGCTGCTGGACCCGCCCCCGAGCCCGGTGCAGGTGCTGCGCGCCGGGCAAGGCCCTGCCGTGGCCGCCTCGGAGGCGGAGTACGTGGCCACGCTGCTCAGTGCCAGTCCGCCGGGAGTCCGCCGCGACCTGTACCGGATCACCGCCGAGCCGGGCAGTGCGCGCCTCTCCGATCCGCATGCTCCGGGCACGATCGAGCACGTGTACCTGGCTGGCGGACGCGCCGTGGTGGGGCCCGCAGACGCCGCAGTCGAGCTGGCTGCCGGCGACTTCATCACCTACCCGGGCGACGAGCCGCACATCTTCGAGGCGCATGGCGGCCCGGCCGACGCACTGCTGGTCAGCGAGCAGCGCTGACCCCTCTCCCCCTCGGCGGGTCGTCATGGCCACAGTGCGCCATAGCGCACGCTGGACATGACGACCCGATCTGGAGAGTCAGCGGCCTACGGCGTAACCCTGCATCCCGCGTGGGTTCGCGGCAGCCATCAGCATCCCGTCAGCACGGATACCGGCAGCGCTGATCCGCCCGAGGGACCAGGCCGGGGCAGCGCTCACCCGGTGCCCACGCCCGGCCAGGTCGTTCAGCACCTGCTGCCCGAGCCGGTCCTCGGCGCGCACCCCGGCCGGTTCGGCCACCCGGGGAGCGAACGAGCTGGGCCAGTGCGTGCTGTGCCAGCTCGGGGCATCGATCGCAGCCTGCAGGTCCGTACCGTGCACCAGGTGGTTCACCAGGAACGGCACCACCCACTGGTCCTGCTGGTCTCCGCCCGGGGTGCCGAACGCCAGGTACGGCTTCCCCTCCCGGAGGACCATCCCGGGGCTGAGCGTGGTGCGGGGCCGCCGGCGGGGGCCGATCGAGGACGACAGTCCCTGCTCCACCCAGAACATCTGCCCCCGCGTACCGAGCGAAAAACCCAGGCCCGGCACCACCGGTGAGGACTGCAGCCAGCCCCCAGAAGGAGTGGCAGCCACGACATTCCCCCACTGGTCGACCACATCGAGGTGGCAGGTGTCCCCGCGGGCGACAGTCGGTTCACCCTGCCCCGGTGAGGCGAGCCCATCCGGCCAAGGACCGCCGTCGACCATCGCCTGCTGGACCCGCACCGCCAAGCGGGGGGAGCTACCCCCGGGCGAACCAGGCCGCAGCGTGCGATCCGCGACCGACCCGACCAGCGCAGCACGCTCGGCGGCATACCTCCGAGACAGCAGTGCAGCCACAGGCACCTGCACGTGGTCCGGGTCGCCGTAGAAGGCCTCCCGGTCGGCGAACGCGAGCTTGGCCACCTCCACCACCAGGTGCACCAGGTCCGCCGACCCTGGCGCCAGCCTGTCCACCCCAGCCGCCTGCAGCATCGCCAGCTGTTGCAGCAGCACCGGACCCTGCCCCCAGGGTCCGGTCTTGACCACCTGGTGGCCTGCGAAGTCAACGGCCAGCGGTGCTTCCTCAGTCGCCCGCCAGGTGTCCAGGTCCGCACCGGTGAGCAGCCCGCAGTGCCGGGAGTGACCGTCGACCCCCGGTGGGCCGACCACCGAACCGTCCACCTGCTCGGTGGCACAGAACGCGTCGATCGCCTCGGCCACGAACCCGGAGTAGAACGCGCGCCGGGCGCCCTCGATCTGCTGCTCCCGCCCCGGGCCGGCGGCCTCGCCCTCGGTGACGAGCCGGTCCAGGGTGTCGGCCAAACGAGGGTTCGCGAACCGTTGCCGCGGGCCGGGTGCGCGACCGCCGGGCAGGTAGATCTCCGCGGAGCTGGTCCAGTGCTCGGTGAAGATCGGCGCGACTCCCGCGATCGTGGCAGCCGCCTGTGCAACCAACGGGTAGCCGTTGCGGGCGTAGCCGATCGCCGGCTCGGCCACCTCCCGCAGGCGCATCGTGCCGTACCGGGACAGCATCAGCAGCCAGGCACCGAAGGCGCCCGGCACCGTGGCGGGCAGCAGACCGGTGCCGGGGATGTCCTCGATGCCGAGTGCGGTGCAGGCCTGCGCGGTCGCCGCGGCAGGGGACACTCCCTGTCCGCAGACCACGAACGTGCGGCCGGTGCGGGCGTCGTGGCCGAGGGCGGGCAGGTCGCCGCCGACACCGTTCAGGTGCGGTTCGACCACGTGCAGCACCAGACCGGTGGCCACTGCTGCATCGAAGGCGTTGCCGCCGCGTTCCAGGACTGACATCCCGGTCGCGGAGGCGAGCCAGTGCGTGGAGGCGACCATGCCGACAGTGCCGAGCAGCTCAGGGCGGGTGGTGAAGGTCTGCACCCGTGCAGCGTAGGGCGCCGAACCTGCCTGGAGGTGCTCGTGTCGACACTGAGGTGCTTCTTCGGCGCCTCGGGCACTGGCGAACCGTGGTGCGACCTCCGGCGGGCTCAGGCCCGGTGCACCGAGATGTTCCCGCTGGTGGTGCGCAGGCGCAGCAGCACTGAGGCCTCGTCGTCGCCGGGCGCACCGGTGGGTTCGAGCTCGCTGCGTACCCGCCCGGAGATCGACCGGCAGTCCAGCAGCGCGGCGACACCGTCGGCGACACCGACTGTGACGTTGCCGGAGGCGGCAGTGGCTTCGACCTCGCCGCCGACAGCGCGCCGCACCTGCAGGTTGCCAGAGCCGGAGCCGAGGCGGGCGATCGATACCTCTCCCACCCGAGCACCTCCGGAGCCGGTGTGGGCGCGGGCCTGGCGAGCCCGGTCGATGGTGATCTCCCCGGAGCCGACCCGGACGCCGACGTTGTCCCCGGTACCGACCCAGACATCGCCCGAGCCGGCGGTCGCCTCCACCTCGTGGGCACGTTCCACCCGAGTGCTGCCCGATCCAGTGCCGGCGCTCACCCGGTGGGCGGAGGCCACGGTGATGTCACCGGAGCCGGTGCGCAGCTCGAGGGTGTTCAGCTCGCCGACGAGCTGCAGGTCGCCGCTGCCGCTCTTGGCGGCCACGCTGGAGCCGGTCGGCACCACCACGTCGATCCGCAGCCTGCTGCCGAATCCAGCGAACAGGCTGGTGCGCAGCTGCGGCACGTCGATCTCCAGGACTTCGCCGACCATCTCCACCCGGGAGCGAGCAGCGAGGTCGTCCGCGCCGGTCAGCCGCACTGTGGCCACGGACACGTCCTCAGCGGAGATCGTGGCGTGGCCGCTGCGGGCGTGCAGGTCGACCTGCACCGGGCCGCTGACGGGAAAGTCGTGCTGGGTCATCTCAGAGCTCCGGACGGCGCCGGATCCGGCGCGGGACGTAGGGCGTGACGGTGCCGGGCCGGCGACGGGACTGCCTGGCGGGCTCCTCCAGGGGCCCGCCGATGCGCTGGGCGGCGATAGCGTCGAAGACGTTGTCATACATGGGATTCCTTTCAGCGGACCCAGCCGGTCATCCGCCGTCCGACGCCGGCCGGGCCGGTGGCGGTCGAGGTGGTGCCGGGTGAGGTGAGGATTTTCTGCACGGCTCGTACGAGCCAGGAGTTGATGGAGACGCCGTCAGTGGCGGCCGCCTCCTCGACACGGGCCTTGAGGGACTCCGGCAGCCGGAGCGTCACGCGGGTCAAAGAGGCGTCCTCCGGCTCAGCCGGCGGCACAGGCGGTTCAGGGGGGGTGGGCGGAGCGAGCTGCTCGGTCGCCGCCTGCTGGTCGACCACCAGCTCCGGCGAGCCGCCGCGCAGGCGTACTTCCACGACCGCTCCGTCCAGCCTGGAGGTAACCTCGGCGGCCAGGTCAGCGGCGAGCTCCATCAGCGCGAGCCGCAGTGCCGGTTCCAGGGACTGGGCCAGCCGGTCGGCGGCATCCTGGACCTCCGGTGTGGAGGTGCTCGCAGCGTTGGCCAGCGCCTGCCGCAACGAACCGAGGTAGGTGTTCACGTCCATGACGCCATGGTGACAGCACAATGGCGTCACTGTCAACAGCTCTGCTGTCATGACGCAGTCATAGAGGCGTCACAGTGCCGTCAGGGGCGCGCCAGACGCGGACACGGGCACCGGCCGCGTGATCACGATTCGGTCGCACCGGGTCGGCGCCCACCATCTCCGGCCCGGCAGCGCTACGGTTCGGTGCAGAGCATGTCTGCCGAGCCCACCCGGAGAGAGAGAACGATGACCATTCGGAAGAACACGCTGGTGACCGGGGCCGCGGTGCTCGGCGCCTCAGCGCTGCTGCTGGCGGCGTGCTCGCCCGGCAGCTCCGATGACGACTCCGGCAGTGACGGCTCCGGAGCCACGACGGTGACGTTCCGGCTCTGGGACGAGTCTGCGGCCGCTGCCTACGAGGAGACGTTCGCCGCGTTCGAGGACGAGCACCCCGACATCACGGTCGAGGTGGAGACCGTCCCCTGGGCGAACTACTGGGACCGGCTGCCCCAAGACATTGGCTCGGGCACGATGGCCGACATCTTCTGGACGAACACCTCCAACTTCGGGCTGTACGTGGACAACGGCAACCTGATCAACATCTCCGAGGCGATCGGGGACGACCACGACGAGTGGACCCAGTCGGTGGTGGACCTCTACACCCGGGACGGGTCGCTGTGGGGCGTGCCGCAGCTGACGGACTCGATCGCGCTGTTCTACAACGTGCAGATGCTCGAGGATGCCGGTATCGATCCGGCCACCCTGCACTGGGACCCCAGCGGGGACGGCGACACGTTCCTCCCCGCCGTGCAGCAGCTCACCGTGGACTCCAGCGGCGTGACCGCGGCCGAGGACGACTTCGACGCCGAGGACATCGCCACCTACGGTTTCAACTCCCAGAACGACCTGCAGGCCATCTACATCGACTTCCTCGCCTCCAACGGCGGGCAGTACCAGGACGGTGACTCCTACGCCTTCGACTCCCCCGAGGGGGTGGCGGCCTTCCAGTACCTGGTGGACCTGATCAACACCTACCACGTGAGCCCGTCCGCAGCGGAGACGAACGCCAACGGGGACCTGTCCCGTCAGCTGTTCGTGCAGGGCAAGATGGCGCTGTTCCAGTCCGGGCAGTACTCGCTGCCGGCAATGGCCGATGCGGACTTCGACTGGGCGATCGCGCCGATGGTCGAGGGGCCGGAAGGCCGGATCGGTGTGGTGCACGGTGTAGCCGCTGTGGGCAATGCCGCCACCGAGCACGAGGAGGCCACGCTGGAGGTGCTCCGCTGGTTGGGCAGCGCCGAGGGCCAGGTGCCGCTCGGGGCGACCGGAGCCGCCTTCCCCGCCGCGGTGGAGGCGCAGAGCTCGTTCACCGACTATTGGGAGAACCAGGGCGTGGACACCTCGGAGTTCATCGCCGCGGCCGAGCGCGAGACCGCAGCAGCACCGCTCGGCCCGCGCGCGAACGCGGGTGCGAACGCGATGGCGCCGTACTTCGAGCAGATGTTCGCCGGCTCCCTGCCGGTCGAGGAGGCCCTCGCGCAGGCGCAGCAGGCGGCGAACGAGGCGATCGCCGAGGAGTGACCCGCAGCGCCTCTGCAGGCTGGTACCACGTACGCTGAGGCCATGGCGCAGCGGACACCGGTAGCGCTGGTCGCCCTGGACTGGGGCACCAGCTCTTGTCGGGCGTATGCGCTCGATGCCGACGGTCAGCCCCTGGGCCAGCGCAACCGGCCGCTGGGGATCCTGACCGTCGGTGCCGACCCTGCGGCCTACCCGCAGGCACTGGCCGAGATCGCCGGGGACTGGTTGGACGACTCCCCGGCGGTGCTGGCCTGTGGGATGGTCGGCAGCGCGCGCGGTTGGCAGGATGCCGGCTACCGGGAGGCTCCGGTCGCGCTCGCCGACCTGGCCGGCCCGAGCGTGCTGAGCGTTCCGGGGCCTGTTGGGCCGGTGCACCTGGTGCCCGGGGTGCGCACGGTCACCGGGGTGATGCGCGGGGAGGAGACCCAGCTGCTCGGGGCTGCGCTGACCGGCCTGGACGACGACCCGGTGGTGCTGCCCGGTACGCACAGCAAGTGGGCGCAGCTGACCGGCGGCACCCTGACGGACTTCCACACGGCGATGACCGGCGAGCTGTACGCCATGCTGCTCGACCGCGGGACCGTCTCCCAGGTGGCGGCCCCGCCGGGTGAGCAGGATCGCGCCGCGTTCGACGGCGGAGCTCGCCGTGGTCTGGAGCGTTCCGCGCACGGACTGCTCTCCTTGGTGTTCGAGGCCCGCTCACGCGTGCTGGTGGGTTCCCTGCAGCCGGAGCAGGTGCGCGACTTCCTCTCCGGGCTGCTCATCGCTGCGGAGATCACGGGTGCGCTGGCATGGTTGGGGCAGCGCCCGCAACAGGTCACGCTGGTCGGTGGCGAGGACCTGTGCGAGCGGTACCGACGGGTGCTCGGGCTGGCCGGTATCAGCGCCCACCGACCGGAAGAGGACTTGGCGCTCACCGGTCTGGTGCACCTGGCCCGCGAGCTGCGTCTGCTGCCCGGTGCACCGGGCAGCGAGCAAGGATCACGGCGGAGGAGCAGATGACGAGTGACCGGCTGACCGGACTGGTGGCGATCCTGCGGGGTCTGACCCCGGACCGGGCCGCAGACGTAGGTGAGGCCCTGGTGAGTGCGGGCCTGACCACTGTGGAGGTGCCGCTGAACTCTCCGGATCCGCTGCAGAGCATCACCATCCTGCGAGAACAGCTGGGTGCGCGTGCCCGGGTGGGGGCGGGAACGGTGCTCGATCCGGTCTCTGTGGTTGCTGCGCAGGAGGCAGGTGCACAGCTGATCGTCTGCCCGAACACGGACCCGGACGTGGTGACCGAGGCAGTGGCCGCCGGGTTGCCGGTGTACCCCGGTGTCGCCACTGTCTCGGAGGCGTTCACCGCGATCCGGTACGGCGCCCGAGCGGTGAAGATCTTCCCGGCCGACCAGGTGGGTGCGGTAGCGGTCCGTGCCTGGCAGGCGGTGCTGCCGCCGGAGGTGGAGCTCGTGCCGGTCGGTGGTGTGGGCCCCGCCGGCTTCGCCGAGTGGGTCGCCGCCGGTGCGAGCGGGTTCGGCATCGGCTCGGCCCTGTTCACCCCGGACGCGCCCGTCGGCCAGCTGCAGGAGCGCGCCGAGACGATCGTGGCCGCCTGGAACGCCGTGTCCGCGCAGGTCCGCGACGTTCCCGGCGGCCGCTGAGCTACACCGTCAGCGGTACAGGTTGCCCAGCCCGCGCTGGCGCAGCTTCTTCCGCAGGCCGCGGGGTCGTACGGCGCTGCCGGTGCCAGCAGCCGGCGGGTACGGAGCACCACTCGGATAGGGCGTGCCACCAGGCGGTGGCGGATAGGGCGCGCTCTCCGGCGCCGGTGGCACCGGCGCGCTGGTCGCCCCCGGCGGTGCATGGCCGCCGGAGGGCTGCGCCCCACCCCCGTACTCGGTGGCACCCGGCGGAGTCGGGTGCTCGAGAGCCGCTGCGGCCATGGCGCCATAGCTCTGGGCGTTCCCGGCCGCACCCCGGGACATCAGCTCCTCGTACCACTTGGTCAGGTCGCGCGGCTTCAGGATCGGCCAGCGCTGCAGCACCAGGTTCCGCGATTCTCGGGTGCGCTGTCGAGACACGATGTCCAGCACTGCACCGAGTACCAGCAGCAGCACCGCCGCTACCAAGCCGATGCTGCCCCAGTCCTGCGCCGTACCCGACGCGATGGGCCGAGCCGGAAGGGCAAGCAGCAGCACCAGCGCGCCGAGCAGACCGGCGAAGTTGGACCACAGCGGGTCGACCGTGGACCAGTGCCGCGCGAGCACACCCAGCGGGGGTGGGCCAGCAGCGGGGTTGCGTGCGGAAGCCAACAGCGCGCGCAGCTCGCCGGTCCGGGCGATGTTCTGCATGACGGCGCTGATCACGTACAGCACGATGGCGCCCGCCAGCAGCAGCATCGAGGAGCTCAGCATGAGCGTCTCGCCGCGACTGAGGACAGAACGGGCCTCGAGCGCGGCAGCAGCCGCGATGATGGTGATGACGGCGGTGAGCGCCGCGATCCCGGTGAGAACGAGCGCAGCAGTGCCGACCTTGTCGCCGAGCTGGTCCAACGGCGTGCGGTGGAGCTGCGTGGGGTCCGCCGCGTCGCCGTCAGAGTCCAGCACCGGCTGCGTGACCCGCTCCTTGGCCGCGGCCTCAGGTTCCTCCCGCGCCGACTCCGGCCAGCGCCGTTCGATCTCACCCAGCGCTCGCTTCCGGTATCGCTGGAAGATGCTGGCCAGGCCGATCCCCGCCACCGGGATCCCGACCATGCGCCAGTCCTGGGCGACCGGCCAGGACTGCACCCAGGTGCCTACCGGGTCGGTGAGCACACCTGGGAAGGCAAGCACGATCCCGGCGAGCAGCCCGGCCACCACCAGGCTGCGCCCGCTCCACCCGCAGCCCGCTCCCCATTCGTCCGGATGAGGTACGGCCGTGGCCCCACCGCGGACTGCGCGTCGGAGGGCGCCGAGCATCAGTATCGTGCGCACCAGGTGCACCAGCGCCACCGCCAGCGGGGACAGGGCGAACACGAGCAGGGTCAGACCGAGACCGTACTCCGCCCAGAGCGTCCACACCTGCCCGGTCGGCCCGGCGCCGAAGCCACCCAGGCGAGCGATGTGCCGGGCAGCCAGGAACGGCAGGATCATCAGGGCAGCGATCAGCGGGAGGCCGAGCAGCATCGAACCGATCGCCCGCACCGGGCCCGCAGCGCCGGTGGGGTAGATCTGCCAGCGCGCGTCAGTCACAGCTCTCCCGGATCCAGGCGATGTCGGCGGCGTGCTCCGCCGCTCCGCCAGGGGTCTCCACGATCACTGGAGCACCCGCCTCGCGGATCAGCGTCGCGAGCTCGTCGGCAGGTAGCGAGCCAGTTCCCAGGTTCGCGTGCCGGTCCGCCCCGGAGTCGAAGGCGTCCCGGGAGTCGTTGGCGTGGACCAGGTCGATCCGTCCGGTCGCCTCCAGCACCCGCGATACCAGTCCTGCCAGGGGTTCTCCGCCGGCGTAGGCGTGGCAGGTGTCCAGGCAGAAGCCGACGGCGTCTCCACCGTCGGCGCTGCGCACCGCCTCCCAGAGTCGGGTCAGCTTGGCCACCCCTCGGGCCATCGCCTTCTTCCCGCCCGCGGTGTTCTCGATGAAGATCGGTACTGCCGCCTCGAGCTGGTCCACTGCCTTGCGCCAGTTGTCGAAGCCGACCTCTTCGTCGTCCGTGGCGAGCACGTGTCCACCGTGCACCACCACGCCGATGGCACCGATCTCGGCCGCGGCGTCGACCTGCTTCTGCAACAGCTTGCGACTGGGGATGCGGATCCGGTTGTTCGTGGTGGCCACGTTCAGTACGTAGGGGGCGTGCACCACCAGGGTGATGCCGGCCTCGGCGGCCGCCTCCTTCAATGCCTGGGCACCGCCCGGGTAGCGCACCTCCGGCCCTTTCCACCCCTGCGGGTCGCCGAGGAAGATCTGCGCTGCGTCCGCGCCCCGCTCGCGCGCCTGCGCGATCGGGTCGGACTGGTCCACGTGGGCTCCGATCACTGCCATAGTTCGAGCGTATCGAAGCGGCGGCGTCGCGCCGATGGGTCCACATGCACACCCGGCGGGCACCGGGTGTGCGGCACGCTGCCACCCAGTCCCGGCAACCAGGTGCTCGGGCCGGGCAGAAAATGCCTGGGCAGGAGGGCCGCACGGATCTACGGTGGCAGGTACACGGGAAAGGAGGTGATCCGAGAGTGAATTCTTTTCGGACGCGTGAGGTGACTGTCCGCTAGTCGCCCGTCAGTACCACGGACGGACCGCCGTCTCGAGGGTGCAGGGCACCAGCGAGAACCCGGCAGTCACCGCAGAGCCCGCGGGATGCGCCCCTCGTCCACTGCGCTGCTCGGCCCAGGCCGAACGCCCGCGGGCTCACCCGTGCCCGGGGGCCGCAGGCCCGGGGTAACGGTCAGCTGAAGAGCACGAACAGCACCACGATCAGCCCGACCACTGCCACTGTGGCGATCGCAGTGATACCGAAGACGCGGCCATAGGTCCAGCCCTTGGCGTCCACACCGTAGGACTTCAGCCGTTCGGTCCACCACAGCGGCGCCGGCACGGCCGCTGTCGCCATCCGCTCGTTGTACTGCGCCACGGACTCCCAGGGCTCCGGGCTGGGGATGGCGGCGTCCGGGTTCACAGCCACCTTCGTCTGTCCGGCCCAGAGGGTGAGCCGGCCGGGGTTGCCCGGCCAGTACCGGGCCTTGGTGATCTGGCCGGCGGCGGCATCGAAGACCACCTGGTCGCCGGCGGGGTTGCCGGTCGGGTCCAGGTCTAGCACCCGGATCCGGTCCTGTGCGGTCCACTCGATGCGGGCGGGCTTGGTCTGGAACAGGGTGATGCCGGTGCTCCGCTCCACGTTGAGCTTGACGGTCTGCGGGCCGGTGCTGGGCATGGTCATGAGTTCTCCTCAACTGGCAGTCTGCGGCAAGAATATCTGCTCCCCACTCACCTCTCCCTCCCCGGTTGAATCTATTCAGGCGATACTTCCGACGTGCGAACGTGCCCTGCGGTATCGCCGCGGCGCAGGACGTATCGACCGCATGGGCCTCGGCCGAACGCACCGGCCGTCACACCGCACGCACCTGGCTCTCTCGCACACGCCTGGCATCGATAGAGTGCAGTCATGCCGGAGGGGCACACGATCCACGCGCTCGCTGCGCGGCTGGACCGGGCGTTCGCCGGTGGTCCGGTCCGCGCGAGCAGCCCGCAGGGGCGGTTCGCCGCGGGTGCTGCGCTACTGGACGGGAAGGAACTGCGCGGCTCGCAGGCATGGGGCAAGCACCTGTTCTGCGAGCTCGAGGCAGACCACTGGCTGCACGTACACCTGGGGCTGATCGGAGTGTTCCCGGTCGTGCCGCTGGCCGCTGAGCTGCGCGGCGCGGACCCGGGCCGAGTGCCGGTGACTGGCACGGTGCGGCTCCGGCTCCTGAACCAGACGCATGTGGCCGACCTGCGCGGGCCGATGACCTGCGCGGTGCGCACACCCGAGGAGGTCGCCACTGTGGAGGCCCGCCTGGGACCGGACCCGCTGCGTCCCGAGGCGGACCCGGGCACCGGGTGGCAGCGGGTGCGGCGGAGCCGCAAGCCGGTGGCCGAGCTGCTGCTGGACCAGCGGGTGCTGGCCGGGGTGGGCAACGTCTACCGCTGCGAGGTACTGTTCCGCAACCGGGTGGACCCCTACCGTCCCGGACGAGAGCTGCGGGAGTCCACGTGGTGGGCCCTCTGGCAGGACCTGGTGACGCTGCTGCCGCTGGGCGTGGCGTTCGGGCAGATCCTCACCATGGACGACCAGGTCACCCACGCCCGGGCGGAGATCGCCGCCGGTGGCGTGGCTACGTACACCGCCTCCTTGACCGGTGAACGTCTCGGTGAGCACTTCGAGCGGCGCTTCTTCGTGTACCAGCGCACCGGGGAGCCGTGCCGCCAATGCGGTTCCCGGGTGCGCTCAGCGCCACTGGCCGGCCGCACGCTGTACTGGTGCGGACGGTGCCAGCGTCGCCGCTGAGCGACCGAGGCGTCCTACCCTCCGGCCAGCATGTCGTTGACCTGCGCGTTGACTTCGGTCAGGGTCGCGACATCCCGGCTGCCGATGTAGATCTCGTCCATGATCGGCGTCACCAGAGCAGTGATCGACCCGTAGGACCGCGTCACCGGGAAGAACAGGGTGTCCTGGTTCTCCACCCGATCGAGGAACGGGGAGACATCCAGGCCCTGGTCTGCGAATGCCTCCCGGGCCGCCTCTGTACCTGCAGGGCGGGCCGGGAAGACCACACCGGCCTGCCCGACCAGCACCTGGCAGTCGTCTGAGCCGAGGAAGCGCACCAACCGAGCTGCCTCCTGCGGATGTTCGGACTGGGAGCTGATCGAGTCGCCCAGCCCGTTGTACATGGAGACCGGGTGCCCCACGGGACCGCTCGGCAAGGAGGCGATGCCCAGGTCGATGCCTTCGAGGCTGGCGTAGCTGGGGAGCATCCAGGAGCCGTTCGCTGAGATCGCTGCCCGACCCGAGCCGAGTGCCTGCTGTGGGTTGGGCTCGGTACCGACCTCCTCGTAGGGCGCCATGAAGCCCTTGTCCACCAGGCCGAACAGCCATTCCAACGAGTCCTGCAGGCGCGGGTCGTCGAAGTTGTACTCGGTGCCCCACACGTCTGCGTTGGTGAACGTCCAGCCGGTGGAGCCGGCGAGCCAGGACCACTGCGTCTGACCGTCGACACCGCCCGACCCGTTCGAGGCGAGGCCGTAGACCTCGACGTTGTCCGCATCGAAACCGTCCTCGTCGCCACGCACCCCGTTCGCGTCCACGGACAGGTGCGCGATCACCTCCTCGAAGGAGCCACCGTCGTCGGGGTTCCAGTCCAGAGTCTCCAGATCCTCGGGACTGAGCCCGGCCTCCTCGATCAGCGCGGCATCGTAGAACAACGCGATCGTGTCGAAGTCCTTCGGCATGCCATACAGCTCGCCGCCCTGACCGGTCCACAGGTCGGCTAGGCCTTCCTGGAACTCACCGGCGTCCACCCCGGCGGTGGCCTCCAGCGTGGACAGGTCGAGCACCAGGCCACGGTCGGCGAGCTCGGGATACCGGGTGAGGTGGTCGGTGAACACGTCCGGGCCGGCTCCGGCCACGAAGCTCGCGGTGAGCTTGCGCCAGTAGTCGTCCCAGCCATACTGGCTGATCCGTACGTGCAGGTCGGGATTCTGCTCCTCGAACGCATCCACGCAGGTCTGGTAGGCCGGAAGCTGGTTGGCGTCCCAGAGCCAGTAGTCCAGGGTCACCTGCTGCTGCCCGGTGCTGCTGCCGGCACACCCGGCCAGTGCGACTGCTGCTGCAGCAGTGGCGGCGATGGCTGCCGCGCGGCGGCGGGTGGGACTCGGTCGAAGTGTCGTCGTCCTCATGTCGGCCTCACTTGATCCCGGAGAATCCGATGGAGTTGACGATCCGCTTCGCGAACACCAGGAAGAGCAGGATCATCGGCAGCGCGGCCACGAGGGTCGCCGCCATCAGCCCGGACCAGTCCGGCCCGGTCTGCGGGCTCTGTTCGGTGAAGTTCCCCAGCGCCACGGTGAGCACCCGGGACTCGTCGCTGTAGGAGACCATCAGTGGCCAGAAGTAGTCGTTCCAGGCCGTGATGTAGGTCAGGATCGAGATGGTAGCGATCGGTCCCACCGACATCGGGATGATCAGGGCGAAGAACACCCGCACCTTGCTCGCACCGTCGATCAGTGCCGCTTCCTCCACCTCGGTGGAGACGTTCATGAAGAACTGTCGCAGGAAGAAGATCGCGAAGGGGGTCATGAACAGTCCCGGCAGCATGATGCCGAGCAGCGTGTCGACCAGACCCAGCTCTCGGATCAGCAGGAAGTTCGGCAGCAGGGTGAAGATCACCGGCACCATCAGGGAGAGCAGGAAGATGCCGAACACCCGGTCACGGGCCTTCCAGTGCAGCCGGGAGAACGCATAGGCGGCCATCGCGGAGAAGAACACCTGGCACACCGTGATGCCCGTGGCCACGACCACGGAGTTGCCGAGGTAGCGCCAGAAGTCGATCGAGGCTCCGGAGCCGCCCTGAGCGATCGCCTCCTCGGTGCTCTGCATCCCGAAGACGCGTTCGAACCCGCCCCAGCTGAAGTCCACCGGCAGCCACGAGGTCGCGTTGGCGTACAACGCGCTGTTGCTGGAGAGTGCGGTACGCAGCATCCAGTAGAACGGGAACAGGGTGATGATCAGGAGCACGATCATCACCACCCAGGCGACGATCCTGCCCGGACTCATCCGTCGGCGCCGCTGGCGTGGCACTTGGTCACCGGTGGTAGCGCCGGCCGGTGCCAGCCCAGGGACTGCTGTGGTGTCAGTCATCGTTCCCGCCTCCTAGTTCAGGTCCGTCTGGCCGGCGCGGGTGATGCGGTACTGCACGAAGGTGACGACCATCAGCAGCACCAGCAGGGCGACGCTCAACGCGGAGGCGTAGCCGAAGTCGAACTGGGCGAAGGCCTTGTCATAGATGTAGAGCTGCAGCACCCGGGACGCATCGACCGGTCCACCGTTGGTGGTCACGGCCACCGTGTCGAACACCTGGAAGGAGCCGATCACCGAGATGATCAGCACCAGGCCGAGGATGGGGCGCAGCAGCGGCACGGTGATCCGGAAGAAGGTCCGGGTCTCGGAGGCTCCGTCCATCCGGGCGGCTTCGTACACCGTGTGCGGGATGGTCTGCAGCCCGGCGAAGATCAGCAGCGCCGTGTACCCCATGTGTCGCCACACGTTCACCAGTGCGATGGTGGGGATCGCCCACGTCTGGCTGGTGAAGAAGCCGATGCGGTCCAGGCCCAGCCAGGTCAGCAGCTGGTTGCCGATGCCGAGCTGGAAGTCCAGGATCCACAGGAACACCAGGGCGGCCACCACGTTGGACACCAGGTACGGCGCCAGCACCAGCGAGCGGAGCAGAGTCGACTGGCTGAGCCGCTGCATCAGCACCGCCAGCAGCAGTGCGGCCACGGTCTGCACACCGATGTTGATCACCACGTACAGCGCGGTCACCCGCAAGGCGTTCCAGAACACCGGGTCTGCGGCCATGTCCCGATAGTTCTGCAGGCCGACGAACTCTGCCGGGCTGAGCAGGTCCCAGGAGGTGAGGCTGAGCCAGAGGCCACGGATCATCGGCCAGAAGTAGAAGGTGACCAGGCCGACCGTGGCCGGCAGGATGAACAGCAGGGCGAGCCTGGTGTCGTCGCGACGGGTGGCTCGTCGTGCGCGTAGCGGTGGGGCGCTCATGGGATCCTCCTTGCGTCGTTGCAGGTGGGTGCTCGGCGGCGGGTCGGTCAGTGCCGCGGACCGTCGCCGAAGTCCGGGATGGTCAGCCGTTCACCTCCTGCTCGGGCGGAGGCGTGCGCCACGATCCCGGGTGCGGTGAAGTGCGCTGCGCGCCAGGCGTGCACCGGCGGGTGCTGCCCGGTGACCACGGCGCGGACGAAGTCGTCGGCGAGGAAGTGGTGCGATCCTTCGTGGCCGTTGGGGGCATCGGCATAGCAGGCGGGCAGCCGGGTCCGGTCGTGCACCGGCGCCGAGCCGGAGGTGAACGCCTCTCGCAGCGCGGGTGCGACATCGTCGAGGTCGCTGCTGTCGGTGCTGCGGATCGGGACGAAGTCTGCCGAGATGTCGCGGGAGCTCTCCTTGTCGTGCCACACGCTCTGGTGCGCCAGCTGCTCGAAGCTGGCCTCGGTACCGAAGAACCGGAACCGGGACTCGCGGATGGGCGAGGGATAGCCGACCCGGCGCATCTCGTTGGTGCGCATCGCCCCGCCGTCGGAGAGCTCGAACAGAGCGCTAGCGTTGGAGAAGTTGTTGTCGAACTGGCTGATCTCCCGGTCGAAGACGCCGTCGTCGCGGTCGTCCTCCACGCCGAGGCAGCTGACGCTGACCGCCCGGGCGGGGAGTGCTCCGAGCACCCCGCCGATCGCGTGGGTGGGGTAGAGCATCGGTGGATAGCTGGCCGTCGCCTTCCAGTTCTCCCCGCCGCTGTAGGCGTAGGCGTCGTAGAAGCCGAGGTCCATGTCGTGCACGTAGTCGCCCTCGGAGTAGAACACCCGGCCGAGCGCGCCCTCGGCGATCTTGCGGCGCAGGAAGACTGTGGCGGGGTTGTAGTAGCTGGTCTCGCCCATCATGTAGGTCAGGCCGGTGCGTTCGACAGCGGCGATGATCGCCTCGATGTCGGTGAGCTCGGTGGCCATCGGGACCGCCGAGTAGACATGCTTGCCGGCCTCGAGGGCAGCCAGCACCAGCGGAGCGTGGGTCCACCGCTGGGTGAAGATCGCTACGGCATCCAGGTCTGAGTCCAGCATCTGCTCGAAGCTGTCGGCCACACTGGCGTGCTCATAGCGCTCCGCGAGCGCGTGGGCACGCTCGGGCAGCAGATCGGTGATCTCGATCCGGCTGACGTTGGGGTGCCGGTCCCACAGCGTGGCGAAGCTCCGGGAGAACTGTCCGGCACCGACGATGCCGATGCTGATCGTGCCGGCCTCGGGGTTCAGCGGCTCAGTCGGTTCGGGGGGCAGCTCGGGCATGGTGTTCTCCTCCTGGGGGTCGTCTCGGTCGTCTGGACAGGTCATGGTCGGGTATACCGGTGTCGTGGCGGATCGAGCAGCCATTGGCACGCGACCACGGCCGCCCCGCGGGCCCACTCGTCGAACCCGGAGGTGAATGCCACCACCTTCGGGCGACGCGCCACCGGATCGAGGTGCTCGGCAAGCGCGGCCTGCATGCTGTCCTCGGCGTAGCTGAGCAGCTCCAGACCGTCACCGGCGAGGATGACTGCGGGCAGGCCGAGGATGTTCACCAGCTGGGCGATGATCACGCCGAGCGCGCGCCCGGCGTCCGCAAGCACGCGCCGTGCCACCGGATCGCCGTCGGCAGCCAGCGCACAGCCCTGCGCCAGGTCGATGTCGACGCGACCGTGCGGCACACCGATGGCGGCGGTGATCGCGGCAGTGGTGAGGTAGCTCGAGGCGCAGCCGCGGTGGCCCAGCTCGCAGAGGGGGCCCGAGTCCGAGATGCGATGGTGCCCGATCATGCCGACCAGGCCGCTCGGTCCGGAGAGCACCTTGTCCTCGAGCACGATGCCCAGGCCGATGCCCACGCCCACGGTCAGGACGGCGAGCTCGCTCATTCCCTTACCAGGTCCCGACCACTGCACCCCGGCGGTGAGTGCGCGGGCGTCTCCGCTGAGCACGGTGGGAATCCCGGTCGCCTCCTCGACCAGCTGGGCAAGAGGCACCTGGTCCCAGCCGAGGTAGTGGTTCCGGCGGACCGTGTCGTCGAACCGGGTCTGCTCGCCCGCAAGCCCGATCCCGAGCGCCTGGATCCGATGGTCACCACCTATTTCGTTTACGATTGCAACAATCTCGGCGACGACGGCGGTCACCTCGGTGCTCTCGATCTGAACGCTCTGGCTCACGTCGACACGGCCGCGCGCATCGGCCCGGACCGCGAAGACCTCGTCGGCAGTGAGCTTCACGCCGATGAACTGATGCCGGGCCGCATCGAGCACCAACGGCGCACCGGGACGACCGCGTTGCTCCGAGACAAGTGCAGCTCCCTCAGAGATCAAGCCAGAAACAAGCAACGGTCGAGCGGTCTTCGTCAGGCTTGCCGGCGACAGGCCAAGGCGGCGGGCGAGCTCGGCCCGGGTGAGCGGACCGCCGAGCAGCAGCGCCCGCACCACCCCGCGGGCCGCTGGCCCCAACGTGGCCAAGGATGGCGCGTCGTCGATGTCTGGGCTTCGTTGCACAGCCAGAACGATGCCCTTTTTCGTTCACCATGTCAAGTAATAGCGGTGGCAGAGTCAGCCGCAGGGCATCTCGGGAAGCTACGGCCGAGGAGGCGATGATCTCGGTTGTGGTCGACCAGGGCCGGGCCCGGTCGGTGGGCCGCCAGGGTCGCTACGGTCGCACGAGGCGGCCGCGCACCACGGTCGCCCACGGGGAGAGGTCGTCCTCGACGACGAGCAGGTCGGCGTCATAGCCGGGCATGATCCGGCCCTTGCGGTCGCCGAGGCCGACGATCTGAGCGGGTCGGGTGCTGCCCATCGCAAACAGCTCGGCCACCGGCCAGCCGAGATCGGCATGCAGGTAGGCGAGCATCGCCTCGAGCGTGGTCGTGCTGCCGCCGAACGCGTCCGCACCGACCACCACACCCACACCGTCGCGCACCTCGCAGACCACATCGGCCAGCGCGTACCGGCTCCCCTCCGGCAGACCGGCACCGGAGGTGGCGTCCGAGACCACGATCAGGTCCTCACCCAGGCAGCGGCGGGCGATCTCCAGCAGGGCTGGTGGTAGGTGCTTGCCGTCGGCGATCACCTCGGCGGTGAGCCCGGTGGAGGCCAGAGAAGCCTCGAGCAGACCGGGTACCCGCCACGGTCCCTCGCGCACCAGCGCGGACTGCCCGCTCCACAGGTGGGTCAGGTGGGTCAGTCCGGCAGCCTGGGCCGCCTGCAGGTCCGGCACGCGGGCCTCGCTGTGCCCGGCCGCCACCACCGTGCCGGCGGCACGGAACTGCTCGACGGCGGAGACTCCCCCGGGCAGCTCCGGCGCCAGGGTGATCATCGCAGGACGGAGCGAGGCCAACCTGGCCACGGCGTCCGCGTCGGGATCGCGCAGCACCGCCGGGGAGTGCGCACCCGCCTGCGCCGGTGTGAGGAACGGTCCTTCCAGGTGCACCCCGGCCACCTCGGCCGTCCCAGGCAGCGGATCGTCCCGATACCGGTGCAGTGCGTGAACGGTGCTGACCATGGTCTCCACCTGGTCCGAGGCGAGCGCCGCGAGCACCGTGGTGACCCCTCGGGAGGCGAGGTGGCCCACGATGGCCGCTACGCCGTCGTCATCTTCGGCCTGCTCGAAGCTGTGCCCGGCGGCCCCGTGGATGTGGATGTCCACCAGGCCAGGACCGATGAGCCGGCCCCCGACGTCGAGCACGCGGCCGGCCGGCGGGTCGTCGACGAGCGCCGCGATCTGCCCATCGCGGACGACCACGCTGGTCTCCACGACGCCGTCATCGATGAGCACCCGCCCTCCGGTCAGGACCAGGGGGTTCTCGGCACTGCGGCTGCTCAGAGGTGGCATCTGGTCATTGTGCCGCAGTGGTGGGCTGACCGGACGACCGGCGATGCGCTGAGCGGTCCGCGCGTCGGTCGCTCGTAGAATGCGGCCATGGGGCCGTCCGAGGCGCGCGAGGGCACGAGCCGCCTGACCGACCGGCACGGGCGCGGCTACTTCGCGCTGCAGGCGGCGGCCGGCGCGCTCTGGTGGCTCGCCGTGGCGCTGCTGCCCGCCGTGCGCCAGGCGACGCTCGGGACGCTGGACCCGGTGCTGGTGGCGGCGCTGGACCTTCCGTTGTTCGTGGCTGCCTCCGCGTTGGTCGCGCTCGGTCGGCGGTGGGCGGTGGGCGGTGTGGGTCGTGGTGCCGTGGACGCTGCTGGTCGCAGCGGGGATGGCCGGGTACGCGACGATCACTGGCGAGGCCGGTGGGGGCGCGCTGCTCATGGTCGTCGCCAGCCTGGGCAGCGTGGCTGCCGGCCTGCTGGTGGTGCTCGGCCGGCTGCCCGGGGAGTGGCTGCTCGTCGGGCCGTTCGCCTTCCGACCTGCTGAGCCGGCACCGGCGCGGGTGCACGTGCGGCGCACCGGGGTGCAGATGCTGGGCTTCTGGGGAGCCTTTCTCGTGCTGCTCCCGCTCGGGCTCGCCGCGCTCGAACGGCGTTGGGGACTGCAGCTGGCGGCCCCGGGCGGGGTGCGGCTGGCCGGTGCCGGCCTGCTCGTGCTGGCCAGTGGGCTGGGCGTGTGGTCGGCGTGGTCGATGTCCCGCCGTGGCGCGGGCACACCGTTGCCTGCGGTGACGGCGCGCCGCCTGGTGGTCACCGGCCCCTACCGCCTGGTCCGCAACCCGATGGCGATCGCCGGGATCACCCAGGGCGTGGCCGTGGGCATCCTGCTCAGTTCGTGGATCGTCACCCTCTATGCGTTGTGCGGGTCGATCGTGTGGAACACGCTGATCCGCCCGGCGGAGGAAGCTGACCTGCAGGCTCGTTTCGGCGCCGAGTTCACCGCCTACCAGGAGAACGTGCCCTGCTGGGTGCCGCGGCTACCGCTCACGGAGCAACGCCCGCAGCAGGGCTGATGACCGGGAGCGCGCCCAGAGGGGACCGGCCCGCCCGCGCGGATGCGCACCGGTCGCCGCTCAGGTATAGCGCGCTGCGTGACGGCGCAGCTCAGGCAGCAGGCGTGCGGAGAGATCCCGAGCCTGACCATGCCAGTCGTCCACCTCTGCCAGCGCAGCCTCGAACGCCGCCGGGGCTTGCTCGGCGATCTCGGCCAGACGAACAAGCAGGCGTTCGTCGTCCAGTCGTGCACTCTGGGCGAAGCGTCGCCATGCCTCGCGGGTCACCTCGGTGAGCAGGAAGGTACCGCCGATGCTCATCGAGAGCTTGCGCGCTGCGCCGCCGGCACCGTAGCCCAGACCGGAGGCGACGTCGTAGAGCGGCGCAAGGTGCACCTGGTCCCCCTCGAGCAGCACTGCGTAGTTGCGCGCGTGCGCATCAGGCGCACCGATCACCGTGTTGAAGATCAGCCCGTCCACGAAGGCGTCCACGTTCGCGCGGGCCGCTCGGGGAGTCTCCGAGGCAGCGCGCAGCAGGTCGACCACATCGGCGGCCGACGGGCCGCCGTACTCCTCGTACTTCTCTGACAGGCCCAGGGCCTGGCACAGGTCCTCCTGGTGCCGGCGCACCAGGAGACCTCGCTCGTCGATCACCCGGTCGAAGCGGGTGATCACGATCGCGAGCTGTGACTTGAACTCGGTGAACTCGGTGTGCGCCGCCGGCAGGCCGAGCGCGGTGGCGGCGCGCATGCTGACGTGCTCGGCAAGCGCCTGGGCCTTGAGGGCGCGCACACCTGGCTTGACGATGTGGGTGGTGGGCTCTGCCCCGTGCGCGGTGTGCCAGCCGTCCTGCCAGCGCAGCGCAAACTTCTGCTGGGTGCCGCCCAGCGACCAGTGCTCGCCGGGCAGGATCCAGGAAGCCTCCTCGTCCACATCCATCTCGGCCAGCCGCTGCTCGATCTCGGCGTCCGCGACGGGGACCAGCTCCCCGTGGCGTGCCTGCACCTGCGCGATCTCCTCCGGGAGGCAGAACTGCACGGCGCCGGCGCAGTCTTTGCCGATGGCCGCCAAGATGCTCAGCTGGTCCTTGGTGTCCACCCCGTACTGGTTCTTCAAGGCCGTCAGCGCACCGTCGCTGTCCGGGACCAGACCATCGAGGTAGGACTCGACCGCCGCTCCCGAGTGTGTGCCGAGCACCGGCGCAAGGGCAAGGGAGAGTGGTGTCACGTCCGGGCGCCGCACGTGCTCCAGATAGGTCAGCCGCAGCGTCGAGCGCGTGCGCTCCACCATCGCGACGTGCTCACCGCCGAGCAGCACCGCCAGCTGTCGGGGCGGCCTCACGGCGCCTCGTCCCGGATCATCAGGCTGGCGTCCAGCGCGTCCAGCACGTGCAGGACCAGACCGATCTCCAACCCTGCGGTCTTGCCGGCCTCGAGCTTGATCAACCATTGCCGGGACACGTCGGCGAGCCGGGCGAGCTCGGCCTGGGTCAGTCCGCGTCGCATCCGGAGCATCCGGACGGCGGTACCCAGCCGGGGCAGAGATCTCACGTTGGTCAGCGCAGGAGAACCGGACATGATGTCATCATACGGCGACACTACGACAATGTCGATGAGCGACGACATTGCCGCAACGTCTGCGTACGACGACATCGGTGCCGTAGGGCGCGGTCATGTCCATCAGGCCGGCTGTCCGAGATCGAGCTCATGGCAGGCTGGAGCCATGCAGCTACGGATCTTCACCGAACCTCAGCAGGGCGCCTCCTACGACGACCTGCTCGCCGTCGCCAAGGCGACCGAGGAGCTCGGCTTCGACGCATTCTTCCGTTCCGACCACTACCTGGCCATGGGCACCGACGGGCTGCCCGGACCGACCGACGCCTGGACCACGCTCGCCGGGTTGGCGCGAGAGACCTCGCGCATCCGCCTGGGCACGCTGGTCTCCTCGGCCACGTTCCGCCATCCCGGCGTGCTGGCGATCCAGGTGGCACAGGTGGACCAGATGTCCGGCGGCCGGGTCGAGCTCGGCCTGGGCACCGGCTGGTACGCCGAGGAGCACGCCGCCTACGGTATCCCGTTCCCGGCCAAGCGGTTCGGGATGCTGGAAGAACAGCTGGAGGTGGTCACCGGCCTCTGGCACACACCGGCCGGGCAGACGTTCTCCTTCACCGGCGAGCACTACCAGCTGACCGACTCCCCCGCACTACCCAAACCAGCGCAGCCGCAGGTGCCAGTGCTGGTCGGCGGGCACGGCAAGCGCCGCACCCCGGCGCTGGCCGCGAGGTTCGCCAGCGAGTTCAACATCGCCTTCCCACAGCTGGGCGACATCCCCGCCGGTTTCGCCCGGGTGCACCAGGCGTGCCAAGACATCGGTCGCGATCCGGCCGACCTCACCTACTCGGTGGCACTGGTGGCCTGCGTGGGTGCTGACGAGGCGGAGGTGGGCCGGCGGGCGGCCGCGATCGGTCGGGAGCCGGCGGAGCTACGGGAGAACGGGGTGGCCGGCACCCCGGCGGAGGCGGCGGCCCGGATCCGAGAGGTGCAGGAGATGGGCGCGGAGCGGGTGTACCTGCAGATCCTCGACCTGGCGGACCTGGACCACCTGGACCTGATCGCCCGTGAGGTGGCCCCGCAGCTGAGCTGACCGTGCGCGCCGGCGCCCGCCCGGAGCAGCGTGACCTGCCTGCGCGCCGGCTACTGCACCTGTGCCTGCAGGAAGTCCAGCACCCGCGTCAGCGCCAGCTGCGCCGGTTCGGTGTGCAGGGCCACCTGGTACTCGTGCGGCACCGGCGGGTCGGTGTCGGCCGGGAAGAACAGCGCGTCCACGTCCGCTCCCGCGGCGGCCAGCGCCTGAGCCATCGAGTGCGAGTGCGCCTCGAGCGGGTCGCCGTTGCCGGCGGAGATGAACGTGGGCGGGAGCTCGCCGGTCACGTGCTGCGGCAGGGAGGCGTACGCCAGGGCGGGGTCGTCCAGGAATTCCTTCTGCCCGGTGTAGGCCCAGATGATGTCGCGCTGGAACCTGCCCGTGATCCCGTCGTCGTAGTCCGGCAGGTGCAGGTCGTAGGCACCGCACATCAGCACGGTGCCGACCAGCTGCTCGGCATCCAGCGGCCGCTGCAGCCCGGCTGCCTCGGCGTAACCGGGCTGGGAGATGGCCATCGCGGTCTGGGCGGCGATGTGCCCGCCGGCGGAGTCCCCGCCGAGCACGATGCGGCTGGGGTCCACGTGCAGCTCCTCGGCGTGCGCGTCCACGTAGGCGAGCGCGTCAGCCACCTGGCCCAGCTGGTAGGGGTACTGCTCCTCCGGTGCCTTGGTGTACTCCACGGAGATGGTGGTGTAGCCGCGAGCGGCGATCGTCTGCAGGTAGGTCGTGGTGCCGTCCTTGGTGCCGGCGACGAATGCACCGCCGTGCACCCACACCACTGTGGGCAACGGCCCCTCTTCTCCTTCGGGCCAGAACACGTCCATCCGGCCGTCCTCGTCACCGGGACGGTAGACGACGTCGAAGCTCGAGCTCACACCTGCTGGGGCGGCGACCTGCCCGGCGGCCGGGTCATCCCCGTTGAAGGCGGGCAGGTTGCGCAGCAGCAGCGTGGTGGGCCAGTAGCTCACCTGGAACGCGATCACCACCACCAGGGCGAGCGCCAGGATGCTGGTCAGCAGGCCGATCCCCACCTTCAGCAGCCGACGGGGCCACCGCCGGGGCAGGCCGGAGTCGTCAACCTCCGCACCCGTCGGCTGAGCCTCGCCCGCAGGTACCTCTTCTCCTTCTGCCATCAGACCCTCTCTGCGCTCAGGCCGCCGCCAGCTCAGGCCGCCGCCAGCTCAGGCCGCCGCCAGCTCTGCCCGCACGGCCGGCAGCACGGCCGACCCGAGGAGCTGGATGCCGCCCGCCCCGGTGAGGCCGTGCGGTGTGCCGAACTCCACCCGGTCGGCACCGGCAGCGGCCAGCCGGAGCGTGTGCTCCACCACCTGGCTGGGCGTGCCGGCCAGGCAGAACCGGTCCAGCAGGTCGTCGCTGAGCAGCCCGCCGGCGTCCTCGGCCCGCCCTTCGGCCAGCAGCGCCCGCAACTGCACCAGCAGCTCCTCCTCCACCTGCACGGTCGGATCCAGGCGAGCGACGACGTCGACGTACATGGCCACCTCCCGGCGCGCGAGCGCGCGGGCCCGTGCGCCGTCCTCGTCCACCACGGTGACCGCACCGGCACACACCCGCACCGCCCCGGCGCCCCGACCCGCTGCAGTGGCAGACGTCTCCAACCAGGTGCGCATCTGCTGGACCATGTCCGGGTTGGCGGACCCGCCGATCTTCACCTCGTCGGCGATCCGCCCGGCCAGGTCGGCCCCGCGCGGACCCCAGACGCCGAGCAGCACGTCCACCTCCGGCCGCACCGGTGGGTACTGCAGGCGGAAACCGGGTTCGACGGAGAACGCCCGCCCCTGGTAGCCGCCGTCGTCCCCGGCCACGAACCGGCGCACGATCTGCACAGTGTCCTCCAGGTGCGCCAACGGCCGGTCCTGGGCGGTGCCGACCTGCTGCAGCCAGGAGCCACGCGCCAGACCGAGGTAGGCGCGCCCGCCGCTGGCCTCGTCCAGCACCGCGTGCTGCCCGGCGATCTCCACCGGGTGCAGCAGGTAGGGGTTCAGGCAGGAGGGCCCCAGGCGGAGGCTGCGGCTCGCCCCGGCCGCGGCCAGCAGCGCAGCCAGCGGCGGCTGGAAACCGAGGTCGGAGTACACCGACAGACCGTCGAACCCGTGCTCCTGCACCTGCCGTGTGAGCCGGGTGTACTCCGCGGTGGTCTTGTCCGACTGCAGCGCGATCGTCAGTGCCAGGCTCATGTCAGCTCCTCGGTGGGGATGCTGGCAGTGCCGGTGCGCTCGATCCGCATGATCAGCCGTTCCTCCGGATCCGGGCAGGCCACCTCGTTGTCGGTGGCGAGCCAGTCACCCGCAGCCACGGCCCGCTGGGCGGCGGGCAGCAGCGGGAGCACCGCCGAGAGCGCGTACAGGCAGAAGTGCCGACCCTCGGGTAGCGAGATCCGGCTGGAGCAGGTCAGGTCGAAGTGATCGCCCGGCCGCAGTCCACACACCGACCGGCCCTCGATCCGGTCCACCACCACCCGCAGGTCGTACAGCTCGGTGCGCCGCTGCTCAGCGCGGGTATCGGCAGCCATGTCCCGGTCTTCGCTCATCACATCCTCCTCGCCCCAGTATCGCCTCCTCCCCCGGGCTCGGGCACAGTCGCCCCGAAGCGTGGACACCCCACTCACCGCACCCGCTGGCCCGTGTACCCTCCCGGCCAAGCCGCCCAGCTGTACCGTCCGCGAGAAGAGGACCTGCGATGAGTTCCGACACCCTGACGTTCCGCGGTGGCTGGGCGATGGCGTTCATCCCCGTGGCGATCTTCGTGGTCTTCTGCGTCGTCTACTTCGTGGTGCTGGACGCCTTCGACATGACCGTGCTGGCGGCGGGCGGGTTCATCGCGCTGCTGCTGGGCGCGTTGCTGGCGCGCGGCTACACCAGGTTCTGGGATGCCGTGATCGCCGGCGTCGGCAGTGCGACCTCGGTGTCCATCGTGATGATCCTGGTGCTCGTCGGCATGCTCGGGCAGCTGATCAAGGACTCCGACGTCTCCGCCGGTTTCGTCTGGATCGCCGAGCAGGCCGGCCTACACGGCGCTGTCCTGACGCTGTTCGTCTTCCTCGCCTGCTGTCTGATCGCGATGGCCACCGGGTCCTCGATCGGCACGATGTTCACGGCGTTCCCGATCTTCTACCCGGCGGGAGTCCTACTCGGCGCGGACCCGGCAATGCTGGCCGGGGCGATCGTCTCCGGAGCCATCTTCGGGGACAACCTCGCACCGATCTCGGACACCACGATCATCTCCGCCTCCACCCAGCGGTTCCGCCGCAAGGACGGCGCAGCCGATATCGGAGGGGTGGTCACCAGCCGGGCCCGGTACGCGCTCGTGGCGGCCGCGCTTGCCGCGATCGGCTACCTCACCTTCGGCAGATCCGGTGCATCCGGCGCAGCAGGTGTGGATCTGACCGAGCACTCCGACCCGCGCGGGCTGATCATGCTGGCGCCGATCGCCGCACTGCTGCTGACGGCGTTCCTCTCCCGGAACATCTATCTGGCCGTGACCGTCGGTCTCGTTCTCGGCACGGCGACGGCGTTGCTCGCCGGGCTCCTGGAACCGTCCGGGGTGCTCGGCGTGGCCGAGGGAGCTCCGACGGGATACCTGGTGACCGGAGTGACCGCGATGCTCCCGACTGTGGCGCTGGTGGTCGCGGTGTTCGGGATCATGGGCGTGCTCCGCGCGGCCGGTGTGCTGGAACGGATCGTCGCCGCCCTCACCGAAGGGCGCCTCGCCGGCACGCCTCGCGGTGCCGAGGCGGCGATCGGGCTCGGGGTGAGCGCCACCACGGTGCTCTTCGGTGGGGTGAACTCCGCCTCGATGCTCATCTTCGGACCGGTGGCGGACGAGATCGGTGCCCGGCACGGGCTGCACCCGTACCGGCGCACCAACGTGATGGACTGCTTCGCGATGGGCCTCGCCTGTGTGGTGCCGGTGTTCAGCGCGTTCCTGTTCATCGGTGCGATGCTCACCGCCGGGCACGAGCAGGCACCGGAGCTGGCCACCACGGAGCTGTTCGGGGCGACCTTCTACCCCTTGCTGCTCACCGTGGTGCTGATCGCGGCAGTGGCCACCGGGTGGGGGCGCCGGTTCGAGGGGGAGGGTGGTCAGCCGGTCAGGCGCCGCGAGGACGCGGGCGCTCCAGCGGGGGCCTGACCTACGACCTCGCCCTCCTCCGGTTCGGCGGGGGTGATCGCGGTCGGTACCGACGAGCCGGTCTGTGCACCTTCCTCGGGTTCGCTCTTGTAGAGCCCGTAGTAGACCGGCCCGGTGGCGAACCAGAGCACCAGCACCGCGCTGGCCCGCCCGATCCACGCCCACATCGGGTCACTGCCGAACAGCTCGGGCAGCGAGGTGGGCACATACCAGCCGGAGACGACCACCATCGCCAGCAGCAACGGCACGGCCAGCGCCCACGCGATCGCCATCCGCTTGAAGCTGTGCCACTCGTGCCGCATCCGCTCGGGGCCAGCGGTCGGCAGCTTGGCCGGCTTCGGCCCGCCGGCGTACCGGTGCGCGAACCAGCCGTCCACTCGGCGCACGATGTAGTGCCCGAAGGCCACGCTCACGCCCAGGTAGATGGCGGCCAGGCCGTGCACGTTCCCCGGCTGGGAACCACCGGCCAGGTCCACCAGGGTGAGCGTGACCAGCACCAGGTCGGCCAGCGGCACTCCGAGCAGCAGCACCGTGCTCAACCGCGGTGCGCGCAGCAGGTACCCGCCGCGAGGCCGCCGAACAGCAGCACCCAGAACAGCACTTCGGAGGCGATGATGCCGCCGACCAAGATCGTCGAGCTCGAGTCCATACCGGCTATCCTCGGCGCCGGTCGCTGAGCGAACATCGGCCGAAGGAGCCCTCTTCCGGTGTGCGCATCCGACGAAGGATGTACACAGCGTGCGCACAGATGAGCCACCCTGCTGATGTACCGGCGCACCGCGGTCACCAGGCTGGTTCCATGTCCCTCTCCCTCGTCGGCGGCCTGACCGTGCTCGCGCTCATCGACTCCACCAGCATCGGCACCCTGGTGCTGCCGATCTGGCTGATGCTGCAGCGTGGCCGGCTGCTCGCCGGCCGGATCGGCGCCTTCCTGCTGGTGGTGGCCCTGTTCTACTGGGCGATGGGGCTGGCACTGCTCGCCGGGGCGCTCACCTTCGGCGACCAGCTCATCACCTTCTTGGACACCCCGGCCGGAGCGTGGGTGCGCCTGCTCGTCGGACTGGCGCTGTTCGCCGTCTCCTGGAAGATCCCCGGGAAGAAGGCGGCGGTGGCTCGGCAGGAGGCCCGCAAACGAGGCGAGGACGTTCCTCGGGGCCGGCTGGACCGGTGGCGGGAGCAGGCGATGACCCAGCGCAGCTCCAGCAGGAGTGTAGTCGCCCTGGCCGCGTTCGCGGTGCTTGCCGCCTCGGCAGAGATCCCCACGATGCTGCCGTACCTGGCGGGGATCGGGCTGCTCAGTGCCGCAGACCTGGGTGGCGCGGCGCAGGCGGGTGTGCTGTGGGGCTACTGTCTGGTGATGATTGCCCCGGCGGCGGTGCTGCTCGTGGTGCGCCTCGCCGTCGGAACCCGGTTGGACGGCGCCCTGCGCAAGATCGGTGACTTCCTGGAGCGGGAGGCCGGGGAGACGATCGGCTGGCTGATCGGCATCGCCGGCGCGATCCTCGCGCTGCGCGCCGGTACCGAGATCTTCGGGTTCTGACCGGCCCCGCTACGGCATGATGGGCAGGATGCGGATCGGATTTCACACCGGATACTGGGCTGCTGGCCCGCCACCAGGAGCTGCCGAGGCCGTGGCCGCAGCGGACGAGCTGGGACTGGACTCGGTGTGGACGGCCGAGTCCTACGGTTCGGATGCGTTCACCCCGTTGGCCTGGTGGGGCGCGGGCACCTCCCGGGTTCGGTTGGGCACCGGGATCGCGCAGCTCTCCGCGCGCACCCCGGCGGCCACGGCGATGACCGCGCTCACCCTGGACCACCTCTCCGGTGGCCGGTTCGTGCTCGGTCTGGGGGCCTCCGGTCCGCAGGTGGTGGAGGGGTGGTACGGCCAGCCCTACCCCCGGCCGTTGGAGCGCACCCGGGAGTACGTGCAGATCGTTCGTGAGGTGCTCGCCCGGGAGGCGCCCGTCACGTTCTCCGGGAAGCATTTCTCGCTCCCGTACGACGGCGGAGCTCACCAGGGAAAGCCGCTGCGGTCCACTGTGCATCCGTTGCGAGCGGACCTGCCGATCCACCTGGCGGCGCAGGGCCCGCGGAACACGGCGCTGGCCGCCGAGATCGCCGACGGCTGGTTGCCCGCGTTCATCTCCCCGGCCTTGGATGCCGAGTACCGGCAGAACCTGGCCGACGGCTTCGCCCGGCGCGATCGGGCACGGACGCCGGTCGCCGACTTCGAGGTCAGCGCGGCCGTGCCGGCGGTGATCGGCACCGATCTGGAATCGGCGGCCGATGCGGTGCGCCCGCATCTGGCGCTGTACATCGGCGGGATGGGCTCGGCAGCTGCGAACTTCCACCGGGAGGCGATCGCCCGGCTGGGCTACGCGCAGGTGTGCGAGGAGGTCCAGACCAAGTACGCCGCCGGGGACAAGGCGGCCGCAGCGGCAGCCGTTCCCACGGAGCTGGTGACGGACGTGGCCCTGGTCGGGACGCCGTCGGACCTGGCTGGCCAGCTGGCCCGCTGGCAGGCGAGCTGCGTGACCACGCTGATCCTGCAGACCGACCCGCGGATGCTCGCCCCGCTCGTGACCGCACTGCGCGGCTGACCTCAGCCGGGGCTGAAGGTGATCAGCCGCATCCCCCGCCGCAGCGCTCGCGACGGTGCACTACTACTACGCGAGCGAGGACGACCTGCGTGGAGGGCATCAGGTGGGGTCGAGCTGACCGCTCGGTGCTCCTCCTCACCGGTGTGCAGCGCGAACAGGCCGTAGTCGACCGGGCCGAAGGCGAGCAGCTCAGCGCAGTGGGCCGCCAGCCCAGGCCAGGTCTGCCCACCAGCCTCGGCGTAGGCGGCCAGGAACGTGGAGAAGGCCTCGGGCGGGGCGAACCCGGCCTGGAACATCAGATCCTTGCCCGGGTCGCCGATCCCGGCAGTGGTCCAGTCCAGCACCCCGGTGATCGTGGCCTCGTCGCTGACCAGGAGGTGTGCGTGGTACAGCTCCCCGTGCGTGAACACTGTGCGCTCGGGCCAGCCGGTGTCATCGGCGAGCCAGGCGTCCCACCGCTCGCGCAGCGCCGGGTCGATGGTGAACGCCTCGGCCACGCGGGCCAGGTCGGCCGCACGTGCATCGCGGACCTCGGCGATCGTCGGCGTGGGCAGCCCGGCCGCCGCGACCTCCTCGCGGGGCACCTGATGCAGCTGGCCGACCAGGTGGCCGTACGCCTGGGCGAACGGCTGGGAGGCGACGTCCACGTGCCAGGTGACCTCGCCGTCGTCGATGGTCAGGCCCGGCTGACCCGGGAAGCAGCGGGTAGGCGATGAGTTCCTCGGTGTGCACCCGCCACTGCGGCACGGCCGGTGAGATCCGGTCGCGCACGAGGTCCAGCAGCAGCGCCTCGGCCCGCGCCCCGGTGGCCAGGTCGGCCCGGCGCGGGATGCGCAGCACCCAGTTCGCTCCGGTGGCATCGCGGGCATAGGCGACCCGGTAGTCCAGACCGCTCTCGTTCAGGTGCACGCTTGCTGGGTCCAGCTCCAACCCGTGGCGTGCGGCGAGCGTGGTGATCTCCTCCGGACGGGATGTCATGGGGTCATCGTCGCAGTCCAGCGCCATCCGGCCGAGCGAATATCGGCGTCGTGGGCGTGCGCACCAGCCGAGCAGCTGCGCAGGCTCGCCCGACTGCGGCCCTCCGGCTGTCCGCCAGCACTAGAGTTCGGATCAGTCCCTTCCCACCCACCTCTGATCGAGGTCTGATGACTGACCCAGGTCCGACCACCCGCCTCACTCGCACCGAGCGTCTCGACCGGCTTCCGTTCACCCGCGCGCACGGCAAGCTGCTCGGTGCATCCGGTGTGGGCTGGGCGCTGGATGCGATGGACGTCGGGCTGATCTCGTTCATCATGGCCGCTCTGGGTGCCGAGTGGATGCTCACCGATGCGGAGAAGTCCTGGATCGGGTCGATCGGGTTCGTCGGGATGGCGATCGGTGCCAGCGTGGGCGGGTTGCTCGCCGACCGGTTCGGCCGCCGGCAGGTCTTCGCACTCACGCTACTGGTGTACGGGCTGGCCACCGGGCTCTCCGCCGCGTCGATGGGGCTGGCGATGCTGCTGACGCTGCGGTTCGTGGTGGGGCTCGGCCTCGGTGCCGAGCTGCCGGTCGCCTCCACGCTGATGAGCGAGTTCGCACCCCGCAAGATCCGCGGCCGGGTGGTGGTGATCCTGGAGGCGTTCTGGGCCTTCGGCTGGATCGCGGCGGCCCTGATCGGCTACCTGGTGGTGCCGGCCGCGAACGGGTGGCGGTGGGCGCTGCTGCTGGGCACCGTACCGGCGCTGTGGGCCCTCGTGGTGCGCTGGCGGATGCCGGAGTCGGTGCGGTTCCTGGAACGGGCCGGCCGGCACGACGAGGCGGAGGCGGTGGTCCGCAGCTTCGAGTCCTCCCCCGAAGTTGCTCGTCGATCCGGCCCCGCGGGGCAACCCGATCAACGAGCAAGTTCACCTGAGGAGGTTGCCTCACCTGTCGAGACGACCGGGGCCGATGACGGCGCAGCCTCCGTTGCCGGGGCCGGTGCACCGGGGCAGAGGGCCGGCTGGCGGGACCTGTGGCAGCCACGGCTGCGCCGCCGCACCACGGCGATCTGGCTGGCCTGGTTCGGCGTGAACTTCGCCTACTACGGGGCGTTCATCTGGTTGCCGTCGCTGCTGGTGGCCAAGGGATTCGACCTCGTGCACTCCTTCGGGTACACGCTGATCATCACCCTGGCCCAGCTGCCCGGGTACGCCGCAGCGGCGTTCCTGATCGAGAAATGGGGCCGTCGGCCCACGCTGGCCACATTCCTGGCCGGCTCGGCGGTGGCGGCGATCTGGTTCGGGCAGGCGGACTCGGTGGGGATGATCATCGCCGCGGGGATGACCCTCTCGGCGTTCAACCTGGGGGCCTGGGGTGCGCTCTACGCTGTCACCCCGGAGCTCTACCCCACCCCGCTGCGCGGCACCGGTGCGGGCAGCGCCGCAGCCTTCGGGCGGATCGCCTCGATCGTGGCGCCGTTGAGCGTGCCGCTGCTGCTCGGGGTGGGCGGCACCGCGTTCGCGTTCGTGGTGTTCGCGATCGCGTTCGCACTGGCCTGCGGGGCGGCGCTGGCGTTGCCTGAGCTCACCGGGACTGCCCTCGAGGAGGGCTGACCACGCGACAGGGATCCCCGACACGGCCACGGGAGGGGCACAGTGCCCGCAGCCCGCTCCGGCATACTGAGCGGCCAGGCATCCAGCGCCGTCGCAACCAAGGAGACCCGTGTCCGACACCGCTCTGCCCGCTATCGTGCCGCAGCCCCGCCTGCTCCACCCCTCCGACTCCGCCCTGACCACCAGCGACGTCGCCACGGCGCTGAGCGAACAGCTCACCACCGCCCTCGCGCCGGAGGCCTACCGGTTGACTGTGACTGCTGAGGGCGCCACGCTCGCGGCGGGCAGCGAGGCCGGGCTGCGCAACGGACGCGCGACCTGGACCCAGCTGCTCGACCACGCCACGACCGACGAGGACGGGCGCACCACGGTGCCCGGCGTCGTCGTCGAGGACGAGCCGCGCCATGCCTGGCGCGGTCTGATGGTGGACTGCGCCCGGTACTTCACCCCGGTGGCCGAGCTGGAGAAGCTCATCGACGCGCTCGCCCTGCACCGGATGAACCGGCTGCACCTGCACCTGACCGACGACCAGGGCTGGCGGGTGGAGATCGACGGCTGGCCGCGGCTGACCGAGGTGGGCTCCACCCGCCCGCGCACGCTCGCCGGGCACCACCGCAGCGCCGAGAACTCCGGTGGCGAGCCGCAGTGGACCACCGAGCCGCACAGCGGGCACTACACCCAGGAGGAGCTGCGGGCACTGGTGCGCTACGGCGCGGACCGCGGTGTGACCCTGGTGCCCGAGATCGACCTGCCGGGGCACATGCAGGCGGCAGTCGCCGCCTACCCCGAGCTCGGCAACCTCGACCAGCCGGTCCGGGTCCGCGAGACCTGGGGCATCTCCGAGCATGTGCTGGCACCGACCGAGACGGCGTTCCGCTTCGTGCGGGACGTGCTCACCCAGGTGGTGGACATCTTCCCCAGCGAGTGGATCCACGTCGGCGGGGACGAGTGCCCGACCGTGGAGTGGCGCAGCTCGCCGGTGGCGCAGGAGTTCATGGCCGCCCACGGGCTGTCCACCGAGCGGCAGATCCAGCGGGAGTTCCTGAAGGTGGCTCGCGAGGTGCTCTCGGCTGCGGGGCGCACCCTGGTCGGCTGGGACGAGATCCTCGAGGCGGAACCGCCAGCAGACGCCATCACGATGCTGTGGCGACGTGGTAAGGACGTCACCGACGCCGAGCAGCATGGACTGCGCTGCGTGTACGCCTGCTCGGACACGCTGTACCTGGACCACTACCAGGCCGACCCCGAGCACGAGCCGCTGGCGCTCGGGGGTCGGTCCACGCTCGAGGACGTGTACCGCACCCAGGAGCTGCCCGCCGGCGCCAGCCAGGAGCAACGCGACCTGCTGCTCGGCGTGCAGGGACAGCTGTGGCGGGAGTACGTGCCCACCAGCGAGCACCTGGAGTACATGCTGTTCCCACGCCTGTGCGCCCTCAGCGAGGTCGCGTGGGGGCACCGCACCAGCTGGGAGGACTTCCGCCAGCGGTTGCAGCAGCACCTGCCCCGGCTGGCGGCACGCGGTATCGGCTACCGCCAGCTGGACTGACTACCGGCGCGGGCCGACTCTGCGCTGTGCGTCCGCGCGGGCGCGCGGACCATCGCTGATCTCACGGGTTGGGACTGGCAGTCCAACTCCGGCACCGTGGTCGACGGGCTCCTACGGTCGCAGCATGACCACCACCCCTGCGGTCGCCCGCGCCGAACGCATCCGCGAGCGCGTCGAGCTCCTCGCCGAGCAGCTGGACGCATTCTCCCGGGACCTGCACGCTCACCCTGAGCTCGGCTACCAGGAGTTCTACGCCCTGGAGGCGTTCACAGCCGCACTAGCCGAGGCCGGCATCACGACCGAGCGGGGCGCCGGTGGCATCCCCACCGCCTTCACCGCCCAGCTAGGCACCCGGAAGTCCGGGCCGCAAGCGGTGATCACCGCCGAGTACGACGCCCTGCCCGGGGTGGGGCACGGCTGTGGGCACAACGTGATCGCAGCGTCCTCGCTGGGCGCGTTCCTCGCCCTGGCTCCCCTGTTCGACGGCGATGCTCACCTGCCGGGGGGCGTCACCTTGGTCGGCACTCCGGCAGAGGAGGGTGGCGGCGGCAAGGAGCTGCTCATCCAGGCCGGTGTGCTCGAGGGCTTCGACGCCGCGGTGATGGTGCACCCGGGTGCACTCGACGTCGCGGCAGGGCCGTCCGCTGCAAAGCGCCAGGCGGTGGCCACGTTCACCGGGCGCACCGCGCACGCTGCTGCCAACCCGCACCTGGGGCGCAATGCCTTGGATGGTGTGGTCACCGCCTACCAGGCCATTGCCCAGCTGCGCCAGCACATCCCGACCACGGACCGGGTGCACGGGGTGTCCCTGGAGGGCGGCACCCGGCCGAACATCGTGCCCGAACGGGCGGTGCTGGAGTTCTTCCTGCGCTCGCGCAGCATCGACGGCCTGCTGGCGCTCTCCGAGCGGGTCGAGGCGGCGTTCCGGGGAGCGGCGCTGACCGCCGGGGTGGCAGTGGACGTGACCTGGGACGCCGAGCCGATCTACCTGCCGCACCGGATCAACGAACCGCTCGCGCAGCGGTACGCGCAGAACCTAGCCGACCGGCGCGAGGTGCTGCCTGTGCGCTGGGAGGCAGACAGCCCAGGCTCGAGCGACATCGGCAACCTCTCCCACCTCGTCCCCACCATCCAGCCGACGGTGGCGATCGGCGACCCGGACATCCCCGGGCACTCCCGGGAGCGGGCCGACTCCACCCTGACCCCGGAAGGCCGGCGCGGGATCGTGGACTCTGCCATCGGTCTGGCGCGCACTGTCGCCGATGTGCTCACCGACGAGGAGCTGCGCGCCACCGCCTGGGCGGCGTTCACGCAGGCCGGCGCGCCGGTGCGGGTCGGGGACCTGGTGCCGTTGGCCCCCTGGCCCGACTTCCCCACCCCGCCTCTTGGGCCTGCTGCTGCCCACCGGGGTTCCGCCGTCGAGAACTGAGGATGAGAACTGAGGACCCCTGCCATGACCAGCACCAGCACCAGCACCAGCACCAGCACCAGCACCAGCACCAGCACCAGCACCAGCACCAGCGTGCCAGACGTGCTCGACCACATCATCTTCGCCGGACCGGACCTGGCCGAGGCGGTCGACGCTGTCGAGGTAGGCACTGGGGTGCGCGCGGCCCCGGGCGGCACGCACCCGACCGGGACTGCGAACGCGCTGATCGCCTTCACCCGCGGCGGGCAACGGGTCCCGCACTACCTGGAGGTGATCGGCCCGGACCCGCACGGCGACACTCCGGCCAGCGCGATCAGCACGTTCGGCATCGCCAGCCGCACCACCCCGGCAGTGGCCACCTTCGCCATCCACCCCGGCGACTTCGTAGCCGCGGCGGCGCGGGCCGCCCAGGCAGGCGTGTCCCTGGGCGAGATCCGCCCGCTGTCTCGGCGCACGCCTGCCGGTGAGCTGCTCCAGTGGCGGCTCACCCGTGGCGAGGACCGGGATCCGGACCCGGCAGTGCCGTTCCTCATCGACTGGGGCGCCACCACCCAGCCTGGTCTGGGCGACCTGCCGACCGTGGAGCTACTCGGGCTGCGGATCGAGCACCCGGAGCCGGCGGCGCTGGCGGCCAAGTACGCCGCACTGGAGGTGGAGCTCGAGGTGGTGCCCGCCACGCAGGTGGCGATCGTGGCCACGGTGCAAGGACCGGACGGCCCGGTGGAGCTGCGCTGACCGGCTGCCCCGCCGTCGGAGGTTGTCGGAGCGGTCTGAGGTACCTGAGGAGTGCCTCCGTCCCCTTCCTGTACCTCAGACGGGCGTCACCAGGTGCGGCTGCCAGTACCGCCGGTGCGCGGGCATAGGCTGCATGGGTGCAGACGCTCTGGCAGACGCGATTGATGCGACCGGCCTACGTGGCCTACGCCGGTTGCGACATCCAGTACCACCGCGCACCGCCGCCGCCGGATCTGGTCTCCCGGTTGCACCTGGTGGCGCGCACCGACGAGGGCCTGGTGGTGGTGTGCCGCAGCGTGGAGGGCTGGCGGTTCCTGCCGGGCGGCACGCGCGAGCCGGACGAGCCGGTGCCGCACCTGGCCGCACGCGAGCTGACCGAGGAGGCTGGGGCAGAGCTCCGCAGCGAGATCCGGCTGTTCGGCGCGCACGAGGCGATCAGCCGACTGGCTGCCCCGTACCGTCCGCACCTGCCGCACCCGCGCGCCTACTGGGCCTACGCCGTCGCGCAGGTGGAGCTGACCGGCCCGCCCACGAACCCGGATGACGGCGAGCAGGTCGTGGCGGTCACCCCCCTATCGCCGCCGGAGGCGGTCACCGAGCTGGCCAAGCACGATGCGCTGCACGCTGACGTGCTCGCCGAAGCCATCGACCGCGGGCTGGTCTGAGCGGGAGATAACCTCGACCCATGTCCGGTCCGGTGCTACCCGCGGTGATCGCGATCGTGACCGGTGTGGCGGTCGGGTTGGGTCTGTTCGTACCGTTCGTAGCCCTCAGCTACCGGCGGCGGGGGCGGCTCAGTGCCGGACGCCTGCTCCTCTGGGCCGCTGCTCTGGTGTACTTCTGGGCGCTCTGGGCCTACACGCTGCTCCCGTTGCCGAGCCGCACGGAGGTGCAGTGCGCGGGGACGAACCTCGACGTGCTCGAGCTCGTCGGCACCCTGCGGGAGGCGGCGGGCGGCCCCGGGAGTCTGCTCACCGACCCTGCGGTGCTGCAGCTGGCGCTGAACGTCGTGCTGTTCCTGCCGCTCGGCTTCTTCGTGCGCGTGCTCGGCGGCCGCGGCATCGTGGTGGCGCTGCTGACCGGCCTGGGCACCTCGCTGCTGATCGAGCTCACCCAGCTGACCGGCGTGTGGGGGGTGTATTCCTGCGCATACCGGGTGTTCGACGTCGATGACCTGCTGACGAACACGCTCGGCGCGATCATCGGGTCCGGGCTGGCGCTGATCGTGCCGCGCCGGCACCGCGGGATGGCGCGCGTGGTCGGTGCCGACCAGCCGCGGCCGGTCACCCGCAGTCGCCGAGGGTTGGCCATGGTCTGCGACTGGCTGGGCTTCACCGTCACGGTCGCCGGAGTGGCCGTCCTGGTGCAGATCCTGCTGAGCGTCACCGGGAACGAGGCGCTCATGGGCGAGGGGCGGGTGGCCTCGCTGGTGGGCGCGGGGCTGGCGCTGGTGGTGTGGGCGGTCGTCGTGCTGGCCACCGGCCAGACGATCGGCGACCTCGCCGTGGAGCTGCGGTACCAGAGCGGGCCGCTGCCCCAGCCGGTCGCCCGGGTGCTGCGCCTTCTCGGCGGGATCGGCGGCTATGGGGTGTTGACGGCCATTCCGGGTGCGGCGTGGCTGGGCTCGCTGTTCGCCGTGGTCAGCGTGCTGCTCATGCTGCTGACCACAGCCGGGCGAGGGCTGCCCGGGCTGGTCAGCGGCCAGCACCTGGTTGATACGCGGCAGCCCCGGCATGAGGACCACGCCGGCCGCAGCTGAGCAAGAACTGTCGGGCGCACCCGGCCTGCCGCTTGTCACACTGGTGCCCATGACCACACCCGGCCGCGACCGCCTCCGCGAGCTCCTCGACGCTGTGCTCGATGAGGAGCACACCGACCTGCCCGACATGGCAGCCGGTGCCTTCGCCACCCCCTGGCACTTCAGCCGGCAGCTGAGGCATGGGGCCGGTGAACCACCGGTGGCGCTGCGGCGGCGCGTGGGGCTGGAGCGGGCCGCCTGGCAGCTGCGGCAGGGCGCCTCGGTCACCGACGTCGCATTCGGCGCTGGTTATGAGTCGGTGGAGGGATTCTCCCGGGCGTTCGCGCGCGCCTACGGGTATCCGCCGAGCGGCGTGCGGACTGGGGAGGTCAACGCGCGGGCGCACTGGTTGCCGGCACCGAACGGGATCCACTTCCATCCGCCGATGCACCTGTGGGTCAGCGAGCATGAGCCGGCCGGGGCGAGCCTGCAGGTGGTGGCCCAGCTGGTGCAGCACGACCTGGACGAGACCACGGCGCTGGTCCACCGCGCCGGTGAGCTTCCGGAGGTCGAGTACCGGCGGGTGCGGCTCCCTGGGTTCCGGGTGCTCGCGTGGGACGGGCCGGAGGAATCCATCGCCGCGGTGCTGGATCATCACGTGCGGACGAAGGAGGTCTGGCTGGCAGCCATCGAGGGTGCCCCGTTCCCCGAGCAGCACGGCGACGACCCGGCCACGGTCCTGGTCCGGCAGAGCAGGGTGGGCCCGCGGTGGGTGGACGCGGTGCGCCGCATCGACCGGGAGGGCGCCTGGGGCGACCGGTTGATCGACGCCTTGTGCGACCCGCCGCAGAGCTTCGTGCTCAGCAGTGTGGTCACGCACGTGATCACCTACGGGGCCCATCGGCGCCAGCTCGCCCGGCAGCTGCTCCGCCAGGCCGGGCTGGACCTGGGCGACGGCGACCCGATCCGCTGGTTCCGCGACCGCGGAGTCACCAGCCCGATCCGGCAGGAGAAGGCCTGATGGCCCGCAACGTGCGCTGCGGACAGGAGCTCGCGCGCCTCGCGGGTACGGTCGTCGGGTCCACGGCAGATGTGCGGGCCGGCGCTCGTGGGCACGTCCGGGCGCACTGACGCGCCCGGACGTGCCGCACCGATTCTTGCGACCTGCTCGGGATCAGCTGGCGCGGGCCAGCTCCCCGCCGGTCAGGGCGGGCTGGGTCCCCTCCAGCACGGCGGCTTCGATCATCTCCACGGCCGCCTCTTCGGCGGCGCCCAGGGCGACCTCCACCTCCGCGCCGACCAGCCGCCTGGCCTCCAGGAGCAGGTTCATCTCCCCGTAGGAGACCTTCTTCTCCGCGTTCTGGCGGATGATGTCACGGACCAGGGCGGCCACAGTGTAGATGTCGGTGGACCGCAGCCGTTCGGTGTAGTCCTTGATCCGTCGCGACCAGACCTTGTCGAATGCCTGGCCGGGGCCGGTGAGGATCTCGAAGAGCCGCTCGAGCCCTTCGGTGTCGAGCACGGAGCGCACGCCGATCTCCTCGGCGCGCTCGACCGGAAGGGAGACCTCCAGGTCGTCCCGGCGGATGCGCAGCGTGAGGTAGCGGGTGCGCTGATCGCCGACGGTTCGAAGTGCCAGTTTCGTGACCGTTGCCGGCCCGTGGTGGGGGTGGACGACAATCTGGCCCTTGGCGAACTGCAACGCTATTCCCTTCTCAGACGACGCTCCAATTATGTCATAATTGCTTCAATTGTGCTAGTTATTGTTGCGTAAATCTGGTGCTGCAGAGCTGCGCACGTCACACAGACGGCGGAGCCCGGGTGACGCAGGTACGTCACCCGGGCTCCGCCGTCGTGCTGGTGCTTCTGCAGACCCGACCGGGGCACGGTCCAGGTCAGCTGGATGGGGACCGGCTCAGAAGTCCCAGTCCTCGTCCTCGGTGTCCTCGGCCTTGCCCATCACATAGGAGGAGCCGGAGCCGGAGAAGAAGTCGTGGTTCTCGTCGGCGTTCGGGGACAGCGAGGACAGGATCGCCGGGTTGACCGCGGTCTGGTCCTTGCCGAAGAGGCCTTCGTAGCCGAGGTTCATCAGCGCCTTGTTCGCGTTGTAGCGCAGGAATGCCTTGACGTCCTCGGTGAGTCCCAGCGGGTCGTAGAGGGCCTCGGTGTAGTCCTCCTCGTTGTCGTACAGGTCCAGCAGCAGCCCGAAGGTGTAGTCCTTGAGCTCCTCGCGGCGGGCCGGGCTCTCCTTCTCCAGACCCTTCTGGTACTTGTAGCCGATGTAGTACCCGTGCACGGCCTCGTCCCGGATGATCAGCCGGATGAGGTCCGCGGTGTTGGTCAGCTTCGCCCGGGAGGACCAGTACATCGGAGCGTAGAAGCCGGAGTAGAACAGGAACGACTCCAGCATCGTGGAGGCGACCTTGCGCTTCTGTGGGTCATCGCCCCGGTAGTAGTCCAGGATGATGGCGGCCTTGCGCTGCAGGTGCTCGTTCTCCTCGCTCCACCGGAACGCCTCGTCGATCTCCGGGGTGGAGATCAGCGTGGAGAAGATCGAGGAGTAGGACTTCGCGTGCACGCTCTCCATGAACGCGATGTTGGTGTACACCGCCTCCTCGTGCGGGGTGAACGCGTCCGGGATGAGGCTGACCGCACCGACGGTGCCCTGGATGGTGTCCAGCATGGTCAGCCCGGTGAACACCCGGGTGGTCATCCACTTCTCGTCCTCGTTCAGCGTCGCCCACGACTGGATGTCGTTGGACAGCGGCACCTTCTCCGGCAGCCAGAAGTTGTTGGTCAGCCGGTTCCAGACCTCGACGTCCTTCTCGTCCTCGATCCGGTTCCAGTTGATGGCTTGCACCCGGCTGACGAGCGGGAGCTTCTCCGAGACGGTCATGTCCTAGTCCTTCAGATACAGATGGGGTGGGTACAGCAGGGAGGCGGCGTCACAACATGCAGCTGACACAGCCCTCCACCTCAGTGCCTTCCAGGGCAAGCTGACGGAGCCGGATGTAGTACAGGGTCTTGATGCCCTTGCGCCAGGCGTAGATCTGCGCCTTGTTCACCTCGCGGGTGGTCACCGTGTCCTTGAAGAACAGGGTGAGGCTCAGCCCCTGGTCCACGTGCTGGGTGGCCGCCGCGTAGGTGTCGATGATCTTCTCGTAGCCGATCTCGTAGGCGTCCTGGAAGTAGTCGATGTTGTCGTTGCTCAGGTACGGCGCCGGGTAGTAGACGCGGCCGATCTTGCCTTCCTTGCGGATCTCGATCTTCGCCGGCACAGGGTGGATCGAGGAGGTGGAGTTGTTGATGTAGGAGATCGACCCCGTCGGCGGGACAGCCTGCAGGTTCTGGTTGTAGATGCCGTGCGCCTGTACCGAGGCCTTCAGCTCGCGCCAGTCTTCCTGGGTGGGGATGTGCACCCCGGCGTCGGCGAACAGCTGCCGGACCCGGTCGGTGGCCGGTTCCCAGGTCTGGTCGGTGTACTTGTCGAAGTACTCCCCGCTGGCGTAGCTGGACTCCGCGAAGCCCTTGAACGCCTTGCCGCGCTCGATGGCGATCTTGTTCGACTCGCTCAGGGCGTGGAACAGCACCGTGTAGAAGTACATGTTGGTGAAGTCGATGCCCTCTTCGGAGCCGTAGAAGATCCGCTCCCGGGCGAGGTAGCCGTGCAGGTTCATCTGCCCCAGGCCGATGGCGTGGGAGTCGTTGTTGCCCTGCTCGATGGAAGGCACCGAGTAGATGTGCGTCTGGTCCGAGACCGCCGTCAGGGACCGGATCGCAGCACCGATGCTCTTGCCGAAGTCCGGGGAGTCCATCGTGGCCGCGATGTTCATCGAGCCCAGGTTGCAGGAGATGTCCTTACCCACGTGCGCATACGACAGGTCGTCGTTGTAGGTGGATGCGGTGGAGACCTGCAGGATCTCCGAGCACAGGTTGGAGTGGGTGATCTTGCCCTCGATCGGGTTCGCCCGGTTCACCGTGTCCTCGAACATGATGTACGGGTAGCCGGACTCGAACTGCACCTCCGCGAGGATCTGGAAGAACTCGCGGGCCTTGATCTTCTTCTTCTTGATCCGGCCGTCGTCCACCAGCTCGCGGTACTTCTCCGAGACGTTGATCTCGGCGAACGGCACCCCGTAGACGCGCTCCACGTCGTAGGGGGAGAACAGGTACATGTCCTCGTTCTTCTTCGCCAGCTCGAAGGTGATGTCCGGGATCACCACGCCCAGGGACAGGGTCTTGATCCGGATCTTCTCGTCGGCGTTCTCCCGCTTGGTGTCCAGGAACCGCAGGATGTCCGGGTGGTGGGCATGCAGGTACACCGCGCCGGCGCCCTGGCGGGCACCGAGCTGATTGGCGTAGGAGAAGGAGTCCTCGAGCAGCTTCATCACCGGGATCACCCCCGACGACTGGTTCTCGATCCGCTTGATCGGCGCCCCGTACTCGCGGATGTTGCTCAGCAGCAGCGCCACGCCACCGCCGCGCTTGGACAGCTGCAGCGAGGAGTTGATCGCCCGGGAGATCGACTCCATGTTGTCCTCGATGCGCAGCAGGAAGCAGGAGACCGGCTCCCCGCGCTGCTTCTTGCCCGAGTTCAGGAACGTCGGCGTGGCCGGCTGGAACCGGCCGGAGATGATCTCGTCGACCATGTCCAGAGCGAACTGCTCGTCCCCGTCGGCCAGGGTGAGCGCGACCATGCAGACCCGGTCCTCGAAGCGCTCCAGGTACCGCTTGCCGTCGAACGTCTTCAGCGTGTACGAGGTGTAGTACTTGAACGCGCCGAGGAAGGTCTGGAACCGGAACTTCTTCGCATAGGCGTGGTCGAAGAGCTGGTGGACGAACTCCCGGGAGTACTTGTCCAGCACCTCGGTCTCGTAGTAGCCGTTCTCCACCAGGTAGTCGAGCTTCTCGGCGAGGTTGTGGAAGAAGACCGTGTTCTGGTTCACATGCTGCAGGAAGTACTGCCGGGCGGCCTCTCGGTCCTTGTCGAACTGGATCTCCCCGTTCGGCCCGTACAGGTTCAGCATGGCGTTCAGCGCGTGGTAGTCCATCTCCGGCGCGCTGGTCTCGATGCCACCCTCGGTCAGTGTTGCAGCCACGTGTGCCCCAATCCTTGGCGGACGTGCATGACGTCCTCAGCGGTTCCTAGTAACTCGAAGTCGTACAGGTGCGGCACCTTGCACTTGCGGGCGATGATCCGCCCGGCCAGGCAGTAGGCCGCACCGAAGTTGGTGTTCCCCGCCGCCACCACACCCTTGATCAGGGACCGGTTGTGGACGTCGTTGAGGAACTTGATCACCTGCTTGGGGACGGCCCCCTGGCCGTTCCCGCCCCCGTAGGTGGGGGTGAACAGCACATACGGGTGGTCCACCCGCAGGTGCCCGTCCTTGGGTCGCAGCGGGATGCGCTCGGCCGGCAGGTCCAGCCGCTCCACGAAACGGCGCGTGTTCTCCGAGACGGAGGAGAAGTACACGATGCCGGTCACGATCGATCACGCCTTCACGAAACGATGTGGGTGCGCTCACGCCCCGCCCTGCTGGCGCCGGACGGGGGTGAGAGCGGTATGGAACTGGAGTGACGCCGTCGTGAGCTGGTGCCCGCTCCGGCGCCGGAGGGTCAGGCCAGTGCGGCCTGGGAGTCGGCGGCGACGGCCGCGAGCGCCTTGATCTTGTCGGGGCGGAAACCGGACCAGTGGTCACCGCCGGCGAACACCACCGGGGCCTGCTGGTAGCCGAGCGCCTTGACCGACTCCAGTGCCTCGGCGTCGGTGGAGATGTCCACCACCTCGTACTCCAGGCCGTGCTTCTTCAGCGCCCGGTAGGTGGCGTCGCACTGCACACAGGCCGGCTTGCTGAAGACGGTGATGGTCATGATCGGCGTCCTTCCAATGCTTCGTCGTGCGGGTCCCGCCCTTGAGTTCCCGCGGTGTAACTACATTCATGTCATTCATAGGAGCCGCTGCTGGTGCCCCGGCAACCCCTGACTCCCTAGACACTACACCTTGTGGTGCGTAGATGGGCAGACCCCAACACTTTGTGTTGGCGTGTCGGGTTACGGGCGTGTCATCCACAGCTAGACGGCGTGTTGCTGTGGACTTCTAAGCCTTCGGTGTGTAGTCGCGCCGGGAAACTGTGGGTAACCCTGTGGGCAACCTCCGGACGGCGCAGCTCCTGTCCACAGCAAGCGGCAAGTTGTACACAGCTCAGCCTTCTCGAAGCGCTCGTACCCGGGCAGCATTCCACCGCGTTGTCCACCGCCGTCCCCAGGCGGACAGCACCCGATCACGGGTCAGACCCCGATCCGATAGCGCCTTTCTCCGCGAAGTGGTGGATGCTGGGGTGATGGCCACCAACCGAGGACGTCCGCTCGCCACCAGCCCCTTCAACAACCTGCGCGTGCCGCCCCCGCCGCCGGAGCCGTTCGTCGTGGGCCAGCGAGTCACCCACGACCGGCACGGCCTGGGCCGCGTGGTGGCGCTGGAGGGTGACGTCGCCAGCATCGTCGACTTCGGCGACCGCAAGGTGCGGGTCACCGTGGCCTCACGCAACCTGCACGCGCTCTGACACCTCGAGTCCACCGACCGTGGGGGTGTGGTTGCCTGCTCGGTGGCCCTGGCACCAGTAGCCTGACCGGATGACGGAGAGCACCAAGCGGTTCCAGGTCGTCCACGAGGAGAAGCAGATCGGGGAGTTCACGCGGATCCTGCGTGACACCGAGACCGGAGTCTGCTATCTCTACGTCTGGACGATGAGCGGGGGTGGGGTCACCGTGCTGGTGAACCCGGACGGCTCACCGGTCGTGCACGGCGACTGACCCCCTCCCCACAGTTCGCGAACGCCCGCTTCCGCGACGTGAATCGGTTCAGCGGCCGCGAACCAGAGCGTTCGCGAACACCGGGGTCACCACTCGCGGTGGCTGGGGATCAGCGTGCCCGGATTGAGGTTGCGCCCCGGGTCCGCCGAGGACAGCAGCCCCACCATCAGGTCGGTGCCGGCGGAGGAGATGTCCTCCTCCAGCCACGGCGAGTGGTCGTTGCCCACTCCGTGGTGGTGGCTCAGCGTGCCGCCATGGTCCACGAACGACTGCTGGATCGCCGACTTCACCACGTCGTACTGCTCCAGCTGGTCCACACCCTCCTTCGGCGGGAACGCGAAGGTGAAGTACAGGCACGCACCGGAGTGGTAGGAGTGCGACAGGTGGCACATGATGAAGCCCTGCACGCCCAGCTCGGCGTACGCCGCGCGAGCCGCCCGCACCGTGGAGGTGTACACCTCACCGAGGCGGGACCAGGGCGCTGCCGTCTCGGACACGTCACCCAGCGCGCCACGGTCCAGGAGGAAGTCGCGCAGGTAGGGGGTGTCGAACTTCTTCTGGTCGTACATCGAGCCCGGGCCCTTGCCGAGCTTGATGCCGCCGTGCTTGCCGATGATCTTGCCGACCACCGACTTGTCGGCCCGGACCTTCGCTGAACCGCCCTCGTAGCCGATGTAGGAGATGGCGACCTTGTCCAGGTCCCAGCCGCGGCGGCGGAGCAGCTCGAACAGCCCCTCCCCCACCTTCGAGGACAGGCTGTTCGAGGCTTTCCGGGTGGCCAAGGAGAACGCCGTCTCGGCGGCGTCCGACACGCGGGTGATGCTCGGGGAGGCGTCCGAGGTGGACACCTCCTGCATCGCCGCCAGCCCGGCTGCCCAGTTCGGGAACAGGTAGGCGATCACCTCGCGGTTCTCCGGCAGCCGGTGCACGTGCACCCACGCCTGGGTGATCACGCCGAGCCGGCCCTCGCTGCCGATGATCATCTCCCGCACGCTGGGGCCGGTGGAGGTGCTCGGCAGCGGCCGCAGCTCGACCACCTTCCCGGGCAGCACCACGGTGAACCCGCGGGTGATGTCGGCGATGTCGCCATACTTGTCCGACTGCATACCGGAGGACCGGGTGGCGATCCAGCCGCCGAGCGTGGAGTGCTTGAACGAGTCCGGCTGGTGCCCCATAGTCCAGCCCTCGGCATTCAGCTGCTCCTCCAGGTCCGGGCCCAGACCACCAGCCTGGATGAGCGCCAGACCGGCGTCGGCGTCGATCTGCAGCACGCGGTTCATCCGGCCCATGTCCAGGGAGACGACCACGCGCTGCTCACCGGCCGGCGGGGTCAGTGACCCAGAGATGTTCGACCCGCCACCGAACGGGATGAGCACACCGTCGGCCTCGACCACGGCGTCCACCACGGCCTGCACCTCGTCGGAGTTCGCGGGGTAGACCACCACGTCCGGTACCCGGGGCAGGTCCCCGGCGCGCACTCGCACCAGGTCACGCAGCCCTTTGCCGTAGGTGTGCACCACACGGTTCATGTCCCCGAGCGACACGTGGTGGTCACCGACGATCTCCCGCAGGCGCGCACCGAGGTCCTCGTCCAGGATCGAGGCCGGCACCTCCAGGTCCTCGAACGACGGCGGTCGTCCGGCGGGGCCGTGCAGGTCCAGTCCGATGGCCTTCCGCACGAACGGGGCGAACTCTGGCTTGTCCTCGTGGTGGAAGGCGATGCCCTCCACTCCCCAGCCCCACCACTTCTGGTGGACGACGTCGGTCATGAGATCCCTTCCTGAGCGTCCGGCAGGTCCTTGTGCTCCGGCTGCGGGGCAGCGTTGTCCTCGGGGACGAGCACGTAGGACGTCTGCATCGTGTGCATCGCCCGCACCCGCGCCTCGGCGCGGGTGTTGAACTCGGGCAGCTTCTCCCCGGGCCGGACCCGTAGCGGTTTGCCGATCAGCACCTTCACCGGCATCCGGCCGGGCTTGGGCCAGAATGTGCCCACCGGCATCGCATCGTGCGCCCCGACCAGCGCCACCGGCACCAGCGGGAGCCGCAGCGCCCGGGCCAGGGCCGCGGCACCGGGGGTGAACTCAGCCATCTCGCCGGTGCGCGAGCGGGTGCCCTCCGGGAAGATCAGCAGCGGCACCCCCTGCCGCAGCAGGGTGACCGACAGTCCGGCCGACTTGCCGCGGGTCTTGCCGCGTTCCACCGGGTAGGTGTTGAAGAACAGCGAGGTGAGCATGCTGCGCCACTTCGCGTTGTAGAAGTAGTCCGCGCCAGCAGCGGTGGCCACGTTCTTGGTCACCCGGTAGGGCAGCGCGGTCAGGCAGAGCGGAGCGTCCAGGTGCGAGGAGTGGTTCGCGACCATGATGAACGGACCGTCCAGCCCGGCCAAGTTGCGCTCCCCCTCCACAGTGATCCGGAGGTTGGTGCTCAGCACGGTCTTGAGGATGCCCCGCTGCGCGACGTACCTGGCCCACCGGTGCAGCCGGGAGTGGTACCTGCCGGTCTTGCGCCGCTCACTCATCAGTGCTCCTCTGGTCTGAGCACTGCGGTGCCTCGCTCCGCCGGCGCTCGTCCCTCACGCCGACTCCGCGGGGGCTCCTCGTCCTCAACAGCGCTCTGTGGTCTGAGCACTGCGGTGCCTCGCTCCGCCGGCGCTCGTCCCTCACGCCGACTCCGCGGGGGCTCCTCGTCCTCATCTGCGTCCCTTCCGGATCAGCGCCGTTGCTCGCCGGACCAGTGCTCGGGGCATCCGTTGCGCCAACCAGGCGATCACCTTGAACCGTCGTGATGGTACCGACCTGGTCCGCCCCGCTTCCACATCAGTGAGGCAGTCGGCCACCAGCCGGTCGGCTTCCAGCCACAGGAACGACGGTATCGCCGAAGTGCGGATCTTCGCCCGGCCGTGGAACTCGGTGCGCACCCATCCGGGGATCAACGTCATCACCTGCACTCCGCTGCCCTCCAGCTCCAGGCTCAGGCTCTCAGAGTAGGTGTTCACCCACGACTTGATCGCGGAGTAGGTGCCCATGGCCACCAGTCCGGCCACCGAACCGACGTTGATGATCAGCCCGTTGCCGCGGGCCTGCATCGTCCGGCCGGCGGCGGCCCCGAGCACGAGCACACCGCGGATCATCAGGTCGATCGCGGCGTCGTGCACGTCGATCTGCTCGGTGAGCGGTGTGTGCACCCCGTGCCCGGCGTTGTTCACCAGGATGTCCACCGGGGCGCTGGTGTCCTCCAGCCGGCGCGCCACCGTGTCGGCATCGGCCCGGTCGGTCAGGTCAGCCACGATCGTGTGCACGGCGATACCGTGCGCGGCGCGCAGCTCTTCGGCGGTCTCGTCCAGCCGCTGTCGGTTCCGGGCGACCAGCACCAGGTCGCAGCCGCGGGCGGCCAGCGCACGGGCGAAGGCAAGGCCGATCCCGGAGGTGCCGCCGGTGACCATCGCGGTCCCGATGATCGGCACCGGCGTGGTCCGCGTCCTGCCCCTCATCGCCCGGCCGGCCCTGTGATCGAGCGGACCACCGGGGAGAGGCGACCCTCCGCCGTCGTGGTCCAGGAGTGCACCGGCCAGCGCTTCTCCCGGGCGTAGCGGTACAGGCTGGAATCAGGGTTCACCACGCTGGCGTGACCGACGACGTCCAGCCACGGCCGGTCGGAGTAGGTGTCGCCGTAGGCGTAGGAGGCGGCAAGGTCCACGCCCTCCTCGCGGGCGTAGCGCACCAGCCAGGCGGCACGTGCCTCGTCCACCAGCGGGGAGGTGGCCAGGTGCCCGGTCCAGCGCCCACGGGCGTCCTTCTCCATCTCCCCGGCCACGATCACGTCGAACATGTCCGCCAGCGGTTCCACGAACACGTCGATCTGGCCGGTGACCAGCACGGTGCGGTGCCCGGCGGCCCGGTGCCGAGCGATCCGTTCGGTGGCCTCAGCGTGCACCCGGGCACGCAACGAGGGGGTCACCTTCGTGGCGATCACCTCCCGCAGCTCCTCCTCGCTGATCCCGGCGTAGCGGCGCATGAAGGAACGGATGAAGTCTCCCCGGTCCCGCCGCTCGGCCTGCAGATAGGTGCCGGAGGAGGCCACCATGCCGCCGAGCTCGCGCAGCGCGGGCAGCGCCCCCTTGGCAGCCAGCTCCACCCAGACGTAGTGCTCGATCAGGCTCGCGGCAGCCACGGTGCCGTGCAGGTCGAAGACGGCAAGCACGTCCTCGCGCGCGGGCAGGTTCTCGGCGTCGATGGACGGCTTGGGCCGCGAGCGGCGCTCGCGCATCAGGCCCGGGACCTTCGGGACGTGCACCTCCTGCAGGTAGTGCGCCCAGTCGATCGCCGTGACGTCGAATCCGTGCTCGGCCTTGCGGTCGTCGGCGACCGCCTCGTGCAGCGCACGGGTGTTGGTGTCGTCGAAGACCACCTCGGTCTGGGTGTAGGCCTGGTACAGGTCGGTGAACTTGCGCAGCGTGCCCAGGTCCCGCTTGGCCTTGTAGATCGTGGAGATCCACTGCCGGGTGGTGTCGTTCGCCGGCAGCCGCCCGACCAGCTTGTCCGCGGTATCCACGGCAATCTCCCGGCGGCGCAGCGAACGCTGCACCGCCGGACCGTTCGGGAAGGTCCAGTTCGGCACCTGCACGAACGAACCCTGGGCGTCGGTGAGCGGGTGCTTGCGGAAGTAGCCCCGGATCAGCCGCAGCAGCGTGCCGAACCGCAGCGGGTTCCGCGACCCGGAGGAGACCTGGAAGTACTGCGGCTCCGCCACCGGCGGCGGGCTCGCGGCTGCTGCGAGGATCGCGTTCACCACGTGGTCCACCGGGATCACGTCCAAGATGGTGTCCGCCAGCGCCGGGAACTCCGGCAGCATGCCCCGCCCGTAGGCAGCGATCAGCGGGTCGGCCACCTTGAACCCGTCGATCCACCCCGGGAACGGGTGCTGCAACGAGCTCTCGATGATCGTCGGGCGGACCACAGACAGCCGCCGGCTGGCGCCCCAGAGGTCCTCGGCGACCCGCTCGCCGAGCGCCTTGGTGAACGTGTACACGTCCGGCCACCCCAGCGAGGTGGCACGGGTGCGGCCGGCCTCCACCAGCTGGTCGTGCACCCAGGCGCGGCGGGCCTGCTCGGCGGCCTGGGCCACCGCCTGGGCACCGGCACGGCGGTGCTGGGCGCGTGCCTTGGCGACCATCCGGCCGAGCGGCTGCGGGCGGCGGGAGGCGGACTCGGCGCCGGTGCGCGCAGCCAGCGCCCGGGCCATCTCCGCCTCGCGGTCCACGTCGTGCTCCAGGCTGCGCTCCTCGGCCAGACCCTTGCGCAGACCAGCCACGTAGCAGGTGGACACGTGCACGACGTGCGGGTCGGAGCCGGAGGCGGCGATCGCCTGGTACAGGTTCACCGGTCCGCCGACGTTCGAGGCGAACGCCTCGTCGATCGGCAGGTCGAAGGAGACGGTGGAGGCGGAGTGGATCACCACGTCCAGGTCCCCGGGCAACGGTGGGACGTCCTCGAGGTCGCCCGCCAGCACCGTCAGCCGCTGTGCCGCCTCAGCCTCGGCCTGCTCGGCCCCGACGCGTTCGCGCCAGGGCTCGAACACCGGCTTGCGGAGCAGCTTATCCACTCGCGCCTGCGCGCTGAGGGCGCCGCGGGGGCGGACCAGCACGGTGATCCGGGTCGACGGATACGCGGACAGGAGCTTCTCGACGACAGCCTGTCCGACGAATCCGGTCGCACCCGTCACCAGGACGTGGGCGTTCTTCAAATCCTCCGACACTCCGGTTACTGTACGCGGAAGCGGGGCCGATCGTTGCCTCAGCGGACGAATCGGCCCAGTGCCGAGCGCACAGCTGTGAGCGGTGCCACGTCCAGCAGCTGTTGCAGCCGGGTGTCCACGGTGGTCACGTCGGTTCGTGCGGCCGGGTCGGCCAGCAGGGTCTCCACCACCGGCAGCACTGCGTCGTGCCCGGTGTACCGGGTGCCCGGCCAGCGCCAGGAGCTGGCGGCGCGGCGGGCGTGCCGGGCGGCGGCAGGCTCGCCGATCCGCTCCCGCAGCTGTGCGGTGTAGAAGTCCAGATGCCGATCCTTCATCGGCAGCACCGCCTCGGTCAGGGCCGTGCATGCTGGGACCAGGCTGCCCAGGCGCCGGTAGCACAGCGCGAGTGCGGCGGTGTCCAGCCAGCCTGCGGCCAGGTGACCGGCCACCACCTGTTCACCGAGCAGGTTGGTCCGCACCGAGTGCAGCATCGGGCGGGCGCGCTCGTCCCAGGCACGCAGCACCACACCGACGGCGGAGTCCCGGCCTGCGTCGCTCGGCCCACCGTGGGCAGTGAGCACCTCGTGCAAGGAGCGGGCGAGCCAGTACTGCTCATAGCCCCAGGTCACCAGGAAGGCGGTCACCTCCGACTCGGCGTGGGTGGGGGTGACCAGCACGTCCCGCATCAGGTCGAGCACACCGTGCTCGACCTGCCACAGATAGTCCAGGACGGCCAACGTGGGGCCGTCCAGGTCTGCCAGGGCGGACAGGTCGAGGTTGTCCGGGCGCAGGTCGATCGGCGTACGGGTGTAGGCCTTGACGTCGAAGGTCACTGCGCCTCGCTCCGGCACGCCGGGGTCCTCGGCGCACCTCGGTGGGGGCTCATGCGGCGATCCCGCGGGCGTCGAGCGCGTCGCCCACGATCGTCAGACCGTCCATCCCGGGCAGCTTGGAGATGTGTCGGTCGATGGCGTCGATCTCCTTGCGTCCGGCGGCGCCGCCGAACAGGTGCCCCATCACATGGGTAACCTCGTCGTCCGAGGCGATCCCGGAACCGACCGGGCGCCAGGCTGTGGACAGCGCGAGCCGGGCGAGCTTCTGCGCCCTGGCGTTGTCGGTGAGGCGGGTGCGGGCCTGGGTGGCGTAGAACGCGACGTGCCGAGCCTCCTGAGCGGCGATCCGGCGCACCAGCACCGCCAGACCCGGGTGCCCCTCGAGCACGGCGAGCCGCTTGTAGGCGGCCGAGGCGGACCACTCGTTGACCGCTCCCCAGATCATGTGCACGGCCACGAAGTCCTTGCCCACCAGGTTGGACAGCACCGACTGCTTCAACGGTGCCAACCGGTCCTTCCAGCCGAGCTTGACCCGCTTGGCCTTCAGCTCGTCGTAGGAGACGGTGATCCCGTGCAGCGAGAGCACGTGCGCGAGCGCCTCGCCGTGCCAGAACTCCTCCCGGTTCCACATCGTCATGAAGGCGTTCACCTCGGTCTCCCGGCGGGACCGGGTGACCAGCATGTCCCGCAGGTAGCAGACGGTGTGGTACTCCACATCGCACATGTAGCGCAGCGTGCGCAGCGACTCCGGGGGCAGCGGGTCGGTGCGGAACACCTCCAGGTCGAGGTCCTCCCAGCCGACGCGCACGGAGTCTCGTGCGAACCGGTCGATGTCGAATGCCATACGGTCCGCCCTCGCTGCGAGTGTTGGTGGTGGTGTCAACCAGAGCCGGTATCGATACGCTACATGCACTGTAGCGATCGCTGGTCCCAGGGTACGCCGTCAGCCAGGGTGCACCAAACCCAATACCGCCCAGAGCAGAACCGCTCGGCGAGGGACCTACGGCGCGCTGGCTCCGCCGTCGGGCTCGAGCGACCGACGCATCAAGGCGACCACCGAGTCGATCCACTCCGGCGGGAAGGTGCCCGCGTGGGCGAACCGGGCCGCCACGGCGCCCAGCACCAGGTCGGCCACTGTGTCCACGTCGGCGTCCGCGCGCACCTGACCGGTGGCGATCCCGGCGCGCAGCCGCGCCACCCCCAGCTCCATCCGCGGCCGCAGCAGCTTCTCCCGGATGAGCTCGACCAGCTCCGGGTCGCCGCTCTGCACTAGCCCCAGGAACACCCCCACCCCCCTGTTCTGCAGGAAGGTGGCGATGGTGATCTCGATCGCGGTCCGCATGTCCACCCAGACGTCCTCAGTGGGGACGAACGGGTTCGTAGCGGCCATCTCCTTCAGCGCCGACTCCAGCACCTCGCCGCGGTCCTTGTGCCGGCGGTAGATGGTGGTGCGGGCCACACCGGACTGTGCGGCGACAGCCTCGACGGTCACCGCTGCGGGTCCGTGGGCGCGCAGCAGGGCCATCGCAGCCTCGTGGATCCGCCGGTCGACCTGTTCACCACGTGCCACAGTTGTCTCCCGGGTCGGTTCGGTCAGGCGGTCAGGTCCTGCGAGAGCAGGTCGGCCAGGTGGTCGAGCACCTCGTCGACGCGCGGACCTTCCGCGTGCAGGGTGACAGTGTCGCCCTGCTCCACAGCGAGCGTCATCACCCCGAGGATGCTCGCAGCGTCCTGGGGGACCGAGCCGTCCTTGGAGATCCGCACGTTCACCCCGGTGTCCTCCACCGCACGGGTGAACACCGCGGCGGGCCGCGCGTGCAGGCCCACAGGGGATCCGATCGTGACTGTCCGGGTGGCCATCCTCAGTCCTTCATCAGCGCTGGTGCGTGTACATCCCAACCTACCCGGTGCCGCTGGGAGTTCCCTGGGACCAGCGGCCCGATGTGACCAAGGCGACGGCGGAGCGTCGTGTGCACCGCCGCTCCGGTTGCGGCACCGCGCCAGCCACCGCACGCTTGGCTCGTCCGCACACTGCGACACCAGGAGGACACCATGGGAACTGACGACAAGATCGAGCACGCGGCCGAGGGCGCCGCAGGCAAGGCGAAGGAAGCAGCCGGGAAGGTCACCGACGACGAGCGACTGGAGGCCGAGGGTCGCAAGGACCAGGTGGCGTCCGACGTGAAGAAGGCGGGCGACAAGATCAAGGACGCCTTCGACCGGTGAACCGGTGGGCCGGGTCGGCCGTTCAGCGGCCGGCCCGGTCCGAGGCGAGCTCCGCCTCGATCACCTGGGCGACGCCGTCGTCGAGGTTGCTCACGGTGACCTCGTCGGCAGCAGCCAGGGTGACCGGCGCCGCGTTCGCCATCGCCACCCCGCGCCCGGCCCAGGCGAGCATCTCGGCATCGTTCGGCGCGTCCCCGAAGGCGAGCACCTCGCGGGCCTCGATGCCGAGGTGGGTGCACAGCTGCTGCAGCCCCCAGGCCTTCGACACCCCCGGAGCCAGCACCTCCACGAACGGTGCACCGGAGTGCGTCACCTCGAAGCCGTCCAGCCCGAGAGCGCCCACGCGGGCGACCAGGTCGTCGTTGCTGAGCTGGGGATGGCGCACGATCAGCTTCAGGCTGGGTTCGGCGAGCACGTCTGCCAGCGGTGCCACCACCATGTCCGCAGGGTCGCGCTTGTGGTCGCTGAACGCGGCCGACCGGGCGTAGGCGTCCTGGGCCACGAACACCTCACCGCCGTCGCGGACGGAGGCGAACATCACCTCGGGCAGGCTGCGCAGCAGGGCGGCTGCGAGCGCCTGCGCAGTGGCCGCCTCCAGGTGCGCCTCGAACAGCCGCTCCCCGGTGGTCAGGTGCAAGCCGTGCCCGCCGTTGCCGCACAGTGCCCAGCCGGTGAAGCCGCCGATCTCGGCGATCGGGCGCAGCGCCCGGGGCTGGCGGGCGGTCACTGGCACCACCTCCACGCCCATCGCCCGGGCCGCGTCCAGGGCGGCCCGGTTGCGCTCGGAGATCGTGGTCGGGTCGGCGAGAAGAGTGCCGTCAAGGTCGGTCGCGATCAGCCGGATAGTCACCCCAGCACCGTAGCCCGCGGCAGGTAAAGTCTTCCCATGACGACGCCCCCGCCCGCGATGGAAGTGCTCCCCTGGCAACGGTTCGGGGAGGCGGTCCGAGACCTGGCCCGCACAGTGCATGCCAGCACCTGGATGCCCGACCTAGTGATCGCCGTGGCCCGCGGCGGCTTGGTGCCGGCCGGGTCGATCGCCTACGCGCTCGGGGTGAAGGCGATGGGCACGATGAACGTGGAGTTCTACACCGACATCGAGGAGACGTTGCCCGACCCGGTGGTGCTGCCGCCGCTCCTGGACACCAGCGTGCTGGCCGGGGCGAAGGTGCTGGTGGTGGACGATGTCGCCGACTCCGGGCGCACCTTGCAGGTGGTGATGAACCTGCTCCGGGAAGGGACCGCCTCCCCGGAGCCGGAGGACGGTGCCGACCCCGAGCGGCCGACGCCGTTGCGAGTGGCGCACCTGCCCAGCGAGGCCCGCTCCGCAGTGCTGTACACCAAGCCGCGTTCGATCATCGAACCGGACTACACCTGGCGGCACACCGACCGGTGGATCTCCTTCCCGTGGTCGGCCCAGCCGCCGGTGACCGCGGCGGCGAACACCGAGGCCTGACCCAGCCCCTTCGCCGCTCCCCTCCGCCGCTCCCCCTCCGCCGTTGAATCGAATCATGCGATACCTGGCCCGCGGGGTCGTGCTCCTGGGTGCCGCCCCCGTGCAGCAGGTATCGAATCCGTGCCAGGCCCGCCGCGCCCGCCACGCCCGTCGCCGCCCGCCACGGTCGCCGCAACCCGCCACGCTCGAGGCCACCCCGTGCCACGCTCGATGTATCGTGCACCCCGCGAAAACCACCCCACTTGGAGGTGCTGTCGATGGTCCGGATGCCTGCTGCCGAGGTGATCGTCGACGTACCGCTGGTGCGCCGGCTGCTCACCGACCAGCACCCCGACCTGGCGCACCTGCCGTTGCGGCTGGCGACCAACGGGTGGGACAACGCGATGGTCCGGCTCGGCGAGGACCTGGTGGTCCGTCTGCCCCGGCGGGCCGTTGCCGCTGAGCTGGTGCAGCACGAACAGCAGGTGCTGCCCCGGCTCGCCGCCCACCTACCGGTAGCGGTCCCGGTCCCGGTGCGTACCGGAACACCCACCGACTACTACCCGTGGTGCTGGACCGTGGCACCCTGGCTACCGGGCACCCCCGCGGCCGACCAGGACCCGACCCAGCGGGACGTCTGGGCGGGTCAGCTGGCGGACTTCTTCGCCGCGCTGCACCGACCCGCCGATGCAGATGCTCCGGCCAACCCGGTACGCGGCGTGCCCCTGGCGGACCGGGCCGGCGTGATCCGAGCACGGCTTCAGACTGCCGCCTTCGCCGGTGCCGCCGACCTGCTGCACCTGTTCGACCAGCTGGTCGACTCCCCCGCCCACAGCGGCCCACCGTTGTGGTTGCACGGCGACCCGCACCCGCTCAACCTGCTCGCCAACGGGGACCGTCTGACGGCAGTGATCGACTTCGGTGACACCACCGCCGGCGACCCGGCGACCGACCTGGCCACCGCCTGGCTGACGTTCACCTCAGCCGGTCGGGCGGAGTTCATCGACCGGTACACCACCGCCACCGGCGCAGGCGACGCCACCTGGGCCCGCGCACGGGCCTGGGCGACCAACTACGCGGCTGTGCTGCTCGGCAGCAGCGACAACCATGCCGGTCTGGCTGCCATCGGGGCGCACGCCCGCGGTGAGCTCTTGGACCAGGGCGAGGCTCCGCCGTCGGCGGATTGGTAGCGTGAGCGCGTGTTCTGGCGCAAGAAGAAGACCTCCGAGCCCCCCGACGACCCCCGGTTCGGACCCGCCAGCGCGGCGTCCAGCCCGACACAGGCGCCTGTGAGCGCCATGTCCGGGGGCGCACCAGGGGGGCCGGGAGTCACCGTCGAGAAGGCGTTCACGATCACCGGGTCCGGTGTGGTGGCCACTGGTGTGGTGACCGGAGGTACCGTGCGCGTGGGGCAGCGGGCTGCTGTGTATCGCGGCAGTCAGCTGGTGGCAGCAGCCGCGATCATCGGCGTCGTGGGCGCATCCGGCGAGCGGCTGGAGGCCGGTGAGCCGGGGAACACGGTGGGTCTGTTGCTCCAGACCGAGGAGCGGCAGCAGCTGCAGGCCGGCGACCAGGTCGTCGCCACCGGCTGAGCAGCGGGTCAGGAGGCGGCTCGTGCTGGCTGCCGGGCGATCCAGTCGGAGAACCCGACGCCGCCGATGCGGGCGTCCGGTCCGGGCAGGTTGGACCGGTCGGCGAACGCTCGCAGCGTGCGGCCCACCGTCGGCACGCGCAGCCCGCGGGTGGCGGGGCGGCCCTCATGTGCGCGCACGGCCTCGGCCGCGTCGGCGACGGTGAGCAGCTCCGGGCCGGCGATGTCCCGGGCGCGCACTGCACCGCCCGGCGGAGTTCCGAGCGCGTGGTCCACCAGCTCCCGGGCGAACCAGGACACGTCCACCGGCTGGGCGGAGAAGTCCAGGTCGAGGCGGGTGCGCCCGATCGTGGCCATCCGCGCGATCGTGTCCACCAGGGTGTGGAACTGCGTGGCGCGGACCACAGTGGCTGGCAGCCCACTGGCGAGGACGGCCTCCTCGGCGCGCACCTTCGCCCGGTAGTACGGCAGCGGGTTCGCGTCGCAGCCGACGATGGAGACGTGCACGAGGTGCGCTGGCTGCGGCATCGTTGCGATCGCGCCGAGCAGCTGCACTGTGCCTTCTACGTCGGTGCGCCCGGGCCGCACCGGGTTGCTCGCGCAGTGCACGACGGCGTCCGCACCCACGAGCGCTGCGCCCAGGCCTTGGCCTGTGGTCAGGTCCACGCCCCAGCGCCGACTTGCCGGGATCGCCACGTGTCCCAGCTCGCGCACCCGGGCAACTACCTTGCTGCCCAATCCCCCGGAACCACCGGTGACCACGATCCGCACGGACAACTCCTCGTCGTCGGTTGTCCTCTCCATCATGCGCCCGTTGTCCGGGTGACGAAAGTGGGCGCGCCCACAGGAGGGTCAACTCGCCGGTGTGCACACCGGCGACCAGTCGTGCAGCGGTCAGATCCGGGTCCCGCGGGCCTGGCGCCGGATCCGCCGCTGCCACTTGTCCGCCTCGGCGGACAGCGGCCGGGCCAGGAACTCGCCCAGCGTGACCCCCGCGGCCAGCGCCAGCCCGATCGAGACGGCGCGCACCAGCAGGTCCAACCCTTCCACGAGGTGGCCGGAGTCGACGATGTTGTACATCGCCCGGTAGATCGCCAGACCGGGCAGGAACGGGGTGATGCCGCAGACGGCGAGCACCATCGAGGGGATGCGGAGCCGGTCGGTGAGCCCACCGGCGATCAGCCCGACGGTCAGTGCCGCCACGAACGCCGCCACGGTGGTGCCGAACGGTCCGCTCTCCGGGCTGAGGCCCAGGTAGGAGACGAGTGTGAACATCGCCGAGGCGACCGCACCGACAGCCGCGATCAGTGCGACCACCCGCATCCGGGTGTAGGAGGCGATCGCCCAGGCTCCGGCGATCATCGCGCTGGCTGCCATGGTCACCACGGAGGCGACACCGCCGCGTGCTTCCAGGTCGCCGATGCTCAGCGTCACGCCCAGGCGTTGTGCGATCGCGAGCATCACACCGATGCCGATGATGATCCCGATAGTAGAGAGCACCACCTCGAACGCGCGGGCGGCGGAGGTCAGCGGAAATCCGGCGATCGCGTCCTCGGCGGCACCGACCACGGACAGCCCGGCCAGGAGCACCATGATCCCGGAGGCGACCACCAGGGAGGGTGGCAGCAGAGCGCGGTCCCAGCCGAAGATCTCCTGCCCCCACAGCAGCAGCACTGCCACCAGCGTGGCGATTCCCGCGCCGAGCGTCTGTTGGAACAGGTAGGGCAGGCCGCGGTGCCGCAGGAACCGCATCACCCGGTCCACCACGACCGTGGTCAGCGCCGCCACGATGGACACCGCCCATCCCCCGCCGAGCAGCACCGCAACGCCTGCGGCCATCAGCCCGAGGGCGGCGGTGACCACCAGCCTGCTGTAGGGGTGGGGCGCGGACAGGATGGACTCCAGCCGGGCGTGCGCCGTCGGGATGTCCACCCCGCCTGCGGTCACGTCCATGACGAGGCGGGAGATCTCGGTCAGGCGGCTGTAGTCGGAGGTGCGGGTCCTGATCACCCGCACCTTGGTGACCGGGTCGTCGTCCCGGTCGATGGTGGCGTGCACCGAGGTGAACGTGATGTCGACGGTGAGGTTCTTCACGCCAAGCCCGTCCGCGAGGCGGAGCATGTCGATCGTGGCGTCGGCGACGGGGGCGCCGGTGCCGATCATCGCCTCCCCCACCCGGAGCACCAGGTCGAGCACGGAGCGCTCCTCAGCGGCGCCCAGCCCGCTGTCCCGGCGCAGCTGCACCAGCGGCACGGTCGGCGGCCCTTGTCCGACCATCATCCGGCGGGCCTTGTCCCGCAGGAATCTGCCGGGGGCGTCCGGGCGGCGGGGCTTGAGGTCCGCTGTGCGTGCTGGTGCGCGCAGCGGCGGTACCGGGGCGGCGGCGGGCACGGCGTCGGTGTCGACCAGCTCGGCGGCCTCGAGCTCGCCGGTGCCCACGCGCGCAGTGGGGTCGGCGCTGGAGGAGCGCCTCGCCCGCAGCGACCGCGCGGGCCGGTCCCGGCGCGCCGAGGATGCCGGTCGCACTCGCCTGTTCACACCGCCGATCTTACGGCTCCGGCGCCCTGCTGAACGGGCGTCGGCCGGTGCGATCACGCGCTCCTTACCCAGTTCTCACACGGCGGTCACCGCGGGTGTGGTCGAGCGCACGGAAGCGGGCTCGACCGGGCCCGTGCGCCGGTGTCCGGCCGGGCCGACCGGCACCGCGCCCCCTCGGTCCGACGGCAGGCTCAGCGCCGCTGCTTGCCGCGGACCAACCGCCAGGCAGCGGGTAGCAGCGCAGCAGCCACCAGCCCCTTGATGACCCCACCGACCAGGAACGGGGTGACGCCGGCCGACATGGCGCCAGCGAAGTCTAGACCGGCAGCGAACGCCAGCCACGGCACGCCCACCCCGAAGATGAGGCCCTGCCCGACCAGACCGAGCAGCAGGGTACGCAACGGGGTGCGGTCCCAGCCGCGTTCGGCCGCCCAGCCCATCACAGCCGCAGCGAGCACGAAGCCCACCAGGTAGCCGCCGGTGGCGCCGAGCAGCACCTGCAGGCCCGCGGTGCCGTCGGAGTACACCGGGAGCCCGACCAGCCCGACCAGCAGGTACAGACCCATCGCAGCCGTGCCCCGGCGCATGCCCATCGTCGTGCCGACCAGCATCACCGCCAGCGTCTGCCCGGTGACCGGCACCGGGGAGCCCGGCACGGGGATGCTCACCTGGGCGAGCACAGCGGTCAGCACGACGGCGCCGCTCACTAGCAGCGCGTCGCGCACCCAGGTGCCGCTCCAGGGGCGCAGCAGGTAGTCGTGGGCGGGAACGGGCAGTGCAGTCACGCGGTCTCCTCGTCTCGGGGGTCTCAGGCGCCGCGCACGTGCGCTTCGTGTCGCCGGCTCGCTCCTGGAGCGACCACAACCCCACGTTCGCGGACCTGGCTAGTGTGCCAGCACCGCTGCTCGACGGCGGAGACCGGCCTGGTCTGTCTTGTTCCGAGAGAGGTGCCCGCCCTGGTCAGCCCAGGTGCAGCTTGGCGAGCGCGCCGTCTCGGCGGAACACCGGGATCACCTCCAACGGAGCCGGTTCATCGACCCAGGTACCGCCGTCGTGACGGGTACCGGTGTGCAAGGAGGTCCACTGCGCGCCCTCAGGCAGGTAGAGCCGCCGGGTGGTTCTCCCGGGGTCCGTGACCGGCGCGACTAGCAGGTCCGGTCCGAGCAGGAACTGATCCGGGGTGTGCCAGGCCTGCCGGTCCCCGGGAAACTCATGAAACAGGCCGCGCATCACTGGCTGCCCGTCAGTGTGCGCTGCGGCCATCACCTTCCGCAGGTAGGGGCGCAGCCGCTCCCGCACGCGCAGGTACGTCGTCATGACCTCGAGCGCATCCGGACCATAGCTCCACGGCTGGTTGGGCGCTCCGCTGTGCATCCGCCGTGTTCCGTCCGCCGCCTGCACCTTGCGCCCCGGGCCGCGGTCTCCGTGCAGTCGCATCACCGGCAGGAACGTGCCGAGCTGGAACCAGCGCAGCAGCAGCTCCACGAAGTCGGGATCGTCCACTCGTCCTCCGCCGAATCCGCCGATGTCAGTGGTGAACCAGGGGATGCCAGCGACCCCGATGTGGATCCCGGCGGCGATCTGGGCTCGCAGCGCCGACCAGGTGGAGGCGATGTCTCCTGACCAGACCAGCGCGCCATGGCGCTGGCTACCTGCCCAGGCGCACCGGACCAGGGACACGCCCGCGTCCTGACCGCGACGTCGGCGACCGTCAGCGATCGCGCGGACGAAGGACTGCGGATAGATGCCGCCCACCTGGCTGACCGGGCCGGCGTGCATGTGGTAGGCGTCGTAGTCGTAGAACGCGAATTCGGGTTCGGCCTCGTCGAGCCAGAACAGGTCGATCCCATACTGGCGGTACCCCTCGGTGAGCGCACGGTCGAGGAAGTCCCGCGCACCCGGATGGGTGGTGTCCAGGAACCGGCTTGGTCCCCCGAATGCCATCTGCACGTCCACGCCCCGCTCGGAGCGGACCAGGTGACCGTGGCGGCTCAGCTCGTCATAGTTGCTCGAGGCGGGTGATACCTGCGGCCACACCGAGACCATCAGCTCCACACCGAGCTCGCGCAGCTCGGCGACCATCGCTCTGGGGTCTGGCCAGAACTCCTCCTCGAAGCGGTAGTCACCCAGCTCAGGCCAGTGGAAGAAGTCGGCGACGATCACATCCAGCGGCAGCTCCAGGCGAGCGAACTCCCGGGCTACCTCCAGCAGCTCGTCCTGCGAGGCATACCGGAGCGTGCTCTGCCAGAAGCCGAGCCCGTACTCGGGCATCATCGGAACGTGCCCGGTGACCTCGGCATACCGTGCAGCGACCTGGGCTGGCTGCCCGGCGCTCACCCAGTAGTCGATCTGGTCGGCAACACGGGCTTCCCACTCGGTGCGGTTGGTGCCGAACGTCGCTCTGCCCACTGCGGGCGTGTGCCAGAGCATCCCGTAGCCGGCGCTGGACATCACGAACGGGATGCTCGCCTGGGAGTTTCGGTGGGCCAGCTCCAGGGTGCTGCCCTTGAGGTCGCCGAGGGCGTCCTGGTACTGACCCATGCCGTAGAGCACCTCCGCCGGGTCGCTGCGCAGCTGGAGCAGCGTGCGCCAGGACCCGCCAGGTAACGGGTGGTAGTCCCGGGCGCGGACCTTCAGCGCTCCGCCGGCACCGACTTCCTCGAACAGCAGCCGACCGGAGCGGTCCTCGATCCGAAGCCGACAGGAATGGCGCAGATAGCCGGCTTGCGCGTCTGTCCCGGAGCGGGCGGTGAGGGCCACCACGATGGCACCGTTGGTCAACGTGGCCCGGTCACCGTCGACGGCGATGTGCACCGCGTGCGCGTCCGCCTCGGGGGGCAGCAGGGCCCACTCGGTGTCCTTGATCGGGCCGAGTGCACTGCGGATCCGGATGCTGTCCCGGCCCCAGGCCTCGACCCGGAGCGTCTCACCGTCGCCACACCAGGTGATTGCGGTCGCAGTGGTCTGGAACAGTTCGGTTGCTTGTCCGGGCAATGCGGGCTCCTCGGGTCAGATGATGCGGGGGGCGTCCAGGTCGGCATAGACGCGATAGGGGACGCGTTCGGGCACCTCGGCCAGTGGCCGGAGCAGGCCGAGCGGCAGGCGCGCCGTGCCCACTCCGGCGGGGCGGTAACCGAGCCCGTCAGCGGTGCGGGTGAAGGCGGCGTCCAGGTCTACCATCGACCAGGGCGTGGGCAGGGACACCGGCATCGTCCAGTCGGCGTTCTGGGCGAGCACGACCGGTCCGTGCGCGAACGCCACACGGTTCGGGTGCCACCGGTCTACCGGTAGCACGCGCAGGCGCCCGCCGAGAGTGACGTCGACCCGGTCCCCGTCTGCCCAGTCTCGCTCGATCTCCAGCCAGCCCCCTTCGACCACCCGCGGCCGGACCAGCTCGCCCTTCACCCGCACGGTGAGCCGTGAGCTCCACGGTGGCCGCCGCAGCCGCAGGCGGAACCGAGCCGGCCCGCCCCCGGTGCGGACGGTGAGCGTGCTTGTGTCCGCGGCCGGAAAGTCGGTCCGCTGGCTGAGGCTGAGCTCGCGTCCGTCCTGGGACCAGGAGACCTCGGAGGGGACGTACAGGGCCACCGACACTCCGCCGTCATGCTGCTGATAGACCAGGTCCGGGAGATGCGCCACACCCTGCACGTAGGTGCCCGAGCAGCACGGCCAGTCGTCCCAGTGCGCGAGCTTGGTCGCGATGCCCAGCCGATAGTCATGGTAGTAGGGCGAGCGGCCCCCAGGCCGGACCGGTGTCACCGCACCGAGCCCGGAGTAGACGAGCTGCTCGGCCCAGTCGGCGTAGCGGGCCTCGCCGGTGTGGCGCAGCAGCGCCGTGCACAGCTTGAACGCCGCCCAGCTGCCGCAGACGATCTCCGCAGTGTCGGTGCGCCACTCCAGCGCCCGGCCCAGGGAGCCGTCCTCGGGCAGCGTGAGCTCGCTGGGCCCGTACCCGCCGGTGGCGTAGATCTGGGTGGTGGTGAGGTACTCGTAGGCTCCGCGAAGCACGTCCAGGTAGTACGGCTCGCCGGTGACCTCGTATGCGGCGGCGGCCGAGGCGAACGTGTTCACGTGCGAGTAGGCGTGCAGCCACACCGGCACGTCCCACGCCTGCCCGGGAGCGGGGTGCTCGGCGAAACGGTCCCAGTAGGAGTCGTAGTGCCAGACGGCGGCGAAGTCGCGCACCGCCGTGGACGCACCCGCGAGGTGGCCGCGGTAGAGGTTCTCCGCGAGGGTGTACCACTCGATGGTGCGCGCGTGCCGGTCCGGGGTGATCACCCCACCGGCGAAGTTGGCGGCGTGCGGGGTGGGCCGGTCGCGCTCGATCGTGTGGGCCGCCCACTCGGCGGTGCGCTCCAGCAGGCCGATCGCCTCGTCGTGCCCGGCGTAGCAGGCGGCATCGACCAGGCCACAGAGCAGCTTCTCGTATCCGTACAGGCTCATCTGCACGTCGCCGTCGGCACCAACGGTCTCGGCGTAGCCGCCGAGCAGCTCGCCGGCGCGTTCCCTCGCCTCCGGGATGCCGGCGGTGACCGCGAGCCTGGCCAGGCCGCTGAGCCACTGGCCGAAGGTCGGTTCGCTGGTGGTGCGGGACCATCCGGTCAGCCCTTTGCCGGGGGCGGGTAGTCCGGCGCGTCGGCGGAACCCGTGCAGTACGTCGTCCACGGAGAGGCCGAGGTAGGTCTCGGCAGCGTCGGCAATGCGCTCGCCGAGGGGCCCGTGCAGGCGTACCCGTCCGGCGTAGCCGAGCGACCGGAGCACCGGTTCGGGTGCGTGATGGGAGGTGGGGGGCAGGCTCATCTGTGTCCGTTCTGGTGGCGGTCCGTCAGCTGGGACGCGGCGCGGGTGCTGCACCCGGTGCGCGGTGTACCCGCAGCTGGGGGTCGCGCTCGGTGGCGGGTATCGGCGGTGCGGTCAGGATTCCGGTGCGCCACAGGCACGCTGTCGCGGCGGCGGCGAGTGCGGGGATCCCGAAGACCGGGATGAATCCGGGTACCAGGTAGTAGGCGTACAGCAGCAGCCCGATCGATGCGGCGGTGAGCGCTGCCGCGGCTGGGCGGCCGGCGAGGAGGACGAGGCTGCGCCGCAGCAGCGCCGCCGTTCCTTCGGCGAACTGCGCCTGCAGCACCCAGATGATGGCGGTGAGCACGACCAGTACGACTCCGGCGACAGTGTGGGCGCCGGCCAGCACCGGCCCGAGCCCGCCGAGGTCGAGCTGGCTCACCAGGCTGCGATCGACCAGCAGCAGCGCCCACACAGCGGCGAGAGTGAGCCCGAGCCGGTTTGCCGCCGCGAACTCCTGGCGGAAGTAGGCACGGAACTGCGCGCGCACACCGCGCAGCTCGAGCTCGACTTCCGGATCGCCCAGCCGGTGCCGCTCGTCGCTGCGCAGCACCGCATGCACAGCGGCCGTGGCGGGGAAGGCCCCGAGCAGGATGCCGCCACGCAGCGTCCAGGCGCACCAGAGCAGGTGCAGCCAGAGCAGTCGCAGGCCGAGCCGGCCGGCCCGGGTGTGCCAGTCCACGAGGCGGCGCATCAGCCCTTCACCGACCCGATCATCACGCCCTTCTCGAAGTAGCGCTGCAGGAACGGGTAGAGCACGATCACCGGCAACGTGGAGACGACGATCACGCCGTACTTGATCTGGTCGGCGTACTGCTGGGCGTAGCTGCCTCCGGTAGCACCGGCACCCCCGGCGCCGCCGGCGAACGCTTGGTTGGAGATGAGGATGTCTCGGAGCACGATCTGCAACGGTTGTTTGTCGTAGGTGCGCACGAACACCAGGCCGGTGAAGAAGTCGTTCCAGTGCTGCACCAGGTAGTACAACCCGATCACCGAGATGATCGCCATCGAGAGCGGCAGTGCCATCTTGATGAAGAACTGGAAGTAGTTCGCACCGTCGATGGTGGCGGCCTCGAACAGTTCCTCGGGCAGGGAGTTCTCGAAGAACGCCCGGGCGATGATGAGGTTGTAGACGTTCACCGCCGACGGGAGCACGAACACGAGCCAGTTGTCCAGCAGGCTCAGGTCGCGCAGCAGCAGGTACATCGGGATCAGCCCGCCGTTGAAGAACATGGTGAACGCGAACAGCAGCATCAGGACTTTGCGCGGTGCGAACTCCCGGCGGGAGAGCGCGTAGGCGGCGGGCAGCGTGACCGCCAGGTTCAGCGCGGTGCCGACCACGGTGTACAGGATCGTGTTCCGGTAGCCGGTCCAGATCCGGTTGTCGGCGAAGATCTGCTCGTACCCGAACCAGGAGATCCCTCGAGGCCAGAAGGACACACCGCCGGTGGCGACCAGGGTGGGGTCACTGACAGAGGCGATCACCACGAAGTAGATCGGGTACAACGTCAGGAACAGCAGCAGCGCGCAGGTCAAGCCGAGCACCACCGTGAAGGCGATGTCTCCCGGGGTGCGCAGGCGCAGCGTCTTCAGTCGCATCGTTCGACTCCTCACCACAGGCTCGTGTTCGAGACGCGTTTGGCGATCTGGTTGGTGATCACCAGGAAGGCGAAGTTGATCATGGTGTTGAACAACCCGATCGCGGTTGCGTAGCTGAACTGGTTGGACAGGATGCCGATCTTGTACACGTAGGTGGCGATCACCTCGGAGACCCCGAGGTTCAGCGGGTTCTGCATCAGGAAGATCTTCTCGAACCCGGTGTTGAGCACGTTGCCCATGTTCAGGATGAGCAGCACGATCATCGTGGGCACCAGCGCCGGGAAGTCGATGTGCCGGATGATGGTCATCCGGCCCGCCCCGTCGATACGCGCTGCCTCATACAGCTGGGTGTCCACACTGGCCAGGGCCGCCAGGTAGATGATCGAGTTCCAGCCGCAGTGCTGCCACACCTCGGAGATCACGTACACCGGGACGAAGGTGGACGTGTCGCCGAGGTAGTTCACGTCGGTGGCACCGAAGAACTGGGCGACCCTGGTGATCAACCCGGACGTGGGCGAGAGGAACACCTGCAGCATGCCCACGATCACCACGATCGAGATGAAGTGCGGCAGGTAGGTGACGGTCTGGAAGAACTTCTTCCGGCGCCGCCCGACCACTTGGTTCACCAGCAGCGCGAGAAAGATCGGGGCGATGAACCCCACCACCACCGTGGTCACGCTGATCACCACAGTGTTGCGCATCAGCGTCCAGAACTGCGCACTGTCGAAGAACTGCCGGAAGTACTTCAGGCCCACCCAGTCCCCACCGGTCAACCCGGCGGAGAAGTCGAACTCCCGGAACGCCAGCTGCAACCCGTACATCGGGAAGTAGGCGAAGATCGCGACAAACACCATCGCCGGCAGAGCCATCAACCACAGCTGCCAGTACCGGCGGACGTGCCGCAGCAGGCCGCGACCACCCGAACGTCCGGCTCTGCTCGGCGCGTGGCGGCGGCCGTTCAGCTTCAACGGCGCCGTATCGGTCACTGTCATGGTGATCTCCTTCGATCCCAACGGTGCCCGCCGAGTCCGGCGGGCACCGCTCGAGGGTCAGCCCAGGGACGCCACGTAGTCGTCGTAGTAGCGCTGGTAGATCTCCAGGTTCTGGTTCACTCCCGCGGCGTCAAGCTCCTGAAGGTAAGCGTCCCAGGCTGTGTCCACACCTCCCTCGGTGACCCAGGTCGCCCAGTTCTGCATGGCGATGCTGGCGAAGTTCGCCTCGTTCAGGGAGATCGTTGAGGAATCCTCCGACCTCAGCGAGAAGAACTGGATGGGGAACACGTCGGCCACCGGATCCACGTGGGACAGCGCTTCGGCGAGCGGTTCGGCCTGGGTGACCGCCTCGTCGAGGTCCGCCGGTAGCTGTACGTCGATGTCGTCGCGTATCCAGCCCGGGCCGAGGTCGGCGAGCGTGGTGGTCCACTTCCACGTGGATGGGTCAGTCTGACCGTCTGCGGGAGGCAGCACCGTGTAGGAGTCGTCGCCGGTCTTCTCGATGTTGGTGCCGAAGTCACCCCAGAGCACCTGGAGTGACATGTCCTGGTCGTAGAACGCGTCGATCACCCGCAGCGCCGCATCGTGCACATCGGTCTGGGCGGACATGGTGATGGCGTTCACGCCGTAGTTCAGGTAGTAGTCGTCGTAGGACCACACCACCTCGCTCGGATCCACACCCTCGGCAGCCAGCGGGGCGGTTGCGGTGTACTGGTCGGCCAGCTGCGGGCCGAACCGGTCCGAGGCGGTCCAGCCCCAGCTGAAGCCCACGGTCGCAGTATCGCCGTTACCGCGGCCCACTGACTGGTACGTCGAGTAGTCCTGGGTCATCACCTCCTCGCTGATCAGTCCAGCGGCATAGCACTCGCGCAGGAACTCCACCACAGTGCGGTAGCGCGGATCGGTGAAGATGCTGCCGACCTGCCCGTCCTCCACGAAGTAGGTCGAGCTGCCACCGTCGGAGATCGGCATGCCAAGGCTGCTGAGCAGTGAGGTGGCCTGGAAACCGCCGAAGCCTGAGTTGCCTGGTGGCGCCCAGTCCATCGGGATCTCGTCGTTCGGGTCACCGTTGCCGTTGGCGTCCTCTTCCTTGAACGCCGTGAGCACGTCGAAGAGCTCGTCCCAGGTGGTCGGTACCTCCAGGTCGAGGTTGTCCAGCCACTCCTGGTTGATGTACTGCCGGGTGGTGGTCTCGGGCCAGAAGCGTCGGTAGCTCGGCACGGAGAAGATCTCACCGTCAGGCTGGGTGGCCATCACTTCGGTAGCCGGCACCGCGTCGAACATGCCCTGCACGTTCGGCAGCGCATCCATGTCATCGGACAGGTCCTCGAACAGGCCGTTGAAGGTGACCAGGTCGGCGTCGGTGATCGCGTTGACGCCTACGATCAGGTCCGGGATGTCACCTGCCGCGAGCATCGTGGACTTCTTCTGGTCCCAGTCTGAGGAGATCTCTTCCCAGACGATGGTCACGTCGGCCATCTCCTCGAGGTCGCTCACCCAGGCCATGTCGGCCATGGGCCCGGTGAGCGCATGCTTGGTCACGAGGATGTGCACGGTGTTGCCGTCTCCGCCGCCACCGTTCTCGCCGCCACCGCTGCAGGCGCCGAGCATCAGGGCGGCGACTGCTGCCACACTCACTGCGGCGGTCGTCCGCCGCCGTACTGATCGCTTCATGGAACTCCTCCTTGAGTGATGTGCCTCGGCACCGCCCGGGTTGGCTCGGGAGTGCCCGTGCGGCGCGCCGGACCCTCCGGCACGCCCGGTCAGCGGGCGGGCATCCACACCCGCATCGCATCGCCACCACGGTTGCCCCAGGTGGCGAATGGTCTGGCCACCAGCGGCACGCTCGACGGGCCGGTGGCAGGTGAGGGCGGTGTCGGCCGGTACAGGTCGGCGGGCCCCGGGTCGCCTGCCGTGCCGGTCAGCTCCAGTGCGCCGGTGCCCACGGTGACCGCCTGGTCGGGTGAGACGACCACGTCCTGGAGCGCTACGCCGTCGGGAAGGTCCACCTCCTCCAGGCAGTACACGAGCGGACCCCGCTCCAGGGCCACGGTGCCCCGGACGGCGTCGATACGTGGGTGCGGATACGTCCAGCGGGGCGAGAGGTCCAGCGCCACGGTGTGTTCCGTCGTCGGGTTCAGCCGTAGGTACCCGTCCTCGTCCGGTTGGACCTGCTCGCCGTCGAGACGCACCTGCGGCGACCAGCTGGGCACCCGCAGCGCGATCTGTACCCCGGGCCGGGCGGAACCGGTCAGGGCCACGGTGATCTCGCCGTTGTCGGGGTATCGGGTGGTGAGGCGCACGGTGCCGGTGCCGAGATGGTCCGGCAGGTCGATCTCGGCGTCGGCGATCTGGTGCACGGCGAGCTCGTCCGCGGTGCTGGAGGCCAGGTAGGCGCCGAGCTGGGCGACCACGCGGGCGATGTTCGGCGGGCAGCAGGCGCACGAGTACCAGGACTGCCGGTCGCGCGGAGCGTTCTCCTCGGAGGTCCGGTCCGGGCGCAGCTGCAGCGGGTTGGCGTAGAAGAACCGGGTGCCGGTGGCGTCCACGGCCGCGGCGAGCGCGTTGTACACCTCCCGCTCGATGACCTCGGCGTAGCGGGCACCGCCGTGGGCGAGCAGCATCCGCCAGGTCCAGTGCAGGTCGGCGATCGTGGCACAGGTCTCCGCGTACGCCCGGTCGGCGGGCAGCTCGTAGTCATCGCCGAACGCCTCACCACTGTGCCGCGCACCGAACGCTCCGGTGAGGTACATCTTGCGCTGGTGCACGTTGCGCCACTGCGCGTCCATCGCCGTGGCCAGCGCCTCCTCCCCGGTCTCCAGGTAGAGGTCGGTCACCCCCGCGTTCAGGTACAGCTGGCGTACGGCGTGTCCGACGGCGGTCCTCGCCTGCCGTACCGGCGCGTGGTCCTGGAAGTACTCGCTGCCGTGGAAACCGGCCTTGAGCAGACCGGTGCCGCGCAGGTCGATCATTCGCTGGGCCAGGTCCAGGTACCGGCGCTGGCCGGTGTGCCGGTACAGCTCGACCAGGGCGGTCTCGATCTCCGGGTGTCCGCAGATGCCCCGCTCGCCGGCCGGGCCGAACCGCCGGTCCACCAGGTCCGCGAACGAACGGGCGATCTGGAGCAGGTCAGAGCGGCCGGCTGCGCGGTCCAGGGCGACGGCTGCCTGGATGAGGTGTCCGAGCACGTAGAGCTCGTGCGTCCACTCCAGCTCGGCGAACTTCTTCTCCGGGTGCACGCCCTGGATCCAGGTCATCAGGTACCCGGTCGGCTCCTGCACCCGAGCGGCGAGCGCGATGACCTGGTCCAGCCAGCCGTCGAAGGCGTGGGTGCCGCTGCGTGCGATCTCCCAGGCGACCGCCTCGATGACCTTGTACAGGTCGGAGTCGGCGAACACGAAACCGCGGTACTCGGCACCGGACTCCCCGACCACTCGGCGGAAGTTGTCCAGCACCCCGGAGCTCTCCAGGGCCTCGATGCAGTGCGGAATGGTGACCTCCGCGTTGCGCTGCTGCCAAGCACCGAGCTGGCCGGTGGCACTCAGTCGCACAGACCGCAGGTCCAGCGGTCTGTGCGCGGCGAGCTCGGCTCGGAGCAGAGCGGGAGTGGCTGTCACGTCACGAACTCCTTCATCGACCTTGAAGGCGACAGTACGAGCAATCTTTCAGCGTTGTCAATAGCGAGACTTACGGAGCCAAGAACCCTCCTCGCACTCCGTTGTCCTGTGATTGATAACGCTGTACGGTCGGTTGTCTACTGCATCTAGCAGCCCATCCACAGTCTCGTGAAGGAACTCTCGTGAGCGATACGCCCACTGTGATCATCGGCCGACCAACAGGACGCGAGGTCAGCAGTGACCTCTGGGGGCTCTTCCTTGAGGACATCAACTACTCGCTGGACGGCGGGCTCAATGCCGATCTGGTCCGCAATGGTGACTTTGAAGCCACGCCAGCCGATGGCGCAGGGCAAGAGCCGCTCACCGGCTGGAGCCTGGCCGATCCCGACCGGGTCCAGGTGCGATCCGATATGCCCCTGTCCGTGGCCAATCGGACCTACCTACGGTTGGACGGGACCGGAGGGCCGACGTCGATACGGAACGCCGGCTACGACGAGGCAGGCATGCTGGTGCACCCCGGCGTCTACCGAGCACGGTTGGCGGCGCGACCTGCTCAGGACGGCACCCGACTACGGGTGAGGCTCATCGGGGAGGCGACTTCGGCCGCCGAGGCCACAGTGCAGCTCGATGAGGAACCGGACACCTGGCGCTGGTACGAGTGTGACCTCAATGTTTCTGAGCCCGGGCGAACAGAGCTGGAGATCAGCCTCGAGTCGGGGACGGCCGACGTCGACCTGATCGAGCTGCGCCCGGTCGATCCGGAGACCGGAAAGCCGCTGCTGTTCCGCACCGATCTTGTCGATACCCTCGCACAACTACGCCCGGCGTTCGTGCGCTTCCCTGGCGGCTGTGTCGCCCATGGCTACGGACTGGACAACATCTACCACTGGAAACAGACCATCGGGCCACGTGAGGAACGCCGGGGGATGCCCAACACCTGGGGCTACCGGCAGTCGATGCGCATCGGCTACCACGAATACTTCCTGCTGTGCGAACGACTCGGCGCCAGTCCCATGCCGGTGGTCGCCGCCGGCGTCTGCTGCCAGAACGTTCCCGGCGGTCCGCAGGCCATCCCGCAGCAGCGCATGCCGCAGTACATCCAAGACGTCCTAGATCTGATCGAGTACGCGAATGGGCCTGCCGACAGCCGATGGGGAGCGGTTCGGGCTGCGGCTGGGCATCCGGAACCCTTCGGTCTGCGGTACCTCGGCCTGGGTAACGAAGACGTGATCAACGACCAGTTCGAAGACCGGTTCACGCAGATCTTCGAGACCGTTCAGAAGGCTCACCCGGAGGTCACCGTCATCGGAACCCTGGGGCCTAAGCCCTATGGCCCGGACTACGATAATGGCTGGCGACTCGCCCGTCAGCATGGGGTGCGGATGGTCGACGAGCACAGCTACCGCACACCTCGATGGCTGCTGCAGAATGTCGATCGGTTCGAGGCCTACGACCGCGCCGGACCGTCGGTGTACCTCGGTGAATGGGCCGGGCGGACCTCGACAGTGCGGTCTGCTGTTGCGGAGGCCGCGTACATGGTCGCTATCGAGCGCAACTCCGACATTGTCCCCTTGGCCTCCTATGCACCGCTGCTGGCTCGGGTGGGACATACGCAATGGGTTCCCGATCTCATCTACTTCTCCGACGAGGCGGTGTTGCCGAGCGCGAGCTACCACGTGGCGCGCATGCTGGCGGAGCATCGTGGGGAACAGGTGCTTGAGTGCCACATCAGCTCGGCACCCACGAGCGACCAGCCGCCGCCATCGCTGCATACGATCGAGTTACGCAGCCCCGGAGCCACCACCCACTTCAGCAACATCAGGATCAACGGCACGACTCGGGACGCTGTCACGGTCACCGACGACGGCTCCAGAGTGCGCATCAGCGGACAGTCGGGCTCCGGCCGGGACGGAGTCGCTGAGCTGACCCTCACTGCTCGGCGAAGCGCTGGTGAGGACGGTTTCGTCGTCGGTTTTGGCGACCCGGCAACTGGCACTATGCACGAGTGTCGGATCGGCGAGTGGCGCAACCGGGGCCTGACGCTGTGGCGACGCGATGACGACATCAGCGATGAGGTCGACGGACCGCACCCCTTCAGCGGCGTGCGCACCGATATGGAGACCACGCTCCGCGTGCGCCTGGAGGGGCCGCGAATTCAGGTCTGGCTCGATGATGAGCAGATCCACGACCATCGCGACGATCTGCGCCCCGCCCCCGCACTCGTCGCAGGTGCCACCCAGCGGGGGGAGCAGACGCTGGTCACACTAGTCTGCGCAGCTGACACCGCTCAGCAGGTCACCGTCGCGGGGCTGTCGGTGAGGCCGGGCGCCCTCATCCCTACAGTCACCTTCGCGGGCGTCGATCCGGCAGCCGGAAGGCCGGGTGAAGCATCGCCTGTCAAGCCCAGATCCGGTGAGATCGTCGCAGGGGAGGGCGCGCTGGACCTTGAGCTTCCGCCCTGGTCGGTCATGACCCTCACTGCCGATCCGCGCCGCTGACTGTCAATCGCTCCGGGGAGCGGAGGATGCCCGGACCACCAGGTGCGCCCCGGTGCGCATGGTGCGCGGTTCGTGTGCTTGACCGGCGAGGCGCTCCAGCAGCATCTGCACGGCCTCGCCGACCATCTCTTCCTGGTTCGGGTTCACCGAGGTCAACGAGGGGGAGGTGAACCTGCCCTCTTCGGTGTCATCGAATCCGGTGAGCGCGACATCCTCAGGCACCCTGCGCCCGGCGGTGCGCAGGGCGCGTAATGCTCCCACTGCGGTCGCGTCGTTGACACATACGACTCCGTCAAACGCGAGTCCAGTGCGCAGGAGCCCCACCATTGCCTCATAGCCCGAAGCCCGTCGATCCCAGTCAGAACCGGCGCCGAACAATGCCTCGTCCGGCCGCAGCTGTCGCTCCTCATGTGCGGCGAGGAAGCCCGCGAACCGGCCGCCCGAGGGCGCGCCTTCGCTGTTCTGGTTCCAGACCAGCGCGAGTCGTTCGCGGCCCGAGTCCAGCAGGTGTGCAGTCACCGCACGGAACCCCTCCCGCTCTCCCATCAGGACAGTGTCCATCAGCGGGTTAGGACTCCCACCCAGCTGCACCGTCGGACGGGTCGGACGCACGCCAGCAAGCATGTCGCCGATGAAGAAGTGCGGGCAGATGATCACCCCGTCCGCATCGGCCGTGGTCGCACCGGTAACAGCGTCCAGCTCCGCCTGGGCATCCCACGCTAGCCGCAGGGTGCTAGTCAACCCATGCTCCGCGAGCGCGAGGATCAGCCGTTCAGCTACCTCTGCGAAGTAGGGCTGGTACAACATCGGGACCACCACGGCGATGCGCCCGCTGCGGCCTGAGGCAAGGCTCCGCCCGGCGGGGTTCACCTGGTAGCCCACCGCTTCGATGGCAGCACGCACCCTGTCCTCGGTGGTCGCAGAAACGTAGCGACGACTAAGCAGCACATTAGAGACGGTCTTGGCTGAGACGCCGGCGACTGCAGCGACGTCGGCAAGGGTGGGTCGGCGCTCAGGGGCACTCATTGCTGATTCCCCCCGAGCGTGGACTCCCGGCGGACCAAGGCGACCGGACAGGTGACCGGCGGCTGTGGCGGGCCGCCAGCGAGCCGCGCGACGAGCAGGTCTGCGGCGGTGCGCGCCATCCGTTCCACGCCCAGGTCCACCGTGGTCAGGCTCGGCGTGGAGAACTGGCCATCGTCCAGGTTGCCGCATCCGATCACCGCGACTCGGTCCGGTACGGAGATCCCGGCGTGGGCCAGACCGGAGAGGGCCCCCATGGCGATCTCGTCATCAGCACACACCAGCGCATCGGTTGCGCCGCACTCGGCCAGCACGCGTTGTGCGGCCTGGTACCCGCCGCTGCGGGCATTAGCCGGATTGATGGGCACCATGGGTGCGTCTGGGTCGAGGCCGGCACCTCGCAGCCGCTGGCGCAGCACGTGCTCGGCTGCCCGCGGGTGTCCGATCAGCACGGGACGGTGCCGAGACATCACCGCGAGGTGCCTGGTAATCAGTGCGGCGATCTCCTCCAGGTCGCAAGAAACGCGATCGAACGCAGCCATCTCGTCGGTACCGCTTCCTTCCACCGAGACCCCCTCCCCCAGCGCCGCACCAGGCGAGCCGTCGACGACCACGAGAGCTACGTCGTCCGGCAATGGCACCGCCAGCTCAGGCGGACGCACCATTAGCACACCGTCGAAAGTGCGTCCGATCCGCGCGAGGATATCCTCGATCCGGGCGGGGTCGTCATGGGTGGGCTCGACCGCTGCATGCAGGCCGTGCCCATCGACCTCACGGACCAAGGCCTCGGTGATGAGTGCGAGCGCTGGCCGCCGCAGTTCGGTGACGGCAATCGCCACCACACCAGTGCGTCCGGTACGCAGCGTCCGTGCGGCTGCGTTCGGGACCCACGCCAACTCGGTGATGGCAGCATGCACGAGCTGCCTGGTTTCCGGGCGGATGTGGGGTTCGCCGTTCACCACGCGCGAGACCGTCTTCACCGACACGCCAGCTCGCCCGGCGACATCCCGCATAGTCACTCGCATGCAAAGAACCTTAGGCCGCGAACACTGCGGGGAGCGCCGTACGGATCAACAGATCCTCGTGCGACACCCGCCCGCGCGACATTCCCGGAAACTGGCGTGGCCACTCCCGAGCTTCAGCGGTGCGGCCCGATCAGCTCTCGAAGGCCCGCCGCACGTCCTCGACCTCACCCTGCACGAGGTTGCTCGCCACCAGGGTGGCGCTCTGGCCGCGGAAGCGCTCGGCGAGCCGGTCAAGGTCGCTGTCGGAGGAGACCACGAACAGCGCGGACGTTCCTGCCACCACCTGCTGGTCGATGGCATCCAGCTGATCCTGGGTGATGCCCACGTCCTGAACCCGCTTGCGCAGGATGCTCACCAGCGCACCGGCGGCCGCACCTAGCGTGGGCAGAAGCATCAGCGACCCGATGACCGCCCCGATCAGCGCGCCCCAGCCGGCCGCCCGCCACTCATCGCGGTTCTCGTACTTCACCTTCGGCTGGTCGGCACCGGTCGGCCACTCCACCACGGCGTAGTCCTCGACCTTCACCAGCCCCTCCCGCCAGGCCTGCTTGAGGGTATGGGAAGCACTCTCAGCGGCGTCGGCAGCGTCGAACTTCCAAGCGGTGAACGTGGTCATGATGGGTGTCCTCTCCGTGGTCAACAGATAGAGCCCATTCTGGTGCGCCACCTCTGCGAGCGTCTAGGGATTCGCGACCGCGCCCTCGAGGCGCGAGTCGGCGCCAGTGGCTACTCTTCGCCGAGCAGCATCAGGGCATCGAACGTGTTCACCAGTACCCGATGACCGGGAAGGGCCCGCACGTCAGAGACGCCCTCCGGCACCAGAGTGGTCGAGATGATCTCCCCGCTGTCCGCGTCCACCACAGTGACGTAGGCGGGGTGCTGGAGGAAGTCCCGCTCGCTCTCGTCCGCAAGCGGCGCCACCATGGGGTTGTGCTCTGCTGCCCGAGCCGCACTGATAATCACGGCCGTCTCGCTGTCACCGGTCACGGAACGCACCCGCACACCAGGCGACTCGAGCTGCCAGCGCCGCTGGAGAGTCAGGGCCTCGGACGCCGTCACATCGACGGTGCTGGACCGGAACACCAAGCCGCCGGCGGAGAAGTCCCAGACGTCAAGCGGGCGCTCGGACGCGCTCGCGCCGAAGTCCCGTGACGGCACCTCCTGAACGGTACCGTCGGCCACATCCATCGCAAGCAGCGCCTGCGGCTCGGTGCTCGCCTCCACCACCGCATACGCCAGTGCGTCGGTACCCGCCCGATGCGGCGGCAGCGGATAGACGTACTCCTCGCTCGAGCACAGCTCGTCGGCGCGCCACAGATGCTCGCCGTCAGTGATCCGGTAGCCGTCCAGCCGGCACTCGCTACCGCTGCCGCCCCCGGTGACCAGGACATCGCCGTAGACGTGCTGCTCACGAACGTGCTCCATCGGAAAACCACCGAGGACCTCACCGGACTCGGGATCGATCAGCAGGCCCCGCTCAGCCTGCGGCACGGTCACCACCGTGGGCAGCACCTCCCCTTCGGAGGCGAGGAAGTCCCAACGTTCCAGATGAGCAGTGTCGAGCTCTCGTTGCCATGCCTCCTGGCCGGAGGGATCGATGCCGACGAGGTGGCAGTCGGGCCTCTCCTCGGAGTCGCAGCTCGCGTAGACGACGTAACCGTCCCGTGCCGCAAACACACCGTCGAACTCGTCCTGACCACCTGGAAGGTCGAGCTGCCACTTCAGGTCGCCCTCGGCGGTGTAGCGGCTGAGCTCGTCCGAATCGACGGCGATCACACCCCCGTCCTGAGGGAGCCACGTTCCGCCCGAGAGCTCCCACGCGAGCGAACCATCGTCGACATCGACCGAACCCAAAGTCTCGTCTATCGCCTCGGCGGCATAGACGGTGCCGTCCACGACCATCAGCTGGCCGCGTATCCGGTCCGCTGTCCAGATCACTGCGCTGTCAGTCTCTGCTCGATGAGCCAGGTGCGGCGCCCCGATCAGCACTACGGCGAGCAGCACCGCCACCGCGCCACCCAGACCACCGGCGCGTAACCGAAGGCGCCACCCGGTCCGGCGAACACCCTGGGCACGTTCCGCTCGCCGGCACTGCGCTCGGTAGAGCTGTATCGCCAGACCAGCCGCTACCAGGACCACGCCCACGATATATTTCGCCGGCTGCGGTTCGACAACCGCCCAAGCCGCCATTCCCAGCCCTGTCACCAGGGCGACCAAGGACACGACAAACACAGGACCCCTCTTTCCCGGTTCAGCGAGCACCCGCGACCCCCCGCAGGCACTCCCATCGATCCTCCGCACAGTAGCAGCACGGAGTGGGCCAGCCGCCTCCCGGCGTGGTTGATGCCAAGATGGGCACATGCTGCGCCGTACACCCGTGCTGGTCACCGCTGCCGCTGTCGCCGTCGCGGGGACGCTGGCCTCGTGCGACGGCGACAGCGACGGCGACTCGCTCACCGACCTCGAGAGCGCCTTGGCGGCCGTGCCTGCGACGGACGAGAACCTCACCCTGATCGCCTGGACCAACATCTCTGCCGCCGTTGTGCTGGGTGCCTACGAGGAGTACCCGAACCCCTTCGCTACCGCGGGTCTCATCGGGTACGGAGGGCTTGCCACCGCCGTGCGACAGTTCGACCCCGCTCTCCTACCAGCCACCGACACGGACGGGTCCGCCGTAGTGTCGATGGGCCGGCCGCCCGATACCGCGTTCCGGATCGACGGTGTCGATGCGGCCGCGGTCGACGAGTTCTTCGCCGGCGCCGACGGCAACGAGAGCGAGCTGGCCGACGGGACCCTGCTGGTCCGGCGGGAGGACTACGCGATGGACCCGTCGGATGACCGCCTGCCCTCGACCGTGCTGGCACAGATGAACACGGTCTGGTTCGGCGATTCCACACTGATCGGCTCGTCGACGCAGCCCCACGCGACCAGCCTGGTGCAGGGCGAGGGGGAGAGCGCAGCGGACGCGGCTGTCTACGCTGGCATCACTGACTGCCTCGGCGAGGTTCTGGCCGCCGAGCTGCACTCCGGCGAGGCCTCGTCCATCGGAGTGGCCTACGGTCTCGGCTACGACGGCACAGCCGAGGACCCTGAGGTCCGTCTGTGCCTCCACGCCGACGACCCGGAGGACATGGCCGAGACGATCCGCGACTCCCTCTCCTCCGGCCTCGAGCCAAGCGTGCAACGCCCCTGGAGCGATGTGCTCGGACCTGCCGAGGTGGAGGTCAGCGGCGACTGGGTCCAGCTCCGCCTGACCGATCCTGAACCGGCGGACGCGCTGTACCAGGTCGTGCAGTCGCAGACGCTGTCCGCATTGCTCGGGGAGGACATCCCCACCCGCGGCTGATCCCACCGCCCCGCGGGTCCGCACCACTGAGGCACCATCCAGTGTCCGCGGCAGCTGACAGTGAGCTCCTGCGCCGGATCGCACCTCAGTTGGGGCGTGGGGGTGGTGGTCAGTGCGAGCCGAGCGCCTCCGCCTTTGCCTGCAGGGTGCGTGCCACCTGGGTGTTCGTGGCGGCCTCAGCGGCGGCGAGCAGCTCGCCACGAGCCTCGGCCCGGCGACCGAGGCGGCTGAGCAGCTCCCCACGCACGCTGGGCAGCAGGTGTGAGGTCGGCAGCGCTCCGGAGGCCGCGACCGCCTCCACCAGTGCCAGCGCATCGGCCGGGCGGCCGGCCATCGCCACCGCCACAGCCCGGTTCAGCTCCACCACCGGATTCGGCGCCAGACGGCTCAGGGCCTCATAGAGCACCACGACCTGCTCCCAGTCGGTCTCCGCCACACTCGGTGCCACCGCATGGCACTGAGCGATCGCGGCCTGCAGGGCATATCGGCCGCGTCCCTTGCCGAACCGGTCTGCCTGGGCCAACGCGGCCTGCCCGCGGCGGATCTGGCCGTGGTCCCAGCGGCGGCGGTCCTGGTCCTCCAGCAGCACTGCGGCTCCGGTCGCGTCGGTGCGCGCGGGGAAGCGCGCAGACTGCAGCTCCATCAGCGCCACCAACGCGTGCACCTCCGGCTCGTTGGGCACCAGACCGGCAAGCACTCGACCGAGCCGGAGCGCCTCTCGCGCGAGGTCAGGTCGGACGACCTGCTGCCCGGCAGTGGCCGCATACCCCTCGGTGAAGATCAGGTAGACGACTCCGAGCACACCGGCGAGCCGCTCGTTCCACTGTGCCGGTTCGGGCGTCTCGAACGGCACCCGTGCTGCTGTCAGCGTGCGCTTGGCGCGGGTGATCCGTGCTTGCACCGTGGGCACTGATGTCAGCAGCATCCGGGCGATCTCAGTGGTGCCGAGACCACCGACCACCCGGAGGGTCAACGCCACCTGCGCCGGCCGGGAGAGCACCGGGTGGCAGGCGATGAAGACCAACCGGAGCACGTCGTCGGGAATGGGTTCCCAGTCCGGTTCGGTCTCCGCGGGCAGCACAGCGGCAAGCTGGGCGTACCGCTCGCGACGGCGGTCCTCCCGTCTCCAGGTGTCGATCGCCCGCCGTTTCGCCACAGCGGTCAGCCACGCCCCAGGGTTGCGGGGCACACCCTCACCTGGCCACTGCTCGAGCGCGGCGAGCACCGCTGCGCTGGCGAGGTCCTCGGCGAGCGCCACGTCCCCGGTGACCCGGGTGAGCGTGGCGACCACCGAGGCGCCCTCGATCCGCCAGACGGCAGCGATCCGTTCAGTGACCTCCTCGCTCACTACGGTGCGGTCTGCGCGCGCCGCTGGGCCTGCTCGGCGCGCCAGCCCTTCTCCTTCTGCACGTACTCGTGGTCGGCGTAGTCCGCGAAGTCGGACTCCTCATGGATGCGCCGCACCTCGATGCGCGCGCCGCGACCAAGTGGCGCCCGCCGCGCCCACTCCACAGCCTCGGCCTTGCTCGGCACCTCGAGGATCCAGAATCCGTTGAACAGCTCGTGCACCTCACCGTAGGGGCCGTCGGTGACGACCGGGTCCTCGGTGTCGAAGTTCACCACCGCACCCTCGTCAGCATCGGAGAGGCCCTCGCCGCCCAGCATCACCCCGGCATTCATCATCTGCTCGTTGTACTTGCCCATCGCGGTGAGCACCTCGGCGAAGTCGGTGTTCTCGTGCTCGGCGACTGCGGCCGGGGTGCTGCGCATGATCAGCATGTACTTCATCTCATCCACTCCTGTGGTCCAGGAGGGCACCGGATGTGCCCTCTCACCATGACGTCGCCCGGGACAACCGCAGATCGACATCCGCACCGAAACTTCTCTCGCGACCCGCAGGTCAAGGCCGCGGCACCACCAGCACCGGATAGCCTGCCGTGCGCACCACCCGGGCTGACACCGAACCGAGGAACACCCGCCGCACGCGGCCGCGGCCCCGTGATCCGCAGACCAGCATGCTCGGCCGTTCCCCCGGCAGGTCGGCCAGCACCGCAGCCACGCTGCCCCGCAGCGGCAGCACCTCGCCAGTGGCGGGCACCGGCAGGTGGTCGGCCACGTCGCCCACGGCGAGCGCCTGCGTGGAGGGCAACGACCCGTCGGCGACCGAGACCACCCGCACCGTCCGGCCAAGCTGCTCGGCCAGCCGCGCCGCGTGCTGCACCGCCCCGTCCGACTCGGCGGAGCCGTCGTAGGCCACGGCGACCGGTCCGGCCAGCGACCCGTGTGCGGCGTAGCCCTTCGGGGTGACCACCACCGGGCAGGCCGCACCGTCCAGCACGCGTTCCACCGTGCTGCCCAGGGACACCCGTCCCAGCGTTGCGCTCGCACTGGCGCCGAGCACGACCACCCGCGGCGTCTGCGCCTCCAGGTGCTCGAGCAGCACCCGGGAGGCCCGCCCGGGCCCGAGGGCCAGCATGGTGGTCTCCACCCGGCCGCTGACCAGCTCACGCGCCACCTCCAGCTTCCGGTCCGCCTCCGCCCGGGCACTGTCGAGCCAGCCCACGTCCTGCGCAGCGGGCAGCATGCCCTCGGCGGCACCGGGGTAGGCCACCACGACCTGCACCGACTCGTGCAGGGCAGTCGCCAGCTCCAGGCCGAGGGCCAGGGCGTCCCGGCCCTGCTCGGTGTCGTCGAAACCCACAGTGAGCGTCATCAGTCAGACCATCCGATCGATTCAGGGCCGCGGTACCACGACCACGGGGTAGGCGGCCGAGCGGACCACCAGCACAGAGACCGAGCCGAGGAACACCTGCCGCACCGGCCCGTACCCGCGGGAGCCGCAGACCAGCATGCTGGGCCGTTCTCCTGGCAGGTCGGCCAGCACCGCGGCCACACTGCGCCGCACGGGCAGCACCTCACCGGTCGCGGGGACGTCCAGCTGGTCCGCCACGTCCACCACCTGGTCCTCCAGACCGGAGCGCATCCCGCCGTCAGCCACTGCCACCACCCGCACCGTCCGACCGGACCGGGCGGCCAGCCCGGCGGCGAACTGCACGGCATGCTCCGACTCCGGGGAGCCGTCGTAGGCGACCACGACCGGGCCGATCAGCTCGGTGCGACCGGCATACCCCTTCGGGGCGACCACCACCGGGCAGGCGACCCCGTGCAGCAGCCGCTCCACAGTGCTGCCTGGGGAGACCCGCCCGAAGGAGGCACGCGAGCTAGAGCCCAGCACGATCGCGCGCGGCTTCTCGGACTCGGCGTACTCGTACAGCATCCGCGCCGCCGACCCGGGGCCGAGGGTGATCGTGTCCATGTCGATGCGGCCGCCCACCAGGTCGCGTGCCACGTCCAGCTTCTGCTCGGCGACCGCCCGCACCTGGGCCACCCACTGGCTGTCCTGTGCGGCGTACAGCATGCCGCGGTCGTCCCCGGGGAAGACCGAGGCGACCGTCAGGGTGCGGTCGAACGCCTGCGCCAGCACCACGCCCAGGTCCAGCGCGTCCCGGCTCTGCGCGGTGTCGTCGAAACCGACTGTGAGTTCCATCAGCTGCACCATCCGATCGGTCGTCGCCAGGCCGGCACCGGCCCCTGCCTCAGGCACGATTCTCCCGGCCGGAGGGCCCGGTGTCCTGCCGATGACCGGCAAGCGTAGGCTCTGCGGGTGCACTGTGGGTACTACGACAGCCACCGCTGCCGTTCGTGCACCCTCATCGAGACCCGATATGCCGTCCAGCTGGCGGACAAGGACTCCCGCGCCCGAGCAGTGGTGGCGGCCGCAGCGGGTGCGGACCTGGACTGGGCTGCCCCGGTCGCCTCCGCCGAGTCCGGTTTCCGGAACAAGGCGAAGATGGTGGTCGGCGGTACTGTGGCGCACCCCACCCTCGGCATCCTTGGCCCCGGTCGGGCCGGAGTGGACCTGCGTGGGTGCAGCCTGCACGAGGAGCCGATCGTCGCGGCGCTCACGCGCCTCTCGGAGTTCATCACGACGGCGCAGCTCACCCCGTACCAGGTCTCCTCCCGCCGCGGAGAGCTCAAGTACGTGCTGGTGACGGCGTCCCCCACCGGGGAGCTGATGGTCCGGTTCGTGCTCCGCTCCACAGAGGCGCTGCCCCGGATCCGCAAGCACCTGCGGGCACTGCGTGCCGCACTGCCGCAGCTGGTGGTCGCCTCGGTGAACCTGCAGCCAGCGCCCGCGGCGGTGATCGAGGGGGAGCAGGAGATCCTGCTCACCGGGTCCTCCGCGCTACCGCTGGAGCTGAACGGGCTGTGCCTGCACCTGCGGCCGCAGAGCTTCTTCCAGACGAACACTGCTGTGGCGGCAGCGTTGTACCGGCAGGCGGTCTCCTGGACCCGCGCCCTCCCGGTGCGCACTGTGTGGGACCTGTACTGCGGTGTCGGTGGCTTTGCGCTGCACCTGGCCGGACCTGGCCGGCAGGTGACCGGGTTCGAGATCAGTGCACAGGCGGTCGCCAGCGCCCGGTGCAGCGCTGCCCAGGCGGGACTGGAGGGCCAGGTGAGCTTCGCCGTCGGCGATGCCACGCACCTGGCCACCCGATCGGGTGACGTGGCAGACCTGGTGGTGGTGAACCCGCCCCGCCGAGGGATCGGCGAGAAGCTCGCCAGCCACCTGGAGCAGTCCGGGGTGCAGCACGTGCTGTACTCCAGCTGCAACGTGGACTCCCTCGGCCGCGACCTGGCGCGGATGCGGTCCCTGCGCCCGGTGCGCGGACAGGTGCTGGACATGTTCCCGCAGACCGGGCACTTCGAGACTCTCGTGCTGCTGGAACGTCGCTGACCCTCGCTCCCCCGGTGGGCTGCCGGGCACAGGGCCACCGGGCAGTGGTCACCGGTGCCCTAGTTCTCCTGACCGCGCCCGCGAGAAGTCCTACAGTGGGAACGCACCGTGAGGGAGAGCGCGAAGGGGAGCAATGGGGGAGTCAGCGGCCACTGTCGACGTCACGATCTGGGACTGGCTCCCGCAGGCGGCACAAGAGGTGGAGCACTACCTCGAACGACTGCTCGCGGAGGCGGCGATCAGCGCGCACGCAGTCGATGCGCGCGCCAAGAAGATCGAGTCCTTCCAGGAGAAGTGCCGCCGCAAGCAGTACACCGACCCGCTCCAGGACGTCACGGACACTGTGGCGGTGCGGATCATCACCTACTCGCTGACCGATCGGGACCGCGCCGAGAGACTGCTGGTCGACCGGTTCCAGATCGCGGAGAACCACAATCCCGGTGCTGCCAAGCCCCAGAGCCGCCGGGGCTACGACTGCAGCCACCTGGTGGTGACCGGGGAGCGGGCAGGGGTCGAACCCGGATGGCTGATCGCCGGCGGCAGGCTCGCGCAGTACTTCGACACGTTCGGAGGGCTGGAGATCCAGCTCCGGACAGTAGCGGCGCACTCCTGGGCGGAGTTCGAGCACGCACGGCGGTACAAGGGCCAGCCATACCAGGCGATCAGCGACCACGACCGCGCGACCGTCGACCAGCTGTTCGGTGCGGCGTCTGACGCCCGTCGAGCGTTGGACGAGCTGTTCGTGGCGATCGACCGCGTGCTGGCCAACCCGACCGCGCCGTCCTCTCCTCCGGCGGCCCTCGAGGAGGCTGCGCCGCCCAGCGGCGATCCGGCCGGCCCGCCCACCGGGCGCCAGACCCCCGTGCAGCCGGCACCGCTGCGTACCTACCTCGCCGAGCGGTTCCCTGATGACGGCGAGGCCAGCGCGAAGGGCATGCAGTTCGCCTGCGAGCTCATCGACGCGTGCGGACTGTCCTCGATCGAGGCACTGGCTCGTGCGCTGGAGGGCGTCGACAGCGACCAGGTACGCCGCCTGATGGACACGGCCACAGCGGTGACCCGGGTGCGCCGGCTGGATGACACGTTGCTCGCCCGGTTCGGCGAGGAGTACATCGCGGCCACCGGTGCGCTCGGGAACGTCCCGCGACGCAGCCAGCAGCTGGAGTGGCGTTATGACCGACTCCGGGGCAAGCTCCCGGTGTCGAATGCCGGCAGGAAGCGCTGACCACACCGGTCGGAGAAGGTCACTGAGGATCGGGCACCGGTGCCCGGGTTCTATTGACTTTCGAGGATGGGGTGGCGGCAGTGGGGTCAGCGCAGCAGCCGCCGATCGAACAGTGGCACCAGACCGGCCGAGGCGAGGCTGAGCACGCCAAGCACCCAGAACACCGGCACCACCGAGTCGCCCACCCACGCGCCGACACCCAGCACCAGCACCGCCCCGATGCCGTTGGCCAGTCCGATCGCGATCCCTGAACCCATCGACGGGTTCTCGGCGAAGATCTCCTGCCCAAGCAGCACCGTGGTGGAGGCGGTGAGGAACATCATCACCCCGAGCAGCCCGGAGACCACCCACACACCGGGACCCGTCAGGTAGGCGGTCGGCACGATGAGCAGCCCGGTGCCGACCGCGGAGATCAGCAGCGTGGCACGGGTGCCGATCCGGTCGGTGAGGTAACCGCCGGACAGGTTTCCTACCACGCCCACGGTCATCATCGTGGTGATCAGCGACGCTCCGGTGACCAGCGAGTAGCCGCGCTGGTCCCACAGCACCGGCACAAATGTGGCGAACGCGTAGATCCCCACCATCCGCAGGCTCTGGTAGGCGATCAGCAGGCTCATCGGCCGGGCGTGCACGCTGAGCCGGATCGCCGGGCCCTGCTGCGGCTTCGGCGGCAGCGCGGGCAGCCAGCGGAGCAGGAACGGCAACGTCACCAGCCCCGGCACCGCCACCACCCACAGGTAGGTCAGGCCCAGGTGAGCCACGATCACGCTCGCGATCGTCGGCCACAGGCCGCGGCCCAGTTCCCCGCCGACCAGGAAGGCGGAGGTGAGCAGGCCCTGCCGCCCGCTGAACAGCTGCCGCACGCTGGCGATTGCCTGTGGGTGGAAGAACGCGTTGCCCACGCCGATCAGTACCAGCAACACGATCAGCAGCGCGGTGGAGCGCACCACTCCGATCAGCCCGCCGCCCACCGAGGCCAGCGCCAGACCGAGCACCACCAGGGCCTTGCCACCGAGCCGGTCGGCGATCCGTCCGGCGACCGGTTGCAGGGCCTGCCCGATCGTCAGCGCCGTCACCAGTACCGCCGCCATCTGCACCGGCTGACCGATCGTGACCAGCACCGCCGGGAGCACGCCGGGCAGGTAGTTGGAGGCGCCGTCGTTGAGGAAGTGTGCCCAGGTGAGTCCGCCGAGCCGTCGGTACTGTGCGGGCCGCTGCCCAGTGCTCCCACCGCTGCTCATCCAGCGATTCTGTCAGCCTCGGGGAGGTGGTCGCCCCGCGGCGCCCTGATCGCCAGCATCCACGCCTGCGCCACGAGCAGCGCCCGCCGGCTGCACAGTCGTTTTCGTCCTGTCCGCGGGCGCTGGCATACTCCGGACCATGGCCCCCGCCTCCTCGGCGCGCCGGCATGCGCGCAGGCTGGGGCGGAGAGACCGCCGTTCCCGCAGGCTACCGACGCCCCGCCCACCATTGCTCCAACGCGGACCTGAGCTGTCCCGGCGGCAGCGGCTCCGGGTGATGCTGCTGCTGGGCATCATGACCGGTCTCGGCCCGGCCACGGTCGACATGTACCTGCCTGCACTGCCGGCGTTGGCGGTGGAGTTCGATGCCTCCACCGCCGGGGTCCAGGCCACGCTCACCGGGTCGCTGCTGGGCATGGCCACCGGACAGCTGGTGATCGGCCCCCTCTCGGACACCCTGGGACGCCGACGGCCGGTGCTGGTGGGGGTGAGCGTGCACGTGCTGTCCTCACTGGCGATGATCGCCTCGCCCTCCATCGAGGTGCTGCTGGCGCTGCGCGTGCTGCAAGGATTCGGGGCGGCGGCGGGTGCGATCACGGCGATGGCGATCGTCCGAGACCTGTTCACCGGTCGGGGCGCCTCCACGATGTTCTCCCGGCTCATGCTGATCACCGGGATCGCCCCGGTGCTGGCGCCCGCCGTCGGCGGGTTCCTGATGTCGGTCACCGGCTGGCGGGGCATCTTCCTGGTGCTGGCCGGCACGTCGCTGACCGTGGTGAGCGCCTGCGCGTGGGCGCTGCCGGAGACCCTCGCCGTCGAGGCTCGTATCCCCGCACGGCCCCGGGTGATGCTCGGGACCGTCGGCAGGCTGCTGCGGGACCGCATCTACATGGGTGCGCTGCTCACCCAGGCGCTGATGTTCTCCGCGTCGTTCTCCTACGTGTCCGGGATGAGCTTCATCCTGCAGGACGGGTTCGGGCTGGCGCCCGGTGAGTTCGGGTTCCTCTTCTCCGCCGGCACGATCGGGATGATCGGGATGAGCCAGGTGAACCCAGTCCTGCTGCGCCGGCTGAGCACCGGTGGGGTCCTGGTGCTCGGTCTGGCCGGGGTGATCACCTGCGGCACGGTGATGACCGTGCTCACTGCCACGGGCACCGGCGGCATGTGGGGACTGCTGCTCCCGATCTGGGGCGCACTCGCCTGCCAGCAGCTGATCACCCCGAACAGCCAGTCCATCGCGCTGTCGCAGCACGGTGCGCGGGCCGGCACCGCCGCGGCGTTCCTCACGGCCAGCATGAGCCTGGCGGGGGCGCTGGCCGCCCCCTTGCTCGGTGTGGTCGGTGCGACGGCGGTGAGCCTCTCGGTCGTGATGCTCACCTTCTACGTGCTCTCCGGCACCGCCACGGCCACCCTGATCCGGCGCAGCGGGCTGCGGGCGAGCGACGACCGCCCGGGCCGGTGAGCTGTCCCGGTCAGCCTGGGGTTTCGGGCGCGCTGCGGTCGGTCTGCCGCCGGCGCCGGTTCCGCCAGAGCCGGCTGGTGAGGATGGTCAGCATCACTGCCATCGCCAGGCTCAGGACCTGCAGCACCAGGTGCTGCACATCCGGGCCGAGCCGCCCGTCCAGGGTAGGCAGCACACTCAGCGTGTCCGCGTAGCCGCTCCAGTGCTCGGCCGAACCGCCGAACAGGTACGGGATCCACCACGTGACGATCTGAAGGGCCAGCCACACGAACGCATAACCCGTCCAGAACAGCACGAGCCAGACGTTCGGGACGAACACGATCGTCAGGGCTGCCAAGCCGAACGGGATGAGGCCGGACAACGTGCTCGCGAGCTGGTCACCCTGCTGCGACAGGGCGTTCAACGGCTCCAGGTGCACATGGTTGGTGATGCCGAACCAAGCCCCTGGTCATTGCTGCTCACCTACCAGCATGCTCTCCCGCCGGTCGCGCCGGAGGGAGCGGCAATATGACGTTGGCGTCCTGAGCCACGGCACGGCACACTCCCGCCATGAGCGCAGAGCAGACCCGGCAGGCCTGGGCCCGAGCGTCCCGCAAGTACCTCGAGGAGTACGCCGAGACCTTGGCGCAGGCTCGGGAGGCCCGGCTGGAGCCGGTCGAGGAGCAGCTGCTCGCCGGACCGGTAGCAGGAGCGGTGGTGGCGCACCCGATGAGCGGTCACGGTGTGGACGACGCAGCGCTGGCTCGCCTCGGTGCTGCCGAGGTGATCGGACTGGACTACAGCCCGGCCGCGGTGACCTCTGCCCGACGCCGCGCCGAGGAGCTCGGCCTGCCGTGCCGCTACCTGACCGCCGAGCTGCCGGACAGCGGACTGGACACGGCCAGCGTCGACGTGGTCTACACCGGCAAGGGCGCACTGATCTGGGTGCCGGACCTGGCGGCGTTCCTTGCCGAGATGCGTCGCATCCTGCGCCCCGGCGGGGTGCTGTTCGTCTACGAGGCGCACCCGCTGGTGCCGTTGTGGACCTGGGAACCCGGCCAGGTCCGGGTGCGGGAGGACCGCAGCTACTTCGCGCGCAGCCATGTGAACGACACCTTCCCCGCCGGAGGCGCCACCGAGCACCAGCACACCTTGGCCGAGCTCGTCACCGCCGTGCTGGCCGCCGGTTTCACGCTCGAGCACCTCGCCGAGCATCCGGAGCCGTTCTGGAAGCCCGAGCACCTGGATGCGGTCGCTGCCTGGGACGGCCGGGTGCCGAACAGCTTCAGCCTGCTGGCCCGGCGGTCCTAGCAGCGCGCACCGGCGAAGGGGAGCAGCCTCGTCAGCCTTTTCGTCGACGGGCGATGACCAGGCGCTGCAGCAGCACGAAGACAAGCAGCATCCCGCCGGTGATGATGGTCGTCGACTCCGGTGGGATGCTCCCGTCGCGGATGATCAGCAGGTTCATCAGGGCGATCACCAGTGCGCCGATCAGCGAGCCGAGCACGTAGCCGGCACCACCGGTGAGCAGGGTCCCGCCGATCACCACCGCGGCGATCGCGTTCAGCTCCCACCCGATGCCGGTGACGTTCTGCGCACTGCCCAGCCTGGCCGTGTACGTCACGGCGGCCAACCCGGCGAGCGATCCACTGATCACGTAGACCAGGACCCTGGTGCGTGCCACCGGCAGACCCATCAGTCGGGCGGACTGCTCGGAGGCGCCCAGGGCATAGGCGGTGCGGCCCGTGCGGGTGCGGTGCAGGACGACGTAGGCCACCACCACGGTGAGGATCGCGATTATCACCGACGGCGGCACGACCAGGTCGTTCACGCCGGGACCGTCGTAGATGGTCAGGCGGGTGGCGATCCCGAGAATGGCTGAGTCCGCCTCCAACCGTTCCGGCGTGGTGCTGAGCATGGAGGCAAGACCGCGCGCCAGGAACATGGTGGCCAGGGTGGCGATGAAGGGCTGCACGTCGAACCGGTCCACCAGGACGCCGGCGAGGAGTCCCATCACCGTCCCGATCGCGATCATCACCAGGACAGCGATCCACGGGTTCACCCCGGCATTGGCCAGCATCACCCCGGCAACGCTGGACAACGCAACCACCGACCCGACGGACAGGTCGATCCCGCCAGTGAGGATCACGAAAGTCATCCCCACAGCCAGGATGATCAGATAGGCGTTGTTGATGAACAGGCTGGAGATCGTGCCAAGCTCCACGATCCCGCCGTACTGGACCTGACCGAAGGTGACCAGCACCACGAAGATCAGCAAAGCCGCCGCCGTCGGCATGGCCGCCGCGTTCAGTCGGAGCAGCCGGCTGCCGGAGACGAACGAGCGGATGGTGTCGGCCAGCGAGGTCAGGAGCCGGCGCTGCGGCTGCTGGGTCGTGGTGCTCACGCCACACGCTCCTTCATCCGGACGGGTCCACGTCGGTCACGGAACAGCGCCCGCACCCGGGACGACTGGGCGAGACAGATCACGATGATCACCACAGCCTTGAACGCCGGCGTGGCAGCCGAGGGCACGCCGAGGAACACCACGGTCTTGTCCAGCGTGGTGATCAGCAGCGCGCCCACCACCGCCCCGCCCAGGGAGAACTTCCCGCCGCTGAGCGCCGTCCCGCCGATCACCACCGCCAGGATGGCGTCCAGCTCGAGCAGGTAGCCGGTGTTCGACACGTCCACGGTCATCACCGTGGCGGTGGAGAAGACGCCAGCCACACCGGCGAGCAAGCCGGACAGCAGGTAGACCGTGATCAGCAGGCCGTGGGGCTTGATACCGGCCATCCGGCTCGCGGTCTCGTTGATGCCGATCGCCTCGATCATCATCCCCAGGGCACTGCGGCGCACCAGGTAGCCGATCAGGAGTGCCAGCGCGATCGCGATGATGACCACGACCGGGAAGCCCAGCACCCGGCCGTTCGCGATCCACGCCAGGCCATCGCTGCTGGCGCTGGTGTTCTGCCCGCCGGTGATCACCTTGGCCAGACCACGGCCGGCGAGCATGGTGATCAGGGTGGTGATGAACGGTTGCAGCCGCACGTAGGCCACCAGCACGCCGTTGACCAGCCCGAGCAGGCTGCTCACCGTCAGCGCCAGCAGCAGTGCCATGGCCGCGCTCATCGTGGACTGGGGAGCGCTCGCGGCCTGCAGGAACTCCATCGCGACCGCACCGGAGACCGCCATCACCGACCCGACGGACAGGTCGATGCCGCTGGTGGCCACCACCAGGCACATTCCCACCGAGATCATCACGATCGGTGCGCTCTCCCGCAGGATGTCCAGCAGGTTGCCTGCCAGGTAGCCGTTCGCGGGGTTCACGCTGATCTGCAGGTACCCGGGGTCCCGGGTGACGTTCACGATCAGGAGCGCCACGATCCCCAGGACGCCCCAGATGTACGGTTTGTGCGCGAGCGCACCAAGACCCGCGCGCAGCCGGCTGTAGGTCTGCGTCATGCCACTACCTCCGCGTTCTGGTCGTGGCCGGCGATCGTGGCCACGATCGTCTCGGCAGTCACGTCGGCACCGTTCTCGATCTCCGCGATCTTCTCCCGGTCCTTGAGCACCAGGATGCGTTCGCTCAACCGGACGACCTCCTCCAGCTCGGAGGAGATGAACACCAGCGCCATCCCCTCCCCGGCCAGCTCCAGGACGTGCTCCTGGATCTCGGCTTTGGCACCCACGTCGATCCCGCGAGTGGGCTCATCCAGGATCAGCACGTCGGGATTGGTCGCAAGCCAGCGGCCCAGCAGCACCTTCTGCTGGTTGCCACCGGAGAGGTTCTTGATCGGCCGGTCCGCATCCGCCGGACGGATGTTGAGGGTGGTGATGTATCGCTCTGCGAGCCGGTCCTGCTCCTTGCGCGGCACCGGCCGCAACCAGCCTCGTTGCGCCTGGATCGCCAGAATGATGTTCTCCCGCACGGAGAGGTCAGCGATGATTCCCTCGTCCCGCCGGTTCTCGGTGGAGTACGCCAAGCCGTGCCGCAGGCCGACCGCAGGTGAGGTGAGCGTGACGGGGCGGCCGTCGATCTCGACCGTGCCCCGGTCAGCCCTGTCCGCACCGTAGAGGAGCCGGGCGAGCTCGGTGCGCCCAGAACCCAGCAGGCCAGCGACCCCGACCACCTCGCCGGGCTGCAGCTCCAGGTCGGTCGGCGTGATCCCACCTGCTCGACCCAGTCCTCGGGCGCGCACCACCGGGCGCGCACCCTCCTCGTGCTCACGCTGGGCACGCTGGGCGTCCAGAGAGCGCAGCGTGGCCAGGTCTTTACCGATCATCGTGGAGATGAGCGTCGACCGGTCCAGCTCGGCGGTCAGGTGCTCACCTTGGAACTGGCCGTTGCGCAGGATGGTGATCCGGTCGCTGATCTCATAGACCTGGTCCAGGAAGTGGGACACGAACAGGATCGCCACCCCGCGGTCGCGCAGACCGCGGATCACCCCGAACAGCTGCTCCACCTCGTTGGCGTCCAGGCTCGAGGTCGGTTCGTCCAGGACGAGCACGGTCGGTTCGAAGACGGTGCCCCGGGTGATCGCGACCAGCTGCTGCACCGCCAACGACAACGAACCCAGCGGCCGGGTCGGGTCGAGGTCGGCCAGGCCCAACCGGGCCAGCGCTGCGGCTGCGGCCCGGTGGGTTGCCTTCCAGCTGATTCCCACCCGCCCGCGCACCTCCCTGCCGAGCATGACGTTCTCGCCGATGGTCAGGTTTGGGCACAGGTTGACTTCTTGGTACACCGTGGCGACACCGGCTTCCTGAGCGTCCCCGGTGCCCTGGAACTGGCGGCGCTGGCCGCCCACGACGATGCTGCCGGAGTCGATCTGGTAGACGCCGGTGAGGGCCTTGATCAGGGTGGATTTCCCGGCACCGTTCTCACCCATCAACGTGTGCACCTCGCCCGGGAACATCCGGAAGTCGACGCCGTCGAGTGCTTTGACGCCAGGGAACGAGATCGAGATGTCGTGCATCTCGACGATCGGCTCAGCTGCAGTCATGTGTCTTCCTCACTGGTGGGCAACGGGTGCGAACACCCGCTCACCGTCGCTCGCCGGCCGTCGGCCGGGCGGACCGGGGGCACCCGGCGACGACCGGGTGCCCCGCGGGTCGGCCGGCCTCAGCCGGCTACCGCACTCAGAACTGACGGTCCGGCAACGCCTCTTCCGCGGCCTCCGGCGAGTCGAACGTCTCGCTGGGCACGATGATGTACGGATCCACGGTCCCGCCGTCGAGGACGGTGTTGACGGTCTCCAGCGCTGTCTCGCCGAACATCGGGTTGTATTCGGCCACGAAGGTGAGCTGCCCGTCCGCGAGTGCCTCCAGGGCAGCCCGGGTGCCGTCGATGGTAGCGATCTTCACGTCCTCACCGGGTACCAGACCGGCCTCTTCGACCGCCTGGGCGGCACCAAGTCCCATCTCGTCGTTCTGCGCGAAGAGCAGGTCGATGTCGTTGTTGTTCGCCCGGAGCACGGTCTCGAACACACTGCGTCCCTCTTCCCGGGACCAGTTCGCCGTCTGGGCGCCGATCTTCTCGAACTCGGGGTGCTCGGACATCACCGCGTCCCAACCCTCGTTGCGCTCGTTGACCACAGACACGCCTGCTGGCCCTTCGAGCACGAAGTAGTTCGCGCCGTCGGGGAACTCTTCGAGCGCCCACTCCGCGACCGAGCTGGACACCTCCAGGTTGTCCGGGGCGATCCGGGTCACGTACAGGTCAGTGTTGTCCGGCTCGATCCCCCGGTCGATGAGGATGACCGGGATCTCTGCCTCCTGGGCCCGCTGCAGCGAGGACTCCCAGCCGGCACCGGCCGTGGCGGACAGCAGGATCACATCCACACCCTCGTCGATGAAGGAGCTGAAGGCCTGGATCTGCGAGGCCTGGTCCAAGTTAGCTGCCGGTGCGAACTTCAGCTCGAACCCGGCATCCTCGCTGAACGTGTCCTGGATGTTCTGCTCGTTCGCCTCCCGCCAGGCGCCCTCCGGCCCCACAGCGACGAATCCGACGGTGACCAGCTCATCGTCACCACCGGCGCCGCCACCTGCCGAGCCGTCGCCGTCGCCCCCCGGGCCACAAGCCGTGATTCCGAGCGCCAACGCGCCCATCCCGACGATCCCGATGGCCCGACCGAGCCATGTGCGCTTCGTCATGCGCTCTCCTCCTTGAGGTCTTCCCGACTGACGTCGTGACTGATGAACATGCGGCACCACTCAGTGCCAGTGTTGGAATGTTACCGGGAACATTTTGTGCTGGCAAGGACCTGTCGACGACCTGCCACCATGCTGCGGCTCGGGTCAGAACTCGTCCCGGTCGGCGGCGATCATCTCCACGATGGTGTCGACGCTCAGGCCGGGTCCGTTGCTGATCTCCCCGATCACCTCGCGGTCCTTCAGCACGACGATCCGGTCGCTGAGCCGCACCACCTCATCGAGCTCGGAGGAGATGAACACGACCGAGACACCCTCGCGCGCAAGGGCGGCCACCTGCGCCTGCACGTGCACCTTTGCCGCGACGTCCATGCTGCGGGTGGGTTCGTCCAGCACCAGGAGCCGCGGGCGGATGGCGAGCCAGCGTGCCAGCAGCACCTTCTGCTGGTTGCCACCGGAGAGCTCACCGACGGTGGCGTCTGCGGCTCCGGCGTCCAGGTCCAGCCGCTCGAGCAGGTGCCCCAGCAATGCGTCCACCTCCCCTCGCGCCACGGGGGTGCGCCAGCCGCGCATCGCCTGCAGCGCCAGCAGGACGTTCTGCCGGACGGTGAGCTCTTCGATCAGTCCTGCGTGACGGCGCCTCTCGCCGGCGAAGGCCAGCCGGTGCGCGAGACCGTGCGCAGGACTGTGCAGGCGGATCGCCTGACCACCGATCTCCACCGTGCCGGAGTCACTACGGCTGGCTCCGGACAGCAGCCGGCCCAACGTCGAGCGCCCGGAGCCTCGCAGCCCTGCGAGTCCGACCACCTCACCGCCGTAGATCTCCAGGTCCACCTCCTCGAGTGCACCCTGCTGCGCCACGGCGATCGCCCGGTACCACGGCTGGTCGCTGGGTTCGACCCGGTGGTCCCGCCGCTGCGAACCGATCTCCTGCAACGCCTGGAGACTGCTGCCCATCATCGTGGAGATCAGCTCGGCCCGCTCCACCTGCCGGGTGAGGAACTCCCCGACCACCCGACCGTCGCGCAGCACGGTCATCCGGTCGCTGATCGTGTACACCTGCTCCAGGAAGTGGGAGACGAAGACGATCGCCACACCCTGGGAGCGGAGCCGGTCCAGCACCTGGAACAGCCGCGCCGTCTCACCGGCCTCCAGGCTCGAGGTCGGTTCGTCCAGCACCAGCACCCGCGGCGCACTGACCATCGCACGCGCGATGGACACCAGCTGCTGGCTCGCCGGGGAGAGGCCGGACAGCGGCAGTCTCGGATCGAGGTCGTCGATGCCGAGCTCGGCCAGGACCGAACCGGCACGTTGTCGGGTCCGGACCCAGTCGATGCCGAGCAGGCCACGGATCTCGTGGCCGAGCATCACGTTCTCTCCGATGCTGAGGTTCGTGCACAGGAAGGTCTCCTGGTAGGCGGCGGTGACGCCCGCCGACTCAGCGTCCGCCGGCCCGGAGAAGGTGCGGGAGCGGCCATCGACCACGATCTGCCCGTCCGCAGCGGCGTGCACCCCGGTGAGCACCTTGATCAGGGTGGACTTGCCCGCGCCGTTCCCGCCCATCAGGGCGTGCACCTCGCCGGCGTGCAGGGTCAGGGAGACCTCATCGAGGGCCCGCCCCCCGGGGAAGTCCATGCAGATGCCGGTCATCTGCACCACTGGGCCGCTGCCCGCCCTGCCGGTCCCGGACCGGGACGTGGGCGAGGCAGCCCCGGTGCGCTTCCCGCGCCGACCGGACCAGATCTCGCGCAGCGACATGCTTCATGCCTCCCGGGGTGCGGCGGTGGACGCCCGGACCTTGAGCTCGACGCTGAGCCGGGTGCGTTGCGGGATCTCCTGACCCTCGGCGGCGGCGCTGAGGGCGTCGACGACGGCCCCACCGAGCGCATCGAAGTCCTGCCGGACAGTGGTCAGCGGGGGCAGGAAGTGTGGCGCCCCGGGGACGTCGTCAAATCCCACGATGGAGATGTCCTCAGGAACGCGGATGCCCCGCTCATACAGTCCGTGCACCAGACCGAGCGCCATGTCGTCGTTGCCGGCGAAGATCGCGGTATACGGGGGCAACGCCTCCAGCCGGCGGGCATAGTCGTAGCCGAAGTCGGCGGTCCAGTCGCCGACCACGATCGGACGCTGGCGCATCCGCCACTCCTTGGCGCGGACATGGAAGGCACGTTCCCGCGCCCGGGCGTCCAACCAGTCCAGGGGCCCAGCCACGTGCAGCACATCCCGGTGCCCGAGCGCAGCCAGGTGGTCCACCACCAGCTCCGCGCCGGCGTGCTGGTCCACGGACACGGTGAGGAAGGTGGGATCGGGGTCCGCCTTGACCACCAGGACCGGCACGTCGATCCGGATCCGCCGCAGCGCGGAGACCGATGAGGACCGCGGCGCGATCGCGCACAGTGCTTCCACCCCCTGGGCGGTCAGGTGCGCGATGGCGTCCTCCGGCGTCATCGTCTCGCTGCCCAGCAGAGCGATGGACGTCACGGAGAAGTCAGCGGCACGCGCGGCCTCCTCCACCGAACGCAGCGTGCTGAGCGGACCGTAGGCGCTACCGTTCTCGATCATCACCCCGATCCGTCGGGTCCGGCGGCTCGCGAGCGCCCGAGCAGCGCTGTTCGGCTGGAAGTTGAGCTCGTTGACGACCTCGAGCACCCGTTGCCGGGTGGACTCCTTGACGGTCGGCTGACCGCGCAGCACCCGGGAGACAGTCATGTGGGAGACCCCGGCGATCTGGGCGACCTGCCGGATATTCAGGCGCTCAGGGCTCCCGGCCGTCATGTCGCCCTCCTTGTCCTGCCTGCGGCGTCCCGGCCACCTCGATCCGTGCTGCTCAGCATATGCGGACCGGTACCCGCACTGCGCCGGCGGTGGCAGACCCGGTCGAGATCGACGTTACCGGGAACATGGTTCGAGAGGCTCACCGATCAGGGGGTCCGAGGCACCATCCCGCATCAGTGGCGGTCCGCGCCGACCAGCACCGACTCCCCGTGCACTTGGACGTACGCGCGACCCGGTTCGGGAACCACGACGTCACGCACGTCATCGTCGAACCGGGTAGCGGAGATCACCTCACCGCTGCCGGCATCGATCACAGTCACGTAGGCGGGCCACTCGCCCAGAGCGGCATCATCCGGTGGTGGCGGCTGGAGCGGGTTGTGACCGGGGTCGCGGTCGTAGCTGACCACGGCCACGGTCGAGTCGCCGCCGACGACGTTGCGCACCGCGGTACCGGGCACCTCCGCCTGCCAGCGCGTATCCACCTCGCCCGGTTCGGCCGCGGTGATGGTCGGACCGTTCCAACGGAAGACCAGGTCACCGGCCACGGCGTCCTCGATCGACCAGCGCTCCCCCTGCACGTTCATCCCCAGTCCGGCCAGCTCCTGCGGCGCGACCTCCTGCACCTGCCCGTCGGCCAGCGTGACCGCCAGCACGCTGGCGATCGAGTCCGAGCCGGCCGGCGCTACCTGCACATAGGCCATGGACGGATCTGCCGGGGCCGGCCGGGGTGCCACCGGATAGATCAGCTCCTCGTCCGTGCACACCTGGTCCAGGTGCCACAGGCGCGTGCCGTCGCCGAGCCGGTAACCGTCGAGCGTGCAGGCTCCGTCCCGGTCGTTGGCGACCACCAGCACCTGCCCGTACACGTGCTGCCGCAGCAGGTCGTCACCGGGATAGCGCGCCAGCTCCGCACCGGAGGTGGGGTCGATCAGCGAGGTGCGGTCGGCATCCTGGAGCCGAAGGTTCAGGGCCTCAGGCAGCGGGGCGCGGGCGCCGATAGCCTCCCGGCTGAACTCGTCATCGATGAACCCGTCGCTGATCATCAGGTCGCGGTCCCACTCCTGCTGCCCACCCGGTCCGATCCCGACGAACTGACAGCCCAGGACGACGGCGTCGGAGGGGTCCCTGCTGCACCGTCCCACCACGACAGTCCCCTCCCGGGCCGCGTACACCCCCGCAGTCCCGTCGTCCCCCGGGACCTCGGCCGTCCACTGCTGCTGCCCGTTGTGGTCGTAGTAGTGGATCGTGTCGGCCACCCGCGCGACGATGTCGCCCTCGGACGTGAGGTAGGCGTGCCCTGGGATGGACAGGCTGAGCGAACCATCGTCGAGATCCAGCCGGTTGAGCGAGGTCCCACCCGGGCCCTCCTCCGGGTAGTAGGTGGCGTAGAGCGCCCCGGCGTGCACCACCGGTCCGCCGTAGGAGTCCGCAGAGCGCCAGAGCACGCCCTGGTTCGTCGGCAGCCAGCGGGCCAGCAGCGGCACAGCGACCAGGGCAGCGACCACGACCACCCCTAGCCCAGCAGCCAGTGCCCCTGCCCTCCACCGCGCCCGGCGGGAGGCGGGCGTCTGGCCTTCCCGCTGCTCAGCGCGGGTACGCCGCCAGCGGACGAACAGGTCACCGCACGAGACGACGGTGACCAGCACGCCGAGCAGATAGATCACCGGCTGCGGACGGATGATCGCCCAGGTGATCAGGCCCAGACCTACCCCTGCCCCGAGCACCGAGGTCACGCGCAAGTCTGACTCCCTCTGTGTCGACGTAGAAGGCCGGCCGAACACCGAGGATCCAACTCTAGGCCCACGGCCGGCAGAGCACGATCACCGACGCGGGCGGCGCCGCTTGAAGTCCTCGGCGATGGTGTGGAAGTTCGCCCACTGCACGCCGTCGTGGCCGCTGATGTGCTCGATCAGCCGTTCCAGCATGAGCAGCACCTGCGGCCGGCCGGAGACGTCCGGGTGCACGGTCATGGTGAACGTGGCGTAGTCCATCTCCCGGTAGACCCAGTCGAACTGGTCCTGCCACATCTGCCCGATGTCCCGGGGGTTGACGAAACCGTGGCTGTTCGGGCTGGTCTTGATGAACAGCATCGGGGGCAGGTCGTCCAGGTACCAGCTCGCCGGGATCTCCACCAGGTCGGTCTCCTGGCCACGAACCAGCGGTTTCATCCACTCCTTGGCGGGCTTGTCGTAGTCGATCTTCGTCCAGCTGTCCCCCACCCGGACGTAGTACGGCTCGAAGTCCCGGTGCATCAACGAGTGGTCATAGCTGATGCCGCGTTCCAGGAGCAGCTCGTTGGTCACCGGGGAGAACTCCCACCACGGCGCCACGTACCCGGTGGGCCGCTGCCCGCTGCGGGTCTCGATCAGGTCGATGCAGTAGTCCAGGATGTCCGACTCCTGCTGACGGCTCATCGCGATCGGGTTCTCGTGGCTGTACCCGTGCACGCCGATCTCGTGCCCGGCGCCGACCACCAGCTCGAACTGCTCCGGGAAGGTCTCGATGGAGTGCCCTGGCCAGAACCAGGTAGCGGGAAGGTCGTACCTGGCCAGCAGGGTGTTCAACCTGGGCACGCCCACCTCACCGGCGAACATCCCCCGGGAGATGTCGTCCGGGGAGTCCTCACCGCCGTAGGACCCCAACCATCCGCCGACCGCGTCGACGTCGATCCCGAGCGCTACGAAGATCTCCTTGGCCATGTGCGATCATCCTCTCTTGCTACCAGCCCGCCGAAGGGTGGGTCCGTGCGTCACAGGTACGGGGCGAGCAGTACGTCGTCGACCTCCGCGCCGCTGGACAGCAGCGCAGCGAGCAGCATCCGGGCGTGGAACAACGGCACCGCCCCGAGGTTCAGCGCACCAGCGGCGACCAGGTCCACCGCGCCGCCGTTGCCGTAGATGGGCACCACCGGACCGTCCGGCACCCGGGTGGACAGCCCCACGACCGTGCCGGTGCGCACCGCCTCTTTCACCCAGGCGAGCATCGCGTGGTTGCCGTTGCCCGCTCCGGAACCGGCGAGCACCACCGCCTGCGCCCCGGCGGCTACAGCCGCCTCGGCGAGCGCTGCATCTGCGTTCGGGTACACCGGTACGACATCCACCCGCACGGAGTCGAACCGTTCGTCCAGGGGCGGCAGCGGGTCGGGACGCACGGGGCGTGTGGTGATCCGCACGCCCTCGGCGGAAACCCGCCCGATCGGTCCACCACCGGCGGTGGCGAACGGTTCCGGGGTGAGGGTGTGGAACTTGCGGGTGCGGGCCGCGGCGAAGACCTTCCCGGCGAAGGAGATCAGCACCCCGCACCCACGGGCCTGCGGCGAGGCGGCCACGGTGATCGCCTCACGCAGGTTCCTCGGCCCGTCGGTGTCTGCTGCGTCGCTGGAGCGCTGTGCCCCGGTGAGCACCACCGGTTTCTCCGACTCGTGCACCAGGTCGAGCAGGTAGCCGGTCTCCTCCATGGTGTCGGTGCCGTGCGTGACCACCACCCCGTGCACGTCCTCGCGGGCAACCTCAGCGGCCACGGCCGCGGCGATGGTGCGCATGTCCCGGTGGGTCATCAGGTAGGAACCGACCTTCATCAGGTCGTTGGCCTGCACGTCCACACCGGCGGGTCCGGCGGCCTTGAGCAGCTCTGCCGCGGTGCGCTGCGCCACTGCTCCCCCGCCGTCGGTGGCCGCTGAGGCGATCGTCCCGCCGGTCGCCAGCACAATCACCCGCGCGGCCCGCTCTCCGGCGTCACGCGCTGCCATGCCCTCGCCTCCTTCGACTGACGGTGGCGGCCCTCACCCCGGTGGGTCGGCTCCCGTCGGCTCGGCGCCGCACCGGTTCCACCGTGGCATGTCTGCTGCCGGTCCGCCCGTCGGGGCCTGGAGGGCAGGGGCGCATGGACCCTCGCACATGATCAGGTGTTGCGACACACCGAGGCATCCGCTGCGCTGTGACTCACGTCACGATTACCGTGTTCCCCCATGTGGAGACGCTGGAATCGGTCCTGGACGCGGCGAGCGCCTTCGTGTGGGGTCCGTGGCTGCTCATCCCACTGCTGCTCGGTGCGGGCATCTACCTGACCATCCGGCTGCAAGGACTGCAGCTGCGCAAGCTCGGCCGGTCCCTGAGGCTCGCGCTCATCGGCCGCAAGGACGAGAGTGCGAGCTCGCACGGGGACATCTCGCACTACCAGGCACTCACCACCGCCCTCGCCGCGACCGTCGGCGTGGGCAACATCGCCGGAGTGGCCACCGCCATCTACCTCGGTGGCCCCGGAGCCCTGTTCTGGATGTGGGTCACCGGACTGCTGGGGATGGCCACGAAGTACTCCGAGGCGTTCATGGGCGTGCGGTTCCGCACCAAGGACGCGCGCGGCAACATGTCCGGCGGGCCGCAGTACTACCTGGCACGGGCCATCCCGAACAGGTTTGGGCTGGTGCTGTCCATCCTGTTCGCGGTCTTTGCCGTGCTGGCCAGCTTCGCCATCGGAAACATGACCCAGGCGAACACGGTGGCCTCCTCGGTGCAGGACAGCTTCGGCGTCCCGGGCTGGGTCTCCGGGGTGGTGATGGCCGTGTTCGCGGCGGTAGTGCTGATCGGAGGGATCAAGACCATCGGCCGGGTCACCGCAGGGTTCGTGCCGTTGATGATCGTGCTCTACGTGGTCGGCGGTCTGCTGGTGCTGGTGCTGGACGTCGCCGACCTGCCGGCAGCGTTGGCCCTGGTCTTCACCGATGCGTTCACCGGCACGGCCGCGACCGGCGGGTTCATCGGTGCCGGAGTGGCTGCTGCGATCCAGTTCGGTGTGGCCCGGGGGATGTTCTCCAACGAGTCCGGCCTGGGCTCGGCCGCGATCGCCGCGGCTGCCGCACAGACCCGGCACCCGGTGCGACAGGGTCTGGTCTCGATGACCCAGACGTTCATCGACACCATCATCGTGGTGACCATGACCGGGCTGGTGATCGTGGTCAGCGGGTCCTGGACCAGCGGGCTGGAGGGTGCGGCGATGACGGCCGAGGCCTTCGACCGGGGGTTGGGCGAGTGGGGTCACTACATCGTCACCGTCTCGGTGGTCTTCTTCGCCTTCTCCACCGTGCTGGGCTGGGCCTACTACGGCGAGCGCTGCATCGAGCGGTTGATCGGCATCCGGGCGGTGACTCCGTACCGGATCGTGTTCTCCATCGTGGTGTTCATCGGGGCCACCACCGAGCTGTCCGTGGTGTGGACGTTCTCGGACGTGATGAACGGGCTGATGGCGCTGCCGAACCTGATCGGGCTGGTGATCTGCGCCGGCCTGATCGCCCGGGAGACGAAGGCGTACCTGCAGCGCGACCCGACCCTGCTGCACGAACCCGCCCAGTCCACGCTCGACGGCGTCGGCGTGCTGGACTCCCGCTGACCCGGCCAGCGCACCGACCAGCTGCTCACCCCTGCCGCAACGTGCGTACCTCCGCGGCCCGCAGCGGACTGCCCGCATCCGTACCGGTGGGCACCCCGCGCAGGTCGGTGACCTGCCAGCCCGACCCGGCAGATCCCTCGGACGCACCGGGTCCAGGGGACCCACCGGGCGCCGTCAGGCGCACCGGCTGCTCGGCTGCGCTCATGCTCACCAGACGGGCCTCGAGAAGGTTCGCTCCGCCGTCGTCCACGGACCGCAGGCTGCTCAGCACCGCCGGGCCGGTCAGCTCCGGTCCTGCGACCGGCCCCGGAAGGTCTCCCCCGACCGGCGCCTGCCCGCGGACCACCAGCGCCTCGTGCCGGAAGTGCTCGGCCCACCGGGCCACCTCAGCCTGCTCCCAACCACCGGCCGCGGGCAGCACCGCCAGCTCGGTGGTCACCTCGGTGCCCAGGTACTGCGCACCGGGTACCGGGATCTCCGACCCGGCCGGCTCGTCCCGCAGCGGGTGCACGTTCACGCTCATCATCCCCACCGCGCGCAGCAGGGTGAGCGCCAGCTCGTCCTGGTCGCCACCGTCGACCACCTCGTACTCGGTGAGCTTGCGCAGCAGCACGTGCGCGTTGCCGGCGGAGACAAACGAGGTCGCCGGGAACGTGGGCAGCGGGTACTCGCCCCACCCGCCCTCGGACGTGCGGCCGCGGCGGGTCACGTCGAACTGCCCGGCGCCGAAGGAGTGGTCCGCGCGCCCACCCACCGGCACGTGCAGCCGCAGCCGATGGTCGGCGACCGTGTTCACCAGCGACAGCCGCAGGCGCACGAACGGTTCGCCGGCACGGACCTCGGCCACCATCCGCACGGCCAGCTCCTCGGTCTTCTCCAGCCGCCGGTCCCGGTCCTCGGGGTCCACGCCCAGGGGCAGGTCGTAGCGGCGGGTGACCTCGACGGCGGCACGCACCGGTCCGTCGGCGACCACCTCGGCGTGCACCGACGTGGGCGCATCCAGCAGCGGAGCGTGCGCGAGCGGTCCGTAGTTGTAGGCATCGCCGCGGTCGCCGGAGTCCACGAGCCGGCCCACCCCGGTCAGCGTGGTGCCGTCCGCACCGGTCACCGTCAGCGTGCCGTCCTCGGCCACGACGGCGGAGGCTCGGTCTCCTGTGACGGTCAGCGGCGTAGCGCTCACCCGGGCCGCACCGGCCGCTCCGTGGGCACCGGCGCCAGGGCGCACGCTCACGTGCCCGAGCGCCGGCACCTCGGCAGCCACGATCACCCGGCGGCGCGGTTCGGCGGTGGTGGTGACCCGCCACTGCCGCTCTCCCTGCGGATCGGCGGCAGCCGCGGCGTCGATCTCTGCGGTGAGGGCCGCCAGGTCGAACGGCCCGTGCGCCACCTCCCCGACCGTGAAGGCCAGCGACCCCTCGCCCCAGGTGTAGCCATTGACCTGCTGGCCGAACAGCTCCCGGCCGTGGATGCGGCGCAAGATCTTCACCAGCTCCGGTGAGGTCATCGTCTCCTCCCCCAGCACCTCGGGCAGGGCGGCGACCAGCTGCCCCGGTGCGGTTTCGCCGTCACCGGGAACAACTATCTCGGCCTGAACGGTGCGGGCCCACGGCAGGGTGTTCGCGAGCAGGTAGGCATCGGCGGGGACCTCGGCGGCCAGGCCGGTGAGCACCCGCTCAGTCACCGCCCGCCCGATCTGTGCGGCGTTGTCCAGCCTGGCGGCGACCTGGTCTGCGGTCGCATCCACCCCACAGCCCGTGATCGAGTCGTGCGCGGTGCACTCCACCACCCGGTACCAGGCCAGGTCGAAGAACGACCGGTGGTCCTCACTCGAGTGCAGCGCGGCCAGGCGTTCAGCCTGGGTGAGGGTCAGCTCAGCGCGGGCCATCGCCGCCTTGAGGTTGGTGCGGATGGAGAACACTCCCGGCAGCAGGTTGCCCCGGGCGTGCGAGCGCAGCTCCCCGGTGACCACCGGCCCCACCCCCTCGGGTCGTCCTGTCAGAGGTGCGCTATGGCGCACTCCTGGCATGACGACCCGAGAAGAGGTGAGGTAGGTGGGCAGAGTGGCGACCTGGATCGTGGGCGCCCCTGTGGTTGCCGCCGCCTGGTTGTGGGCGCGGATCGTGTCCATCAGCTCGGGCGGCGGAGCCATGTGGTCGGTGCCGAACATGCCGAGCACCGGGTCGTCGCCGTACCAGGAGCGGGTGGCTTCCCGGTAGGCGGTGGCCAGCTCGGCCAGCCGGCCCGGCGCGAACAGGTCCAGGGCGGAGCCGTAGCCGTCGAAGAGGTACTCGGTGCGCACGGCCGAGCCGTCCGGGGACCGCCAGGTGAAGGCGTGCTCGGTGACCGCCGCCGGCACCCCGCGCCACAGGGCGGCGTGCTCGATGCCGAAGCCGCGCAGGATCTGCGGCATCTGCGCGGTGTGCCCGAACATGTCCGGCAGGTAGCCCACCCCCATCGCCCCGCCGAGCCGCTCGGCCCGCTCGATGCCGAGCTCCAGGTTGCGCACGATCGTCTCCCCGTCGCAGCAGAACTCGTCCAGCAGGATGAGGAACGGGCCGATCGCGAGCCGTCCGGCACGCACCAGGGCGGACACGCGCCCGCGCATCTCCGGGCGGATCTGCAGGTAGTCCTCGATCGCGGCGGTCTGCCCGTCCAGGGTGAAGCGGAACTCCGGGTCGGCCTCCAGGCGGGTGACCACGTCGTCGAGCACGTGCACCAGCCGGAGCCGGAACACCTCGTGCGGTTCGTACCACTCCCGGTCCCAGTGGGTGTGCGGGACGAGGATGATGCCCGGTCCATGCGCGGCCGGGCCGGTGGCGGTCAGGTCGTCGGCGGTCATAGCTCCTCCGTTCAGGCGCGCTCAGGCGGGCTCAGGCGATGGCTAGCACGCGGCGGTCGGCATCCTGCAGGTGCCACCGGCCGGTCCCCCAGGTGGCTGGGATGCGTTCGTGGTCACCGGTGATCCGGCGGCGCCGGCCCTCGGCGTCCACCAGCACAGTGCCGGCCCCGGCCACGGCGATCACATCGTCCTCCACCCGCAGCAGCACCGGGGTGTGCAGCGGCCGGGGCACCGCGTCCTCGCTCACGCCCACGCTGATCGCGGTCCGGCCCGCCTGCACGCCGGCGAGGATCGCCTCGGCGGAGTCATCTTCGGCGGCCACCCAGGTGGTCGGGGTGCCCACGGTCCACGGGTCGGCTCGGTCGTGGAAGTCGCTGCCGCCGAGGATCACCGCACCGGGGTCCCAGCGCTGGTGGAACGCCCATGGTGCGGTCGAGGTCAGGTCCCGGAACCAGGAGATGTGCCACAGCTCGAGCGCGGCCGGCAGCTCGCCCAGCGGGTGCTGCCAAGCGCAGTCGCCGTCGATGGCGTGGTTGATGCTGAGCACGCCGCCGCGGCGGGCCACCTCGCTCACCCACGTCTGGGCCGGCTCGCGGAAGTCGATCCAGCCGATGTCGCCGAAGGCGTTCGCGTGCCCGCGGGCGGTGGTGACCTCCTGCCCGGGCAGCAGCGTGATGCCCTGCATGGCACCGACTCGGGGCAGGTGGGGGTGGTGGCTGGTGGTGTTGTGGTCGGTGACGGCGAGGAAGTCCAGCCCGGCGCGCACCCCAGTGGCGGCGAGCTCGCTGATGCTCAGCGAGCCGTCGGAGTGCACGGTGTGGGCGTGGAAGTCGCCGGCGTACCAGCGCAGGCCCGCCGGGGCGGGCAGGTTCCGGTCGCTGCCGCGCACCCGCCGGGTCTGCGCGGGTACTTCGCGTTCGGTCTCCGGTTGTTCGACGGCGGGGGTGGAGATCCGCACGGTCACGTCCAGTCCCGCTGCAGGTACTTTGTGCAGCCCGAGGACCACGTACCAGGTGCCGGGCTCCGGCTCACCGGGCAGGTAGCCGGGGGTGGCGGCCGAGCCGGTGATGGTGAAGCGGTCCCGCGCCCCGCCGGACCAACCGCGCCAACCGGTGGCGCCCTCACAGCCCAGGTCGATCACCCCGGCGGAGGTGTCGTAGTCCAGCTGCACGCTCACCGACGGCGTGCTCGGGGTGATCTCGAACGGCACCCGGTAGTAGCGGTCGGCGATCTGGTCATCGAGGGTCAGGTGCAGGCGCTCGGTGCTGGTGCTCATTCAGTCGATCCGCTCCGTGGTCTCGGGGTCGAAGAGCAGGCTACGTCGGGCGGAGGCGACCACCCAGCCGGCATCGCCGGGACCGGGAGCGTCCTCCTCCGGGACGACCAGCTGGAGCTTCTCCTGCCCGGAGACGGCGGTGACCAGGGCGGAGGCGCCCAGGTTCTCGGTCACGCTCACCTCCGCAGGTACCCCGACCGGCACCTCCTCGGCCGACCAGCGCAGGTACTCCGGGCGCGCACCCCAGATCACCTCGCGCCCGTCCGCCTGGGTGAGGCCCTCCGGCAACGGGACCGTGCCCTGCCCGACCGGCACTGCGCCGTCGGCGATCGTGGTGGTGACCAGATTCATCGGCGAGGAGCCGATGAACGAGGCGACGAACGTGTTCGCCGGCCGGCCGAACACCTCCTGCGGGGTGCCCACCTGCTGCAGCCGGCCGGCCTTCATCACCGCGAGCCGGTCGGCGAGCGCCAGCGCCTCGGCCTGGTCGTGCGTGACGAACACGGTGGTCACGCCCAGGTCGCGCTGCAGCTCCTTGAGGAAGGTGCGGGCCTCCAGCCGGAGCCGGGCGTCCAGGTTGGACAGCGGCTCATCCAGCAGCAGCACCTCCGGTTCGGTGGCCACAGCGCGGGCCAGGGCCACCCGCTGCTGCTGGCCGCCAGAGAGCTGGCCGGGGCGGCGCAGGCTGAGCCCGTCCAGGGCGAGCCCGTCGGCCACGTCCACCGCCTTGGCGCGGCGCTCGCTCTTCTTCACCTTCTTGATCTTCAGCGGGTAGGCGATGTTGTCCGCCACGTCCATGTGCGGGAACAAGGCGTAGTCCTGGAACACCATCGCCACCCCGCGTTCGCCGGGTTCGGCCTGGGTGACGTCCACCTCGCCGATGTGCAGCGTGCCCTCAGTGATCGCCTCCAGGCCGGCGATGGAGCGCAGCAGCGTGGTCTTGCCGCAGCCAGACGGGCCGAGCAGGGCGAAGAACTCGCCGTCGGCGATGGTCACGTCCACGCCGTCGACCCCGCGGACACCGCCGGGGTACTCCTTGACCAGGGTGGTGGTGGCAATAGTAGCCATCAGGACTTGATCCCTCCATGGAAGCGGAAGCCATACCGGCGGTTGACGAGGAAGTACAACAGGATCACCGGGATGGAGAACACCAGGGAGAAGGCGGAGATCAGGCTCAGGTCGGCCTGCCCGGACTCGGTGTAGAAGGTGTACATGATCACCGCGGCAGGCTGGGACTCCGGGGAGCGGAGCAGGATGAACGGCAGCAGGAAGTTGCCCCACACCTGCACCAGTGCCCAGACCGCCACGAACGCCAGCCCGGGTCGGGCGATCGGGACCACCACGTGCCGCAGGATCTGGTGCGGCTTGGCGCCGTAGAGCCGTGCGGACTCCTCATAGGACTTCGGGATGGAGTCCATGAAGTCCTTGAGGATGAAGATCACCGTGGGCAGCACCCCGCCGGAGAGCGCGAGCACCACCCCGGTCTGGGTGTTGATCAGGCCGGTGGCGACCATCAGCTGGAACAGCGGCACCATCGCCGCGGTGCCGGTCACCACCGAGGAGAGCAGCAGCAACCCGTAGAGCAGGCCGTCCCGGCCCGGGATGCGCACCCGGGAGAGCGCGTAGGCGGCCAGCGAGCCGGTGGTGACCACCACGGCGATCGTGCCGAAGCCGAGGATGAGGGAGTTGCCGATGGAGGTGAGCGCGTACGGGTTCTCGGTGAGCACACGGAAGTTCTCCAGCGTCCAGTCCGGCCAGGACACGGTGAGCGTGGGCACCTTGCTGAACGGGGCGGTCACCAACCAGGCCAGCGGGAGGGCGAAGAAGAAGCCGACCACGACCATCGCCAGGACGAACAGGATCCGGGTGAGGAACTTGCGCGCGGTGCGGGCCGCCGTCGTGCTGGAGGTGGTGCCACCGGAGCGGGCGGCGGACGTGGCGGTCATGTCTTCTTCTCCCGACCGATGCGCATGTACACCAGGGCGATCACCAGGTTGATGAGCAGCATCAGCAGCGAGATCGCCGCACCCACACCGAGCTGCCCGCCGGGGATCGCGGTGCGGTAGATGTACACCGGGAGGATCTCCGACGCCCCGTTCGGTCCGCCGGCGGTGAGCAGGTACGGGGTGAAGGTGTTGAACGTCCAGAGCGTGATCAGCAGCGTGTTGGTCAGGATGTGCCCGCGGATGTTGGGGATCACCACGTCCCGCAGCTGCTGCCAGGTGCTGGCGCCGGCCATCCGGGAGCTCTCCAGCTGCGACGGCGGCACGGCCCCGAGCGCAGAGGAGAACAGCAGCATGGAGAACGCTGTGCCCACCCAGATGTTGAAGATGATGATGCTGGCCATCGGGTACTCGATCAGCCAGGCGGTGCCCGGAGTGTCCAGCAACCAGTTCAGGGTGCCCTCGTGCCGGTCCAGCAGGGCGAGCCAGAGGAAGGAGCCTACCGACGTGGGCACCACCCAGGCGGCCAGCACCAGGGTCTCGATGAGGCCCTTGGCCAGTCGCGGCAGCCGGCGCAACGACCAGGCCACGCAGAACCCGAGCAGGGTCTGGCCGAGCACCCCGGAGCCGAGCACGAAGATCAGGGTGAGCCGCAGCGAGCGCCAGAACTCGGCGTCGGCGAGGACCTGCCGATAGTTCTCCAGGCCGATGAACTGTGGGTCCGCTGCAGCCAGCCCGGTGAGCCGGTAATCGGTCATGCCCAGGTAGATCGTCCACAGCGCCGGGAAGATCAGGAACAGGCCGATCAGGGCCAACGCGGGCACCAGGAACGTACCGGCGCCGGTCCGGCCCAGGCCGGCGACGTCGTCCGGGCGGCGTCTGCTGCGCCGCCCGGACGAGCGCGCGTGGGCTGTTGCCACACTCACCTTCCTGGTCCGCCTCAGCCGTTGTTGACGTTCTCTTCGCCGACGATGCCTGCGACCGCCTGGGAGTAGCTGGCCAGGGCGTCGTCCACCGACGTGCCGGACACCACGGCGGCGGTGGCCTCCTGCAGCGCCACCGAGACCTCGGGGTAGGCGGCCAGGCCGGGGCGGTAGGCGGTGATGGGCAGGACCTCGTCGCTGACGAAGGTGAGCATCTCGTTGCCCTCGAGGAGCTCCTCGTTGACGTCGGTGCGCGGGCTGATGTTCAGGCCGCCGTACTCTGCGCGGGCGTCGAACGCCTCCTCGGAGTTCATGAACGCGAGCAGCTCCCAGGCGAGCTCGGGGTTGTCCGAGTTCGGGTTCAGCACCCGGCCGGTGCCGCCGGACATGGACACGAAGTCCTGCCCGTTGATGCCCGACCCGGGGGTCTCGGCGGGGATGAGGGTGTAGCCGACGACCTCGTCACGGTCGTCCATCGGGGCGGTGCCGTCGTTCGGGTCGATCACCGAACGCCAGAAGTAGTCGCCCTCGAGGAGGATGCCGATCTGCCCGTCGGCGAACTGCGCGAAGGAGCTGTCCCGGCCATCCGCCTCCTGCTGCAGGATCGGGTCGCCGAGCTGTTCGTCGACGTAGATCGTGCGGTACAGGTCGAGCACCTGGCGGAGCTGGTCGGTGGCGCCGATCCACTGCCCGTCGGTGTAGACTTCCGCACCGGTGCCCACCAGCATCGGCAGCAGCCCCTGCATCGTGGTGGCCTCCCCCATGGCGGTGCCCGCGTTCAGCTGGATCGGGATCACGCCGTCGATGCTCTGCAGCGCGTGCCCGGCGTCGAGGATGTCCTGCCAGCTGGCCGGGTGCCAGTCCTCGGGCAGCCCGGCCTGGGCGAACAGCTCCTTGTTGTAGTAGAGCACCCGGCCGTCGGCGCCCTGCGGCACACCGTAGAGCTGGTCCTCGAAGGACAGGCCGTTCTGCACGGCGTCCGGGATCTGCTCCCAGCCGTCCCAGTCGGTGACCGCGTCCCCGCCGACGTCGGCGAGCGGGGCGATGTAGCCGGCCTCGGCAAACTCACCCACCCAGATGCCGTCGATGCCGATGATGTCCGCACCACCACCGGACTGCAGGTCCAGGGCGATCTTGGTCTTGTAGTCCTCGTCGTCCACGCCCTGGGCCTCGAAGGTGACCGTGACGTCCTGGCCCTCGTCGGCCATCGCCTGCTCGAACTGCGGGATCACCCACTCGTTGATCCAGGTGGCCTCGGCCTCGTTCTTCCCGCCGGCGATCGCGTTGGCGACGATCGTCAGCGTGCCGCCGTCACCACCGCCGCCGTCTCCGTCACCACCGCTGCACGCTGCCAGGGTGAGGGATGCGATCGCCGCGCTGGCGACTGCGCCGAGCGCCTTCTTCCTGCTCATGGTCGTTCTCCATGATCGAAGTGATGGGTTGTAGGCAGACCGGCGTGCGGACGCGCCACGAGGGACGCACCGCGCAGCTGCCGCTGCCTGGACGTGCCGGCGCGGTCGGGCTGCTCAGCCGTGCGACGGCGCGTCTGGGGGTGTCGCGACGGGGACCAGTCGACCACACCCATGTTCGGTCGTCAAGAGTTAACGTCCTGTCAAAGCTGCGTCGAGAACGAGGTGCAGGGAAGGAGGCGGGGGCCACGCGCTTCTCCGGAGAAGCGTCGCTGACCTGGTGGAACGGTGCCGTCCGCGCTGGCGCCGTCCCGGGTGGACGGGCCCCGGCGACCCGCGTACTACCGCGACCATAATGTCGGGTTGTGCGGACATGTTGCCGAACGCTCGGCAGACACGTTCGTCTCGATCGGCGACGGTCTCGTGCGGCGCTGCCCATGACGCGGCCCGGCGTCCCGGTGTGATCAGCCCGACAGACCCACCGATTGAGATTATGTACGCACGTACATACTCTTGTAGGTGTGCTCTTCTTGATGTTCGTCCTGGCGATCGGCTCCGGTGCGTCCGGAACCGTCCTCACCCGTGCGTCGAACGGCTTCCGCCGCGTCGGGTACAGCCTGGGCGCAATCGCCGCCTACGGTGTCGCCACCGTGATGCTGGCCCTGCTGCTGCAACGGATGCCGGTCGGGATCGTCTACGCGGTCTGGACCGGCGCCGCCGCCGTCGTGCTGCTCGCCATCGATCGCGTCGCCTTCCAGGTGCGTACCAGCGGGCCGCAGCTGGTCGGCGTGGCCATCACCATCGTCGGTGTGGCCCTGCTGGGGACGGCGGTGCAGGCATGAGCCCGGCGAGGCTGCGCGGCTGGGTCTACCTGTCCCTGACGGTCGTGCTCGAAGTGCTGGCGACCCTCTCGCTGCGCGCCTCGGACGGCTTCACCGTGCTGCTCCCGTCCGTGGTCGCCCTCCTCGCGTACGCAGCCACCGTCGTCGCGCTCTCACGGGCGTTGCAGACGATCACGATGGGTCTGGCCTACGTGGTGTGGACTGCTGCGGGCACTACGGGTGTCGTCGTGCTCAGCATCCTCCTCTTCGGTGACCGGATGACCCCGCTAGCGTGGACCGGGATCGTACTGGTGATCATCGGGGTCGCGACCGTGAACGCATTCCCCGCTGAGCGACGCACCCGGAAGGCGGTACACCGTGGCTCGGACCAAGAACACGCCGAACGACCCTGACCGGCGCGCACGCATCCTCGCGGCAACGGTCGGTCTGCTCCAGGATGAGGGCCTCAGCGCGATCAGCGCCCGCGCCGTCGCAACCCGCGCTGGAGTTCCGGTCGGGTCGGTCTCCTACCACTTCGACTCCGTGCGGGCACTGCTGCTGGAAGCCGCTCGCAGCATCATCGAGCTACGGGAGGCGTCGTTGACGTCGTGGGGGCAGACGGTGACTGCGCCCACCATCCACGAACGGCTCGCCGAGCTCGTGCACACTCAGATCACTACCGGTCGGGCCATCACCGTGGTCGCCTACGAGCTGTACCTCCTCGGCCTGCGAGACGGTGACTTCCGGGCGCTGGGCAACGAGGCCACCAACGTCCTCTACCGGCAGCTCGCCTGCCACGTCCCGGAGGCGGACGCACACCATCTGGCCACGCTCGCCGACGGGCTCCAGCTGCACAGCCTCTTCCGCACGCCCGCACCGGGTCCCGAGGAGCTCGCTGCCGCGCTCCGACCGCCAGCCTCGCCCGGCTGACTGTCGGCGGCACGTCTGCCGGCAGCAAGCCTGCGGGCAGCCAGCCTGCCGGCGGCTGCGGCCACACCGGTCAGCAGGTGGCGCGCACACGAGCTGCCGTAGCGGTGTGCAGCCGCTCCAGCGCGCGCTCGTCGTAGTAGTGCCCGGCAAGCATGACGCCGGAGATGCTGCGGGTGTGTGCAATGTCCTCGAGCGGATCGGAGCTGAGCACGACGAGGTCGGCGACCCGGCCGGGCCGCACTGTGCCGAAGGTGTCGGTGACACCGAGGAATGTCGCGGGGCTGTACGTCGCGGTGGTCAGCGCCTCCCGTGGTTCGAGGCCGGCCATGACGAGCAGCTCGAGCTCGTCGTGCAGGCTGAACCCCGGCACGAACGTGTCGGTGCCGGCCAGCAGCCCCACACCGTGGTCGTGCAACCGCGCGACGGACGCCAGCTGGCTCTCGAACAGCGTGCGCTGCGCTTCGTGCTGCGCACGGGAGACCTCAGCGTTCAGCATCTGGTCCCAGATCGGGCGGAGGTGCGGTTCGACGTAGCCGAGCAGGCCAGCGAGCGGGAAGTCGGCCGTTCCGGCGGTCGCGGCGGCGTGCAGCACAGCGAGAGTCGGTGTGCTCCACACCCCGTGGGCGGCAAGGTCAGCACAGATCTCCTCGGCCCGGACGGTCTCCTGCTGCCCGGCAGCCTGGCTGATCCGGTGCTGAACTTGGTGCATCTCGGCGAGGGAGGCCACGGTCAGCCCGGCGATCTCCGCCTGCAGCCGGTCGGCATCGCGGGCTCCCGCCACGAGCAGCCCCTCGAGGTGCTCGATGCTGGCCTGCCCGTGGGCTGCTGCGTCGGCGAGCGTGGTGACCAGCGGGAGGTGTCCAGCGTAGGGAATCTGTTGCTGCCGGGCTTCGTCGACCAGCGCCCGGTACGCCTCTTCCGGGATGAGGTTGTAGATCTTCAGGAAGTCTGCGCCCGCAGCGTGGCTCTCAGCGACCGCGCGACGGGCACTCTCGGCGTCGTGGACGGCGATGGAACCGGGGCGTAGCGGTTGCGGACCGTCGATGATCGGACTCGCGAGCACCATCCGCGGACTGGTGAGCCGCCCGGCTCGCAGGTCGTCCCGCCACTGGTGGTGGGCGGGGATGCCGCCCATGTGCCGGATGCCGGTGACACCGTTGAGGAGATGGAACGGCAGATGGTCGGCATCGAACTGGTGCACGTGCATGTCCCACAAGCCGGGGATCACGAAGCGACCGCCGAGGTCGATGCTGGGTGCGTCTCTCGGCACGACCGGACGGTCACCGGTGGTGACGTCGACGATCGTGCCATCGGCGATGACGATCGTTGCGGGTTCTGGGCAGTCCGTGACCGCATCGACGATCGTCGCATCGCGCAGGACGATCGGCCCGAGCGCGGGCGGCACCTGCCCGGCCAGACCGTGCGCGGCGGCTGCGGTGATGCCTCGCCGGCGGTGGGTCGTGTGCGAGTCCTTCACCGGTCCGTCCCCTGCATGTGCGGTGCCGTGTCGAGCGCGCCGCGCTCCGGGGAGCCATATGCCCCGGCTTCCAGCCGCGTGAGGACGTGCTGCACCCATCGCTGCTCGGTTTCGATCTGCTGCCGGCGATGAGCGAAGAGGTCGCTGACGAGGTCGGAGACGCCGGGCGCGGAGCTGACCGGCTCGGTACGGGCCTGGGCCAGCTCGGACGCAAGGGTGGTAAGCGTCTTCGCGCGGATGCGCAGCAGGCGCAGCAGTTCTTCGCTCCCCAGCCGTGCGTCCGCGGTAGCGCAGAAGGAGAGGGCGAGATCGATGGGTTGGGGCGGAAACTGCGGTGTGGACAGTGCCGTGCGCATCGCTCGGGTGAGCTCGTCTGCGCCGGCAGGAGTGATCCGGTAGACCGTCCGCGCGGGCCGGTTGCCTACCTGTTCGGAGCCGACGACCTCGATGTGCTTCTCGCGGACGAGGCTGCGCAGCCGGCCGTAGATCGACCCGTAGCTGACTCCTGCCCACCGGTCGACCCGCCGCAGCTCCAGCTCCCGGCGGATCTCATAACCGTGCATGGGTCGGAAGGACAGCGCACCGAGGATCGCCATGCGGGTGGTGAGGCCGGATCCTGTCCCCGAAATAGTCACGCGTAAATAGTAACGAGTGCTGCAATACCTCTCAACACCTCCGAGAGACCACCACTGGTACGACACCCAGCGTCGTCATGGCCTCCCTCGGAGACGTGTCCCGGCTGGATGCCGGGAAGACGAGTGCGTCAGTGTCGGAGACCACCGATGGTCGCCAGACAGTTCTCGGTCACCGGATCCAGCAGCCGGCTCCGCAGCTCACCCGCTGCCTCGGGCTCACCGTCCAAGGCGGAAGACAGCGCGTCTGGGAGCTGTCGGGAGAGCTCGTCCACCCTGTCGATGAGCCGCGTTGCCGGGTAGCGGATCTCGGTGGCGAACCGTTCCCAGTGTCGTCGCTCGATCCGGCCGAACCGGCTCTCGCCGCCGATCTTCATCGCTGCCCGGCGTAGCCCGTGGAGCTCGTGCGCGTCGTAGGGGAAGCCTGAGGCGATGTCGTAGAGCGGCGCGAGTCCCACTCTCGGGCCGATGAGGAGCAGACTGTAGTTCTTGGTACTCAGCGTGGCGAGCCGCGTTCGACATCTCCCAGATCGCCGCCCAGCTCGGAGTGAAGTACAGGCTCGTGGGAGGTATCTCGGTCACGTTGCTGACCCACCACTATGGCGCCCATGTCCGCATCCGGCTGCTGGTCGGCACCATCGTCCCCAAGCCGCTGCCCGCCTGACCCAACCACCGTCGCCGACCGCACGCCAGGCTCGGTCACCACCCGCTGACCGGAGACCACCCACTCGCCCATCTCAACTCATCCTCTCCCCGATGCCCCTCGAGGCACCTCGTCGGCGGGCCCCATCGCCGACACGCCGGGATGTCGGCCAGCGCGCTTCTCAAGGTCAGGAGAGTCAGCCGGGAAACTGATGCATGAAACTATGCATGGAGCAAGAAAGAAGCCGCAGCATCCCTTCGAATTGTTGGGATCCTGCGGCTTCCTGCTGTGCGCGAGGGGGGAGTTGAACCCCCACGCCCTTGCGGGCACACGGACCTGAACCGTGCGCGTCTGCCTATTCCGCCACTCGCGCGTGGTTGGCGATGAACGCTGCCCAGGCAGTGCTGATCGCCGCATGCAGATTAGCACGCGCCGGCCGCGCGCTCGTCACCGTTGAGCGTGTGCTACCTCACCTGCTGCCCACATCCTCGCCTCCGCGAACGTGTGGTTGGTGTCGCTCGAGCGCCCGACGGACGGCAATAACCACACGTTCGCACGAAGGATAGACCTCGCGACCGGCACGCCTGAGGACACAGCCGCGCGATACGGCTTACGATTCCGTGAGAACCCGTGCAGCCAGGCGCGGGCTGACGGCCGTGGTCGGCCACGAGACCAGGAGAGGGAGGTGCGCTGTGGGAGTCCTCGATCGCTTCGAGAAGGGCGTCGAGCGGGTCGTGAACAACGCGTTCGCCAAGGCCTTCCGCTCCGACCTGAAGCCCGTGGAGATCGCCAGCGCCATCCGGCGGGACATGGACGAACGTACCGCCGCACTCTCCCGTGGCCGCACCGTGGTGCCGAACACGTTCACCGTCGAGCTCTCCGGCAAGGACTACGAGCAGGTGCGCGACTGGGGCGAGGAGGCGATGGCTGAAGAGATGATCACCGCCGCCACCGACCACGCCACCAGCCAGCAGTACGTGTTCGTGGGTCCGGTGGAGGTGGAGTTCGACCAGGCCGAAGACCTGGAGCCGGGGAGGTTCCGGGTGCGCTCCGCCTCTCGCCGCGGCGCTGTGGCGCCGGCCACCACCAACCGCGCCAGCAGCCGGCACCCGATCGTCGACATCGATGGGCAGCGCTACCTGCTCACCGGTTCGGTCACTGTGATCGGCCGCGGCAGCGAGGCAGACATCATCGTCGACGACACCGGCGTCTCCCGACGGCACCTGGAGATCCGCATCACCCCGGACGGGGTGATCGCCACCGACCTGGGCTCCACGAACGGCACCTACATCGAGGGCCACCACGTGGATGCCGCCACCCTGGTGGACGGCAACACGCTGACCATCGGCCGCACCCGCATCCTGTTCTGGTCCGGAGCCGACGATTCCGGCCGGCGGTGACCGGCGGCGATGAGCGACCTGATCGTCACCGTCATGAAGGTGGGCTACCTTGCCCTGCTCTGGTTGCTGGTGCTGACCGCTATCGGTGTGCTGCGCCGGGACGTGTTCGGCACCCGGGTGCTGGCGCACGGCAGCGTCGTACGCAAGTCCCGGCCCGACGGCGGTCCACGGCCCTCCCGTCGGGCCGCCCGGGGCGGACCTACTCGGCTGCGCGTGACCGCCGGTCCGCTGAACGGCACCACGCTGGCGCTCGGATCCTCGGCGATCCTCATCGGTCGGGCGCCCGGCTCCACCTTGGTGCTCGATGACGACTACTCCTCCAACCGGCACGCCCGGCTGTTCTTCCACGACGGCCGCTGGTGGCTGGAGGACCTCGGCTCGCGCAACGGCACCTACCTGGGCTCGGCGCAGGTGACCGACCCGGTCCCGGTGGAGACCGGCGTCCCGATCCGGCTCGGCCAGACCGTCCTCGAGCTGCAGCGGTAGCCGGCGTGTCCGTAGGGATGAACTACGCCGCCCGCTCCGATGTGGGCCTGGTGCGCAGCACGAACCAGGACTCGGGGTATGCCGGACCGCACCTGCTGGTGCTCGCCGACGGGATGGGTGGTGCGGCCGGTGGGGACATCGCCTCCTCGATCGCGGTGGCACACCTGGCCCCGCTGGACGGGGAGGCGCACGGCGGCGGCGACCTGCTGGACCAGCTGCGCCAGGCCGTGCTCGCCGCGCACCAGGACCTGGTCGCCTACGCCGAGGACCACCCCGAGGCCGGCGGGCTGGGCACCACGGTGATCGCCCTGCTGCGGTCCGGTAGCAAGCTCGGCATGGTGCACGTCGGCGACTCCCGCGCCTACCTGCTGCGGGACCGGACACTCGCCCAGGTGACCACGGACCACACCCTGGTCGCGCACCTGGTCGCCACCGGACAGATCACCGAAGAGGAGGCCGAGCACCATCCGCAGCGGTCGGTCATCCTGCGGGTGCTCGGCGACGACCCAGAGCCGCCAGAGCTGGACGAGTCGGTGCGGGAGGCGCGCGAGTCGGACCGGTGGCTGCTGTGCTCGGACGGGCTGAGCTCCTACGTCTCCGCCGAGACCATCACCGAGACGATGCTCGCCGAGGCCGACCCGGGCCGGTGCGCAGAACAGCTCATCGACCTCGCCCTGCGGGCCGGCGGCCCGGACAACATCACCGTGGTGGTCGCCGACGTGGTGAACACCACCGACCTGCCTGCCACCGCTCCGCAGGTCGTCGGCGCGGCCGCCACCGACCGCGCTCGCCCCACCCGCGGCGGATCCAGCCCGGCCGCCCGGGCCGCAGCCCTGACCCGCAGCCCGGACGAGGAGCTCGAGGAGCCGGAACCCGACCTGGAAGAACGCCCCCGGAAGGGACGGCGCGTGCTGCGCTGGATCACCTCGGTCATCGTGGCGCTCGCCCTGCTCGCCGGTGCCTGCGCGGTCGCCTACCGGTGGACGCAGAGCCAGTACTTCGTGGGCACCGACGGCAGCCACGTGGTCATCTACCAGGGTGTGCCAGCCACGCTCGGACCGCTGGAGCTGTCCCGCCAGCACGAGGTCACACCGGTCGAGCTCGCCGACCTGCCCCCGTTCGTGCAGTCCCGGGTCACCGCCACCATCAGCGCAAACGACCTCACCGATGCTGAGCAGATCGTCGCCCAGCTCACCGAGCAGGCCGCACCGGGCACCGACGACCCGAGCACGGGACCGGACGAGGGCGGCGACCCGAGCGCCAGTCCCAGCGACGACCGCACCCGCGAGGCTGGTCGTGACGAGCCCACCGGTGATGACCGGCGCACGAGCGAGACGGCCGGCTCCGGAGGTGGTACCTGATGGCCGCCACTGTCGCGCCGGTGCGGATCCGCACCGGCCGCGCCGCCGAGCTCTGGCTGTTCCTGCTCTCCCTGGTGCTCGGCATCGGCGCCTATGCGCTGGTCGGGCTGAACACAGCCGAGCAGCTGCCCGGCGACTTCGTCCGGTTCGCCGCGGTGCTCGTGGGCATGGCCGTGGTACTGCACCTGGTGGTGCGTTGGCGGGCGAAGTATGCCGACCCGCTGCTGCTGCCGCTGGTGATGGCACTGAACGGTATCGGGCTGGCGATGATCTACCGGATCGACATCGGCCTGGTCGCCCGCGGGCAGGAGGCCGGGTTCGGTCCCCGGCAACAGCTGTGGACGCTCCTCGGCGTGGCCGCCGCCTGCCTGGTGATCGTCCTGCTGCGGGACCACCGGCTGCTGCGCCGGTACACGTTCACCGCCATGGTGGCCGGCATCGTGCTGCTGCTGCTGCCGATGGTCCCCGGCCTGGGAGCGAACATCAACGGTGCCCAGCTGTGGATCCGGGTGGCCGGGATGAGCTTTCAGCCGGCGGAGATCGCGAAGATCCTGCTCGCCATCTTCTTCGCCGGCTACCTGGTGTCCACCCGCGACGTGCTCACCCTGGCCGGGCCGAAGTTCCTCGGCCTGCAGCTGCCCCGGTTGCGGGACCTGGGTCCGCTGGTGGTCGCTTGGGCGGGGGCGATCCTGGTGCTGGTGGTCGAGCGCGACCTGGGCACCTCGCTGATGTTCTTCGGCCTGTTCGTCGCGGTCGTCTACGTGGCTACCGAGCGGTTCAGCTGGATCCTCATCGGGCTGATCATGTTCGCCGTCGGGGCGGGCGTGGCGATCTGGGCGTTCCCGCACGTGGCCGACCGGTTCGACATCTGGCTGAACGCGCTGGATCCCGACGTGTACAACCGGCTCTACGGCGGATCTGGGCAGATCGTGCGCGGCTTGTTCGGTCTGGCCCTCGGTGGTCTGCTCGGCACCGGCTGGGGCGAGGGCTTCCCGCAGCTGGTGCCCTATGCCAACTCCGACTTCATCGTCGCCTCCCTCGGCGAGGAGCTGGGGCTGACCGGGCTGATGGCGATCCTGATGGTCTACCTGGTGCTCGCCCAGCGCGGCATGCGGATGGCGATCGGGGTACGCGACGGGTTCGGCAAGCTGCTCGCCTCCGGTCTGGCCTTCACGCTGGCGTTCCAGTGCTTCATCGTGGTCGGGGGGGTCACCCGGCTGATCCCGCTGACCGGGCTGACCATGCCGTTCATGGCGGCCGGTGGCTCCTCGCTGGTGGCGAACTGGATCATCGTCGGCCTGCTGGTGCGCATCTCCGACTCCTCCCGCCGACCCGCAGACGACGCCCGCGGTCTGGTCTCCACCGAGACCGCGCTGGAGATCATCGGCGGCGCGGAGCCGGCTGGTTCGCAGCCCGCCGACACCGCCCAGCCCGACCCGGCCCGCGACTGGGACGAGGACACCGCCCAGACCGAGGTGCACCGTCCACCGGCCAGCAACCACCAGGTCGCACACTACGGCGAGGACGAGGCCGGAAACGGCGATGAACCGACCCAGGTGGTGAGAGACGAATGAATGCACCGCTGCGCCGGCTGTCCGTGGTGATGATGCTGATGTTCTTCGCCCTGATGGGGGCGGCCACCTATGTGCAGTTCTTCCAGGCGGACTCCTTGAACGCCGACCCGCGCAACGTGCGCACCCTGTACAAGCAGTACGGCCAGGACCGCGGACCGATCGTGGTGGCCGGTGAGTCGATCGCCTATTCCGAGCCGGTCGACGACGCGTTCGGCTTCCAGCGGGTCTACACCGACGGGCCGCTGTACGCCCCGATCACCGGCTGGTACGGCATGTACCAGATGACCGGGCTCGAACGGGCCAGCAACAGCGTGCTGAACGGCACCGACGACTCCCTGCTGCTGGCCCGGCTCCGGGCGCTGTTCACCGGTGCGGAGAACGATGGCGGCAGTGTGGAGCTGACCATCGACCCCGCCGCCCAGCAGGCCGCCTGGGAGGCTCTGGACGGACGCAACGGCGCCGCGGTGGCCCTCGACCCGAGCACCGGGGCGATCCTGGCGATGGTCTCCAGCCCGAGCTTCGACCCGAACGACCTGGCCGGCCACTCCAGCACCGACGTGGACGCCGCCTACAGCGAGCTGCTCGAGGACCCGGACAACCCGCTGTACAACCGGGCGATCGGCGGTGACCTGTATGCCCCCGGGTCCTCGTTCAAGCTGATCGACCTGGCGATGCTGCTGGAGACCGGCGACTACCAGCCGGACACGGTCGTCGAGGCGCCGACCGAGTACCGGCTGCCCGGCACCCAGGACACCTACATCCGCAACCCCGGTGGTCTGGCCTGCGGCGACGGGGAGGTGCCGCTGGAGTATGCGCTGCAGGTCTCCTGCAACACCCCGTTCGCGATGCTGGCCGTCGAGCATGGCGAGGAGGCACTGGCCGAGCAGGCGGAGGCGTTCGGCTTCGGGCAGCGGCTGAACATCCCGCTGACGGTGACCCCGAGCGTGCTCGGCCAGGACCTGGACGACGCCCAGCTGGCGATGACTGCCATCGGCCAGTTCGACGTGCGCGTCACCCCGCTGCAGATGGCGATGGTCTCCGCGGCGGTGGCCAACGACGGCGAGCTGATGACCCCGCACCTGGTCGCCACCGAGCGGGGCCCGGACCTGCGGGTGACCCGCCGGGCGGACCCGAGCGTGCTCTCCGAGCCGATCTCCGCCGAGACCGCGGCCACGATGACCGACATGATGGTGAACGTCGTGGACAACGGCACCGGTCAGGCGGCCGGCATCTCTGGGGTGCAGGTGGCGGGCAAGACCGGCACCGCTGAGACCGGGGTGGAGGGGCCGGAGGGCACCGTGCAGCCGAACGCCTGGTTCACCGCCTTCGCCCCGGCCGACGACCCGCAGGTAGCGGTGGCGGTGGTGCTGGAGGGCACCGAGGAGCTGGGCGCCGCCGGTACCGGCGGTACGGTCGCGGCGCCGGTGGCCCGAGAGATCATGCAGGCGGTGCTGGACCAGTGAAGCCTGTCGCCGGCCTCGTCCTCGGTGAGCGCTACGAGCTCACCGAGCGGCTCGCGATCGGCGGGATGGGCGAGGTGTGGGTGGCCACAGACCTGAACCTGCGCCGGCACGTGGCCGCGAAGGTGCTGCGGGAGGAGTTCGCCGGCGACCAGCACTTCCTGGACCGGCTCCGGGCGGAGGCGGTGAACTCCGCGGCGCTGACCCACCAGAACATCGCCGCCATGTACGACTACGGGGAGCAGCGGGGTTCTGGCTACCTGATCATGGAGCTGGTGCACGGGGAGTCCCTGGAGGACCTGCTCCGCCGCGAGCGCAGCCTGGAGCCGGCCCAGGTGCTGCCGGTCCTCGCCCAGGCGGCCCGGGCGCTGCATGCGGCGCACATGGCCGGGGTGGTGCACCGGGACGTGAAACCCTCGAACATCCTCATCACCCTGGACGGGTATGTGAAGATCACCGACTTCGGCATCTCGCTGGGGTCGAACCAGGCGCCGATGACCGCCGCCGGCATGGTGATGGGCACGGCACAGTACCTGCCGCCGGAGCAGGCGATGGGCCGGGCTGCCACCGGCGCCGGGGACATCTACGCCCTCGGGGTGGTGGCGTACGAGTCGCTGGTGGGCAAGCGGCCGTTCACTGGCAGCACCCAGGTGGACATCGCGTTCGCGCACGTGAAGCAGCCGGTGCCGCCGCTGCCCGACAGCCTGGATGCGCGGGTGCGGGAGGTGGTGACCCAGATGCTCGCCAAGGACCCGGAGGCCCGGCCGCGGTCGGCCGCGTCCCTGGCGCGCATGCTGGAGGCGATCGCCGCCTCCCTCGAGGTGGAGATCGAGCCGGAACGGCCCGCCACCAGCGTCGGTGGCACCCCCGGCGGTGGGCTGCCCACCAGTGGGACAGCGACGGCGCAGCCCGGGTCGAGCGGATCAGCCACCGCTGCGCGTGGTCGCTCCCAGCCAGAGACGGCGCAGCCCGCCTCGAGCGGGTCGCTCCCCTCCCCCGGTACGCACCTGGATCAGCCGGCTGCTGCCGCAGCCGCGGCGCCCGTGCCGGAGCCCGAGGAGCACGGAGGGACCGAGGACGAGCTCGGGCCGCCGCGGTGGCGCCCGATGTCCGGTACCAGCCGCACCCGACGCCTGCCACAGGAGCTCGACGAGGAGGAGCTGCCCACCCGCCGGTCGCTGTCCCGGTCGTCTCGGTCACGTCACAGTGCCCGTCGTTCTGCGCGCCGCTATCGCCGCCATCATGAACCGAACAGCCTGGTAGCAGACTTGCCAGACGTTCTCCGGACAGGTGGGTGGTGGCCGCTGGCGCTGATCGTCATCGTGGCCGTCGGGGCGTTGGTGACGCTGTGGTTCACTAGGCTGGGCGCTGCGAATGCCGCGTGGGTGGCCAGCTCTGCCCTCGTCCTCGTCCCACCTTTGACCCAACGGGCACCATGCCCGCCGCAGAAAGTGAAGGAACGCTAAGTGGCCAACGACGTTCCCCGCGTGCTCTCCGGTCGCTACGAGATCGGCGAGCCGATCGGCCGTGGCGGGATGGCTGAGGTCTACATCGGTCGCGACAACCGGCTCGGGCGCACAGTGGCGGTCAAGATGCTGCGCTCCGACCTGGCCCGCGATCCCAGCTTCCACACCCGGTTCCGCCGCGAGGCGCAGTCCGCGGCGTCGCTGAACCATCCGGCGATCGTGTCCGTGTACGACACCGGCGAGGAGCTGACCACCGGTGTGGACGGGGCGCAGGTGGCGATCCCGTTCATCGTGATGGAGTACGTGGAGGGGCACACGGTCCGGGACCTGCTCAAGGACGGTGCCGCACTGCCGCTGGACGAGGCGGTAGAGATCACCCAGGGGGTGCTCGCTGCACTGGAGTACTCCCACCATGCGGGCATCGTGCACCGGGACATCAAACCGGCGAACGTGATGCTCACCCCGACCGGGGCGGTGAAGGTGATGGACTTCGGCATCGCGCGGGCGATGGCGGACTCCTCGGCGACGATGACCCAGACCCAGGCGGTGGTGGGCACTGCCCAGTACCTGTCCCCGGAGCAGGCCCGGGGCGAGGTGGTGGACACCCGCTCGGACCTGTACTCCACCGGTTGCCTGCTGTACGAGCTGCTCACCGGTCAGCCTCCGTTCAGCGGCGACTCCGCCGTCTCCGTGGCCTACCAGCACGTGAGCGAGCAGCCCAAGCCGCCCAGCGAGGTGGCCAGCGACGTGCCCGAGGCGCTCGACCGGATCGTGATGAAGGCACTGGCCAAGGACCGCGAAGCCCGGTATGCGACCGCTGCGGAGTTCCGCTCCGACCTGGACGCGGCCGTGACCGACGGGGTGGTGCGGGCCCCCTCGCTGGCCGCTGCCGCTGCTGCAGCACCGGCCACCCAGGTGCTCGGCGCCACCAGCCCCGCTCCGCCAGACCTGTTCCCCACCGGCACGCAGGCCCAGGCCGAGGCCGCCCCGGAGGAGGAACCGAAGCGGTCCAAGGCGCTGGTGTGGGTGCTGGCGGCGGTGGCGGTGCTCGCTGCCGTGGCGATCGCCCTGCTGCTGCTGAACCGGCCCGAGCCGCCACCACCGGTGCTGCAGGTGGAAGTGCCCGACCTGCAGGGCATGAACGAGGACGAGGCCCGCCTGGCGCTGCGCAACGCGGTCCCAGAGGGCGGGACAGAAGGATTGCAGCTGGTCGTCGGGGACGACGTCACCGACGACGCCATCCCCGAGGGGGATGCGGTCAGCTGGACCCCGGAGACCGGTGCGGTGGTCGACGAGGGCGCCTCGGTGACGGTGCAGTTCTCCTCCGGTCCCGGTGAGCTGGAGATCCCGGACGTGACCGGGATGAGCCAGGACCAGGCCCGCCAGACCCTGGAGGGCCGCGGCTTCAACCCGGCCAACTTCTCCGTGGACACGCGCAACGAGCCGGGTGCGGACAAGGACGAGGTGATCGCCACCGACCCGGAGGCGGGCACGATGGCCAACCCGGACGACCCGATCAGCATCATCATCGCCACCGGGAACGTCGAGCTGCCGGACCTGACCGACATGGACCTGGAGGAGGCGAACGGCATCCTCAGCGACCTCGGCCTGAGCAGCCAGGTCACCGAGCAGGAGGACGACGGCCCACCCGGTGTGGTGCTCCGGCAGGATCCCGGGGCGGGCACGGTGCAGAACGACACCAGGGTGGCACTGGTGGTCTCCACGCCGCCGCCGGAGCCGTCGGAGACCCCGACCGATGACGAGTCAGAGAGCCCGGACGGTGACGAGTCGGAGTCCCCGAGCGGCGACGAGTCGCAGTCGCCCACGGACGAGCCCACCGACGACACCGGTGGTGGTGGTCAAGATGGTGGCGGCAACGGCGACAACGGCGGGGGCGACACCGGTGGCGGCGACGAGGGCGGCGAGCAGCAGCCCTGACCCGGGGGCCGGCTCAGCCGGCCTCACCTGCTGAGCCCGTGACCAACGGAGCGAGGCCTACGCTCCGGGAGACTGCGCCGTCGTCCCCGGTAACGGCGAGCCAGTTCGCCAGCAGGCGGTGACCCCCTTCGGTGAGCACCGACTCGGGATGGAACTGCACCCCGTGCAGCGGAAGCGTGCGGTGCTGCAGACCCATGATGATGTCGCCGCTGGTGGTGGCGGTCACCTCGAGCACGTCCGGCACCGTGCCGGACAGCACCGCCAGGGAGTGGTACCGGGTGGCAGTCAGCGGTGAGGGCAGCCCGGCGAACACTCCGTCAGCGTGGTGCTCCACCTGGGAGGTCTTGCCGTGCATGAGCTCCGGGGAGTGGCCCACAGTGGCTCCGTAGTACTCCCCGAGCGCCTGGTGACCCAGGCACACACCGAGCAGCGGGGTGCTGCTCTGCTCGCACGCCGCGATCAGGTGCAGCGACTCCCCGGCCTCCTTCGGGGTACCCGGTCCCGGAGAGATGAGCACGCCGTCGTAACCGGTGAGCACCTGGGGGTCTCGTAGCGCAGGGTCGTCGTTGCGCAGCACGACCGTCTCGGCGCCGAGCTGCTGGAGGTAGCCGACGATCGTGTAGACGAAGCTGTCGTAGTTGTCGATCACCAGGATGCGGCTCATGAGGGTGCTCCCACGGTCTGGTCGTTGAACGGCACGTACGGGGCGATCGCGGGGAACACCCACAGGAACAGCGCGGCCACCACGGCCAGCACCAGCAGCAGCGCGAGCAGCAGCCGTACCAGCACAGGCCCGGGCAGGTGTCGCCAGATCCAGCCGTACATCACGGCGCTCCTTCCAGCTCGGCGGGGTATCCCTCGTCCAACGGCAGCCAGTAGTCCAGCTGGGCGTGCACGATGTAGCGCTCGGCGGTCGACCAGAGCGGGTGGCAGCTGGTCATGGTGAGCATCGCCTCTGTGGGATCTGCACCCGGGTCCCCCGGTACCGGGGCGATCACCTCGACCTGGTCCGGGCGGACGATCTCGTGCGAGGTGACCGTGTACACGTACCAGGCCTGCGCCGTCTGCACCACGACCGGGTCGCCCTCGTCGAGAGTGTCCACGGCATAGAACGGTTTGCCGTACGTCTGCCGGTGTCCGGCCATCGCGAAGTTGCCGACCTGACCAGGCATCGCGGTCTCCGGGTAGTGCCCGACCCGGCCGTCGTTGAGCACGGTGGCCAGGTCCACGCCCTCGGCGAGCGGCATCCGGTAGTCCGCACCCCAGTCGGGCACGTACAGGGTGCCGAACACCTCGCCCTCGCCAGGGGCGACCTCTTCTGGTGGTGGTCCCGTGCGCGGTTGCCCGACCGTGTCGGGGACCTCCGGGATGTCGGTCTCGAACTGCTCGATCGCCTGCTCAGCGGACCGTTCGCCCTCGACGTCGGTCCACCACAGCTGCCACACCACGAACAGCGCGAGCAGCACACCAGCAGTGATCAGCAGCTCCCCGAGGGCACCGGTGATCGCCGCACCCACCGAGCGGCGCGGTCGGCGGGCGTGCCGGCGGGGTGGTGGTTCACCGTGGGCGTCGTGGCGGAGGTCGGTCAGTGTGCTCATCAGCGTCCGTCCGGCAGGGAGTCCAGGGTGATCGGCTCGTCACCAGGTACACGGGCGTACTGCATGGACAGCCCGCCCTCGACCGCCGGCATCGTGATCATCTCCCGCTCCTCCAACGACCAGCCCAGGGAGACGGCGCCCACATAGGTGCGGTAGGCCTGCACGGCCGGCGAGGCGTCCAGGGCAGCCTCCAGCTCGTCCTGGTCGCCGATCGCGGCCAGCACGTACGGCGGGGAGTAGGTGTAGCCGTCGAGCAGCAGCACGTTGCCCACGCACCGGATGTCGGTCAGCGGGCCCACTCGGTGCCCTTGGACGCTCACGGCCTCGGCGCCACCGGTCCAGAGTGCATTCAGCACCGCCCACAGGTCCTGCTCGTGCACCAGCAGGTCGTCGGCGTGGAACCCCTCGGGGATGTCATGGATCAGCGGGGAGTCCCACAGCGAGACCACGATGCCCTCGCCCTCGGCACCGGTGCGCCCGGACGCGAAGCTCAGCTCGGGGCCGGCAGCCACGTCCGGGTTCGCCCGGGACTGCTCGGCAACCAGGCCATCCACCTGCTCCTGCAGCGCTCGCACGTCGCTGTTCGTCTCCTCGAGCCGCTCGCTCTCGGCACGAACCAGGTCCTGGAGGTTCATCGGCTGACGACCGTCGCCATCGGCGAACAGGGAGGCGTTCGTGGCGAACAGCAGACCCGCGAGCACACCGACGACCGCCACACCGAGGGACATGCCTGAACGGTGCGGCTGCTGCGGTGACTGGTCGGGTGGCTGACCCATGGCAGCAGCATACGGTGGCCCGCCTGGACCTGCGGAGCCGGGTGCTGCAAGGATGGGGTATGCACCGTGACCAGGCCTGGGCTGCCGTCGATGACTACTTCACCGCCGAGCTGGTCCAGGAGGACCAGGCGCTGCGCGACACCGCTGCCGGCGATGTGCGCTCCACCGCACCGGGGATCGCCGTCTCTGCGCCCCAAGGCAAGCTGCTCGCCCTGCTCGCGGAGATGATCGGCGCTCGTCGCGTCCTGGAGTTCGGCACGCTCGCCGGGTACTCCACGCTCTGGCTGGCGCGGGCCGTGGGGCCCACCGGGCAGGTGCTCTCCCTGGAGCTGCAGGAGCAGAACGCCGCAGTCGCCAGGCAGAGCTTGGCCGCGGCCGGTGTCGGCGACCGGGTGGAGATCCGTGTGGGTCCGGCGGTCGAGACGTCGGCAGCACTGGTCGCCGAGCGTCCGGACCCGTTCGACCTGGTGTTCATCGACGCGGACAAGCCGAACAACCCGACCTACCTGGAGGCGACCATGGCGCTCACCCGGCCGGGCAGCGTGATCGTGCTCGACAACGTCACCCGGCAGGGGCGGGTAGCCGATCCAGACTCCAGCGCACCGGATGCTGTCGGTGTGCGCACTGCGTTGCGGATGGTCGCCGAGGATCCGCGTCTGGACGCCACCGCTCTGCAGACCGTGGGGGTGAAGGGCTGGGACGGCTTCGCGCTGATCTACCGGCGGAGCTGATCTACCGGCGGAGCCGTCCGCGCAGCACCGGTGCCCGGGGTCGACGGAGGCGGTCGGTGCGCTGGAGACGTTCGCGCGTCCGTGGCAGACCCTAGGCACAAAGACCTCTAGGATGGGCCAGGATCGTCGCCTAGGAGAGATCGTCGCCATGCCCGAGTCAAAGCGCCGGAAGAAGCCGGCCTACACTCCCCCGCCGGCCTCGTCCGCACCCGAGCAGAACCCGCGCTGGTGGGCGCCGACCATGGTCACGCTGATGATCCTCGGCCTGGTGTGGGTGGTGGCGACCTACCTGGCCCAGTCCGCCTGGCCGATCCCGGGCATCGGCAACTGGAACCTCGCCATCGGCTTCGGGATCATGATGATCGGATTCGTCATGACCATGCGCTGGCGCTGACGCCCGCGACACTCCTCTCTCGACAGCCCGGCGGCCTCCGGCAGCCCGGCGGCACCATGGCCGCCCAGGCGCCGTACCGCTGCCGGCACCCGGCCCGGTCCGCGCCCGGCCGCTAGCCCCGTCTGCCCCCGGTCCGCACCGCAGCCGACCCTCGCGCGCGGTGCACCACCGCACGCTCTACCCACTCACGGCCCGCGCCGAAGCAGTTATCCACAGGATGATCCACACCTGGGGAGAATGACACCGATGTGATTTCCCCAGCTGGGGACAACGGTGTGGAGAACTACATGGTTGTCACCCGCCCATCAGGTCTGTCCACCACTCGTGGACAAACCTGTGGAGAACTACAGCCATGTCATTCACACCTCCCCACCACCCGCGAACGCCCTCCTCTGCGGCGTGAATCGTTTCAGCAGCCGCGGAAGCGAGCGTTCGCGGGCTGGGGTGGGCCGGATCAGGCGTAGGCGAGCAGCGTCACGCCCACCAGCACGACGGCGGAGGTCACCACTCCCACGACGGCGCCGCTGGAGCGGCGCTCCTTGGGCAGGTAGGCGAACAGGAACCCCAGTGCGGCCCCGACCACGAGCCCGCCGAGGTGCGCCTGCCAGGACACCCGGGCGATGATCAACGAGAACACCACGTTGATCGCGATCACCACGAGGATCTGCCGGGCATCGCGACCGGTGCGCTTGAGCACCACGGCGATCGCGGCGAACAGCCCGAACACCGCACCGGAGGCACCGACCACGGAGTACCCCCACTGGCTCACCGGCGTCAGCAGCACCACGGCCACCGAGCCGCCCAACGCACTGAGCAGGTACAGCGCGACGTACCGCCACCGGCCGAGCATCTCCTCCAGGAACGGACCGACGATCCACAGCGCGTACATGTTCACCAGCAGGTGCAACCAACCCGCGTGCAGGAATGCCGAGGTGAGCATCCGCCACGGCTCGATCTGGCCGATCGCCGGGGAGAACGCGAACAGCTGGTACACCGGCGCCACGTAGTCGGCCAGGTACATCAGCACGCACAGGGCGATGAACGTGATCGTCGCCACCGGCCGAGAGCTCGGGCTGACCCGCCCGCCGAGCACCGTGCGGTGCGCCCGCTGGGTACGACCGGCCTCACGCACGCAGTCCACACAGTGCACCCCGACCGCCGCCGGACGCTGGCACTCCGGGCAGGCTGGGCGCCCGCACCGCTGACAGCTCACGTAGGAGACGCGGTCCGGGTGGCGCGGGCAGGTCGGCGGACCTGCCGCAGCGTGCGGCGGTGGTGCGGCAGGGTAGCTCGTCATCGTCGCGGGCGCGAGGTCAGGCTCGACCTGCTCAGTCGACGATCTCGATGGAGCTGATCACCACGTCCTCGACCGGGCGGTCGTCCCGCGGGTCGGTCGAGACGGAGCCGATCTGGTCCACGACGGCGGCGCTCGCCTGGTCCTTGACCGTGCCGAAGATGGTGTGCTTGCCCTGCAGCCACGGGGTCTTCGCCGTAGTGATGAAGAACTGCGAGCCGTTCGTCCCGCGGCCCATCTGCTTGCCCGCATTGGCCATCGCCAGCACGTGCGGAGCGTTGAAGTTCAGCTCCGGGTGGATCTCGTCGTCGAACTGGTAGCCGGGGCCGCCGCGGCCGTTGCCCAGCGGGTCGCCGCCCTGGATCATGAAGTTCGGGATCACCCGATGGAAGATGGTGCCGTTGTACAGCGGCTCGTTGGTCTTCTCACCGGTCTCCGGGTTCGTCCAGGTGCGAGCACCGGTCGCGAGCTCCACGAAGTTTCGCACCGTCTTGGGTGCATGGTTCGGGAGCAGCTCGATGCGGATGTCGCCGGCAGAGGTGTGCAGAATCGCGTCCATGCGCCCCATCCTCGCACTTCTCCGGTGCTCGTCGGGTGACCCGTTCGCCGCAGGCGTATGCAGCAAAGCCGATGGGGTGGCACCATAGGGACCGGCAACCTAACCGTCACCACCACCCGCGGACCCCCGCGGACCATGAGCTAGGGGAGTCAGATGTCGCGTCAGGACAAGATCAACGCTGAGCACCTCCGTGAGCAGGCAGAGGAGGCCGGCAAGGTCGCGCGTCAGCTCGCTGATCAGGGACGCGAGTGGGCCGGCCCGCGAGTCGACGCCGCCAAGGACTGGGCCGGACCAAAGGTGGAGGCCGCCATGGACTGGGCGAGCCCGCGGGTGGAGCATGCACTGCGCACCGGTGTGCAGGCAGCCGCACCGAAGGTCGCCGAGTACGCGGAGAAGAGCCGCGGGGCGGTCGACGCCGCGCACGACACGCTCACCGAGACCGTGATCCCCCGCGTGGTGGAAGCGATGGAGAACGCAGCCAAGGCCGCCGCTGAGGGTGCGGACACCGCTGCGGACAAGGCCGGGGCCGTGCTCGATGCCGCCAGTGACGCCGTCGCCAAGCAGGAGAAGAAGGCCAAGGGAGGCTCCAAGGTCGGCAAGACCATCGGTTGGGTGCTCGCCGGTGCAGCCGTGGCCGGAGCCGGTGTGCTGATCTGGAAGCGCACCCAGCCCACCGAGGACCCGTGGGCCGAGGAGTACTGGGACGACGCGCCGGCGCCGACGGAGAAGGCCAAGCACGTCGCCGAGGAGGCCGGTGCGGCCGCCGCGGGAGCGGCCGAGGCGGTCAAGGAGAGCGCGAAGGACGCTGCCGAGAGCCTCAGCGACAAGGCTGACGAAGCCAAGGACGCCACCAGCAGCGCGGCCGAGGACGTCAAGGACGCCGCCGCAGAGGCGAAGGACGACGTCGCTGACGCTGCCAGTGAGGCCGGTGACGCAGTCAAGGACGCCGCTCAGGACACCAAGGACGCCGCGAAGGACGCCACCGACAAGAAGGACTGACCGGCCCGGCCCGAACCCGGTGCCCTCCCGTCTCAGGAAGTTGCTCGTCGATCTGGCGACCAGGCGTGGCCAGACCGACGAGCAATTTCACTCTGTGGGGGATGGGATGATGGGCCGGTGCCTGAGATCGAGACCCGCGCTATCCCCACCCTCGCCCGCCAGCTGACCGAGGCCGTGGGCACCGCCATCGCCACCGCCTACCCCGAGCAGGCCGGCGCTGACCCGCTGATCCGCCCCAGCGACCACGCCGACCTGCAGGCGAACGCGGCGCTCGCGCTGGCGAAGAAGGTCGGTGCGAACCCCCGCGAGGTCGCGACCAGGGTGAGCGAGGCGATCCCGGCGGGCTCCGCCGTCGGGCAGGTGGAGATCTCCGGACCCGGCTTCCTGAACCTGACCCTGGCCGACGACGCGCTGTGGACCCAGGCCGAGGCGCGCCGCGCCGACCCGCGCCTGGGAGTTCCGGCCAGCCAGGCCGGGGTGCGGACAGTGATCGACTACTCCGGGCCGAACATCGCCAAGGAGATGCATGTGGGGCACATCCGCTCCACGGTGATCGGCGACTGCCTGGTGCGGGTGCTGGCTTTCCTCGGTTCGGAGGTGATCAAGCAGAACCACCTGGGCGACTGGGGTACCCAGTTCGGGATGCTGATCCAGTACATCGTCGAGCACCCGGACTCCCCCTGGCGGCACGCCGAGATCGAAGGAGGTGCACAGCCGAGCCCGGTCTCCGCGCTGGACGGCCTGTACCGAGCGGCACGCCAGCTGTTCGACACCGACCCCCAGTTCGCCGACCGGGCCCGGGACCGGGTGGTGGCGCTGCAGTCCGGGGACGCCGAGACGCTGGCGACCTGGCGGGAGATCGTCGCCGAGTCCCAGCACTACTTCGACCTGGTCTACACCCGGCTCGGCGTGCTGCTGCGCGCCGAGGACTCCCGCGGGGAGTCCTGGTACAACGACCGGCTCACCGCCGTCGCCGACGAGCTGGCGCAGGCCGGTATCGCCGTCTCCTCCGACGGCGCGCTGGTGGTGCTCTCCGAAGAGGTCACCGGACCGGACGGGCAGCCGGCGGCCCTGATGGTGCGCAAGCGGGACGGCGGCTACGGCTACGACACCACCGACCTGGCCACGCTGCAGTACCGGATCGCGGAGCTGGACGCCGACCGGATCCTCTACCTCGTGGACGCCCGGCAGACGCTGCACTTCCGGCTGCTGTTCGAGGCCGCCCGCCGCGCCGGCTGGCTCACTGACGAGGTGCAGGCAGTGCACGTACCGTTCGGCTCGATCCTCGGCCCGGACGGCAAGCCGTTCAAGACCCGCTCCGGGGAGACGGTGCGGCTGATGGACCTGCTCGATGAGGCGGTGGCTGCCGCCGAGACCGTGGTCCGCGAAGGGGCCGAGGCCAAGGGGACCGCGCTGGACGAGGCGGCGCTGCACGAGATCGCCGAGCAGGCTGGCATCGGTGCGGTGAAGTACGCCGACCTGTCCGGCTCCCGGGTGAAGGACTACGTGTTCGACACTGAGCGGATGACCGCCTTCAACGGCAACACCGGGGTCTACCTGCAGTACGCGCACACCCGGCTGACCTCGATCCTGCGTCGGGCCACCGAGCGGGGGCTGAGCGTTCCGGAGACGGCGCCGTCGTTGGACGGCGCTGCCCTGGAACCAGCCGAGCGGGCGCTGATCCTGACCGCCGACTCCCTGGCCGACGTGCTCGATGCGGTGGCCGAGGACCTGGAGCCACACCGACTTGCCGGGTTCTGCTACGACCTGGCCCGGGCGTTCACCGACTTCTACGAGGCCTGCCCGGTGCTCGGCTCCGACTCCCCGGTGCGTGAGCGTCGCCTGGCGCTGGTGGACCTGACCCGCCGCACTCTGGCCAAGGGCCTGGAGCTGCTCGGCATCGCCGCACCCGAGCGGATGTGACCGATCAACCCTGGTCGTGGGCCGCTTCGTGCAGTCGGCGGTCGGCGGCCCGGGCCCGGGTGAAGAGCAGCGCCCAGATCAGCACCGAGCCGAGCGCACCGATGGCGAAGGCCACCAGTACCGGTGGGCCGGCGATGCTGGGGGCCAGGGCGAGGGCGAGCACGTCCAGACCGGCACCGATGCTCTCCAGGAGGCTCTCGGCGGCACGGAAGCCGGCCACGTAGGTGATCGCAGTGAGCACTGCCGGCAGCACCCACAGCAGCACCAGGCTCATCACCCACGCCGCGATCCGTCCCGACGTGCGTACCCCGCACCAGGCGAGCACCACCCCCACCAGCACGGCGGGTAGCCAGTGCAGGTAGTCGATCACGGTCTGCACCGCCGGGGAGGCGAGCGAGGGTGAGGGAGCCAACAGCGCCTTCGCCCAGGTGCCGACGGCCGGAGCGGCGAGCGCTACGGCCACGGTGGCGCCGGCTCGCGGTGCACGGGTGACCAGGGCCATGATCAGCAGGCCACCTAGGCTGCACAGCACCGTCCAGGCGACGACCAGGGTGAGATAGGTGCTGGCGGTCTCATCGGTCCGCAGGCCTTCGGCCAGCACCAGGGCGGACTGCACGCAGACGAACGTCATCGCCAGGAATGCCCCGGCCACGGTGAACCCACCGCTCAGTGCCCGGTGCGTCGGCGGTGCCGCCCGGGCCACGATGCCACCGACCAGCCCGGCGGTGACCAGCAGCGCCAGGATCGTGCCCAGGTAGTACTGGCTCAACGGCAGCAGCACGATCGGCATGTCTTCGGGAAGTGTCTGGGTGGCCCACAGGTTCTGCAGCGGCAGCCGCAGCCCGGTGCGGATCCAGGGCAGCAACGCGATCAGCACTGCGCCGACCCCCACGAGCGGATAGGCCCAGATCGGCAGCAGCAGCCGGGGAAGGGTCGGTCGATCCGTCCTCGAGGTGCGCACGGTACCGATCTTGGCACGGAGGGCGGTCGGGGTGTGTGCGCGAGGGTCTGCACTCCCTGCGGGAGGGCAGTACCGTATGCGAACACCGGCAGCACCGCGTGCGAACGACGGCGACACTTCCTGCGCGAGGTCGACACCCGCGAGCACGATGCCGCGGGCGAAGTGTCGCATGAATCGCTTCACGCCGAGGGGGTGCGCGCAGCGGAGGTGGTGGGTGGGTGGCGGCCTGCTCAGGAGGCGAAGAGCGTCGTGGAGAAGCTGTACCGGGACGCCAGGTAGACGTGCTGACCGTGCTCGATCGCCCGGCCAGCGGCGTCGTAGGCGGTGCGCTCCATGGTCAGCAACGCCACCTTCGGCTTCTCCTCCAGCAGCCGCGCCTCGCTGGCAGTCGCGATCCGAGCACCGATCTGCTGGTGCGCCATGTGGATCTCCACCCCGCGCTGGCGCAGCGCGTGATAGAGCCCGGACTCACCGAGCTCCTCGTAGCTCGGTGCCACCTCCAGGGCGAGGTGGTTGGTCATCAACGCCAGCGGTTCGCCGTCGGCGAGCCGGATCCGGCGGATGGTGACCACATCTGCCTCTGCAGGCAGCTCGAGCGCCTCGATGACCTCCGCCGTGCCCGGCGCCACGCTGTACTCCAGCACCGAGGTGGTGGGATGACGGCCACTGCGCTGCAAGTCGTCGTACAGGCTGGACAGGTCCACCTTGCGCCGCACCCGCACCGGCGCCACCTGGGTGCCCACCCCACGCTTGCGTACCAGCATGCCCAGGTCCACCAGCTCCTGCAGCGCCCGCCGGGCCGTCGGCCGGGAGACCCGCAGCCGCTTGGCAAGGGCGATCTCGTTCTCCAACCGGCGCCCGGGGGGCAGGCTGCCGGTCTCGATCGCGTGCTCGATCGCGGTCGCGAGCTGGTGGTACAACGGCACCGGGCTGGACCGGTCGAGCTCCACGCGGACCACCGCCGGGTCGTCGGCCATCGCCCCTCCTCGGGTCGGCTGAACTGACAAATCGAACCTGACAGGCTCATATGTTAGGACATAAGGATGCGCCGGAGGGGTGAAATGGGGCAGACTCTTGCGCAGTGATCATGACGCAGCGCACCGACCGCCGGTGGGTGTCGCAGTCTTGTCAGGAGGTCGTGGACGTGGACGTCGTCACCATGGGCAGGGCCGGAGTCGACCTGTACCCGCTGCAGATCGGTATCGGTCTGGACGAGGTGACCAGCTTCGGCAAGTTCCTCGGTGGTAGCCCGATGAACGTGGCGGTAGCGGCTACTCGGATGGGCAGTCCGGCGGCGGTGCTCACCGGGGTCGGTGACGACCCGTTCGGGCGCTATGTCCGGGCGGAGATGCGCCGTCTCGGGGTGGCGGACGAGCACGTGGTCACCGTGCCCGAGCTGCCGACACCGATCACGTTCTGCGAGATCTTCCCGCCGGACGACTTCCCGCTGTACTTCTACCGCCTCCCCTCCGCACCGGACCTGCAGCTGCGTGCCGAGGAGCTACCGATGGACCTCGTCGCCGGAGCGCGGCTGTTCTGGATCTCCGGGACCGGTCTGTGCATGGAACCCTCCCGTGCCGCCCACCACGCCGCACTCGCCCGTCGCGGCCGCGCTGCGCACACCGTGTTCGACCTGGACTACCGGCCGATGTTCTGGCCGGATCCGGCCGAGGCCACTGCGCAGTACCAGGCTGCGCTGGCACACGCCACGGTAGCCGTGGGGAACAGGGAGGAGTGCGAGATCGCGGTCGGGGAAGCCGACCCGGAGCGGGCGGCCGACGCCCTGCTGGCCGCCGGGGTGCAGCTGGCGATCGTGAAGCAGGGGCCGGCGGGCACGCTCGCCAAGACCGCCACGCAGCGAGTGGTCGTGCCGCCGGCGCAGATCGAGGTGGTCAACGGGCTCGGCGCAGGGGATGCGTTCGGCGGGGCGTTGTGCCACGGGCTGCTGGAAGGCTGGGACCTGGAGCAGGTGATCGCCGCGGCGAACGTGGCCGGTGCGATCGTCGCCTCCCGGCTCGAGTGCTCCACGGCGATGCCGACCGCCGCAGAGATCGCCGACGTGCTCGCCGGTGTCCCGGTGGCCGAGGTGAACGAGCGGGCGGGCGCGGCCACCGCCGCCACGTTCGCCGCCCGTGCCGCCGCCGCAGCGGAGAGCTTCCACGCGGAGGGCCCGCTGTGACCGCCCCGCCGCCGGTGGCCCAGCTCGCCCGGCTACGCGCACACGAACCGGAGCGGATCTCCGATGCGCTCGCCACTCGTGCACCCGGGAGCATGCCCGCACCCGGTGAGCACCTGATGATCATCGCGGCGGACCACCCGGCACGGGCGTCCTTGGCCGCCGGTCCGGATCCGCTGGCGATGGCCGACCGCGGCGACCTGCTCGCCCGCTGCGCCGAGGCGCTCACCCGCCCCGGTGTGCACGGGTTCCTCGGCACCGCGGACCTGATCGAGGACCTGGCCGTGCTCGGAGCGCTGGACGGCAAGCTGGTGTTCGGCTCGATGAACCGGGCGGGCCTAGCGAGCTCGCAGTTCGAGGCGGACGACCGGTTCACCGGCTACGACGCCGAAGGGGTGGCCGAGGCGAGGCTGGACGGCGGGAAGATGCTGCTGCGTCTGGACCCGCAGGACCCGGCCACCCCGCGGACCCTGGCCGCCTGCGCAGGGGCGGTGAACGAGCTCTCTGGCCGCGGCCTGACCGCCATGGTGGAACCGTTCTGGTCCACCCGCACCGGTGGCCGGCTGCGCAACGACCTCAGCCCGGACGCGGTGATCCACTCGATCGCGGTCGCCTCCGGTCTGGGCCGCACCTCAGCACGCACCTGGTTGAAGCTGCCCGCTGTGCCGGAGGTCGAACGGGTGCTGGCCGCCACCACGCTGCCGTGCCTGCTGCTCGGCGGGGAGGTGCCCGAGGATCCGGATGCGGCGCTGACGCTCTGGCAGCGGGCGCTGGCCTGCGAGAACGCGCTCGGCTTGGTGATCGGGAGGGCGATGCTGTACCCACCGGACGGCGACGTGGCCGCCGCGGTCGACGCCGCGGTCGGGCTGCTGTAGAGGAGACGGACATGAGCACGGTGTTCCACCCCGCCGGGACGCTGGCCGCCGGCCCGCTAGAGCTGGACCTCACCCCAGAGCGCGCCGGCTGGGCCTACTCCGGGCTGAAGGTGCTCGCCCTCCCACCAGGCGGGTCGCACACGCTGGCGACCGGTGAGGACGAGGCGATCGTGCTGCCCCTCATGGGTGGTCTGTCTGCTCAGGTCGACGGCGCAGCGTTCGTTCTCCAGGGACGGGCAGACGTGTTCACCTCGCTCACCGACTTCCTCTACCTGCCACGGGAGTGCCGAGCCGAGCTCACCAGCGCGGCCGGCGGCCGCTTCGCGATCGCCACCGCCCGTGCGCAGGAGCGACTGGCGCCGCGACGCTATGGCGCCGAGCACGTGCAGGTCACCCTGCGCGGGGCCGGAGCCTGCAGCCGAGAACCGCGCAACTACGCCCTGGGCAACGGGGTGGCCACCGACCGGCTGCTGCTGGTGGAAGTGATCACCCCGGGCGGCAACTTCTCCTCCTACCCGCCGCACAAGCACGACACCCACACCGAGCACGAGCGGGAGCTGGAGGAGCTCTACTACTTCCGGATGCGCCGCGAGGGCGGGACCGGCTACCACCGGCAGTACACCGCCGGCACCCGTCCGGAGCCGATGGACCTGCTCACCGAGGTGCGCACCGGCGATGTGGTGCTGGTGCCGCACGGTTACCACGGCCCGTGCATCGCCCCACCGGGTGAGGACATGTACTACCTGAACGTGATGGCCGGCCCGCAGCGCGACGGCGTCTGGTTGATGACCGACGACCCCGCCTACAGCTGGGTGCGCGAGACCTGGGCGAGCTCCGCCGTCGACGACCGCCTGCCGATGACCGGAGGGAACTGAGATGGCCGCGACGACCCGGCTCACCGTGGCCCAGGCGCTGGTGCGCTTCCTGGCCGCACAGCACTCCGAGCGGGACGGGCGGCGCCAGCGGCTGCTGCCGGCGGCGTTCGGGATCTTCGGGCACGGGAACGTGGCCGGGCTGGGTCAGGCGCTGCTGCAGAACGCGACGAAGCCGGCGCCGGAGGAGGCACCGCTGCCGTACTACCTGGCCCGCAACGAGCAGGCGATGGTGCACACCGCCGTGGGTTTCGCCCGGGCACGGGAGCGGTTGCAGACGCTGGTGTGCACGGCCTCGATCGGGCCGGGGTCCACGAACATGGTCACCGGCGCGGCGCTGGCCACGATCGACCGGATCCCGGTGCTGCTGCTGCCCGCGGACCTCTTCGCGACCCGGCGTGCGGGCCCGGTGCTGCAGCAGCTGGAGGACCCGCGCAGCCAGGAGGTGAGCGTGAACGACGCGTTCCGGCCGGTCTCGGCGTACTGGGACCGGGTGAACCGTCCCGAGCAGCTGCCCTCGGCGCTGCTGGAGGCGATACGGGTGCTCACCGACCCGGCCGCCACCGGGGCGGTGACGCTGTGCCTGCCGCAGGACGTGCAGGCCGAGGCGCACGACTGGCCCCTGGAGCTGTTCCGCGAGCGCACCTGGCACGTGGCCCGGCCGGTACCCGAGCCGGAGGCCCTGGCCCGGGCCACGGACGTGGTCGGCGCAGCCCGGCGGCCGTTGCTGGTGGCCGGTGGCGGGGTGATCTACTCCGGGGCGACGGCGGAGCTCACCCGGCTGGCGGAGGTCAGCGGGATCCCGGTGGCGGACACCCAGGCGGGCAAGGGTGCGCTGCCCGGGGAGCACCCGCTGAGCGTGGGCGGGGTCGGCTCGACCGGCACGGCAGCGGCGAACGCGCTGGCCGCGGAGGCGGACGTGGTGATCGGTGTGGGTACCCGGTACACCGACTTCACCACGGCCTCGCGCACCGCCTTCGCAGCCGAGGGCGTGCAGTTCGTGAACCTGAACATCGCCTCCTTCGACGCTGCCAAGCACTCGGCGACGATGCTGGTGGCCGACGCCGCCCGCGGTCTAGCGGCGCTCACCGAGACCCTGGGCGAGTACCGCGTACCGGAGCCCTACACGCGCGAGGTGGCCGACCGCCGTCGTGCGTGGCAGCAGGTGCGGGCCGAGGTGACCGCCGGATCCGGGCAGGTGCCGCCCGCGCAGGTGGAGGTTTTCGGGGCGCTGAACGAGCTGCTCGGCGCCGACGACGTGCTGATCAATGCGGCCGGATCGATGCCCGGCGACCTGCAGGCGCTGTGGCGCTCGCCCGGGCCGGGGACCTATCACCTGGAGTACGGCTACTCCTGCATGGGGTACGAGATCCCGGCGGCGATCGGGGTGCGGCTGGCTCGCCCGACCGGTGAGGTGGTGGCGATCGTGGGTGACGGCACGTACCAGATGATGCCCGGCGAGCTGGCGACCCTCGCCCAGGAGGGGTTGAAGGTGATCGTCGTCGTGCTGGTGAACCACGGGTTCGCCTCGATCGGTGCACTCTCGGAGTCGGTGGGCTCGCAGCGGTTCGGCACCACCTACCGCCGGCGGGAGGAGACCACCGGGCTGCTCTCCGGGGAGTATGTCGGGGTGGACTTCGTGGCGAACGCGCGCAGCTACGGGGTGGCCGCGGAGCAGGTGGCCACGGTGGCCGAGCTGCGGGAGGCCTACGCCCGGGCGGTGGCGGCCGAGCACGCGTCAGTGCTCGTGATCGAGACCGACCAGCTCGCCGACGGCCCGCCGGCGAGCAACGGCTGGGACGTGCCGGTGGCTCAGGTCGCCCGGCTGACCTCCACCCAGGAGGCCTACGCGGAGTACCAGCACTTCCAGGCCAAGCAACGCCACCACCTCTGACCCGCCCCATCGCGAACGCTCGCCTCTGCGGTCCCTGAACCGATTCACGCGGCAAACCCGGGCGTTCGCGGACGCTGCTTGCGGCGGGTCAGCGGTTGCTCAGGTAGGTGGCCGTGCGGGCGACGTCCGGCTGCGGGTCGCTCGTCAGCTCGGCCAGCAGCCGCTCGGTAGCGGCACCGGGCAGCTCGCCGAGGGCCTGGGTGAGCCGGGAGCGGGCCGCCGGTGGGGTGCCGGCATCGCGCAGCAGATCGGCGATCGCCGCGAGGATCACCCCACGCTGCTGCTGGTCGGCCGCCAGGGCGCCGAGCGCCTCAGCTGCCTCCACGTCGGTGCGGCCTGCCACCACCATCTGCAGCAGCACCGGCAGTGCTGCCGCCTCCCCACCCCGGCCGAGCGCCAGGGCAGCACGGTACCGGACCCGCTCGTCGGGGTGGGACAGCGCCTCGCGGAGCGCCCCGGCGGCCCGGTCGGTGCCGATCTCCGCGAGCGCCTCGGCGGCACGTCGCCGCACGTCCGGGTCGGTGCTGCCCAGACCAGCAGCCAACCGGTCCACCGCCTGGTCACCGCCCCGGGCCAGCGCCCACCGGAGCGTCCCGGCCACGTTCGTCTCCGCCTCGGCGAGCACGGCATCGGCGAGCGCGTCCGGCGCCGGCTGTCCGCTACCGGTGCTGGCGGCACTGGTGGCGGCCGCCAGCACGGCCCGGGCACGGCGGTTCGGGTCCGCGGAGGCGACGGACCGGAGCAGCGCAGTGGTGCGCAGCACGTCGGTCCACTCCTGTGGCTTGTCGGCCCGCACCTGCTCCAGCCGGTCCAGCAGCTCCTGCTCGACGGCGATCCTCGCCCGGGTCCGTGCCGCCAGCTCGGCCACCAGCTCGGCAGGTGCGGCCGCCGGGTCCTCGAGGGCGTCGCGGGCCTGCTCCAGGCTCAGACCGAGGGAACGCAGCATCTCCACGTGCAGGATGCGGCGCAGGTCGCTCTCGGCATACACGCGGTAGCCACCGGTGGTGCGCCCGGTCGGCCGGACCAGCCCGAGCCGGTCGTAGTGGCGCAGCATCCGCGGGCTCACTCCCGACCGGCGGGCCACCTCCCCGATCAGCACTACCCGGCCTCCTCCTGCGGAGCAGACGCCAGCGCGCGCAGGCGCAGCGCCTCCTCCACCGAGACGGTGAACGCGGAGTCAGGGTCCTCCAGCAGCTGCTGGGTGGCGAGGGCGTGCGCCACCACTTGCGGGTCGGGGTGCCTGGTGGCGTCCTCCACCGCCGCCTCGACCATCTCACCGAGGGCGACCAGCGCCCGGCTCAGGCTGCGCTGCAGATCCTCGTCGCCGCGGCCGAGCTGACTGGCGAGCACTGCTGCCAGGGCCTCCTCCTCGCCGTCGGGAACCAGTACGACGGCGGCCCGCCAGGCGCTCTTCGCCGTCTCCGGGTCCGGGTCGGTGAGCAGGTCGTGGGTGATCGCCGACCAGGTGGAGGCCGCGCCGATCTTGGACAAGGTGTGCAGCGCCTGGCTGCGTGCCTGCGGCTGGCCGCCGGCGAGCTCCGCGAGCAGCAACGGGATCGTGACGTCAGCGGCGTGGCGGGTCAGCGCCCAGGTGAGCATGTCCCGCACGTAGAAGTCGGGCTCCACCGCGCAGCGCTCGATCAGCGCGGGTACGAGGTCGGAGTCCGGGTAGGTGCCGAGGGTCATCGCGGCGCGCAGCCGGGTAGAGGACTGCGGACCGGACAGGGCCTGGAGGAGGCGGTCGGTGGTAGGCATAGGTACCACCCGACACCTTGTCACAGTGACAAGGTCAAGGGTCGAGCTCCTGCGCTCCGTTCCCCGCAGCCCCGCAGCCCCGCCCAAGCACTTGACGACAACCTCGCCGTCGCAACGACCACTTGACATAGCCGCCGGAAGAGCGACGGTAACCACACCCATGCGCAGGTCCGAGCACGGTGTGCAGGGCAGGATGTCAGGAGGCGACGGTGCCGTACCGCTTGGCGGCGCGGGCCTTCGCCTTGGCGGCCTCCACCTCGCGGTCCTTCGGCGCTGCGGTGGTGGTCAGGTCGGCGAGCAGGTGCTCGGTGATGTGGGCGATGTCGGCCACGGCCTGCTCGAACACCTCGGTGTTGGCCTGCGACGGCTTGGTCATCCCGCTGACCTTGCGCACGTACTGCAGTGCGGCGGCATGCACCTCCTGAGAGGTGGCGTGCGGCTCGAAGTTGTACAGGGTCCGGATGTTGCGGCACATGGTGCCATCCTCGCCGCTGCGACGGCCGAGCACCAGAGCTCGTTCCCTTCCGGATGCCTTGCGGATCCAGCGGCCTGGTCCCGTTCCGATCGCGTGCCCAGCACACCTCGGTCAGCGGCCAGCCCCGACCTCGATCAGCAGCACGCCGCCGACGATCAGGCTGATGCCGAGCGCCATCAGCGGTGTCAGAGGTTCGTCGAAGAGCACCTTGCTGAGCACGGCGGTGATCGCAACACCGGTGGCCGACCAGATGCCGTAGGCCACGGCGATCCCCATCCCGTGCCCGAGCGCGGCCGACAGCAGGGTGAACGCCAGCAGGTAGCTCACCGCCACCGGGAGGAACCAGCGCCGGGATCCGGTCGCCGCCATCCGCAGGGACACCGTCCCGGTCACCTCGGCGAGGATCGCACCGGCCAGCAGGAGCAGGGCCATCAGCCGGCCGCCTCCTGCCGGGATCGTGTGGCCAGTGCGCGCTGGGAGCCGAGCTGGACCAGCAGCACACCGCCGACCACCAGCACCAGCCCGAGGACCATCACATCGGTGATGATCTCCCCGAACAACCGGCCAGCAGGAGCAGGGCCATCAGCCGGCCGCCTCCTGCCGGGATCGTGTGGCCAGTGCGCGCTGGGAGCCGAGCTGGACCAGCAGCACACCGCCGACCACCAGCACCAGCCCGAGGACCATCACATCGGTGATGATCTCCCCGAACAGCAGCGCCCCGAAGAGTGCGGTGAGCGCCACGCCCATCGCACCCCAGATGCCGTAGGCCACGCCCAGACCCAGCCCGGCCCTCATCGCCCGGAGGATCAGCACGAAGGCTGCGACGTAGCCGAGCACCACCAGCAGGTACCAGCCAGCGTGGCCCAGGGCGGCCTTGAGCGCCAGTGAACCGGCCACCTCAGTGACGATCGCGGCGCCGAGCAGCATCCACCTGGTCATCGGGCACCCGCCAACAGCTCCTCGACCAGCAGCCGTAACCGGCGGCGTTCCTCGGGGCCGGGCACGAGCATCCCCGTGGCGCTGGCGAACCAGGCTCCGTCGGCCAGCAACCGAACGGCAAGCAGCCGGGTGCGCATGGTCTCGGTGGCATCCTCGGGCACGGACCACCAGGGCGTCATCCGCTCCTCCCACCGGGCCACCAGCGTGCGATGCAGCCGTGGGTCGGCGAACACCACCACGTCGGACCGGTCGAAGTCCTGGGAGAGCACGAAGCGGGCGTAGGCACCGATCCGGTCGACCGCACCGACCTCTGCGGGCTCTGCACCGAGGGTCTCGGTGAGCTGCTCCTCCCACTGGTCGATGACGGCGTCCACCAGGGCCACCATCATCGCTTCCTTGCTCGGGAAGTGGTGCATCAACCCCGGTTTGGTCAGACCCACCTGCCGGGCCACGGAGTCCAGGGACACTGTGCCGTCGGCACTGAGCATCTCTCGGGCCGCCAGGAGGATGCGGGCATGGGTCTCGTTCACCATCGCGCGAGCCTACCATCCGGAAGGTTGGCGAGCGGCGGCCGGAGCTCCACGAGGCGCACCCGCCCGGAGCGACCTACGCTGAACGCGTGCCTGGGCTCGCTGTCGGGATCTTCCTGGTCACGCTCACCCTGGTGATCTGGCAACCGCGGGGGCTCGGGATCGGCTGGAGCGCCCTGGGGGGCGCGGCCCTGGCACTGCTGACCGGAGTGGTGCACCTGGCCGACCTGCCGGTGGTGGGCATCGTGTGGAACGCGACGCTGGCGTTCGTGGGCATCATCCTCATCTCGTCGGTGCTGGACGCGTGCGGCTTCTTCGAGTGGGCTGCGCTGCACGTGGCTCGTTGGGGGCGTGGGCGCGGGAGGCGGTTGTTCGTGCTCATCGTGCTGCTGGGCGCGGTGGTGGCGGCGTTCTTCGCCAACGACGGTGCGGCGCTCATCCTCACCCCGATCGTGGTGCAGATCCTGCGTGTGCTGCACTTCTCCACCCGGGCGACCATCGCCTTCGTGATGGCGACCGGGTTCATCGCCGACGCGGGCAGCCTGCCGCTGCTGGTCTCCAACCTGGTGAACATCGTCACTGCGGACTTCTTCGGCATCTCCTTCGCCCGGTATGCGCTGGTGATGGTGCCGGTCGGTGTGGTGTCGGTGGCCGCGAGCCTGGGTGTGCTGTGGCTGTACTACCGCCGCTGGGTCCCGCCCCGCTACCACCTGTCCGGACTGCCTCAGCCGGCCCAGGCGGTCACCGACCGGCTGACGTTCTGCTCAGGGTGGGCGGTGCTCGCGCTGCTGCTGGCCGGCTATCTCACGGCGGGACCGTTGGGCGTGCCGCTCTCTGCGGTGGTGGGCGGTGGGGCGGTGGTGCTGCTCGCCGTGGCTGCGCGGCGTCCCGCGTTCGCGTTCCGTGCCCGTGCGCACACCGCCGGTGACGGCGGAGCTCACCGGGGCAGCACGGGTACGCCCGCCCCACCGCACCCGATCCGGGTGCGCACAGTGGTGCAGCAGGCGCCCTGGCAGGTGGTGCTGTTCAGCCTGGGCATGTACGTGGTGGTCTACGGGCTGCGGGACCAGGGGCTGACCGCGCAGCTGACCCGGGTGTTCACTGTGCTGCCCGCGCACGGCGTGCTGGTCTCCGCCCTGGGCGTCGGGGTCGTGGTGGCGGTGGTGGCCTCGGTGCTGAACAACCTGCCCACCGTGCTGGTGATGGTCCTGGCGGTGGCCGGGGTGGCAGCGTCCGGGGTGACGCACGAGGCGATGGTCTATGCCACGGTGATCGGCTCCGACCTGGGCCCGAAGATCACCCCGATCGGGTCGCTGGCCACGCTGCTGTGGCTGGACGTGCTGGACCGCAAAGGCATCCGCATCGGCTGGGGTCGGTACGTCCGGACGGGGGTCGTGCTGACGGCGCCGGTGCTGCTGGTCTCGCTGGTCGCCCTGGCGGGATGGTTGCAGGTGGTGGGCGGATGAGCGGCGAGCACCCGGCGGGCAGGGGCGGGGAGCGCGGGCACAGCAGCCGGGACCCCGCCGGCGACGTCCTGCCGGCGTGGGGGCCGTGGACGTGGTTGTTGGTGATGGCGATCATCGGCGCGGTCCAGCTGGTCCGGCAGCAGTGGTTCGCTGCCGGACTGTTCCTGCTCGCCGCGGTGGTGATGGCCGCCGACCTGGTGCGACGCCCCGAAGAGGGTTCGCACCGCTCCCGGATCCACCTGCGGCTGGGGGTGCTGCTGCCGGTGGCCGCGGTGGCGGCGGTGGCCCTGGCCCTGCTCCCCCGGCACAGCGGGGCGATGGTGGCGGTGCTGGTGCCGCTGGGGATGGTGGCACTGGTGCTGGGCTGGCCCGGTGACCGTGCCGCCACCCGGCAGGTCCGGTGGCCACCGGCGCTGCGTCGTCTGGCATGGGCGTGGGCGGCGATCTGGATCGCCGGAGGGTTGTGGGAGCTGGCGCAGGTGCTGCTGGTGAACCTCGGCCAGGATCCGGCCGCGGCACCGCTCAGCGACCTGCTGGAGCCGGCGCTGGAGCACCGCGCGGGTCAGGCAGTGTTCGCGGTGGTGTGGCTGCTGGCCGGGGTGTACCTGCTGCGCAGGGGGCGAGCACCATGATCGCCAGTGGGCTCTACTTCGCGGTCTGCGCGGTGGCACTGCTGGTCACCGACCGGATCGCCCGCCGGTCGGCCGACGAGGTCACGATCACCGACCTGTTCGATCGTGTCCTGACCTCGCGCACCATCCGGCTAGCGGTGCTGGTGTGCTGGTGGTGGCTGGGGTGGCACTTCCTCGCCGGGCAGACCGTGGACGGCTGAGCCGGCCGGGTGCAGCTCCTGGACGCCGATCACCCGCAGCAGCTCCAGCTTCTCCGCGGCGTCGGTGCCCTCCAGCGGGAAGAAGGCGAGCAGCCAGACGTCCTCGTCGGGGGTGAGCAGCACCTCGCACCGCAGCGGGACTGCGCCGACCTCCGGGTGCAGCAGCGTCTTGACGTCCGACCGGTGGGTGGCGACGTCGTGACGCTGCCACAGCTCGCGGAACTCGGCGCTCCGGCTGAGCAGGTCCTCGACGAAGGCGGTGACCTCCTGATCGGCTGCGCGGCGCGCCGCGACGGCCCGCAGGTCGCTCACGTGCGCCGCGGAGATCCGGTCCCAGTCGGCCTCCGGCATGGCGCGGGAGGTGGGGTCGGTGAACCAGCGCCAGACCAGGTTCCGGTCCCGGCCCGGTCGTGCGGGAAGGTCCCCGACCAGGGCGCTGCCGAGCGGGTTGCACCAGAGCACCTCACCAAGGTCGCTGGTGATCAGCACCGGGATGTCGGTCAGCCGGCGAGCCAGGGCGAGCAGCCCCGGACGGACATGATGGCCGGCATGCCGAGGCGGCAGGGGAAGACGGGCCAGGTGGAACAGGTGGTCACGCTGGTCCAGGTCGCACTGCAGGGCGCCCGCCAGCGCACCGGCCACCGATGCTGAGGGTGAGGACTCCCGCCCCTGCTCCAGGCGGGTGTAGTAGTCCACGGAGACACCGGCGAGCATGGCCACCTCCTCGCGGCGCAGCCCGGGGGTGCGACGCCGCGAGGTCACCGGCAGGCCCACGTCCCCGGGCCGCAGGAGCTCGCGCCGGCGGCGGAGGAAGTCGGCCAGGAGCGGTGCAGCGCTCATCCCCTCAGTGTGCGCGCACCGGATCCGCGTATCCAGGGTGCGCCGCACCCAGGATGGACCCGGCCTGGTCCGCTGTGCCGCTCCGACCGAGGCTGGCGGCCATGACACACACGCTCGGAACGAACGGTCCTACCGTCACCTCACCCGGCCTCGGCGCGATGAGCCTGTCTGGCGCCTACGGCCCCACCGACGACGAGGAGAGCATCCGCGTCGTCCGCCACTACCTGGACTCCGGCGGCACGCTGATCGACACTGCCGACTTCTACGGTGCCGGCGACAACGAGATGCTGCTCGCCCGCGCCCTGCACGGGCGGGACCGCGAGGAGGTGGTGCTGTCGGTGAAGTTCGGTGCCCTGCTCACCCCGGGCGGGATGCCCGCTGGCTGCGACAACCGCCCGGCTACGGTGAAGAGCTCTCTCACCTACTCCCTGCACCGGTTGCGCACCGACCACGTGGACATCTATCGCCCCGCCCGCCTCGACCCCCAGGTCCCGATCGAGGACACCGTGGGCACGATCCAGGAGCTGGTCGAGGCCGGGTACGTGCGGCACATCGGCCTGAGCGAGGTGGGTGCGCAGACGATCCGGCGGGCGGCAGCCGTGGCACCCATCTCCGACCTGCAGATCGAGTACTCGCTGCTCACCCGGGACATCGAGGGCAACCAGATCCTGCAGACCTGCCGGGAGCTCGGCATCGGGATCACCGCCTACGGGGTGCTCGCCAAAGGTCTGCTCGGGGGGCGTGCCGCGATCGGCAACCGGGCGATCTTCCCCCGGTTCCAGGGCGAGAACCTGGCGCACAACCGGGCTCTGGTCGCACCCTTGCAGCAGATTGCCGACGCTCGCGGCAGCACGCTGGCACAGCTGGCGATCGCGTGGGTCGCCGCCCAGGGCGAGGACATCGTCCCGGTCGTCGGTGCCCGCCGCACCAGCCAGGTGGAGTCCATGCTCGGTGCCCGCCACCTCGCTCTCAGTGCTGCCGATCTGGACCAGATCACCGCGCTGGTGCCAGCGGGTGCAGCCCGGGGCGCCCGCTACCCGGAGGCAGCGATGGCCGACCTGGACAGCGAACGCAGCGCCGGCTGACCAGGACACACCCGACCGTTGCGGACCAGACACCCGGGACAACCCCCGATCCGGGCGGGCCCGGAGAGTGAGGTTCCACACTCTGCGGCCCTCCCACCCCGCGGAAGTACCGTCGACGGCCCGGTTACACACATTTCGTGCACATTCCGGTCCTAACCTAGGTATCTGACCACCGACGGAACGGAACCGACTGTGCGGACGCCTACGCCTGCCCACGCGAGCCTCGCGTACCCTGCGGGCGGCGCCAGGACCGGTACGAGCACGGGCGCCGGTGCTGCGCATGCGAAGGCGATCCTGCTCGGCGAGCACGCTGCCGTCTACGGCGCACCCGCGTTGGCGCTCCCGGTGCACGGTCTGGGCGTGCACGCTGACGTCGCCCCGGCCGAGGCCATCCTCCTCGGCAGCGAGCTGTTCACCGGACCGGCTGCCGAGGCCCCGGCCAGGCTGTGGCCGGTGCTCACCGCGGTACGTGCCGCGCTCGACCATCAACCGTCCCTGTCCGGTGCCCGGGTGCAGATCCGCAGCTCGGTGCCCTACGAACGGGGTCTGGGCTCCAGCGCCGCGGTCGCCGCAGCCGTGGCCCGGGCGGTGGCGGACCTGGGGGGTGCCGAACTGTCCCCGGACGCGCTGTACGGGATCGTGCAGGAGGCGGAGCGGGTGGCGCACGGCCATCCGAGCGGTCTGGATGCGCGTGCGGTCACGACCGGTGGTCCGATCCGGTTCCAGCGCGGTCAGGCGAGCCCGGTGCGGGTCGGTAGCCCCTTGGTGTTCACCCTCGCCGACTCCGGTGCGTCCGGCTCCACCGCCCAGGCGGTGGCCCAGGTCCGTGCCCGTCGGGACGCCGACCCGGCCGCAGTGGACACCGTGATCGACCGGATCGCTACCCTCACCGAGGCCGCCACCGGCGACCTGACCCGTGGGGACGGGGTTGCCCTGGGTGAGCGGATGACCCAGACGCACCACCTGCTCGCTGGGCTAGGCGTCAGCGACCACCGGCTGGATGCCCTGGTGGCTGCCGCCCTCGCGGCCGGCGCTGCCGGCGCCAAGCTCACCGGCGGCGGCCAGGGTGGTTGCATCATCGCGTTGGCCCGCTCCACCGAGCACGCCGAACAGCTCGGGTCCGCGCTGCGTGCTGCGGGCGCCCCGCGCACCTGGACCACCACGGTGCCCGCCCGATGAGCCAGGCGAGCGCCCCGGGCGCGGCCACGGCCCGCGCCTTCCCGAACCTGGCGCTGGTGAAGTACTGGGGGAAGCGCGACGAGGACCTCATCCTCCCGGTCGCCGGCAGCCTGTCGCTGACCCTGGATGCGTTTCCCACCACCACCACCGTCCGTCTGGACCCTGGCCGTGATCAAGACACCTTCGAGCTCAACGGTGCCGCGGCCACCGGCACCGCTGCACAGCGGGTCACCGCATTCCTCGACCTGGTCCGCGAGCGCGCCGGCGCCACCACCCGAGCCTCGGTCCGGTCGGTGAACGAGGCTCCCACAGGTGCGGGCCTGGCCTCCTCCGCCTCCGGGTTCGCTGCGCTGGCCACCGCCGCTGCGGCCGCCTACGGCCTGGACCTGGACACGTCGGCGCTGAGCCGCCTGGCCCGCCGTGGCTCCGGCTCAGCGGCCCGGTCGGTGATCGGGAACGTGGCGATCTGGCACGCCGGCACCGACGACGAGACCTCGTTCGCCGAACCGGTGCCCGCCCCGGACCTGGCCATGGTCGTCGCCACAGTGGACTGCGCGGCCAAGGCGATCTCGTCTCGGGAGGCGATGCGCCGTACCGCGAGCAGCTCCCCGTACTTCGTTGCGTGGATCACCAGCACGGAGACCACGTTGACCGAGATGGTCGCAGCCTGCCGTGCCGGCGACTTCACCCGGATCGGGCAGATCACCGAGGCGCACGCGCTGCGCATGCACGGACTGATCGCCTCGACCGAGCCGCCGATCCGGTACCTGCAACCACGCAGCATCGAGGTGATGGACGCCGTCGTGGCCCTGCGCGAGGAGGGCGTGGAGGCCTACTCCACAGCGGACGCGGGACCGAACGTCGCCGTGCTGGTGCGACCGGAGCAGGCCGAGGCCGTGGCAGCCCGGCTGAGGGACGTCGTCGGCCCGGAGCAGGTGCGGACCACCGGCGCCGGTCCCGGTGCACATCTGCTGTCCGGGACCGAGGTGCCCGCTGCTGCCGAGGCGAGCACCGAGGCCGGGTCGTGATCCGCGCGCAGGCACCCGGCAAGCTGTACATCGCCGGGGAGTACGCCGTGGTCGAGCCCGGGCAGCCGGCCGTGCTGGTGGCGGTGGACCGGTACCTGACCGTGCAGCTGGAGGTGGGCGAACCTGCGGCCGGGGTGGGCCGGGTGCACTCCAGCGCCTACCAACGGGGCCCCCTGGTCTGGGCGAGGGAGGCGGACCACGGGAGCATCGTCGTCGAGCACGACCCGCGGGACTACGTGATCTCCACGTTGCGCACTGTGGACGCCTTGCGCGCCGACCGCGGTCTGGAGCCGGCCTACTTCGACGTGCACATCCACTCCGAGCTGCAGGACACCAGCGGCCGCAAGTTCGGGCTCGGCTCCTCGGCGGCGGTGACCGTGGCGATGATCGCCGCGCTGGACGAGTTCTACCAGCTGCACCTGACCCCGCTGGAGCGGTTCAAGCTGGCCCTGCTGGCCACGATCGCCGTCACCCCGCGGGCTTCCGGCGGCGATCTGGCCGCGAGCACGTTCGGCGGCTGGATCCGGTACAGCTCACCGGACCGGGCCGCACTGGCCGAGCACCTGCACGGCCACGGGGTGACGGCCACGATGGACGCTCCCGGCTGGGCGCCGTTCAGCGTGCGCCCGCTGCCGGAGCCAGAAGGGCTGCACCTGCTCGTCGGCTGGACCGGCACACCCGCGTCCACCGAGATCCTCGTCGCCGGGGTGCAGCACAGCGGCACCTCGTACCAGGAGTTCCTCGCCGAGAGCCGGGCCTGCGTGGAGGACCTGGTGGCCGCACTGGCCGCCGGGGACTCCTCGGCAGCGGTGGCCGTGGTGCGTCGGGCGCGGCGGGTGCTGCACCGGTTGGCGCAGGCCTCCGGCATCCGGATCGAGACGGACATGTTGCGGGACCTGTGCGAGATCGCCGAGCGGCACGGTGCCGGTGGCAAGCCGTCGGGGGCCGGCGGTGGGGACTGTGGCATCGTGCTCACTCCTGCGGCAGTCTCGGCGACCGGTATCCTCGCTGAGTGGGAGAACCACGACATCAGGCACCTGGGCCTGCTGGTCCACCCGCCGGAAGGGAGTCAGCGATGACCGTCGACTCCCGGCGCGCCGCCCGCAAGGACGACCACGTGCGGCTGGCCGAGCAGCAGCACAGCGTCCCGGCACCGCGCACGGACTTCGACGACCTGCACGTCGTGCACCATGCGCTGGAGGCGGTCTCCACCGACGAGGTGGACCTCACCGCGGCGGTGGGCAACTGGCGCTGGCCGGTCCCGTTCTACGTCAACGGCATGACCGGCGGCACCGAGAAGACCGCCCAGATCAACCGGGAGCTGGCGATCACTGCGGCGGAGACCGGGATGCCGATCGCCTCGGGGTCCATCTCGGTGGCCCTCGACGAACCGGACACTGCTGCGGGTTTCACGGTGATCCGCCAAGAGAACCCGCACGGGTTCGTGATGGCCAACCTCGGCGCCGGGCGCAGCGCCCAGGACGCTGTCCGCGCGGTGGAGCTGCTCGGTGCGGATGCGCTGCAGCTGCACCTGAACGCCGTGCAGGAGACCGTGATGCCGGAGGGCAGCCGCGACTTCAGCACCTGGGCACGGTCGGTGGAGCAGATCGTGGCCGCCTGCCCGGTGCCGGTGATCGTCAAGGAGGTCGGTTTCGGGCTGAGCCGGCGCACACTGAGCACCCTGGCCGGCCTGGGCGTGCAGCTGGCGGACGTCAGCGGCCGCGGCGGCACCGACTTCCTCAGCATCGAGAACGACCGCCGCACCGGCAGCATGCTGGACTACTCGAGCCTGTCCGGGTTCGGCCAGTCCGCCCCCGCCTGCCTGCTGGACGCTCCGGGTGATGCCCCCGAGCTGCTCGCCTCCGGTGGGGTGCGCCACCCCTACGACGTGGTCAAGGCCCTGGCCTGCGGTGCGCGGGCCGTCGGCGTGGCCGGCGTGTTCCTGAAGACGGTGCTGGCCGGCGGTGCCGAGGCGCTCGTCCCGCTGGTGCGGGCGTGGCAGGAGCAGACGACGGCGGTGCTCGGCCTGCTCGGGGTCCGCACCCCCGCAGAGCTCACCCAGGTGGACCTGCTGGTGGGTGGACAGCTGGCAGAGTTCTGCCACCTGCGCGGCATCGACCTCACCCGGCTGGCCCACCGCAGCGACAGGTACCGCTCATGACCGCCACCAAGAACGAGGACCACGCAGTGCACCAGTCCGCTCCGCCCACCACTGAGCTTCCGACCCGCTGGGTGGGACCGTTGCGGCTGAGCGGGAACGCCGTGACCGGGGACGTCGAGGTGCCGCTGGCCACCTACGAGACCCCGTTGTGGCCGTCGGTCGGTCGCGGCGCCCGGGTCTCGCAGAAGGTCGACGGCGGCATCCACGCCGTGGTGGTCGACGAGCGGATGACCCGGTCGGTGCTGTTCGTGGCGCCGGACGCCCAGGTGGCGTACGCCGCCTCGGAGCAGGTCCGCGCACGGCTGACCGAGCTGCAGGACGTGGTCACCGCGGGCAGCCGGTACGCCCGGCTGCTGGAGGCCCACCCGGAGATCGTCGGGAACCTGTTGTTCGTGCGGTTCGCGCTGTCCACCGGGGACGCCTCCGGGCACAACATGGTCACCGGCGCTGCGGAGGCGCTGATGGAGACCATCCTGTCCTGGGACCTGGGGCTGGACTACGGATCCATCTCCGGCAACTACTGCTCGGACAAGAAGGCCACAGCAGTCAACGGGGTGCTCGGCAGGGGACGCAACGTCGTCGCCGACATCCTCGTCCCGCACGAGGTGGTGCGCCGCACGTTGCGTTCGGACGCGGCCGCGATCACCGACCTGGTGGTGCGCAAGAACCTCGTCGGCTCCACGATCGCTGGGGCGCTGCGCTCGGCGAACGCGCACTATGCGAACATGCTGCTGGCGTTCTACCTGGCCACCGGGCAGGACGCAGCGAACATCGTCGAGGGCTCGCAGGGCATCACATATGCGGAGGTGCGCGAGCAGGGCTTGTACTTCTCCTGCACGGTGCCGCACCTGATCGTCGGCACGGTCGGCAACGGCAAGCACCTGCCGCACGTGGAATATGCACTGGAGCGCCTCGGTTGCAGACAGGAGGCCGAACCAGGGGTGAACTCCCGCCGTCTTGCGGCGGTGATGGCCGCGACCGTCCTCTGTGGTGAGCTGTCCCTACTCGCCGCACAGACCAACCCAGGAGAGCTCATGACGGCGCACCGGCGCCTGGAGCGGAACGAAGTAGCACACTGATGACACCGATCGGTATCCACGACCTCGAGCTGGCCACGACCCACCACGTGCTCAGCCTGACCACCCTCGCCGAGGCGAACGGCACCGACCCGGACAAGTACCGGCTCGGTATCGGGCAGGACGAGATGAGCATGCCCGCCCCGGACGAGGACATCGTGACCATGGGGGCTGCTGCTGCGCTGCCGCTGCTGGAGCGGAACGGCATCGAGGGGATCCGTACGCTGCTCGTGGCCACCGAGTCCGGGCTGGACCAGTCCAAGGCCGCTGGGGTGTGGATACACCAGCTGCTCGGGCTGCCCGCGGGGGTGCGGACGGTCGAGCTGAAGCAGGCCTGCTACTCGGCCACGGCGGCGCTGCAGGCGGCGGTCGGGATCCTCAGCCGCTCCCCGCAGGAGAAGGTGCTGGTGATCGCCGCGGACGTGGCCCGCTACGAGCTGGACAGCCCAGGTGAGCCCACCCAGGGTGCCGGTGCGGTGGCCATGCTGGTGAGCGCGAACCCGGCGCTGGTGGAGATCGAGCCGGTCTCCGGTGTGCACACTGCCGACGTGGACGACTTCTGGCGGCCGAACGACTCCAGCACCGCCGTGGTGGACGGGGCGCTGTCCATCCGTGCCTACCTGGACGCGCTCACCGGCGCCTGGGACGACCTGGCCGCCCAGGGCGGTCCGGACCTGGGATCGATCGAGCGGATCGTGTACCACCAACCGTTCACCAAGATGGCGAAGAAGGCACAGCAGCGCCTCGCCCGGCACGCAGGCGGGGAGATCGCCGCGGACGGGCTGGAGACCGGGTCGGTGTACAACCGGCGGCTGGGGAACACCTACGCCGCCTCCCTGTACGCCTCGCTGGCGGCGCTGCTGGACCACGAGCAGGACCTGGCCGGTAAGCGGGTCGGCCTGTTCAGCTACGGATCGGGGTCGGTGAGCGAGTTCCTCACCGGCATCGTGGCCCCCGGTTACGCGGACTCCGCCCGGGCCCGCCGGGTGCTGGAGGTGCTCGATGCCCGGGTGCCGCTGGAGGTGGCGGAGTACCGGGAGCTGCACGCGACCGAGCTGCCCAGCGGCGTGGACGTGCAGACCCCGCGGGTGACCAAGGCACCGTTCCGGTTCACCGGCATCCAGGGCCGGGCACGGCAGTACGAGCGCACCAGCGGCTGACTGCACCTGGTGCCCTGGTCGCACTCGAACACCCTTGCCGCATTGGAACACCCTTCTATCCCGGTTCCAATGCGCTCACGGGATTCCAGTGCGAAAGGGGGTGCCGGCGGCGTCGGTTCTCAGGGCAGGAACGGGCCCACCGAGACCATGACGCACAGCGCCAGGATCATCACCATGGAGAAGCGGAACATCCGGCGCGCCCAGGTTGCCGGCTGCGAGCTGCGCAGACCGAGGACGCCCAGGTAGATCCACCATCCGCCGAGCGCGGCCATGGCGATGGTGTAGACCAGGCCGACGTACCCGAACACCGGCAGCAGCAGGGTGACCACCACGAAGGCGACCGTGTAGGCCAGGATGTGCACCGCCGTCGTGCGCTCGCCCTTGACCACGGAGATGACCGGTACCCCGGCGCGGGCGTACTCCTCCCGCCGGTAGATGGCGATGGAGTAGAACTCCGGCATCTGCCACAGGAACAGCATGGCGAACGCGAGCACCGCACCGGCGTCCACGCGGCCGGAGACGGCCAGGTAGCCGGCGAGGATCGGGGCGGCACCGGACACGCTGCCGACCAGGGTGCCGTGCAGCGACATCCGCTTCGACAGCGCACCGTAGAGCCACACGTAGGTGATGAACCCGCCGATGCCGGTGGCGACCACGAGCGCGTTGGTCCACAGCACCAGGATCGCCAGGCCGACCAGGCCCATCACGACCGAGAAGAGGACGGCGTTCCGCGCCGGGATGCTGCCGGTCACCGTGGCGCGGGTGCTGGTGCGTTCCATCCGCTGGTCGATGTCCCGGTCCAGCACGTTGTTCAGCACGCACGCGGAGGCGATGATCAGCGTGGTACCGACCATCAGTGCCAGGAACAGCCCGAGCGTGGGGGTGCCGCGGCCGCTGGCGAGGAAGAACCCGGCCGCCGCGGTGAGCACGTTGCCGTACAGCACACCGGGTTTGGTCAGGGAGTAGTACCGGCCCAGCCGCGCACGCAGACCCGGACGGTCCGACTTCGCGGCGAGGGCTGCGTCCCGGCCGGTGTCCGGGGCGCTCACGCCGCTCGTCATGTTCTCTTCGCTCCTGCCTTACCTGCCCTCGATCCTACCGTCGCAGGCTGCGGCAGGCCGGTGCAGCCATGTGTGCGCAGTCACGTCCAGCGGTGCAGCCAGACCAGCAGCCCGGCCGGGTCAGCGATCCAGCTGGAGGCGGCTCCACGCGGTGCCGGTGAGGGTGGCGGACACGAGGGCGAGCGCCACCGTGAGGGCGAGCTGCACTGGGTCGACGGCCTGTCCACCGCTGAGGGCCCACAGTGCCGGGGCGGCCAGCGGGAGCCAGCCGCCGCTGCCGGCCAGCACGCCGACCTGGGCGAGGACGACGAGCAGGATCGTGGTGCCGACCCCGGCGAGCAAAGACCGGGCGAGAGTGGTGACCCAGGCCACCGGGGCGGCGGCTGCACCGGTGAGCGCGGTCAGCAGGCACAGTCGGGCGAGGCTGCGCCATACCTCGGCGCCCGGGTGGCCGTAGCCGAGGAGCAGACCGAGGGCGAGCACGCCGAGCGGGAGGGTGATGCTGACCAGCAGCACCCATCCCGCGTACACGGCGAGCTTCGCCAGGGCGATCCGACCGCGGCTGACCGGCAGCGCGAACAGGCCGGTGATGGTGCCGTCGGCGAACTCCCGGCCGAACATCCAGGCGAGCACCACCCCGAAAGCGATCAGAGCGCCGGCGGAGGTGATCTGGGCGGCACCTGCGGTCAGCCCGGACCAGTCCAGGCTCGCCGCCGGACCGGCCTTGGCGATGATCTGCGGGTTGCCCTCGACCACGGCAGCAGTGATTCCGCCGAGCAGCAGGAGGGTGCCGGCCAGCAGTGCGCACGTCGCGAGCAGACCGACCGGGGAACGGCGGAGCTTCAGGGCCTCCACGACCAGGGCTGCGTTCATGCCGGCTCCTGGGCACGGCGGAGTTCGTCGTCGGTGCGGATGCGTTCGAAGAAGGCCCGTTCCAGGTCGGGGCCGGTGGTGTCCAGCGTGCCGATCAGCCGGCCGGCGTTCAGCAGCAGCACCCGGTCGGCGATCCGGGCGACCTCGTCCAGGTGGTGGCTGCTGACCAGGACCGCAGCACCGGCGCGGGCGCGGCGCAGCAGCTCAGCGCGCAGCAGCAGCACCGAAGCCGGATCGAGAGCGTTGCTCGGCTCGTCGAGCACGACCAGGCGCGGCTGGTGCTGCAGGGCGGCGGCCAGGCCGACGCGTTGCCGGTTCCCCTGGGACAGCGTGCGGTACCGGCGGTCGGTGAGCTGGTCCAGCTGCCAGGCGGTGATCGCCGCGGTGACGACGTGGCGTGCGCCGCCGCGTAGCCTGCGGGCGATGTCCAGGTTCTCGGCCACGGTCAGCTCGGGGTAGGCCGTCGAGCGTTCGACCAGGGCGCCTACCTCCGACCAGGCGGCGGTCGGCAGGCTGGGCAGTGGTCGGCCGAACAGGCGCACTGTGCCCTGCTGGGCCCGGAGCATGCCGAGTGCCAGGCGCATCAGGGTGGTCTTGCCGGCACCGTTGAGCCCGATCAGCGCCACGATCTCACCTTCGCCGAGCTGGAAGGTGAGCCGGTGCACGCCGGCGCCGGTGCGGAAGGCGCGGGTCACACCGTGGAAGCTCAGCACGCTACTCACCGGCCAGCACCGCCAGGGCAGAGGCGAGCGTGTGCTGCAGATCGGCATCCTCGGTCATCGCCCAGGTCTGCAGGGCGGCGCTGAGCCCCGCGATGACCGCGGCTGCGGCCACGTGCGCCTGCGGCCGGTCGACGCCTCGGTCCTCCAGGGCGGCGGTCAGGGCACTGGCGCTGGCCTCGCTGTTCCGCTCGATGGCTCCACGCAGGGCCGGAGCGCGAGCGATGATCCGGAGCCGCCCACGCAAGGTTCGCAGAGCATCGTCGTCGATGGTGTGCCAGACCTGTCCGATGCCGGCGGTCAGCGCCTGCATCGGAGCTTCCTCCTCCGGGCGCTCACGCACGGCCTTCGCCATGACCGGATCGAACGGGTCGGTGAGCAGCAGCGCTTCCTTGGTGGGGAAGTGCCGGAACAGGGTCATCTCGCTGACGCCGGCCCGTTGGGCGATCTGAGCGGTGCCGGTGGCCTCGTATCCGTGCTCGGTGAACAGCTCCAGGGCTGCTTGGCTGAGCTGTTCGTGCGTCCGCTGCCATCTGCTCACGCTGTGAACGTTAGTAACTAACATTCGCCGATGCAACCGCGGACGCGCGTGCGGGCCGGCGTTCTGGCCGTCTCAGGTGCAGTTCTCGGCGGCACCGCGTGCTCCTCAGGACCTAAGTCCGGGCCGTCGGACGGCTTTGGCCGTACGTTGGAGGAACCATCGACGGAGGGCACGGAGGTGAGCGGTGATGACGACGATCTGGGACCAGGCCGCTGAACCGGAGCGGACGACCGAGCTGAGCGAGCAGGAGTGCTGGGACTTCCTCCGCGGCTGCAGCTTCGGGCGCCTGGCCTACCGGACGGCTGATGAGGTGAACATCGTGCCGATCAACGCGGTCGTCGATGGTGACCGGGTGCTGTTTCGCACTGCGGAGGGCAGCAAGCTGCTCGGTATGCACATGAGCGAACGGGTGGCCTTCGAGGCCGACCAGGTCAACGACGAGGTGGCGACCAGCGTGGTGGCCAAGGGTCCGGCACGTGAGCTGCGCACGGGGGTGGAGCAGGCCCGGGCCGAGGCAGTGCTGCCCCCGCCGTGGACGGCCGGCTGGAAGGGCACGTTCGTAGCGATCGAGGTGAAGCAGATCACCGGGCGGCACTTCCAGCTGCGGCGGTGAGTCCGGGTGCACCGACCGGTGACGGAGCCGGATCAGGGCCGGCTCACCGGAGTCCGGCGGCGAAGTCGCGGATCGTCAGCGTGAGGGTAGCGTCGTCCACGCCGTGCCACTCGCCGGGCACGATCGCCGCCGAGGCGGAGGGGATCGTCGCGGCGAGCTCTTGTACTCCGGCGAGCATCGTCGGGTCGGTGGCGTCGGAGGAGATCACCACGATGGGCGTCCGCAGGCCGGCGAACCGCTGTGCGGACGTGCCGGGCAGGAAGGTGAGCTCGTGCACGATCGTCGCGGTGTTCTGCAGATCGTTCTCGGTCGGCGGTGGCATCTGCTCGAGAATCTCGGCCGGGACCCCGACGACCTCGGTGTTGAACCAGTGGTGCGCATCGGCGAGGCTGGTCTCGATACGTCGCTGAGCCTCCGCACGCAGGTCGAAGTGGGGATCGGCGGGCATCAGGGGCGGTTCCAGCGGTGCGAGCCCGACGAGCGGCACGCCGGCCTCCGCCGCGAGGAGCAGCAGCGTCGCACCGGAGGAGAACCCGTAACCCAGCACCGGGCGTCCCTCGGCCAGGCCGATGATCGCCCTCAGGTCCTCAAATTCCCGCTCGACGGCGTAGGGCGGGGTGGTCCCGCTCTCTCCCGTTCCTCGGCGGTCATAGGTCCAGACGGTGAAGTGTTCGGCCAGGGCGTCCGGGAGCGCGGGCTGCGGGGTGCTCGACCGGGAGACGGCGACGCAGTGCACCATCACCAGGTCGGGTCCGGATCCGCGGCGGCTCCAGGCGATCCGGGTGCCGTCGGCGGACGTGACAGTGCCGTGACTGACACCGGCTCCGGTGCTCACGATCGGTGCAGGTTCAGTGGTCACGATGGCTCCGTCGTCGTCGGAAATGCACTGACCGACTATGTTTACCATAGTGACAACTTCGTTGTCCATAGTTGTGTGAGACGATGGCGGCGTGCCAGCCAAGCGTGCCTACACCGACCACGGGGATGCCTGTGCCACAGCGCATGCGATGGAGCTGCTCGGCGACCGGTGGACGTATCCCGTGCTGCGCGAGCTCATGCTGGCGCCGAAGCGGTTCAACGAGCTCGCTGAGGGGGTACGGGGGGTGACTCCGGCGGTGCTGACCGCGCGGCTCCGCGAGCTGGAGGCTGTCGGTCTCCTCGAGAGGGTGGAGCTACCGGCGCCTGCCCGCGCCACCGGCTACCGGGTCACGGACTGGGGTCGGGAGCTGGGCCCGGTGTTCAGTGCACTGGGCCGGTGGGCACAGGCGTCACCGGTGTGGCGCCCGCACGGTTGCGGGCTCACCCCGGACGCCGCTGTGCAGTCGATGCTCACCATGGCACCGGCGGTCGTACTGGATCCCCCGGTGCAGCTGCAGCTCCGGCTTCGGGACGGACGGATCGCTGACAGTCAGCTCTACACCTACCGACTGGACTGGGCTGCTGAGCTGTCCATCACCCGCGACCCGGCGCCGGCAGCGCACGCAACCGTGACCGGCGACTCCACCACCTGGATCGGCGTGCTCTACGAGGGGGTACCGCTGACCGAGGTGCAGGTGGAAGGCGATCCGGCCGAGGTGCGGCGGGTGGTGTCCTTCTTCACTCACTCGGCTCAGTAACGGAACGTGGCCAGGCCCGCACTGTCGATCGCGCCCAGGGTGCGCAGCACGCCCGAGTTCTTCAATGTCTCGATCAGCGCACGGTTCGCCAGCTCCCGAGACTCCTGACCGCGGATCCCGTCCTCAGCGCGGGGCAGGAAGAGAGTGTCCACACGGCCCTCGGCAGCAGCCTGGGCGATCTCCACCAGATCGAAGGAACCCCGGCCGGCGTGGGCGAGCGACCGGGCCCGGTCCTGCTCCTCCGCCTCGCGGGCCTCCTCTTCGCTGTTCACCAGTTGCCAGGCGGCGGAGCGCAGCTCGTCCGGGAGCGCTCGCTCCGGGCTGCCGGCGATCACTCCGTCGAAGACTGCAGGGTAGGGGCAGGACGCTCTGAAGATGGGCAGGTACTCGGCCACAGCGGCGAGCACGAGCGGCTGTGAGCGTGCAGTGCCGAGCCGCGTGCCGATCGCTTGTCCGATGGCAGAGATGTACTTCTCCAGCAGGAAGCGGTCGATATCTCGGCCGCTGCCTTGGAAGCTAGGCGTGCCTTGCGCTCCGGCGGAGGCCGAGCGCACGTCCAGCTCTCGCTCCGGCAGTTCGTCGATCACCTCGTCGAACGAGGCCGGGACATTCTCCAGGGGCAGCTCCTCGATCACGTTCCGGGTGGAGTCGAAGAGCCGCACCGAGTTCTGCGCCAGTGCGAGTACGTACAGCTTGCGGTCGCTCGCCAGGACCGGCGCGAGCGGTAGCAGGTTGAACTCCTCACCCACGGTCACGCTGTCGCCCAGCTCGATCGGCACCCGCACCGGCAGGAAGAATCCTTCGGCGAGGAACACGATCAACCCGCGGCTCTGCAGCCGCCAGTACGAGGAGTCCGTGACGAGCGCGGCCACCGGCGCCAGAAGCTCGGTCGCGGCGGCCTCCCGCATCCCCGACTCCACGAGTCGCGCCTTGGCGTCACGCACGTGGTTCTTCAACGTGAGCGCTGACACCTTCTCGGCCTTCCCGGTGACATCGGTGGCCACGGTGAAGGTGAGGGTGACTCCCCCTTGTTCCTGGCGTTCCAGGACGGAACTGAAGTCGAGCGAGTCAACTATTCCTTGGGAGTGGCCGGTCATGGGGGAACACCCTTCCGTCGCATGCGTCAGACGGCGTTTCGCGACTCGACCGAGCCGGTGAGCACCGTCTCTGATGCGCCACCAGCCTATCTACTCCAGGAGAGGGCAGTGGGCGCCCCTGTTCGAACCACCACCGAAGAAGTCGACCAGACACCTGAGCAGACAGACACGAGACCCTCTCGAGAGGAGAAAGGGTCGCTGACCTGCGGTTTTGTGACGGAACAACGAGATGCGTCAGCATGCCGCCGAGGAGGAGCGGACTGCGGCAAGTTGGTGGGAGCAATGGAACGCTGCGGGAACAGAAGCGACCTCGAACACGCCTCACCGACGAGGAAGTGGACGCTATGCGAACAGCCCGCGCGCAGGACGTCAGCGTGAACGCCCTGGTCCGCCGGTTCGGGGTGCATCGCGGCACGGTGTGGGCGAGAGCGCGGTGACGCTTGGCAAGTTCCCTTGCGACAAGTAAACTTGTGACATGGAGCCGGAACCGATCATCTCGACAGTGCCCACCGGCACGGCGTCACGGATGAAGCCATGCTCCACGCGCTCCGATTTCCTGTCCGCCATTTCGTGCAAGACGACTCGATGACCGTGTTCATCGGCCCCGATGACACCGGCACCCTCGTGGAGGTCGGCGTGGTCGAGTGGCACGGTGTCATCGCCATCGCTCACGCCATGCGCCCGGCCCGAACCAAGTATCTGAGGTGAACCACCATGACTCGACGCTCCATTGAAGACATCAAGGCTCGTGCCGACGAGTTCGCCGACGCCTTCGAGAACTACAACCCGAAGCCCGGCGATCAGGACGCGCCCCTCCCGCCCACGATGGCGGTCAAGCTCGCCGCCTGGCGACGTGACGCCGCCGAGAAAGAGCTTGCCGAAGCGGTGCGCGTTGCGCGCGAGCAAAGTCTGTCCTGGCGCGAGGTGGGCGAGGCGATCGGCACCAGCGGCGAAGCCGCCCGCCAACGCTACAGCGCCAGCGCGTGACGACAGACGAGCACCTGGAAGCGGGCCAGGGCGTCGTGGAACTCCCCGACGGTCGGCGGATCCGGCGTCGAGGTCTGCGCAAGAACCCGCCCGGGGGCGTGTAACCGGAGTTCGGCGTTTACCTGATCGGTCGTGACCCGAACTTCGCAGGCTGGTCCTTCGCGGTGGGTGCGAGGGTTGCGCTCGTCTCGGCGGCGACGATGAATAGGGCGAGGGCGGTGTCTTGGTCGAGCATCCCCGCCTCATCGACCACGATCCGCTCGCCACGATGCAACTGTGCGGCTTGTGGTGGGCCGGCGTCGGTTGCCCTGGTCGCTGGGTCGGTGTCGCCCGACCAGCTGTGCGCCGCGCACTTCGCCGCCCTCGCACCAACACCAGCTTCCACCGATGTCAGGTGTTCTCGTACGTCTGAAATTGTGGAGCCAACGGGACTCGAACCCGTAACCCCCTGCTTGCAAAGCAGGTGCGCTACCAATTGCGCCATGGCCCCTGGTGTGTAGTTGTGGTTCGGCGCGCTCTGCGGCCAGGTTGGCGACCGGACCGCGGTCCACGCCGGATCCGAGTTTACTCCGGCAGCGGGTCGGTGACCTCTTCCCACTGCTGGCGGATGCCGCGGTCCTCGGCCACCTTGCGCCACACGACGATCCCTGCTGCCGCCAGCGCGGCGAGGGCTAGGACCTTCTTCACGAGGATGCTCCCTCCGCAGGCGGGCGACGTGGGCCTAGCTGGACTCGAACCAGCGACCTCTTCCTTATCAGGGAAGCGCTCTAACCGACTGAGCTATAGGCCCCGGGCCCGCGATCTTCACGCGAGCGTGCGAGCAGCAGACTACCTCAGCCGCGCTGGTGCGACCAAAACGTGCCCGTGAGCCTGATCACGCCACGGCGAGCTGCGCCGTCGCGGGCGAGAAGCGGCCCTGCACCGCTCTCACTCATCGGTGAGGGTCAGGTGCAACCCACCGACCATCGCGGCCACGAGGTTGTAGATGAACGCCCCGAGGGTGCACAGCGCGGTGAGCAGCACCACGTCCACGATCGCGATCACCGTGGCCACCGAGATCACCCGGGAGAACTCCACGTACTCGAGCATCCCGCCGAACTGCTCCATCGCGCCCATCTGCTCGATGAGGTCCTGGACGGTTGCGAACACCTCCATCGAGTTCAGCACGCCCCAGACCACCGCAGTAGCCACCACGATGCCGATGCCGATGGCGATGGACAGCAGGAAGGAGAGCTTCATCACCGACCACGGATCGATCCGGCTGACCGCCAGTCGGATCCGTCGCGGACCGGTGTCCACCGAACCGGAGGACGCCGGGCGGGCCGCACTGGGTGCCGAGGAGCCGGAGGTGGAACGGTTCGTGCCGCTGCTGCCCGCACCTGGGCCCACCGGTCGTGACCCGCTGCCAGCCGGGGTATGCGGCCTCGCGGCCGTCGTCTGCCCGGTCGGCCGTGAGGCACTGGAGGATCCGCCCTGCCCGGCTGGCGGGACGCTGGGTGGGATGGACGCAGGTCGCTCGGTGGTGGGTAGGTTCCGTGCCGAGGTGCGCACCGGTGTGCTGCCGGTGTGCTGCGTGGGTTCGCTCATCGGTTCTCGTCCTCGCCTTCCGCCGATGCTGCGGACGACGGTACGCCATCATCCTTGGTGCTGGCACCCTCTGCTGGAGCTTCACCGTCCTCGCCGGCAGCATCCTCGTCCCCGGCCTCCACCTCGGCCTCGGCGACAGACTCCAGGTTCCGGGTGATCGCGATGATCCGGTCGCCCTTGTCCGGCTTGGCGAAGGTCACACCCTGGGTGGTGCGGCCGGTGAGGTTCACCTCGCTGACCGCAGTGCGCACGATCTTGCCCTTCTCCATGATCACCAGCACCTCGTCGTCCGCGTCGGTGATCAGTGCGCCGACCAGGTCGCCGCGAGCCTCGACCAAGTTCGCGACCTTGATGCCGAGCCCGCCACGACCCTGCACGCGGTACTCCGAGACCCGGGTGCGTTTGCCGAACCCGCCCTCGGTGACCACGAACAGGTCCGAGTCGTCCCGGACCACGGTCATCGACAGCAGCGAGTCGTCGTCGCGGAACTTCATCCCGGTCACCCCGGAGGTGGCTCGGCCCATCGGCCGCAGCGCCTCGTCCGTGGCGGTGAACCGCAGCGACTGACCCTTCCGGGAGACCAGCAGCAGATCCTCGCCGACGTTGATCACCCGGGCGGCGACCAGCTCGTCCACCTGTCCGTCGGCGGACTCGCGGAGGTTGATCGCGATCACGCCTCCGGTGCGGCTGGAGTCGTACTCGGTCAGCCGGGTCTTCTTCACCAGACCGGACTTGGTGGCCAGCACCAGGTAGTCCGCCTGCTCGTAGTCCCGGATGGCGAGCACCTGGGTGATGTGCTCGTCGGGCTGGAACGCCAGCAGGTTCGCCACATGCTGCCCCTTGGCGTCCCGACCGCCCTCGGGCAGCTCGTAGGCCTTGGCCCGGTACACCCGGCCCAGGTTGGTGAAGAACAGCAACCAGTGGTGCGTCGTCGTGACGAAGAACTGGTCCACGATGTCGTCCCCGCGCAGCTGTGCCCCGCGCACCCCCTTGCCGCCACGGTGCTGGGCGCGGTAGTTGTCCGTACGGGTGCGCTTGGCGTACCCGCCGCGGGTGATGGTGACCACCACGTCCTCTTCGGGGATGAGGTCCTCGATGGACATGTCCCCGTCGAAGGGCAGGATCGTGGTGCGCCGCTCGTCGCCGTACTTGTCCACGATCTGGGAGAGCTCTTCACCCACGATGGTGCGCTGCCGGTCCGGGGAGCCGAGGATGTCCTTGTAGTCGGCGATCTCCGCCTCGAGCGCCTCGAACTGGTCCAGGATCTTCTGCCGTTCCAGGGCCGCGAGCCGGCGCAGCTGCATCTCCAGGATGGCGTTCGCCTGGATCTCGTCGATCTCCAGCAGCTCGATCAGGCCGCGCCGGGCGTCCTCCACGGTCGGGGACCGGCGGATGAGGGCGATCACCTCGTCCAGCGCGTCCAACGCCTTGATCAGGCCGCGCAGGATGTGGATCCGGTCCTCGGCCTGCTTCAGCAGCCACTGGGTGCGGCGCACCACCACATCGATCTGGTGAGCGACCCAGTGCCGGATGAACGCGTCCAGGCTCAGCGTGCGCGGCACGCCGTCCACCAGGGCGAGCATGTTCGCGCCGAAGGTCTCCTGCAGCTGGGTGTGCTTGTACAGGTTGTTCAGCACCACCTTGGCCACGGCGTCGCGCTTCAGCACGATCACCAGGCGTTGGCCGGCGCGACCGGAGGTTTCGTCCCGGATGTCGGCGATGCCCTGGATCCGCCCGTCCCGGACCAGCTCGGCGATCTTGGCCGCAAGGTTGTCCGGGTTCACCTGGTAGGGCAGCTCGCTGACCACCAGGCAGGTGCGGTTCTGGATCTCCTCGACCTCCACCACGGCGCGCATGGTGATCGACCCGCGCCCGGTCCGGTAGGCCTGCTCGATACCCTTGATGCCCAGGATCTGCGCCCCGGTGGGGAAGTCCGGTCCCTTGATCCGCTGCAGCAGCGCACCGAGCAGCTCCTCGGCGGAAGCGTCCGGGTGCGCCAGCAGCCAGTGCACACCGTCGGCCACCTCGCGCAGGTTGTGCGAGGGGATGTTGGTGGCCATGCCCACGGCGATCCCGGAGGAGCCGTTCACGAGCAGGTTCGGGAACCGGGCGGGCAGCACCTTCGGTTCCTGGGTCCGGCCGTCGTAGTTGTCCCCGAAGTCGACCGTGTCCTTGTCGATGTCGCGGACCATCTCCATGGCCAGCGGTGCCATCTTGCACTCGGTGTACCGGGGTGCGGCCGCCGGGTCGTTACCGGGTGAGCCGAAGTTGCCCTGACCGTTGACCAGCGGGTACCGCAGCGACCAGGGTTGCACCAGCCGCACGATCGCGTCATAGATCGCCGTATCACCATGCGGGTGGAACTGACCCATCACGTCGCCGACCACGCGGGAGCACTTGGAGTAGGAGGAGTCCGGCCGGTAGCCGCCGTCGAACATCGCGTACAGGATCCGCCGGTGCACCGGTTTGAGCCCGTCGCGCACATCGGGCAGCGCCCGGGAGACGATCACGCTCATCGCGTAGTCCAGGTAGGAGCGCTGCATCTCCAGCTGCAGATCGACCTGCTCGATCCGGTCGGTGAGCACGGCCTCCGTGTCGTCGCCGGTCAGGGGGGTGTTGTCGTCGGTCACTGAAGACTTTCCTTACTCAGACGTCGAGGAAGCGCACGTCGCGGGCGTTGCGCTGGATGAACGAGCGGCGTGACTCCACGTCCTCGCCCATCAAGATCGAGAAGATCTCGTCCGCCGCCGCGGCCTCGCCGATGGTCACCTGCCGCAGCGTGCGGGTGTCCGGGTCCATCGTGGTCTCCCACAGCTCGCGGTAGTCCATCTCGCCCAGGCCCTTGTACCGCTGGATGCCGGTGTCCTTGGGCAGCCGATGGTTCTTCGCCAGGCCCTCGGCCACCATCGCGTCCCGTTCCCGGTCGCTGAACACGTACTGGTGCGGCGCGTTGGTCCACTTGATCCGGTACAGCGGCGGCTGCGCCAGGTACACGTGCCCGTTCTCGATCAGCGGACGCATGTACCGGAACAACAAGGTCAGCAGCAGGGTGCAGATGTGCTGGCCGTCCACGTCCGCATCGGCCATCAGCACGATCTTGTGGTACCGCAGCTTCGTGATGTCGAAGTCCTCACCGAACCCGGTGCCGAACGCAGTGATCAGCGCCTGCACCTCCTGGTTGGCCATCGCCTTGTCCACACGGGCCTTCTCCACGTTCAGGATCTTCCCGCGGATCGGCAGGATCGCCTGGGTCTCCGGATTACGACCCTGCACCGCCGAGCCGCCGGCGGAGTCACCCTCGACGATGAACACCTCGCAGATCGAGGCGTCTCGACTCGAGCAGTCCTTCAGCTTGCCGGGCAGACCACCACCCTCGAGCAACCCCTTGCGCCGGGTCGCTTCGCGGGCCTTGCGCGCCGCCAACCGTGCCGCAGCAGCCTGCACGGACTTGCGGATGATGTCCCGGGCTTCGTTCGGGTGCGACTCCAGCCAGGCACCGAGCTGGTCGAAGACCACCTTCTGGGTGAACGTGCGCGCTTCGGTGTTGCCCAGCTTGGTCTTGGTCTGCCCCTCGAACTGTGGCTCGCCGAGCTTGATGGAGATGACGGCGGTGAGCCCCTCGCGCACGTCGTCCCCGGTGAGGTTCTCGTCCTTCTCCTTGAGGAGCTTGTTCTCCCGCGCGTACCGGTTGATCAGCGTGGTCAGTGCCGCCCGGAAGCCTTCCTCGTGCGTCCCCCCCTCGGAGGTGTTGATGGTGTTCGCGTAGGTGTGCACGCTCTCGGTGTAAGCAGCGGTCCACTGCATCGCGATCTCCAGGGAGATCTTCCGCTCGGTGTCCTCGGACTCGAAGTCGATGACTTCCGGGTGGACTGCCTCGATGCGCTTGGCGGAGTTGAGGTGGTTGACGTAGTCGACCAGCCCGCCGTCGTACTTGTAGCTGACGGTGCGGGTGCGTCCGGCCTCGTCCTCCTCCTCGTCTTCCTCACCGGCGACCTCGTCGGCAGTACCGTTGTGCCGCTCGTCGGTGAGGGTGATCTGCAGCGACTTGTTCAGGAACGCGTACTGCTGCATCCGAGAGCGCAGGGTCTCGAAGTCGTACTCGGTAGTCTCGAAGATCGTCTCGTCCGCCCAGAACGTCTGGATGGTGCCGGTCTCCTCGGTGGCCCCCAGCTGCTGCAGCTCACCGACTGGATGGCCGCCCTCGCCGAACTCCTGGCGCCAGCGGTAGCCGTCGCGGCACACCTCGGTGACCATCCGGGAGGAAAGGGCGTTCACCACGGACACGCCCACGCCGTGCAGACCACCGGAGACGGCGTAACCACCACCGCCGAACTTTCCGCCGGCGTGCAGGATGGTCATCACCACCTCGACCGTGGGTCGGCCCTCGCTGGGGTGCATCGCCACCGGGATACCGCGCCCGTTGTCCCGCACCCGCACACCGCCGTCGGCGAGCAACGTGATCTCGATGTGGTCGCAGTAGCCGGCCAGCGCCTCGTCCACGGAGTTGTCCACCACTTCGTAGACCAGGTGGTGCAGACCCCGCTCACCGGTGGAGCCGATGTACATGCCGGGGCGCTTGCGAACTGCTTCGAGCCCCTCGAGAACGGTGATGTTGCCGGCGTCATAGCCAGTCGACCCGGGAGGTGTGGATCCGGCCTCTGGCCCTGTCGTCTCGTCAGCCACGTTCTTCTGGCGCTCCTATCGTCGTCGGTGCACGCCTTCGGCACCGATCCGGGTGGAGACGGCGGGAACACGTGCCGGCCCAGGGTTCTCATGATCAGGTGCCACTGCCCCCCGGACGCTGTAGTCGATTCTACCCCGAAACAGCGCAGATTCCGAGTCTGTCCACAGTGTTGTCCACAACGGTGTGGTGGCATGTGGACAACGGCTCAGCCGTAGGTGTCCCGTGGCCCGCGCCCGCCTTGCACCCGCCTGGTGCCGCGGCTCCATGACGGGCCGCCAGGGCCGAGCACCTTGATCGAGGTGACCACCCCTTCACCGACCTCCTCGGCGAGCCGGCGGTCCAGCTGTGGGGTGAGCAGACGGATCTGGGTGGCCCAGGCGGTGGAGTCGGTGCGGACCACCAGCACACCGTCCTCGAAGGTCTCCGGCACGCAGTGGTCGGCGATCTGGTCGCCGACCACCTCCCGCCAGCGCCCGACCACACCACCGATGGACAGCGGTTGTCTCCAGCCGAGCTGGCGGGCCAGTGCCTGCACGGCATCGCCGAGGGGAGCCGGGTCCCGGGCGGACTCCGGTGCGCTGGGCAGGTACACGTCACCGGCTCGACGGCGGGGCTTGCGTCGCGTAGTGGCCATCCCCTTGGCACGGGCTGCTTCTCGTGCACGAGCCAGCGCGACCCGTGCCGCACTGTCCGGATCCTCCTGGTCCGGTAGGTCCTCGGTGGTGCTGGCCTGCTCCGGCAGTTGGCCGGACCGGACCTCCTCGGCCGGCCGTCCCTCCCCACCTGCCGGCTCCTCAGTGGGCGGGAGGCCCTGGTCACCTGACACAGGTGGCCACCGACCCCATCACGTCCACCCGTGCCCCTTCGAGCACCTCGGGAACGTCCTCGGCCACCGCTGCGGTGATCAGCACCTGCTCAGCGGGAGCGATCAGCTCGGCGAGCCGGTCCCGTCGGCGGGTGTCCAACTCGGCGAACACGTCATCGAGGATGAGCACTGGTTCTGAGCTCTCGTGCCAGTCGTCATCAGCCTTGAGCAGCTCATAGCTGGCCAGCCGCAGCCCCAGCGCCAGCGACCAGGACTCTCCGTGCGAGGCGTACCCCTTGGCGGGCAGGTCGTCCAGATACAGCTCGAGCTCGTCGCGGTGCGGACCCACCATGCTCACCCCGCGCTCGATCTCCTTGCCACGCAGGTGCGCCATCGCTTCCAGCAGCCGGGCCTCAACCACACCGGCGTCGGTGAGCGCTTCAGGGTCCTCGGGCCCGGGCTCAGCGGGTCGGCCGGCCGCCGAGCGTCCGGTGCTGCCCATCGCCCGGTCCACGCTGGCACGGTAGAACATCCGCGCCTCGCTCTGACCGGAGCTGACCTGCGTGTAGGCGTGGGCCAGGTGCGGGCGCAACGCATTCACCAGCTGCACCCGGGCCGCCACCAGCTGGGCACCGGCGACCGCCGCCTTGTCGTCCCACACGTCCAGGGTGCGCAGGTCCAGCTTGGTACCCGAACGACGCTGGGTACCGGCGGACTTCAGCAGCGCGTTGCGTTGCCGGATCACCCGTTCGTAGTCCGAGCGCACCGCAGCGAGCTTGGGGCTGAGCAGCACCAGCAGCTCGTCCAGGAACCGGCGCCGGCCCTCCGGATCCCCCTTGACCAGGCTGAGGTCCTCGGGGGCGAACAGGACCGTGCGCAGCCGCCCGGCCAGGTCTCGGGCCCTGGGCAAGGGGCTGCGGTTGAACCGGGCCCGGTTCGCCTTGCCCGCCACCACCTCCAGCTCCAGCAGCGAGCTACGACCGTCCCGCACCACTTTCGCCTGGATGATCGCCCGCTGCGCACCAGCACGGACCAGCGCGGCGTCCGCGGAGACCCGGTGTGAGGAGAAGGTAGCCAGGTAGCCCAGGGACTCCACCAGGTTCGTCTTGCCCTGTCCGTTCGGCCCCACGAACGCGGTCACACCGGGGTCCAGCGCCAGCAGCACCTCGGGGTAGGACCGGAAGTCGGTCAGCGCCAGGTCAGAGACGTACACGAGCCCTCACCGGCCCTGCCGAGGCATGCGGAAGGTGCACGAGGACGACCAGGTGGGTTCCGCCGTCATTCAGCGGAGGGTTTCGTGGCGTGGCCGCCGAACTGCTGACGCAGTGCGGCCACCGCCTTCATCGCCGGGGAGTCCTCCTGCCGGGAGTCGAACCGGGCGAACAGGGCAGCGCTGATCACCGGCGCCGGCACGGCCCGCTGCACAGCTTCCTCCACGGTCCAGCGTCCCTCACCAGAGTCGGCCACGAAACCGCGGATGTCGTCCAGGTCGGGGTCCTCGTTGAGTGCCTTGACCAGCAGCTCCAGCAGCCAGGAACGAACCACGGTGCCGCGCTGCCACGCTTCGAAGATCGCACCGACGTCCCCGATCAGGTCATCGCGTGCCGCGAGGATCTCGTAGCCCTCGGCGTAGGCCTGCATCACGCCGTACTCGATGCCGTTGTGCACCATCTTCGCGTAGTGGCCAGCGCCCACCGGACCGGCGTGCACGAAACCCTCGTTGCGCGGGCCGTCCGGTCGCAGCGCATCGAAGACAGGCATCAGGTACTCGATCGTGGCGTCATCGCCGCCGACCATCAGCCCGTACCCGTTCGTCTCTCCCCAGACTCCTCCGGAGACACCGGCATCCACGTACCTCAGGTCCCGCCGACCGAGCTCCTCGGCCCGGCGCAGGTCGTCGTCGTACTTGGAGTTGCCGCCGTCGATGATCACGTCACCGGGACCAAGCAGCCCGGCCACCTCCGAGATCACAGACTCGGTGACCTCCCCGGCCGGGACCATCACCCACACCACCCGCCGGTCACCGTCCAGTGCCTGGACCATCTCGGCGAGCGAGGCGACGTCAGAGACCTCGGGGTTGTGGTCGTATCCGGTGACCTCGTGGCCCTTGAGCCGCAGGCGATCGCGCATGTTGCCGCCCATGCGGCCCAGTCCCACGAGTCCGATGTGCATCTGCGCGATCCTTTCGTTGACGTGCTGCTCTCAGGCTCCGAAGCGGATCGGCATCAGCAGGTAGCGGAACTCTTCGGCGTGATCGCTACCGTCGATGGAGTCCTGCCCGGTCATCACAGCCGGCTTTGACGGGTGGGTGAAGGACAGCCGGACGAACTCGGAGTCCAGCGAGCTGAGCCCGTCGAGCAGGTACTGCGGGTTGAACGCGGTGCTGATGTCCTCACCCACGAGGGTGGACTCCAGTGCTTCCGACGCCTGCGCGTCGTCTCCCTGACCGGCTTCGAGCACCACCTGGCCCTCGGTGAACGACAACCTGATCGGGGTGTTCCGCTCGGCGACCAGGGCCACCCGCTTGGCGGCCTCGACCAGGTCGGAGGTCGCCGTGACCGTGTGCGTGGACGTCTGCTCCGGGAACAGCCGCCGCACCGGGGGGTAGTCCCCCTCCAGCAGCAGCGAGGTCGTGCGCCGGCCCCCTGCCTCGAAGCCGATGATGTCCCCGCCCTCGGCCAGGGCGAGCTCCACCGACCCGGCGCTGGAAAGGTTCTTCGCCACATCAGAGAGGGTGCGTGCTCGCACCAGCGCTGTGCGGGAGACCCCCGGGCTGGCGGGGTTCCAGTGCACTTCTCGCATCGCCAGGCGGTAGCGGTCGGTGGCCAGCATGGTGAGCGTGTCGCCCTCGATCTCGAGCTTGACACCGGTCAGCAGCGGCAAGGTCTCGTCCCGGCCGGCGGCGATCGTCACCTGGGCGATGGCGCGGGCGAACCCGTCGCCGTCGATAGATCCGGTGACCTCCGGAAGATCTGGTAGGGACGGGTACTCCTCGACCGGCATGGTGAGCAGCGTGAACCGGGAGGCGCCGCAGACGACCATCACCCGGTTGTCCTCGACGGCCACCTCGACCGGCTTGTTCGGCAACGCTCGGGCGATCTCGGCCAGCAGGCGGCCGGAGACGAGCACCGAACCGGCCTCTTCCACCTCGGCGGTCACCGTGGACCGGGCCGAGACCTCGTAGTCGAAGGTGGAGAGCACCAGGCTGCCCTCGGCGTCCGCTGTCAGCAGCACCCCGGCGAGCACGGGAGACGGTGGACGTGTCGGCAGGCTGCGCGAAGTCCAGGTGACGGCGTCGGCCAGTACGTCTCGCTCCACCCTGAACTTCACGATGCGGGCCCTACTTTCTGATCGTCGTACTTGGGGCTACTGAGCATAGTGAGTCAGCAGCGGGCGGTTGTCCACGTCTCCTCGGCGGAGCAGGACACAGGTCTGCCTCCGAGGTTAGACGACAGCGGTGGGTGATGGGTGCTGGATCTGTCGATGTGTTCATCAGCAGGGTTGCTCAGGGCTCGGACCGGTAGCTGTTGGTTGTTCACATCCTCGGATCGTTAAAGGTCTCGTGGTCGTCATAGGAGATGTGGAGACTGTGGGCGAGCGGCATCTGTGCAGGTCAGTGTGGGCAGCCGGTTGTGGACAGGTGGTGGGACGAGCGTGCACAGCGCCACGGGGAAGATGTGAATGTCATCTGCCGGCCCTAGCGGCGTCCACGGAGAAGGACCATGTTGTCCACGTGCTGCGCGGTAGTTATCCACGGCTGTCCACAGCGTTGTCCACAACTGTGCATTTCGCGTGGTTTGTCAGGTGCGTTGCTGTTTGATCCGGTTGGTCAGCTCGGTGACCTGGTTGAAGGTGGAGCGCCGTTCGGCCATCTGCTGGCGGATCTTCTTGTTCGCGTGCATCACCGTGGTGTGGTCGCGGCCTCCGAAGAGCTGTCCGATCTTCGGCAGGGACAGCTCGGTCAGCTCGCGGCACAGGTACATGGCGATCTGGCGGGCGTTGACCAGCACTCGGGAACGGTCTGCGCTGCACAGCGCCTCGATCGTCACACCGAAGTAGGAGGAGGTCTGCGCCATGATCATCGACGGCGTGATCTCGGCACCGTCGGTGTCGGTGATCAGGTCCTTGAGCACCATCTCCGCCAGGGGCAGGTCCACCGACTGCCGGTTCAGGTTCGCGAACGCGGTCACCCGGATGAGGGCACCCTCCAGCTCGCGGATGTTCGAGGAGATCTTCGAGGCGATGTACTCCAGCACCTCGCTGGGTGCCTGCAGCGACTCGCTGCCCGCCTTCTTCCGCAGGATGGCGATCCGCGTCTCCAGGTCCGGCGGTTGTACGTCGGTGATCAGACCCCACTCGAACCTGGACCGCATCCGGTCCTCGAACCCGTTCAGGTGCTTGGGCGGCAAGTCGGAGGTGATGACCACCTGCTTGTTGTCGTTGTGCAGGGTGTTGAAGGTGTGGAAGAACTCCTCCATCGTCTGTTCCTTGCCCTGCAGGAACTGGATGTCGTCGATGAGCAGCACGTCGACCTCGCGGTAGCGGCGCTGGAACGCCTCTGCCTTGTCGTCGCGGATGGAGTTGATGAAGTCGTTGGTGAACTCCTCGGAGTTCACGTACCGCACCCGGATTCCGGGGTAGAGGCTCTTCGCGTAGTGGCCGATGGCATGCAGCAGGTGTGTCTTGCCGAGCCCGGACTGTCCGTAGATGAACAGCGGGTTGTACGCTTTCGCCGGTGCTTCGGCGACGGCGGTCGCGGCCGCGTGTGCGAATCGGTTCGAGGATCCGATCACGAACGTGTCGAAGGAGTAGTTCGGGTTCAGCCGCGCGTTCGGGTCCACGCCAGTGGCGTAGTTGTCCACCCGTGGCGGTGCCGGTGGTTCGACAGTGCGCTGCTGGGCGCCGCTGCTGGGCGCCTGGTCGCCGTGCTGGGTCGCAGGGCCTGAGCTTCGTGGCACCTGGTCGGTCTCGGCACGTTCGGGTTGGTCGTCCTTGTCCTCCAGCGAGGGATCCACGGTGACTGCGATCCGCACAGTGCGGTCGAGCGCGGTGGACAGCGCGGAGATGATCGACTCCCGCGCCCGGGTCTCGATGTAGTCCTTGGCGAACTCGCTCGGTACGGCCAGCAGGATCGTGTCGTCGATGACGCCGAGTGGTTTGGTCAGGCGGATGAAGCCGGCCTGAGCACCACCGAGGTTCCCGCGGCTGTTCAGGATCTCGTAAGCGCGCTGCCAGGCATAGTTGAGATCGGTGGGATCGACTGGCGACTCTGACACTGGACCCCCTGCCTGAAGGACGACTGATGGTGATGGTTGGGCACCCGGTAGGTCCATGCCGCGGGTGCAGCTGGTTGGACCAGGCGATGATCCACAACTCTATCCACAGTCTGTGTGTAACCGCGTGCCACGGCGTCGAGCATTGAGCTGCTGCGGTTCTCGGGCTGATGGACCACATACCTGGAGAGGCGAGCGTATCGGTGTATCGGTGGTCTCGGCCAGCGGGTTGTCCACAGGCAGATGCCGATGGTGAGCAAGCCCATGGTTGCGCGGTTTGACCGTGCTTCGAGCCACCACGTATCGTGGGTCAGTCATATGGACGACTGTGCCCACGTGCTGGTGCGCCGTGTCCGTAACGTCTTGCGCTCCACGACACGATGGGGCGGCACACTTCCCGACGTCTTGGAGCAGAACCGTGAGCAAGCGGACCTTCCAGCCCAACAACCGGCGCCGAGCCAAGGTGCATGGCTTCCGACTGCGGATGCGCACTCGCGCTGGCCGCGCCATCGTTGCGTCCCGGCGCCGCAAGGGCCGTCGCGCTCTGACTGCCTGAGACGCTCAGGGCGGTGCTGCCGGCGGAGTATCGGATGCGCCACGGCGACGAGTTCGGCGCGGCGATCTCTTCCGGTGCCCGCAGCAGCACTGCGCGGCTGGTGGTGCACTACCACTCCACCCGGGACACGGTCACCCGGGTGGGTTTTGTTGTGTCCCGGGCCGTGGGCGGGGCAGTGCAGCGGAACTTGGTGAAGCGGCGGATGCGTGCCGTGATGGCTGAGGACCTTGATGAGCTGCCCGAGGGCACAGCACTGGTGGTGCGAGCACTGCCGGCGGCAGCCGGGGCTAGCTTTACGGAGCTGCGCAGCGACCTGCGTCGCAGCTGGCGGAAGGCGCAGCAGAAGGAGTACCGGCGGAGGGGGCGCTCCGTACCCGTGGCTGCCGGAGACCCACCGGATGCTGGGAGGGTGCAACGATGACGGCGCGGCACAGCTCTCGTCATCCGGTTACCTGGCTGCTCACCATGATGGTGCGCGGTTACCAGCTGATCGTCTCGCCTTGGCTGGCGCCGCGGTGCCGGTATTACCCGAGCTGTTCGGCCTATGGCTTGGAAGCGTTACGGCGGCACGGTCCGCTCACGGGCACAGGGCTCGCGGCGTGGCGGGTGCTGCGCTGCAACCCGTGGTCCGCTGGTGGCGTGGACGAGGTTCCTGCCCAGACCAACCTGCCTTGGCGGCGACGTGCCGGGACGACCGGCGAGCACGGTGACGACCGATGCCAGGCAGATGGTTCGCCGTCGCACGCGGACCGCTTAGCCTATGGGGCAGACCGTAGTCTCGATCACAGACTTTCCCACCAGGGTCCGCACCAGCGGATCTGACCTTAGGAGACCAAGCCGGCAGATGGGTTTCTTCGACACTGTGCTGTGGCCGCTGAAAGTGGCCGTGGCCTGGATCATGGTGCAGGCGCACGATGCGCTCACGTTCATCGGCATGGACCCTGCTGGTGGCTGGACGTGGGTGCTCTCCATCGTTGCGCTGGTGGTGGTGATCCGGATCCTGCTGATCCCGCTGTTCGTGCGGCAGATCAAGGCCTCGCGCGGCATGCAGGTGGTGCAACCAGAGATCCAGAAGCTGCAGAAGAAGTACAAGGGAAAGACAGATCCTGCGTCTCGCCAAGCGATGCAGCAGGAGATGATGGCGATCTACAAGGAGGCTGGTACCTCCCCGTTCGCCTCCTGCCTGCCGCTGATCGCGCAGATGCCGGTGTTCTTCGCCCTGTACCGGGTGCTGTACTCGTTGCCCGATGTGGCCAGTGGTTCGTACCACGGTCGCGACAGCATCGGGCCACTGACGCAGACGCTGGCCGCACAGGCTGAGTCCTCGACAATCTTCGGCGCCCCGCTGGCGTCCAGCTTCATGGGCGATGACGCGCTCGCCGTGCGGCTGGTGACAGCCACGCTGATCGTGCTGATGTCGGCGACCACGCTGTTCACCCAGCGCCAGCTGACGATGAAGAACATGCCAGCGGCCTCGCAGGACAACCCGATGGCCCGGCAGCAGAAGATGTTGATGTACATCTTCCCGCTGATCTTCCTGTTCATCGGTGTGAACTTCCCGATGGGTGTGCTGATCTACTGGACCACGTCGAACCTGTGGACCCTTGGGCAGCAGTTCATCGTCATCCGCAACTCGCCCACGCCGGGTTCTGAGGCGGAGCAGAAGTACCTGGAACGCAAGGCGAAGAAGGCCAAGGCGAAGAAGGGCCGCGGTATCTCCCTGGAGGACGAGGGCGCTGTGCTCGAGGGTGGAGACGAGTCGGCCGAGGCTGAGAGTACGAAGCCGGCCAGTGGGCAGCGGACCCAGCCGAAGCGGAATGCACCACGCTCCAAGCGCAAGGGAAAAGGGGCTGCGACCGGCTGACCGGGCGCCTGCAACTATGACGACACCGGCGCCGCCGGTCCATCACACCGCCCAGCGCGGCTGTGAGAATGAGACGAGAGGCTGACACGATGACGAACGAGACTGCAGCAGTGAGCTCCGAGGGCCACATGCCAGAGGGCAGCGATAGTTCGGATGAACGGGCTCGACTCGAGGAGGAGGGCGAAGTCGCTGCTGACTATCTCGAGGAGCTGTTGGACATCGCCGATCTCGATGGTGACATCGACATCGACGTCGACCATGGTCGGGCTGCCGTTGCAGTAGTCACCGATGAGGACGACGAGACCCTCAGTGCCCTGGTGGGCCGCAAGGGTGAGGTGCTGGATGCGCTGCAGGAGCTGACCCGACTCGCTGTTCAGGCGAAGACTGGTGATCGCAGCAGGCTGATGCTCGATGTGGCCGGGTATCGGAAGAATCGGCGCGTTGAGCTCACCGCCCTGGCGCAGGACGCGATCGTCCGGGTGCAGGAGAACGGAGCAGACGTCGCGTTGGAGCCGATGAATCCGTTCGAGCGCAAGGTGGTCCATGATGCAGTAGCCGCAGCGGGCCTGGTCAGTGAGTCCGAAGGTGCAGAGCCGAACCGGCATGTGGTGATCCGTGCGGCTGGCTGAGACGGTGGGTTGATGGAGGAGATCACGCCGGATTCGGTGGCCGTGGACGACGACCGGAGTCGGGAAATCCTCGGCCTCGCCTGGGGTGGCGCCGCACACTTCGCCGAACTGCTTGCTCAAGAGGGTGAGCTACGAGGGTTGATCGGACCGCGAGAGCTGCCGAAGCTCTGGTCGCGCCATGTGCTGAACTCGGCGGCAGTGGCACAGTTCCTGCCAGAGGAAGGATCGCTCGCGGATGTCGGCTCCGGAGCGGGGCTGCCGGGCGTAGTGCTCGCGTTGATGCGTCCGGAGCTCGATGTGCATCTCGTAGAGCCGATGCAGCGCCGGGTGGACTGGCTTCTCGAGGTGGTCGACGAGCTCGACCTGGACAATGTGTCCGTGCACCAGGTGCGGGCGGAGGAGCTGCACGGCAGGCTCACCGTGGATGCGGTCACTGCACGGGCGGTGGCTGCTTTGGACAAGCTCTCGCCGATGTGTCTTCCGCTGGTCGGGGCCGGGGGGCGGCTGCTGGCGCAGAAGGGCCAGCGCGCGGCGGAGGAGGTCGAGAAAGCCTCGAAGGTGCTGCGCAAGCTCGGTGTAGTCGACGTGACGATCCACGAGGTGGACATGCTCGGCGATGGCGATGTCACGCGGGTGGTTGAGGCGCGGAAGAAGTAGCTCCTCATCGGTTCGAACAGACGTACGATTACGTCGTGCCGGTTTCGCGTGGAACGGTGCTGGATACCGCACCGCGATCTGCGTGATCGTTATCGAGGCTGCGTAGCACGCTGATGTTGAATCTCGCTCCGGTCGCAGTTCCGGCTGGTGATGCTTCGGTTCAACCAGCCGCCTCGGCGTAGCGAGAGCTGGTAGGTTCCGGGCTTCACGCTGATGATGGTTGGCACATTCCTGACGTGGCAGATGGTGTCGGTGCACATCTTTCAGGGGTGAGGAAGTCGTGCTGACGCCAGCATAACCGTTTCACGTGCAACGGAGATCGTGAAGGAAACGGTGGCTCGAATCGAGTTCGGGAGGTCCGCACCTCCGGGGTATCGCGCCGTCCGCCGGTCAGTCTGAGGAGTGGCCGGGCCGCAACGAACGTGTCCCTGTGGTTCATCGGTTGGGCGGCTCAGTCCACGACGTTGTGGTGGTGTCACGTCCGCCAGCCGATCCGATAGGTACGCTCGGCCAGTCCCGCATGGGTATTTCTTGTGAAGCATCCGGTATCACCCTGTGCGAGCATCGGATCGAGTCCACGCAGCGTGCCGACCACCATCATTGTCGCGACGTGATCGGTTTTCTGCGTCGGAATGGTCGTCGATGGCTCCCGCCGGACGTGCACGTGGTTCGAGGTGCCGAGTACCGGTTCGTTACGTGAATCAAGGATGCGTGGACGCAGTGCGTTGCGCTGCGCATCGGTGATTGGTTGAGGCCGCGACCGGGATTCAGCGATCGCGCTCGAGCGTGATGGCGATGAGCTGGGCGGAGCGGACAAGTCCACCGTCGGCAGGACGTCGGTGCAGCCCGCTGTCTGGTTCCGGTGTGGATGAGGATTTCTCTTTCCGGCACAGCTTGTGAGCCGCTACCTATCGTGTCGAGTGTTCGTCGGTGCGGAGGTTGTTCCACGTGGAACCAGGTCGACCGTCGCCCCGCAGCCTGCCCACTCGTGACGACGCCTGATACGCGACCGCTGGCGATGCGATCGTCGCTGATGTGTCGGTCATCCTGAGTGTGTCAGAGCGTGAGAGACGTCGGTGCCTATGGGCGACCGATAGGCCCAAGGTCGTGACCGTAAGAGTGTCCGGCCCGTTCCACGTGGAACGGTGCTTCCGGGTGCCGCGTGATGAATGACGCCAGCTGCGTCGATGCGGTCAAACAGTTGCCCGTTTCCGCGTCCAGTCAGTCCGCTCCGGGGCGTATCTGTCCTGGCGGGTGGGAGTACCCGCTCGAGTGGGTGATGACTATCGCACGTCTCTGGTGGACCCCAATCCTTGCGGTGCCTCAGGAGATAGAAGCAGCCGCTGTTTCACGTGAATCCAGTCTGCGAGGAAGCAGGCCCAGATACAGCGCAGCTGGAGTGTCTCTGGTTGTCATCGACAGCCCTGGGGCGGTGTGGGCTCGAGGCGCCCGGTGGGCGAGGCAAGAGTACACGCCACTTGCATGATCGGTTCCGTTTCGCGTGGAACGAATCTGTGAGACTGTCGATCGGGCCACAAGAGGAGGGCGGACGGACACGCGGGTTGCCGCATCGTTCTGCTGAGATGAGATGGATGTGCGACTGGGACTTGAGTTCAACCTTCGCGGTCGAGCAGTCAGGAGCAGACTGCCCGAGCCCGTTTCACGTGGAACCGCCAGCTTGTAGGAACGGACGATAGCACCGCCGAGAGTTCAGACGGCACTAACTGAAGATGGTGGCATCACGGGGCTCCATCGGTGCGGCTCCATGGATGAGTGGTTCGGGGTTTGAAGGACGCCGCTGAGCGAGAGTTTCGCACTGTTCCACGTGAAACCGAGTGCACTGTGCACGGACCGCTGTGCTCTCGGTCCGCAGTGCGAATGGACGGGCTGGGTCAGCGGTGCTCCCGCTTCGGGAGACCGAACGTGCACACGTGCACATGGCTGCTCCCCCGTGTGCTCTTTCTGGTCTAGCAGATGCGGGTTGGAGCGCGCGAGGGCAGGCGGCGTCAATTCGTTCTGTGCGCCATATGGTGTAGTGGAGTCCTGAGAATCTGTAGGCGGGACGGTATTGCAGCAGGTGTCGGCACCGATGAGGATAACCGGAGTACGTCTCTGTGCCAGAGCGCCGACTCGGCCGTTTCACGTGAAACGGCCGAGTCTTCTGACAGCTCACCGCACGATGGATGCGGAAACGCTCTGAGGTGGCGGCTGTGCGTAACAGACAGAGAGAACGCAGCTGTGGCCTACTCGGCCCGATCGGCTATTGGACGCCGGCCTGTGCAGGCGTCGAGCCGAACGGTCGGGCTCTCGCGACGGGCCCGTTTCACGTGGAACGGGCGCGACAGTCAGGGCTCCAAGAGCGTGAGGTGCCATTCGAGTCACCAGGCATCCGGCTCAGCTGTACTCAGATGTTGGTGAAGCCGACCGCGCTACCAGCGTGAGCTCGGGTGCATGTGCGCTCTGTGGATAACGCGCGGTTCACGTGAAACCGCCTCCGCGAAGAAGCCCTGAAGATGCGGTTATCCACATGATCGCTCCAAGATGTGGACAAGACCTGCTGCGAGTTGACCGATGCGGACGGTGTCGAAAAGCAATGAATAGCCGCGACTTCATGCGGTTTCAGGCGCAGTCACGGTTCAACCAGTCAGGGAGGGTCCGCAGGTTATCCACAGGCTACCCGGGTTTATACACATGACGGCGACTTGTGCACACGCAACCCACAGGTTATCCACAGCGCGGCGTCGTAGGCGTCCATGTCCACGGTACGAGCGAAGTGTTCGTGATGATGCGCTAGGCCGTCTACTCTTGGGTTGTTGGCGGTGAAGGGATGATACGTGGACCAGGATGACGGCGCGGCGGGCCCGGCCTCGATTGCGGACGTGACGACGCCCCTCTCCCCGGAGCAAGAGCGACGGCTGGCTCTGATGGAAGCCATCCCGATCATGGACGAGACCACCCCTCTTGCGGCCCAGCTCGCCCAGGACACGCGCCGCCGTATCGAGCTCTCCGGCAGCAAGTTTCCGCCACCACTGCAGACTCGTGTCTTCACGGTGGCAAACCAAAAAGGGGGTGTCGGCAAAACTACGACGGCTGTGAATCTTGCAGCAGCTCTCGCCAAGTCGGGGCTCCGTGTCCTCGTTATTGATAACGATCCTCAAGGAAACGCCTCGACGGCTCTCGGGATCGAGCACCATAGCGGTGTGCCGTCGACCTACGACGTGCTCATCAACGACGTCCCGTTGGAAGATGTCATTCAGGAGTCGGACGTCATCCCCGGCCTCTACTGTGCACCGGCGACGATCGAACTCTCGGGGGCCGAGATCGAGCTGGTCTCGCTGGTGGCGCGCGAGAATCGGCTCCGCAATGCCTTGGCTGCCTACCTCCGGGGACGTTCCCGCCGGGGCGACCCACGCATCGACTACGTCTTCGTGGACTGCCCACCGAGCCTGGGCCTACTGACAGTCAATGCCTTTGTCACTGCTCGTGAGGTCCTCATCCCGATTCAGTGCGAGTACTACGCACTGGAGGGCCTGAGTCAGCTGTTGAACAGCATCAACCTGATTCGCGCCCACCTGAACCCGGCTCTGCACGTTTCCACGATCATGCTGACAATGTTCGACGGTCGCACAAACCTCGCGCAACAGGTGGCGGAGGAAGTTCGTGAACACTTCCCCGACCAGACGCTACGCACCGCCGTCCCGCGCTCCGTCCGCATCTCGGAGGCACCGTCCTATGGGCAGACCGTCCTGACCTATGACGCCGGTTCGACGGGCGCGCTCGCGTATATGGAAGCGGCGCGTGAGATCGCACGCCGCGGAATTGAACCCCCGCCGGATACAGATGCCGGCACCAGCCCTGCCTCGGCGAGGAGCGGCGGCGACGTGGCCGGCCCGCTCGCCGACAGCGTCAACGAAGGAGCAGAACAGTGAGCGAGCGCCGTCGGGCACTTGGTCGTGGCTTGGGTGCCCTCATCCCGTCGGGACCGACGGGGACGGGCAGTCAACGGCCGGTCGACGTCTTTTTTCAGGATCGGGAGCGAACGGGTACGCCAGGTGACCCGGGGAGTGGTGCATCAGCGCCCTCGGGTTCCGTCAGCAGCCCGACGGCCGATAGCCCCCTTGAAGCCGTCGACGAGGTGGTGATCCGCTCTGCTCCCTCCCCTGCCGACGATGTAGAGACTGATCGGACCCCGCAGAGTAGTGCCTCGACTAGTGCCAGTGAAGCACTCCTTGCCGAGCTGGAAGGGGCGACTAACGATAACGGCGAGCCCAGCGCCACGACAGCCATCCAGCCGGCGCCTCCGAGCCCCACCACACCCGACACCAGCCAGGCACCAAGAAGTTCGAAAGCGGATCCGCGGGAGACCGGGTCAGCGGAAGACGTCGTCATCCCCTCTCCCGCGGAGCCCGATGGCGACCTCCGTCCCGTGCCGGGTGCCACGTTCGCTGAGATTTCGGTGGCAGCGGTGCATCCGAACGCGAAGCAGCCCCGGCAGGTGTTCGACGACGATGAGCTGAACGAACTGGCTAGTTCCATCCGTGAGGTGGGCGTGCTGCAGCCGATCGTGGTTCGTCCCTCCGGGACCGACAGCGACGGAGAAGCCACTTATGAGCTGATCATGGGTGAGCGTCGCTGGCGGGCCTCCCGGATTGCCGGCAACACCACTGTCCCAGCGATCATCCGCAGCACCTCCGAGCAGGACATGCTCCGCGACGCACTCCTGGAGAACCTGCATCGCGCACAGCTGAACCCGCTTGAAGAGGCTGCCGCCTACGCTCAACTTCTGGAAGATTTTGGCTGCACCCACGATGAGCTGGCGGTGCGTATCGCCCGCTCTCGTCCGCAGATCAGCAACACGCTGAGGCTGCTGAAGCTACCCCCGCTGGTCCAACGCCGGGTCGCCGCGGGCGTGCTCAGCGCCGGCCACGCCCGCGCGCTCCTCGGTCTCACTGACGGCGCGGCGATGGAACGACTCGCTCAACGGATTGTCGCCGAAGGGCTGAGTGTTCGCGCCACCGAGGAGATCGTCACGCTCGGCGACGACCCGATGCAGCCCGAGCTGCGTCGTCGACCGCGAGCGGGGGCACACTCTGCGGCGCTGAACGATCTCGCGGCTCGGTTGTCCGACAACCTGGACACCAAAGTCAAGGTAAACCTCGGACAGCGCAAAGGACACGTCACGATTGAGTTTGCCAGCGTCCAGGACCTCAACCGCATCCTTGGGGTACTTGTACCGAAGGATCCCGGTGTGCTCCGCGATCGAGCAGACATGACTGAGAACGACGGTGATGGCGACAGTGCGGTAGACGTGGGGGAATGAGCGTTCAGTGGTGCGCAAGCGCCACTGCGATGATCTCCTTGCTCGGAACGTGCAGGACTTCCGTGACATCCTTGCCGGTCGCAGCCAGGTAGGCGTCCACCAGGCGATTGCCGACGGCGTATCCCGCCCCGGTCGGGAGCCCCACCTTGGCAGCACCGAAGCGTTCGGCAGCCGCATCTCCGAGCACCCATGCGCCAAAGTTCTCCATCCCGGTCACGCCGAGTCCGGAAACCACCTTCGCGAACACTGCCTCATCGTTCAGGTGACCGACCCCTATCGGGCTATAGCCGAGGTCGTTGCCGTACAACGACCTGGCGAACGCATCAGCGAGGCCTTCAGAGACGACGTGCTCACCCACGTTCACAGTGGCGGGATCCCAGATGACACCGCCCGGTGCATATCTGAGGTTGTGATGCAGCTCGTGCACTGCCGCAGCCTCGAGGCGGTCCAGGTTCTCCGCGGTGGGCCACAGGGTGAGCATCAGATAACCAGTCATCGACCCATTGCCGGACAGTCCCCTTGCCTCGTCCATGAAGTAGGAGTCTGTCGGGTCACCAAGGACCAGCAACACTGTGAGGTCGGGAACGGTGATCGTCGGGGTCACTGCCAGCTGAGCCGACACAGCATCGGTCAATGCGGTCCGTACTCGCTCCCACGCGGAAGCACGCTCGAGCGCCTCCAGGGCGCTTCGAGACTGCTCGAGTTCACGATCGATCGGGAAGCCCAGGCTCTGCCGGTGCATGACCGCCAGGTCCAGCTCGCCTGGGAAGAACTGGAACATGCCAGCTGCTGGAGCGAGCATCTGGCGCACTCGCTCAGCGCGGTCCTCCTCTGCCGCCTCCAGCACATCGCGCATTCCCTGGTCGGTGTTCAACACGTCGATCGTCATGCCGCGACGATAGAAGGTGACGCCGCGTCAGAGACAACCGATTTGTCTTGAAAGTCAGCAGTTCCGGCCCATCGACCGGCCTGTCGAGTGGAGCTGTAGGCGCAGGCCTGACGAACCGAGGCACCGCGCGTCGTGGCGGGCCCATGGTCCTCGCGTGGAGAGGTGCGCGCCGACGAAATCATCGCGGGGCTTGCAATGGCATGTGATGCGGGTAACATGAAGCCTGTCAGGAAGGGTGGGGGATCCCGGAATGCGTCGCAGAGTTGATCGGCACCAGGCGGACGGTGCACGCCGTCCGCTGCGGTGGGCGTTGCGTAGCACGCTGACCGTCGCTGGTGCAGCGATCCTCGGGGCAGCATTCAGTTCGATGGCTTCGGCCGACGATTCTCTAGTCGGCGGCTTGCTCGACGATGCGGGGGATGTTGTTGAGCAGACCACGAGCGTTGTTGCACCCTCCAATGAGGGTTCTAGCGCCGTTGACGAGACAGATCAGTCTGACCAACAACCGACCTCCGTGGTGGCGGACGTTGTTACCGATGCGACCGATGGTCTCTCCGAGGTTGTTGAGCCGGTGGCGGAGACCACTGAGGCGGTGACTGAGGTTGTTGAGCCGG